>QHVH01000010.1 GCA_003222245.1 Blastocatellia bacterium AA13 | reverse complement strand
TGTCGATCAACTGTTTCAGCAGTCGTTTTCTCTCCTTCAGCGAAACTCGCGTAAGGTCGAATCCATCGAGATAAATCAAATCAAAGACGATGAGGACAAATCCGCTTTCACGCTTTCCCATCGACTGTTGGAGCTTCTGAAAGCTGCTTCGTCCGGAAGCGTCCATCATTACGACCTCGCCGTCCACAATCGCTTTCTCGGCCTTAATCGTTTGTATAGCGCTCGCGATTTCCGGAAATTTGGAAGTCCAATCCTTGCGATTGCGGCTCCGGAAGCGCGCTTTCCTATTCGAGAGATGACAGAGCATTCGGTATCCATCGAGTTTGAGTTCGTGCAGCCAGTCATCCCCTGACGGAGGCCGGTCCACGAGAGTAGCAAGTTGTGGAGAAATCTCGACCGGCATCGCGGCGCGCCGCGAGCCGGGCAATTTTTCGAGTCTATGAAAAGGCGAACGGATAGGAGCGGCCATCGTTGTTCCAAATCTTTGGTTCCAACTCTTGCGGCGACTCTCAGCGCATCCTCTGCGCTCCATTCTCTGCGCTCCGTTCAGGGGCTCCGAGAACATCGCGCTCTCTATACCTCACCGCCTCGGAGCCTGAGTTCGCTAGTACGAGCCCACGATTCCTTTGGCGGCCGGGATGTGCTCGGCGAATAAGTCGAGCATCCTTTCATTGAAGACAGGAAGGTCATCAGGCTTGCGGCTCGTCAGGATCAGATCGTCCCTCACGGCTTCTTCATCAACCCAGTGAGCGCCGGCGTTGATCAGGTCCGTTTTTAACGAAGGCCATGAGGTCACGCGGTGTCCAGCGACCGCCCCAACTTCTATGAGAGTCCACGGACCATGACAGATCGCAGCAATAGGCTTGCGGCGTGTTACGAATTCCTTCACGAACCGGATCGCGTCCGGATTCCAGCGCAGCCGATCCGGATTCATAACGCCGCCAGGCAACATCAGTGCATCATATTCATCCGCATTTGCGTGTTTAAGCGACACCTCGACGAGAAACTCGTCTCCCCAGTCGGTATGATTCCAGCCCTTCACACTCTTTTCTTCCGGCGAAACCAACTGAACTTGCGCGCCTGCTTCCTGAAGCGCTTTTCTTGGCTCAGTCATTTCCACTTGTTCGAAGCCGTTGTCGGCTAAGATTGCGACTCTCAGACCATTAAGCTTGCTCGCCATCATTCCCTCCTTGCTCTTACTGCATTTCGAACACGCAAGAAAGTGCAAGGAAGGCGCCAGAATAAGGCAGGCCTGCCCGCTGGAGAGATCCCTCACGAGCCATGCGCGTTTAAGAGCACCAGCGGCTGTCCGCATTCGTCTCAGCGTCAAAAATAATGGGCTGCGAGTGGCCAAGGCACATTCTTTGCTCCAACTGATTTGTATAAGTACAGTTCTTATGTGAGCGGTGCAGGAAATGAGAGCGCTCGAAGAATATAATCGCAGGAGACATTTTGAATTAACGCGAGAGCCTAAACCTAAAAAGCTCTCGTCGAAGAGCGGACGGCTCTTTGTAGTCCAAAAGCATCGCGCCAGCCATCTGCACTATGACTTGAGATTCGAGGTGGATGGAGTCTTGAAATCGTGGGCTGTTCCAAAGGGGCCTTCTCTCGATTCTTCGGTGAAGCGGTTGGCGATGGCAACAGAAGATCACCCGCTCGAATATGCTAACTTTGAGGGCATCATTCCCGAGGGCGAATACGGCGGCGGCACAGTAATGGTCTGGGACTACGGAACATACGAGGAGGAAGACCGCGAGCCGGGCGAATCAATCCGACGCGGCGAATTCAAGTTCAAGTTGAATGGGAACAAGCTGAAGGGTTCGTGGGTGCTTGTACGAATACGCGCTCGAAACTGGTTGTTGATCAAGCATCGCGATCGCAGCGCTACCGGCAAAGACGTTACAAACTCGAAACCATTTTCGGTATTGACGCGCCGCACACTCGCCGAGATCGCCAAAGATGAAGGCGGCAATGTTGCGAAGGCGTCTACCGGCGATCCTGAGCGAGTTCCCCGGCGCCCGCGATCCAAGCGAAAAGCTGCGAAGGCCTCATGAGGTATTCGAGGCGCCTAACGATCTAACTAATGGCGCATCGCATTTTCATTCTCTCTCCCGCGAATTGCGGAGGCCGGCGGGCTCAAATGCTGATGTCGGACTCTGCTGGGTTCCCGCTGGCAAGAAGCCTGAGATCGGGATGCGCCTCGCTCGGCAGCGTGTTTACCTTTATGAGCGGTCTGTATTTCAGAGGAAAGCTCACATATGCAAAGACCTTTGCCAATCCCCCGGAGGGCGCGCCTGATGTACTTATAATAACTCCTTGTTCGGGACTGCTCCTGCCGGAACACGTGATTGGTCTCGAACAGCTCAAAGAGTATGCGACCGTCGACATTCACGAAAGCAATCTCCGATATCGGGCGCCGATCGAAAGAGACGCGCGCCAAATTGCGGACTTGATTCCACCCGAAAGCGAAGTAATCATGCTCGGCAGCATCGCAACACCCAAATATCTCGACATCCTGTTGAAAGCATTTGGAACACGCTTGCGCTTCCCCGTTGATTTTGTCGGCCGCGGTGACATGAGCCGCGGCGGATTATTATTGCGCAGCGCCGACAGTATGTCTGAGCTGGAGTATATCGAAGTCTCAGGATCGGTACGTCGCGGCCACAGACCTCCAAAGCTGCCGCGTCCTTCACGCTAAAAAGGAGCGGCGGGCAAAGCCGCGAAAAATAGATAGCATATCCATTCAGGCAATCGAGTACTTGATACGCGCGGGTGGGTCGTTTCAAAACCGAGGCTACTCGGATGCTCCCTCTGCCTGTGCTGTAAGCACGTCAACCCCCTTGAGCTGTAGGCCCTGAGTGATCGCTCGCGGAACCTGAACGTCCATACCGAATCTGATGCTCACTTGATCAGTCCGAGCGATCGCAACCTATTGTGCAACGGCGTTCCTTGAGACGCTGCCCTGAGATTCTTTACATCTTGTAGTTGTCGCGCGATTTCCGCATCGAATTCGTCTTGATGATCATAGTAGTAAGTCAGCGCGGCGTGTATCTGCGCGAGCGACAGATGGGGATACTGAAAGTGCATTTCCTCAGGGCTGCAGCCATGGGCGATCTTGTCCACGGCTATTTCGATGACCTTCACTCGTGTGTCATCGATCCAGGCAACTCTGTTCTCGTCCAGCCTTATGTGCGATTGCGCGACCGTAGACATCGTCCAACTCTGGCCACAACGTAACAAAATTCAATGTCCACCCCAACCTCTACCGGCACCAATCGCGAATGTCATGCTTTTGAATTGATATCATTCACTTGTAGCCGCATCAACCCTGTCGGCAGATTGTCCGCTCCGAGAAATTGGAGTCAAGGGCTGCGCAAGTCGCCAACGGCAGGCCGACCCTTGACTCCAATTTCTCTCCGCTTAGAACCGGCCTCCATCGGGTTGATGCTGAAACTGTATTGCTGCTTGTCGCCCTCCCTAAGGTCTTTCGGGCAATCGCCTAAATCTCCTAGTCCGAAGTTTCAGGACACTTCATTCGAGAAACTATCAGCATCTGAGGGAGATTTACTATGGCCTTTAAGTTGACGTTTCCATTCCGCTTCCTTGTTCCTCAACCGAGCGATAGCGTTTGAGAGCAGACTAACAGGCTCGTCTTCCGTATCCGCTAAGCCGGTCTTCAGGCAGAGGCGATAATACTCATATGCAAGCTCGCTCTCTTCCGTGTATGCATAAAGAAGGCGAATAGCTCCTTCCAGTGCTTTCAGCGCGGCCTTTTGGCCTTCTTCACCGAGTACCAACATTTCAATCAGGCAGTCGAATACAACCGTGGCCATGTCTGCACGCCTTGGCTTATGTTTCAGGGGTTTTAAAACAATGAGCCATGCTTTATCATTCAAGAACTCGGCCAGCTTCGCTACCTCGTCGCGTTCGTTGGAAATCCCTGACTCGTCTGGCATACTTCCTCCGTTTTCACTTAGATAGCAGCGGGAGTCGGCCGGTTACCGGCCAAGGTTAGTCCCGCCTGTTACCGCTATACGAAGCGCCCACCGCGTTGTCACTAGTGGCGCGTTTTCGGTTTGGAGATGATACATAGTTTCCTTGGAGACTTCAAGGAAATCATATACCATGAAGCCAGACTTAACCGATTTGATCAGTCAAGCGCAGGCCGCCCGGATTCGAGGATGCTCTCACGAAGCCATTCGAGATCTGATCAAGCGGGGCAAGCTCAAATCCTTCGAAATCGGTGACCGAGTATTTGTACTGCAGAGCGAAGTCGAGAGATTCAAACCGGGCAAACCTGGTCCACGAAAGATCCCCAAGAAATCCAAGAAACCAAAGACGACATGAAGATTGCCTTATTTAGGGAACGTGAAAGCGGATCGCGGGGACACGCATCACGATAGACTCTATGGAACTTAAGAGGCACGCGAGCATCACCCAGTCGGTGAGGCGGATCATGCAAGATCTGGTCAAGTCAGTCATGGCTGAAGTCGATCGTTGCACTTGCTCTTGTCGTCTCCTCATTTACTGCCGTGGCTCAACAGAAGAAACCCTCGTTTGCGGAGCTGACGAAACTCTTTGGTGAATGGCGAGCGTTTCAACGGCCTAAGCTCATCGACGGCGTTCCGGACTATTCCGCGCCTGCGATGGCCGCTCAGCATCGAGAACTTGCTGCGCGCCGCGATGAACGGGCTCGATTTCGACCACCGCGTGCTCAGACCGTGGGCAAACAACCCGCTTTTTATATGACTGTCTTTCTGGATCAGAGCGACCAACCAGCGCGAGAGGGCCCACACGCATACGGGGCGCAGTCGAGACGTGGAAAGATACGCTCCCATTAGCCGCTGCACGTGCCGTTGAAATGCACGCGGCTCTTCGCATAATCCCAAAACTCCTTGAACAAGCGCGGAAGAACCTCGTCGGAAACGGGAGAGACCTTTGGATCTATGGAACCAAAGAAGTGATGGGAACTAACGGGCGAGCTGCCGAGGATATCAAGCGTATGCTCGCGTCGAATTGAGGACCCAAAGCATTAGGATTGAAAGTCTCCACCAGGAGCGCAGTTTTCCTGAGTGCTGTCTTGAGCTGTTCGCCACTCTAGATCCGTTGATGTGGGACACGCGCATCGGCTTTCACAAGCACCATTCGTATACAGGAGCGGTTCAGGGTTCAGGCGGTTGGGGAACAACGGACGCCTTATGCGAGTTGATGGCCTCGGTCAGGTTAGTCAGGAGCGCACGGAAACCTGTGAAGTCGATTATATCAGCCTTCGACCGGACGACCTGCTGCGCGAAGACCTTCTTGCCGTAGTGCTGGTCCGCATTGAAGCCGTCGCCCTCGTTAAACATCTTGCCGTCGATCACCGTCGCCTTGATCGTGGCATCGAAAAAGTCCTCAATCTTTGACTGAGTCGCCGGAGCTTCAACTGGCGTTGACACGGCATACAGGTTCTTAATGACATGAACGAAGGGCTCGTCTCCGGTGGCCTTTACCCCGGAGACATTCTTTATGGCCTGCCGGATGCCTTTAGCACCGGCGTCGTTGTCATACAGGATAACCACCGCATCTGTTAGCCCGGGCGCCGTGAAGTGCTTGGTCTCCTTCTTGTAGGCCGCGATGAATTTGCTCAGCACCCCGCTGCCGCCGTCATTGAGACCTAGCAGTCTCGCGGTGCTCGAGTGTGGATATTTGTAGAGTCTAACCCTCAAATGAATCTTTCCGTCCGACCTAACCTCCGCCAGAGACGGGAATTCCGCTGCGAGGCTCCTGATTGCGTGCGTCAGATAGACGTTGTCGGTTTCTCCCTCACAGATAACTATAGGTGCCTCAGCGGCGTAGAAAGTGCTGTAAATCAGAAACTCTCGGTAGACCTTTTCGCTCGCTGACATCCCCTCGGCGAAGGCGTCCGATGGGTGAGTCTTGTTGTAGACGTCTATGCTATAGATAAAGCCCAGCATGCCGTGGAGCTCGTTCAGATCGCCAGGTCGCTTCTCCAAGACCGCGTGTCCGTCCTTTGATGTCACGCCAAGTATCTGAAATGCGCCCGTTCTAACCAGGCTATGTACCATCGCGCGTACGTTATGCCGGTACTCCCATCGCACGTTGATCTTCTTGTTGACGACGAGGCCCGTTACATTCTGCCGGGAGGCTCGGTACATTTGGTGCGTCTTCTTCGCGTTGATGCGGAAGCCGGTGCGCTTGATCACCTTGCGCAGTGCTTCGCCTGGCAACCACAAATGGGAGGCGTCGCCCTCATTACCTGACGACACTGCGATGTTCGCCGGGAACTCCCTTTTGTTGGTCGAGAACGTGAGGTCGTCTGCGTACCGAGAATACGTGCACCCGGCGTCGGATGCGAGCCTCACTAGGCGCATATCGAGCAAGTGGGCGACGAGATTGGAGATGACCGGCGAGCAGGGGCTTCCTTGTGGCAGCGCATTCTCGTGACACGCGATCTGCGCGATCACCGTCGCAACGTCCTCGTGCAGCTCGAAATCTCGGTTCTTGAGGAAAAATCCACGCACCCTGCCGAAGTTGATCGATGGGAAGAAATCTTCTAGGTCGACATTGAAGACCCACCGGCGGTGGCGGTGCTGTCGGGCGTTGGTAATAATCGACCGTTTGCGCTTGAAGCCGTGCGCGGTCCGATCCTTGCGCTGCTTGACCGTGTTGATTTCATCGACGCAGTCCTGTAGGAGTTCGGATAACCTGCGCTGTAGGAGCTTCAACGCCTCATCAGGCGCCTTGATCGTTCGTTCCCCTCCATTCCGTTTGGGAATCTGGAAGGTCCTGTACTTCGTCGCAGCCGGTTGCTTGTACAAGATGTAAGAGACAGCCTTCGGCTTGAAAGCCAGCAGCTTCGCCACGTCGCTCAACGATGTCGCGGCCTTTAGACTGGCAAGTCTGGACATGGGTAACTGGGTAAGGACGACCCACCGGTACTCCTACGCGAAAGTCATATTGCATGGTAGAGAGCAAGTCGCAAGGCTATGTCGGCATACCCTCTCACATTTGTTTCAAATGCCACGAAGCATGGCACAAAATCTACCGGTGAGTCTTTCCAACTCTACCACTGAGTGGGCAACCGTGTCGCGTGATCACGGCGATGCACTCGATTTTCGCCACAGTGGCTCTGGCCCTTGTTCCCTCGCGGGCCCCTTTAGGATTAAGCCTGTATTTCAAGGCGGATTAACAAGTACGATCATTGTCTTCGCCACGTGGCGACGATTTTGACTCTCTGGATGGTGAGCAGACTCACGTGTCGCTACCCGATGCGGTCGCCCCATGAATTGAAGTGATCATGTATGGCCCGTTCTGAGGTGATCACCAAGGATCTCTTTTCTCTCAGCTCTCTTTGTAAAGAGAACGCGTGAATTAGACCAACGTGTTTCCCATTCATCTCTTGAAACGTCTCCGCACGGCTAGGAGAACCATCGCCACTTGGCCTGTCAAGACAAAGACCGAAATGAAAAGCCAGAAGCGTGACGAATCGTTTGCTGGTTCATAAAAGCGTTCTCGCTGGAATGTGATAATCGAAAGCGTGTACACGCCCGCCTTGCAGTAATCAGCGATGAATTCGCCGAGGGAGACCCAACGCGAGGAGTCCTATGTGAAAACGTACTCGATTACTCGATTTGAGCTGGTGGAGTACTCCTTATTAGGTTGGAATCCAGAGAAAAGGAAGACCCAAGAGAAGAGTAAGATCATTCCGCCAAGAACAAGCAATGCCTGCCAGTAACTGGTTCCGTATTGATTCAAAACCCGATAGACGGAATCGGAATTCATCCATTCTCTTAACGACCGCTTCCAGCCCGGGGGGACTTTAAGCCCCTTTTTTTCCGGCGCATCTCCATCTCGCATATATGAAAGTCTTCTGCGGTATCGAAGGCTCTCTTATGCTCATAGTTAATTACGAGTTGGCTGTAGTTCTCTGCTATTTTCCCGTATTCGCGACCAGCCTACCAGTGCTCGAGGGGCCGGAACTCATCCCAAAGCGCATTTTGCTTTCGACCTCTTAGTCGCCCTCACAGCTTTGGCGGTCTTGTTATCAAACAGCTCTTGCGAGTCGCTGACAGCGATTCGCATCGGCGCCAAGAGGCGGCGAGTTTTCTGGAGCGAGTTCGACGCGTAGCCTTCCTTGCAACTCCTCACGCTGGTTCAGGTGCAGCTATCCTGGCAGATCGTCTCCGCATAATAGTCCGACCTTCCGCAGCAACCGCGTGCCTTGTTAGAAATGACCCCAATCTTAGAGACCTTAATTTTTGGTACCGCGAACGGGCCGTCTCACTCGGAATCGCACATCTCATTCTCACCGAGACTCGATCGCTCCGCGCATTAGGGTTGCTCGTCAAACCCGACAGTAGCGACCCAGGGTTGCCTCTCCGTCCCATACCCATCGATGCGGATCATATAAGCATTTGCAAACCGAAGGATCGCTCGTCCGAGATTTACGTGCATATTCGTAACTTCATAACGCAACCTCTCAACACCGCAAGGGTTGGTCGCGTGATGGAGATTCTGGAGGAGAACCGAGACGGTATCAGGTCCCTGACTTCATTGACCCAGGAGCAACATTCTCGTTTGAGGGAGGAAATATCAAACCAAGGTTATGAAATCGTTAGTAGATTAGTAGATCGTCTCAAGAACGATGCTCGACCCATAGGAAGACAGGTTCCCGAATTCCCACAAACGATTATCGATAATTTGATTCAGAAAGACTTGTGTACTCTGCGGCGTGCGCGTTTCTTCATAGGATTTTCGCGCTGGGAGAACGCCTCGAGGTTGGCAGGGAAAATATTGAATGGTGAGTTCGCGGGAGGGTCGGACTCAACTAAGGGGATCGCGCTTGCTTGGTGCGCCCGCGTCATTGCAATCGGTGACAACAGCGGCAAATCCGACGAATGGTTGAGTCATGCAAACAACTTTGTGACGACCAAACAATCACCCTTGCAGACGCATTTGTTATTTCCAGTAAGCGCACCCCAGAAGAGGCTTTGATGAAGCCTTGGGAAATCGACTCGCCGGGTTCAAGGTCCGCTGCATTCTCAATAGTGACTCACTATAAAGGAGCAGCTGCAGCGGCTGATTGGTTGTTAACAGCCCATCTTCAGTTCTCAGAGCTGGACGCCGATGGCAAATTCGTCCTAATCAAGAATCTCTTCGACTTGGGACAGTGGGAGAAAGCTCTCGATCATGTAAATGCGTTACATGAGGACGATTTTCAACAAAGTCCCGTTCTCTTGCACGTTGGCGCAATGGCCAATCTGGTTCAAGCAATTCCAGAGGAACTCAGATCCGTGGTCCTTCAACAAATGCCGTTCGAAGCCGGTTCGTTTCCACTCGCTGGAGATGCGACTTCGCTAACGCACCGACGGAAAGCTCAAGAGCTGATGCGAAAGAGCGCTCTTGCAACGCGTCAACTCGCCTGTGCAGAAGTCGCAAATGCGGCCGACGATTACGCTCTCTGGCTAGAGCTCCGCGACCCGGAACTGCACTGTGAGGGTCGTGAAAAACTAAAAAAGAGCATGCGCGAGCCGCGACACTCACTCCGACGGCTTCATTTGGCTCTCCAATTTGGCATCGAGCTGGATCTCGTTGAGGTTGAACGCGAAATCGACCGGCAGACCGCCCTTTCAAGCGGCAAGTCTCGCGACGCAGCCCTAGCTCGCTTTTCGCTTGCGCTTACCCAGAAGAGCCCGAAAGAAGTCGCAGCCTACATTGATAGGCACCGTGCCCAGCTATATGACCATCTCGATAGGAGGTCGATAAACCTCATAGAGATCAATATGCTAATTTCGGCCGGGTTGCCGGAGGAAGGTGAAAAACGTTTGGGCATTCTAATGGAGCAAGGATTAGCAGGTACAGAGCAAGCCGAACTTCGGAGGATGATCGCGGCAACCGCCGAGGCTGATCCAATACATCGCCTTAGGGAGGAGTTTGAAAGAGAGGGCCACATAGGCGCCCTTGTTAGCCTGGTCCAGCTACTTGACGAAAGGGGTGAACCGTCTCAATTAGGCCATTTCGCTCGATTATTATTCGAGCGGACGAAAGCGGTCAAAGATTGCGAGCGGCTCGCACGCGCATTAGGTGCGTCCAGTCGCCACGCCGAACTCGACACACTTCTAAGAAAATATCCGGAGTTTCTCAAGCAATCCGATAACCTCCAGCTATTTTGGAGTTGGTGTCTCTATCGCAATGGATCGTTAGCGGAATCTGAAGCCGAGTTGAACAAGTTGCGAATGAATGTTGATGATCCAAATCGGCGGGCTCTTGCCGTTCAACTGGCAATTGCCTCTGGACAATGGGAAACCCTGTTGCCCTTTTTCGAACAGGAGTGGGCCAACAGGGAGAAGAGGAATGCCGCCGAGATGATCAAGGCGGCGCAACTAGGCATTTCATTAGCCTCACCTCGCGTCAAGGACCTTGTTCAACGGGCTGTAGCGATGGAACCTAACAATCCTAACATTCTGGTCTGGGCCTACAGCATAGCGACGACCGCCGGTTGGGAGGACTCCGAAGAGGTTTCGCTATGGCTACAACGGGCAGCCGATCTTTCAGATGAAACGGGGCCAGTGCAAAAGGGATCGCTCAAGGAGCTACTTGAACGAGCTCCGGAGTGGAATCGACGTGAGGCCGAGACCTGGCGTGAAGTGAGGGAGGGGAATCTGCCGATTTTTGGCGCAGCCGATATTCTGAATAGCTCGCTCATCAAGCTGTTCCTCTTGCCGGCCTTTGCGAACCCGTCTGAACCGGACATCAGAAAACAGTGCTCTTGTGCCCGCCTACAGCGGGTCGCGACAATTATTGACCTATGATTATCGAGTTATTGCCGTTGATCCTACAGCCCTGCTCACGTTCGCGTACCTCGATCTCCTCGAAGTAGCGCTTGGCTCTTTTGATTGCGTGTTGATTCCGCACTCCACGCTTGAGTGGCTCTTTGAGGAGCGCCAGAGGATCGCGTTTCACCAGCCGAGCAAGACACGAGACGCCTCCAGAATACGGGATCTCTTGGCCACTGGCGCTCTTAAGGATTTTAGGAGCATCGCCCGTGTAGACACAGATCTTGCGGCTGAAATCGGAGAGAACTTGGCCTCACTAATTGCCGAGTCCTCCGATAATGATTCCGGCGACGACATTCAGAGAGTAATAGTCAGGCCATGGCCAGTCCATCGTGTAGGTTCTCTGATGGACGAGGAGGCGGATCTTTCCGCTTATTACCACCACCTTTGCAGTTGTTCCAGCGTCGTCAATAAGCTGATGCAAATGGGCCAGCTTACAGCGGCGGAAGAAAAACGCGCGCGTTCCTATCTTCACTTACATGAAAGGGAATGGCCTGAGCAGCCAGATATCGCCGATGGCGCAAAGCTTTATCTGGATGACATAGCTGTCACATATCTCCAACATTTAGGATTGCTCGAGAAGCTTCGACCGGCGGGCTTAGAAGCATACGTTTCCAAAAGCACAACGCACGAGATTGACGCGCTGCTTCGTTACGAACAGTTCTCGGAACAGGCAACAACGGTTATAGAAAAGGTCCGAATCTTCCTGGCGTCCAGCATACAGAGTGGAAAAGTCAAACTCGGACAAATGCAAAACAGCGAAGAAGAAGAGGGGCTTAGGCAACGAAGTCATCCCAGATGGAGCCTATTTGACCTGGCAAAAGATGCCGAGGTAATCATTGTGGATGATCGGTCTCTGAACAGATTTTTACACTTCCAACCTGGCCAGATCCCGATTCTTACTACTCTGGATGTACTCCATCAAATCTACTCGAAAGGCACGATTACGCTGGATCAAATGCTTGATTGTCAGACGAAGCTCCGCCGCGCTGGCTATATATTCATCCCTGTAACCACAGTTGAGATCGAGCACTACCTATCTTCGGCGACCACAGCTAATAGCCAAGTTGTCGAGACCGCTGAACTAAGAGCCATTCGTGAAAATCTCTTGGCGCTACGAATGAGCCATTTCCTGCAGCTTCCGGAAGAAGCCTCTTGGCTTGCTGGAGTTATGCAAACGTTTTCGGATGCGCTGAAAAGCCAGTGGCGTCCAGAAAATGACGATGCAACAAGTCGAGCGAAATCAGACTGGCTGCTCGCGCTGTTGGACCCACGAGGTTGGACTCACAGCCTGCACGACGAACCTATCAAGGGCACAGCGCTGTTCTGGTATGGGAATGAAATATTCTCGTTGTTAGGGGCACCTCCGGGGCTCACATCAGAGGTCCGACAGAGATATTTTATGTGGCTTGATGAACGCGTGTTGACAAGACTCGGGGAGGAGAGTCCGGACCTCTTCAAGTGGATCATCGATAAAACGAAGGAATTAATCGCACAGGTGGCTGACAGCGATTTGGCGAGGAGTTGACAGCATGTCTGAAAGGGCGAATGAACGTACTTTTATCGTTCTGAACGCTGAAGAGTGGCGAGGCAGAGGAATGGCTAGTGCAAATCGTAGAAAGAGATGCTGGCTACCAGCTTTTCTTGTCTTGCGGTGAACGCCGGTTTCTCCTGCCTGACTGCGCCACTTTGTCTGAAGACCGAAGCGAGCGCATTGCGGGGCTGGACCGAATTGCTGCAGAAGTGAATCTATCAAACCAAGCTAGGAAGCGATGGCGAGAGGCGGTTGCAGCTCATGCCCTAACGGACGACGAAATGGCACTACTGCACACCGAGATCAAGGCGACGCTGATTCGAGTGGCGGCTTTGGTTCGCGCAGAAATGGCAGCAGGGACGGGTCAGTTATCTATACTGGTTCCTACTTCATCACACTATTTTGATCGCCTGGTCGGAGAGTATGACGACAGTCAAAACATCGTGGAGTATGCCCAAAGGCGAGTCCGCGAGCACATTCGCGAGTTGATATCGTGGAACCCGTATTATGGATTCCTATACTCTTTATTGCTCTCTTCACACTCCTCAATCTCCGCTGAGAGCCTCGCGGAACAAATGGAGGAAGAGAAACTAATTAAGGCCTATGAGTGGCTTCAATCGGCTGGAGACAGAATATCTCAAATTGGAGCCATCGAGATTGGGCTATCAATTCTTGATAAACGACCGATTCTTGAGCCTTTCTTGCAGAGGATCATTGAGCAGATTCGAGAGGATAATCCCGACGATGATCAAAGTCAGTTTAATCTCTTATCGTCATTGACCATGCTTGTTGATGGCGAACGCTCTCGCAAAAGGGTAGTCCCCACGAAACCACCATTCTGGCGCCGATTAGGCTCAATTGCACAGGCTTCACTCATACAACGGTGCGTCATAGATTCGCACATTGATATTGCTACCTTCTCGAGTTGGGCTGCAGGTGTGAGAGTACGACACTTTTATCTTCAAACTCTGTCCGACCTTCGTCTAGAACCAAGGTGGCTTCCGGACTATGCCTCGGGGTCTCAGCTTAAAGCCGAGTTCATCGGTCGAATTATGAACGCCGCCCGACGGAATGATCCGAGAATTCAGTCTAAGGTACTACGAGAGACGCTCTTTGGAGAAGGACCTGCAGCGATCACCTGGTACCTGAGATCCCTACATCCGTACTTGCCGGGTCCACTTGAGGGGGATCTAGAAGCCTCCGGCGAACTGCCCGCAGAGTTGTTAAAAGCGATTGAGGAACAGTTTGGCGCCGAGGTACTACATACAGAATCATTCACGGCACTCGTGAACTCCAGTTTGATCTTTCGAATTGGCTCCCAACAAGCGCAGTTAGCCGCAAAAGCGTTGCGGACTGTGAAACACCAAGTCCGTCAAGACACTCACAAAGGCCAACTATTCTCTCTCCTGATGGGACTCGCGAGCGTTGCCGCGGTCACAAGAAATGGTGAACTTGCTGCCGAATTGCAGTTCTTAACACGCCGATATCGACATGAATCATCTATGGACATATTCGCAGATAAGGCTCTGACTATCGGACTAATCGCGGCGGCAGCTCATCGGGAGTTAGATGACTGGTGCCGATTCGTTGGGGAGTGGGTCACTGAGCTTGCATTCCAGTCATTGCAAGGGGATGAGATGGCGAGGCTGCATTCTTGTGTCCAATTGCTTTGTCAAATTGAGCCTGAACTGTGGCGGACCTGTGGCAGGGCCGAAGCAGCCCTGAGTTCCGCCGTTGGCAATTAGAATCTGTTTGATTTTCCAATAGATCCAGAGGCTAAATCCGACGAGAATAAGTCGCGACTTAACTTGCCATCCTTCGTGCGACAGCTACTGCCACACCTCTTATACCGCTCCAATGCCTACCGAAGCTTGTTAGTCGCGACGTCAGGGTCTTTTTCATTTTCCTGGAACCACATTCCAATCGATGTCATATTTCTCAAGGTCTAGCGGAAATGTGCTGTGGCGGTTATGTGAGTTGCAGCCTTAAGTACAGCCCGCTAAAGTAAGCCTTGTCAAATTCAGTGCGGATTTAGCAATGGAGTGACCTATGAGACTTACCCGTGATATCCAGAGCCTCAGCACCTTTAAGCGCGACACAGCGAAGATAGTGCGCCAGATGAAGAAGACGAAAGCGCCCGTCGTGTTGACCGTGAACGGAAAGGCTGAGTTGGTTGTTCAAGACGCCGAAAGCTATCAAGAGTTGTTGGATGCGAAAGAGAGAATGGATGCTATCGAAGGAATAAAGCGCGGGCTTCAAAGCATGAAGAGTAAGGCCGGCAAGCCGGCGGAAGAGTTCTTCCGGAAGTTCTTTGCCGAGAAAGGCATTGCCGAGGAAGAATGAAGCGATACGCGGTGATCTTTGAGGATTCTGCGCAAGCAAACGTGATAAGTTCTTATGAATGGGGCTGTCGAGTGTGGGGCAAGCGCCGAGCTCAACAATGGGCGCGTGAACTACGAGCAGCGGTTTTCAAACAGCTTGCTCTCGTGCCGAAGGGGTTCCCCCTCGCGCCCGAAGACGACGAGTTTTCGGAAGAGATTCGTCAAATGGTCGTGGGCAGATATCGAGTCCTTTTTACGATAAGAGGAAGGAAGGTCCACGTACTCGACGTCCGAGGAGCGTATGCGGAACGAATTGATCAAGTCGATGACGAATCGTGAGTCTGAGTCTCACTGGTTTCGCCCAAGAAGTTCCTCGAGCGGCCATGCAGGTCATGCGTCATTACCGCACCGCGTGGGTGTAATCGACGCGCGTGTCACTCGACGGAGGGAAAAAACAATGTCGACAGGAAAGGAAAGCAGCCCGATCATCCGCCTGGTCGAGTCAGAACACTCGTCTAACGAACGCGGAAATGGATGCGAAAGCGGGTGTGGCGCACATCTTGAAAAATGTGCCATCCGTGCAAGTATCAAGTGATTCAAAAATTAAATGGTGCTCCCGGCGCGATTCCAACGCGCGGCCTTCCGCTTAGGAGGCGGACGCTCTATGCAACTGAGCTACGGGAGCACATTGCCTGTGAAACTAGCAGACCCTCTTTCGAACTGTCCAGCATCTCGCCAAACAGCATCTCGCCAAACAGCATCTCGCCAAAAAGGCGCTTCAACAGGACAACAATGTACCAGTACTTCAACGTACAGTGCTTCAACGTCAGTGCTTCAACGTCAGTGCTTCAACGTCAGTGCTTCAACGTACCAGTGCTTCAACATACCAGCACAACAACCGACCAATACTTCAACCGACCGGCATATCAATCGACAGCATATCAATCGACCAGCGCTTCATTGATCGCAAGCCTGCTGCACGTATTCTTCAATTCAGCAGCTTCTGGATCTCAGCTTCAAGATCTCGGATCTTTATCGGGCCGGAGCTGACATAGCTGCGGCGCACCTTCCCGTCTTTCGTTACAAGGTATGTAGTCGGATAGCTGTGTATATTCAGATCGTAGCTCTGGCCATCGTCGCCCATCAGCACGGTGTAGCGCATGTTGAATTTGCCGACGAACGGCTTTGCTTCTTTGGCTTCACCAGACGCCATAGTAACGCCGACGATCTTCAATCCCTTACTGCCGTATTTTTCCTGGAGGCGATTCAGTTCTGGTATTTCATTGATGCAGGGTTTGCACCAGGTCGCCCAGAAGTCGAATATTACGACGCTTCCGCGGAGAGTAGAGCCGTCGAACGGCTTGCCGTCCATATCGAAGAGCTTAAGCTGAGGCATCTCCTTCTCATCGTCTCCGATATCCATTCGGGGACTCGGAACCGCGCGAGGCGCGCCAAGCGTTAAGAGTACAAAGAGGGACAGCCCCGAAATCAGTCCGCGTATGGATCGTAAGCGCATTTGTATCACCTCTGCTTGAAATTTCTACTCCGGATTGAACGCGAAAAATAGTAACGCAGGCAGTGCCGCGCCGCAAAGAGACACAAGTTTAATATCGCTTTGCTTGAGCAATAAAGTCCGATGTTGTAGACTGTCGCTGATAAAACTGGAGGACACCTGTGAGCCCAGAACTGAGTCAGCTCATTGAGCTCCAGGAACTCGATCTTGAAATTCAGCGTATCGCGGATAAGTTGGCTAGTATTCCGGCGGAGCGAGAGCAGGCGGAAGAAAAGTTTAATCAATACGCGGCCGAGTTCCTGGCGTTGAAGAATCAGCACGAAGAGACCCTCGCAGAGCGAACAAGACTAGAAACCGAACTCGCAGAAACACAAACCCATCACGAAAAATTCAAGCAAGACTTGATGCGCGTCAGCAACGAGAAAGAGTACATAACCGCGCTGCGCGAAATCGACGCCACCAAAAAACATATCGGCGCCCTCGAAACCGAAATATTGAAGCGCATGGAGGAGGCGGAGGCGCTGGCCGAGCAGTTGACTACTTTTGCCCCCGACATCGAAGCCAAGAGATCGGAAGTCGATCTCGTGCTCGCTTCGCTGGACCGGAACAAGGCCGGAAGCGAGGACCGCGTCGGCGAGTTGGAGAGCCGCCGCGGCGAAATCGCGGGCGCAATCTCCGCGAATCTCCTTTCAATGTACGAACGAGTCGCCAAGGCAAGACGTGGAATGGCGTTGTCGGAAGTTCGAGATGGGATTTGCTCGGCCTGTAGAATGAGAGTCCGCCCAAAGATCTTCAGCGATGTCAGAAGGGGTGATCAATTGATCACCTGCGATAGCTGTAGTCGCATTCTGTTCTATCGTCCCAACACCACCAAGTCCGCGGAGGCAGTGACAACCTGACGCGAACTCCGCGAGGTCGTACAACGCGCCGGCGGCGTTATCCGCGTTGCGACACGGAGCGAATGCGCTCCGCGTTGTGTTCGCGGAAACGCGTTTGAAATTCGCCCAGGCTCAAGTTGCTCCAAGCAATGAAAGAGAATAACGACAGGTTGAGAGTTGAAGGCGTGTCCGAGCATTGGTATCGGCCGGAAGAGCCTCGGAAGGGCGATTGGGTATACCGTCCCGCCGTGCTGGTTGAGTGTACGATCAACTATCGCAGCCTTCGCGCCGGGCTCAATCAATCCGAAGAACACAATTACACTGCATGGCTGCCCGAAGGCGATGCCGCGATAGATTGGGATCACCCCGCGGTGATCTTCGACGACACGTCGAGATTATCCAATCAACCCGAGCGATTGATCCCTTACGCGTCGGCTGATCATTCAGTGTCCGCGGACAGCTTCGCGCAATATGAGGCTGAATTGGCGCAGAAGCTCGCGCGGGCCGAACGGCTCAAGATTTATTTCAGCCCGGTGTTCGGACTCTTTTCCTCCCCCGACGAGTCGCTCGAAGACTTTTTAGGACGAGTAGCGGAAGCGGCCCTTGGCAGGGTTGAGCCCGAGCTCGAGCGGCTGCGCAACCGAGTCGAGCTGCAGATCGAACAAATCAGAGAGGCTCAAACACGAAAGGGGCTCAGAGCGCGCGATGAGATCAGCCTCGACAAGATCATCTCGCTCAATCTTCAATTCTTCGAGAGCGAAAACCGGCTTGCGTCGATGTTCTCGACGCTCGCCGGGGCGGTCTTTGGAACAGCCGCGCCCGCGTCGGAAACAGAACCGGTAGGCGATGTGAACGACGAGAAGGAGCTCCGGCAGGATCTTCAGCGAGTCGAGCAGGAAGCGCGCGAAGCGCTCGCTGCCCTATATGAAGAGTATCTGGCTCTGGCGAATGAATACGATCCGTTCGAGATAGGGCTTCAGCCTAACAACATTCAGATAATCAGAAGCGGTATATTGTGGGTTCCGGTAAGCTAGAGCTAATGGCGCGATCTGTTGGCCAGGTTATAAGCGATCATTGCGCGTTCCAGATCGACTAGAGCACGAGTGACGTCGATGCTCGAGTCCGTGTTTGATTTGCCCACGAGCTGCTCGGCCAGTTCCTTCGCCTCCAGCGCCTTCGCCAAATCTATATCCTCGGGTCTCGAAGCTTCGTCAGCCATGATTAAAACGGAGTCTGGTCCGACCTCGAAAAAGCCGTCGCTTATCGCGATTTCTTCTTTTGTTTCTCCTACGTGATAAGTAAGCAGTCCGGCCGGTTTGAGCAATGACACAAGCTCGGTGTGACCCGGAAGGACTCCGATCTCACCATCCAAAGCCGGAACCTCGACACGATCGACCTCGGCATCCAGCACCTTCTGCCCCGGCGTAAAAATCCGAAGATGTATTCCTCTTGCCATATCTGTTTCTTTACCGAGCAGCCCTACATAGTCTTTGCTTTTTCGACCGCTTCATCGATTCCGCCGACGAGGAAGAATGCCTGCTCGGGGAGATCGTCGTGCTTGCCGGAGATCAATTCCTTGAATCCGCGAATGGTTTCTTCAAGCGTAACAAATTTGCCTTTTATACCGGTGAACTGCTCCGCAACGAAAAACGGCTGCGACAAGAACCGCTGAATCCTTCGCGCGCGGGCGACGGTAAGCTTGTCATCTTCAGAAAGCTCGTCGATTCCGAGAATGGCGATGATGTCCTGCAGGTCTTTGTAACGCTGAAGTATCCGCTTGACGTCTTGAGCAACGCGGTAGTGTTCCTCGCCCACTATGCGAGCGTCGAGGATTCGCGATGTCGACGCAAGCGGATCGACCGCCGGGAAGATGCCAAGCTCGGCTATTTGCCGCGACAATGCGGTAACCGCGTCAAGGTGCGCAAAGGTGGTCGCTGGAGCCGGATCGGTGTAATCATCGGCCGGCACATAGATGGCCTGCACGGATGTGATAGATCCCTTCTTTGTAGAGGTGATACGTTCCTGAAGCTCTCCCATTTCGGTCGCGAGTGTGGGTTGATAGCCAACCGAGGAAGGCATGCGTCCGAGCAGAGCCGATACTTCCGAGCCCGCCTGCGTAAAGCGGAATATATTGTCGATAAAAAGCAGAACGTCGGTTCCCGCCTCGTCTCGGAAATACTCGGCTACAGTCAGCGCGGTCAGCGCGACCCGTAGTCTTGCTCCAGGAGGCTCGGTCATCTGCCCGTAGACAAGCGCGGCCTTCGACGATGACAGCGCGCTTTTATCAACGTACTCGAGGTCGAATCCGCCGCCTTCTTCTATGTGCTTGTAAAACGACTCGCCAAAGTTGATGACCTTGGTCTCGACGAATTCGCGAATCAGGTCGTTTCCTTCTCTAGTGCGCTCACCCACGCCGCCGAATACCGAGTAGCCGCCGTGACTTTTCGCGACGTTGTTGATCAACTCCATGATCAACACAGTTTTGCCGACGCCCGCGCCGCCGAATAGGCCGATTTTACCGCCTCGCAAAAAGGGCTCGAGCAAATCGATGACTTTTATTCCGGTGACGAACATTTCCAGATCGGTCGATTGATCCTGAAATTCAGGCGCGTGGCGGTGAATTGGATAGTGTGTATCGGAAAGGACAGGTCCGAGCGTATCAACAGGTTTCCCGAGAACGTTCATGACCCTTCCCAGCGTCGCGGTTCCAACCGGAACGGTTATTGGCTGGCCGAGATCGATCGCTTTCATGCCTCGAATCAGGCCTTCGGTAGGTTCCATCGAAACGCACCGGCATCGGCCCTCACCCAGGTGCTGCTGAATTTCAACCGTGATGCTTATCGGCTCCGGGACTTCAAAGCCGTCGCTAACTACATTGAGAGCCTGATGTACGGGCGGGAGACTTCCTTCGTCAAATTCGACATCGATCACAGGACCGATAACCTGAATAACCTTTCCTTCGTTTGCCATTCACAAACCTCGCTCCTCGAAGAGTGCATGTAATTAATAAAATGCGGCAGAGCTAAAGCCCCGCCGAACAAAGTCCTGAAAGATAGCACATAGAAATGGGCTTCGCTAGCTCTCCTGATGAACTTCTATGAGTTGAACCACGCTCTGGAATCGTGATGTCGACGGCGACTCGGATTAGTCCATAACACCGCCTCGTAATGGCGGCCTACGATTGACCGGGCAGCCGAGGGCGTGATAGCTTGCGCAATTCCGATCGGCTCTTTTTCATTAAGCATCCTCGGGTGCCCCGCGTTGCGGGGAGAATAGGGAAGCGGGTGAAAATCCCGCACGGTCCCGCCACTGTGAAACTTCCTGAGCCGCCGACACACCGCCACTGACCAGAGAGTCGGGAAGGCGTCGGCCGCGGGGACTTAAGTTTAGTCCAGGAGTTGAGTCAGGAGACCTGCCCGAATGCAAAACTATGCCGGCGCTCCGCGAGAGAGGGCCAGGCCAGGGATTTCAGTCGATAACTTCAAGACTCCTGTCCGGCCTGCTCCACGAGGCCGCGCGGGAGTTTTTCAGTTTGAGAAGGAAAATCACCAAAACTTCGGGTCTGTTTGCGATTTGGGCCGCCGCCTCTCTTATCACAATCGCAAGCTGCGCGCGCCACAGCGGGCAGCATGCAACCGGCCAATTCATCGATGAGCTTGGGCGAAGCGTCACTCTTCGATCGCAGCCGCGGCGAATCGTTTCCCTGGCGCCCTCTGTCACCGAAACTCTGTTCGCACTCGGGTTGAAAGATCGCATAATCGGTGTGACCTCGTTCTGCGACTATCCACCCGAAACCGCGGCGGTCGAGAAAGTGGGAGATACCCAGCGGCCCAGCATCGAGAAGATCGTTTCACTGAAGCCCGATCTGGTGGTCGTCTCGACATCGAGCGAGCTCGAACCTTTTGTAAAGAGGCTCGACGACCTAGGCATACCCGTTTATGTGAGCAATCCTCGAAACGTCGACGAGGTGCTGAGGTCAATCGATGGACTCGGCCAGGTTACCGGGGCCGTCGACAAAGCTCGCGAGCTCGTGAACGAAATGCGCGAACGGATTGAGCGCGTGGAGTATCGAACATCGAACCGCCCCAAGCCCGCCGTGCTGCTCTTGCTGGGAACCGAGCCTTTGATTACCGCCGGCAGCACCAGTTTTCTCAACGATCTTATAAATCGCGCGGGCGGCCGCTCAATCTCGGGTGATATAGCGAGCGACTATCCGCAGTTCAGCTTCGAAACCGCGGTGGAGCAAAAACCTGAAGTCATATTCATAGAAGCCGGCGAGGATACGCTTCCGGCTCGATTGAAAGATACCCCCGCGGGCAAGAGCGGTAGAGTATTTCACCTCGCGGACGAACTCTTGCTCCGGCCCGGGCCTCGCATCGTGGATGGTTTAGAAGCGATGGCTGAGAAGATTCATCCGATTCTGGATTGAAATAGGATGAGACGCATTCACCCGATGCGATTTCGCAATTGAGATTTTCAGGAGAGGATACAAGTCCGGACTGACACGATGAGAGCGGCGGCGATGACAGGCCAGGCAGCGGAAACACGATTGTGGATGCGCGAACGTCTCACGCGCAGACGGCTGGCGATTACTATAGCCTCGCTCCTTGTCATCCTGGCGGTGTTGTCGATGGCGGCCATCGCAATCGGAAGCGAGCACATCGCGTTCGGCGAAATCCTCAACGTGATGGTCTCCGAAATTACCGGGCGAGCCTCCGGAATACAGCCCGAGCACCAGACTATCATCGCGGAGATTCGGCTTCCTCGAGTATTGATGGCGATCATTGTCGGGGCTTCACTCTCAGTCGCGGGCGCCGGGTATCAGGCGCTGTTACGAAATCCGCTCGCCGATCCTTATATTCTGGGAATCTCAACCGGCGCCGCGGTCGGTGCGATACTTGCCACGTTATACGGTCAGGCGCTCTTCGTCAGCCGGCCGCTAGCGGCATTCGTGGGCGCTCTGGTCACCATCGGGGTTGTTTACGTTCTGGGGCGCGGCCGCCAGGGCACATCCACGGACAGATTAATTCTTGCCGGGGTGATAACAAATTCGTTCTGTTCATCGATAGTGATCTTCCTGTTGACCGCGCTGGCGGGCTCGCGACTGCCGAGCGCGTTTTCGTGGTTGATGGGTGATATGAGCGGGGAGTTTCGATTGATCCCGGCGGCTTTTGTGTTGATGGCTGCGGGTATGGTTGTGATCTTCGGGTGCGCCAGAAGCTTGAATCTGTTGATGATCGGCGAGGAGGATGCGCTTGCGCTCGGAGTCGACGTGAAGAGAGTTAAGCTCGTCGTTTACATCACGGCATCTTTGATCACCGGCGCTTCAGTCGCGATCAGCGGAGTAATCGGTTTCGTCGGATTGATCATACCTCATGCGGTTCGGCTGGCGGGCGGCAGCGATAACAGGCTTGTCATACCGGCATCGGCACTGGCGGGAGCCGCCTTCTTGTTATTAGCCGACACCGCGGGACGAACCATTGTCGCGCCGCGCGAGATTCACGTGGGTGTAATTACGGCGCTGGTCGGCTCGCCCGTATTTGTGTACCTGTTGCTCAGGAGAATGGATTAAGGAAGACATCCTTTGTTCTTTGTCACTTGTTCTTTGTTCTCTGGAGTGTGGATTTTGATAAAGATAGACAAGACGGATATACGACAAACGCTCACGGCGAATGACGATACCGGACGATGTAAAGAGTACGAATAGCGCTGACAAATGAGCAGCGCCAAGTAGGAAGACGGTTAACGATGGCCAGCGACAAAGTTGCCGCGGACAAGGTTCAAAAGGCCAAGTCTAGAAATGAAAAGTGACGAATGACAAGCTTGCTTAGGGTGCGGGACATTAATTTCAGCTACGCCGGTCCGATCCTTCAGGGGGTTTCGTTCGACGCGGCTGAAGCCGACATTGTAGCGGTGCTTGGACCGAACGGCTCGGGCAAGAGCACCTTGCTTAAGACAATCGTTGGAATCCTGAGCCCCAAGTCCGGAACCGTCTCCGTGGAATCCCGCGATCTTGCAAAGCTGTCACGGCGGGAAGCGGCGCAACTTATCGGGTATGTGGCGCAGGAATCGGCCAGTATGTTTCCGCTTACCGCGATGGAGTATGTATTGCTCGGCCGATTCGCGTTCGGAAAACTCATAGGCTTCGAGAGCGATGAAGACGTGCGAGAGGCTACGCGCGCAATGGAGTTGACTGAAACGTATTCATTCAAGTCGCGGCCGATCTCCGAGCTTTCCGGAGGCGAACGCCAGCGCGTGATGTTCGCCAGGGCCATTGCTTCCAGGCCTCGCCTTCTGGTGCTGGACGAGCCCGCCGCCAATCTCGATATCGCCCATCAGGTCAAGATGCTTGATCTCATGAAGCGGCTCACACAGGAACGCGGTATGACTGTTGTGCTCGTCACTCACGAGCTGAATCTCGCCGCGGAATTTGCCACGCGAGTATTGATGCTGAAATCGGGCCGCGTCCACGCGTTCGGCGAGCCGAGCCAGGTGATGACACAGCGGAAGCTCCGCGAGCTATTCGAAGCGAACCTCATGGTAGATGTGAACCCGATGAGCGGCGCTCCGCGGGTGACCGTGAGTGCATCCGACGCGCTCCATTGATGGAGATTTGTTTCGAGAAATAGAACTCAATCAGAATTCTTTGAATCGTGTTTTTCACAATAACAGGGCCGTTGCGGCGGGGAAGGCGGTGTAAATCCGCCACTGTCCCGCAACTGTAATGCGATCAAGACCGGCAATCGAGCCACTGCCTATTCGGGCGGGAAGGCGCCGGCTCTTCAAGTTCGGCGTCATTAATGAGTCGGGCGTTGAAGCCGCTAAGTCAGGAGATCCGCACGATGGTCCAAGGAAATTACTCTTTCGCGGAAAGGAGCATTCCATGCAAGATAGCATTGCCTCGGGCCTGCGTTGCGGGATCGAGGCGCCCCCTTCAAAGATCAAGGTCTTACCAGGCTTTTTCATCGCAGCGCTTTTGTTCTTCGCTTTAACCAGCGCGAGTGTAAATGTCTTCGCGCAGCAGAAGTCCGCATTGATAGAGGGTACGGTTGTTGACCCACGCGGGGCCGGCATAGCCGGGGCCAGGGTCTCGCTGGGACCGACGACCGAGGCCGCGGCAGGCGAGACTCGAACCGACGCCGAAGGCAAATTCCGATTTTCCAAAATCCACGAAGGCGATTACCAGCTCATTGCCGAGGCAGCCGGGTTCACCCAGTCGACGAAAACAAATATCTCGGTGCGTTCCGATAAATCGGAGGCGGTTACGATCACCCTTCAGGTTGCGGCTATCTCTGATTCGGTCGTCGTGACGGCCACAAGAACTCAAACCCCTTTGAGTGAATTCGGAGGAACCGTTTCGGTAATAAACGATGGCGATCTCTCGCGCGGCGCCTACACAAATGTCTCCGAGTCGCTTCGCCTTGTTCCCGGGTTGGCCGTTGTCCAAACTGGAGGCCGCGGAGGGTTGACCTCGATCTTTATTCGCGGCGGCGAGTCCGACTACAACAAGGTTTTGATCGACGGAGTCCCAGTCAATCAAGCGGGAGGCGCGTTTGATTTCTTTGCGCTTACGCCCGAAAACCTCGAACGCATTGAGGTAGTGCGCGGACCTCAGAGCGCGTTGTTCGGATCGGATGCGATGGCCGGAGCGATTCAGTTGATAACGCGCAGAGGCTACAGCAGCACTCCTAAATTTGATTTATCGGCCGAGGGCGGCAGCTTTGATTTTCATCGTGAGACAGCGGTGCTCTCGGGAGCCCGGCGCTGGTTCGATTACTCGGGCAGCTTTGGGTTTCAATCCACCGACGGCCGGTTTAATAACAACGACTACATCAATCGGTCGGCTTCATTGAATCTCGGGTTCAAGCTCTCGCCTTCAGCCGATCTACGAGTTACGTCGAGATGGAACGATAGTAGGCAGGGAGTTCCCGGTCCGACAGCCACGCTCTTCGCCGATCCGGACCAGCGACAGAAGCACAGAGACATCGCGCTAAGCGGCGCTTTGGATTTCAGAACCGGCTCGAGATGGAGCCACAACGCGAGATTCGTCTATTCGGAATTCGGGACAAACAGCTTCGATCCGGCGGCGCAAGACCTCACGCAGCCGGGCACGCCGCCGTTGCCGCCCTTCGGATTCGGATTCGACTCGGCATTCGCCTTTAATGATCACGAAAAGCGAATCGGCGCTCATTTTCAGAGCACGGCGGCGATCGGGCGATCCAACCTGTTTGTCGCCGGCGTCGACGTCGAGCACGAGTCGGCGGTTTTCTCGAATAGCGACATCTTCTCTCAGAGTCGCGTGTCGCCGGACAGGAATAATCTCGGCATTTTTCTTCAGGATCAACTCGCGTGGCGCGACCTGCTCTTTATAACGGCCGGCGTTCGGGCCGAACGAAACTCGAGCACCGTGCCTTCGGATTTGAGGGCCGTACTCGCTCAACTCGGTTCGTTCGTTCCGGACGGAGACGTGGGATTCGGATGGACTGCTAATCCGCGAATCGCTCTAGCGTTGGTGGCGCGTCGTCATCGAGAAGAATCTCGCGTCGGACTTTCGACTATACGTGCAAGCTTTGGAACGGGGATCAAAGAGCCAACACTGACGGAGGCCTTCAGTCCAAGCCCGTTTTTCCTGGGCAATCCGAACCTGAACCCTGAGCGGGCGATCAGCTATGAAATCGGTCTGAGCCAGGAGTTTTATTCACGGCGAGCGCGTGTCGACTTCACCTATTTCGACAACCGGTTTCGCGACATCATTACCTTCGAGTCCACGACTTCGTTCGGCCCGATCACTCTTCCGACGGGGCGGCTCACGCATTTCATCAACACCGATCGCTCGTCCGCGCGCGGAGTCGAGCTGACCGCGACCGCTCTTGCCGGAGGCGTATTCAGATCGCGCCTGAAACTCACGGGCAGTTATACATTCTTGCGTTCGCGACTCGATCAAGCCGCTGACGTTCTCGTCTTCGCTCCTCCGACCTTCGAAGGTGTATTCAGACCCAATCCCGAGATCGGCCTTCCCCTGCTCAGAAGACCGCGCCACTCGGGGTACTTCGAGGTAGGCTGGATCGCTCATCGATTCGACGCGGCGATTACCGGTGTCCTGGTTGGCAGCCGGAGAGACTTCGATGCGGTCAGGTTCGCCAAGTTCGACGCGAACGGCAAACCGATATTCAACGATGGTTATGCAAAGCTGGATGCGAGCGGGTCATACAGGTTCAACAGGTATCTCAGCGCCTTTGCCCGAATCGAGAACCTGCTGAATGAGGACTATCAGGAGGTGCTCGGTTTTCCTGCCTATCGGCTCAACTTCACCGCCGGCCTCCGTCTGCGCCTGGGCGGAGATCGCGGCTTGTAGTCGGGCTATGAATAAGGAGTTTGAAGGCCTACGCCAATTTTTCAATTAGCGTTTTTTTTCCATTTCGTCAGGAATGCGCCTGGGAGCGCAGGCATCCTGCTTGCCGCGCCTTCCTGACGGCATTGCATAGTGATGAACAGAGTCAAAAGGATGACGAGAGAATATACAACCAATGCTTTAGAACTACCCAAATGTCTCCACGATGAATCGTCGATGTTGCCGATTCACGGGATCACTCGATTAGCCGTGTTGGTACTATTCGGGATCGTTGTTTGCCTAGCTTGCGGATGTGCTTCAGCCGACAAGAAGATCGATATGAAGCGATATCCGAGAGTACGATCCTGGGCATTTCCAGCGGTTGACTCCGCTCGGCTCGTAACGCTGAGCGGTGACCTCCTTTCTACGGATGACGGCGGCCGCAATTGGAGCACGCTTATAGGCGCCGAGTTCGGGAAATTTTACAGCGTCTGTTTCTTAGACACACAATTCGGATGGGCCAATACTCGGAACGGCCAGGTGTTTCGGACGAGGGATGGGGGACTGTCTTGGGAGAGAGTCGCGACAGTCAACGACGAAGCTGAGTCGAGCCTGGGAAAGATCGGATTTCGAGACCGTGAGAATGGCTGGATGATAGATCCATTCGAGTTTTGGCGCACTACCGACGGCGGAGCGACATGGCTCAAGTTAACTCCGAAAGATGCCGGTCCCAGCCAGGGCTTCTACTGCGCCTTTAACACGAACCCTTCTTAGATCGTGTTTATTTTGTCAATTCCCGGGTCGGGTGGCTATTCGGAGTGCACAACGTCTATAGGACCGAGGACGGCGGCGAGAACTGGCGGGTAGTACTTGAGGTCCGATGATGCTCACAACGTTGAGGGAAGTTGCGGCGCATACAACACGGACACCGATTGCGATGCCGTCTCCAACGATCTGATATCGCGGTCAGCGGTCAATTTATCGGCGCGATACGATGCGAAGGTAGTCCGATGTGGATGTGAGCTCCGGTGGCGGAGCCGGGCACCGCGGATCGAAAGGCTATGAAGGGGATTCCGAGCGCCCGCAGATACGCCATCAGGCCCTGACCCTCGGCGCTGTCGGGGTGAACCGCTACATCCATCGCATTATGATGATCAAATCCCAAATGGTTGTGTACGGCTGTCTGTCCGAAGGCGCTTATCGGAAGTTGATGATTGTATTTTGCGGCGAAGAATGTTTCCACTTTTGAGGCCAGTGAAAGCGCCCATTCTCCCGTTCCATTAAAGCGAATCAGCGCTGAGGTCGTGTAGTTACCGCCTGCCCCGCTCTGCTCCTTCAGTAGTTTTTCGGCGGCCTCGACCTCGGCTACTACGTCGTTCGCTTCGCCGAGCTGCTTATTCAACTCATCTACTTTTTGCTGGGCGGTTGCAACAGCGCGCCGAGTGTCTTCGAGTTCGCGCCTCGAGATTATACCCTGGGCGTATAGCTCCGAACGCTTTTTTACCAGCTCCGCGGCGTTCTTCAAATCAGCGTTATAAAGCGGAAGGAGTTTTTCCAGACTCGCCTTATAATCGTTGGTCGCCTGAACCAGATCGTGTCGGGCGGTAGAAAGCTTCTCGGCAAGCTCCTCGTGCTTCTTCTTTTTCTCTTGTGCGTTGGGGTAGGACTTGGCGGTAGATTTGCGCGAGTACTTTGTCTGAGCCTCCACGGCATTGGCAAGGATACAGGCAATAAAAGCTAAAGCTATTGCGATTCTGTGTACTGAAGAGCCCATCTAATTCGAGATCCGTTTCAGTCAGGATCCCCCATATACTGATAAATAAGTATTGTACTATTGAGAAACGATACGCACCACCCAAAGGTTCGGGTAGTGACGCCCGAGGTTCAGGAGGTGGACACTGTAGCCATGATTAAGATCAGCCTTGCGAGGTTTGGTCCGGACCGCCAATATCCTTGTCGCACTTTTGTGCTTCTCAGTATTGCCGGTCCTGAATCTCTGCTGGAGACCTGTATCTGTTCGTTTGCGACTGGCAATTATCCTTGAGGTCTGTGCCTGATCGAAGCGACTATGCCGACCGATGACACTCTTGTTCCTCCCCGCGGGCCTGAAGGCCTCGTATCGGAAGCAACCGTTAAGGTCCGCTATGCGGAGACGGATCAAATGGGCGTTGCGTATTATGCGAACTATCTTATCTGGTTCGAAGTCGGCCGCACGCAATATTGCAACGATCGAGGATTTTCTTATCGCGATATGGAACGCGAGACAGGGCTCTTTTTGATGGTCGCGGAATCCTATTGCCGCTACCGCGAGCCGGCGAGATACGATGACGAATTACTTGTACGGACTCGAGTCTCGCAGCTCACCCGAAGAATCGTTAGATTCAGCTATGAAATAAGCCGGTGTTCGGACGGCGCTTCAATAGCCGTCGGAGAGACGGTGCACGTGCTTGCAAACTCGAAGGGCCGACCTTCAAGCATGCCGGAAAAATATCTGTCACTGCTCCGGGATTAGCTATAGAGGAATTTCAGAATGAAGAGAACATTGATTGTCGCCGTACTGGCGCTGAATTTGGCCGCACTGGGCGCTCCTCGCCAACAGGCGGCAAAAGTCAATGACGCAAAGCGAGAAGCGATAGCCGAGATTGAGGGCCTTCGCGAAATGACTCAGCAGATGGTGGATGAAATATTCAGCTTCAGCGAACTCGGATTTCAGGAGCACGAGACCTCGAAATACGTAACAGGCATTCTCGAGAAGAACGGCTTCAAGATCGAGAGAGGCGTCGCCGGGATTCCCACCGCGTGGGTAGCGAGCTACGGCTCGGGCAAACCGGTCATCGGCTTCATGACGGACATCGACTGTATACCTAAAGCATCACAGAAACCCGGTGTCGCTTACCACGATCCGATAGTTGCTGGAGCGCCGGGGCACGGCGAAGGGCACAATTCCGGTCAGGCGGTGAACGTGACCGCGGCGCTTGTGCTCAAGAAATTGATGGATAAATACAGGCTCAGCGGGACTTTTCGGTTGTATCCGGGGGTCGCCGAAGAACTGCTTGGCTCGAAGGCTTATTTCGTTCGCTCCGGTCTGTTTCGAGATGTCGACGTTATGCTCGGGTGCCATGTCGATTCGGAACTCGCCGTCTCGTATGGACAGACTTTCGTGACGAGCGGACTTGTAAGCGTTCAGTACTCCTTTCATGGTAAGGCAGCGCATGCCGCGGGCGCCCCGTGGCAAGGCCGAAGCGCGCTGGATGCGGTAGAGCTTATGGACACGGCGTGGAATTATCGGCGCGAGCACCTGAGGCTTCAGCAGCGGTCGCACTACATCATCTTCAATGGTGGAGACCAGCCCAATGTCGTTCCGTCCGAAGCGGGGGTCTGGTACTACTTTCGCGAGCTGGACTATCCGCGAATCAAGGAGCTCTTCGAGATCGGCAACAAGATGTCGGAGGCCGCGGCTGCGATGACTGAGACCACCGTGACGCGTCGAATCGTTGGGTCGGCCTGGCCGCCTCATTTCAACAAGGCCGTAGCCGAAGCCGTGCAGCGGAACATCGACGCAGTCGGAATGCCGGAATGGAGCGAAGCGGATCAGACACTCGCGCGAGCCCTTCAGAAGGAGATCGGCGCAAAACAGGACGGCTTGAAAAAAGGCGTAAGCCCTCTCGAATCGCCACGAGAACCGGTGAGCGGCGGCTCGGACGATATTGGAGACATATCGTGGAATCTACCAACCATATATCTTCGCTTTCCCTGCAACATTCCGAATCTGCCCGGTCATAGCTGGGAAAATGCTGTTGCAATGGCAACTCCGATTGCGCATAAAGGCGCGACTGCCGGAGCAAAGGTTCAAGCGCTCACGGCTCTGGACCTCCTGCTGGATCCCGAATTGGTCAAACAGGCATGGGCCTACTTCCGAGAAGTACAAACTCGCGGCGTCAAATATGAACCGTTGATGGCGCCGAGCGACCAGCCCGCCACTGAACTCAATCTCGAAAAGATGGAGAAATTCAGGCCGGAATTGAAGAAGTTCTACTACGATCCGGCGCGCTACAAAACATATCTGGATCAGCTTGGGATAAAATATCCGACCGTGCGGAAGTGATTGCGGCGGAGCTTCGCCGACGGGTTTACCGCCGTGGATCAGTTCATCTTTCACAACAACCGAATTGCTTCGGCGGCTGATGTTCGAATTGAACCGACTTCAGCCGGGCTTCTATACGGATGGGGCGTGTTTACGACTCTGCGGGTTTTTCGCGGAGCGCCTTTTCAACTTGACCGGCACTGGGATCGGCTTGTCAGGCATGCAGAGATTGCCGAGATTCCGCTTCCCATAAGCCTGCCCGATGTTAGGCGGGCCTTCGACAATCTCATCAAGGCGAATATTCTTCAAAACGGCCGGGCAAGAGTCACTCTGCTGAGAGGTGATGCCGGAGCCTGGCGTCTTGGACCCTCGCGGCAAAGCGATCTATTGATATTCACTTCTTCGGAAGAGCCTAAAGCGGCTTCTCCAATAGCAATCACCGTATCGCCTCACCGGGTGCTTTCACATGGCCCGCTCGCAGGTGTAAAGCGTACGGCGATGCTGGAAAACTTGCTCGCCCTGGAAGAGGCACGGGAGCGCGGTTTCTCGGAAGCGATTATGGTAAACGAGCGCGGCGAGATTACGGGCGCCGCCGCCGCCAACGTATTCTGGACCGAGGGCAGCGAGCTCTGCACGCCCTCACTCGGAGCCGGCTGCATCTCGGGAATCACCAGAGGCATCGTTCACGAAATCGCCGAGGGCGCCGGCCTTCACGTGGTTGAAGGAGGTTTCCCGATACAGCGGCTGCTCGATGCGAATGAAGTATTTCTTACCTCAACAGCAAGAGGCATCTCGGCCGTGTCCAGCTTTGACATCAAGCGCTACAACATAGCTCGGGCTCGCGTAACCCGCATGATCGCGAGAGAATTTCAAAAAATGATTCGTGGTGCTAAAATCAGCGCGTCATAAGCCACAAGTGGAAATCAACAGCAACGAAGCTATTGAAAGAATACTCGAGTCGACGAAGACCATAGCGGTCGTCGGCCTGTCATCCGATCCTACCCGTCCGAGCTTCGGCGTGTCGCGGTACATGAAGTCTCACGGATACAAAATTATCCCGGTCAATCCTAACGAATCGAAGATCCTTGGCGAGATGGCATTCGCCACGCTCGAAGACGTGCCGGTAAAAATCGATCTGGTTAATATCTTCCGGCGCGGTTCCGAAGCCGGCGCCCACGTGGACGAGGCGATTCGAATCGGTGTTCCGGCGGTTTGGTTGCAGGAAGGCGTCATCGATGACGATGCCGCGGACCGCGCACTGCGCGCCGGACTCGTCGTGGTGATGGATCGCTGTATAGCTAAGGAGCTTCAGGTGCGCGTTTGAATCTCTGTTGTTTCTCTAAAGATCGCCGAAGGAGCAGCCGGAAAAATGAGAACCTGTCCTAAGTGTGGAGCTGAGAACCGCCAGGCCGCGACCGAGTGCCGGCTCTGCGCAACGCCGCTTGGGTCTTCGGCGCCGCCGGCGGCGCCCCAAAGCACTGAGGCCCGCTCGGAAGAACAGTTGGCGCCTACGCAGATTGTCTCGGATCGGCTTCCTGCCGCATCTCAGCCTGAGCAGAAAATATGCCCCTCTTGTCAGACGGCCAATGAACCCGACTGGCTCTTCTGCCAGTCCTGTGGAAAGAAACTCTCTGAGGACGTACAGAATGACCCCGCTGCCGAAGCAACGCCGGCCAAGTCGGATACGGCTCCTCAGAATCAGCAGCAAGCGAGTTCGCCCTCGTTCGGTCAATCTAAAAGCGCGGCTCCGAACGCGGACCGCGATACGCTCAAGGATCTCGCGAGCAGGAAGCCTGTTGAGTTGCAGGATTCGGCGGACAGTGAGGCTCCTCGAACCGCTTCTCCCGAAGCGCGGACATCGAGTTCTGCTTCTGAAGCACAAGACTTCGGGAATTCTGAAAGACCAGAAATTCCCGCTTCCGGTGTTTGTCCAAAATGCGGCGCGACATCCACGCCGACCGGCTTTTTCTGTGCCAACTGTGGGACAAAGCTGGCGCCCGCGGCGGAGCAGGCTGACTCAGCACCTGCACCGAAACACGTCCTTCAATTGATCACCGAAGGCGGTCAGGTCGGAGGGGCATATCCAATTGAAAGCGGCGAGTTGTCAATTGGCCGCAACGAGGGCGATGTAACCTTTCCGCATGACGGATATCTGTCGGGCAAGCACGCTCGTGTTGTCGAGCGAGGAGGGCGATTCTTTCTCGTAGACAATGGCAGCCGAAACGGAACCTTCGTCAGGATAAAAGGCGAGGTTGAAATCGAAACGGGCGATACTTTTCTTGTCGGCAAGCAGATATTCCGGCTCGAAAAGGGCTGATCTTCAAAGCGGTATTTACACCGCGCTAGACCATCGCATCGAGTAGCGCTTATCGAGTCAGAAGCTCAATCTTTTTTTCATAGAGCGGGTATTGAGACGCCAGCCGCTCTCTCGATCCTGTTTCATAATCGGCGTATTCGAATCCTGGCGCCACGGTCGTTCCGAGGAGCCCGAATTCTCCTCCCGAGCGCAACGCGCATCCCTGCCACACGCCGCGGGGCACGATCGTCTGTAGCTGCATCCCTTCGGCAATATTAGACCCAAGAGTGACGATTTTCCCCGAGCCGTCCGGCCATAGCTGCAACATCTCGATCGGATCGCCTAGATAAAAGTGAAATATCTCATCGCTCTGAAGCCTGTGCATTGCGGAGAAGGTGTCGGGAGTCAGCAGATAATATATGCAAGTTGAAATTGATCGCGCACCTTCATAGCGAGCGGGCAGCGCATCGAGTGATATTGATTCGCCGGCTCTGTAGGTCTCCGCGAAATAGCCGCCTTCTTCCGGATGAGGACGAAGATTCAAGATCGATTTGATTCGGTCCGCGGTAAGCAAAGCTCTCCTCGTTGCCTTTAAGCCGTGTTGTCCATTGTGCGGAAGACTCGCCATTCCGCGCCTTCTTTGCGCCAGATCTCTAGATACCGGCGGTGGAGGGTTTGAGCGTCGCCGCCGTTCTTTAGCTTCAAAACCACTTTGAACGAGCCTCGTGTGAAGGCAAAGTCATCAACGACCTGGATCTCTTCATTGGAGACATCCACGCTGCACTCGAACCTGTCAAACGCGTCGGCGATTCGTTGCGCCGTCTCTGTTTTGGTTTCGGGCGCGGCGCCCTGCCGCGTCTTTATGAGATCATCGGAGTAATATGCCAGCACGGCTTTCAGATCGCCCGCGTTGTACGCCTCGATGAACTTCCGAATAGAAGATTCGATTGCCTGTTCGTCAGTCACATTGAACTCTCTTTGTGAGCAGGTTGGTTTCGACCAACATCAACCGCGAGGCTGAATGCGAACAGGCCCGCTTACCGGCAGCGGCCGGCCTTCTGATTCATAACGCCAAAGGCAGTCGGCCACGCCGAACGGGCCTTCCATTCTACCGTCGTAGTCTTTGCACATCTGAGGCCGAGTATCATACACGCCGCATGTGAACTTTCCATCGGCTTCAACTAATGCGCCGCATCGCTGAGGAATAGTGAAGTAATACTCGGTCTTGCCTCGTTCGATGACGTAGTCGATTTTGAGTCCGTGGAGCTCCATCCAATGAATCTCATCGCGGGCGTCGTCATCCACTTCGCCGCCCGAAAATGTCATGGCCATACAACACTTTCCGCATTGAAGGCAAAGCTCGGATTTCTTCTTGGCCGACAGCCTTTTTTTAAAAGCCATTCTACCCTCCGGGTTCTCCAGCAAAAGAGTCTTTCACGCGGCGTAAGATTACTACGACACTCTCCGCGCAGAAAGTCGTTTACTTCGCAACGAGTCAGGTAAAGAGGTTTCATCAAAAAGGTCAATCGAAGAGACAACAGGTCTGTCCTCATGGATGAAGTCGTATCTCTGGCGAGTGATCTTACTGAGAAATCCGCCTTCGATATTTGTAGGCTCACCGAACAGCTACAGATATGTGTCTCATTAGCGGAGACAGCGCCATAACGGGCGAAGCTTGCTCCAGCGCTTCGGTGCATGGTTGGGCAGGCAGGACGGCTGCGTTCCAAGCGTGCAAATCGCAAATTCGAGACGGCGCTATTGCTCCGGGTCAGAAGCCGTCGCCTGCGAGCCGGCTTTGTCACCGCCTCGCAGAACGTTGGTCTGATCGAGATAAAATGAACGCTTGCCGGTTACTCCGTATTTATTGGGCACGGCGGTAGCGGCGAATCCGTCCGGCTTTAGACTCACTTCAATTCGATAACCCTGAAGCTTTCCTTGCGATGGATCAGAGAGGTATTGCTTGGACAGCAAGTCGTCGAGAGTGGTGTATTTGCCGGACTCGGCGTAATACAGGGTCTCAGCGCTGCTTATACTGCGGAGACGCGCTATTACGGCCATTTCGTTTGCCGCTGTGACTTGCGGCGGCACTTGTCCCGACTGCGGCGTCTCGCCGGCCTGATTAGTTCCGATCGCCGCTGAGCACCCCGCCGAAATCACAGCGCTCAGAATTAAGAGTCCAACTGCGCACCTCATGATCATATCCGCGGCCTCCCGCATTCCGCTCAGCTCATAGTATTTTGAAAGCCCCTGTGCATCAAGAGTATTCAACCCAGAGTATTTAAGACCGCTTGTACAAAACGAGGGCTTCTCAATAAAGTGGCGAGAGTGTTGTTCGGAAATCATTAATTAGCGCCGTTGCCGGCCTTCAACGCGACCGCCTGAACCGGTTTTCTTTTGAATCTTTTGATCTTTTCCCACTCGGCCCGTGCTACAGCCGTCTGAGCCAGCAGGGAAAGGCTGCGAGAGGAGAGCCCCAGCGCTAATGCTTGAGCATGAGCGCTGTCGCGTCGCCCGGACGCCTCAAACGCCGTCCCGATCAATTGAACACCTTCGAGAGCTTCTTCAGATCTATGCATAGTGCTCGGCAGCGTAACCCAGCTTTGAATCACAGGATCCGGGTTGGAGTCTGACAACAACGAGAGCGGCTCGCGGCAATTGTTCAGCAGATAAACCGCCCAACCGAGCCCTTCCGATGAACGCGCATTGTTTGAAGTCAACAGCGACTGTGCCAGGACCAAGGCTCCCTTTACCGCGTTCCACGTGTGAGCATCGCTTCGCGACTGGGCAAGCGCGGCATCGTAGAGGTCCTTCAAGGTCTGCTTATCCCGAATTCCGCGGCTTATTGAATCGATAACAAGGCTCCGGCCGAGCGGTTCCGATATCTTCATCGCGTATGCGGACGCCTGCGTCCAATTCGATTCGCGGACGGCTTTTCTCACAAGTGGACTGTAGACGGCTACGCTCGCACTCCGACGGCTCTCTTCGTCATTGATTCGCGACAGAAGATCTTCCGCTAACCGCGCGTCCGCTTTCATCGCAGCCGCCACTGCGAGCTTGCAATATTGTTCGTTCCGGTGCTTGGAATCAGGTATGGAGGCAGCCCGTGCGGCGGCATCAGCCATATCAGCCGTATTACCGTCTGTCGAGACGAACTCGGGCATGTCTACGGCAATGCGCGCGGTCGGCGCAGGAATCGCTTGCGACCGTGACGTGAGCACCCGTTCGAGTTCAGCAACTGTTTCGTTGAACTCGCCTTGCCATTGCGGCGATACGCCGGCGAGTCGGGCTGCGGCACGAGCGGCCTGAAGAGTGTCTTCGAGTTCCCCGATCGGCAATTCGTTCCCGAGATTACGGTGAAGGCGAAAATTAAGCGCCTCAAAATAGGCGCCGCGCAGGCTGGCAGGCGAGCCCTTCATCAGCACGAAAGATTGAAAGTTCAGCAGGAAGAATGGAGACGCCGAGCTGTCGCGCAACTGGGTTATAAGGCTAAGCGCTTGTTCTTGCGCAAGCTTCATATCGCTCTGCGATAGCTTGCGAAGAAAGCCAGGGATGTCTACGAGTCCGAGCGTCAGACTCTGCTGGGCTAATCGCCCTGCGAGAGATGGGTCGCGATCGATCTGCTCGAACGCTACAGCTAAAATTGCGCGCCCTTCCTCGGACCAATCACCCGCGACCGGGGGATGGCTCTCATTACCGTCGTCTTTAGACAGCATTTCAGTTACCATCTTTGGGTCTATTCTGGCGACCTTGCGGAGGATCCACATCTTGAGTTTTTCATAAGCAGGGCGGCCGCCAGCCTGTGTTTTCGGGGATCGATCATCCCGCTGAAGCACACGCATTCGATCGAATACGCCCAGTAGAACCGAATGAGCCCGCTCCTTGTCCATCTCCCACATCAGGGATGCCGCTTCGATTTCGGCAATGATCCTGAACTCGATCGATTCTAGGCGATATGCTGAAGCGAAGATAGATTCTAAATTGGATCGAATGGCCCGTTCCTTTTCGTCGAAGTCACTGCGTTCTCTTTCTAAGTCCGCTGAGGCTTCTTTCTTTGTGACCGTCTGGACAGAAGCGCCAGGTCTGGATTCGTCTCGCTCTTTGATTGGGCTCGCTGGTCTAGCGTCGGGCTTCACGTTAGCGGCCTCGGCTGGTCTGACCTCTTGCCGCGCCAGCGCCAAATCAGGAAGCATCGACCTAACAAGTCCGACGCAAAGTAACAATGGAAATATCGATCTGACGGAGTGACGTAGAGACACTGGACGAAAGCGCATACCCAACTCCCTTCAGGTTTCTTTATCCACCTTTTTAAAGAGCGGAACGGAACTATTCGCGCGAGGGCTCTTGCGGCTGTGGTATTCGTTCTCCGCGTTGTTCTCATTGCCGATGGCTGACGGAAACCAAACACCGGGTGTTCTCGATCACTACAGTGCGCCCAAGCTATCACTTCACTTAGGCGTGCAGCAAGCGGGAGCGCTGCAATTGCTTGGATTGTTCTCCCAGCAACACACGACGCAGCACCCTGAGGTCGGACTCGCGAAAGCACCAGGATCGCACACCATAAGGTTATGCTGGCACGATTGGCCGTAGCACCACTGTGAACCGCCCGACCCCTCAATCCCCATCCCATCATCCTGAGAGAAACTTGCGCGCAGCAGTTGACGTGGCGACGTCGGAGCTGTCGGCCCGATCAGCCTCATGTATGCGGCCGGACCGAGTCGAGGCTTGCAATCCAGACGAGTAGACGAACTTGAGGGACGCATTGAATCCGCGCTCACCACAGGTGTGCGCCTGCTCAAGGAAAAGCTAGTGAATAGAAAGAGACTGAGGGTCAGGATCATCCCTGCGCATTGGTTAAGGGTTCTGAAAATGGACAATGAGTTGGTTGTTCTGCTCTTCTGCATCTTTAACATTCCCTTTCTTTCGTTCGCCCAGATAAGAAGGTGATGGTTAATTCGAAGAATCGCGGCGATCGACAACCCGAGATTCAGCCAGAGCCAGTCCTCTCCGGAATTATGGCTGTGAAGTTCTCCGACAAATGTTAAGGTCGAAGGCTTCATGCGCAAAATCGCGACTTCCATCGATTAATCTGGTACGAGACTCTTTGGTCGCAGCCTATAACCCTAATTCTTTCGAACGAAACCGTCGGTATGTATAATTCTCCGGTGTTGCTGTCGTTTTATGCGAGTGGTTTGGTTAAGAAGCCATCACCATCGACTGATGTCGCCGCACCTTCCGGCGGGAAAAACACCGACTCATAAACAGACTATTGCAGGAGCAGCGAATCAACGCGATTGTGACGCTAGTGTCATGAAAACTAAATGCCGAGTATAAGGATTGCCAAGTCTGGCAATTTCCCATTAACCCCTTAATCCAGTGCCGCTACATTGTTACACTAGCCGTAATGACCGGTCAGTGTATTTTAGGCCACCGCTATTGTATGCAACTTATCTCTCAAGTCAAGAAAAATTTGCTGATCGGCTGAGCTATTAGTTATGTGCTGAGTTGAGCAACGAAGCAGTAGTCGCGAGAAGCACCGCAGTTTGTGGAGCCGACGACCTTGAGATCGCCGGTAACGTATTGTGTTAATATCAACCCTCAAACAACAGCAGCGGGAGGGAAACGTGTTCAATAGTCTTTCCGATGTCTTTGACTCAATCGATAACATTCGAGAGCGAATTTATTCCACGGTTCAAGATCTGACTCGCGAGCAAGCCGAATTTAGGCCGTCACCGGAAGCATGGTCGGTGGCGAATCTCGTCGAGCATCTTGGCCGAACTGAGGAGCGGGTGATCGGACTGTTGAACAGGTTGATTGCCGAGAACAAATCTCTAGAACCGAATCCCGATGGTGGTGGATTTCAGCCTTTTTCGCTCGATGAATATATTGAACGGGCGAAGGACCAGAAGTTTACCGCGCCCGAACTCGCGCAGCCTCAAGAACAACTCGCGATCGATGCAGCGCTGGCAAAAATTCGCCAGACGCGCGAAACATTGAAGGCGATGCGGCAACGGATCGAATCCGCGGACCTTTCGCGAGCCGCGGCGCCGCATCCGGTGTTCGGCCCCCTGAACGCGTATCGTTGGCTCGCTTTTATTGGACTTCACGAAGGCAGGCATCTCGCGCAGATGAAAGCCGTATTGGCTTCAGCGGACTGTCCGGCCCGCATGGTAGTAGACGCTAATGAAAACCCCTACTTTTCTAGTGGAGATATTTTGTAGATTGTTCCCTTGTAGACGACTATCACGCGCTCGCCGGTTTGGAATCCAGCAAAATACGGCTTGAGCCCGGCTTGCTTCAACAGCATTTCCTTGTACACGTCCGTATCCCAGGTGAGCGGCACAACCGGAATCTCCTTATCCGGTTTGTAGCTCTTGTCTGTCCATACTCCGCTGATAAGCCGGAATGTTTTGTTAGAAACGCGGCGCTCTTCCGGCTTGGCCGGTTTTGCGGCGGATAGCTCCGCTGCGCGGACCATTCTCGTATCCGATGAAGCCGAAACTTTTTTGTTGTCCTTATCCCGGCCCGAAGGAGGAGGGGCCGAGATTCCGGCTCTGACGGTAGAATCGGAGCCTTGGTTTTCTGAAGGCGACGGCGTAACAGGACCGAGCGGTTTTACAGTAGCGGTTCTCTCCTTTTCGGACCTTGCGGCATCGCCGACAGTGCCGCGGCGCAGGGTCTTAACTTCTCCGCTCTTTCCTTTATCTTCCGGCAGGCTGAGGGCCTTTGCCGTATCGACCTTGGGGAGATCGGCTCGTCCATTCTTTACCTGAGTGTCAGAGACCGCTTCCGAGCGCTCTCCTTGCCGCGCTTCGGGTTGAGAAACCGGCTGCGCAGTTTCCGATTTAGCGGACGCCGCAACCTCGTTCTTTTTTTCTTCGGCATTCCGATCGAGTTCACGAACCGCGCCGACCGCCGGAGCCGGACGCGCATCGGCTGCTGAGCGGCCGCTGGATTCGACCGGTTTAGGTGTTCCGCTCACGCCCGCGCCGCCTGCCGCTGCGCCGTTTGTGGAACTCGGCGATGATGCGGGAACGGCGGTCGTCGTCTGAGCGCCTCTTGCGCTATCTAAGGGAGTAATTGTGGTTTTCGCGGGGCCGGCTTCAGCAACGGGCGATGAGCTTCCCGGCAAAGAGTTGGGGGTCGAGGATTCTTCTGAGAGAGCTACGGACGGTTTTCGATCATTAAGATTGAGGATTACAGGAATGCTGATGAGCGCGATCAGCAGCGCCGCAGCCGCCAACGCCCATTTCGGCGTCGCAAACAGGCTGAGGAACCCCAATCCCGCAGGCGCTTCAACGATGCGCCGTTGATCGGCGCCGGTCAAAGCTTCCTCTTCATAAGCCAGAGAGAGACTGGCTACAGTTTTTCGGCAGTCATAGCACTCAAGCAGGTGATTTTCGTACCATTGTCTTGTTGCCGCAGGGAGCGCGTGTTCCAGATACGAGGTCGCCAGATCCGCGTCAAACCCGGAGCAGTCGGAAGAGGTACTGGCCGCCTTCAGATGCGAACGCAAAAGCCTCTCAAACGGAGCTGGAGTGTTGTTATCGATTCGTCTCATTTCCTGAATAAATTTCAAAATTCGCCATCGAGTGAACGCCCTGCGGCGGGCCGCTTGCGCATATTCTGTCCGTCTATGCCTTTCAGGCGCCCTCGGCGGCTTTTCCGGCTTTTCGGTCAGCCGGAAGCGCCTCAAAAAGGTACTCCTTTGCGCTTATATCCAGCTGCTGAGCGGCCAACTCGATGGCTTCAGCTATCTCGCGCCGTTTGAAGCCGTGCTCGGCCGCCAGGTTCTTCTCCACGAGTTTTCGTACGTGCTTGTTCGTTTTTGCTATCCAGCGGCTTATGCTGGCTTCATGTACATTAAACACGCGTCCTATCTCCCTCAGGGTCATCTCGTCACAATAGTAATACGCCAGCAGGAGGCCCTCTTTTGAATTCAACTGCGTAAATGCGCGCCGCAATGCATCCGCGACTGCCGCGCGGTACCGATCGCGCACAAAAGTGATCTCAGGAAGGTGGTGGCGCTCGAGTTCAATCGGCTTCGCCAAGCGATCGAGATCTTCATCTTCCTCCGTTTGTACGTAGCGGTTGCTCTGCCGATGCGAATCGGCGGAGAGCTGGAAAACCACCGCCCTTAACCACCCCTTCAACGAGCCCCGGCCCGAATAGAACGAGAATTTGCTTATGCGCTCGCCCTCTGTTTCTCTCAAGCCATAAAGCTCGGCGAAAGTCGAGTCGGCAAGTTGCTCAGCTTTACTGGAGTCGTTCGTGTGAGCTCTGGCGATGCCGTTCAAGTAAGCGCGATAGTCGTGAAAAAAATCCTCCCAGGCCGCATCGTCGCCTTTCGCACAAGCGAGAGCCAGACACAGATCGTCCAGGTTAAGGGAAGCAATGAACTCGCCAACGACGGCTTTATTTTCATCCGCGCCGGCATCCGAAATTGAGTCCGGCAGATATTTCTTGGCCGATGCAAAGAAGGCAGCAGCCATCTCGTCATCCGTGACGCTGTAGCGGCGCGAGAGCCGCGCTATTGCGTCTGCGATTTCTCCGGCGAATGCAACCTTGAACTCTTCAACGATCATGTGCGACCCCGGGCGCTCTCGATCAACACCGCCGCCACTTCATCCGCGAAACGAGCTTGTATGCTATCACAAAGAGGAATTCAAATCTTCTCGCGAAAGTAGCGAAAAAGGGTTCGATTCCACGGAATCACCGCGCTTTCACGGCCTGGACCCACAGATCAGTATAGTCCGTGAAGCCGCCGTCGACTCCGAAAGTGAGGTATGAATCTATGTCTGCCACTATAAGTTGGCGCAGCGTTAATCCTCCGGCCTGAGTTTCACCAAGAGGGCGCCGGTTGACTGCCGTGGTTGGTCCCCGAAACGTGTAGGGATGTACGAGCAAGCCGGCCGAGTGAAAGGTCTCCACATCCGCTGCGCTTCGGATCATTTGTTTGGCGGGTCCGACCCCTTTCGCATATAAGGCAACCTCTCTTGCGAGTGAAGCGCTGACTTTCGAGGTGTCTTGCGTGCGGCCTCGATCCTCCATCGGAAGAAGTTGTATTCGGGCGTATTGCGGAGCCGCCGCGCGAATTTTCAACAGACTCGCCTTCGAGAACGATTGAATAAAGATGTGATCCCGCCTGCCGGATGAATTGAAACCGTTCGCATTCAGGATCGATACGAGTTTATCAATAACGTCATAACCGAGTGATTTGTAGAATTCGTAGTGTTTGATTTCGATGTATAACCCCGCCCGATCCCGCACGTCTGAGATCACTTCTTGCAATGTAGCGATCCTGGCGCCGGCGTATTCCGGTTTGGCGGCAAACGGATTTGCGCGGTTAAACCAGGAACCGGCATCGAGCTTCTTTATTTCCTCCAACGAGAAGTCAACGGTGTACCATCCGCGTTTCGGTTTCCCTTGTTCCTCGGGATTTCGACTCGCAGCTTTGTTCGGGAATACATCTTTGACATCGGTAGTCCGCGTGAGCTCGGGATCGTGCATGCAGATCAGTACGCCGTCCCGAGTCACCTGAAGGTCCTGCTCGACGAAGTCGGCTCCCAAATCGATTGCGAGTCGGTAAGAAGCAAGCGTGTGCTCGGGAGCATAAGCGGATGCTCCCCTATGCGCGATCAGCAAGGGTGGGCTGGAAGCAGGCGCCGGCTTTTCGAGCTCCGCCGATGAATCGCGCGCAACGAATGCGGGCCCGCATACAAGAAAGGCGAGGACAAGGCGGTATATTTGAGAAGATCTTCTTTGGGAGATCAACACACTCACTCAGTCGAAGAAGTACGATTCGAGCGTCTCAGCATAAAGCACGGAGCCGACCGCCAATTCATCTATTATGACGAATTCATTGGGAACATGAGCGAGCTTGTCGTCTCCGGGATAGTGGACTACGGAGGTTATCCCGGCAAAGAAGAGATTCTTAGCGACCGTGTTCCCGCCGAAGGTCTCGTATTTCATGGGGAGCCCGAGCCGGCGGGCGGCCTGATCGAAGCTTCGAATGATCACGGAATTTTTATCTGAAAGATGGGGTTCGGTTTCGTGGAGCACGCTCATCGAAAACTCGGCTTGCGGCGAGGCGGCCCGAACGAGGCTCGCCTTGGCATCAATCGCGGCAAGAACCTGCTCTTTTGTGATGCCGGCAGGTAATCGAAAATCTATGGTGGCGCGGGCGCGAGACGGCACGGTATTGGCTGACGATCCGCCCTGGATCGTTCCGATGTTCATCGTCCAACCGTCAAATGCGTGATCGTACTGCGCCCCGAGATCGAGCGATTTCATTTGAGCGATCAATTCAGCAAGAGGAATGATCGCGTTGCGGCCAAGCTCGGGCGTCGATCCATGCGCCTGAATACCGAGACTCGTGATCTCGACCCACAAGATGCCTTTCTCTCCGTAGATTGAAAGATCCATTCTGCCGCCGTCGGGGATGATCGCTACGTCGAAGCGTATCCCGCATTCTTCAACCAGATAGATGATTCCGAGCTCGGAGCCCGTCTCCTCATCCGCGGCGGCAATCAGGTAGATCGTTCCATCGAAATCCGGATGTTCAGCCGTAAACGCCTTGCAAACCGAATAAGCGCAGGCAAAGGAACCTTTGTCGTCGAGCGTGCCTCGCCCGTAGATCCTGCCGGCCGCTATCGTCGGTTCAAACGGCGGCGTGTTCCATTGATCGCGCTCACCGGGTGGAACCACGTCCATATGCGAAACAAAGCCGATCGACCTGTCGCCAGATCCGATCCTTCCCACTACGTTGGTCCGGCCCGGCTCTTTTTCGTAATAGGAGATTTCCATTCCGAGCGAGCGCATGCATTTCGTGACGATTTCCTTGCACAGATGCTCGTTACCAGGCGGATTGGTTGTATCGTGGCGCACAAGCTCGCTTACAATGGCGACGATCTCGTCGCGGTCTACGTGCCTGCTGAACCTTGAATTCATCTCGGGATGATACTGGCGGGGCGCAATACGGGCAAGAGATGCACCCGGATGTTCGAGTTTTGACTTATTCGGGAGCGTCAAGTTATATTTCGCATTCGGCATGAACTCCCGCGTTTTAGTACTTAATGCTTCGTTCGAGCCGATCAACGTGTGCAATGCGAGGCGCGCGGTGGTACTGGTCTTGAAGGGCATCGCTCTTGCCGAAGAGAGCTCCTCCAAGTGGATTCACTCATCGCGATTCTCGATGCCGGCGCCGTCAGTAATCAGGCTGAGAGAATATATTCACATTCCATTCGAGCGAAAAAGCCTGTCGAGAAAGAACATTTTGTTGCGCGACCATAATACCTGCCAGTATTGCGGGCGAGTGTTCGCGCCGCAGGATCTCACGCTCGATCATATAGTCCCGCGCTCCCGAAGCGGCGATTCGACGTGGGACAATCTCGTCGCAAGCTGCAGGTGGTGCAATAATAAAAAGGGCGACCGGTCTCCGGAAGAAGTAGGGATGAGGCTGTTAAAGCGGCCTCAGGGTTACAACCTCCACGTCAATCGGCAAATCATTCGTTATCTCGGCCGCGCGGACGAATCCTGGAGAAAATATCTTTTTTACTAAGCTCCGTTTTACAAGCTCGGTTTTACCGGATGCTGCCGGGCCATCGAGCGGGCAATCATTACCCCTGCCAGTCTATATATCTAATGCAAACTCACCATTGGAACAGGCTCTTGCCTCGCATCGCCAATATGGCACATAGATCCTGTTTCTATAAGTGACCTGATATGGCTCCCAGACTTTCGAGAACCACCTGATGAATCCACTCACGCGCGCTCTCCTCGAAGTTCAGGAAGCGGCCCTTATGACCGGCCGCGCATTCCGCGGAACATTTTCGCGGCCGTACTACTTTCGAGAAGTGATTGTCCAGATGGATCTGATCGGCTACGGCTCAATGGCGATCATTATCCTCACCGGCGCCTTCACCGGAGCGGTCCTCGCTCTTCAAAGTTCCAGCGCGCTTATGACATTTGGAGCCCAGAGCAAAACAGGACAACTGGTGATGACCTCGCTCGTTCGCGAGCTTGGGCCCGTGCTCGCCTCTTTGATGCTGGCCGGGCGGGTCGGCTCTGGAATCGCGGCCGAGATTGGATCGATGGTTGTCTCGGAACAGGTCGACGCAATGCGCGCGCTCGGAACGGACCCGCTCAGGAAGCTGGTATTCCCAAGAATCGTAACTCTGCTCCTGATGTGTCCAATCCTGACCCTGGTGGCGGATATGATCGGGTCCTTCGGCGGATGGGTTGTTGCAACCTCGCTGATGCATGTCGCGAGTTCCGTTTACATAAGCTCGGCGAAGGTAGCGCTGACATATAATGACATCATCGGAGGCATGATAAAGCCGGCCGTCTTCGGCTTCATCATCGCGGTCGTAGGGTGCCGAGCCGGGCTCCGCACATACGGCGGCACGGTAGGCGTCGGGCGATCCACCACTCAGGCGGTGGTGATGTCGGATATCCTCATTCTCGCTTCCGACTTTTTTCTGTCGAAGATCATCCTGGCATTCAGCTAGCCCGGTACTCAAAATGCTCGACCAAACTATAAACGCGATAGAGCTGAGCGACATTACGTTGACTTATGACGACCGGATCATACTGGATCAGGTCAGTTTTGCGGTACGACCCGGCGAGACGAAGATTCTGATGGGAGGATCGGGTACCGGCAAGTCGACCGTGCTAAAACTCGTGCTCGGGCTCATCAAACCGGACGCCGGACGCATACGCATCGACGGCGAGGACATAACCGATTTTTCCGAACGAGAACTCGCCGTGGTACGACGCAAGATAGGAATGGTCTTTCAGGAGGGCGCGCTATTCGATTCGCTCTCGGTTTATCAGAACGTCGGCTATCGGCTGTTCGAGCAGGGGATGGATGAGGATCAGATCAGAGAAGAAGTAAGGCAGAAGCTGCAATTCGTGAATCTCGAACACGCCATCGATATGATGCCCGCCGAGTTGTCCGGAGGAATGCGGCGACGAGTCGGCATAGCAAGAGCGCTGGTCGGCAATCCGCGCTTGATACTTTATGATGAACCTACGGCGGGCCTCGATCCGCCGACCGCGCGGACGATATGCGAGCTTGCCATGGAATTGAGAGATCTCCAGAGCGTCAGCTCGATCTTCGTGACGCATCGAATGGGAGATGCGCGCCTGATGTCTTCCGCTTACTTCACGTTGAATGACTATGGCGAGCCTATTTACAAGCGCGAAGACGACACGCTCTGTCTGATCAATACGCAATTCATAATGTTGAAGGACGGCCGGGTGATATTCAGCGGCACCGACGAAACTCTATGGGACATCGACGATCCTTACATTCAGAACTTTTTACGCGAAGTGTGAACGCGTACTCTAAAGAGCCGGAGTTTAATATATTGCGCCGGTCTGACGGTACGCGGGCGACCTGTGCCCCTTCGGAGGCCTTATGAGCACCAAAAGAAAAGTCACCTTTGCTGAGATCCGCGTGGGAATCCTGGTCATCATGGCATTGGCCATCCTCGTGGTATTCATGCTTTCAGTTACCGGCGACATCGCGCTCTTTAAAAAGACAATGGTCATCAAGACCCGGTTCTCAGCGGGTGAAGGCTTAAAAGAAGGCGATGAGGTGCGGCTTGCAGGCAAGCGCATAGGCAAAATAGAAAGCGTCGACTTTGCCCCCGGTATCCCTAGCGATGTAAATCAGAAGAGTATTGTAGTCACAATGAGAGTGGATGCCGCCGAAGTAGGCGAGCGCATCAGAACTGATTCCCAGGCCGTGCTCGCCCAGCAGGGTTTTCTCGGAGATCGAATCGTCGACATCACCCAGGGCACTACCAAGGGCCAGAAGGTGAGCGACGGCGCCATGATCGAGAGCGCGGATCAGGCGGGCCTGGCCCAGGTCTTTCAAGGAGCAAGCGACGTGCTTGTTCAGTTCAACACCCTGGGGAAGCAGCTACAGGAGTTGATGGACAATATAAACAAAGGGCAGGGAACCGTAGGCCGTCTGCTGCATGACGACACGTTATTCGTGAATCTGAATCGGACTATTCTGGAAGGACAGGACCTGCTCAAACGGGTCGGCCAGGGAGAGGGTACGATCGCGCAACTAGTCAACGATCCCAAGCTCTACGGCGATCTTAGGAACGCTGCCAGCGACGTGCAGACCATTGTGGCGGATTTGAAAGCGGGCAAGGGCTCAGTTGGGAAACTGCTTAAAGACGAGCAGCTTTATCAGCAAGCTACAGACGCCGTTGCCAAGGCAAACAAGACGATCGAAAAACTGGACCAAATTGCGGCCGACATTGAAAGCGGGCACGGTACGATAGGAAAACTGATCAAGGACGAGAAGATTCATGATGACATCAAAGCGACGCTGGCCTCGCTGCGAAGCGTCAGCGAAACGCTTGATCGCGGTGAAGGCACGGCCGGCAAATTTCTTCACGACGATAAGCTCTACGAAAACGTAAATCAGTTGTCGGCCGAGGCAGTCAAGATGCTCTACGATTTCAGGCAAAATCCTAAGAAGTACCTGAGCATCAAAGTGAGCCTTTTTTAAGAAGGCCGGCCTTCAGAGAGCTGCCAACTGCGTTTTCAGAATCTCTACAGCCGCGGATAGGTTTTCGTTCCGAGTCGCCCGGCGAAGCGGCTTCAAAGAACAGAGAAACAAATTCTAGTAGGGATACAAGCAATTCCAACAACACCAATGTCCGTTCGCTCCCCTGAATGTCATTCAAACATTGTAAGCAGTCTTCAAAGTAAGCAGTCTTCAAAAGGCTGAAGTTACTTCAGGCGTACCGCGAGCCGCCTTTATTTAATCGCGACTCTTGCTTAAACAAGCCGCTGGCTTTTGCTCAACCGCCCAGCACCGTCACGAGCTCCTGAACCGCTGCCGCCGATTTTTGAAGTGCAGCCCGTTCTTCCGTGGTCAGGTTGATTTGAATAATGTCCTCGACGCCACGCTCTCCCAGCTTGACCGGAACGCCGACGTACAGGCCGTTGATCCCGTACTCGCCCTGGAGATACGCCGCGCAGGGAAGAATCTTCTTCTTGTCCTTGAGAATCGCTTCCGCCATTTCAACAGCCGCGGCAGACGGCGCGTAGTAGGCAGAGCCGCTCTTGAGCAGGCTGACGATCTCCGCTCCGCCGTTGGCCGTCCGCGAGACGATTTGATCGATCTTTTCCTTGGGCAGTAAGTCAGGCAGTGGAATTCCCGCCACGGTCGAGTAGCGCGGCAGCGGCACCATCGTATCGCCGTGCCCGCCCAACACAAACGCGTTGACGTTCTCAACCGAGACGTTCAACGCTTCGGCTATGAAGCACCTCATTCGCGCCGAGTCCAGGACTCCGGCCATGCCTACGACGCGTTCTTTCGGAAGTCCGGAGCTTTTTAACGCTACGTGACACATCGCATCGAGCGGATTTGACACGATGATTAGAATAGGGTTCCGAGAGTACTTCATAACCTGCTCGGTAACCGAGCCGACAATACCGGCGTTGGTCCTGAGAAGATCGTCGCGGCTCATTCCGGGTTTTCTGGCCAGACCCGAAGTAATAATGACTATGTCCGAGTCGGCGGTCTCCTTATAGCCGTTCGAGCCCGCGAGCCTGGAATCGTATCCTTCGATAGGGGCGGCTTCCGCAAGATCGAGCGCCTTCCCCTGCGGCATTCCCTCGACAATGTCGACGAGCACGACATCTCCCAGTTCTTTGTCGGCGAGACGCTGAGCCGCGGTGGCTCCGACATTTCCCGCGCCAATCACGCTAATCTTCTTTCTTGCCATCATTCCTCCGAAACAGTCAGATCGATTGGTATGTCACACTTAATGGACCGAGAGGACTGAAATGCGATATTTTCAAACGCGTCGATCCGTCGAATCAAGATATCGCATCCGACGCTCTCCCTCAGAGAACGGGCGATTCTATATCATTGTTTTTGTTGTTCGCCATAATGCGGATCGGATCATTCGTGAGTTCATCCAGTTCATTTGCCGAATTCCACGCCGTGGCGCTCGCGGCCGAGGCTGGCCACAATCGCCGCAATTGAAAAGACCGTCAAAGCCGTCAGCGACATCGCCTTCGCATAGCTCATTCTCTCGGCAAAGAGCGCCTCGATGTAGACCACGGAGCTGGCCAGCAGGACGCCGCATTGATACGCGAAGCCCGGCAGAAACCCTCTAACCGAATCCGGCGAAAGCTCAGCCAAGTGCGCCGGAATAACGCCCCATGCCCCCTGAACCATGAACTGCATCAAAAACGCGCCAACGACCAATAGAGCGAGATTTGGAGAAAACGCCCAGAGCGGTATCATAGCGATCGCACCAATCAACGCGACCACCATCGCGCGGCGCCTCCCTGCTCGATCCGAGTAGCGGCCGAAGATTATTCCTCCGCCGATTGCGCCCACCATCGAGATTGCCGTGATCGCAGCCCGCTGTTTGGGATCGAATCCCCAATCTTTCTCCAACAAGGTCGGATACATGTCCTGTGTGCCATGCGACACGAAATTCATCATCGCCATGAGCAGCGTCAGATAGATAAATAGTTTCCAGTGCGACGCAATGCCCCGGCCAAGCTGACCCCAGGTCTCGTGCTTGGTCTTTTGCCAGACCTCGGACTCTTTGACACGCATACGCACGAACAACGCGAGCAGCGCGGGCAGTCCTCCGATGAAGAACATAGGGCGCCATCCCCACCTCTCAAACACAAAGAAGTAGCAGCCGGCCGCCAACAAATAACCGGCGGCATACCCCTCCTGGAGAAGCCCCGACAGAACGCCTCTCAATCTCGGCGGGACCTTTTCCATGGCCAGTGAAGCGCCTACTCCCCATTCACCGCCCATGCCAATGCCGAACAGAGCCCGCAGTATCATGAAAGTCGTGTAGTTCGGCGCAAGTCCCGAGAGCACTTCGATAATCGAATAAAAGACGAGGTCAATCATCAACGGCAATCGCCGTCCGTATCGATCGGCCATCAGCCCGAAGATAAATGCCCCAACGGGCCGAAACGCCAGCGTCAACGTTATCGAAAGGGCGATGTCTTTAACCGGGCGGTTGAACTCCTTTGCTATGGCCGTCACCGACAGAACGACGAGAAAGAAGTCGAATGCATCAAGCATCCATCCGAGAAATCCGGCAGAGACGGCGGCGCGGTGATCCGTGCCTTCGGAAACCTTCGCTTCACTAGCGGTATCGATTGTTTTCATTATCTCTCAGCAAAAGTCTCAAGCGTTTCGGGAATCTACAGGAGACCGACATCAGATACAAGTTAGTGACCGCGCGGCGAGCGGCCGCCGATCCTCAAGGCTTTCTTCGCGTGTTAAACTCGGGGAGATGAAATTCAAGCGAAGGTTTGGGGAACATTCGCGATTCGTAGGCGTTTGATTCCGCGCATAGAAAATCTAACAAGCGAGCAAACTAGAATGTTCCAGCAAATCAAAGATGAAGCAGGATTGATGTGGGAGTGCAAAGACTGTCACAGAATGGTTTCGGGCGCGGAGACGATTGCATATCATATGGTCGACAGAATTCTCTACGGCTGGTGCCCGGAATGTTTCAGCAACCGCCATATTAACCGACCGGAGGACACTCCCGTCGCCGCTTTCGTTTCGTCCGCAGTATAGAATAATACATCAGAGAACATAACAGCCTTCCTATCGGAGCCCTGGCTTCAAATCCCGGCGCTCCGAAGTCTTACCGCGAGTTTTCATCGGCGAGCCCGTCGTGATTGGCGGAAAGCGCGCCAAGATCATATTTCGAGCGCTGGTTAAGCGCTCATAGCCCTACCGCTTGACTGTGAATTATCCGCCCTTGTAAGTTAAGCCTTCTCTCGGTTCAGCAGGAGGCGGCTTGAAGGAAAAGAGTCAGACCCGCGAAGAAGTTGTCTCACAGCTAGCACATCGGATAGACGGATTCGAAAAATACCCACTCGGACACTCGTCCACTATGGCGGCGCTCGCGTGCGAGCTCGCCGCTCGCCTGGGCCTCTCGAAAATCGACATCGAGGCGATTGAAGAAGCCGCCCTGCTGCATGACATAGGCCTCCACGCCATGGCGCCGTCTTATTATTCATCGGGCGATCCTCTCAGTTTCGAGGAACGAATAGACCTCTGGCGTCATCCTGTAATCGGCGAACAGCAAATGGCGAAGCACGGCTGCTCCCGCCATGCCCAGTTGCTGGTTCGATGGCATCACGAGTGGTGGAACGGGACGGGTTATCCCGACATGCTCGCCTATGAGGACATTCCAATCGGCGCTCGAATCATTCGCGCGGTCGATCTCCACGGCGCTTTAACCTCCGATCGCCCATATCGGAATCGGCTGAGCGAAGAGGCGGCCCTCACCGAACTGGCGGAGTCGGCCGGCGTTGAATGCGACCCCTACATTGTTGAAGTGCTTCTCGCGCTTCTTTCCGAAAAGGCCGAGACAGCGGCCGAATCACGGCAAGAACCGATACCATATCCAGGACAACTAGAAACCGAGCCTTCGAGTTCGACGATCGAAAACGGAACGCAACCGAAAGAAGAATCGGAAGGAGGCGCTGCTACAGAGCCCAGCGGACTCGACGCCCACTGGACGGCTGAAGAGGTTGGAAGCAGGGCAGGGGTTGCCGACTCTTATTTGCCGGAACCGCCTGCTCGAGCTCCAGCCGAAGCGCCTTCAATCATCGCTACCTTCGCGCCGGCGCCGCCCTCCGACCGCGTCAAATCGCGGCAATGGCTTGATTGGAAGAGCGGCCGCTACAGCAGGAAGTCGTTGCTCGGCTTCGAAGCGAGCGTGCTTCGACAAATCGAGTTCAAATCGGTTGCCATACCATTTTGTGGACGCGCCCGTCTGGAGTGGTATCTGAGCGCCTGGGGCAAGCAGATCCTCTCGAACGACAACAGGGCTTGGGCGGCGGCGTTGTCGCGCGCGGTAATCGGAGCCGGCGAGCCTCTCGGCGAAGAAGTCGTCTCGCGATTATTGGAGGATGCTTATGTACCGGCCGCTCGGCTCGGGAATCCGGGACTGCGGCGATGGTTTGGCGAAGCGGACGCATGGTTTTTGGACAATCTTCGCCGCAACATCGACGCGATTTCGGACGAAGAGCAGCGCGCTGAAGCTCTCGCGATAGGCCTGTTAACCGGCGACTACGCGCTATCATTCGACGAGAGAACGGCCGAATTGAAACGGCCGCTCAATTCGGTGTTTCGCGCCTTTGCGAATAGAAGCTACGTAATGCTGCGCGGCAGGGCAAGGGGCCGCATCAATACTTACAATCTTCCCGCGCTGGATTTCATTCGAAGGGCGCGATCGGATCTGCTCTATCTGGATGTGCCCGTGGCGCAAGTCGAAATCGCGGGCTCCGAAGCGAGATCGGAATGGCGGGATTGTTGGGTGACGCGCGGCGAAACCATCGAGGCTCAGGAAAATCCGCAGTCCAAAAAAGCATACCTCGAAAGCATCGACCAGCTTTTAAGATCGGCTTCTCACATCAAGACGTGGGCTCTCGCGATTCAGGAGACGGGCCTGACGTCGGCTCGTGATTTGAGCGATCTAATAAAGGAACACCGGCAGGCTCACACGACCTACTCAAAAGACTTGACCGAAGTGGCGGGCGGATTTCGCAATTACATCGTTGTCGCTACGGCGGGTTGACCTGCCAGCAGGGCCGATAAGCAATCTTCATTAACGGCTATTACAGCCCGAATTACAATTGCCTGTGCCTGAAATTTGACTCCCGGTGTGATTATCTAATTTACAGGTATCGAATATGTGACCGTTGCATGCGCAACCATTTCGGGGTGTCCTTCCGAGTATAAAGACACTTCTCCAACTGCGAGCCGTTTGCCCAATTTAATCAATCGGGTCTTTGCAATAACATCGGCGGCCGCGGGTTTTCTGAGAAAATTAATGTTCAAGCTCGTGGTGACCGCCATCGCCACCGGGCCTATCATCGCCAGAAGAGTCGCGTACATCGCGGTATCGGCCAGCGTCATCAGGGCGGCCCCGGAAATCGTGCCTCCGGGACGCAAGTGCTTTGAGCTATAAGGAAGCCTTAGCTCGGCTATCATATCGTCGACGCTCTCGACGATAGCGAGCGGCCCTTCGAAGTCAGGGAAGTGGGCCCCAAGAAATTCATTCAATTCGTCCGCGGTCATTTTGAGCATTCCATTGCCTCCTTGCGAACTGAGAGAATACCAATTAGGACGCTCTCCCTGGCAAGGTCGCCTGTCTGTTAGACAGGAGATGCGCAGCTTCGACTCCTGTACCCACAGCCACGGCGTGCAGCGCAGTCGGTCAGCGCACCTGCCCTGGGAGCAGGGGCTCGCAAGTTCGAATCTTGCCGCCCCGACTTCAGCTAGAAAGGGAGGACTCATCTTATGAGCGGCTCTGTTAAAGAAATCAATATTCGAAACGTTAAGGCTTGGACCGGAGATCTCCCGGTCGAATCGGGCGCGGTCAACCAGATCCGCAACATCGCCGGTCTTCCAATAGTCGCGGGCCACGTAGCGATCATGCCCGACGTTCACCTTGGCAAAGGCGCGACCGTCGGCAGCGTCATTCCGACGAAAGCCGCGATCATTCCCTCCGCGGTCGGCGTCGACATCGGCTGCGGAATGGTCGCCGTAAAGCTGAACCTCAATGCCTCGGATCTGCCGGACAATCTTTCGGCTATAAGAGCGCGGATAGAGCGCGATGTACCGGTTGGGTTCAGCTTTCACAAAACTCCTACGACAATGAGCCATTCTGGAGGCCTCGCCGCGTCGAGGCTCAACCGCGAGATCGACGATTTACGGGCGGGCTTTGAGCGGCTTGCTATTCGGACCCGCCTGGGCCGTCTGGACGAGGGGCGTGTCTGGCGGCAAGTGGGCACCCTGGGAGGCGGCAATCACTTCATCGAGATTTGCCTCGATGAATGCCAGGCGGTCTGGTTGATGCTTCATTCGGGCAGCCGCAACGTTGGCAAAACGATCGGCGAGTGCGCGATACACGTTGCGCGGGAGATCGCGCACGGCTTGAACCGGAGCCTTCCCGATCTGGATCTCGCGTGGCTCGACGAAGGGACGCCCGAGTTTTACGAATACGTTTCAGCCCTGTCGTGGGCCCAGAACTACGCAGCGACCAATCGTGAGGTGATGCTCACGCTGGTTATGACCGCAGTGAGCAAGGCCTTGAAGCGTCCGATCGATGGAGCAGAGACGGCAGTCAACTGCCATCACAACTATGCGTCGCTGGAAGAGCATTTCGGAGACCGTGTATGGATCACGCGCAAGGGAGCGGTATCCGCGCGCGCCGGCGAGCTTGGGATTATTCCAGGCAGCATGGGGGCGAAGAGTTTTATCGTCCGGGGCAAGGGCAACGCGGACTCTTATTCGTCGTGCAGCCACGGGGCCGGACGCACGATGTCTCGCGGCGCGGCCAAGCGACAATTCTCATTGGATGATCTAGCGGTGCAGACCGCCGGCGTCGAGTGCCGTAAAGACGCGGGCGTTATCGACGAGATCCCTGCCGCGTACAAAAACATCGATGACGTGATGACCGCGCAGAGCGATCTCGTCGATATAGTGCATACGCTGAAACAGGTTCTTTGTGTGAAGGGTTGATCTGGGGAGTAGATGCGCGAAAGCTCCTGTTGTTGAATGCAAGCCGGAATGAAGCAAGTAAAGCTCAACGTGAAACGGGTCAGGCTTGGGTTGAGATTGGCTCCAATGAAGTCAAAAGCTCGGCGCGAGCCTTTTCGAGCTCCATTTTCAGGCGATCCATCATTCCTTCAACACCCGAGAGATCGCCGAGCCGCAAGCTTTCTTCTAAACGGCGCGCGATGTCGAAGGCAGCCGCCGCGCGAATGACGCCGATCGAACCCTTGAGCTTGTGAGCATAATCAACCGCGTTTTCGCGGTCGCCTCGGTCTAGAGCGTCGGCAAGCAAGCGCATCTGCTTTGGATACTCGGCTAGAAAAATGTCCGACAACTCCCGTACGAACTCTTCGTCTTCTTCGGCATTCTTCTTTAGCGTCGCCCAGTCAATCACCGGCAACTCGTGTTCTTCACCGCGGCCCTCAGTGGGAGCGCTCAATGGGGTTTCGAACAGGCTCGGTATCAGCTCCCCGATCACGCGGAACAGGTCGGCTGAACTGATAGGCTTCGAAACGTATCCATCCATACCCGCCGCAAGACACTCTTCGCGATCGCCCTTCATCGCACGCGCGGTCATCGCAATGATCGGTATTCTAGCGTGCGTGACTGCTTGCTTTTCCCGAATGACTGCTGTCGCTTGAAGACCGTTCATCTCGGGCATCTGCACGTCCATCAACACGAGATCGAACGGCTGAGCGTCGAACAGCTCAACGGCTTCTCGCCCATTCGAAGCGCTGGCGATGCTGTGACCGCGCTTCTCCAATAATTTTCTAGCGAGGCGTTGATTCACCTCATTGTCGTCCGCAAGAAGGATTCTCAACGGCCGGTGGCGAGCCTCCAAATGAGCCCGCGAAGCGTCGATCATTTCTGTTCGACCAGACGATCCTTCCAGGGCGCGAGTAACCGCATTAAGGAGCGATGGCTGTGAGACCGGCTTCACGATAAAACCGTCCAGTTCCAGTTCCTGAATTCGCTTTGCGTTTCCATTGAGAGCAGTAGAGGTCTGCATCACGATTCTGGTCCGGCGCAAGAGTGGATCGGCCTTGATAAGCTCCGCGGCGGTGAAGCCGTCCATTTCGGGCATCTGGTGATCAAGCACCACAAGCCCGAAAGGCGTCCCCTGTGCGGCAGCTTCTTTCAAAACAGCAAGGGCGGCCGATCCGCTGTTCGCCGATGTCACGTTCGCTCCCCAGTTCGCGAGATTAATCTCGAGGAGCTGGAGATTGGTTGAGTTGTCGTCAACAACCAACACAGGCAAGTCCTTCAACAGAGCCGCGAGTTTGGAGAGCGACTGCCGCGCATCGGTCGACGTCGTCTTGAAGTGCGCGGTGAATCCAAAAGTGCTTCCGCCGCCGATCTCGCTTCGAACCCAGAGCTGTCCTCCCATCAACCTCACAAGCCGGGATGAAATTGATAGACCCAGCCCGGTGCCGCCGTACTTGCGAGTAGTCGAAGCATCGGCCTGCTCGAATGCCTGGAAGATCCGAGCCTGCTGCTCGGGCGCAATCCCAATTCCCGTATCCGACACTTCGAATTTAACGGCGACTTCGTGCTCGGTTCTGGATTCCATTCGCAGCTTCGCGACTATTTCTCCGGAGTCGGTGAATTTGATCGCGTTTCCGATCAGGTTGATGATGATCTGGCAGAGCCGGCCGGAATCTCCAACAAGCGCATCAGGTATTTCAGGCGCGACATCGCAGATTAATTCCAGGCCTTTGCCGTGAGCGCGCACGGCAAGCACCTTCATTGCGCCGTCGAGACTTTCACGCAAATCGAAATCGACATCATCGATTTCCAGTTTCCCGGCTTCGATCTTTGAGAAATCCAGAATGTCGTTTATCAGCGTCAGCAGTGAATGCGCGGACGATCTGACGGTTCCGAGATACTCTTCCTGTTCTTCGGTCAAGTCGGTTTCGAGCGCGAGCTCGGTCATTCCTATGATGCCGTTCATCGGCGTGCGTATCTCGTGGCTCATGTTGGCGAGAAACTCGCTCTTGGCGCGGTTGGCGGCCTCGGCTGCTTCCTTTGCCTTGCGCATCTCGTCTTCAGCCTTCTTACGCTCCGTAATATCCATGTACATTCCATAGATTCCTTCACGGTTCTCGCCCATCAGGATCGGAGCGCAGTAGACTTCGACGGGAACCAGCGTGCCGTCCTTGCGGCGTCTGAAGGTCTCCTTCATCGAATCTTTTCCATCCAGAGTCAAACGACCGAGCTCGCGGGCTTCTTCAATCAAGTCCTCGGGAACGATTACGTCATTAATAGACATGTCTCGCACCTCGTCCGAATTAAAGCCGAAGATTCTCTCGAAGCTCTTGTTGAGATCGACGATCTCCTCCTCGTAATTCAGCATCGCGATCCCCACCGGCGCGTTTTCAAAGAGCTGTTGAAACTGCCGCTTTTGGGTTTGCAGTTCCTGTGTGCGCTGATCGACTCTCAGCGCGAGCTCGCGTTCGCGTGCTTTGAGCTGTCTCACCCGGATTCGGTAGCCGCCCGCGGCGAGAGCGACTATGAAAAGGCAGCTCAGGCCATAACACCAGATCGTCTGATAAAAGTGCGGCGCGAGATAAAAGCGCATGACGGCGGGCGTCTCATTCCAGTAGCCGTCGTTGTTGCAGGCCGCGACTTTGAATGTGTATCGCCCCGGCGGCACATTCGTGTAGTAGGCCACTCTGCGGGAGCCCGCGTCGACCCACCCTTTGTCGAACCCTTCAAGCTGATACTTGAACTTCACGCGCTCGGGAGCCGAGAAGCTCAGCCCCGTGTATTGGATTTCGAGCTCTCCGCCGCCCGGAGGCACTTCGACATTCGATCGGGGGTCGACAGCTCTTCCGTCGATCGTTATCGCCTCAATGTAGATCGGCGGCGCGAGCGTGTTCAGTCTGATCTTTAAAGGATTGACGACGACAACGCCGCCGAGCGTCGGGAACCACAGTCTTCCGTCCGCGCTCCTACAGCCGGCCGACTGATTGCCGCCATCGCACTCCTGACTGCGCATTCCGTCGGCCGTATTGAACAACTGGCAGGCGATCGAGGCGGAAGCCGGTCCGTAGTCATCCAACGCTCGGGCGCTGACCCGGTAGATGCCGCGGTTGCAGCTTATCCAGAGATTCTCCGCGGAGTCCTCCAGTATCTGGATCGCCACGTCGTCAAAGAGTCCTTCTTTCGTCGTGATTGTTTTCGCCCTGTAGTTCTTGAGCCTGATTATGCCGTGCCCTACAGTGCCGACCCAGAAGCTGTTCGGTCCGTCGCGCAGCAGCGAGATTACCTGGGCGGATGCGGCATCGCCCTCCAGTGCCGAAGCTACGAACTTGCCATCCTTGTACTTACTCAGGCCGGCGTTGGTCCCAAACAGCAGTGTGCCGTCCTGGGCTTCGGCGATCACGCGAACCGCGTTGCCGCCGAGGCCGTCCGACTTCGTATAGGGCGTGAACTTTCCATCCTTGAAGCAAATGACGCCGGCCTGTTCCGTGCCGATCCAGAGGTCGCCGTCGCTGCTTTCGAAGAGCGCGTTTATGAAATAGTCCGGAATACCCTTCTTGCCGGTATAGCTTTTGAATTTTCCGTCCTTCAGGCAGCTCAGGCCCGCGCCTGTTCCTACCCAGAGCGCGCCATCCCTGGTTTCTACCACGGTTCGGACTACATTGTTGGGCAGCCCGTTTCGGGTTGTATAAGAGGTGAACCGCCCATCTTTCAGTTTGGTCAAACCGCCGTCGCTTCCGATCCAAAGGCCGCCGTCTCTCGCCTCATAAATCGTCCAGGCCTTGTTGTCGGGCAGACCTTCAAGAGTGGTGTAGCTCGTGACCTTTCCGTCTTTGACCAGGTTCAGTCCGCCTCCCTCGGTTCCCACCCACAGGTTTCCTTCGCGGTCTTCGGATATAGAATCGATGTTGTTGTTGGAAAGTCCCCCCTTCTTATCGAGGATGGAAAGACGCCCATCCGTGCATCGAGCCAAGCCGTTCTCGGTTCCGATCCAGATGTTACCGTCTTTGTCCTCGCATAGAGCCTTTACGACCTCGCTGACGAGACCGTCTTTCCTCGTATAGGTGGTCACCTGATTGTTCTTGAGGGCGCTTACGCCCGCGTTCGTTCCTATCCACAGGGCGCCATTGCGATCCAGAAGAATCGGCCTGACGCTGTTGCTTCCCAGTCCTTCGGCGGTCGTGTAAGCCTTGAACTTACCGTCCGCGAGCTTATTCAATCCTCCGAGCGTACCTATCCACACCGCGTCCTGACCGGCCGCGTAAATGGACTGAACAGAGTTGTGCGAGAGGCCGTCGGCAGTCGTGAACAGGCGAACGTCGTTTCCGTTGATTTTTACTAAACCGTCTCCGACTCCGACCCAGAGGGTTCCTTCGCCGTCGCCGGAGATGGCCGATACGCCGCTAGTGAAGTCGACCCGGTCGGATGCATAGGCCGCGAATACGCCGTCTTTCAAGTAGGACAAACCAGCCCACGTGCCGATCCACAGCACTCCGTCTTTATCCTCATAAAGCGAGGTGACGTAGTTGTGCATAAGCCCGGGAGAATTGCCTCGATTGAAAACCGTGAATCGCGCCCCATCAAATCGGCAAAGACCTTCCTCCGTGCCGCACCACAAGTATCCGTCGCGGGTCTGCACGATCGACATCACAGTGTTCTGAGGAAGTCCTTCCTGAGCTTGCCAGGCTTTAAGAGTGTATTGGGTAATGATCTTGGTCGAATCCAGCGCGGAGACGCGTCGCGCGAAAAAGAGCGTCAATGATGAAGATATTATGAGAAATGCTACTGCAATCCTCACGCTGATTCGACGCATATTCAACACATGATCAGGCCCGACTGAATCGGATATCCTGAGCCCTTGAGCTACAGACGACACACTGGCCGCGTGGCTTTTTGACCATGGCCCTATTCTCTTGCGGCCCGTCCAATCCTCGTTCAAACGTATGGGAGAGACCTTATCCGGCCGGAACAATCGATTCGACTAAAACGATTCGTATGGGGATCCGATTATCGATTACCGGCGCGCTTTGGGGGAGCGGTCAACGCGCTATAAACATTTGAGCCGGCAAATCTATGCAACTCATTTTCCACGACAAGGGGACCCTTTACGCAATTCTTGATGTGCCCAATCAGCGGCGAAACGTTCTTGTTTCGAACCCCGACCTTCTCAATTTGCCTCAGAGCATTCTTGTTCTGTCTGGATCTTAGACGATTGCAGGATCGGCAGGACGCATACTCAGAAGCTACCCATAGACGCTGTTATGAGTTTGCGCTTGAAAATGATGGGGTTTTGGTCGAGCGAAAATCCGACGCCTGAAGTTTAACTCAATACAAATGCTCCTCTCCGTTAGCTATCTCAAAGTAGGCTTATCTCTAATCTTAATCTGTAACCGCTGGTTGTTGAGATCACTCTGCGCGATTAGAGTAGTTCGCGAGACATGAACAATAGCCATCAGGAATATACCTGCCCCATGCACCCAGAGATCAGGGCGCAATCGCGAGGCGCCTGCCCCAAATGCGCAATGGCCCTCGAAGCCTCGGTTGCAGCGCCTGTGATAAAGACGGACTATGTCTGCCCGATGCATCCACAGATTGTGAGCAGCTCCACAGGCTCGTGTCCGATTTGCGGTATGGCTCTCGAACCACGAGTCGTAAGCGTGAACGAAGAACCCGATTCTGAATTAGTCGAGATGACGCGCCGCTTCTGGATCTGCTTTGTCCTGTCACTGCCGATCTTCCTGCTGTCCATGTCGGAGATGATCTCGGGTGAACCGGTTCAACATGCGCTCTCTTCGAACCTGACCAGATGGATTCAGTTCGGGCTTTCCACGCCCGTCGTTCTCTGGGGAGGCTGGCCTTTCTTCCAGCGCGCCTGGGCCTCAATCGTCAATCGCAGTCTCAATATGTTCACGCTCATTGCGATCGGCACAGGCACGGCTTATGTCTACAGCATAGCGGCTACATTCCTGCCCGGAGTGTTTCCACAGTCATTCAAAGGACACGGCGGAGTAGCCGTTTATTTTGAAGCAGCGGCAGTCATCACTACTCTCGTACTGCTCGGTCAGGTGCTGGAGCTGCGCGCAAGGAATCAAACCAGCAGCGCCATCAGATCGCTTCTAGGTCTCGCTCCGAAGAATGCGCGGCTCTTGAAAAGCGACGGCAGTGAAGAGGACGTCCCGTTGGAGATGGTTCAACCGGGACAGCTCTTGCGAGTGCGGCCCGGCGAACGCGTGCCGGTTGACGGAATCGTCGTGGAAGGATCGAGTTCGGTGGACGAGTCTATGATTACGGGCGAGCCGATTCCAGTTGAGAAGAGCACAGGCTCCAAGATTACCGGCGGTACCGTGAACGGCGCCGGTGGATTCGTGATGCGCGCTGAGAGGGTCGGGGCCGAAACGCTGCTCGCTCAAATCGTGCGCATGGTAGGCGAAGCTCAACGCAGCCGCGCTCCCATTCAAAGGCTTGCCGATGTAGTTTCTGGATATTTTGTGCCTGCGGTCATGGTTATTGCAGTCATAACTTTTCTTGTATGGCTTCTCGTTGGGCCGGAGCCGCGAGTGGCATATGCGCTGGTCAATTCAGTGGCGGTTCTGATAATCGCATGTCCGTGCGCGCTTGGCCTCGCGACGCCGATGTCGATAATGGTTGGGACCGGTCGAGGCGCGCTCGCGGGAGTGCTGATCAAAAACGCGGAGGCGCTCGAGGCTCTGGAAAAAGTTGACACTCTCGTTGTGGATAAAACGGGCACGCTCACCGAAGGCCGGCCGCGCCTGATCTCGATCATTCCGTCCGGCTTAGATGAATCTGAGTTATTGCGTCTGGCAGCCAGTCTCGAGCGCGGCAGCGAGCACCCACTGGCGGGAGCCATTGTCGCGGCCGCCATCGAGAGAAGGCTCGAGCTCAGCTCGGCAATCGGTTTTCAGCCTGTGATCGGGAAAGGCATTAAAGGAAAGATCGACGGACGATCAGTGGTTCTAGGAAACAAGCAGCTCATGCTGGAAAACGGAATCGAGATCAGTGAGCTGATCGACAAAGCGGAAGCGCTGCGCAAAGAAGGTCAGACAGTCATGTTCACGGCGGTGAATGCTGAATCGGCGGGTTTGCTTGGCGTGATGGACCCAATTAAGGAGTCTACTCCGGAGGCCATTCGGCTGCTGCACGAAGCAGGCCTGCGTATCATTATGCTGAGCGGCGACAGCCGGACTACGGCAGCCGCGGTTGCGCGCCGGCTTGGCATTGATGAAGTAGAAGCGGAAATCCTGCCCGATCAAAAAGGTGCGATCATAAAGCATCTTCAGAGTCAGGGCCGAGTAGTCGCAATGGCGGGAGACGGAATCAACGACGCTCCCGCGCTGGCGCAGGCTCACGTAGGCATTGCGATGGGAACCGGAACCGATGTTGCAATGGAGAGCGCAGGAATAACATTGGTAAAAGGCGACCTGCGAGGAATCGTTCGAGCTATACGATTGAGCCGGGCCACAATGCGCAACATCCGCCAGAATCTTTTCTTTGCCCTGATCTACAATGCCATAGGCGTACCTCTGGCGGCGGGAGTTCTCTATCCCGTAGTCGGCTTATTGCTCAATCCGATGATTGCGAGCGCGGCTATGACATTCAGCTCCGTATCGGTCATCGGCAATGCATTGAGGCTTCGCAAATTGACCCTGTAGATCCATCCTTTCAACTACGCCGGTCGGACTCGACGACAAACCGAACGCTGACGCGCCGCCGGCTAGCACTGCCATTCGAGCTCTGGAATAAAAAGCCGTAAATAAAAAGAATTGACATCCCTTTCTTGCTTTCTTATACTGGCGGCTCTGAAATTGAAAACAGTTTTCAATTTCATTTCGAGCAAGGTTGGTTGGGCCGAGTCGCTGGAAATAGGGATCAAGTGATCGATGGGGCTTGATTCCTGGAATATGACGAGATCCAGAGCCTGCGCGTATTCCGGTCGAATGCCGTATCTGTAGTTTCGTTCCCCCAGCAGGCGGCCGCCGATGGTACGTGTCAACTAGCGAGTAATCGGTCCAGGTTAATAATCATTTCTCGGCAGCCGGTCAGTCCAGCCGACATCGAAACAGCCGAAGCTGAGGCAAGGACTAGCTGTTCCAGTGCTCTAACTCTGATTCGTCGAGCTGCGCTCCAACAGGTCAGATTCCAGGAGGTATCAGATGCGCGGACTTCGGACTATCTGTCTGCCCTCAATATTGCTCATCATCATTGTCGCGGCCGCTTCCGCTCAAACAAGAAGCGGGATGATCTCCGGCCGCGTGCTCAACGAAGCCGGGACTCCTATTCGGGGATGTTCGGTGACCCTCTTCGATTCGCACGGCAGTAGGCGCCTGGCCATTACCGATGCCTCGGGCTCTTATCGCTTCGAAGAAATCGGCGCAGGCAGATATGAGATTTTCGCGGAGTCACAAGCGGGCAAAGCCGCTCGCGAAGCTCGCATTAGTCCAGCAGTCGATATCCGTGATTACAATCTGGTTCTTTCCTCTAAGCCGGAGGCTATTCGGGCCGGTGATGCTTCAGCAACCGAGGATCGCGCGCGACCAGCGATCTCAATCGAAGAGGCACAGAGTCTCAAGACTCAAATTGTCGACCAGAACCGCCAGATAGAAAAACTCGCCGCGATGGTTCAGGAGCTGAAATCCAGGCTCGATGCGAACGAAACCACGCACCCCGCGGTTGTCGAGTCGAAAATAGATGACGCCGGCGGCGCGACCGGGAAAACCGATCAGGATCAAGCTCAATATGAAAGACAGCCCGGCCCTAGGCAGGATAAAGACAAACCTAAATCAGTCGTTGATCAACTCATTCGACCGAAGCTGGCCGGAGGTCAGTTCGCGGGTTCCGAAGGACTGTTGAAATCCGACCGCGTGAAGCTCGGCGGGTATGCCGACTTTCGCTATGTCACTCGCGGTCTCGACGAAGGTTTCGAGATTCGCGCGAACGCCGACGAAGCAAATCCGGGCCGGACGGCGACCACCAATTTTAAGCGCAATACATTTATCGCTCCTCGCGCGGTGATTGCTCTTGCCGCGGCCATCACGCCGAACCTGCTCTTCAACAGCGAGATCGAATTCGAGTTCGCGGGCAAAGAGGTCGAAGTCGAGCAGGCTTATCTTGAATACCGCTTCGATCGGCGCTTCAGTCTGCGCGGAGGAGTGATTGTGCCGCCGCTCGGCAGATTCAATCTCTTTCACGATTCCAACCTCCAGGACATCGTGACTCGGCCGCTCGTTTCGACGTTCGTCATCCCCTCGACTTACAAGGACGCGGGGATCGGGGCCCTTGGCTCGTTCAAAATAGGGCAGCGCTCGACGCTCGGCTACGAGGTCTACATCGTAAACGGACTTCGCAGCGATGAAGGCGGCGAGTTTGCTCGCGAGGGAGGGTTGTTCGAATCAAAGGGGAACAACCGGTTCTTCGACAACAATCCTCAAAAATCGATCGTCGGCCGCGTGAATTTCAGTCCAGTCCTTGGAGTCGAGCTGGGTGCATCGGGCTATCGCGGCAAACATGACAATCAAGGTTTATACAATCTCTCGATCTGGGCGCTGGACTGGAAGCTTGCAAGAGGCGGATTCCAGATCCTCGGGGAGTATGCACGCGCATCGGTTCAAAGACCCGCCGAAGACGAATCCGAGATCGCGGCCCGCGAGTTCCTGCTTTCGCTGCCCAGAGGCGACTATAGAAACACGTTTGAGTTTTTCGATCAGAATATAAACGAGGTGCTTTTTGATAAACCATCGAGGTCGCTTGACGGTTTCTATGTTGAGGCCCGCTACAGGTTCAGGCCTAAGTGGTGGACTTCGCATCTTGAAGAAGATGCATCAATCGCTCCGGTCGTTCGATTCGATCAGGTAAATCTCGACAGGCAGTTTCCCGGTTTCAGTTTCCCATTGAATATGCGGCGAACCAGCGTCGGATTGTCGCTGCGGCCGACAGAAGCCGCGAGTATCAATTTCGCCTATCACTTCGACAAGAAGCCCGATTTATTCCTGCGGCTGCCGGACAGCAGACCGTTTCCGCCATATTTCACCAACCTGGGCATCAAAGGCTTCAGCCTCGGTTTGGTCTGGGCGTTCTGAGTGCGAGAACGCCGCCAACCCGCTCGGTCACCCGGGCCCGGGCCCGAGCGGGTTATTTGGTATAAATCATGAAGCGAAGAGAATTCATAACCAGAGTATTGATAGGCGCCGGCAGCGTTGGCATAACCCCGCTAACGCTGCCGGCATTCGCACAGGAGCGCCGCTACCTCACGGAAGAGCAGGCCCTGCGGCTCGTGTTCAACGGTTTCAATAATGTCGTCAAAGAACAAAAGGAGCTGAGCGAATCTCAGCTTGATTCAGCACAGAAGCGATTAGGAAGCCGGCCGCTTAGATCGCAAACCGTGTATCGCCGAAGCAACGCCGGCGCGACCGATGGTTATGCGATGATCGTCAACGAAATTGGAAAGGAACAGTACATAACATTCATCGTTGGAATCACGAACGACTTCAAGGTCAATCGAGTCGCGCTGATGGTATTTCGTGAAAGCCGCGGCGCGGAGGTTGAAGATTCGCGTTTCACGAATCAGTTTCGCGGCAAGACCAGCCGCGACCGCCTGCTTATTGGAGCGGATATAGTCGGGATCACGGGGGCGACATTGTCTTCGCGCGCTTTCTGCCGAGGCGCCAAAAGGGCTCTGGTTATATGCGAACTGCTATATCGAGTATGAACGAAGTCCGTCATGCACAGTATGTGATGGGCACGGTCGTCGAAATCGCGGCTCAAGGCAATGAGACCGTTCGCGAGGCGGTCTATTGCGCAATGCGTGAATTCGAACGATTGGAGCGGATGTTTAGCCGCTTCGATCCCTCGAGCGAGTTGTCGTATGTCAATCGTGAGGCCGCCGTAAGCCGGGCTCGAGTCTCGAAGGAGTTCTTTGACGTCGCAAGCAGGGGCCTTGACTACAGCGCGAGATCGCAAGGCTGCTTCTCTATTTCGATGGGCGCGCTTAACGAATTATGGGAGCGCTGCGCACTTGAAGAACGGCTGCCTGAGCCTGTCGAGATCGAAGCCGCGCGAGAGCTTGCGAAGCATGAAAGGATCCGGATTGATGCCAATGAATTGAGCGTTCACTTTGCGGCGGAGGGGGTAGCTCTGGATTTCGGCGGACTGGTTAAAGGCTATGCCGTCGATCGAGCGGCGGAGGCCCTACAACAAGGAGGCGTCGACCGGGCGACGATCAATGCGGGAACCAGCAGCATCCGCGTGATCAGCGCTTCCGGAGACGAACCAAGTGAATTCTGCTTACGCCATCCGCTTCGTGAAGAATCTACGGCCGGAATATTGTCGATTATGAATCAAGCACTCTCGGCTTCGGGCACGTACGAGCATCAGTTTGTCATCGCGGGAAGGACCTTTTCTCACCTGCTCGATCCGAAAAGCGGTATTCCGTTCGAGCTTATCGGCAGCGCCACCGCTGTTTGCGAATCCGCGATGTTGGCCGAAGCAGCGTCCAAAATATTGTTGTTCGCGGGATGTGAACGCGGAATGGAGATATTCGACGCAAACGGATGGGAGATCGAAGGGGTGACGATGATTTCAAACGATGGAGCGACCTTGGAGGTAACGCACAACAAGTCGCTCCCAATTCGCCTGGCCGTGGACGACTGAGCATTCGGCAGCGTACGCGAATCGCTGATCGCTTACGGCTGATAGCTGATAGCTTCCTATGACGCCTTATCCATTATCACGAAGTGACGCCGGCACGAAGATTTTGATAACGCTTTTCCTGGCGACAATGCTCGCTGCCTTTGCGGTCGCGGAGCTCAACGTCTACGACAAAGTGGGCCGAATCAAGAACGGCATCGCTCGGCGATATGGACCTGAGCAATTGCCGAAGCAAGTCGACGCGTCGATGCAACCTGGCGAGACTGCGCCTATCGAGACTGCATCCGTCGAGACATCACCGCCTTCCGATGCCATCGAAACAGGCGAAGCAGCGTCGATCGAGGCCGATATGCCGGTCGCGCGGATGAATACTTTCAGCGCTCTGGTCGACGTGACCCATCCTCACGTCTTTGAACTGCCTTTGGTCGTATTCGTGCTCGCTCATTTTCTGATGCGTACCCGCGCCCCTCGATGGCTCAAGGTGTCGAGCTACATTATTGGATTCGGGGGAATCGTTCTGTTTCTGAGCGCGCCCTGGCTCGTGCGCTACGTATCGATCAAGGCCTCACCGGCGCTCTACGTAGGCGCCGCCGCCATTGGAGCCTCGGTGTTCTTCATGATCGTGATCTCTCTCTGGGATATGTGGAGTCCTGCAAATGGTCTGAGGCGCAGCCGCAAGAGTGCCGAGAACGGATATGGCGCTCATTGAGCCGGGCGTGATAAGAAATTCTGTCCGTAGACTACATCCAGTCACTCTCATTTTATGGACATACTGAGTCTGGCCACGCCGCTGCTCTCCCTCGATGTATCGAACAGAACCGCAAATTGCGGCGAGCCCGTTAAGGTTTGGCGTGTGAGTCTGGTCCAGACTCAGCCTGCTCTGAATGAACTCTACAAGCTTTTGTCACCCGATGAGCGAACTCGCGCGAGCCGTTTCCATTTTGAAAAAGACCGTAACAGCTACATCACCGCGAGAGGAATGCTGCGCACCCTGTTGGGAGAACAAATCGGCGTTGAGCCGCATCGCCTGGAGTTTTGTTATAGCGAGTATGGCAAGCCCGATCTGACTCCCGCGTTCAGCGGCCGTGGCGTCCGCTTCAACGTTTCTCATTCGGGGCGACAGGCATTATTTGCGATGAGCCGTGGTCTCGAGCTCGGCGTCGACGTGGAGTACATTCGGGCTGACTTCGCATCAATGGAAATCGCCGAGCGCTTTTTTTCACGCCGGGAGGTTGCCGTTCTGAAGGCGCTGCCGAGCGAGCTTCAGGTAAGAGCTTTCTTTGACTGCTGGACGCGCAAAGAAGCTTATCTCAAAGCCACCGGCGTAGGCCTCTCGCTCCCTCTCGACAAATTCGACGTCGCCTTCGCGCCGGGGGAACCGGCTGCGCTGCTATACACCGACGACGATCCAACCGAGGCCGGCCGCTGGACAATGCACGATCTGCGATTCGATGAAGAGTATGCCGCGGCGCTGGCCCTGGAGGCCGCGGCCTCCCAGGGTTGAAAGGCCTGTTTGCTCATAAAGCAACGCGGAGCACGCACGGGTTCATGATTGAGGCTTGCGTGATCGATTTTCGACCAATGCACGAGCTATCAACATAGCGGCGCCTGCCCCGATCGCACACACGATTGCGGGAATGCCCCAAGTCTGAGCCGGAAGCTCGAGCACTGATATCGCCGGTTCGAGCGCGGGCCAATGACTTCCAACTCGGGGGCCTGCTTCCATCGCAAACAGAACAACAATCGTCGTCCACATTGAAGCCCTCACGGATCCGGCGCTCGCGCCGCGCCAGTACAATCCGCAAAGAATCGGCACGAGGAAAACGGCGGTAATAATGCTGTAGAAGATTGTCAACGCGCTTATTACCGTGTTTAGCGCAACGGCGCAAATTACTCCCGCTATACCGGCCCCGGCCGCGCACCAGCGAGTGAATCGCAAGAGATCCTGGTCAGTTGCGGCAGGCCTCAATCTACCCTTGTACAAGTCTTTTCCAAGTGAGGTTGTGAGCATGAACAACACCGCATCGGCGGCGCTGATCTCGGCGGAAAAGATCGCAGCCAACAGCAAGGTTCCGAGCCAGTGGGGCAACAACTCGGTTATGACCGACGGAAGAGCCAGTTCTCGATTGACGAGAGTTCCAAGTCTTGCTCGCGCGAGCATTCCAAACGCAACCGGAACAATGGCGAATAACAATAGGACGACCGCATTCAATCCGATACCGAGTCGAACGCTCTTTTTGTCTCGGGCGCCGAATACCTTTTGCAGAATTCCGGGTGACACTACAAACGAGGGAAGCACAACAAGCAGATATTGTGAGAAGGGCGCTCCGATCAAGCTCAAGTACGAATCCGAGTTTCCTTCCAGTCGAAGCTTCATTGCATCGGCAATACCATCGACTCCGCCGCTGCCGGCAACGGCTATGACGAGGGCCAGGGTGAAACCCGCGAGCTTGACTGCCGACTGCAAGAGGTTCACTCGCACCGTGGAATGAAGCCCTCCAACAGCGAAGTAGACCGTGCACACGACCGCCGCCAGCAAACACCCGGTTGGCTTGCTCAGACCCGCCACTACATTGAGTATCCAGGCTACCGCGATCAACTGGCCGGCCAGAATGACGAGAGAGCCAAGCCACAAGAAAGCCGCGGCCGTATCGCGAACGCCTCGGTCATATCGAAACTCGAGGTAGTCGCCTACGGTGAACAGATTATTCTCTTTTGCGCTTGCCCAGATTCTTGGTCCGACACTCAGCGCCAGGATCAGCGATCCCATCCCGGCGGAGCCGACCCACCACCACGCCGAAAGCCCGTCGCGATAGCCGAGTCCAGCCGCGCCTACCGTGGAGCCGGCGCCTATATTCGCGGCAATCAACGTAGCCGCGAGGTAGCCCATCCCGAGACGGCGTCCCGCAACGAAGAAATCACTCGACTGCCGGACTCTTCGCGAAGCAACCGCGCCAAGAACGATCATTAGCAGGGAGTAGCAAACCAGTGTGATGAGGTAGAGGCTCATTGGGAAGGAGGCGAGAGTCGGTCACTGGTCAGTATTTGTCATTGGTCATTTGCCATTTGTTACTGGTCATTGTTTACTGATCGCTCGATATCGAATCTTTCCAATTCAAACTAAGTCCGACGCGCTCGGGAGACCCGTTATTCCTTTTGCCGCGCGTACGGCTCTAATGATCGCGGCGGCGACAACCTCGGCTGCGAGGATGCCCAACAGCATAACCGTACCGCTCCTGGCGCTCTTGCCGGTAGCTACCGCAAAAATCGTATCGCCATCGGCCGGCGTATGAACCGGACTAATGGTCCGGGCGAGACCGTCATGCGCCATCTGTGCGATCTTGTTGACCTGGGCCTTCGTCAACCGGGCATCGGTGGCGACGACTCCGATAGTTGTAGAGGTTCCGTTTAGAATAGAGCCGGGTGCCTCGCCGCGAAGAATCGCGTTTGTAGTACCGAACAAGTGCTTGCCATCCGGAGATCGAGCTCCTGCAAGGAGCTTTCCCGTGCTCGGATCCAGCACGTCTCCGACCGCGTTTACCGCGACTATAGCGCCTACGGTGAAGCCGCCGACTTTGACGGATGCGGTTCCGATGCCGCTTTTCATTGCTCTGGTCATACCGAACAGCTTTCCTACGGTTGCTCCCGCTCCGGCTCCGATGTTGCCTTCGGCCGGTGTTTTATTGCTCGCGGACTTGCACGCGTTGTAGCCTGCTTCGGCGTCGGGACGAATTCTCGCATCGCCGAGTGAAAGATCGAACAGGATCGCGGCAGGAACTATCGGCACTCGAGCGGATCCTACGTCGATGCCGATGTGTTTCTCTTCGAGGTACCGCATCACACCGGAAGCGGTATCCAGCCCAAATGCGCTGCCTCCGGCTAATGCAACCGCGTGTACCTGTTCCACGGTATTCAACGGATTGAGAAGATCGGTTTCACGAGTACCGGGAGCGGCGCCGCGAACGTCGACTCCGGCAACGGCTCCATCTTCAGTCAGTATCACAGTGCAGCCGGTAGGCCGTCGGGCGTCGGTGAAATGGCCGACCTTGATTCCGGCGACATCCGTTATTGAGCCTGGGAGTATTTCGGGAAGAAGAGGCGAGTCCTCGGCGTTTGGCGTGAGAGTAGCTCCCAGCGCCAATCCCGAGGTCTCAATAAAGCGGCGTCTGTTCATATTTAGCGGTCAGCGATCAGCGTTTTCTGGTTTCTCAACTCGGATCGATGAGTCGTCGGTTAGACACGCTCGGACTCTTGCGAGCAATTGCTCTCGTTCAGCATGCGTACCGACGGGAAATCTTTCGAATCGATCTCCGACCTTCAAATCGGCGAATAGGCCCGCCGGATCCTCATGAAAATGGAGGAATCCGATTGCTTTCTTGTAAAAGGCTCCTCGCCTTCGCTCTCGAAGGCCGCCGAGCTTGCGAATGTCGCAAATCAGATCTTCGAGCTCATCAAGAGCCTTTTCTCCAGCATGTTTCATCGCTTTTCCCGCTCAAACACAGCGGCCTTAGAGTACCACCTTTGGTCGCGAATCGCCCAATCTTGACGATGGATCGGAGTTCGCGCCGGTAGTTAACAGCATCAGTTTCTCATCTGACTGCCTGCCCACGAATTTCCGCTTTGTAATCTATACGAGATCTATCCGGATCTGCTTAATTCAATAAGCTCATTTTGGAAGCAAGAAGCGGATAGATTCGGGGTCGGGCTTACAATATTATGGTCACGATCAAACGCAATAGCGACGATCACAACGAAACTATAAGATTGAATAAGGAGACACAAGTGAGTAAAGCCGTTGCAATCAAAAATGCTCTGAATGCCGAGGCGGGCCCGCTAATAGACGAGGCAGAGCTTTGGCGCGCAGTCGAATCAAAGGACGCCGCGTTTGATGGATTGTTCGTATTCGCCGTCACGTCCACGGGCGTGTACTGCCGGCCATCGTGCCCTTCGAGGCGGGCGCGCCGCGACCGAGTGCAGTTTTTTCGCTTGCCTGAAGGAGCGGAGCGAGCAGGATTTCGATCTTGCAAGAGGTGTAAGCCCGACGCGGCTCCCTCGCCTGATCCTCACGTTGAGCTCGTGCGAAAAGCCTGCCGAATAATTGAATCGCGCCAGCCCGCTCCCGGTTTGGATGAGCTTAGCACCGAGCTTGGCATCAGTCAGTTTCACCTTCAGCGTGTTTTCAAGCGAATTGCCGGCGTCACACCTCGGCAATACGCGCGAGCGCGTCGCGTTGACGAATTCAAGGAGCGGGTCAAACGCGGCGACTCAATAGTCGGAGCAATGTACGACGCGGGATATGGTTCTTCGAGCCGACTCTATGAATCAGCAACTGAAGAGTTGGGAATGACTCCCGCCGAGCTTCGACGAGGCGGGCGGGGAATGCAAATCAACTTCGCTACCGCGGCCTGTTCACTCGGCCGCATACTCGTCGGCGCAACCGAGAAGGGTGTGTGCGCCGTGAGCCTGGGAGAGTCCGACAAAGAACTGGAATCAATGTTGAAGTCGGAGTATCCCGAGGCCAAGATCACGCGAGGCGGAAAGAGTCTGGATCATTCGGTGGCCTTGCTGCTGGATCATCTGCAGGGTGAACAGCCGCACCTTGATCTTCCGATTGACGTTCAGGCGACGGCCTTTCAGAGAAGGGTATGGGAGGAATTGAGGAAGATTCCGTACGGCGACACCCGCTCGTATGGAGATGTAGCAAAGGCGATTGGAAGTCCAAGCTCGGTTCGAGCAGTCGCTCGCGCATGCGCGACCAATCGGGTGGCTCTTGTAATACCCTGTCATCGAGTGATCAGAGAAGACAAGAGCCTTGGAGGGTACAAGTGGGGCCTCAAGCGAAAGGAAAAACTGCTGAAAAACGAAAGCGCGAGAGCCCAGCGCTAATTCCCGTCGAATGCATCAAGGCATGGCGCAGTGCGAAATCCCCTGCTTTTCAAAATACTGTTGATGATATTCTTCGGCGCGATAAAAAGGTCCGGCAGGTTCTATCTTTGTGACGATGTCGCGCTTGTGAACGCCGGTCCGCTGCAGCTCCTCTTTGGAAGCTGCAGCGGCGTCTTCCTGTTCCGGAGTGTGATAGAAGATCACCGATCTATACTGCTCGCCGATGTCCGGGCCCTGCCGGTTCATTGTCGTCGGATCATGCATTTGCCAAAAGGCATCTAGTAGGTCTTTATACGAAATAATATTGGGGTCGTATGTCACCTGAACAACCTCGGCGTGGCCGGTGCGGCCGGAACAAACCTCCCGGTAAGTCGGATTCTCGTGTCTGCCGCCGCTATAACCGACTTCGGTTGACGTAACTCCATCCAGTTGTCTGAATCCGGCTTCGACGCCCCAGAAGCAACCGGCTCCAAATGTAGCTTTCTCCATGACTCAACTCTCCTCGACGCGTTGCGCAATTCGGCGATGTAGAATTGAGAATACCATCCGCCGCAGGGCGATTAAAGTTCTCGAAATGCCTGCATGGATTACGCCCGGATTACATCTGGATAAAGCTGCAATCACAGGTGCGATTGCCAGCAAGTCCAAGATCGATTGCGTATGAGTCGGGAAATAAAGTCAGAGGAGGATTCAACTACTGCGCAGGAAGCTGGAGTATGAAGATGCTGCCGTTGCGAGTAGTGCTCGAGAGTCCGTTCTCGGCTATAACCGCCCGGTTGAGCGATTCATCTATAGCGACGCCAAGCGGGCTGCATCGATCGGGCAGGGGGATTTCGGCGACCAGGAGCTGCGTATTCAGATTGATTACGCTGACGAGACCGGTGAACCGACCGGTCACTACCGCAAGACCATTGGCCTGATTGACCGCGATATCGACCGTAACGAACGGCTCCTGGCTCAGCCTTATCGGCAATCTGGCGAGCAACTCGCCTGTTGAAATATTAAAAACGTAGACGGCGGAATCGAGCCGATTGACCGCCGCGACAACATTAGAAGCGCGGTAGACCGCCAGCTTTTCAAACCTCGTGCCCGCGGGCGCGTTCGTGTCGACTCGGCGTATCCGTTGAAAGGGAGGCAAAGCGCTGTAGACCACCAGCCCGGGTCTTACATTTTCTCCAAAAGACGAAAAGACGAATTCGTTGCTGCCCGCATTGAAAACGGGAGCGGTCATCTGAAGCTGTTCGTCGCGCGCCGATACGATTCCGGTCGACAAGTCGACGAAGTATGCGCGCTTCCCGTCCGTGAACTGCCCATCCACGGCGGCTACATTCATGTTGGGATTGAGAGCGATATTCCTCGAGTGCATTGGAACGCCCGCATAGGGCAATGGAACGACTCGAGTTGAACCGCTATCGGCGTTGACTACGGCAAGGCTTGTCGGATCAGTTTCGAGGACCCCCTCATTCACCGCCGCTATCGTTCGCGCCGTAGTATTGAATGAAACCGACGTGGTCGCGCCGTTGCCCAACATCGAATCGCCGTCAAGACCGGAGAAATTTCTGACGATGCGGGCGTTTGCGATGTCGAAGTCGATAACCGAATCGTAGTAGCGGTCCGCGATGAAAGCGTGGTGTGTGGTTTGGTCTACCGTGACTCCGTTGGGATTTCCGATTCCGGTCTGGCGGGAGTCAAAGCCGGGGTCATTCGGATTATTAAGAACCGTGCTGAGAGTGGGCTCGACGATGAGCGTGACAAAGCTGCCTTGCTCGCCGCCTTTCAGCTTCAGCCTCAGCTCGTTTTGCGCCGAGGGATGGATGGCGATCGTGATGCTGAGATTCCTTCGATTGAAGACGCCGGGATCAAGCAGGTCCTGGTCGTTAAGAGTCAGCCAGCCTTTCTTGACGGTCATCGAGCCATCCGGCGCGCCGTTTACAATCTTGATTGTGTATGGGGCTGAGGTGTTAGCTATATTGAATAAGCGCGTGAAAATGTCTTTGCCGGTTGAGCCGCGGGTAAAAGTCTCGGGTCCTAGAATGGACTGAACTGTAATTTCTTCACTTGCTAGGCCCTGAGCCGCATAACCCGGAAGCAGTACCAACCAGAACAAGGCCGTGGTTGCTATCAGCTTCCGGGTTTGGAAAAGGATCTTCACGATGATTTCCGAAGGGGAAAGTTAATGGGGGCGTTGTATAGAACAACTTTCTTTTGTCTCGCTTACTTCCCCGGACAGCTAAAAGACCAATAGCCGCGGCGTTCCAGGCGGGCTTATAGACTTTATGTGGTGCTTTTAGGAGTCGTCGTGGAATAGCCGCCGCGGAAGTAGGTCAGCGGAGCGCCTTCGTGATTGACATCGGTCGAGATCACTTCTCCAACGATAATGGAATGGTCGCCGCCAGGGTAGACATTGACCACGCAACATTCGAGGTGAGCGATGGAGCCGGCGATCAAGGGAGATCCGCTAACGCCGCTCGAATGGGTAACTCCGGAAAAGCGATCGGGATCTCTGGATGCAAACCGGCGAGAAGTATCTTCCTGAACGTGCGCAAGTATATTCACGGCGAAGTGCGAGCTGACCTGAAGATGATCGTGGAGAGATGATCTCTTGTCGATACAAACCAGGATCAGCGGTGGATCGAGCGAAAGCGATGAGAATGCGCTCACGGTTATGCCTCGGCATTCATCGTCGGAGCAGCGAGCGGTGACTACGGTGACGCCGCTCGCAAAGTGGCTCAGCGCCTGGCGAAATTCGTCCTTTGATACTCCCATAACTTTCCGTTACTGGCCGGCCGGCTTCTTGTACTTGTCTATAGCCTCTTGAAGCCCATCGGTGCTGCCGTTGTGCCGGTACTTGAAATAGGGTTGAACGTACTGAAGCAGGCTGTCGTGGACCTTTTTGAGCGGGTCACTTCCCTCGGAAAGCGCGATCGCGTGAAGGTATGCATCGATCACTTGGTCCATCGCCGCGAGCGCCTTTTTCAGCATGGCGTCCTGATCGGGACCCGACATCATTTTCTTGTGCTGTTCAGCCGCCTGCTGATATTCGTTGTCATAGAGCGTACCCAGGATGAGGTAGTTATATGGATCGCCCGAGTTGAGCGAAATTGCCTTCTGAAGCTGCGTCTTCGCTTTTTCCGAATCGCCTGCCGACATCGAAAGAAATCCCACGGACTGGTAGACCTGCGACAGCCACCTTGTCTTGTATTCACCCCACTGATCGGCTTCAATCGAGGCCGGCCGTTTATCGGTTTCGATCAACTCAATAGCTTTGAGACCGTATTGCCGGCTTACATCAGTGAACTTCTTGTTTGCATGCTTCGCCTGATCCGAGCCGACCAGAGCCATTTGGACGAGCGTCCGCGCATCGTCAGGGTTGCTTTGCAGCCAGGTCGCGGCTTTCTGAAATGCTTCATCGAATTTGTTTGCCCTGGTGTAAGCGTCGATGATAGTCGGGATAATAACGTCGGACTCGGACGGTTGAGTGAAGACCGTTGTGAAAGTCTCGGCAAGCGAGAGCTTCTTCGCGTTGTCCTCGGTCTGCGATATTTTGCTTGCGGTTATCTTAGCGACCTGAACACGAAGCGGGCTTTTCGGATACTTCTTCAAGAACTCGCCGGAGGCTTGCAGCGCCGCGGCCCCGTCCACCGCCGCCTGAACCTTCTTGGCCGCCTGAAGCTCTACGTCGCTGGCCGGCGGCCGCTTGGATTTATCGTCCTGCATAGCGGCATCGGAGGGCCGGTTGCGATATGGATCCTGATTCGTTTTGTAGGGATCCTGATATGCAATCGCTTGAACCGAGGCCAGCGCCAATACGGCCAAACTGCAAAGGGCTCTCAACATGATTTTCTTCCTCTCCTTCATCTTAATCGCGTTCCGCGCCGAAGCATCGCCCGACTAAGCATAAATACCGCGCAGATGCGTGTCGTAGGCGACACGATCTATAGCGAGCATGTAGCAGGCCAGCCGCATGCTCACCTTGTATTTATCGCAGAATCGGTTAACGTCCTCGAAGCCGCCAACCATAATGTGCTTCAATCGGTAGTTTACTTCTTTTTCGGTCCAATAGAAGCCCATCCGGTTCTGCACCCATTCAAAGTAAGATACCGTCACGCCGCCCGCATTCGCGAGGATATCAGGAATAACATAGATCTCCTTTTCGGCAATTATCTCGTCGGCTTCGGCCGTGGTCGGACCGTTCGCGCCCTCGGCCAGAATGCGGCACTTAATTCGATCGGCGTTCTGCGAGTTGATCTGGTTTTCAGTCGCCGCCGGTATCAGAATGTCGCAGTCCATTTCGAGGATGGCTTCATTCGACATGTGTTCGGCCTCGGCGTAGCCTTCGACCGTCTTGTGCTCCTTCAGATACCCGAGAACCGCATCCACGTCCAGGCCCGCGGGGTTGTACAACGCACCGGTCATATCGGCCATGCCTACGACTTTATAGCCCTCCAGCATCATCAGCCGGGCCGCGACGCCTCCGACGTTGCCCGAACCCTGTATAATCACCCGGGTCTTCTCAATTTCAAGATCGAATTTTTTGCACGCCTCATTGCAGACGATCAGAAGTCCCCGCCCTGTCGCTTCACGTCTGCCCTGCGATCCCCCGAGTTCAACCGGTTTTCCGGTCACGGCGGCCGTGACCGTGTGGCGGGCATGCATTGAATAGGTGTCCATCATCCACGCCATCACCTGCTCGTTCGTATTCATATCAGGCGCAGGGACATCCCGCTCCGGACCGATAAAGTCAAGCAGTTCGGCTGTGTAACGGCGGGTCAAGCGCTCGAGCTCGGACGGGCTCATTTGGCGCGGGTCGCAAATGATGCCGCCCTTCGCGCCTCCGAACGGTATGTTGACCACGGCGCATTTCCAGGTCATCCACGCCGCAAGCGCGCGAACTTCATCGAGCGTCACGTCCGGAGAGTAGCGGAGCCCTCCCTTGGCCGGGCCGCGAGCAAAATTGTGCTGGACTCTGTAGGCCGTAAAAACCTGATAGTTTCCATCGTCCATCAGCACCGGTATGTAGAGCGTTAATTCCCGGTTGGGCCATCGAAGGATCTTGTAGATATTAGGGTCGAGATTAAGTTGCGTAGCCGCCTCGTCAAACCTCTGCATCATGGATTCGAACGGATTGTCTTCAGTGATTACTTTTGCATCATCAACAAACGGATTTGCCATGTACTCCTCCAGAACGATTGGGCGACGGGGGCGAAGAATAGGAGCTAAAGAAACCGGTATCTATGATTGTGGCGTTCTTCACTGGGTTCAGTGTGATTAGGTACTATTGGCGATTCTAAAGAGGCGATTATACCCAAGGCTCTATGAGCTAGCAACGACAGGTTCAGCGAACAGCGCGACGGCCCGCGCTCCGCACGCTTTCGGGATTCTCTGCTTATTGATGGGCCGTTGTTCACGAGGGGTTCACGAGAAAGCTGCTGGACTCATATTGACATTGTAGGGTTTAATCGCGGGTGCAAGTTCTTGGCTGCATATACAGCAATTTATTCGAAGCCTCATTAAAGACTCGCCCATAATCGCGTCGCGGGCACGAATAAATTGGATAACGAGCTTTCGACCCAACGACCGATAAAATCGCGAGGAGCCGCCGTCAATGCGAACCTTCAGACTCGCCGAGCGTGAGCGAGCCATCCATCGAGGTATGGAGTTCATTTATCGCACCGCCTGTGAACCCGAAAACTTCGACCAATACTCTTATGATTTCCTATGCTGCTTTCATGTGATCAGCGCTTCGTCGTCCGATCCCGACTTGAAGCGGCAGGCCCGCGCGATGGGCCGTGAGCGCGCCCGCGCGTTTCGACGCAAGTATCCGCGCCTCCCGGCGGATGTCGACGCCGACATGATTGCCTTTCTCGTATTCGGCGACGACGCGGCCATTCGGCTCGGCGTCCGCGAGAACAATCTCAAGGATCAAATCAGGCGGGTTGCGGGCGGGTTCGCGGCGAAGGACTACCTATGGTTCGATGCCCCCAATGAGCCTCCGCCGGTCGACATACCTGAAGAATGCGAATGCGGGGCGCTGAACACGCGCGGTAAAAAAGTGTGCCGCCGGTGCAAGCAGCCCCTCGAGATGATGAGCCGCTACGCCATATATATTGATGCCTTAACTAGAGCTTATATAGGCGAGCGATACGGGGTGACGCTTGGCGCGCGCTACGCGGACGTAATCAAATGGCTGCCTGGTCTGCGGCCCTACGAGGAACACCGCAACGGAGACAATCCGCATTTCTACTGGGAAGTTTATGCGATCACTCACGTCGTGTACACGATGAACGACTACAGCCAATACAGGCTCTCGCCTCGGTGGTTTCCTGATGAATTTGCTTTTCTCAAGAAAAACCTGAAGGAAGCAATCGCGATGGAGGATGCCGAAACCCTGGGGGAGTTCATGGACGCGCTCAAGGCGTTCGGATTGGGCGAGGCCCATCCACTTATCCGGCAGGGCGTGGATTATCTGCTTGCCACACAGAACGAAGATGGGAGCTGGGGCGATATGGAAGCCGAAGATATCTATGGACGATATCACCCGACCTGGACGGCCATTGACGGTCTACGCCAGTATGCGTGGCGCGGTGAACGGTTGAGCTTTCCACGTTTGAGACCGCTTATCGAGCAATGGTCGGCGAAGCCGCGGCGATACAAAGAAATCCCGGCCAAGCCTCGTGTCCTGAGGCAAGCCGGATCCGCGCGGTAACGACAAAGGAGAATTGTTTGTCCAGCAAAGAGCTCCCGGTAATCAACTTCGGATCATTTCGGAAGTATCCAACCAGCGCGCAAAAACAGGAGTACGCGGATGACCGTGAGGTCTGCCGGGATTGCCTTTCCGGCGTGTGCTGCTCGACCGAAGGACCGATTTATCTGGCGAGCTTCGACATCTTTCGGCTTGCGGCCTTCTTCGATATGTCGGCCGCGGAGTTTATGCTCACCTTCACTCAGGACCGCTTTGACGACGAAGACAGCGATGAGATGAGGCGGCCCTGGATCGATGATCCCGATTCGAGCATCGTGACATACCTTCGGCGGCGCGACAGCAGATCATCCAGCGCATGCATTTTTCTAAAGTACATTCTGGACACGGACGGTGCTCCTCGGCTAATTTGCAGCGTCTGGCCGGGTCGGCCGTTGGCATGCCGCGGATTCTATTTCGACGGATGTAAATCGCGCGTGACCGGGGAGCTCTCCGCGCTCCTTGCGGCGGGGCTCGAAAAGATACGTGACGGCGAAATAACCGCGAGTACGACAAAGCGCCATCTTGACTCAATCGATGCGAGCAGTGACAAGGTGACGGTCGCACAAAGCCTGGCGCATGCCTTTTGGGCGGAGCTGAATCGCGCGGCCAACATGGACGCCGCGAACCTCGAAGGCGGCGCTTCCTATGAAATGAGCGATTATCAGGATTCGATCGATGAGAAGCTGAATCGACTGCTCTCGTCGAAGCACCTTCGCTTTGAGGAAGACTACGGCCCGAAACCGCGTGACGAGCAGTTGCATCCATATACCGCCGGTCGCGGTTTCGCGGGCTCCGCGGAATACGATCGCATAATGAAGATTGTCCGGTCTCGGCCGTCGAATGGGTTGTTCTCGCCTGCGAGCTTTGAATATCGAGCCGGAGTTCGAACGCTGATAAAGGGAGCGAATCACGCGGGCGCCTTCAAGACCATTCCGAATCGGGAGGCGCGCGCGTTTCTCGACGGCCTGCCAGACTCACCGCTCTTTCCCGATCATCCGATGCGCGAAGCGCGCCGGGTGACAGCGCGGGACATCAATGCGTCGGTGCTAAAAGGTTTCAATCACCTCATCAGGTTTGCAAGCCGCATCGTGACCGTCGGCGAAGGGATTGAAGACGAACCGGGCAGGTATGAAACGGAGTTGCTGTCGATGATGGCGGGCTTGCGAACAAGCTCGAGTTCATACATTTCAAACAATCCATACCTGGAACCGGTGCGGAGCCATATAGCCGAAGCCGTGATCCGAAATCTCGAGGCTCGACTGGCGGAAGCCGCGTCTTTCAGCGAATTTTTTGCGGAGTTCAAGCTCCTGTTTCGAATCAAGCCGCTTGTGCCGTTCTTATCCGGCGAAGTTCAAAATCGCGTTCGACGCGCCGGCCGCTCAATAGCCGCGCGGCTGCGAACAAAAGAGCGGGACATTAATCTGGGTGTCGACAACCCTATCGAGGGGCGGCTCGCACAGGGCAAGCGGCTCGATTCGCGAAAGGCCTGGACCGATTGGAACCAGCAGGCGCTGAACATGAGATACGCGGCCCAGGCGAGACTTGAAATCAATCTTCCCGCGTTCTATCAGCGCAGCCTTAACACATTCGAGAAGATTCCGTTCAAGCAGACCTACGCCGCAAGCCTCAGGGAAATTATTTGCCGGCTCGCGGAGAGCATGAGCTGTTTCAACACTCTCAAGCCCGGCAAGCATGCGGGCGCCTCTCGACTCATTCTCAATTGGCGGAGGCTTTCTGAGCGGATGGAAGACACGGGATGCGACGAGACGGATTACGAGGTCCTCGCCGATATCGTCTTTGCGGTTTACAGAGGTTTGGGCTTGAGTTATGAGAATGATCCTCGCTTCGGCGCTATTGTGTGGAGGCTGATCGACAGCCAGTTGCCGGACGGCAGTTGGAAAACCAATCCTCTAAGCAGCGATCTACCGGACCTTCAGGCAGAGTACCTGACGCTTATGTATCGACCAACCTGGAAGTGCATCGATGCGCTTAGAAGTTGAGAGAAGTGATTAGCAGTTAGCTTTCAGCGGCCAGCTTTTGGCGAGCCGCAATTATTAGCTCTTAATTAGCGTCAACCTTGAGCGATTGGTAAGAAGGGAAGGGAGCTTATTCCCGCCGAGCTTTTGACTCTCTCGAAAATCAAACCGAGGAGGGCGGGAGGGCTGCTCCCTTCCCTACCTTTAATTTATTGAGTGTTGAACCGCCCTGCTCAATCTGTGCGCCCGACCGACAGATTCCCGGTGAACAAATCTCCCGATTACGGCTGAAAGCTGAGCGCTGAAACCTGAGCGCTCAAAGCTACCGGCCGCCGACTCTTCTCATTGCAATGAATAACTCTTCGTCACCTTGGTTCGTCCGTTCGTAATCGTAAAAGCCTTCTTCGCGGGATCGACCGAGGCAACGATCATATAAGCTTCGTCGGGCTGTTCCTCCAAATTGGCAATGAATTCAGCAGGCGCGTTCTGCTCCGGTTTCGCGTCCACATTTCGATGGAGTTGATACAGGGCCTTGACCGAGGAAGTCTCCCTTATCCATTTGATGGCGTCGACGCTGCCGCCTTTCTTCGGACCATTGTTCATGACCGCCGCCGTAGGACGAATGCTGTGAAGCAACACCGGATCGTTGCTGGTGTTATTGCCGTGATGCGCCGATTGATACAGATCAATGCGGCCGAGGTTATTAATAGGGCAGACGAGCCGTTGAGCTATGTTCCAGGTGAGGTCTCCAAGATTGAGGAATTCAAATGCTCCGAATTGCAGCAGGAGTCCCACACTTCGGGCGTTGTCCGACGGATCTTCCGGCTTTGTGATTGCCGCGGAACACTCGGCATTCGCCGCCGCCTTGCCTCCGCCAATGACCTCGCGATTCGAGGAAACACAGACCATTCTGATCGCCGGTCCGTCCGTTAACGGCTTCAGCGGAATCGTGTCGCCGGGCTTCAGTGCGGTAGTCCGGCCATGAGCGGCTTCCTGATAAGCGGCATATCGCTCGGCGAATTGTTTGTCGTCGGCCAGCGAGGTCATCTTGCCGTGATCGTAGAAGTGCTTGATGGGAACGAGCCGCGCGAGCTCCGGTATCCCGCCGTAGTGATCCGCGTGATAGTGGCTCGCAACTATATGGTCTATGGCCGTGACTCCAGCCTGCTGCATCGCTTTTTCAATGCGCTTTGCGTCGCGGCCTTCGAAGCCGACGAAGCCCGCGTCGATCAGAATAGATTCCATTGCCGGAGTAACGATCAACGTCGCGGCGCCGCCTTCGGTGTCGATGAAGTATATATCCAGCGTACGCTTTGCTTTTGCTTGTCCCGAAAAGAGAGTGGTCGTCGAACCGAATAAGAGAAGCAGCGCCGCAAGTAGTATTCTCGTTCGCATCGAGTTTTGGCCTTTCTTTTGATACCCGTTCCGCGAGCTAAACAAAGCCCGCAAGAACTCTAACGATGTTGTGCAAGAGAACAGGACTGCCGGAAGCCGCGCCATTTTACATGAGATCGGGTGCGAATTGCACACGGTGGGCGCCGGTCAGATTTCGCGTGTGTACCGGTGGCCGTAGCTTGAATTTGAGCTCGGCCGTCTGAGCATTTTCTACGACAACCCCAAGGGGGTTGCATCGCAAAGCCCTGGGTTGGCGAAGCCTACCCAGGGTTATGTAACGGCGAGTGCCAACACCAACGGTGTTGTCATGACGGTCATCGCGAAATCGGAGGCGGATCTAATCTGAAATCAAGAAGGCCGCAACTCTGTCAGGGTTGGATCGCCCAAACGCTGCTTACCCTCAGTCGGTGGGTCTTATTCAAACGAATGATCGAGCGGGCGGCGATCGCCGAGTTAGAGAGGTATGGATTCGTGCAGGCGAAAGGAACGACCAGGCTGTTCGTGAGCTTTTGACTCTCGCGGAAAGCTCAGCGCGGGCGGGTGAGCCCCCAAAAAACAAAATGCGAGCAAGGCGTTAACATCAGCCTGTGCTCGCGTTTCTGTTGTGCGCATCGGGCTCGGAACCTGCTACATCCCGAGCGCCGAGCGCGACAAGAAAGACCGGCCTACGGAGTAGCGATAGCCATTGTCGATTCGGTCTTCGGCATTGCGTGATAGTAGTCAAATACAAAGGTCTTCAAATCGCTGTGGCCCCATCGCGTATAAAAGTCATACTTCTTCATTTCGTCGTAGGCCTTATCGGCGCTCCAACCTCCAAGCTTCATTCTATAGAGGGCGCCCATCACTCCCGTGCGATGACGGCCTCCAAGACAGTGGACATAAAATGGTTGATTAGCAGCGGCGCCGATGGTTTGAAAAAACTGTGATATCTGCTCCTCGGCCGGGCGATGAGAGTCGCTCATTGGAATGTTCACATAATGCAAGCCGGACTCTTCCGCGGCCGATTTCGCCCATCTCTCAGGATCATCGCGCAGATCAATAACCGTTTTGACTCCCGCGGCCGCCAGATCCTGGTACTCCTCACGTCTTGGCTGCGCGCCGCGATAGAAGTGGTCATCCATCATCCCGAAGTTCTTGATCCGGATATTGGAAGCTCGGGAGGCCGATTTCTCCGCAACAGCGGGTTTTTCCGCAAGAACCGGTTGAATGCATGCGATAGATATAAGGATGGGAAGAAGTGTGAAACGTCGATAGCGATTAGAACAGAATTGGGCGCCTGAAAACACAACACGCTTAGAATGACTCATTACTATTCGGTTCTCCCTGCCTAAAATTGATGCGCTCCGTATCGGTTGGGGCAACCACCTGAAATGTTTGAGCGCTTTTCTTTGACGCGGATATATCCGTTGCGGTTGCATCGACCGATTCGCTGAACATCGAGGAAATACTGTGTCCGATTCTTGTGCACAACCGACGCCCGCTCTCCGTCATTTAGAGCCTGGCCCGAGGCACTGATCTCGTTCAGGAGCTCGTAATCTTCACAGCTATCATACGAGATAGGTAAAGGACTTCTTTCACTGCCTGAACTTGTCTTGGCAAATATTGAGATCATTTTTTCAACCGTTGAAGTCATCTTCGCTGTTGTTGAAATGATCTTCTTAGATGTTGAAGTCATCATTTCACGGGTTGAGGTCATCTTCGGAGTCGTTTGAATTAGATTTTCACGGCGCCCGAAATCTGCTCTCACCTACTCTACGATTTCCAATTCGTATGTGGATATCACGATCTTTTCGCCGGGCTTGACGTCGGCGCTTTCACCGGTGGGCGCCTCGCGGTTCGGTTGAATCTCTATCGAGTTGGCGCCGTGACAGGTGATCGTGTACACGCCGTCGTCGCGCTTAATCAGGGTCGCATGCTTTCGACTCACCTCGAGATCGCCTTCTAGCTTCAGGTCTACATCAATAGTCTTGGAGCCTCTTCCAATTGTGGTCTCGTTCTTGAAGATCGGCCGAACCTCGGCTGGCCGCGCCTCGGCGGAAGGCCCTGCCACGGCTGGAGCCGGCTCCGAATCTGGAAGCTTGCGGCGAACCGATATCGAAAAGAGCGGCGTCTGAGGCTTTCGCGGCCTCACTACGGTGGCTTCGTCATCAGCCTCAATCGTATTAAGGATCTTTTCGGGCTCAACGAGTTTCGTTGCCGCTATCTCGCTTGGAGGCGGCGCCGGTTTGCGAGCGCGCACCATCGTCTTTTGAGCCTGGCTGTCCCAGACGTGTTGCACTCGAAAATGCGCGGTTTCGAGCGCGGCGTCGACGCGCAACTCGACGGTGAAAGTCTTGGTCTGAAACTCTCTGTCGCCCACTAGCTCTCGCGCTCTTTCGGAGAGCACGTGATGAAGGCCTCGCTCCAACCCTTCACGTTTCTCGCCTTGCCAGTCGGCATCATCCGCGCTGCTGAGAAATACTATGTACTCTCGCGGAATGTATGTAGGCCCGCCGGGCGGCGTGAACATTTCGCGCTGCATAGTTTGATCGACCTCTCTCGCCACCGCGACAAGAAAGTCCTCCCACTTTGATCGTGGTTTTGGGTCGCCTTCACCGGTAACCACGTCGTCGCCGTCGATCCATTTTCTCAAGTTCGCAAGCCAGCTCATATAAACCTCTCAGTCGAGCTTCACGTAACGCCGATCAACCCATCCCGCGTCGGGCGCGCCGGAGGGCTGTCCTCCCAACCATTGAATTACTCTGATGCGGTGCCAGTTGCCGCGCGTCTCCAGCACCCGCACTCGAGTTCCCTGCGGCAGCCATACAAGCGCCTCGCCTGCCGGCTCACTCCTCAAGTTGACGTTTGTCGCGCCATTTATCGAGCCGTCATTCGCGCTGCTGAGCACCCTCAGTCCCGACCATGGCGGTCGGCGATCCGGATCAGCAAAGTAATAGTAAGTCGAAATCGTGAGCCCCACGAAAGCCATCAACAGCAACAAGCCAAAGGTCCTGCTCAACACTTTTGTCCAATTCGCGCGGCTCAGGTTGTTCACCAATGCTCGAGTCGTACCTGCCGCTATTACCTTGGTCGCACTCGACGCCGGAGCGATGCCTTTCTTGCCGTCCTCGCTTGAAACAGAGACCGCCTGTTGCAAAACGGAAGCTTCGTCGGAAGCGGCTTCGCGGGTCATCGCGATTTCGATTTCAGGATGCCTCGAAGTCCTCTCGGGAGCTTCGAGCGCCGGTCGCGTGATCGCCGCGGCTTCTGTCGTAGAAGCGGGCTCTCGCGGAAAGCCGGTATGCTCGGGCACATGTCCATCAGCTCGGCTTGGCAGCTCGACTACGATCTGGGCCTTTCTCGGCGGGATTTCTCCGGTGATTGGACCCGCGGCCGCCGGAGCCACAAAGCTCGCGGCGGGAATCTCTTTCACGACGCCTGGTCCAATTACGAGCGGCCCCATTGATGCAGCTCGCGGCCTGACCAACGTCGCATCGGGATCGGAATCTGTAGACGGTTGAGGCATCTGAGTAGCGCCGAGCCTGGCAATCTCATCCCAAAAATCTTCTATCCGCTGATGCCGCTCGGCGGGGTTTGAGCGAGTGGCCTTTTCCAGTACCGCGAGCAACTGCGCTCCGTACTGTGCGCGGCTAAGCGACTCCGGCAGCGCCGTAATTGCGGATCGCGAGAAGTGGTGAGGGGCTTTTCCCGACATCGCCGTATAAATCGTCTTCGCAAGCGAATAGATGTCCGCCGACGGCGTCAGCTTTTCGTTTGCGTGCGAATCGGTGCTATCCGGGTGGTGCTCCGGGGGCGAGTAGACGCTCGTTCCAACCCGCGTGATCTCGGCTTCGTCGCCCAGTGAGATCTTCGCGACGCCGAAGTCGGCGATCTTAACGGTTCGCTGGTCCGAAGACAGCAGCAAATTATTCGGCTTTACGTCGCGGTGTATTACCTGCCGGCTGTGTGCGAAGGCGAGACCTTCGGCGACCTGTTTGAAGTAAAAGAGAGCGCCGCTCAAATCGAGAGGCCGGCCGCGGCACAGAGACAGCAGATCTCCACCCTGCATGTACTCGAGCACGAGATAGTGAAACGCCGTGCCATGAAGATCAGCGGCCGTGCCGTGACCGAGCCGCTGAATGATGTGCGGATGACGAACTTTGTCGAGAGCGACGGCTTCATTCTGGAAGTTCTGAACCAGCGTCTGTTCCAACTCGTGGTCGAGCGTGCCCTGAAGCGTAGTGTTCAAAGCCTTGATTATCACCTGTTCGTTGGCGTGTTCCAGATCTTCCGCAAGAAAGATCTCGCTATAGCTGCCGCGACTGAGGCAGCGGAGCACCCGATAGCGATCGTCAACTATGCTGTTTTCGAGTTTCAGCTCAGGCAAGTATTCACCACGCCCGTTCTTCTATTACCCAGAGAGCTCTTCTATTACTCAGAGAGTCGTTTGCTCATTGCGTCGGCGAAGGCAGCCTCTTTTGAACCGCGTCGGAGTAACGGCGCAGCATCAACTCGGCCTTGTCCCGCTTGCCGTCAGCCGAATAAGCCGCGGCCGCCTGAGCATAAGCGTCAGGAAAATCGGCTTTCAAATTGATCGACGCTTCAAAGCTGCGCGCCGCCGCCTCGAACTGTCCCTGTTGAAGCTGCGCGCGTCCCATCCAGTAAAATCCTTCGCTGTTTTTGGGATCGTTTTCGACAACCCTTTTCAGGGCGGCTTCGGCGGCGAGAGCCTGACCCTGCTCGAGAAGCCTCCGGGCAGGCTTGATGGGATTCGCCGCGTCCTCAGCGCTCAGCTTCTTTCTTGCCGCAAGGTCAGATGCTCGCAAGCCGGCATAAAACGAACCGCTGATGAGCACGAGCGCTCCAAGAATATATAACCAAATTCGCTTGCGGGGCCGGACCTCATCGCCGCCGCCCGCTGAATCCCGCGATTCGGCCCTCGTAATATCGACTTGAATCCGCTTGTTTGCGGGCATCGTATCCACCGCCCGAGACCTGCGCTTGGATGACGCGGCCGTTCGAACGGTCTCTCCAACCTGAATCACAAGCGCGGTGAGATTGTCCTCGGCGCCGCGCTCACAAACTACTTGTTTCAGCTCGTCCGCCGCCGCCTGAGGCTCCGCGTTATTCGAGACTATTTTCGCGATCTCGTCGTCTTCAAGATGGCGGTAGATTCCGTCGGTGCACAACAACAGGCGCTCGCCGCCATTGAGACGGATGGCCTTTATCTCGGCCTCGACGGTCGGCCCAGCTCCGAGGGCGCGATTGATCATATGGTTGTCCGCCGAATCATCGGCCTGCCGCGCGGTCATTGCGCCGGACCTGACCAGATCGCCGTTCTCGGTGTGATCGATAGTCTCGCGGATTGCTCGTCCGTCTCGGATGCGATAGACACGGCTGTCTCCCACATGCGCGACGACCGCATCGCCGTTCCTGACGAACAGCAGAGCAGCCGTCGTCGCCATAGTCTTGTATGAGGGCTCGCTTTCGGCGAGCTCGACTATGTCGCGATTGGCGAATTGTAAAGCGCTTCTTATTAGATCCTGCGCGGAAGGCAGAGTTGAATGAGTAACAGTTTCTTGAATAGTTTCAGCCGCGGTTTGGCTGGCAACCTCTCCGGCGCGCTGGCCGCCGACTCCGTCAAAGACGCCGAACAATCCATATTCGGGCAGGAGCAGATAGCTATCTTGATTGACGGGTCTCTTCGGATTCAATCCGCGATCACAGACCAGCCCGGCGGTCAGTTCCATAATAGGATTACTCCGTTCAGCCATTCTAACATCTTGACGCCGCCGCGATCTCGGCCATACGGCGGGCGCCGCAACTCATATACGATGCACGGGGCCGTGGAAGTTGCCGCCGGCCGCGGCATCTGAAATCAGTGTCAAGCTGTAATCAATTTCAAGCGCGTAGAAAAAAGAAGGGCACAAGCAGACCGTAGGAAGGATGAAACAATCGCGCGAAATGCCGATTCGACGCGGCCGCTTGAGAGGTTGAAGGGCCGAATTCTTCAGCGGCCGGCGAGAGCCAGACGGAACGCGGCCATCTCCTCTCCGTTGCGAACCAGCAGGATGTCGTGGACAAGGACCGGGTGGTTCCACGTTTTGCCTTCGATTGCGGGCGCTCGCGCGATCTCGGTGAACTGGTCGGGCGTTGCGGCAACCAGGGCCAACTCGCCTTCCTCAGACAGCACGAGCAGCAAGTCTTGATCGGGCAGCAGCACGAGTTGCCCGTGGCCGTACCGTCCTCCCTTCCACTTGCGCTTGCCGTCCTGCAAGTCGATGCAGGAGAGTATGCTGCCGTCGAAGCCGTAGGCGTGTCCTTTGTGGACGACCAGATCGTTGTAATAGGGCTTCAGGCCGGACGACGTCCACCGCTCGTCGACAGTCCATCCGCCCGAGCCGTGAGCGACGGCTATGCGCCGAGTTCCAGCGCCGCCTGACATGTCTCCGGTCATGATCAGCAAGTCGCCGTCGGGAGTTCGAGCAGGCTGTAGCATAGGCACACCTGACCACGCGTGCTCCCAGAGCACCGCGCCATCAGACGGCGCGACGCTCTTCACGCCATTGCCGCTCAGCAACAGGACCTGGGCTATACCGCCGATCGTCATCAGGTGCGGTGAGCTATAGCTCCCGCCGCCGGCCGGAGCCATCCAACGCGGATTGCCCGAAGCAATTTCATACGCGGCGAGCCGGCCCGAGGCCGCGACAATAACCATGTCGTTCACGACCAGAGGCGAGCTTGCAAAGCCCCAACCCGGGAGCTTCGCGCCGGTATCGGACGCCGCATTGCGCGACCAGATCACCGCGCCGTTATTACCGTCCAGGGCATTCACGATCCCAGTCGCCCCGAATGTGTAGACTCGACCGTTGCTGAGCGTTGGAGTGGAGCGCGGACCGGCTCCGGCATTCGACTCCCAGAACCTTGCGGCATCGTGGTGCCTCCAGATGGGTTTGCCGGTGGTCACGTTGTAGCAGGAGACGAGTTCGTCGTTCCCGCGTTGCTCCTGGGTGTAGCAGAGATCGCCTCGGACCGCGAAGGACGACCAGCCCGGTCCGATTTTTCGGCGCCACAACTCGACCGGCGGCGACTTCGACCAATCGGTTTCAATCCGTACGCCGCGAACGACGCTGTCGCGATTAGGTCCGCGAAAGCCGGGCCAGATGGCTCGCGCTTCTGTTGCGATCGGCTGTTTGTCCGAGGGCTTCGTTGTCGTATCGGGTGTCGTTGTATCGGGTGTCGCTTCGGAATGTGCTGGAGACGGGATGGGCTTATCGGGTGTGTTTACTGTAGCCGGAATCGACGGGAGTGTTTCCGGCTCGTCGTTGGCCTGCGCCAGCAGCCGTTCTTCGGGAGTTTTAACCCATCGCCAATGAAGGTCGGAGATCCCTTCGCCGTTAATTCCACCTGTACGCAAAAGTGTAAACGCTCCGGAGGCCAGCGCGATCGCGACTACCATCGAGGCCCGCCGCGGTCCGCTCGAAAGGCGACGAGCGGCTACAGCCCAGACCGCCAGGGCGAGACACACGATGGGAATGGAGAATATTGGAAACATCATTCCCATCATCCCATTCACAATAGACGGATGAATGACTCGCGATGTCGCGAACAGCGCTGCAGCCATCACGACAGGCGCCGCAATTCGCTCAACCCATGGCGCCCGGCTGAAGAACAGCCACCATACGAGGACGATCAACGCGCCGGCGAGTGCGCCGATGAGGCCGACCACAAACAAATCGGGCGCGAAGACGGGTATAACGAATCTGCCCAGCACTATCAGCACCGCCGCAAGAAGAGCGGGCCAGATTCGAAGCGGCTTACGAGAAGTGAGTTCGTTGGTCGGAGGGGTACTCATGCCCGACTATACTTTTCTGACCGGCGGATTGTTCCCTTGTTTTCGGGGCTCACTTTTCAACGGCGGTTAGACTTGCTTTTGTAGATTGGTACCGTTATTACAAGCAGGGCGATCAAATCGGTAAGAGTCGTTGCCGGAGCAAGTGAGAATATGAGCGAGCGTGCTTTGAAGTTCTATAAAAACTGGTTGACCGATTTTATCGCTTTCGAAATACTCGAGAGACTACCAATGGTCAGAGGAATGGCGGGTATACTTCTCTTACCTGAACCTGCTTGAATCTTCCGAATCCGCACGCTAGAGAGGCTGCTCATCGAACACCTGCGAATTCGCCTTCGACGTTTCTTTCCTCCAATCGCGACGGTATGCGTTTTGGTCTTGGCCGCGATTCCGGCGATGCTTCCTCTGCTGCACGGTAAGCTCACCTCCGGACACGATTCCTTGTTCTATCCGCCTCGCGTAGTCACTTTTGAAGAAGGGCTAAAAGAAGGGCGGCTTCTTCCAAGATGGACTCAGGAATTCGCTGGAGGGTACGGTGAACCGTATTTCAATTTCAGTCCTCCGCTTCTCTATTATGTCACCTCTCTTTTCAGATTCGCCGGTGCGGGTGTCATCGATTCGCTCAACTTTGCGGTAGCGTTTTTGTTGTTGCTCTCCGGCTTCACGATGTACCTGCTGGCGGCGGAGATCTTCGACAGGGCGGGAGGCCTGGTTGCGGGAGCGGCTTACATGTATGCCCCGTACACGCTGACGGATCTCTACGTGCGCGCCGCGTACGCGGAGTTTTCAGCGTTCGCGACGCTTCCACTCATATTCTGGTCGTTCTATAAGCTCGCCCAGACCCGTCAGATCAGGTATCTGATTGCCGCCGCCTGTTCTTATGCATTGCTGCTGCTTTGTCACAATCCGGTCTCATTGATCTTTACCCCGTTCCTGTTGTTGATGATCCTGCTGAGCGCGCTGCGGCAGAGAAGTAGAGCGGTTCTGTTGTCGCAATCCGCGGCCTTCGTCCTTGGACTCGCGCTCTCCGCGTTCTTCTGGGCGCCGTCGCTTCTAGAAAAGAAATACATCCAGATCGAGAGACTGCTTCAGAATGCATTGGAGTATCAGAACCACTTTGTCTATTTTCGCCAGCTCTTCAATTCTCCATGGGGTTACGGAATTTCGACGCCGGGACCGAATGATGGAATGTCTTTCGAGATCGGAGCCTTCTACCTTGCCGCGCTGGGCGTTGGGGGATTGATGTTGTTAGCGCGGCCTCTGCTTCCGAATCGCGAGCAGCGCTGGTTCGTAGCATTGATGTTGATCATGGCCGCCGCGTCTATCTTCTTTATGACCGAGGCTTCCTCGATCGCGTGGGCATACTTGCCGCCTCTGCAGTATCTGCAATTTCCATGGCGGTTCCTGGTTATTGTCGCTATGGCATCATCGATTCTTGCGGCCGTGCCGTCAGTCTTAACGCGTGGGCGAGGACGATTCGTAGAATGGCTGCCCGTATTGATAATACCGGTCATAATCCTGACTTCGCTTTCGAAGTGCAAGCCCAACGCCGTCCATCCGTATAAAGATGACTTCTTCAAGGCGGAAAACATAATAGCGAGGAAGCTCGAAACATCTACGGTTCTCGAGTATCGGCCGAAGTGGGTTCAGAACGATCCTCCGGGGTCGGCCGCTTCGCCTTTAGATTTGACTGCCGGATCCGCGCGGCTTGAGGTTCAACAGCGGAGTCAGACGCGCTATCGCTTCCAAATCGATGCCCGGACGCCTTCTTACTTTCGATTCAATGTTCATTATTTTCCGGGTTGGCGCGTCGAAGTAGACGGCGTCGGGCGCGACGTGGAACCAAACAACAGGTTTGGGTTGATGGAGTTTTCGGTCGAGCCCGGAGTCCACGATGTCGTAGCAAGGTTCCAAAACACTCCCATACGCGCCACAGCCGAAGCCGTGAGCCAGCTCGGCATCGTAATGATCCTGATCTTATCGATATATGCGTGCGGCGAAATTAAAGCTCGAGCCTCTGTACTTCGATCAGAAGATTGACGATCGACTCCGCCTCGTTATGTTGAAAGATGATGACGGCGACGTTCGCGACGCGGCTTACACGGCGCTACTCGGATCGCTTCACCCAATGACTCGGCGCGTCTCCGCGCTCAGAGAGCGTAAAAGAATAACTTCCTGTTTTGAACCTCCATCAACCCTGGCGTCCGCCCACCCGGTGTCCGCCGACTGGTATCCGTCAACCCGGTGTCCGCCGACTGCTGTCCGTCAACCGCTATCCGTCAACCCTGGCGTCCGCCAACCCGATGTCTCACCGACTGCTATCCGTCAACCCCAGTGTCCGTCAACCCGGTGTCCGCCGGCTGCTATCCGTCAAACTCGATGTCCGTCAACCCCAACGGGGTTGCAGCCTCCAGCCCAGCGGTTGCCGTACTCGGCTACCCTGGGTGAGATCGCCGTGTCGTTTTCAACCCCAACGGGGTTGTGGCCAGCATTGCGTAAACACAACGAGCCGGCGCACGCAGGTCCTTCCTTGCCAAAAAAAGGACCTCAATGTAGCGTTCATCCCGCGATTTGGCGTCCCTTTTCTTAACTTTCGTTTTATCAGTCCCACGGTTGTCCTATGAACGCATGAAACGTTTTTGGCGCGATCCCAATATCAACTCGTAGAGGCAATCATCAACTCACAATACCCGCGATCCGAGTCTATGGACGTCTATGGTCAAAGAGAGCAATAAATCGGAAGGCGCCGAAAAGAATAACGGAGGCATGACGCCTCCTTCGATCGCGCTGCCGAAAGGCGGTGGAGCGATTCACGGCATCGGCGAGAAGTTCGCAGCCAACCCCGTGACCGGAACCGGCTCGATGACGATTCCGATTTCCGTCAGCCCTGGCCGTTCGGGCTTTGCGCCTCAGCTTTCACTCTCATACGACTCGGGCTCGGGCAACGGGCCGTTCGGCTTCGGCTGGTCTCTATCAATTCCGGCCATCACACGCAAGACCGATAAAGGCCTTCCACGGTACGACGACCCCGGCGAGTCGGACGTCTACATTCTTTCGGGCGCGGAGGACCTCGTGCCCGTACTCAAGGAAAACGGCGACAGGTTCGAGGACCCTACTACTCATCCCGGCTTCGTCATACATCGTTACCGCCCTCGCATCGAAGGGCTGTTCGCGCGCATTGAAAGATGGACCGATTCATCGACTGGCGCGATTCACTGGCGCTCGATCAGCCGGGACAACATTACGACCTGGTACGGAAAGACCGAAGAAAGCCGGATCTACGATCCCGACGATCCAGGCCGCGTTTTTACGTGGCTGATTTGTGAGAGCTACGACGATAAAGGAAACGCCGTCGTCTACGACTATGTCGGAGAGGATTCCACCAACGTCGATCACTCCCAGGCCTGCGAACGAAATCGCGTGCGCACCGCCAATCGTTATCTCAAAGGTGTCAAATACGGCAACGTCACTTCGCGTTTGGCCAATCCCGATCTGACTAGAACAGAGTGGTTGTTCGAAGTCGTGTTTGATTACGACGAAGGCCGTCTCACCGCGCTCGATTCCGACCCCACGCATCCTGAAGCTGAACAGCATCGCTACGTAGAAGCCTCGATAAGGCCGGCGCGAGGCTGGCCCGTGCGCCCGGACCCTTTCTCTTCGCATCGGGCGGGCTTTGAGGTTCGCACTTATCGGCGCTGCAATCGCGTGCTGATGTTCCATCGCTTTTCTGAATTGGGCCCGGAGCCCTGTCTTGTAATGGCGACCGAGTTCGATTACCGCGACCTTGATTATACAAAGCCGGCGCCTGTCGAGACGGAGCTCGCGCACGAGGGCAGCACTCGCTTCGCGTCGTTTCTTTGCTCGGTCACTCGATCCGGTTTTGTCCGCGATGAAACGAAGCCGCTGACGGGCGTCGACGGAGCAACCGTCACGTACCTGAAGAAATCCTGGCCGCCGCTGGAATTCGAATACACAAAGGCCGAGATTCAGGAGGACATTCGCGAGCTGGATTCCGTCAGCCTCGAGAACGTTCCGGCGGGACTGGATGGAGCGCGGTATCAATGGCTCGATCTGGATGGCGAGGGAATCTCCGGGATTTTTTCGGAGCAAGCGGGCGCCTGGTATTACAAGCCCAATCTCGGAGGCGGGCGCTTTGGCGGAATTCAAGCCCTCAAGACGGTTCCCGCCGGCGCCGGCAGCGGTGAGAAGTATCAGTTCGTCGATCTCGCGGGCGACGGGCGACTGGACGCGGCGCAATTCGGCGGGGCGTCGCCGGGATTCTACGAGCGAACATATGATCAGCTCTGGGAGCCATTCACCAAATTCAGAAGCCTTCCCAACATCGACTGGAGCGATCCCAATCTTCGCTTTGTCGATCTGACCGGAGACGGCCGCGCGGACATCCTGATCACCGAAGACGACAAGTTAACCTGGCTGCCTTCTCTAGCAGAAGAAGGCTTTGGAGAGATCGAAACGGCTCGACAATTCTTCGATGAAGAGAAAGGTCCGAGGCTCGTGTTCGCCGACGGCGAGCAGTCGGTCTATCTGGCCGATATGTGCGGAGACGGGCTCACGGACTTTGTGCGCATTCGCAATGGCGAGATTTGCTATTGGCCCAATCTCGGCTACGGCCGGTTCGGCGCAAAGGTGACGATGGACAATGCGCCGTGGTTCGACAGCCGCGAGATGTTTGACCAGAAACGGATTCGACTGGCGGACGTCGACGGCTCAGGCACAAACGACATTATCTACTTCGGCAGCGACGGCGCGCGGATCTACTTCAATCAATCGGGTAATCGATGGAGCGAGGCGCGCCGCTTGAATCAGTTTCCAGTTGTCGATGACCTCTCTTCAATCGCGACCGCCGATCTGCTGGGCAACGGGACCGCGTGCCTCGTGTGGTCTTCAGCGTCTCCGGCCGAAGCTCGGCGCCCAGTGCGGTTCATAGATCTGATGGGAGGCCGGAAGCCTCATCTGCTGGTCAAGTCCGTCAACAATCTCGGGGCCGAGACTCACGTTCAATACGTCGCTTCGACAAAGTTCTATCTCGAGGACAAGCTTTCGGGAAAACCGTGGATCACCAGGCTTCCTTTTCCCGTGCACGTTGTTGAACGGGTCGAGACGCTGGATCGAATTACTCGAAACCGCTTCGTTACGCGGTACGCCTACCATCACGGTTATTTCGACGGGGTCGAACGCGAATTCCGCGGCTTCGGACTGGTCGAACAATGGGACACCGAAGAGTTCGCGGCATTGACCGTAAGCGGTGAGTTGCCGGCGGCTGCGAATATCGACGAGCAATCCCATGTCCCGCCCATGCTAACGCGGACATGGTTTCATACGGGGTTCCGCACGGGGTTTCACACTGGGTCTCATGCCGGCGGCTGGGGTGGCGCGGCGGTCTCAAAGCAATTCGAGCGGGATTACTATCGCGAAGGCGATGCGAGTCTCGGTATCGCGGGTCTCACGGACGGCCAGTTGGAAGCCATGCTGCTCGACGACACCGTGCTGCCCGATTCGATCAAGATGCCGGACGGAACGCAAAAGCCCTGGGTCCTTTCAAGCGACGAAGCGCGAGAGGCATGCAGAGCGTTGAAAGGCTCCATCCTTCGGGAGGAAGTGTACGCACTCGACGGGACCGAAAAACAGGATCGCCCTTACAGCGCATCCGAGCGCAACTACACCATTGAGTTCCTGCAGCCGCTGGGTTTCAACCAACACGCGGTATTCTCGATTCACGCGCGTGAAACCATTGACTTTCACTACGAGAGAGAACTGTTCGACGTCGGCGGCACAAACGTCGCCGATCCGCGCGTCACCCATGCGATGACGCTTGCCGCTGATGCTTACGGCAACGTTCTTAAATCCACGGCGATCAGCTACGGCCGCCGCCATGCCGATCCCGACCCGTTGCTTACCAACGAAGAAAGGCAGCAACAGCTCGCTCTGTTTATCACCACCGCTGAGAATGACTACACAGAGGCGGTTGCAACGGCTGATGAGTATCGCGCGCCTTTGCCGGCAGAAGCTCGAACATATCAGATCTACAACGTGGCTCCAGACGCGAATCAACAAGACGTGACAAATCTTTTTCGGTTCGAAGAGATCGCCGGCAAGCTCAAGGCGGATGGCGGCGGCCTGCCGGAAGCGCCCTACGAAGACCTGACGGCTTCGAGCATACCTGGCGCATCTCCACGGCGGCGCATCATTGAGCGAGTTCGGACGCTTTATAGAAAGGACGACCTCAGCGGGCCGCTGGATTTCCTGAAGATGGAGCCGCGCGCGCTGCCATTCGAAAGCTACAAGCTGGCATTCACACCCGGCCTTCTTGCAACAGTCTACAAGCGCACGCCGACCGGAAAGCCGGCCGAAGACCTGATACCGCGTCCGGCTGATGTTCCGCGCGACCAGGGCGGCTATGTCGATCTGCTCGCGGACGGAGCGTGGTGGATTCCCTCAGGCCGCGTATTCTTTCACCCCGACGCCTCATTGAATCCCGACAAGAACAAAACAGACGCCGACCAGGAACTCGCTCATGCGCGCGCTCATTTTTTTCTGCCGCACCGCTTTCAAGACCCGTTCCTGAACAACACTATAATCGGATACGACACGAGCGCGGCGGGCGTCGAGTACAACCTGCTGGCCGTATCGGTGAAGGACGCCGCGGGCAATGAAATAAAAGCGAAACACGATTATCGAGTCTTGCAGCCGCGCGAAGTCGCCGATCCCAACCGAAACAGATCGCAAGTCGCGTTCGATGCTCTTGGAATGGTCGTCGGTACGGCTGTGATGGGCAAGGAAGGCGAGGCGCTCGGAGATTTGCTCACGGATTTCGAAGCCGATCTGGTCGACGCAGTCATCGAAGCTCACTTCTCGAATCCCTTTACTAATTCTCACGATATTCTCAAACAGGCTACGACGAGGCTGGTCTACGACTTGGATCGTTATCGCAAGACCGCGGCGTCGCCGGAGCCGCGGCCCAGCGCGGTGTACACGATGGCTCGGGAAACTCACGAGTCCGATCTGGCCTCGGGAGAGCAGACAAAGATTCAGCATAGCTTCTCGTACTCCGACGGATTCGGCCGCGAGATTCAGAAGAAGCTTCAAGCGGAACCGGAGCCAGTCCCACGGCGCGATCCCGATGGTCATATAAAGATCGTCGACGCCGGACCGGTTATGACCGGCGCCGACGCGAGCCCCCGGTGGGTCGGAAGCGGCTGGACGGTGTTTAACAATAAAGGCAAGCCGGTACGACAGTACGAGCCGTTTTTCACCGACAGACATGACTTTGAATTTGAAGTGAAAATCGGCGTGAGCCCGGTGTTGTTCTACGATTCCGCCGATAGAGTTGTCGGCACGCTGCGCCCCGATCATACCTGGGAGAAGATCGTTTTTGATCCGTGGAAACAGGTTATATGGGATCTTAACGATACCGTGTCGCTCGATCCGAAGAACGACTCCGACCTGAGTCAGTTCCTTTTACGATTGCCGGATAGCGATTACCTCCCGACTTGGCATGACTTCCGAATCGATCCTTCGCACTCAACCGAGAGAGCTAAGCGATGGCCCGATTCAAGGGACCGCGACGCCGAAGCGGCCGCGGCCGTCAAAGCGGCTATCCATGCGGGAACGCCTGCCGTTGCGTACTTCGATTCGCTTGGACGAACCTTCCTTGCCGTAGCTCATAACAAGTTCAAGCTGAGTTCTTCTCCGCCGGGTGACCCGCCAGTCGAAGAGTTTCATAAGACGAGAACAATCTTCGATATCGAGAAGAATCATCGCGAGGTCGTAGACGCGCGAGGCATTGTCGTGATGCGTTATGACTACGACATGCTGAGCAACAACATTCATCAGAAGAGCCCCGATGCGGGGGAGCGTTGGACCCTGAACGACGTCGCCGGTAAGCCGCTTTATTCGTGGGACAGCCGCGATCAGAAATTCAGGACTGCGTACGATCAACTCAGGCGCCCCGTCGGTTCATATCTTACCGAGGGTGCTTCAGCGGAAGCGCAAATAACGCGCACGGTCTATGGAGAAGGCAGGACCGACGCCGAGGCAAAAAATCTGCGCGGAAAGCCGGTAGAGGTCTCCGATCAGGCGGGCGTGGTCACAACCGATCTGTACGACTTCAAGGGCAATCTTCTAAGAAGTCGCAGGCGCCTCGCCCAGGAATACAAGAAGACTCTGGATTGGACCGCTTCTGTACCGCTCGAGACGGCGACTTATTCAAACACCACTCGATACGACGCGCTCAATCGGCCGGCTGAGATGACGACTCCGGACAACAGCATCATCGGCATCGGCTACAATGAAGCGAACTTCATCGAACGGATCGAGGCAAGGCTTCGAGGCGCAACAACCGCGACCCCATTTGTCAGCGACATCGACTACGATGCGAAAGGCCGGCGAACGCTGGTCGCGTTCGGCAACAAAGCAACGACGAGTTATGAATATGATCCCGAGACGTTTCGCCTGACCGACGTGCTGACTATTCGGAGCGCAGCGGACTTTCCCGAAGACTGTCCGAATCCCGCGCCGGCGGATTGGCCTGGATGCCAGGTGCAGAACCTGCACTACACCTATGATCCGGCCGGCAACATCACGTCGATTCGAGACGATGCGCAGCAGAAGGTCTATTTCAAGAACGTTCGCGTCGAACCGAACGCCGATTACACATATGACGCGATCTACCGCTTGATCGAAGCAGCGGGCCGCGAGTTTCTGGGTACAGCATCGGGCCCCACGCCGCCCGACGCATTCAACAGCGTTCATATCGGTCTCGACCGGCCGAACGCCGGTACGTTGGGAAGGTATGCCGAGCAATATGTCTACGACGCGGTCGGCAATATTCTGAACGTGCGCCATCGCGGCTCCGACCCGACGAATGCCGGATGGAAGCGCTGCTATCAATATGCGACGAATTCCAATCGCCTCTTGAGCACGAGCAATCCGGCTGACCCTCACAAACCGGATGATGCGTGCGCCAGGGATTATTCCGACGCGCCGTTTTACGCGGAGAAGTATGAGTATGACGAGCACGGCAACATAACTCGAATGCCTCAACTTCCGGTGATGCAGTGGGATTATCAGGATCAGCTTCGCGCAAGCTCAAAGCAGTCGGTTACTACACCGGGCGTGACTCCGGTAACGACCTGGTATGTCTATGACACCGCGGGACAGCGGGTTCGCAAGGTAACCGAGAGCGAGGCTATCGCGCCCGCTGCTCCTGTTCGAACGAGCGAGCGAATCTACCTGGGCGGCTTCGAAGTGTATCGCGAGTACAACGGCGGCGGAGCCGCGGTGAAGCTCGAACGCGAAACGCTTCACATGATGGATGATAAACAGCGAATCGCGTTGGTTGAAACGCGGGTCGACACGGCGTCGCCTGAACAACTGATTCGGTATCAATTCGGCAATCATCTTGGCTCGGCATCGCTCGAGCTGGACGATAGAGCGCGGATCATCTCTTACGAAGAGCACTACCCGTATGGCGGCGCGTCCTATCAAGCGGTTCGGAGCAAGACCGAGGCTCCGAAACGTTATCGCTTTACGGGCAAGGAACGTGATGAAGAGAGCGGCTTGTATTATCACGGGGCTCGGTATTATGCGCCCTGGCTTGGACGATGGATCAGTGCTGATCCAAAGGGACCGTCAGACGGACCGAACCTCTTCGCCTATTGTGGGAATAATCCAATCATATTCCGCGATCCGAGCGGAACAACCCGGAGCGATGTCACTTTCACGGAAGGTGATGTCACTAACCACCCCGACGCCCACGTTGTAGTCGGCGACCCGCACACCGAAGCCGCGAAATCGACTGAGTCAGCAAAACCGCCCGTCAAGGATCGGCCCGAGACCTGGCAGGAGAAGTACAAGCGGAATGAAGCAATATACCGACAGGGTGCGAGCGAGCCGAAGGGCATCGACACGATCGCGAAGGGCGTGTTCGCCCTGACCGGTCTTGCGCTGGGCGGGGTAGGTTTCCTCGCGGAGGGAGCCGGATATGGTCTCGCGGCTCTGAAGCTAGGCGTCGGGGTTGCCGGAGCGACAGCGGGAGGCGAGCTTGCGAGTAGGGCTGCCGAGGCTGTCATCCCAAATGACACGGATCCGAATGTCAAAGAGTTTGGAAAGAATCTCGCTGAGTTTATTGGCGGCGGCGTTGGAGGCGCGCTGGCAACACGAGGTGTGAGCTGGGGAAGAGATAAGATCTTGAATAGGCCAACCCGGCCCTCTCAGCAGACGCTCGACGAAGTGCGGAGCAAGCTCCCGTCGCGAAACAGGGAGGAACGTCTCCCCGCCCAAACGGCCCAGAGATACCTTCATCAGTTGGAGCGATTCAACAAATTAATATTCGACAAATCAGGAAATAGAGTAACGGACATCGACGTGGGCCTGAAGAGAGGTCTGAGAAGAATATTCATTGAAGTCACTGCTAAATCCGGATCAGGAAAGGCCGGCGAGCAAATTCCCAAACTTCGAGAGCACCCGCTCGTGAATCCGCGCAAAGAGCCTGTAATTGTGTTCGGCACGAAGCTGGGAGGGCAGCCTACACAAACTAGTCTTGAGAACGCAGGAGCATACGTTGCACGAACGTTCGAAGAGTTGGACGCACTCATAGAATTCCTTTGGACTCGATGACTAAACAATAGCTCGGCTGAAAAGCGCCTGCCGCGGGACCGAAGTTCTAACGATGCCGCGGGAAGCTAGAAAGCCGATGAACAAGTCTGGCGTAAGAAACAGAGAGACGGAGATCATAGCTATGAGCACTGGCAAGCAACATGATGGTCGTGGTGTAGAAGGAATTGTTGTTCTCGACAATGGCATACCCGCCGCGGCATTGGCCCTGCGTTTGTACAGCCAGGGATTCGGAGGCGCTGAGACAAGAATCGGAGAGGCGAAGACATCCGCCGATGGATCCTTTTCGATCAAGTACACGGCCCGCAAGGAGGCCGTACATCTTGAGCTTCGAGCCATTGACCCCGGCGGCGCGGAGGCGTCGATTTCTACGATTGTCAGACCAGCCAAACGCGTCACTCTTAACCTTGTTGTGCCCGCCGGCCTCAAGCTTCTCGAAGCCGAATACAACCGGCTCATCAAGGATCTGAACAAGGTCCTGGGCAAAAACGGAAAGCTCGTTGACGCGTGCGAAGATGGACGCCGCCGTGATCTAGCGCTCCTTCACGAAGCGACCGGCTGGGATGCGCGTCTGATCGCGCTGGCGGTTAGCGCCGATAAGCTGGCGTCCACCACGGGCATTTCGGAAGACGCCCTCTACGGACTGCTTCGCGTCGGTCTTCCAAGCAACGAAGAGTCGGTGGCGGCCTTGAGCCGGACCGCGATCGAGAATGCGCTGCGAAAGGCTTCAGAAGCCGGTATCGTGGATCTCGACTACAACAAAGTAAAAACCACGGTCTCGGCGTTTGAGAAATTTGCTCGAAAGACTCGAATGAAACTCAGGGCGCCCGGATCGCATTCCACGGTTGGAGATCTGCTGGAAGATTCCGGATTGACCGTCGATCAGAAGCACGCCCTTGCGGAACTTCACGTAACGGCGCGGGCCCAGGGTGACGAGTTCTGGCGGATCGCGAGAGAAAAAGGGATCCCCGAGGAAAAGATCGAAGCGCTTCGAATCCGCGGCAAGCTCTCATACCTCACATTTAACAACGCCCCGTTGATTCGATCGCTTCAGGATGACATCGCATCGTCCGCCGATCTATCGAAGCTCGCGGCGAGCGATCTTTATAAGGAAGAGGGATGGAAAAAACGAATCACCGCGCTGGCCGGCAATAATGAAAAGGCGCTAAGCGCTCTTATTCCTCCTGCGTTCGTCGGAGAGACGACATCGGATCGCCTGGATAGCTATGCGGCTGAGCTTGCGCGCAAAGTCAGGCTGAGCTTCCCGATGAAGGTCCTGGCGCGACGGGTTGAGACCGGCGAGATCCACCTCGGCGAGAATCACGACGACGTGAAGTCCGCGATCTCCGGTCTGCTAAGCAACGCCGGCGAGCTTGGCTTTAATCTCGGCCGGGCTCCAATAAATTCGTTGCTTCGACAGAACGGCGCCAGGCTCATGCCGGTAACCGACGGCGGCAAGCACGAAAAGGCCGTCGAGGCGCTCAAGAAGCTTCAACGGCTCTATCAAATCACACCATCAGACCATTCGTTGAAGGCGGCGCTCAATCTCGGTTTCGGCTCGGCGCAGGACATCGCAGCCTTCAGGCACGATGATTTTCTGCATACATTCGCGGATCGATTTCAATCGCGAGAGGAAGCGGCCCTCGTTCATCGACGAGCCCAGCAGGTCAGCGCGGTCACTCACAATCTGTTGGGCGCGGCCAAACACCTTGCCGCGTCGCCGGCGGTCTTTGCCGTCTCACCGCCCGCGGAAGCCAGGCTCGAAGCGTTGGACGCGCTGATCAAGCAATACCCTACAATGGAGACGCTCTTCGGATCGCTCGACTTCTGCGAATGCGAGCACTGCCGGTCCGTGCTCAGCCCGGCCGCTTACCTTGTAGACCTGCTGCAGTTTCTCGATCCGGACGACACCGCCTGGAACAAGTTCCTCGCCGATTGGGCAGTCCATCACAACGGCGCCGCCTACACCGGCAAGAAGCCATACGATGCTCTGGTCGAGCGGCGCGGCGATCTTCCCTTTATTGCTCTCACCTGCGAAAACACGAACACGGCTTTGCCTTATATCGACGTGGTGAATGAAATCCTCGAATATTTCACGGCCAACGATAAGATCGGCGAACAGGCCGCCCACAACACTGGCGATGTGACTACCGCGGAGCTGCTGGCCGAGCCCCAGAACGTCATTGCTCAGGCCTATGACAAGCTCAATAGCTCGCGCATCGCGATGGCGCTGCCGTTCGACCTGAGTCTGGAAACAGTGCGGAGTTTCTGCGATCACTCGAGCACGCGCTTTTCGCGAGTGCTGGAAGTATTCCGGCAAACGGATCGGCTGTTCCGGCCTGAACACGATACAAAGTATTATCGCTCATCCACGTTCGCCGAGATCCTCGGCATCTCGCCGTCCGAGTACGGCCTCTTCGTCGATCCGAACCCGTTGACAAATTGGTTTCAGTTGTACGGCTACAGCGACGCGGCCGTCGCCGTCGCGGGCCTAAAGTCGGCAAGGACCCTCGCGCGGCGGCTCGGCGTAAGCTACAAGGAGCTTTCGCAACTTGTTCAAACCAGCTTCGTCAATCCCGCGATCGATTCCTGGGTGATCCTGAAAAAGCTCGGCGTTGAAGCTATCGATGTGCTGCGATACTACGGCGACACCGCCGCGTCTCGGGTTCCATCGCTGAGCGCCGACGAACTGACTACGTTCAACGCGCGTCTTGATGATCTGACGCGGTTCGCTACGGCTTTCGACGCCAAAACCTGGATCAACGACTCCGCGCAAAAGAATAGTTTTAAGCCGGTGTTGCTGCTTGCCAACACCAAGCTCGATTGCAATTTCAACTCAACTACACTGCGTCACGCCGACGGCGACGGCGCCGCGCCGTTCGATCTACTGAGGCTCAATCTATTTGTACGCCTCTGGAGAAAGCTCGGCTGGAGCATCGACGATACGGATCGCGCCTTGCAGTCTTTCTTGCCCGACAGATCGACGTTGAGCGACACGACCCTGGGGACGGCATTCAAAACCGCTCTGGTCTATCTGGCGCATTTCAAGACGCTCGAAGACTTGCTGCACCTGAGAGCGGAGGCGCGCCGAAAGCTCTTGAGTTTGTGGTCGAACATCTCAACGATGGGCGCGAGCCCTCTGTATGACCACCTTCTTCTGAATCAGGGCGTGTTGAAGAGCGATCCGATATTCGACGACCCCACCGGAAACTATCTCGGCAAGCGGCCTGCTCCGTCGCTCAACGCTCACCTGACGACGGTTCTTGGAGCCTTCAATCTGTCGGCTGATGACGTGACTGCGATCCGCGCCCACGAAAAAATCGCCGACCTCTCGGTGCTGACTCTTGAAAACGTCTCGCTGCTCCATCGATACGGGTTCCTCGCGAAGTCGCTGAGTCTTTCGGTGAAGGATCTCGCGGCGCTGATTGATTTGTCCGGCCTCGATCCGTTCAAGGATCTGGTACGACCACTCGATCCCGACCCGACGAAGGACGCGATGGGAAGCGACTACGCCTTTAACCAGACCATTCGATTCGTCGAGACGGCTCTGGAGATAGAGGCTGCCGGATTCAGCATCGAAGATCTCCAGTATCTGCTCCACAACGTATTCGATCCTGTCGGCAAGTATCGATCGAACCTCAACGACACGCTCGCGCTGCTGAAGACGCTTTTTGCGGAGATCAACCGGATAAAGAGCGATACCTCAGCGCCCGCCGACCCGATTAACTTTACCGACGAGATGCTGAAGCCGATATTGGCGCAGCTTATGACGGGCGATCTTGCCGACACTTTTATGTCAATGCTCGCTGGAACGATTGAGTACCAGGCGTCGCGGCAAGGGGTTGCGGAAGCCGACCGGCTTGATCCGCTCGAATTCGCGAGTGATTCCGAGATTCGAGTCGGCTACGCAGCGAGCGTGCAGCGGCTTTCATTTCGAGGAGTTCTTCTGGACGAGCAAGTCCGCGATCTCAAGGCGGCTCACACTTCAACTCTCTTCGGCGGGCTCATCGACGATATCCGTTCAAAGGTTCTGTCATTTTTTAACGATCACCTTCTGAAGTCGGTTAGAGGCGGAGCCGCAACCGGCTTTCTGACCGCGGATGATTTCAATCTGATCTTCAGTCCTGTTCCAAGCGGCCTGGGCGACTCCGCTGTGCGAGACATCATTCGCGCCAAACGAGCGAAGCTCATAACGGCCTTTATTCCAGGCTTGCAACAAAAACTGATAGCCCGGAATGTCATCCAGACCGTTGCCGCCAACGTCGGCGGCGATCCGCGGTTACTTGAAACGTTGTTGACGAGAGTCCTAACGGACCCGAGCGTCACGGGCGCGGCGTTGCTGGATGCCTTCACTTCGGGCGGCAATACGGGCCTGAGCGTTTCATTCGATGCTTCGCCTACCGTTATCACGGTTGCCGATGCGAACACCGCCGCGCTGGCGCCCGATGGCAGCCCGGCCAAGCCCCACGGCGCCGATAGCGCGCACTTCAGCGGTTACATCGAGGTTCCGGCTGCCGGGACATACAACTTCTTTGCAGTCTCGACCGCGGCCGGACTCGCATTCGAAGTTCGAATCGGCGACTCGCCCGACGCGCTTCTTAGCGGGAAAGCTCTTGCAACAAACCTCGAGAGCAGCGCTCACATCGAGTTGAAAGCAGGCGTGCCGTACGCCATTTCAGTAGATGTAGCCGGACTGACCAAGGGGAATTTCAGCCTGCTGGTGCAAGGCGAAAGGCTGCCGAAGGGCTCGGTCGCAAGGCTGACGCGCTACCCGTCGTCATCGGCGGATCGCGTTCAACAGGCTCTCGCGCTGTTAAAGAAGGTCTTGCGGTTGACCGGAGCTTTCGGCTTGAGTCAGCGCGAAATCGAATACTTCAGCGCCAACCCCGCTGACTTCGATGACTTGAGCTTCAGCGAGCTGCCGACCACACATGCAGACGACTCGACGGCAAGAAAGCTGTTCACCTGTTTTTTGCGCCTCGCGAGTTATGCGCGTTTGAAGAAGGATACTGCCGGATCGACCGACGACTTAATCGATGTGTTCTCTCGTTCGCGGCGGAGTTATCCGAGAGCGGCCGATTCTGCTTCGTCCAAGGCAGCCGTGTTTGATGATGTATGCGGGCGAATCGCCGATCGCACCCGCCGCGACGCGGCTACTGTTAAGGCGATGGCAAACCGGCTTGGATTTACGGCGACCGCGACAGACAACGGCACGGCATTAATCGTAACCGTGCCGGCTTTCATGAATGAAAAAGGCGTACTGCGGCTCTGGGATGGGCTCCTGGTAACCGCGCAGCTCGGCATTCCGGTAGAAACGATCTCCGAAGCGACAACGATCGTCACCGATTCACCCGCTAAGAGCAGGTTCGATATCGCGCAGGATTTCAGAAACGCGGTGAAGGCGAGCTACGAACCAGAGAACTGGCTGCGCATCGCACAGCCGATTTTCGATGCGCTGCGCCGCCGTAAACGGGATGCGTTGACGGCGTATGTGATGACGGCGCGCGGATTCGACTCGATAGAGCAGTTGTTCGAATACTTTCTGCTGGACGGGGGGATGGAACCCGTCGTTCAGACTTCTCGAATAGTGCTTGCCATTTCTTCGATTCAGACCTTTGTTCAGCGATGCCTGTTGAATCTCGAGTCGGATGTTCCGCCATCCGTGATCGACTCCGACCAGTGGGCATGGATGAAGCGGTACAGAGTATGGGAGGCGGCTCGAAAGATTTTTCTTTATCCGGAGAACTGGCTCGAGCCGGAATTCCGCGACGACAAGACGCGGATGTTTCAGGGGCTGGAGAGCGCGCTGCTTCAGAGCGATATCAATGACGACACCGTTGCCGACGCTCTCTTTACGTATCTGAAAGAACTCGAAAGCATAGCGCGGCTGGACATCGTCGCGATGTGCGAGGAGAAGCCCAATCCCTCGTCGAGCATATTCCACGCGATTGGGAGAACGTTCGGCTCGCCTCACAAATACTTTCATCGGCGATATGCGAGCGGCATGTGGACGCCCTGGGAGCCGATAACCGTCGACATTGAGGGCGATCATGTAGTTCCGGTTATCTGGAGAAAACGACTTCACCTGTTCTGGGTGACCTTTATAGAGAAGTCGAACCCGGCCGACCGCGTCTCCGGTCCTGGAGACGACAAGATCAGCGAATTCACATTCAACAAGCTCCTATCGACCACTGCCGGGGTTGCAAGGTATACGAACGAAGCACACTTGAATTGGAGTGAGTACTTTCAGGGCGAATGGACGCCAAGACAATCGTCGAGCGCCGCCAAGCCTCTGCTCGTCGGCGTCACGCCTACGCAGCTCTTCGTCGACGTGTCCAAAGAGTACGATACGGCCGGATTCGAGCACGCGGTCAACATAAACCTGACCGACGCCGATCAAAGGCGATATACATTCAAGGTAGTGAGCAAGAACAGCGATCCGGAAATAAGCACGGGCCGATATGATCGCATCGACATTCCTTATGACCAGATTTTCAGGAGCGCCTCGCGCTACGGCGGAGCCGCGCCGTTCAAACGAAGCGGAAACCCGGTAGCGGAGACGATTCTGAATAAAGGGCTTGAAGGAACGAACTCTGATCTCCCCGGAAACAGATTCGCCCTGGCGACCTGCAACGATCTATTGGACGATCCGATTCAGGAATTCCGGCTGCGCACTCTGCCATTCTTCTATCAGGACAATCTGAACACGTTTTTCGTCGAGCCTACCACGGATGAAGCCCTCATTTCCGAGTGGGAGGGGTTGGCCGTGCCCGCTGCACTGCCTCACGCGAATCTGGCCGACGAACAATGGTGGAAACGGCTTCCGATCCAACCCTCGGCGCCGCTGAACAAGACGCAATCGATAGAACCGGGGAATTCAGCTTCGCCGCTAACCGCGCCTGTCGCCGATTGGGTTACCGCCCCTGCAACGGTATTGAAGTTTAACGGCCGGCTTGTTGGAGAGGCGGGCGGAATTGACGACGACATCGGCGCGATGCTCGTTGAGGCGGCGGAAACCGGAAAAGCCGCCGCGCGAATCGGTCATTCGCCCGAGAAAGCTCTAGCAGGCGTGGTCGAATCGGCTCAGACGGGGACCGACAATCCGTCCGCGGGCAGATTCACGGTAGTAGATGGAGCCGGACTGAACGAGGCCCTTCTGGCGAAGCTCAGTTCAGGAAGAGATTCGAATCATTCGCGGTAAGGCCCGCGTTATAGCGCAGCGTTTAAAGACGCGCCGCTCTTTATGAGTGCGAGGGAGAACGATCATGCAAAACATTCGACACGGCTTTCACAATCACACTGACGTTGCCCGAAGAAACCTTTCACCCGCGGCGTCGGAGGCTCCATCAAGCCTCGCCTTCACCGACGCTGCTTCGTTGACCGGGACATCGGTGAGATATGGTTTCTTCCCGCACTTCCATCCATTCGTGTCGGAGCTGGTGGCGCGACTGATCGATGGTTCCGTCAGAGGATTGGAGGCGGCGGATACCGACTACGTTTTGAATAAGGATGGAACGACGAAAAAGCTCCCGGACGGCAGACCGCGTCCGGTCTTGTATGAAGAATTGTTTTCAGACGATCGCTATCAGCCCTCGGGGCTGGTTCACCCTCCTCTGCCTGTAAAGGACCTCGACTTTTCTACGAGCGGTGCATATTCGGTCTACAACTTCGAGCTGTTCTATCACGTGCCGATGCTCATCGCGATTCACCTGAGCAAGAACCAGCGGTTCGAAGAAGCACAGAAGTGGTTCCATTACGTTTTCGACCCGACGGACAACAGCACCGGAGAAACCCCGGCGCGATTCTGGAAGGTCCGGCCCTTTCAAAGCGCCGAAGTGAAATTGATCGAAGACATTTTGAAAGGCGATCCCGAACTCATTAACAGCGTTCAAGCATGGCTCCGCTCGCCTTTTAGCCCGCACCTGGTTGCTCGATATCGCCAGTCGTCTTACATGCTGAAAACAGTGATGGCCTATCTGGACAACTTGATCGCCTGGGGCGACAGCCTATTCCGGCAGGATTCAATTGAGACGATAAATGAAGCGATGCAAATCTATGTGCTTGCCGCCGGAATTCTTGGACCTCGGCCCCAGCAGACGCCAAAGAAGAACTCCGTCAGTCCGCGGAACTACGACAGCCTGCGGAAATCATCGAAGGCCCTGACTCACGCGCTTGTAGAGATGGAGAGCGAGATACCGTTCGACGCCGCGCCGCATCCCGGTGAAGCCGCCGATACAGACTCGTTTGGAATCTTGCGCAGCCTCGGCCGCACGGATGTTTTCTGCGTTCCCCGCAATGACAAGCTTCTCGGCTACTGGGACACTGTTGCCGATCGCCTGTTCAAGATTCGAAACAGCCTGAACATTCAGGGGATCTTCCGACAGCTTCCTCTGTTTCAGCCTCCGATCGATCCGGCGCTGCTGGCAAGGGCGGCGGCCGCCGGCCTCGACATTGGAGCGATTGTGAGCGGCGCCAGCCAGCCCTTGCCGCTCGTGCGGTTTCAATTGCTGGTTCAAAAGGCGGCCGAGATCTGCCAGGAAGTGAAATCGCTCGGAAACAACCTGCTGTCCGCGATGGAAAAGGAGGACAACGAGGCCCTCGCGATAATGCGCGCGCGGCACGAGAGTGTAATCGCGGCTCTGACCGAATCCGTCAAGTATGGCCAGTGGCAGGAAGCCATCAAACAACGAGAGGGGCTGGAACAATCTATCGCCAACGCCGCGCAACGCTACTTCTATTACGAACGGCTGCTCGGCAAACAGGAAACCGATCTCGGCGTCCCGGAACTTGATGCGATCGATAATGATTCGCTCGTAAAAATGAAGTTCAAATCAAACGAGCCGGGAATTTCATATAGGCCCATCGACGTCGACATCGCACAGGGCGTGAACGGCGTCGCGGGCGGTTCGAAGATAAGCTCTTACGAGCTCGAGGAGCTCAATAAGCTCGAGGAGGCCCGTGGTTATCAAGCGGCGTCCGCGGCGCTCGAAGATGTGGGGTCGTTTCTGGCTATTATTCCCGAGTTCAAGATTGCCACGACGCCGATAGGCGTTGGCTGCCGCCGTTCGCATGCGGGCGGATCAGCTTTCATATGAAGCAAGCAAAGCGGCCAAGATCGGAGGTTATGCCAGACGCGAGCAAGAGTGGACGTTTCAAAGCAATCTTGTCGCGGGCGAGATTACGCAGTTGTTCAAGCAGCTTCGGGCGGCCCAGATTCGCGAGGCAATCAGCGAGCGGGAATGGAGGAATCATCAGCAACAGATACGCAACGCCGAAGAGGTCGAGCGCTTCCTGACCGATGAGAAGACAGGCAAGAAGACCAATCAGGCGCTTTATGCGTGGCTGAAGCGCGAGGTGCGAGGACTCTACGGCCAGTGCTTCCAGTTCGCTTACGATGTCGCCAAGAAAGCCGAACGCGCCTTGCAACACGAGCTCGGTAACAGTGATCTCACGTATCTTTCCTACGGCTATATGGGCGGGAAAGAGGGCTTGCTCGCGGGTGACAAACTCTACTTCGACATCAAGCGAATGGAGATGGCTTATCTTGAGCTCAACCAGCGCGAGTACGAGATTACCAAACACGTAAGTGTGCTCCAGGTGAACCCTCTTGCGCTCCTTCAGCTTCGCGCGACCGGCCGCTGCACGGTGCTTTTGCCCGAAGAAGCCTTTGATATGGATTGTCCCGGTCATTTCTTCCGCAGGATCAAGTCCGTCGCCGTCAGCCTCCCTTGCGTTACCGGTCCATACACCGGCGTCAATTGCACGCTCACTCTGCAAAAGAGCGCGATACGTAAAACGGCGGCGCTGAACGCCGCGGGCGGATACGCGCGCGAAGGCGCCGAAGATGAGCGGTTCAGCGATTACTTCGGAAGCCTCCAGTCGATAGTGACCAGCAGCGGCCAGAACGACAGCGGCCTGTTTGAAACAAACCTCCGCGACGAGCGATATCTTCCGTTCGAAGGATCGGGCGCGGTGAGTGAATGGCAGCTCGAGCTTCCGAACGACGTGCGGCAATTCGACTACGACACAATAACCGATGTGATTTTTCACATTCGCTACACGGCGCGCGAAGGCGGAGGCCTCTTGAAGAAGGCGGCGGTCTCCAATCTCAACGACCGAATCAGCGCCGCGCAGACCACCGGGTCCGTTCGATTCTTCTCGATCAGGCACGAGTTCCCTTCGGATTGGGCCCGGTTCAAAAGCGCGAAGACGCCGCCCGGCGCGCCGCTTTCAATTACGCTTCGTCCCGAGCACTACCCGTTTTGGATACTGGGCAAGAAAATCGTTGAGTTGAAGAGGCTGGACATAATCGCGAGAACGGCCGCGGCCAGGGTGGATATCTCAGACGACTCAGGAAAGAAGACCGATGCATTGATCAAGGATGATACGCTTGGCGGCTTGTGCAAAGGCAAGCTGACCAACATCCCTCTGCCCGCTCCGACCGGCAAGTTCTCTTTGACCTTCGGCGATAACGCCGTCGAGGATCTATGGTTCGCGCTGACGTGGGGCTTCAAACCCTAATGACTGTGATATAGTGCAGCCCTAAAATGTTCGGAGGGATTTCTTTATATGCGATTGAAGCTCGTTGCCGGAATTGCGCTTGCCTGGCTGCTCAGCGTACCCGTGCTGCCGCATTTTCAGGAGCAGCCCGAAGTCGTATCCGCAAAAGGCAAGAAATTCTACGCGCGAGCCGATGAGAAAGGCGCTGTCGCTGAAGCCGTTAAAAACCTCGCGGCTAATCCCGCCAATATCGACTTGATGATCGCGCTTGGGCAAGCTCAGGCAGGTACATGGCATTTTCGAGATGCGATCTCTACATACACGGCAGCCATCAAAATCGATCCCAAGAACGCGGTTCTGTACAGACATCGAGGGCATCGGTATATCACGACTCGACAACTCGACAAAGCCATAGAAGATCTCGAGCGCGCGGCTAAACTCGACGAAACCAGCTACGACATCTTGTATCACCTCGGTCTTGCTTACTATTTAAAGGGCAAGTTTGATAAGGCGGCGGAGGCTTACGAGCGATGCCGCCGTCATGCCGAAGGGGACGATGCGATTGTTGCCGTGTCCGACTGGCTGTATATGAGCTACAAGCGGGCGAAAGACGACTTCGAAGCGTCCGGCGTTCTTCAGCGCATCAGGATAGGAATGCAGGTTCAGGAGAACAAGGCTTACTACGATCGGCTCTTATTCTATAAGGGCTTGAAGAGGGAAGCCGAGATCTTCAATCCGAAGATGGGCGATTTAGAGGCGGCAACCGTCGGCTACGGCCTCGGCAATTGGTATCTCTGCACTGGCGAGGAGTCGAAGGCGAAGGAGTATTTCGAGAAGATAGTCGCGGGACCGTATTGGCCGGCCTTTGGATTTATCGCCGCCGAAACAGACCTGGCGAAAATGAAATAGAAGGTGAAGCAAGATCGATAATGAGGACATTCTTTAAGGTTCTACTTATTCTTGTGCTGATCGCGGGCTGCTGGGCCTGCGGGGGACCGCGGCCGATCACGAGTCAAACCAGTCAGGCCGCGGCGCAATCCGGCGAGTTGCGTTTCAAGATACCCGCTGGCTGGGTAGCGGAACCGACGACTTCCAAAATGCGATTCGCTCAATTCAAGCTGCCTCATGGCGATCAGGACTCGGAAGATGGATCGCTGGTCGTGTACTACTTCGGCCAGGGCGAGGGCGGCTCAGTGCAGGCGAACCTGGATCGATGGATCGGGCAGATGGTGCAGCCGGATGGAGGCGACTCGAAGAGCAAGGCTCAGACAAAGACTCTCACCCTAAACGGTCTTAACGTGACGATGTTGGATATCACGGGAACCTACACCGCGGAAATGATGCCGGGAGCCGGAGACAAGCAGGACAAAAGCGGCTACCGATTGAGAGCAGCCGTTGTGGAAACACCAAAGGGCGCGTATTACGCGAAAGAAGTCGGTCCGAGCGCCACGATAGCCAAGTGGGACCAAGCGTTTTCGGCTTTTGTGAATTCCTTCGAATTTAAGTGAGATCAGGCAGTCGCCATCCGCATTACGGCGCGCGCGGCTCGCTCGGAGGCGTCGGTGCCTCCTTCTAATAAGCGTGCGCGTACCAACTCGAGGTCCGCTTTCATTGCGGCGCGCTGTTGCGCGTCGGAAAGTATCGTGTAAATAGTCCGCGCTATGTTCTTGCCCGTTGCATGGCCTTGAATCAACTCTGGAACTATTCGCTTCCCCGCTATCAGATTGACCATCGCAAAGGTATTCAACTTTATCAAAGGCCTGATCAAACGGTAGCTCAGCTCCGATCCTCGATAGATAACGATCATCGGAGTGCCAAGCAGGGCCGCTTCAACCGTAGCGGTTCCACTCGCGACGACGGCCAGTTTCGAATAAGCCAACGCGTTATAGGTGTCATTCCGAATCGATTTGACGGGCGAGTTCGCGGCGGCGATCATTCGATCGATCTGCTCGGCTGGTATGGTCGAGGCGACGGGAACAACGAACTGAATCTCGTCCGCCGGAAAACGTGGCAATGAACTCAGATCCGCGGACCCTTCATCACGCGACGAGGCAGTAAGGGATTCGGCTGCTTCGAGCATTATCGGTAAGTGATAGTGAATCTCGCTCGGGCGGCTTCCCGGCAGCAAGGCTATTGTCAGTTTGCTCGGATCAAGTGAGTGCTTCCTTGCGAATTCCGCCGGCGAAGCATCCGCGACAACCGAGCCTGCTAAAGGATGGCCGACGAACTGGGCCTCCACGCCTGCTCCACGGTAGAACTCTTCTTCGAATGGCAGAATTACCAACATACGATCGACGTATTTCTTTATGGCTTTCACGCGATGCGTACGCCACGCCCAGACCTGTGGGCTGATGTAGTAAGTTATTCGAAATTTCAGCCTGCTCAGCCTCCGCGCAAGCCGGAGATTGAAGTCCGGCCAGTCGATAAGGACGACAGCCGCGGGCTTTCTTGCAATCGCGGCGGCAACGAGTTTTCGATAGGCTCGGTAGAGTCGCCCGAGGGCTCGGGCTACTTCAAGTACGCCGATGATGCCTACATCGCGCACATCGACCAGCGTCTCGACACCGGCGGCGCGCATCTCGCTGCCGCCCGATCCAAAGAAATCAAACTGGAAGTCAGGGTAAAGCCGCTGTAGCGCTTTGGCGAGCGCCGCGCCATGCTTGTCGCCGGAAGCCTCTCCCGCGACAAGCATTATGGAAAGTCGGCGGTTCACAGGTGAGAAGGGAAGCCGCAAGCTCCCGTGCCTTTGATTCTCGCGTATACCCTCGCGTGAGCCATTCTCTGGAGTGTTGTGGAATGCTACGGGTTTCGAAGCCCTTTTGAATTGCTATTCTTCTTCTTGTCCTTGTCTTTGCTCGAAGACTTCGGATCAGTTCCAGACGGAGTTGAAGAAGAACCGGAGCCCGGCTTCACGACGACGTCCTGACCGGCTTCGCCCGCCCGCCTCGGCCGTGAATCGACGGCATTTGTAGTCGTGCCCGCGCCAGGCGTCACCGCACCGGCTGATTTCGCGCCGCCGCCCGCAACCTGGGCTCGAGCGACTATATCATCCACGGTCTGTTCGCGATCGACAATCACGCCCTTCGAAGAGATGTTATTGACCTTGGGCCCGAATACGAAGCCAAGCATGCGCGGGAAGACGCCTTTTCCTTCCGGAGGCGCTTCGGCAATCTTGGTCGGATCGGGTTGAGGAACAGCCTTGTTCCATTTCTTGAGCATTGCTTCCGCTTTATCCCGGAATTCCGAGTGCGGATAGTTGACGATTAAGCGAGATAGATCCTGCGCCGCCGTGTCGGTGTCTTCCTGATCGGATAGAGCGCGGGCGTGGAGGTAGAGGGCTTCGTCGAATTTAGAAAATGCCGGATACTTGTTCAGGATTTCTTCCGTGCGCATCTGAGCGGCCTGTGCGGATTGACGGCGCTCATAATAGAACCGCGCCACGTCGAGCTCATGCATGGCCAGGTATTCTTGAATCTCGTTTATGCGAGCTTCGATTTCAGGTTTCTTTTCGGTGGCAGGGTGAAGTTTGAGGATTTCTTTGAGCTGCCTCTCCGCCTGCCGAGCATGGGTAGTGTCGCGGTTGTAAGCGATCACCTGTCGCATATGAATCTCGGCCCGCTTCATCATTACTTCGACGGCCAGCGGATCGTCGGGAAAGAACTGGAGCCACTCGTTGTATTCCACATCGGCCTGGGCCAGGTTCTTGCCGCCGCCTTCCATATAGAACGAGTCGGCGATCGTCAGTTTAGCCACGCGAATCATCGGGCTGTCTGGATAAGTATTGATCGATGTGTTGATCAGCATCCGCCCCTGGTCATAGCTCCCCTTGCGTATAGCAGTCACGCCTTCCCTGAAGAGCTCAAGATCGCGGCCAGGTTTCGCGTCCTCTAGCGCAACCTTATTCTTAGCTTTTCCTCCACCGCATGCCGACGCGATCAGGGCGATCGAGAGGGCCACAAACAACAACTTAACTGATCTCATAAAAACACCTCGGCACCGCATTATCAGAGACGAATACAGCACGCCTCGTCTATGCGGCGGACAAGAAATCGCACGGAAATTGATCACACAGTGAGAGGCTCCAGGGCCCTTAGCCTGAGTTCCCGCGTTGCCTTCTCCGGATCGCCGGTTCCGAACACCGCCGTCCCGGCGACGATCCATTCGGCGCCGCGTCGAACTACGGCTGCCACGTTTTCGAGGCCTAGTCCCCCGTCTACTTCAATATGAACATTGAAGCCGGAACGAGCAATCATATCGCGCAGTCGACCGACCTTGTCAAGCGAGCCATCTATAAAGGACTGGCCTCCAAAACCGGGATTGACTGACATTATGAGCACGTAGTCCACAAACCCGAGCGCCTCTTCAACCATCACGAGCGGAGTGGCCGGGTTCAACACCACTCCCGGCTTGCAGCCCAGACCCCGAATAGCGGTCAGCGTCCGATTCAAGTGCGTGACCGCCTCTACGTGGACGGAAATCATCGAAGCGCCCGCGTGCGCGAACTCCTCAATATAGCGATCCGGATCGGAGATCATCAGGTGACAATCCAGAGGAAGCTGGGTCACCCGCCTGGCCGCTTTTACTATCATTGGACCGATGCTGATGTTCGGCACGAAATGGCCGTCCATCACGTCTATGTGGATGAGTCCAGCTCCGCCGCGTTCCGCCGCGCGAAGCTCTTCACCAAGCCGGGTGAAATCCGCGGAAAGAATCGAGGGGGCTATTTGTACATCCATAATAATCGTTGAGGATTTTGAAACCTGGATCGGGTTCAGCTCAATAACTCACGGGTATCAATTTCGGCCAATCCCGCCGGAACTGGCTTCTGTCGTACGGCGGGAGATTCTTGCTGGCGGCCTGAACAGGTCCGCTGCTGACGACTATTGTTAGGCTGGAATCTTTTTTGACCGATGAATTTTGTATGGGTCTGGTTTCGATGACCTGGCCGCCAGGCACTGAAGCATCGACTCGGCGCTGGATTTTCACTCTCAGACCGGCCTTTTCGGCAAGCTTCTGGGCCTCGGCTTCGGGTTTACCTACGATGTTTGGAACTCGCGTATCGCCGCTTCTGAAGAGAACATAAATGGTGAGCGTAGCGCTCAGCACGAATGCGAACGCGAGCATTATGACCATCGCAATCCTGCGAGAAATCGTCCACAGAATCCCGCGGGCGCGAGGTTGATCCGCTGAACTCATACGGTCGAGTCTAGCATCGCGTCTTCGAGCGCTTCAATGCAATAGAGGCGATTAGGCGTGGCGTGAGCGACAACGGCCTGATGTATACCCGGATCGAGATTACCGGCTATAACGGCTACGTGGTTGCCCCGCGTATGGCCGAGCGACATGCCTTCTTCATCGAACGGACCTTGAACTAGTACTTCGACCTTGTGATTGACCCATTCTTGATTTCTCTCGAGCGAGATCTCCTTCGCCAGATCGGCGAGCCGCGCAAGCCGCCGGGCTTTCACTTCTCGAGGCATATCGTCAAAGTGGTTCGCCGCGGGCGTTCCCTCACGCTCCGAATAGATGAACATATAAGACATGTCATATTGAACTTCGCGATACAGCGAGAGCGTCTCTTCAAAATCCTCGTCGGTCTCGCCGGGGAATCCCGCGATGATGTCGGTCGAGATGACGGCATCGGGGAGGAATTCCCTGATTTTCTTGATTCGATTCAGATAGAAATCGCGCGTATACTCGCGGGCCATTCGCTTCAGAACTCGATCGGAGCCTGATTGAACCGGGAGGTGAATATAGCGGCAAACCGCGGGCGTGTCGGCTATTGCCTCAATAATGTCATCGTCGAAATTTATTGGATGCGATGTCACGAATCTGACCCGAGGAATTCCGACTCTGCCTACCATCCGTAATAGCTCCGCGAACGACGGATAGCCTTCCAGGCGCGCTCGCCTTACGCCCGTTCCGGGTTCCAATCCATATGAATTCACGTTTTGGCCAAGGAGCGTCACTTCTACTACACCGGCATCCGCCAGAGCGCGCGCCTCGTTCAGTATGTCTTCGGCGTGGCGGGAGACTTCCGGTCCTCGCGTCGTGGGAACAATGCAATAAGTACAGCGATGATTGCACCCGCGCATTATTGTCAAATGGGCCGAGACCGAACCGGTTGGCGGAGGCGGCGAATAGAACCGCAGCTCGTTATCGAATTCGAAGGATTGAAACCTTCCTCGCTCAATGGCGGGAACGATCTGAGTAATAGCGCCGGGCCCGAGCATAATATCGACGTTGAAGCGCTTACCCATGCGCTGCCCTTCGGGAAGCTGGGCAAGACAGCCGATCAGCCCGATCGTGAGGTTTCCTCGCTGACGCTTTTCTTTTCGAAGCTCGCCCAGCAAAGTCTGGGCTTTTTCTACGGGCTTGCCTCGCACCGCGCAGGTGTTGACGAGAACCAGATCGGCTTCCTTGTAGCTGTCTACAAACGAGTATCCGATTCCGGCCAGCTCCGACCGAATCGCGTGAGTATCATACTCATTCATCTGACAGCCGTATGTGACTATGTGGGCTCGCATGGAATTCCGTATCGTAGCACAGAGCAGGAGCCAATGTGAGGGTGTAGTGTAGCTTAGTGGACAGACTAAAGCAGTTGGGAAACGAGAATATGCAATTGAGTAATGCATGTGAGCATCCAAGCCCGCGGCAAGCTGTTTGTAGCCTGCGGCAAGCTGGCGAGGGGTTTCCCGCCGGTGGTATGGTCCCGATCTGAGTGATTGATCTCAGCCAAAGCGACGACCGCTGATGTTTGCATGATCAAGTCGATGCAATAAGACGACAAGAGCAAGTTTTTCGAAAAACCACCGTGAAAACAACAGTCAATGACGTCGAAATAGCTTATCGCGATGAGGGGACCGGGCTGCCGTTCATTTTCCTGCACGCCTTCCCGATGAATCAGCGAATGTGGGATGAGCAGCTTGAGGCGCTAAAGCCTCACTGCCGCGTCATAACTTTGGACCTTAGAGGATTCGGCGAATCGCAGTCGCCCAACAGCTCTTATTCGCTGGAGGATATGGCGTCCGACGTCCGAGCCTTGATGAAGCACCTATCTATAGACCGCGCGGTCATCGCAGGCCTTTCGATGGGCGGTTATATAGCGATGGCGTTTTATCGAAACTATCCGGACGCCGTTCGGGCGCTGGTTCTATCCGACACTCGAACCGTTTCCGATACTGACGAAGGCCGTTCAAGACGATTCCTGTCCGCTCAAAAGGCCGCGCAGGAGGGCCCCGCGGCGATCGCCCGCGATATGGTTCCCGTATTGTTGGGGCCGACTTCGTTGAAGGAAAGGCCCGATGTGGTCGAGCGCGTGACCCGCATTGCCGAATCCAATCCCTCGCGCGGAATCGCTGCCGCTCAACGAGCGATGGCTGGAAGGCCGGACTCGACTTCGTTGATGTCCGAGGCGCGGATTCCCGTGCTATTGATCCGCGGTTCAGAAGACGCTCTATCTCCGCCTTCAGAGATGGAGGCGATGCAAAAGAACATACCAGCGGCGACTCTGAAAATAATAGATAGAGCGGGTCACCTCTCGAACCTGGAACAGCCCGATCTATTCAACGCGGCTTTATTGGAATTCGTCACGGCCCTAAATTAAACCTGAATTGAAGGTCGATGAAACACGGATTGAACGCTATCCGGCATGTTGACGCGAGCGGGCGTCAACCTCACAATAGATCGGTGATCAAAGCAAAACATGTTTGTTGCAACGCCGCCGTGGCCGGGCTTTTGATGCTCGCGCTCTGTGCTTGCGGCGGCGCGCCGCCGCCCTCGGCAGCGGCCAAACCGGGGATTCAAATCCTCTCGGAAACAACGGATCAAAGCGGCCGCTGTATCGTCTCGATAAAACTGGAAGGAGCTGTCTCTGAAGCCCAGGCCGGGGCCGCCGCTGAATCCGTGATCAACTCGAGAAGATCGCGGTGTCCCTCTATCACGGTCAAGTCATACATCGGAAGTCCGGACGAGACGCCGTATATGGTTTCTTCGTTGGAAGGGACCGGCATAAAGCACCAGCTTGGCCACCAGAGCCAACAACAGCGGATACCGACTCACTAAACCCATCGCGGACACTTTCTTGTTACGTTCGGCGGTATGAACGAGGCTCGCCAACCGATCTATCTCTTTTCAGACAGCCAGCTATTGTTCTGGCGAGAGGAAACGCGCCTCTTTCTCGACTCGGTTCGAGCGCTGATCTCATCCAAATCGCCGCGAGCCGCGTACGTAGGCGCTTCTAACGGCGATGATCCCCGCTTCTATTCAATCTTCGAAGCCGCCATGGAGAGCATTACAATCAGCGAGCGCCGTATGATTCACAGCGCTTTTTCCGACGCCGATCGACGCTTTGTCGTCGACGCGGATCTCGTACTTCTTGCCGGAGGCGACATCGAACGAGGTTGGAGGGTGATCAACGACACCGGCTTGGGAGAGTTGCTCATCCGGAAGTATGCGGAAGGCGCTGTGTTGATGGGAATATCGGCGGGCGCGGCGCAGCTTGGTTTATTCGCTTTGCGCGAAGGCGCGGAATCGGCTGCCGGTCTGATAGAGATGCTCAGGCTTGTTCCGTTCATCGTTGGTTCACACGAGGAGCATGAAGATTGGACGAACTTGCGGTCTACGATTGAAGCTTGTGACGGCAAGGCAATCGGAATAGGGATACCGAGCGGCGGCGGCATGGCATACCATCCGGACGGAAGCGTTCAAGCTCTGAGACGCACTCTGCATGAGTTCACTTCCGTCAACGGGCGGATTCGCGAACGCCTGCTCATCCCTCCGGCGGAGGGCGCCGACCTATCCGGGCGATCTCACTGAAATGGGGGTTGCGCGTCCGACGGTCCATGATGATCATGATGCATTGCGTTTGACTTCGATACTGCATGCCGGCGTCTGAAGAGATTTGATTGCTTGTTTCGGAGGAACTTTCAGAGGTGACCACTTTATCATCGGGGAAAAGCGTCTCTAACGCGGCGTGGTTTGTCGGCCGCAAGCCAAATCCGCGCGCCAAGCTGAGCCTTTTCTGCTTTCCATATGCGGGAGGAAACGCGCTGATCTATCGCAACTGGCACGCAGCTTTGCCGCCGACGGTGGAAGTGCTGCCGGTCCAACTGCCGGGCAGAGGCGGCAGAATGGGCGAGAGCCCGGCGACCGATATCTTCGCGTTAGCCGCCGAGATCGCCTCCGCTTTCGCGCCGGAACTCGATCGGCCCTTCGCGTTTTTCGGACACAGTCTCGGAGCGATGCTCAGCTTTGAGTTGAGCCGTAGATTGCGAGAGGAGCGCGGCAAAGAACCGGTTCATCTATTCGTCTCCGGCCGTCGCGCCCCGCATATCTCGGAGGCGCTCCCAATTACCTATAACCTCCCCGAAGATGAGTTTGTAGTCGAGTTGAAACGTTTGAACGGAACGCCTACCGAGGTGCTGGAAAATCCGGAGCTGATGCAGTTGATGATACCGCTGCTGCGGGCGGATTTTCAGATATGCGAGACTTACCAGTTTCGACAGGACGCGCCGCTCAGTTGTCCTATTTCCGCGTTCGGGGGTCTGGCGGATGAACACGTTCCCCGCGAATTCATCGAAGGCTGGCGGCAGCACACAAGCGGCCCGTTTAAATTGTCGATGCTGCCGGGCGATCATTTTTTTCTGCGCAGCTCCGAGCCGATGCTTATGCAGCTTATGGCACAGCACCTGAATCGAATCGTAGCGCAACTATAAGCGTGCCTGACACCGGTGGGCGGCGACAATCTGTTCTTAATTCATCTTTTTAAATTCATTGCGGAGGTTTAGGTGGCAGCGAATCAACAATCCCTTGAATTCCAGGCGGCGACTAAGGAACTGCTCAACCTGGTCGTCCATTCCCTGTACACAAATCGCGAGATTTTTCTGCGCGAGTTAATTTCGAATGCTTCGGACGCTATTGATCGGCTGCGATTCGAAGCGCTGACAAATCCGGAGCTTATGGAAGGCGAGGATAAATTCGAGATTGTCCTTGAAGCCGACAAGAATGACCGAACGCTCCGGATAACCGACAACGGCATCGGCATGAGCCGCGATGAAGTGATCTCCAACATCGGAACCATCGCAAAATCGGGCACGCGAGAGCTCCGCGAAAAGATCAAAGAAGGCGCCTCGAGCGACACGCTGGCCGAGCTCATCGGGCAATTCGGCGTGGGTTTCTATTCGTCCTTTATGGTCGCCGAAAAGGTGACATTGCTGACCAGAAGAGCCGGTGAGACCGCGGCAACGCTCTGGGAGTCCACAGGCGACGGCTTCTACACTCTGGAGGAAGCTCGAAAGGACATGCGCGGGACTTCCATCACTCTTCATTTGAAGCCGGTGGACGAAGAAAACGGGATTGAAGACTTCGCCGATAGATGGATTCTGTCGCGAGTCGTAAGACGATACTCGGATTTTGTCAGCTATCCCGTCATCTACCGCGGCGAGCGCGAACCGGTGGAAGACAATCTCGGCGGGGCCGTTGAAAAGGAGACCCCCGCTGTCATCACGATCGAGGACAAAGTCCTCAACGCGATGAAGCCGATATGGACTCGCGCGCCCGAAGAGGTCGCCGAAAGCGAGTACGCCGACTTCTACAAGCATATCTCACACGACTTCGCCGAGCCGCTTAAGACCATTTCTTTGAAGGCCGAAGGGCGTTTTGAATATCAGGGCCTGGTCTTCATTCCGTCCAAAGCGCCTTACGATCTCTATTATCACGGCTCCGAAGCGGGTCTGCGCCTTTACGCCAAGCGCGTTTTAATAATGGAAAAGTGCGACACCCTGCTTCCCAGATATCTGAGGTTCGTGCAGGGCGTGGTCGATTCCGCGGATCTGCCTTTGAACATTTCCAGGCAGATGCTCCAGCAGGATCGTCACATCGCGCAGATAAAGAAATGGCTGGTCAAGAAAATTCTCAGCGTGATCGAAGATCTCTCTTCAAAAGAGCCCGAGAAGTTCCTGACGTTCTGGTCCGAGTTCGGCAAGGCCATGAAAGAAGGTGCAAGCTCGGACTATGAGAACAAAGACAAGATAGTCTCGCTGCTGGTGTTCGAATCTTCGAACGATCCTGAAAAACTCACGACACTAAAAGACTATGTGGGCCGGATGAAAGAAGATCAGAATGAAATCTTCTATTTGACTGGTGAATCGCGGAGCATTGTCGAGAACTCGCCGCACCTTGAAGCCTTCAAAGGCAGAGGCTACGAAGTTCTTTTCATGGTCGATCCGGTAGACGAGTTGTTGGTCCAGTCCCTTTACGAGTTCGAAGGTAAGAAACTGAGATCCGTGGCAAAGGGTCGAGCCCGCCTGGGCGAAGAAGACGAGGAACAACTAAAGAAGAAGGAAGAGGAGACCGCGGGCCTGTTGGAATTTTTGCAAAAGAAGCTGGATCAGAATGTGAAGCGGGTTCGGCTCACCAGCCGGCTCACTTCCTCGCCCGTTTGTCTGGTCGTCGAAGACCATGAGTACAGCCCTCAACTGGAAAGGCTTTTGCAAAAGGGAAAGGGAGGCGGTCCGAAACAACGGCGCGTTCTGGAGCTGAATCCGAATCACAAGATCTTCGAGCGAATGCTCGAGCGGCATCAAGCTAACAGCGACGACCCGGCGCTCGGCGACTACGCTGAGCTGCTCTTTGGCTATGCTCTCCTGGCGGAGGGCTCGGAGCTGCCGGACCCCGTCAGGTTCAATAACCTCCTGGCGGAGATGATGACTAATACACTTTGATCTTTCGTCAATTTGATCGACGCGAATAACACGGGTTCGGTTCAGAAGCGATTCTCGTTTGCTGAACCGAACCCGACCCTCTCACCGTAACCTGGCATATTCCTCCTCAATAATTCACTCCGACATAAATTCTGCGAGCCCCAGGGAGCGCGGGAATCCTGCCGCGCCGCTCAGTTCACCGGCGACCAACCGTAACGGGGTCGTGGCTCAGATAAGGTCACGACCCTTACCTTCAGGGCCGCGGCGTCCCGCGGATTCATCGGCGGGATGCGGTCCCTAGAAATCCGCTGGTTCGGTCTATCGGGCTTCGGCTCGATCGAGGCCAAGCAACATAGATTGGTACCGCTGTCCTGCCTTCGAATTTATTCCAGATCGGCCTCCCCGGTGCTAAGATTACTGTGATCTTATGAAAAAGAGCTTGTATTTGGAGACTTCGATCATCGGCGCTTACCTCGATAACGGCGAGCCCTTTCGACGCGATCTCACGATACGATGGTGGGAACACGAGCTTGCTGATTATCAGCCGTTTATCTCTCTCCTGGTAGTGCGTGAGCTGGAGCGCACCGACGAGCCCAGGCGCGGCTCGTACTTGAACCTCATTCGCGGACTCTCTCAATTCGAAATCACCGAAGAAGCATCGATACTCGCCGACGGCTATGTTTCGCGCGGCATATTTCACCGGAAGTACCTGGGCGACGCGCTTCACGTCGCCGTCGCAAGCGTTAACAAAGCTGACATGATCGTGACGTGGAACTTCGGTTATCTGGCGAACGTGCATAGACAGGCGAGGGTCAGGCTCTTCAATACAATGGCCGGCTTCTTTGTGCCCAACATAGTGACGCCCGAGTTCCTGACCAGCGCGGAGTTTTGAGGATTGCGGATGAACTTGATTCATCCCGCTTTGATGTATGTATCGAAAGCCAAGATTTCTTGAGGAACTTCACGCGATTCGAGAAGAGATGTCGCGAGAGTGCGACTATGACGTAGAGTTATTCGCCGAGATGGTAAGGTCCGGCCGGCGGCCGAATTTCGGGCCCACTCGTAACATTCGCGGAGTCCGTTCGAAGGCGCCCGCGCTCCCCGCCGAAAAAGAAGAAAGACAGACAGGAAGAACAGATGGTTAAATCGCTTTGTTTCGCAGTGCTCGCGGCTCTGATGCTTGTAACGTCAGCCTTTGGGTTCGACCGTTCAACGAGATCGCCCTTTAACCGAATTCAACAGGGAGACGGCAAGAAAGCGCCTCTTACTCTGCTGGATGTTCCCGAAATCGTCGATAAGATCAATCCCATCGTGGTCAATATTCGCTCGAGTGCGGAAGGCGGCGAGAACCTCGGCAGCGGATTTATCATCGATCAACGCGGCCTCATCGTCACCAACTTCCACCTTATTTCCAACAGCGATTCACACGCGGCACAGATTATTCAGAGCCAGCAACAGTCAAAGAAGGGCAAGCTCGCCGATCGAGTCTGGGTCACTCTGGCCGACGGCAGGCAATTCTCAGCCTCGGTAAAGGGATATGATGAGGCGACGGATATCGCGCTGCTCGAGATCGCTCCGACCGGGAAGGCCCTGCCGGTGGCCGAACTCGGCGACAGCGATTCGCTCAAGGTGGGTGAATGGGTAATCGCGGTGGGCAATCCGCTCGGCCTCGATCACACCGTGACACTCGGCATCCTGAGCGCAAAGGGCCGAGGTGAGTTCGGCGGCCAATTCGACGATTTTCTTCAAACCGACGCGGCAATAAACCCCGGAAATTCGGGCGGCCCCCTTGTGAGCGCTCAGGGCAAGATCATCGGGATCAACACCTTGATTCTGGAGCGTACCCAGGGGCTCAGCTTCTCCATACCTATTAATACGCTCAAAGCTATTCTTCCTCAGCTCGCGGAGCGCGGTCGGGTCACGCGAGGATTTCTGGGCATAGAGCTGCGCGATCTGAATCCGGAGCTTCGAGGCGTGCTCGGGCTTCCGCTCGAATCAACGGGCGTCGTCGTTTCGACAGCCGAACGCGGAACTCCGGCCGCGCGGGCCGGTCTCCGCCGCAACGACGTTATTACCGGACTTGACCGCCTGACGATCACCTCTCGAGTTCAGTTCAACCGAATTGTCGCGGGCAAAGCGCCCGGCGATAAGATCAACCTCAAAATAGTCAGGGAAGGCCGCGAGTACACCTTGAGCGCCGAGATCGCGGAAGAAGTTAAAACCGAGAAGAAGTAGGCACGCAGCCCTTCGCCAAAGGTGCGTTTCTGGTTATGAGTGAGATATTCAAGGCAATCGGCTTTGAAATCACTGATGAAGAATCGTACGACACCCTTGCGGTTCAAGCCGAAGACAGCGGCGAATGCAGTGTTCTTTATCGGACGGATCTGACGCTTCACGGCCGCTGCTGGAGATTGAGTGACGGATTGGAAGTATGGTCCGTCCTCTGCGAACGCGAAAACGATCTCTTCTATGCGGACTGCCGTCCAGCCTTCAGGAGCCGCTACGCTCGAACGATTCGTTCCTGGGAACTCATTGAATACGAAGAAGACGGCGAGGCCGTCGTAAAAGGCAAAACATCTTCGGGAGTCGAGGTCGTATTCGAGCTGCAGAATCTCACCGAGATCGACCCGCATCTGTTTCGAGAACAGGAGCTTCAAATCGCGTTAGCCGGGCTCGCATACGATGTTCACGGAGAGCCCGTCCGCCAGAGTCGAATCGGCGCTTCGAATGAAAAAGCGGTTAGCTCGTTTTTCTTCAAGCGGGCCGTGCAAACGAGCGCGGATATCGATGCTCCCTGTGACAACGACTACGACATACGCGGCCGCATCATCGCCATGAAAGAACTGAAGAATGCTGCTACGGGCGCGAAGGTGCTGTGGCTTTTCGTTGATGCGGGCAGCATCCGCCTTGAGGTGATAGCTAACGCGACGGACGTGACAGGCGCCTTGAAACTGGGCTCTATAGCCGAGGCGAGCGTCTGGCTTCAAGGCCACGTGCTCGAAGCGCACGAAGTAACCGCCCGATTTGAAGGCGTGGATCCGGAGCATCCCCGAAGCGATTACTGGCTTCTCCTGCGCCGCGGCAACTAACGGTATTCCCAACATAGCGAGCCCTCGGTCACTCGATCCACACCCGCCGTCGAATTCATATTGACCGAAGTCGGTCTCCAATTTGACCTGCTTGCACGACTCCTGTCATTAGGCTCTGGAACTGCGAACGGCATAAAGGTCGCCTCTCTTTATTCTTAGAGAAAACCGCGTTCCAATCTTCAGCGGCACAAGTGTTGAGTAACAGTACAGTCGGGCTGGAGTGGGGAGGGCTTGGTCCCGTTCGCAGAATGTCCGCCGAGAAAATCCCGCTTTACAGGCTGAGGTGATCAGTTCCGCTGGAGAGGACTGGTTTGCGACAACAATCGAGCATCTGGGCAGGAGTGCTTGGGGCGGTGGTGTGCGTGACCGCCGCCCTTCCGCCGGTTTACTGCGCATATCACATATACCAAAATCCGATCAAAATGGATCCGGTTGTACTGCTGGTGCTTACAGCCGTGTCTGTCCCCCTCCTTCTCCTGACCTGTTTAGGGTACAAAACTTATTTCGGCAAGGTCGAGGAGTCAAATAAGAGAATCGCCAAGCTCGGTAAGCTTCACCTCGCTACGATCGAATCGCTAGCCCTTGCCATCGACGCAAAGGATCAGGCTTCGCACGACCACATAAGGCGAGTTCGGGCGCTGGCGGAAGGCCTGGCGAGAGCGGCCGGCTATCCCGAAGACCAAATGGAGGGCTTAAGGGCCGCGGCTCTCCTGCACGACATCGGCAAGCTCGCGGTTCCCGAACACATCTTGAATAAGCCCGACAAGCTCAGCCCGGCTGAATACGCCAAGATAATGATTCATCCGGTCGTCGGCGCCGACATCCTCAGCACAGTCGAGTTTCCGTATGAAGTAGTTCCGATCGTAAAGCACCATCACGAACGGTTCGACGGCAGCGGTTATCCCGATGGACTGAAGGGTGAATCGATCCCTTTGGGCGCTCGAATAATGACGATCGTCGATTGCTTTGACGCGCTCACCAACAATCGGCCTTATCGGCCGCGATACTCTCGCAGCCGGGCGTTGGATCTGATGAAGCGCGAGACCGGACACACCTTTGACCCTGAATTGCTCGACAAGTTCTTAGAGGTTGTGGGACCCATATCCGATGATCTTCGACGCGGATTCGAGGAGCGCTCACAGTCCTGCGCTAGACTAACGCCAAACCCGGAACAAGCGGAATTTGCACCGACCGGAGAAACCGTGACAGCGGTTCCGAAAACCCCCGCCGAGCGTGCGCTCCGAGACATAACCGCCGCGCAACGCGAGGTGCTCTCGCTATATGAAATTTCCCAGACCCTTGGCTCCACGCTCACACTCAGCGAGGTCCTTCCGATCATTGCGGCCAAGCTTGAAAACATCGTCAATTGTACGACCGTGGTCATATTTCAGGTGGCCGGTAATTTTCTAAGGGCCAACTATGTCACCGGAAAAAACGCCGATGCGCTAAAAGGACTCGAGATACAGATCGGCGAAGGCGAGGTGGGCTGGGTAGCTGAAAACCGGCAGGTGCTGATCGACGGCAGCCCCGTAGCAGATATGACGACTCCGCTGGGTCAACTGGCGCGCAACTATCGATCTACGGCGATCTTTCCTCTCGTTACGAAGGACACTCTGGTCGGAGCCCTTGCATTATATTCGGAAGAAGATCGAGCTTATTCGCCCGACGAAGTCCGCGTGCTCGAAACCATCTCCCGTCACGCGGCGGCGGCTGTCTACAACGCTCTTGCCTTTCATCTGACGCAAGAGTCGGCATTGACCGACAACCTGACCGGACTGCCGAATTCGCGCTATATGTACAGCTTCTTTGATCAGGAGCGCAGCAGGGCGGAAAGACAGGGTTACCCTCTCGTGTTGATGATGATGGATCTCGATGGCTTCAAGAGAGTGAACGATACATATGGCCATCACGTAGGCGATGAAATCCTTCGAAGAACCGCTCAGATCGCGCGCCGGCGCCTGAGGATCGGAGATACGCTCATAAGATATGCGGGCGATGAGTTCGTAGCGGTATTACATCACGCCACTCCCGAGGTCGTGAGCGATCTCAAGCAGCGGCTTCAATCGGCGGTCGACAGTTTCGCACACGAAGTGAGGCCGGGCCGCGTAGCCAGGATCGGCATCTCGATTGGATTTGCGACCTACGGAACCGATGGTTTCGCGATAGATGAGCTGATGGAAGTGGCCGACCAGCGGATGTACGAAGACAAGGTCGAACGCAAGTGCGGCGATGACTCCGTCCGCGGTCAGCTATACCTGTTGAAGGAAAGAGGGTGATCGACCCATATCGGGAATACCAGGAGGTATTCAATCAATCGGAAGACTCGATGAAAGATGCCCCCATATTGTCATTTAGTCATACAGCCTCTAACAAGGAATGAGTGTCATGCAGATAACGGAACAAGGGCCGGATCGCGTCAGGATCAAAATGCTTCAACAGATGGCGGAAGCCTTGGATGACGAGGCAGAGGCGCTCTATAGGCGCGCCGCCTCATTTGAAGATGAGGACTACTTGCTCACGAGGGAGATTGAAGAAAGAGTAACAGAAATAAATCGGATGAAGCTTCGGCTCGATGCCGTTCGTCGCGAACGCAGTTCTGTTATCCGCCGCATCGAGGAGCTTCGCGTCGAGGCCGCCGCGATTCGCGAAGAGATATTTGAAGGCGAGGACGAACTGGTGATTCAGAACCTCGGCACCGGCGAGTTGGACCGGCTGGCTCTGAACGCCCAGACGCCCTATGAAAATCACGATGATTCCTTCTTTGCCGACCTCGACGATGAGCCGGACATCAACGCCTCGTTTTTCAGAAAGGTGACCTTAAAGGACCGCGTCGCCTAGTTAGTTTCATTGTTTTTTCGCATTTGGTTTTTATAGCCGGGAACTCTGCTGTAACATTGCCGGACTGCGTCCGGCGCCAGCACCAGCGGCATTTCTGAATCGACGAAAGATCGAAAGGGGGAGGGTTCTCTAATGGAATCCTGGGATGGGACCGACAGAAGACAACGGAGCGAACGCCGCAAAGAAGAGCGGCGCCGCTCCATGCGCTACCTCGTTGATACCTTGATCGTCATCGACGGCGTGACCTGGGTGGATACGGACGGAAGCAATCGGCGGCGAAAAATTCGGCGGCGCGACGATCGCGACAAGCTCGCAAGAAAAATCGCCGTGGACTTTTCAGATTAAAGCCCTTGTATTGACCTCACGCGGCTTCGCCTCAACACTCCTACCAGCCTTTCGATTTCTTGAGCGCTGTAATCTGACCTAAGTGCGTCACTCCGTGCCCTGCGTAAGTCCTGAGTAAGTCATCCAGCGTCATTTCACCCGCTTCCGGATGCAATGCCCCCCGCCGCCATTCCGACTCTCCTACGTTCTTCAGTAGATCCGACCAACGCGCGTGCAATCCCTCGATGATAGTAAGAGAGCTGGCGATTGGCAGCTTCGCGGTGTCCGGTAACTTGGCCCATTCATCCTGAAGGTATGGCCGCAACGTTGGATGATCCTCGGTCAAAACAAGCTTCATTCGTATGAATGCGTTCATATGGGAATCGGCAAGGTGGTGAACTACCTGTCTGACCGTCCAGCCGCCATCGCGATAGGGAGTATCGAGTTGCTCGTCATTGAGTCCGTTGACCTCGTGCTCGAGCTGCGACGGAAGCTGCCTTATCATCTCGGCTTTTGCTTGCCGCTCTTCCTGGGTAAGCATCGAGTTCCTCCTGTATATAGTTTTGGTAAATGGGCAAGCCGTTGCGGCCGCCCGATGATAGTCTGCCGGATTACTGGAACAGAATCGGGATTACTTGACTTCTACGCCCTTCCAGAACGCCACGTAGTTCTTGATCTCCTTCGCGGCTTCTTTAGGATCGGGATAATACCAGGCGGCGTCCTTGTTCACGGCATCGCCGACCGTTATTTCGTAGTAGCTCGCCTCGCCCTTCCAGGGACAAATCGTATGCGTTGAGCTGTCCTTGAAGTACTCCCGCTTTATTGAGTCAGGCGGAAAATAGTTATTGCCTTCCACGACGATTGTATCGTCGCTCTCAGCCAGGACTGCGTCATGCCATATTGCTTTCATAGCTCGAATTCTATCACGGTCCTGAGACGGGTCGGCATAGCAAATCGGATCGCGATTAGTTATTTACAACTTCGCGAGAGTCAAGCCGGCTTGATCCTGATACTTTCCGCCGCGGTCGCTGTAACTGGTTTCGCAATCCTCATCGGACTCGAAAAAGAGTATCTGTATAAACCCCTCTTCCGCATATAGCCGAACCGGGAGGTTCGCGGCATTGTAGAGCTCGACGACCAGGCGTCCGCGCCAATTCGCCTCCAACGGCGTTGTGTTGGCGATAAGACCACACCTCGCATAGGTGGATTTTCCTATCGCGAGTGCGGTCACCCTTCGCGGCATATTGAACCGCTCGATCGTGACTCCAAGCGCATACGAATGCGGCGGCAGAAGCCAGTAGTCGGAGCCGTCGGCGGCTTTCCGCAAAGGTACGGCCAGCAGGCTGTTCGGATCGAAGTTCTTGGGATCGATCTCGGTTCCGGTGACGGGAGAGAATACTTTAAATTCGTCGCGCGCCAGCCTACAGTCGTATCCATAGCTCGACAATCCGCAGCTTATAATGCGGCGATCATCAACCGCGCGAACCAGCGTGGATTCGAAAGGCTCGATCAGGCCCTCCTCCAGGCACATCCTCTTTATCCAAACATCGGACTTTATTGCCATCATCGCTCCGAATTTTAATCTGAAATAATAAGCGGAAAACTCTAGCGACGGCCTCATGTGAAGTCAAACGAACCGGGTTGTCCTGACTGGAGGCCCTGCTTAAACCGAGTCGAGCTGAGCACAAACCATCAATAGCGCTTGACGCCGGCGCCGAACCCTATCCTACAATTCTGTCGCTCAATAGCTATTTGGCTACAATGATGTAGTGGAGACAAAGTGGCGGATCAAACCGGCGAAATCAGAAAGCTTACAACTCTCGTTGAAGTGAGTCAGGCGCTTTCCGGCACGCTCAATTTAAAGGCCGCTCTGCACCGGGCTCTTGAAATACTCGAGGCCCATCACGATGTTGTCCGCGGCGCGGTCACCCTTCTGAATGAAGAAACCAAGGAACTATACGTCGAAGCGGCGAGCGGCCTTACGACCGACGGTCATCGGGCTCGCTCCCGTCTGGGCGAAGGCATCACCGGACGCGTGATCGAAAGCGGAAAGCAGGTAGTGGTGCCCCAAGTGAGCCGTGAACCGCTCCTGAACCGCACGGCTTCCAGAGCCGACGCTTCGACGAGAGAGCTTTCCTTCGTATGCGTGCCGATCATCCTCAATCGCAAACCCGTCGGCGCGCTTAGCGTCGATCTGCGGTTCAAGAGAGACCGCGATTATGATCGAACGGTGAGATTTCTTCGGGTCATCGCCTCGATGATTGCTCACGCGCTCAAGGTACACAGGCTTGTCGAAGCCGAGCGCCGGCGGCTGCTGGATGAAAATATTCATCTTCGACAGGAGCTGAAAGAGCGATATGACTTCTCGAACATCATCGGCAACAGCGGCCCGATGCGGCTCGTGTACGAGCAGGTAGCCCAGGTCGCGCGAACCAATACCACGGTGTTAATCAGGGGCGAGTCCGGAACCGGAAAGGAATTAATTGCCAACGCGATTCACTACAGCTCTCCCAGGGCTAAGAAGCCTTTCATCAAAATTAGCTGTGCGGCGCTTCCCGAAACTCTCATCGAATCCGAGCTCTTTGGATATGAAAAGGGCGCATTCACGGGAGCCCAGTCCCGAAAGAAGGGCCGCTTCGAGATGGCTGAAGGCGGCACCCTCTTTCTCGACGAAGTAGGCGACCTGAATCCGGCTACTCAGATCAAGCTTCTGAGGGTGATTCAGGAACGGGAGTTCGAGAGGCTCGGCGGCGCCGAGACCATACGCGCCAATGTTCGCCTGATCGCGGCTACTAACAAGGACCTCGAAAAAGCCATAGCCGACGGCTCATTCCGCGAGGACCTTTACTATCGACTCAACGTTTTCTCCATCTTCGTACCGCGACTCAGCGAGCGAAAGCCCGATGTGATGCTGCTCGCCGATCATTTCCTTGAGAAATACGCGCTCGAACACGGCAAGAAGATCAGACGAATATCAACTCCAGCGATAGATATGCTGATGAGTTATCACTGGCCGGGCAATGTTAGAGAGCTGGAAAACACCATCGAGAGGGCCGTGCTGGTCTGTGACGGCAACGTCGTACATAGCCATCACTTGCCGCCCACTCTCCAGACCGCCGAAGCGTCGGGCACGACTATGAGCGCTTCGCTGAAGGAAGCCGTCGATGCCTACGAAAAGGATCTCATCCAGGATGCGCTCAAAACGACTCGCGGAAATTGCGTGAAGGCCGCCAAGCTCCTCCAAACCACCGAGCGCATAATAAACTACAAGATCAGAAGCCACGGAGTCGACGCCACGCGATTCCGCCGGTAGGCCGAGTGCGGCAAGACTACAATCTTGTACCCTCCCATCCTTCATACCTACAAAGTTGTAGCTTTAGAGATTTGGCGAAACTTATCGGCAGGATGCTAAACCTTCAAATTGTGGAGCGAATCCGACATTGCTCGAAGTAATAGAGGCTTGGAACGGTCCTTGCTCTTCCGCATCGACTATTCGCTCGGCGGACGACGATGCTGACTTTGAAGCAGGAGAAGAGACCGGCGCGAGGCGATTGAATTTGACTGAATTGGCCGGCAAAAACAATTCCCAAAAAATCAGGAGCTAATTCTTACCAGGAGGAACGATGAACCCTAAGACGGTACTCAAGTTTGCGCAGGAAGAGAAGGCGGAGTTTGTCGATATCAGGTTTGCCGATCTGTTGGGCGCGTGGCACCACGTGACCATTCCCATTGAAGAGCTGTCCGAAGACACCTTCGAAGCGGGCGTTGGCTTCGATGCAAGCAGCCTTCGCGGTTGGGCCGCCATAAACGAAAGCGACATGTTGCTCATGCTCGACCCGGGCCGATATTGGATGGATCCATTTATGCAGCAAAGGACGATTTGCCTCGTGGCCGATGCGGTCGAGCCGGGAACCAAGGAACCGTACTGGCTCGATCCGCGAGCACTGGCCAAACGCGCCGAGAGCTATCTCAAATTCACCGGTATCGCGGACACGGTCTATTTCGGCCCCGAAGCCGAGTTCTTCGTTTTCGATAACGTGAAGTTCCACAACGAGAATCACTCGTGCGGATTCACCGTCGATAGCCGCGAAGCTGCGTGGAACACCGGGTTGGACAAAGAGAATTCCGGATATCACATTCGACACAAAGAAGGCTACGTACCGCTGCCTCCGCTCGATTCAACGCACGACTTGAGATCGGAAATTACATCGCTCCTGAAGCAAGCCGGCCTTTCGGTCGAGTTCCATCATCACGAAGTCGCGACCGGCGGCCAGTGCGAGATCGACTTCAGGTTCGCGACCATGCTCGGAACTGCCGACAATCTGATGATTTTCAAGTACACGGTCAAGAACACTGCTATCCGCCACGGCAAGAGCGCTACATTCATGCCCAAGCCGCTCTTTGGCGATAACGGCAACGGGATGCACTGCCATCAGTCGCTGTGGAAAGGCGAAAAGCCTCTCTTCTATGGGGACGGCTACGCGAACCTCTCCGAAACAGCGTTGCACTACATCGGCGGCATATTGAAACACGCGCCTGCCATAGCGGCGTTCGCGGCGCCGACGACCAATAGCTACAAACGGCTGGTGCCGGGATTCGAAGCGCCGGTCAACCTCGCCTACTCGCAGCGCAATCGATCGGCGGCGGTTCGTATTCCGACATATTCGCCGAGCCCTAAAGCGAAGCGGCTCGAAGTGAGGTTCCCGGACCCCTCCTGCAATCCCTATATCACGTTTTCAGCTATGCTGATGGCCGGTCTCGACGGCATCCAAAATCGACTTGATCCGGGCAGTCCGCTTGACAAGGACATCTATGATCTCCCGCCGGAGGAGTTGGCGGAGGTGCCGAGTCTTCCCGGATCTCTCGATGCATCGCTTGCCGCGCTCGAAGCCGACCACTCTTTTCTGTTAAAAGGCGATGTGTTCACGGAAGCGTTCATTCGCCGTTGGATCGAGTATAAACGGGAGCGAGAGATTAACCCGGTGCGGATGAGACCCCACCCTCTCGAGTTTTCCATGTACTACGACGTGTAAGACGTCGCTTTGATAGAGCTGAGGGCCCGCTTATCCGTCGATGAGCGGGCCCTGAAGTTTGGACGTCGTTGGGAGCGACGGCTTTGTCGGTATGTAGGCCTGAAAGGCCGACTATAAAATAGCCGGAGGACAACGGGTTGGGAACTGTTCCAGCCCATAGATAGCATCAAGCAATCCTTCATACCAGGCCCCTGCCCGGCTGGGATTGCGTCTCTTGATCCAAAGATACGCATCTTCGGCATCTTGTAGAGCGGACGGCGAGATATCAACGCGATATGCCATGCTTGCGCCGAAGCCTCTCTAGCGCCTCTCGCGCCGGCCGTCCTTCGCCTCTTTCAAACTCGTTTATGCCTTGCCTGAGAGCAGCCGCCGTTTCCGCTCTTTCAACACGTTCGAGCATCTCTTGATAAGCTTTCGCGTCTTGCACAACGATCTCCGCTCGTCCGTTCACCGTCAACACGACTGGGCCCTTGCTCCTTTTCATTTTTTTGAGGTACTTAGCCGTATTGCGTTTGAAATCCGTCAAAGACTGAATATCGTCCAGATTTATCATATTGCCCTCCAGCATACCATTGAATGCTAATTCAGTGCGTCATTCTTTACAAGGATTCGACCGCAGCGATCTTTCCCTTCAAAAGACATCGTTCTTTGGAGAGCCGATCCGCATTAACCCGATGACTATTTTCGCTCCGATAAATTAAGGTCAAGGGCGCAAGACGAGTCGGCCCAACGGCTGCGCGGAACGAAGCATTCGCCATCATCTATTCATGTATACAACCGCAGCCTAACCATAGGCCGAGCTCTGTGACCTGGATGTGTCTCCGCTGCATCTGTCTCCATCGGCTGGCCGAGACCCTGAGCTCGCCATACACCAGACGGCCGTTACTGCCTTGCTGGTCTTCTGAAGAGCCGGACGGTATGATGTCGCCTCGCATGTTCCTGACCCTCTTCCACTGCAGCGGAGTCGCCGTAGCTGAGGTCGGCGGGGGCCGACAGCAGCGTTGCGGCGCCGGTTTTTGAAATACCGGAGGCTCGCGAACACAGCGGCTCGCGGATGGATTACCGCTCGCCGATGTATTGATGATTCAAAGATCATCCCGCTTGCAGTTGTGAGCTGATGGGAATTTCAAAGGCTTGAAGTAAGTTAGAGGGTAAGACGAGGCGCCGTTTCACAGTGATTCCGCAAATCAAGTAGGGGCAGGCGTCCCTGCCGCATCGCTGCCAACCCCTCTCAACGATACGCGCCATATCTCTGAGCGAGGGTTGCGTCGACAGGAGGTGAGCTTTTGGCGAAGACCGTGAAAGCCCATACCGATTCGGGAAGGAATAGAACCATCCGCAATCTTCGAATAGGAATCGACACCGGAGGCACGTTTACCGACTTCGTCGTTGCGCACGACGGGAAGGTCTTTTCATTCAAGCTGCCCTCCACGCCCGCCAACCCCGCTGACGCTATTCTCGAGGGCGTGGCTCGTGCATTCTCGGATACGGGAGCCCAATCGACATCACCCCGAAAAGGAAACAACGGCGAAGTTTCCGGGGTCGAGCTGGTGCACGGCACGACCGTGGCTACCAACGCGCTGCTGCAACGTAAAGGCGCGCGTACCGCTCTGGTGACTACCGAGGGATTCGAGGACGTAATCGAGATAGGCCGGCAGGCGCGGCCCGAGATCTACAATCTGCTTGTTAAACGCAACCCGCCCCTTGTTCCCAGGGAGCTTCGATTCGGGATCGCGGAGCGCATCGCTCCGGATGGCTCCGTGAGCAAGAAACTGGATGGCGGCTCACTCGAGACCATAGCTGAACAACTGGTCGAAGCTCGTGTTGAATCAATCGCGGTCTGCCTGCTCTTCTCTTTTGCCAACCCGGCTCACGAGCTTGAAATAGAGCGCGTGCTTGCTCGGACCGGTCTACCGCTCTCGTTGTCTCATCAAATTCTGCCCGAATTTCGAGAGTATGAACGCACGTCGACCGTGGTCATCAACGCGTACCTCATCCCGCTGATGTCGAAATATCTTGGCGCTCTTCAAGAAGGACTGGAAGCGCGAATCGACGGAACATCGTCCGACGCCGGCAATGAGATAAGCTCACGGAAATCCGCCGACAAGGGCTGGACTCTCAGGGTCATGCAATCGAATGGAGGTTCGGTGTCAGCTTCAACCGCGGCAGCCGAGCCCGTGCGAGCGATTCTCTCGGGGCCGGCAGGCGGTGTCGTAGGCGCATTGCGCGTCTCTGCTCTCGCCGGCATCGACAACATCATAACTTTCGATATGGGAGGCACCTCGACCGACGCGGCTCTGTGCCGGGGAAATGCAAGCACCACCAACGAAGCTACAGTAGCCGGTTTGCCGGTTGCAGTTCCCGTCATTGACATTCACACGGTGGGGGCGGGGGGGGGATCCATAGCTCGCGTAGATGAAGCCGGTGCGTTGCGGGTTGGTCCCGAATCCGCGGGCGCCGATCCGGGCCCCGCCTGCTATGGCAAGGGGGAGGAGGTCACGGTAACCGACGCCAATCTTGTTCTGGGCCGGCTGCCCGGCGCATCGCTTCTTGGGGGAGAGATGAAGCTCGACCTGGAACGCGCGCGTCGTTACCTCAGTGAGCTCGCCCAAAAAATGTCCTCCTTCAGCCATAAAAAGATCTCCGCTGAGCAGGCGGCTCTCGGCGTCGTTGCGGTGGCCAACGCAAACATGGAGCGGGCGCTTCGCGCGGTCTCAATTGAAAGAGGTCAAGATCCGAGATTGTTTACTCTGGTGAGCTTTGGAGGCGCCGGCGGGCTTCATGTATGTGAGCTCGCCGCGGCGCTCCGGGCGCCTCGGGTTCTCGTGCCCGCTTCGCCCGGAACTCTTTCGGCCCTCGGCGTTCTCCTAGGAGACGTCGTAAAAGACTACTCTCGCACCGTGATGATCAAGCTGCGCAGGCTCAATGCATCGGATCTGGAACATACACTCGAAAAGGAATTCGCTGCGCTTGAGAGTGAGGCAACCAGGGAGCTCGCAATGGAAGGCTTCGGAAATACCGGCGGAAACCGCGCGATAGACAATCAGACGCGGTCCGCGAGATCAATCGCCATGCGTTATGTAGGCCAGTCCTTCGAAATTACTATTCCGTGGGGGCGGCGTTTCGCCGCTGCTTTTCATGAAGCTCACCGCGAGCGGTTCGGCTACGCGGATGAGGCTCGTCCCGCCGAAATAGTCAGCGTGAAGCTGCGCGCGACTGGAATCACTCAGAAACCCATGATCCGCCGGGTTCGTTCAGCCGAGAGATACAAGCCCCGTCCCGAGTTCTTAGCGCAAGTCACCCTCTCCGGAAAAAAAGTGTCGTGCCCGGTTTTCGCTCGTGATCAGCTAACGACGGGCGCGGCTTTCAAAGGCCCGGCAATAATAACCGAATACAGCTCCACGACTCTTATCCCGGATACTCTAACGGTCAAGGTCGATCCGTGGCTTAATCTCGTCATCGAATGAGTCATCAGAAGCACTCAGGGTTTTAGATATTCAACCGCTCCCGGCTTTGACATAATACGTCCGATGAAAGTTCTGACCGCGGCGCAAATGCGCGAAGTAGACCGCCTGACTACGGAGCGCTTCGGCGTTCCGAGCATGCTCTTGATGGAAAACGCCGCCGCCCGCACGGTGGAAGAAGTCGAGCGCAAATACGGATCGGTCGCGTCTAAACGAGTGTTGATACTATGCGGCCGCGGCAACAACGGAGGCGACGGCGCGGCTATCGCAAGGCAGTTGACGATCAAACGCGCCCGCGTCGACGTGCTGCTGTTGTGCCGCGTTGAAGATACTCAAGGCGATGCAAAGAGCTACTTCGAAGTCATCAGGGCAATTGCCGAAACCGATTCGAACCTTCGTCTTGTCGAGATCGAAAGCTCCGAAAGCCTTGCGCGAGAAGCCGCGGCCGGCCCGTATGATCTATATATCGATGCGATATTCGGTACCGGGCTCACGCGGCCCGCGGCGGGAATATTCGAGGAAGCGATCTCATTCCTCAACGAGAAGGCCGAGAGATCGTCGGTCGTTTCGGTCGATATACCGTCAGGTATCGCCTCCGATGTTGCTGATCCGATCGGCCCGGCGGTGAAAGCGGGCCTCACCGTTTCGTTCACCGCTCCCAAGGTCGGAAACATATTACCGTCCGCATCAGATTTCACCGGTGAGCTTCAGGTAGCCTATATCGGCTCACCCAACGTTCTGCCGGCGTCGTCCGGCTCGCAGCTCAGTCTCATAGAAGAACGCGACATAACGCGATGGCTCGCCGGCTCGCGACGCGGGCCTCACGCCAACAAGGGAGAGGCCGGCAAGGTCCTGCTCATTGCCGGTTCGCGCGGCAAAACGGGCGCCGCGTGCCTCGCAGGCGCGGCGGCGTTGAGAGCGGGAGCGGGCCTGGTGACCGTGGCAACCGCGGAGTCGTCGCAGTATACAGTGGCGTCCCATTTGATGATCGAATGCATGACCGAAGCTCTTCAGGAAACCGCCTTCGGCTGCGTTTCCAACGACGCCTCCGAACGCGCGTTCGAGCTAAGCTTCGAGCGCGATGTTGTAGCGATCGGCCCCGGTCTCGGGTCGACAGAAGAGGCAACCAGGGCCTTCGTGCGCGAGGCGACTTCAAAGCGAGTCCGGCCGATGATAATCGACGCTGACGGACTGAATTCGCTGGCTCCCTGGGGCCCGGATCTAAGAGGCAGCCCCGAGCTTCCGCTCATCCTGACGCCGCATCCTGGTGAGATGGCGCGGCTGGTTGGACGTCCGATCGCCGCGGTGCTGCGAAATCGCGTAGAGCTTGCGCGTGAATTCGCGACTCAACACAGTCTCATAGTAGTGCTGAAGGGAAGCCGAACCCTTATCGCGGCCCCCGATGGAGAGGTCTATGTCAACCCAACCGGCAATTCCGGCATGGCGACAGGAGGCACGGGCGACGTACTTACCGGTCTGATCGCGGGATTGTTGGCCCAGAAAAAAGACGATCCTCTCGGCGCGGCAATCGCCGCGGTATATCTGCACGGGCTTGCGGGCGACATCGCCCTTTCGAGCAAAGGCACTCGAGCGATGATCGCCTCCGATATAACGGCTAATTTTGGAGAGGCCTTTATCAGAGCCGGCGGCGATGCGGAGCGCTCCCGATGAACGATTCTCCGCCTGATTCCGACCCCTCGCTCACCGACCGACTTGGTGAAGAAATCATAACCAGTGCTCCTGGAGATACATTTGAAGTAGGGCGGCAAATTGGAGAGCAACTCCGAGAGACCTCGGTTCTGCTTTTGAGCGGAGAACTCGGCGCCGGTAAGACACTCTTTGCCAAGGGCCTCGCCGCGGGCCTTGGCATCGATCCTTCCGAGATTACGAGCCCTACCTTTACGTTGATCAACATTCGTGAAGGGAGGATGCGGCTCTATCATATCGATCTCTACAGGCTCGACGTTGCAGCCTCCTTCGATCTCGGATTGGACGAGATACTGGATCAGGAGCACGCTGTAATCGTCATTGAATGGGCCGAGCGCCTGAATTACGTTCCGCCCGCGGCGTTCAAGATCGATATAGAGGTACTATCGGAAACTCATAGATCAATTCGCATAACCCGTCCCTGGCGTTTAGTACACTGAGTTGGCGTACCGAAAAGACTGCACGACCAACGGCTGTTGGCTCGATTGAATTCCGGACTCATTCGAATACAGAGAGTCAACATTTGATGCGTGCGATCTGTTCCGACTTCAATCGAGTTTCATCACTACTGAGTTATTTAGAAAAGGGTCGTTGAATTCAGCCCGGTCGCCGGCTCTCTTTCCTGGTATTGGAAATAAGCGCGCGGACAAAGGCTTGTGAAGCTTCACCGACAATGCCGCTACATCCCGAATGAGCCTTGCCATTTCGTCCGCGGAAATGGCGCCGGGGAGCGGCACTACGTCAAGGCCCGTGCCGCAGACGCTCGAATACAGCAAGAGCTCGCGTATTCCATAGCGTCCTTCCGAAGCTCGTTGCGCCAATATCGGATCTTCGAGCACGGGCAGCATCAATCCCGAATAACCGCATCGCTTCACATTCAAGTTATGCAGGACATCCGTTATCGCGGCGCATGCTTCCAGGGTACCGGCGCTTCCGAACGGCTTATGGGTGAGGGCCTCTATTGCCTCGCCTATGCTTGCGCCCTTGAGCGGAGCCGGTGAGACGTCTATGCCGGAGTAGACGCGTTTCTCGTCCTTCGATATCGCAACGGCGATCTTTTCGACAGGCGTCAGTTCTTTTTCAAGAAGCGCCTTGAGCCGAATCTTTGCGTCATCAATCCCGGCGCTGCCTGTGAATGCGTCCTTCAATAGGTTCGGCGTTTCGCAGCCGATAGCAAAATCGGGTTGGCCTTGATGGTAGCCGGCGGGAAAGAAGGGCGAGCCCGGAGGAATGTTGGCCGACGCAGTGAAGCGGAAATTTCCTACGCCTCCCTCTTTCGCTCTCGACAGCGCGACTATGACTTCCGAAGCGGTCTTCGCGGCTTCGCGATATATGCCCTCCGCCGAGGCTACGGTTACGCTGAAGTTAATGTTCTTTGTCTCTTGTACAAGCCGCGCGGCCCACGCGGCCAGATCCGGATCGTAGCGATTCTCCGTAAGAACAGGACCAATATTAAGAATTACGTTCTTTGCGCCGACTTCGCGATCCAAACTCTTCAAGTCTTCGAGAGCGGCGGTTCGGGAAGTCGAGCCGAGATACTGAGGCAGCGGCTGGGCAGCTATACGAGTGGTCTCGATCTCATAGCCCGCATCTTCAAACTTCTTTTTTGCTCGATCCAAAAACTCGATCGCGGATTTGATGGTTGCCGTATCTCCGGTGCTCTTCAGATTGACGCCCGCGGTGATGGTTCGAATCTTAAATCTGAAACGAGGCGCGGCGGTTGGGACAGACCACGACCCGACTAGCAGCACGGCGAGAGCCGCGACATTCATTATTCTCTTCATAACCGCCACACCATAGTTTATGGCGTCAGGGCGTGTCTAGTCTTGACTGCCGCGATCAATGTCCGGCTTTCGCCCCTAACCCTCAGTTGTTAACATAGTCGATTGCCAGATCAATAAGAACGGAGACTATGTGAGCTCGGAACCAAACAAAGTAATCTATTCGATGGTGGGCGTAGGCAAGTACTACGACAAGAAACCCGTCCTTAAAGACATCTATCTATCCTATTTTTATGGCGCCAAGATCGGCGTTATCGGCCTCAACGGGTCGGGCAAGAGTTCGCTGCTTAGAATTATCGCCGGCGTTGATAAAGAATTTGTCGGCGAGACCGCAATCTCTTCAGGCTTCTCAATCGGCTTTCTGGAACAAGAGCCGAGGCTCGACGAATCCAGGACTGTTCGCGAGATCGTCGAGGAGGGCGCCCAGGGGACCGTCGACCTGTTGAAAGAGTTCGAAGCTATCAACGAGCGATTCGGTGAGCCTCTATCCGACGATGAGATGACCGCGCTTCTCGAGAAGCAAGGCGAAGTTCAGGAGCGGCTCGATTCGCTTGGGGCGTGGGATCTCGACAGCCGGCTCGAAATGGCGATGGATGCGCTGCGTTGTCCGCCGGGCGATACACCGGTGAATATACTATCGGGCGGCGAGCGCCGCCGAGTGGCGCTCTGCCGGCTGCTGTTGAAGCAGCCCGATATCCTCCTGCTCGACGAGCCTACCAATCACCTCGATGCGGAATCCGTAGGATGGCTCGAACAACACCTTCAGCAATACCCCGGCACCGTCATCGCCGTCACGCACGATCGCTATTTTCTCGACAACGCAGCCGGCTGGATACTCGAGCTCGACAACGGCAAGGGCATACCCTGGCAAGGCAACTACTCATCCTGGCTGGAGCAAAAACAGATGAGGCTTGCGCAGCAGGAGAAGAGTGAAAGCGAACGGCAGAGGACGCTTCAGCGCGAGCTCGAATGGATTCGCATGTCGCCCAAGGGCCGCCACGCAAAAGCAAAAGCGAGGATCAATTCATACGAAGCGCTGCTCAGCCAGGAGAGCGAGAAGCGAGGACGTGAGCTTGAGATCTACATACCGCCCGGCCCGCGGCTCGGCGACGTAGTGATAGACTCCACCAAGGTCAAAAAGGGCTATGGCGACAACCTGCTCGTAGACGATATGACTTTTTCGCTCCCGCGAGGAGGCATTGTCGGAGTAATTGGTCCAAACGGCGCCGGAAAAACGACTCTCTTTCGAATGATAACCGGCCAGGAAGAACCGGACAGCGGGACCATTCGCATCGGCGAAACCGTGAAGCTCGCTTACGTGGATCAAAGCCGCGACGTGCTCGATGCAAACAAGACAATCTGGCAGGAGATCTCCGATTCCAGCGATACGATTCAACTCGGGTCGCGTGAGGTGAACTCGCGAGCCTATGTTGCGCGGTTCAACTTTTCCGGATCTGATCAGCAAAAGAAGGTCGGGTTGCTCTCCGGAGGCGAGAGAAACCGGGTGCATCTCGCGAAGATGCTCAAGGAAGGCGCGAACGTATTGCTGCTGGACGAGCCTACGAACGACCTCGACGTAAACACGATGCGTGCGCTCGAAGAAGCTCTTGAGAACTTCGCCGGCTGCGCCGTGGTAATAAGTCACGATCGCTGGTTTCTCGACCGCATCGCCACACACATTCTTGCCTTTGAGGGCGACAGCCGCGTGATCTGGTTTGACGGAAACTACACTGAGTACGAAGCGGATCGAAAAGCGAGACTGGGCGCCGACGCGGATCAGCCGCATCGAATCAAGTACCGCCAGTTGACGCGAGAGTGATTGGCTCGGCCTGTTGAATTAGACCCGTATAGGAAGAAATAGCGCCGCGGCGGCGCTTTCGTGATAAATTATTTACCTCGGCAATTCGTTCCAACCAAATCAACTCAGAGGGAAATGCGAACAATGAGCGCAGAGTTATTGAGCAAGATAATCGAGCGGAAAGCAGTCATTGGAGTGATCGGACTCGGCTACGTGGGCCTGCCCTTGCTGGTCGAGTTCGCGCGGGGCGGGTTCGACAGCATAGGCTTCGAGGTGGACGAATCGCGCATCGCCGCGATCAACAGCGGCACATCCTACATACCGGATGTTTCAACGGAAGGCATCCGCACTCTTGTCGAGCATAAAAAGCTATCCGCTACGGGCGACTTCTCGAAGCTGCGCACGACGGACGCCGTGGTCATCTGCGTGCCTACGCCGCTGCGAAAGACCAAGGAACCGGATATATCCTATATACTCGCCGCCGCCGAACGAGTGCGAGAGAACCTTCACTCGCCGCAGCTTGTCATACTCGAATCTACCACGTATCCGGGAACAACCGACGAAGTGCTTCTGCCGATGCTCAAGGACAGCGAATTGAAACTCGACGAGGATTTCTATCTGGCGTTCTCGCCTGAACGGGTCGACCCCGGCAACGGCAAGTATCAGACTTTCAACATCCCAAAGGTAGTGGGCGGGGTGTCGCAGATATCCATGGAGGTGGCTTCGGCCCTCTATCAAACGATAGTCGAGCGCGTTCACAAGGTCTCGAGCGCGCGGGTGGCCGAGACCGCTAAGCTACTAGAGAACACGTTTCGCTCCGTGAACATCGGGCTCGTGAATGAAATGGCCCAGCTCTGTTATCACCTAGGCATCGATTCGTGGGAAGTGATTCAGGCTGCCGCGACCAAGCCGTTCGGCTTCATGGCCTTCTATCCGGGTCCGGGCATCGGCGGACATTGCATACCGCTTGACCCGCATTACCTCTCCTGGAAAGCCCGGCTGCACGGATTCGAGGCGAGATTCATCGGCCTTGCTGAAGAAGTCAACTCGCATATGCCGCAGCACGTCGTTTCGTTGACACAGGACGCGCTCAACGATCATCGCAAGCCGCTTAAGGGCTCTCGGGTGCTCGTGCTTGGAGTCGCATACAAGCGAGACATCAACGACGTTCGCGAATCGCCTGCGCTTGGAGTCGTCGAGCAGTTGCTCGGCAAGGGCGCCGAAGTAAGCTATCACGATCCGTTCATACCCGAGATGAGGCTCGATGGAAAGGGCGTGCTGAGCGGAGTCGAGCTGACCGATGAGGCCTTGAAGAACTGCGATTGCGCCTTGATCATTACCGATCACACCGCAATCGATTACGGCCGAGTAGTCAGGCTGGCCCCGCTGATCATCGATACCAGGAACGTTACTCGCAAACTCGGCCTGCCTGAATTCGAATCGAAGGTTATCAGGCTCTAATAGGCGGTGAGAGCCATTTTCAGCTCTAACAGATTCTCTCGAATTAATGGGCGGGCGCCTCTCCCGCCCTACTTCTATCCAGTAAACGGGCCTCTCTCAACAGTCAGTGATTCTTGCCGCCATCGTCACGACGCAACCCCTTCCTCCCGCGTTCGACTCAAATCCGCGGATTCGCTTCGTAGACGAATCTCTCGCTGGGGAAACGGTATTTCGATATTGTTCTGGTTGAACTTGTCGTAGATCGCGAAATTCAGCGCGCTGATCAACCTCCATTTATTATTCACGAGCGTCGTGCTCCAGGCTTGAAGCTCGAATTGCAGAGCGCTGTCTCCAAAGGCGATAAAGCGAACGCTGGGAGGCGGATCCGCAAGAACGTCGGGATTTTCGCCGGCCGCTTCCAGCAGCACCCTTTCAACCAGCTTCGTGTCGGTTCCATACGCGACCCCCACCGGGACTTTGAACCTCACCGTTGGATCGGTGTACTTCCAGTTGACCACGCTCTCGGTTATGAACTTCGAGTTCGGCACGATGATGGCGATATTGTCATTGGTGACAATCGTGGTGCTTCGGGCTCCGATCGCCACAACGTCGCCTTCGACGCGGCCGACTTCAATGCGATCGCCGATCTTGATGGGCCGCTCGAAAAGAATGATCAGCCCGCTGATGAAATTGCTCACGACGTTCTGGAGACCGAACCCGACTCCGATACTGACCGCGCCCGCTATGACATTCAGCGTAGTGAGATTGATCCCAACAGTTTGAACAATTATCAGCAGGCCAATGAAGAGAAAGATATAACGCGCAATGGCTCCGACAGCCTGGCGAGCGCCGACATCAAGCTTGCTGTGAGCCAGGACTCGCGACACCAGCAGCTTTCTCAATTTGCCGGCGATGAATACGAGAACGAGCAGCAGCGCGCCAAAATAAATCACGCTCCACAGCGTAATCTCAGACGAGCCGAGCCTGAGGATCGGATACTCGAGCAGTTCTTTAACGCGGCCGAGCCAGAACTTCATGTTTTCCAATGCGGCGCCCTCCAGCCGTCATCTTCTCATTTTGTTTTATGAGATTGGAATTCGTTTCGCGGCAGGCGCGTGCGCCCCGGTCAAAAACCCGCGGGTCGAAGAATCTGGATGCGCTGAAAGAATTCGCGGGGATGCAGTCTCTCTTATTGGCATTCGCGCCTGGATTGAAGATCGAAGAAAAAAGCGTCCGGATGGGGACTACAGCTCCCGTGCGTGCTCGCCCGCACGGAGTTGTTCAGATTCAGATGCGAACATGGTAGTCGTCCGCCGTTAATCAATTCGGATATTCTTCAACGCCCGAGATTATCTGCCGCCCTACCGACGCGAGTCAATGAACGCAATGAACGCCGAATGAATGCGTCATCCCCTATTCGCCCGTAGAGCCAATGGCGCGGCTGTTGCACTATCACGGTTTGCTCTTCGTTGAAAATTGAACTGGTTCCTCGAAAAAAGGCCGCTATGAACACAAATACGACGTTGGAGCTATTGATTGACGGGAGGTCGCTGCGAATTTCTCCCGATCTGCTGCGTAATTACAACCAGCCGGCGCCTCGCTACACGAGTTATCCTACCGCGCCTGAGTGGGATGAGGGCTTTCGCGAAACAGACTTGCGCCAGGCTTTTCAGCAAGCCAACGCCAGACGGCCTGCCGCTCCGATCTCGCTCTACTTCCACATTCCATTTTGCGAGTCGCTGTGCCTGTACTGCGGCTGCAACGTCGTAATAAACAAGAACCACGAAGCGGCGGCTCCGTACCTGGAGCGGCTGAAACAAGAGATCGACTCCGTGGGGTACGAAGTGTCGTCCGAGCGGCCGGTCGAGCAAATACACTGGGGCGGAGGTACGCCGACCTATCTGTCTCCGGATCAAATCGAGTCGCTGTTCTCGCATATTCGGAGCCGTTTCTCGATATCGGATACGGCGGAGATCGGTGTTGAAGTCGATCCGCGAGTCACTACCGACGATCATCTGCGAACGATGCGCCGGATGGGCTTCAATCGAATAAGCATGGGCATTCAGGATTTCGATTCTCTGGTTCAGAAGACCATTCACCGCATTCAATCGGTCGATGCAACCGAAAGACTGGTCGAGTTCTCTCGCGGCCTCGGCTTCGAGAGCATAAACATCGATCTCATCTATGGCCTGCCCCACCAGACGGTCGATACGTTTGCCGATACGGTAGACAAGGTGATCGGCCTGGCGCCGGATCGCATCGCGGTGTTCAGCTATGCGCACGTTCCATGGATGAAGAAGCAGCAGGGCAGCTTCGAGAAGCACCTCCCGGACGGCGTCGAGAAGTTTCGGATTTTCAGCCGCGCGATCGAGAAGCTTACGGAAGCCGGCTATAGATATATCGGCCTGGATCATTTCGCGCTTCCGAAGGACGAGATATCCAGGGCCCAGGATGAGCGCACTCTACACAGAAATTTTCAGGGGTACACAACTCGACGCGGCTGCGAGCTATATGGAATGGGGGTCAGCGCGATAAGCGGCCTCGACAATGTATACGCGCAGAACTCGCGCGATCTCACCGGCTATTACGAAGCAATAGATTCGGGACGCTGGCCTACTATGCGCGGTTTTCGAGTCAGCGATGAAGACAAGCTTCGGCGGTCGGTGATCAATCGAATTCTGTGTCATTGCGTAGTTTTGAAAGGCGAGGTCGAAGACGAATTCGGGATAAACTTCGATGAGTTTTTTGCGACTGAGCTGAACAGGCTTCGCGAGCTGGAACAGGACCAATTGGTGCGGCTCGAACGAGACCGAGTAGAGGTCGAAGGCCTCGGGCGAATCTTCATTAGAAATGTCGCTATGATCTTTGACGCTTATCTGACCCAGCATCACGAAGAGGGCGCGAGAAAATTCTCGACCAGTTTATAGCAAGGCCATGAGGGATTCAGTCCGCGGATTCCAAGTTACTTCAACCAGGCCGCTATCGCGTCAAGAGCAAGCGTGTACACCTCATCCTGAGACAATCCCTGCTTCTTGGGCGTCTTGAACGAATGGTCGCCGCCCTCGATTTTGTAAATGTCGGGAATCGGCGTGAGGTTGCGGATGATCGGCTCCAATTCGACCGGAGTTCCAAACGAATCGCGCGTCCCCTGTAAGAAGAGCATTGGCAGCTTTATCTTCGGCAGATGCTTCGATCGAAGCTGATCGAGCTTGCCAGGAGGATGCAGAGGGTATCCGAGAAAAACGAGGCCCCGCAAGCCTTCGCCGCCTTCGGCCGCAACCTGCGAAGCTATGCGCCCGCCCATCGATTTACCGCCGATAAAGAGCCGGTTCGATCTTAAAGCGGGATGCTCCGCGACGGCGGCTATGACGGCTCGATAGCACGCTTCAAGTTTATCGCCTCGATCCGGAACCTTTCGGTGATGCTCCGTGTACGAAAAGTTGAATGTGACGGCGTCGATTCCGCGCGCTGCCAGGCCCTCCGAAAACGTCACCATAAAGGGATGGGTTTGATTCGCTCCGGCTCCGTGACCGAGCACCAGAGTGACTCCGGCCAGGCTGCTCTCGGCTTTGTATATGACAGCGGTCACGTTCTCGCTCGGGTTTACCGCAACCGTCATTGGTTCTATTGCCATCGGAATAGCCTCAAAGCAACCATGAAACTAACGCCGCTCCATGCGATCAGTATAATCAGAGCAGTCGCGCTGACCGACAGCGGCGCTCCTTCATTTATCACCGCCCTGAGCGAATCGTTCAGCGCGGTCAACGGCAGCGCTCTTATCAAAGGCTGAAGAAACGCAGGGAATCGCGCCGACGAGAAAAAGGTGCCCGACAGCAGCCACATCGGCAGCATAACCAGATTCATTAAGCCCGACACCCCTTCAATAGTCTTTGGTCTCGAAGCCACTAGAAGGCCGAGGCCGGCGAACGCCATCGCTCCGATCAGCGCGATTATGGCCAGATTTATGACCGAGCCTCGCACCGCGACGCCGAATACCAACCACGCAAAGACGACTACCGCGACCACTTCAAACACGAGAAACAACAAGCGCGAAAACATGAATGAGAGCAAGTAATGAGAGCGGCGCATCGGGGTTGCGGCAAGCCGCTTGAGCAGCTTTCGGTTGCGAGCCTGAACCACTGCAAAGCCCAGACCCCACATTCCGCTGCCCATCAAATTCATTCCGATCAGGCCCGGAATAAGAAAATCTATATAGCGAGCGCCGGGCTCGGTCACTCGCTCGTCTTTGATCGCAACCGAATCGGTACGCCCCATCGCTCTCTGAATCGAATCGTCAGCCGTGAGCCGAGCCATTCTGCTTTCAGGCCTCGTTGGATCGAACCTGTATTCGAACCCGCCGGCGGACTGGCGAACGACGAGATCGACGCGGCCGGTTCTCAGCGCCTGGGCCGCCTTTTCCGAGGTCATCACTTCCGCGGCGACACTTGAGGATTGATTCAGAGCGCGAGCCGTCTCGTCGGCGCCGAGCGTATTTCCCTGTCGCTGTGAGCCGGCAGCCGATTCGGATGTCTCGATTGCCACGCGAGCCTTGTCCGGAGCCGTATTTCGGAATGCTATTCCGAGCGCGCACGCCAGCAGCATCGGGAATATAAACACCCAGAACACGGCTTCGGGTTCGCGCAGGAACTCACGCGTGCGGCATAGAGTCAATTGCACAAGCGGACTCAATCGGCCCTCGGGCCGTGTCTGCCTTGCGCCTCTTTCTCTGGCAGCCGCTGCCGTAGTCGCGAACTCTCCTCCGGCTTCAGCCATCGCGCAACATCCTCCCTGTCATGCTGACGAAGACGTCTTCCAACGTGGCCTGGTGCGTGGTCAACGAAACCAGCTCGGCCTTCTGGCGGGTAATTTCGCCGAGAAGCGCAGGCAGCGCGGCCCCTATATCCGATACAGTCAACGACAGGACGCTTTCTTTTTTTCGCACCGCGCGAACGCCGGCCAGCCGCTCGAACGTGGAACTCTCCAGCTCGCCCCGCGTAGTCAACTCAACGATCTGATCCGCTTCAAGCGACTCGATCAGCTCGGCCGGCGTTCCGAGCGCGATCACTTTACCGTGATCCATGATAGCCACGCGATCGCAGAGCCGCGTGGCTTCTTCCATATAATGCGTCGTGAGCAGTGTGGTTCCGCCGGATTTGCCAAAATGCTCGACAATGCCCCATAGCTTTAGTCGCGCCTGTGGATCGAGCCCGGTGGTCGGCTCATCCAGGAAGAGAATGTCCGGATCGCTTACGAGAGCGCACGCTACGGCGAGCCGCTGCTTCTGTCCTCCGGAGAGCTTGCCTACTCGCGCCGATCGCTTTTCCTCCAGCTCGACCAATCCGATCACCTCGTCGACGGAGTGGCCGCGCGTATAGAAGCTCCTGAACAATCTCACCGTCTCTTCGACCGTGAGCTTATCCGCAAGCTGGGTTTCCTGAAGCTGTACACCCAATCGCTGCCGGAGCATGTGATCGTTGCCCGCGCCCCAGGACTGCCCGAGGATTTCAACGAGCCCTCCATCAGCCGGGGTCAAGCCTTCTAGAATCTCAACCGTGGTCGTCTTGCCGGCGCCGTTAGGACCGAGCAGGCCGAAGCATTCGCCGTTGCGCACCTCGAGATCAATGCCGTCGACGGCGGTCACATCGTTATATCGCTTCGTGAGTTTCGAGCAGCGAAGCGCAGCTATGTTAGAGGTGGAATTCAGATCGTTAGATTCTTCGATTGCCTGGATCATCCCCGGTCTCATAATGTATCAATCCGCGATTTCGAAGTCGATCCATTGATACGCCATATTGTGCTTTTGACTCGCGAGCTTATCGGTGAGGGCGATCTGCAATACGTAATGCCCGGGCTTCAGTCCGCCGAGTCCTAACTTTCCGCCGTAAGCGAGCCTTCGCGAGTCTTTCTGGTCGCCCGGTGAAAACGGCTCGTTGGGCGTGGTGTACACGGGCTTGCCGTCCTCGAACACGGTCAACTGTATCTGGAGATCCGGTTTGCCGGACGCCTTATTCATGATCGGATTGAAGGCCAGAAAAGTGTAATCGCATCGAGTGCCCCGCTTGAATCTTCTGACCGCGGGACCGCTCTGGGATTCGCCTTCTTCCGCGCCCTCAGACTCGCGCTCATCGGCTGTCGCTTTTGCCGGTGAACCCCCGGCTATGGTTCCCGCCGTCTTATCGGCCCTGATTACGATTCCTGACAACGCGAATTGCCCCTTGCCGACGTTGGGAGTCTCTATGAATTGATTGGCCGAACCGACTCGGCCCGATTCGACGTCGCTGACCGCGGCCCGTACCTGAAATCCACCGCTCTTCTTGAGAGGCAAGTTCAAAATGTACACGAGTCCTTCCCTCAATGAATCGGCGTACTCTTTGCCTCGCGCTCGAATCGTAAATGTCTTGTTGATCTGATCGACCTGCCGTCCTTGATCGTCATAGGTATATGCGGCGATATCCATCACAGCCGTTTTCCATCCGCCCGGCTCTTCACGAAAGGTGAAGTCGCGCAGGTCAATGTGAAGCAGTGAGCGCACGAAAGATCCTTTCGCCGCTGAATTGCTGAAAAGCGATGTCAGCCTGACTCGAATATCTCCGGAATTGAAGGGCGAAGTCAGCGCGCCGGCCAGCCTCGATCGGCGGGTAAGGCGGACGGGCTGCGCTTCTTCGTCGGCGACTCCAAAGAATCCCGTTCGATAGCGCGCGGTAAGGCCCGCGCGCTTAACTCTCACGCTGATGTTGTGGAATTGAGTCTCTCCTGATTTCTTCTTGAAGGTATTTTCCTCAGGCGTGTAGCCGATCAGGTAATAGCCCTTTTGATCGTCAAGCACTCGACTCAACGCCTTATCGAGTAAGTTCGAGTTCCTGATCGCGAAGCCGCCGGTTTCTTCCGCCAGATGCCGCAAGCCCTGTTGTGTTTCTCTTATCTCATTCGCGCGGGCCCGCAGCGTAATGTCCGCGACGTGTGTAGCGACATCCGTCGCAGTCACCGCATCGTCGGCGTTAATCACCTCGGTGTTAATAAGACCCCGCGGGTCTATCGTGTAGATCACGACCGACGAGCGATTCGCAAGGTCAGTAAGCCGTCTCAGGGAATACTTCAATTGGTCGTTTGTTTGCTGGCCTCCCGCGGGGTTTTCGTTTTGGGAGGCGTTGACGAAGATTCGGAAGCCCTCCGAGAAAAGAATCGCGGACTTGCGCCCTGGAAGATCCTTGAGCCCGCGGACGATGAAGCTCAAGGCGCCGAAGGTTCCGACGGAAAAGAAGTTGTCTCGTAGCTGAGAGCCTCGCTGCAACCCTTCGCGCTGCCCGTCGGTAGTTGTGTTGTCCATCTGATCGAAGATCCCGACCTTGCCTCGTCCATAAGGGCTCCAGTGAACGCGTTCGAGCGCGGCGTAAAGTATGCGCTTGTCTTCGGTGAACATTTGCATGGCCCCCATTCCGGCGCTGGTTCGCAACAAAGCGACTAGATCGCCGGGCTGCATCTGTTCGTCGATGAATTTCTTGATGGCGGTCTTGGTTCGAAGCAGGCTTTCAAGCGAGAGTCCGAGATCGTCGACAACGAGCGCCATCGTTCGCTTGATGTTCTCCGGCTTCGAGACGACCGGCGGCGACGGAGGCAAGGGCCTGACCGAAGCGGCATTACTCTTTTCCTTCTTGATTGGGCTGGGGCGGGCCTGAGGAGCGCGAGCGGAACTGGTTTCTACATATGAGAAATTGCTGATCCGTTGAGGGCGGCCGTCTTCGGAGATTTCAAAGTCTTCGGGCTTCAGATCGGTTACCAAACGGCCCTTCGCGTCGGTGACCACCGCATCGACCTGAACCAGAGTTACCGAAATGCGAACGACTTCGTCTTTCGTCTTGGATTGTGCATCGGCCTGTTTGGTCTGTTTTGTGGTCTGTGCGCCGAAGATCAGCGCCGGAATAAAGCAAATAAGAAAAATCGCGGAAGAGATATGCCTCATTTCAAGAACCTCCGGAAGACGCGCGCCGGTTGTTGAGCCGTTATCGATTTCTTAAAACAGCGCCGGCCTCACTTCACGGCCTGACCTTAATAATTATTCGTGAGATGAATCGATGGCCTTATTGAGAGACCAACAACCTCGAGCAGAATATAGACGGGCGCTTTGTTCGCAATTCCGTCCTTTGATCCCCATCCACCGCCGATCAATTTGACCCGAGCAGAGTAGCGACCTCGCTCCATCGTGGTCAAGTCTGGAAGCATGGCGTATATCGGGAGTGGTTGCGGCGCGGAGCCCAGGCCCCCGGAGAATAAGGCCCGCCCTGCTCGTTTCCGCCGCCGGTGTCCCTTCATTGATATTACGACGCCGCTTGCCTATGATGAGCGGAGCCCGGCAGAACCGGCGGCGCAAAGCCGCGATCAGCAGCACACGAGGATGATATGTCTATTCATAAATTCTGGAGCTACGTCATAGCCGCAGCAATTCTCTCGTTAAATGTTGTCGCTTCACCTGGAGAGGACTGGTCTCAATTTCGCGGTCCTAACGGCACAGGCATCTCCTCCACCACTGGATTGCCGGCCGAATTCGGACCCGGCCGCAATATGTTCTGGAAGACGAGCATTCCGGGCGGCCATTCATCTCCGGTGCTTTCGAGCAGCCAGATTTTCTTGACCGGATCGGATGGGAACAAGCTCTTCGTGATTGCGCTTGATCGCAAGACTGGAAAGATGCTGTGGCAACGCGAGGTTCCTCGTTCTCACAGCGGCCGACTGCTGAAGCCCAATAATCCATCATCTCCCAGCCCCGTCACGGACGGCGAAAACGTCTACGCGTTCTTTCAGGATTTCGGATTAATCTCGTTCGACAAGCACGGCAAAGAGCGATGGAAGATGCCGCTCGGTCCTTTCAATATTTTCTTCGGGTTCGGATCGTCGCCGATTCTGATCGAGAACAAACTGGTTCTTGCCTGCGATCAGGACAGCACCTCCTTTCTGCTGGCCGTCGACAAGGATTCTGGAAAAGTGAAATGGAGAGTCGACCGGCCCGGAGTGATATCGGGATATTCAACGCCGATTCTCTATAAGGCCGCCTCCGGACCCACACAGATCGTCATTCCCGAGTCATTTCAGCTTTCAGCCTATTCGTGCGAAACAGGTGAGCGCATCTGGTGGGTGCGAGGGCTGGCCTGCGAGATGAAATCCATCGCGGTACTTAATGGGGATACTCTGTACATAAACGGCTGGGGTATGCCTGAGAACCAACCGGGAAAGCAGGTGAAGATACCTCCGTTCGAGGAAATACTGGCGAAGTTCGATACCAACAAGGATGGGACCATCACTCAGGACGAAGGCCCGGACGAGAGAATTAAATCGAAAGACTATTTTGCGGTTTTTGATCTCAATCGCGACGGCAAGCTCGACGGGAAAGAGTGGGCTACCTACCGCGCAATGATGGCATCGGAGAACGGCTTGTTGTCGATTAAGATGGGCGGCCGCGGCGATATGACCGATACCGCTATTCGATGGAAGTATCAGAAGCCGGTTCCTCAGGTGCCTTCGACGCTTCTCTACAAAGGCGTTCTGTATATGGTCAATGACGGAGGGCTCCTGATCTCATTCGATCCGGCAAGCGGCGCCGTATTGAAGCAGGGACGGCTTCAAGGCGCGATCGATAAGTACTTCGCGTCGCCTAACGGATGAGAAATGAATAAGGAGAAAAAAAGGTCTATGGTGTGGATCTTGTTTGCGGTGGGCGCCGCCCTTTCGTGGGGGCTATATGGTCCGACGTTGCATCGAGGCCAGGTCGAACTGGGCAACAATCCTATGCGCGCGCTTTTGTGTGTCGGCGTAGCCTACTTTTTAATTGGCATTCTGTTTCCGCTGGCGAGTCTTGGGGCGCAAGGCGAGCTGAAAGGATTCAACGGCGGCGGCATTACCTGGGCGACGATAGGTGGAGTGCTCGGAGCGCTGGGCGCGATCTGCATTATTTATGCATTCAAATCAGGCGGCATACCCACATACGTGATGCCTCTGGTCTTCGGCGGGGCTCCGATAGTGAACGTGCTCTTCTCGATGTATCAGCATCCGCCAAAAACTTCGCCGAACCCGATTCTCTACCTGGGCTTCGTTCTGGTCGCGCTTGGGGCGGGAATCGTGTTGTACTTCAAGCCCGCTTCTTGAGGCGCCGCCCAGCAGGCCTTAAAGACCGCGATTTATAGCCAGGGTCAAGCGCGTAGAGCGTCGCCCAGGGTCACGAGCACACGCCTCGAGCCCTGAAGGCGCGACATAGATTTCGTCGCCACATTAAGAAAAGGCTGGTGATGATCAGTTCTCGCCGAAGAACTCGCTCCAGAGTTTGTGAAAGTGGTGTACGCCGTTCTCGCGCTTTACCGAGTATCGGCCTCTGTCGTACGAAATCGAGCCGAGGCCTGATTGAACCGCCTCACATATCCTGATGTCCTCCTGCTGAATCTCCTCACTGAAGGCTATCGTTACGCGATTCCTTTTCTCGGTCTCACTTGCGGCCTCACTCGATTTGGATGTGTGAGCGAACCATTCGAACACGGTAAGAGTCTTGTCGGCCGCGAGCGGTATTATCAGGTTGGTCGAAGTGTTATCCGGATTGATATTCACCATCAGGTTGGGAAAAAGCCAAAAGTAAAAATTCTCGTTCTGAGAATCGGTCGGCACGTAGAGCCGTTCCGACGAATCCACATTCGTTCGAATCGGCGCGTCCTGAAGCGAATAGTACCTGTGAGTAATAGTGCGATACTTCGAATAATCAAGCTCCCTGTGTAACCCGGGATGGACTATGGGAATGTGATAGCCCTCCAGATAGTTATCGACGTAGACCTTCCAGTTACAATTTATGATGTAGTCGCGCCGCTCGATTAAGGACATCCGGGCGATTCCAATGCCCTCAACCCGCGAAGGTATATCTTCGAGATACTCAAGCAAGGATGGGCCGGGCTGCCTTCCGTTGTTCAACCTTACGAAGATGAACTGCTCCCAAACGTCGGCTTCGACTGGAACAAGCCCGAAGTCGGACTTGTTGAAGCATTCGACACCGTCAAACTCCGGCGTGCCCAACAATCTGCCTTCAAGACTGTAGGTCCAGCCGTGATATCCGCATTTAAATGACGCAGCGATTCCCGCGCCGCAAGCAGCCGGGCCGGCGCGATGGCGGCACACATTGAAAAAGGCTCGAATGTTCCCGCCGCGATCTCGAACCACGACGATCGGCTCCCCGGCAACATCCGCGGTGAAGTACGAACCGGGCTCTTCGACTTGAGCCAGTCGTCCGACAAGCTGCCACGTGCGATTGAAGATGCTTGTCTTTTCCTGAGCCAGGTGCTCAGCGTCTGTGTAGAATCGCGAAGGGAGCGTCGAAGCAATTTCGATGCGATCGTCGATCATTGCTCTGTGCGGCTCTTTGTGGAGGCTAGTCACCGTGGAAGTGGTTTGAAGTCCGCGCAGGGCGGCAAGCAAGGCAGCGATGCGTACGGGCGGCAACCTCGTATTCAGCCGTTCCAATAACCAAAGCGGTAGAACCGAGATTGGCGCCCGCACGCTCGCTTCTTTCGTTCGCCGGTTTGCGAGCCCCGGCTCTTCTTACTTGCTCTTCTTGATGGATTTGATTTCTATGAACTTCTTTCCGTCCTTTTCGCTAACCTCTCCGCTGGCTTCAACGGTCTCGGCTACAAACGAAATGAGTTTTTCGTTCTTGTTGGCTGAATAAGAGCCCGTGATCGAATAAACGGTGTTGGTGCCGTTCTCGACGATGGCAAGTTGACTGCCTTTCTTGGCGCAGGTAAGCGCGCAGCTCTTGTGCCCCTCGCCTCGGGCGCCGTTCTTTCCTTCATAGCAAGGAAGATCGATCACCTCACCCGTGATCTTGGTGTCCTTGGCCGGAACGCTTGCTCGCGCCGCGCTGAACGCGACAGCCATTCCGATAGACATCAATGAGATCGCAATAACGATCAATCGTTTGGTCATAAATCCCTCATCCTTTCGTTATGTTTCCACTGTTGTAAGCGCGCGGTATAGAAAAACGAAAAGCCGCGCAATTTTTTCTTGCCGTCTTTGCCGGGCCCGCTCCGGACATTTGGACTGAGAGCCCGGATCGGGAGGCCAACCACCTCACGCATCGGCCATGATTCTATCAAAGTGTAATGGCAATACAAGCGGCGAGGGATGTATTGTTCACGGCAAGGAAATGAGGCTATGGAACTCAGAATTGGCTTCCTCGGGTTTGGAAACGTCGCGAGGGCATTCGCGAGGATAATATCGGAACGCGAAGCGCGGATAGCCGACCAGTTCGACCTGCGGTTAAAGACAAACGCAATAGCAACCGGAGCGCACGGCTGCATCGTTTCCGCGGAAGGCTTCGATCTGAAGCAGGCGCTTGCGGCCGTCGAACGCGGCGAAGCATTGAACACCCTTCCGGGCGCCGTCGATGCGGTCGATACAACGGGGTTGGTCGCCATGTGCGACGCGGATGTGCTGTTCGAAACGACCCCGCTCAATCCTATCGACGGAGAGCCTGCAACGGAGTGGATCAGAAAAGCGCTGCTTCGCCGAATGAGCGTCGTCACCGCCAATAAGGGTCCGATTGCTTTTGCTCACAAGGAGCTGACCACGCTTGCACGTGAAGTCAAGTGCTCGTTCCGCTTCGAAGCTACGGTTATGGACGGAGCGCCCATCTTCAACATGGTTGAATCCTGTTTGCCGGCTGTGCGCGTAACCGGGCTCGCCGGGGTGCTTAACAGCACTACAAACTATATTCTCACGGGGATGGAACGTGGACGCCTGTTCGAGGAGTGCCTTACTGAAGCCAGGGAGCTTGGAGTCGCGGAAGCAAACGCCGATTACGATATAGACGGCTGGGATGCGGCGGTGAAGATCGTCGCGCTCGCGAATGTCCTGATGAACGCGGATGCAACTCCCAGGAGCGTGGAAAGACGCGGGATCAGATACATCACCTCAAAGGAATTGAAGCATGCGTCGGATACGGGCGCGCTCATCAGGCTGGTTGCTCGAGCGGAAATGCTGCCTTCAGGCTTGAAACTGGCTGTCGGACCCGAAGCCGTCGCCATCTCTTCGATTCTCGGCTCCGCGAGAGGCACTACCAACGCGCTTATTCTAGAGACCGATTTGATGGGCGAGCTGGCCGTAATCGAGACCAACCCCGGGGTCGAGCAAACAGCATATGCTCTCTTGAGCGATCTAATAGCAATTCACCGCGAACTACAGCTTAAGAAGGCGTAAGAAGCTCACTCGAGCTTCTTGATTACTTCCTTCACGAGAGAAGAATAGTCCGCCGCGCCGTCGCTCGAAGGCGAATATTCAAAGACCGATTTATGCGCCTCTTGCGAGTAATCGAGCTCCGTTCGTTCCCGAACAAGCGTCTTGAGAACACGGCTCTTGAAGAGCTTTTTCGCTTCCTGTCTGACAGCTTCAGGCCCGCCTCGACGAGTTGTATAGAAGGTCAAAACTATGCCCGTCCGTTCGCTGTCTATTCGGGCGTCTCTCGTGTGAGTGTCGACGAATTCGATCATCTGCTCGATCGACCTCAGCCCCAGCCACGTCGATACACAGGGGATCAATAAAAAATCCGAAACGGACACGGCCGCCGACGTAACCTTTCCGAATTCCGGAGGGCAGTCGAAGAGAACGAAGTCGAAGCTCTCTCCGTCGACTCTTGATTTGAGCACTTGCCTGAGCGGGTTTGTAATCGACTTCAGCCCGTCGGCCGCTCCGAGCGATTGCATCAGGCGCCTGCCGCCGCTTGGCAGAAGCCACAATGACTCGCGCACCGACGCAGGGCTTATCTCACGTCCGTCGATGCCGGCGGCGAGGGTATTTGACGTCTCCTCCAGGCCCGCTATGAAGCGCAAATTGTCCTGGGGATCGCAGTCCACCATCAGCACGCGCGCTCCCGCCAGCGACAATCCGAATCCGAGATTCCAGGTGGTGGTCGTTTTTCCGGTGCCGCCCTTCGACGCTGCTATGGCAATTTGTTTTGTCATGCGAGTTGTTAAAGCCCCGGCTTGGAATCAAGCGAAGGGGGAATTTGCAAGGAAGCTGTTATTCCCTGCTCTAATGTCGAGTTGTAAGCGGTGTAGTGATGGTACGCAACCATCGCGAGGCCGATTACCGGTATGGCCAGAAAGACGCCGGTCACCCCGCCTACTTCGGCCCCGGCCAAAATCGCAAGCACTACGACGAGTGGATGCATCTTTATGCCGTGCCCGATTATGCGCGGATAGATGACGTAATCTTGAACCAGTCTGAGTACGCCCAGTCCCAGCAACACCCCGAGCGCGGTCTTGAAGGATATAGTCAGGCTGAGGCCGAAGGCGATCGAGATTGCAAGGAGCGGCCCCACCATCGGAATGAACTCGAGCAGCGCGGAGATGGCTCCCAGCACGATTCCGTAGTGATGCCCGATCGCGACGAAGAACAGCGTTGCCAGCACCCAGACGACAAGGCACGCCGTAATTTGCGCTCGAACGTAAGCAGCCAGCGTCCCGCTTGCATCGTTGAGGAGCCGATTAGCTCGTCTTTTCAGCCGTTCGTTCGGCATCAGTGAGACCACGGTCTTCTGAAATTGGCCGCCGTCCTTCAGCATGAAGAAAGACATTATAGGTACGAGAATGACCCAGAGAAGATAGGTGATCGAGTCGAATACTCCGGACAGGACGCTCCCAATCTCGGGAGAGCTTTCCTGCGCAACTCGCGTGAACTCGCTCAGGATGCGGTCGCGCCATTCGCGCGGGATCTTCAGTTGCGCCATCCAACTGCTCGCGTCATCAAGCCGAGTCTGAACCCATTTAGTCGTATTCGCGGCGTACTGAGGCATGTTCTTGGCCAACTGCGCGAGCTGATCGCCAAGAACCGGAACCAGTATCTGGAGTCCTATGAATAACACGCTCCCTAAAACGAGGTATGCGGCGGCGATCGCCCATCCCTTGGAGAGCTTAAACTCGCGCCTCGCGATATAGACCGGCTGTTCGAACAGCCTCACAAGCGGCGCGATAAGATAGCAAAAGAATACTGAGACTATAATGAGGAGCAGGACTTTTTTGACTTGGTAAAGCAGCCAGAGCGTCGCGGCCGTGCAGAGCAGGATAAGGACGACTCGCACTATGACCAGAGTCCAAAGGCTGATCAACTGATTGCGCTCGGATATTGTGTCCTTCAATGGCTCTCCAGGGCTCTCCAGCGGGCTCTCCGGGCGCCGCTGAGTATACCATAGCAGTGAGCCCATCCACTCAGACTTCTACCCTTAGACTGCCTAGACAAGAAACACTTGCATAGCAAATAGTTCCCGTGTTCGAATCGCTCGGAGCCGCGACGCTCAGGTCCCGAAGCTCAAAAAAAGATCGATGACATTGCAGCTCGGCGACAATAAATAACGGTGCGGTAGCAAGGGAGACATTATGACAAGGCTTCGCAACTGGATGCTTTTAAGATCAGTTCGCCAAACTCAAGACCCGGTGTTGTTCATTACCCGGCTGCTAAGGCTGGGGCTCATTATCGCCATAGCCTCGTCGCTGACGCCGACCACAATGGCTCAGACGTTTCGCGGCGCGATCCTGGGCACGGTGGTCGATCCTCAAGGAGCGGTTGTTGCCGGAGCGAATGTCACCGCCAAGAACCTGGGCACGGGTGTCGCGCGTTCGACTATAACCGATGACGTCGGCAACTTCTCGATTACCGAATTATCGATAGGCCGCTATGAAATCAGCGTGCAGGCAAAAGGGTTTCAACTCACGCGAGTGACCGACATTCAGGTTGAAGTCGCAAGCGAGCGGCGCGTCGACGTTACGCTTTCGATTTCAGGCGCGGATACGGTGACGATCACAGCCAGCGCACTGCAGGTCGAGTCGACGGCCAACACGCTTGGCGGAACTATCTCCTCGAAACAAGTGGCCGATCTGCCTATTAATGGTCGGGATTTCACGAAATTTCTGGTGCTGGCTCCCGGAGCAACCGGTGATCCGTCGGGAGCTACCGACTCGCCGGGTTCGTTTGGATTATTCAGCTCGAACGGAAACCGCGGCCGCTCGAACAACTATCTGCTCGACGGTACAGATATGAACGACGGCTATCGGAACCTGCCCGCCATCAACGAGGCCGGCGTCTTTGGAACTCCGGCGACTATCCTGCCGATCGAAGCAATAGCCGAAGCCGCGATCCTGTCGAATTTCGAAGCCGAATTCGGCAGAAACTCCGGCGCAATCGTCAACATAGTCACCAAGTCCGGAGCAAACGATATTCACGGGTCTGCGTTCGGCTACTTCCGCGACAGCGCGCTGGACGCCCGAAATTTCTTTAACACAAAGCCGGATAATCAAACCGGCTTGAGTAATCAGCAATTCGGATTTGCAGCCGGAGGCAGGATCGTTCGCAACAAGACGTTCTGGTTCGCGAGCTACGAAGGCCAGCGCGAGGACGTGGGTTTGAACTCGGTTGCAAGAGTGCCGGATCCACGCGAAATCGCGGCGCTGGGCGGGCCGCGGAATCCCGTAATAGCCAGACTGCTTGCGCGAAATCCATGGCCCGTTCCGAACCGCCCGCGGCCGTTATTTGATCCCAGTCCGAATCTCGCCGTTACGACTCCGGCCAGCAATAACGTCGACAGCCTAATCGCAAAGATCGATCACACGTTCAACGAACACAACAGCATCACCGGCCGGTATTATTTCGGCGACAGCAATCAATCGTTCCCGCTGGCGATACTCGCGGGCAACGTGCTGCCGGGCTTCAACACGGTTACTCCGACTCGCGTGCAACTGGTTTCGCTGTCCTACCTGAAGGTTCTTTCACCTACCAAAGTCAACGAGTCTCGCTTCGGATACAACAGGTTTACGGAGGGTTTCTTTCCGGAGGACAACGGCTTCGATCCCCGAACCATCGGCCTCAACACCGGTATCGCCGGACCGCAGGACTTCGGGCTTCCATTTATTCGAATCCGCAACGATCCGAACTTCGGCTCCTCGCTGGCGTCGCTGGGCTCGACGCTATCCGTTCCGCGGGCGCGCGTGGACACCAACTGGCACTTCATCGATAACTTCTCGTGGAAGCTGACTCGGCACGATTTGAAATTCGGTTATGAATTTCGGCGCACCTTCGTCAACGCGTTCTTCGATGCGGGTTATCGCGGGCGGCTCGACTTCGCTTCGCTCGAAGATTTTCTGAGCGGTACGCTGAGCGGCGGCCGTTCCGCCATCGGTGATTCCCGCCGCAACACGTTTCAGAATTCTCACGCCGGATATGCGCAGGATTCATTTCGAGTAAGCTCGCGAATCACATTCAACCTGGGGCTTCGATACGACTACTTCGGAGTGATCGATGAAAAGCACGGCCTGCTTAGCAACTTCGATCCGGCGGTAGGACTGGTACAGGTCGGCCCCAATGGGCTCGACCGGTTGTACAATCGCGACCTTAACAACTTCTCGCCGCGAATCGGAATGGCATGGGATGTAACCGGCAAGGGAAAGACGGTCATTCGCGCGGGCTGGGGATTGTTCTATGACGCTTTTTCACAGGATTTCTTTGTGGGTCAGCTTCCATTCAACACTTTCAATCCCGGCCCGGCTTACAATCCGGTGGGACCGTCTCCAATCCTCTTTTCGTTTTCGACGGTAAGCCGGATTCAATCAGGGGCGCCGATCTTCACGGACTTTCTTGATTCGGACGTGTTCGCGATCGACCGGCGCTCGCGCACTCCCTACGTCCAAAACTTCAACTTGAATATTCAACATGAAGTTACGCCGAACGTCGTAGTGCAGGCCGGATATGTAGGCTCGATCGGAACCAAACTGTTCCGCTATCGAGATATCAATCAGCCTACGAATCCCGCGGTCTCCACCGCGAGGCCGTTCGACAACGGACCCTTTGCGCCGTCGGGCGGCACATTCTTTTATGTGAACCAGCTCGAGACAACCGCGAATTCGAACTATCACTCGTTGCAAGCCAGCCTGCAGGTGAGGAATCATCACGGACTGTCTTCGATGATCAACTACACCTGGTCGCATTCGATCGACAACGCTTCGGATGGGCAGGATTATGTTGCCAATGCGACTCAGCCCGACAACAGCTTCAGAGTGGATCAGGAGCGGGCCAATTCAAACTTCGACGTGAGACATCGGTTTGTATGGGCGTCCAGCTACGAACTGCCGAACCTCTGGAAGCGCTTCCCACGAATCGGAAACGGATGGCAGTTGAATGGAATCCTGACGCTGCGAAGCGGCAGCCCGTTTCACGTGAACCTGTTCGACGATTACAACGGCACGGGCGAGTTCTTTCCGAGGCCCGATCTGGTCGGCGATCCATATGCCGGCGCTCATTCGCCTGATAACTTTCTGAACCTGTCGGCGTTCAAAGTTCCCTGCACGCTGGATCCTAACGGCGACGGGAGCGCGGCTTCCTGCATACCTGGGACTCAGCACTTTGGAAGCCTCGGCCGAAATTCGCTGATCGGACCTGGCTATGCAAACGTCGATTTATCCTTATTCAAAACGACCGCGATAACGGAGCGCGTCAAGGTGCAGTTCCGGGCTGAAGTATTCAATGTCTTCAATCATCCGAATTTCGCTTCACCGCTGCTGCCCGGTTTCTCGGCGGACGCGAGCTTCAACGGAATCGATCCGGCCACAGGCCGCGGCATCGGATTTCTGCCGATCACGGTGACTCCGGACGTCGGAATAGGCAATCCGTTCCTGGGCGGCGGAGGGCCTCGCAACATTCAGCTCGCGGTGAGGCTGGTCTTCTAGCCCGGTTGAATCCGAAAGGAATAATGGAAAGCTTTGGCGGCGGGATGGGTTAACCGCTGGACCTCGACGTCGCTCCAGAGTCGACTTTCTGACGAAATCGGCGCAGTCCGCAAGGCCCTATTTGTCTTGCATTAGACGCCGAAGTGAATTCGAATATTCCTCGCTTTCGTTGGCGTACTCTTCGAAGCTCGCCGCTGTCGCCCGGTCTCCACGCCCGCGAGCACGGTCGGAAATGTTCCTGTTGAGGATCGCTTTTTCCTTCAACGCGCGCACGGCTCCCCAGAGGGCGCGTTCGATGCTTTCGGATTGATCTTGAGCAAGGCTGGCTGGTGAGAACGCGTGGCCGACATGACATCGGAACCTGACCAGGCGGCCCTCTTCAATTTCCCATAGAATCCCGCCGCATTCAGGACAACTCAAATGGGATGGCTTCCCAATCGCATCGAGCTGTTCTTCAACCTTCGTCTCATTCGCCCCGTTTGTGACGGATTTTATCTCAACTTCTTCCTTAGCCGATTCGTTCACGCCTTGATCCTTAATCTCATCGGCTCCGTTCGGTGTTACAGCCAGTTGAACGATTAAAGGCCCGATCTCATCCAACGGCATACAGTAGTCCACATCCACATTTTCGAGGGCGCTGCGCGGCATCGCCGGATATTGCGCGTCGGCAGGATCCTGAATCACGGCTACTCCGCCCCGCAATTTGATGGACATCAGACCCGCGGTGCCATCGTCCAAGAAGCCGGTTAACACGACTCCAACAACTTGCTCGCCATAAGCTCGGGCGGCAGATCGGAAGAGAACGTCCACGGCGGGTCTATGTCGGTTCTCTTTCGGACCGCGCGTCAACCGCACTCTATCTTTCTCGAGCACTAGATGATGATCGGGGGGAGCTATGTAGATCTTTGAATTCTCGATGATCTGATCGTCGACCGCGTGGGCGGCTTTCAGCGGACCGGAGGAATTCAGTATCCGCGGCAACAGGCTCTCCGTGTCGCTGCGGACGTGAAGGACCACGAAGATCGCCGCCGGCAGGTCCGGAGAAAGGGCGCCTACAAGGCGCTTCAACGCAACTACGCCCCCGGCCGAGGCCCCTATTACGAATACATTCTGAGCAGTCATCTTATTCTCTTCCGATTTCAGAGGGGTCTGATGCCGAAACGATATCCACGTAATCGGAATCATCCCCTTCCTTCTAAAACCGACTTTTGGCGGCTAACCGGTGGGCAGGCGTCCATTTCCACAATCAAAGAATCAGCTATTGCCATGCCCGAGTACCCGCCCAATCTTGTATTGCGTATTCGAACACAGTAGAGGTGAGCGGCGATTCGAAGCAGTTAAACGGTTCCCAACACGAGAATATATCCAGGGCACAACCTGGGCCTCTTGATCGAGACATTGCTGAATCCCGCCGCTTTGAGCCATTTCCGGTAATCATTGCCGTGATAAGCTCGCGCCGATGAGGTAAGCCTGAAGTACAACGCGGCGGCGTCCGTGCCGGTCGCTCCGTCTGTTTTGTTCGGGGCTTCTATTTCCCAAATCGCGAGGATCCCTCCAGGCGTGAGTGCGTCTCTCACACGCCTCGATATTTTTGCGATCGCATTCGGCCTGAAGTGGTGCAGGACGTTTGAAAGCAATGCGGCTTCGTAGCCGGATCCCAAATCGTCGTTTAGCAAGTCTCCTCCGCGATGCTCCACTATATCGTCGATCCCTTCGGCCCGGGCGAGCTCGCGAGCAGTACCTATCGCCTCAGGCAGATCGATCACGACCGATTTCATAGGCGGGTGCTTCCTGCACAATGCCGCGCTCAGCAGGCCGTGAGAGCCGCCCAAGTCGAGAATTCGTTTCGCGCTCTTTGGAACCGGCACCAGTCTCGCAAGAGTCCCGGCGTCGACGCGCGCGAGTTCGAGCATAGCTCGTTGATAGTTTTCCCAATCGCCCCGCTCTTTCATCACTGCATGAAAGTCAAGGCCGTGACCGGTGCTAATCAATTCTTCCATTCGTTCGACAAATGTCCATTGTGTATAGTTCCACCGCATGAAAGCGATCAACTCCTGATCGCTTTCAGGCAGCATGGTTCGGAGCCCAAGCGTACTGAGCGCATAAGACTCGCCCTTCTTGGTCAAATAGCCGGAGTGGACCAGCACCCGAAGCAGCAGATCGAGGCATTCCTCATCGAGCGACAGCCGCTTCGCCAACACGTTTACGGAACGGCGCTCCCTGCCAATCGCTTCAAAGACGCCGAGGGTCACAGCCGCCATCAGGGAGCGCGACCTAATGATTCCGTAGAGCGAGTCGATGACCGGAACCGGAACCCGGCCAAGCAGCAACGCGACTCTTTCGCTAATGCCCTCTGGAATGACTCCGTATCGCAAATATACACCCTCGTCTTACGAGCCTCGGCGAGGCAACTTCCGGTCCCACGGCTTCAGCCGCAAGCTACAAAGAGACGCAATGTAAAAAAAGAGGAGCTATGCCGCTGAGAGACCCTCCTGCGCTCGGGACTCTTCGGTGACGGGCTCCGCATCCTTTGACGGTTTTATCCGCGACCCATACCGGTTTGTGTAGACCTGGGTGAGCTCGGCGCCAAAGAACAGAATCTGGGCGGAGTAATAAATCCAGATCAAGATGACCACCAGCGAACCGGCGGCTCCGTAAGAATTGCCGACCGCGCTTCGGCCGAGATAAAGGCCGATTGCGAGCTTGCCGACGGTAAAGAGCAACGCCGTTATTGCAGCCCCGATCCACACGTCGTTCCAGGCGATCTCCACGTCCGGAAGGACTTTGAAAATCAACGCGAACAGGAGCGTGATTACCACAAACGACAAAACGAGGTTGATGATTTCCAGCACGAGTTGAGGCAACGGGAGAACGCCGCCCAAATACGTTCCAAGAGCTGCCAGAGCAGCACTGAGCGCGAGTGAGACCAACAGTAAAAAGCCCACTCCCAATACCATGGTGAGCGAGAGAAAGCGGTCTTTGATTATTCCCAGCACACCGCGGCCGGGCTTTGGCTTCACCTCCCAGACGGTGTCCATGCCGTCCTGGAGCGCCCCGAATACTCCGGAGGCTCCGAGCAACAAAATTACAGTTCCAACTATGCTTGAAATCAGGCTCGTCGTAGGCTTGTCGGCGTTCTTGATGATGTCCTGAATGACTTGAGCGCTCTGCTCGCCGACGAGCCCCTGAACTTGAGCCGCTATCCGGCCCGTAGCTGCTTCACGCCCGAAAAAGAGTCCAGCGATTCCAAGGAGGACTATCAAAAGCGGCGCCAGCGAAATCGCCGAATAGTAAGCCAAGGCAGCCGCCAGGCGAGAGGCCTTGTCATCGCTCCACTCAGCAAAAGCTGCTTTGAATACTCCTACAATGCCTCTCGCCGACATCCTCTCCGCCATTCCTTCTGCTTAGCTAAAACCTCTCCCCGATTTGGAGCTAGGTGGTCACCTCACGGTGCGGTCTGGTGGACCCCTTCGAAAGCGAGCTCGGGGCGTCGAGATGCGCATCATCGTCGACTCCGACTCTAAGGCGATCAACCAGCTCTCCTCCGAGCCAGCCCGTGATTACCGCCAGTACGAATCCAGCGAACGACAACACCAGCGCGCCGGTGCTCGCTATGTAGGTGCCGATGTATGGAGTATCGCGTCGCAATATCCAGCTACCTACGAACAAGAGAAGGACGACCACGTTTCCTAAGCCGTGCATTGCGCCGACGGACTTGGCCCGCGTTCCTTCCGGAATCGCAAGCCAGTCGATCAAGCCAAACGGCGCGGCTATGATGGCGCCGATAATTCCCGCTGCCATCATCCAGTAAGAGACGGTAGCCATCGTCCGATCATTCGAAATCAGATAGATGATATCGAAGATCACAGCCGTGGCGAGCAAGCCAAACGGAAAGGGGATCAGCATCTGATGGATCGGATGACCCAGTATCTTTGCTCTACTTTCCATAATCCCTCCTTATCTAGGAGAGATAACACAAGCAGCGTGCCAGCGCTGGAAAGTGCAAGCTGGATAAATCCACTCTAAATGGGACAGAGGTTTGTTCCCTTGTTCGCAACCAATACGCATGTTGACTGTATTGACAATAAGCGGAATCGACCGAGTGTCTCTAAGAGTTCAACTCGAGGAACAATGAACCGCGTTTGCCGCGCCGGCGGGCACAACTCGCCCTTGGCGCCGGCGCTAACAGGAGCACTCGTTGCTATTAGGAGATTCCGCGGCTTGATTAGTTCAGGCTATCGCTTTCCTAACATTTCTTGAACCACATTCGACAGCCCGCGATAGGCCACATGCAATGCGAACCGTGAAAAAGCGCTGCTTACGTTGCGGTCCTCCGGCCGAGACCACGCGTTCGATATTCCGGCCGTCACCAGACCTCCCGCAAAGAACGAAGCATTGAATTGATTATGTCCGTTGTCGCCCTTTGTGATCAGCACGCGGCTCAGCGCATATCCGATCTTCGCGAAGCCGTGCTTGTCCGAACGAATGTAACGCGGGTCCTGGTGAAGAACCGACGCGAATGCGAACTTCTCAAAGAAGTTTGCCGTCGCCCGAAAAGCCATGCTGCGCGCTGCATGCGTTGCCGAGTCAGCAAGGAAATCGCCGGCGCTCATATGGCGTCCGTGATCCTTATCGGTTGCTTCGCTGAAAATTCCTGATAAAGCCGAGAGGGCGTATGGCATCGGCGGCTTGAAGGAACTTCGCAAGGAGTACTTGAACTTCTCTCCTGGTGTGAGCGGAGTCAACGTGACGGGGCTTCCGCCCCCGCCCGTTGATTGAGAAGCGGAACGGGCAGTTTCTGAATCGGCATTAGGAGAGGCGACTTTGGCGGACTCCCGATTGGAAGACTCTGATTGAGCGCGTTCGGATTGCTGGATTCCAGGTTTGGGATCTGTCGCGGGAGAGGGCGCTGTAACCGGTGTTTTGTCCGATTCACTGTTGCGCTGTGAATTAGCCGCGAAGCTTTTGTCGGCGTTTATCAGGATCAGAAAAGCCGATAAAAACAATAAGCTGAAATAGGATCGATTGGTCAGACGGAGCATGTGCCACCTCCATAAGAAGCGGCGTCCAGCATGGAAATACTAGCACAAATTCCAGCGGCGTCATCATTGCATTTGCGACAAGGGGTACGCGTCAAGTTTTCGCGTGAGCGAAATCGCGGAATCAGAAGCAACGCCAACGATGAGAGACGCCGCGCGTGATCAAAAATCCGCGGCCTTGAAGCTGAGATCATCCAGCATCTGCTTCTTGACCTTGAATACCTCCGGATGTCCGTTAACGGTTACATAGGCGTTGTCACCGTCCGCCGATGAGATTTTCACCTCGATCACCTTGCCATCCTTATAAGTCAGCCGCGCTTCGACCGCCGGCTTCGCCAGCTTCGCCCTGACGTCCGATCCGGGCGACTCGACGATTTCATCTGCTTTCGTTTCGAACGGACTTATTATCTTCGATGCTGAAGCGTCCTTATCTTTCTTGTCGGCAGGCTCTTTTACAACCCATTTATCGCCGCTTTTTTCCGCCGTCAGCCTGAGATTGGGATTCTTGATTTCGATCTTTGAAAGATTCTCGCGATTTAGCTTGAACAACTCCTTGCTGCGAAGATCCGATGCCTTGACATTCAGCTTGTCATACAGAGACGAGCTTATCTTTACAACCTCTGCTCGCGATGAAGCCTTCGCGTAATGGTTGTCATCTTTGACGCTCGCCGAAATCACTCGCTCGGAGCCGTCGTTCAACTGCGCAGTCAACGTGATCTTCGGATTATCGAGTCCGTACTTCGCGAGGTCATCCGCCGTTTGCGACACGAACTCATCCGCTTCGCCCGACGTAATCTCGCTCAGGAACGAATTCATCTCGGCAGCGTCCACCCCTGCTTCAACGGGTTTCTTCAGCTCCCATTCGCCGCCCTCCTTTGCAAGCGCGATCTGCCCGTTCTCGTTCCTTAAGGTGATCCCCTTTATGTCGAACTGCGAGGCTCCAAGAATAGCTTTGTCGCGCAGATCGTTGAGCGATTTGTCCGAACTGGTCAGCACCGAAGCGGGCGTCAGAACCGCTTCTTTTGAGTCGCCGATCTGAGCGTACACTGAGAGTCCGGAGAAATCCTTTGTTCCGAGCTTGAGCGTCTGGCTCTGGCCATTTTTTAGAGTTACCTCGACGGTCACAGCCGGGTTCTCCAGGCCGAACGATCTCATCTCATCGCCGGAGGGCGACAGCTTTCGCTCGACGCGAGCCGACGTCAGGCTGCCGATGAGCGAGTCGACGGCCGATTGACTTGCGGCTGCGGCAACCGGCTGGGTGATCGTCCATTTCCCGTCCTTCTCTTCGAGAGCGACAGTCTGTCCCACTCGATTGATCGATATAGACTCGATGTCTTCTCGCTTGAAGGTGAACGCGGGCTTGGACTCATCGGGCTTTACGTCGCGCGGCGTTCCGGGCTTTATCTCTAGAAAGTACACCGCGATTCCTATTCCAGCCGTGAGCAGAAGAAGAATGAGAGTGTTCCGTTTCATATGCTGCTTACCTCCTTCTCCACCAGATGTAAGCGCCTGAACCGATGGTCGCCAGCGGCATGAATATGATCGCGACCCAGAAGAGCTGGTTTTGATCCGCCTCCGTCATCGAGACCCGCCGGTCGGTCGGGTTCTTCGGACGGATCGAGATCAGATCTTCATCCTGTGCAAGCCAGTTGACCGAGTTCATAAATAAATCGCCGTTTCGCTGAACCCCGGCGAATTGATTAGCAGCGAAATCCGAATCTCCAATCACTACCAGTCTCGCTTCTTTGTCGCCTTCGGGCTTGCCGGCGGCAACTCCCAGCGTGATCGGCCCTTTCTTGTCTTTGCCTTCGTCGTAAGCAACCTTGCCCGAGCTGAAATCCGTCTCGGCCCAGCTTTCGTCGGAGGTCTTCATTAAATCGGTCGTTGTAACGCCGTTTCCCTGTGCTGTCGAGACGCTTCGGCAAAGCGGGAAGAACGTCATCGTGCCTTCGAAGTCTTTCGTTATCGGATGCGAGCCATAGGTGCGAGCCAGCGGCGCGCCCGGCCCCAATTGAAAGAAGCGGCCTACTCCGCTTACGTCCACGACCGTATCGCTCCCCAGTTCAATACCCCAGGCGTGCAGGACGTCTTCAATCTTGGGGTCGGTGTCGGGATCGATCAGCAGCATCGCCTTGCCGCCTTTCTCGAGATACTTGCCTATGGCGGAAGCCTCCTGCGGAAAGAGCGCTTGTTTCGGTCCAGCAAGCACAAGCACGTCGCAATCCTGTGGAACTTCGTTGGCCGCGACAAGATTGATCGTCTTTGTGTCATAGTTCTCATTCTTGAGCATCTTGTCGACGACGCCGTAGCCATCGCCTTCGTTGGTTGACGATAGCTTCTTTTCGCCGTGACCTTCTACAAAGTAGATCTTTTTCAGACCGTCTCGAGTGACCTTAATGATCGCGTTGACCAGTGATTGTTCGGTTGTATCCTTGGGACGCTCGGTGCGATCTCCGCAGGCGACCACAATCTCTCCGAGCTGAGTGATCTTGTATTGCTTTGCGGCTTCGATGTTCTTCTGCGGATCGATTCGCTCGAAAGTGAAGCGCGGGCTGAGATTCCTGTATTCTTTCATCTGATCGCCGACGTTCTGCTGATCGTCCTTGTCGAACAGCATCACCTTTACATCCTTCTTCAAGTCCGAAACGATTTTCCGGGTCTGATCCGAAAGCGTATAGAGCTTGTCGCTGGTGAGATCGATCCTCTTGTGATGCCGGTAGCCCAGGAAGTTCGCGAAGCCGACGATGGCAATCACCGCAACGGTCATAACCGTGGTGTTGGCTCCCATTCGCGCCGACCTTCCGCCGGCCGCTTTGCGAATCGCGCCGAAGTTGAAGATGATTGCCGCAAGACTGAGCACTCCGCCCGCAATCAACAGCGACAGATTGAATGTACCCATCGTTTCGCGCACCGAATACCTTATGTACCCGATCGCGAGCAGAAGGGGTCCCAGGAAAGCGATGACTTTGAATATTTCCCTGCGATCGACTTTCATAACTAAGCTCTCCTCCATCGCATGGAATCGAGAGAGCGCTGCGTCAGAAACACGCTCAACCCCGCCAGCGTCACATAGAAGATCACGTTCGCGGTATCGATCACGCCTCGCGAGAAATCATCGTAGTGATGGAGAATCGAGAGGTACTGGACGATATCGCTCCAGGTAGAGCTTGAATCGCGCGAGCCTACGTCCAGCACCCACAGCAGCAGGAACACCGCAAAAGTCACGACCCCCGCGATGATCTGGCTTTCAGTGAGCGACGAGATAAACGCCCCCAGCGCCACCAGCACCGATCCGAGGAGCACCAGTCCAAGGTATCCCGACCACACCACTCGCCAGGGGATGGCCGGCTCCGCATACGACGCCATGATCATTTGATAGATCAGCGTCGGGGCCAGCATCACCAGAAAGAGCGACAGCGCCGCCAGAAATTTTCCGAACACGATCTGAAATTCGGTAAGCGGAGAAGTCATCAGCAGTTCCATGGTTCCCCGCTTGCGCTCTTCCGCGTAGATGCCCATCGTCAGCATTGGAAGCAGGAACAGAATAATCGTGCTCACGACTCCGAAAAAGTTCGAGAGCACCAGCCCTGGAACATCCATGGCCGGAGGCGCGCCGAATTGCATCGACCGCATCTGCGCGGTAACCGACTGCTGGACCATAAAAGTGAGGATGCGGAAAAAGAACCATCCGCAAATAAGCAGGAACAAACCGACGACTACATACGCGATCGGCGAGACAAAGTAGCTCCCCATCTCGCGCCGATATATGGCTATCATGCCTTTCATCTAATCACCTCTTGCTTCTTTGGCGCGGGAGAAACCGGCCCCCGGCCTTGGGCAGTCGCTATCAGCCTTGCGCCTGAGCCGCGGCCGCTTCGTGGGCGGCTCCGGCTTCCTCGGTCGTCAATTGGAGGAAGATGTCTTCGAGGCTCAGATTGATGGACTTCAGCTCCAGAAGCTCCAGGCCCTTTCCGACCACGGCGGCGGCGAGCTTGCCTCTGATGTCCGTTCCGGACTCGCTCTCGATGATCGCCTTCAGGTGATCCGAGCCGTCCATGGGCGCGACGTCCACCTTTGTAACCTCCGTTAACTCGAGTGCATCGCGGAGCGCATCCTCCTCGCCTCTAACTTCGATTTGAACACGTTCGGCTCCCTTGAGCTGAGTAGTGAGGTTCTCCGGCGTGTCCACGGCGGCGATGCGGCCGCGATTGATGATTACTACGCGGTCGCAAGTCTGGCTCGCTTCCGGAAGTATGTGAGTCGAGAGAATGATCGTGTGCTCGCCGGCCAGTCCTTTGATCAGATTCCTGACTTCGATGATCTGTTTGGGATCGAGGCCGACCGTCGGCTCGTCAAGGATGACGACGTCGGGATTGTGAACGATCGCCTGAGCGATCCCGACTCTCTGCTTGTACCCGCGAGAGAGTCGCTTGATCAGGTCGGTCCTGCGATCCTGGAGATTGGCCATCTCCATTGCCCGCTCGGCTCGCTTTTCGACGTCGGCTCCGGAGACGCCTTTGATGCGGGCGACAAATTCGAGATACGCGCGCACGCTCATATCGGGATAAAGCGGAGGCGTTTCCGGCAAGTATCCGATCCGGCTGCGCACTTCGAGCGATTGCTCGAACACGTCGAATCCCGCTATTCGCGCGGAGCCGCGCGTGGCTGGAAGATAGCCGGTCAGGATTCGCATCGTTGTAGTCTTGCCGGCTCCGTTGGGTCCGAGAAACCCCAGAATCTCGCCTCTGCCAACGGTGAAGGAGATATCGTTAACGGCGATCTTCTCGCCGTAGCTCTTGGTCAGATGGTCTACTTCTATCAAGCTATCCTCCGGTTTCGCGATATAGCCGCTGAGATGCGCGGCTCGCGGATGCTCAACATAATTGCATAACTCAAAAGGTTAGGGAGTAAGTTCGATTCTATTTTCGCCTTAAAAAAGCGTCAAGATCAGTTGACACCCGAGATCAGCGTCCCAGATCAGTGGATATACCAGATCGATTGGCATCCCAAAGGGATGCTCGATTAATAGCCCACCGATTCATCGGTGGGAGAGGCAGGCAAGATGCTTGCGCTCACAGGTCCGCAAAATATCGAAGCTCGAGCGCACCGATTCATCGGTGGCTGGAGTTTGGCCATTAGAGATTTTTGGCGCAGAGACGTCAATCCCGTAGGGATCGTCTGAAAGTAGCCCACCGATTCATCGGTGGGTCCCAGAGCGCTGCGGCGATTTAGTCCCGAAGGGACGGCTGATGTAGTTCGTGTGTGGAGGCTTTGAACCATATCGGAAATCTGCAATATGTATGTGGTCCTCTGGCGGCGCGCTGAAACAACAAGTCAGCCGTGCCTTCGGCACTTCTTGATCAAATTACCCGACGAACCCACCAGTGAACTGGTGGGCTATTGCCGATTGTCCCTTCGGGACAACCATGCACCGATTCATCGGTGGGGAGGCAGGCAAGATGCTTGCGCTCCCTGGTGATTCCGCACGGAACTTGCTTATAGGCTTGAGCGGAGTAAGAAATAGGATGAGCAAAATTCAGGAACATGCAATGAAAGGGTTCAGAATTAATCCGAGTAGAAATGGCTCACCGCGTTCCGCCAAAGGCCCGGACGTATACTCACCGGCAAATACACTGAGAAATTGAAAAGGGGTAAAGCACCATGCGCGCAACTGTCATGTTTGGAGCCGGCGATGTCCGTATCGAAAACGTTCCTGACGCCCGCCTCGTCGAGCCAACCGACGCGCTCGTCACCGTCACCCGCGCCTGCATATGCGGCAGTGATCTGTGGCCCTACAAGACAATGGAACATACGGAAAGCATTATCAGAAGCATCATCAGTCCTCAGGCAGAGTCAGCGACGATCAAGCTCGTGCCGCGTCAAGCAAGCTCTTAATTCGATAACCACATAAGACAATCAAACGGAGGATTCAGAAAAGTGGAAGTCAAAAGAAATGGCTCGCGGCCGTCGGGGCAAGGGCCGCAAGAGAATTTTACTGGCGATGTGCGCATCGATCCGATCATTCAGGCGCCTGATCCTGCTCGCCTCAGTTGTGTGCTAGTGACCTTCGAACCCGGCTCCAGATCGGCCTGGCACTGGCACCCCCTCGGACAAACGCTGTTCGTCACCCAGGGCTGCGGATGGGTGCAGAGCGAGGACGGACCGAAGGTCGAAATCCATTCCGGCGACGTGGTCTGGTGTCCGCCAAACGAGCGGCACTGGCACGGCGCAACGTCAACCACTGGAATGTCGCACATAGCCATACAGGAAGCGCTCGACGGCAAGGTCGTCGAATGGCAGGAAAAGGTCAGCGACGAACAGTACCAAGCCCCGTTAGGCAAAAAATAAGAAAAGACAATGACGAACAAAACTCGGGGTGCTCTAGTCTGCTTGGCTCGCGGGCGGCGCACATGAGAGATTTGTTGACGATATGCCGGAGCTCACCGAGTGGAATAGTTTTTATGTAATTCTCGGGTCATCCGCGGGCGCGCTGATCGGATTGCAGTTCGTGGTCATAGCGCTCATAGCCGGTGGGTCGGCGCCAAGGACGACGGAGGCCGGAGCCGCCTTTGCTACGCCGAGCGTCGTTCATTTCGGAGTCGTGCTGTTGCTGTCAGCGGTTCTGAGCGCTCCGTGGCATGCGATCAGAAGCGTCGCCTTTTTTTGGGGATTAGTGGGTCTGAGCGGGATAGTGTACGCAGTCGTCGTGGCTCGGCGTATGAGAGCACAAACCATCTACGAGCCCGTATTTGAGGACTGGTTGTTTCATGTTCTGCTTCCATGTGCGGCGTATGCAATTTTGGCCGGATCGGCATACGCGGCTCGCTCCAGTGTCCGCCCAGCCCTGTTCTTCGCCGGCTCTTCGATGCTGCTGCTCCTCTTTGTTGGCATTCACAATGCGTGGGACGCCGTCATCTATCACGTCTTTGTTAAGAGAGGAGAACCGCCGGAGACTGACCGGCATCGCTGAGAGAGTTCAGCCGAAGAGCCATCGAGATTCAATCCAAACCTCCTGTTTCTTCCGGCATCCCAAAGGAATGCTCGATTAATAGCCGCCGATTTATCAGTGGGGAAGCAGGCAAGATGACTGCGCTCCCAGGTCCGCAAATGTCCAAACTCGAGCCCGTCGATTCATCGGTGGTTTGGGATTCTGGACATTTTATATCTTACCAACTGAAAGACCATGCTCAAGGTAAGGCCTGAAAGGCCGACTATTAAATAGCCAGAGGCAAGCGCGTAGCGCGCCGCCCCTGATAAACAACCCGCGACGCCTCTAGCGCTGAAAGCGCGACATAGGCGTTTGTTGTCGCGCTGCTCAAAAACTAACGATGTTGTTTTGAAACGCTCTTACCGGTGACGCGTTTCCCTTCACGGAACATACCTGCCTCTTCTCGCACCGGGGCTGCGCTTCGCTCGCCTCCGGCTACTGACGCGTTCCCCTGCTCTGGGAACAATCCAAATTTTTCCAAACTCAAGATTTTATTCCCGTGCGATTACCGACGAATTGTTGCGCACCGAGGCAGCTGGCTGAACCGTTCGGCGATTTTGTCCATCGATGCTAATCTCTAAGCCCGGTCACCCAATCGAGCGCTCTCCATATCGAGGTAAATCGAATGTCCGGCCCCGAATTCGAATACGACGCCTTTATCAGCTACGCCGGTGATGACCGTGTATGGTCCGAGAAGCTAGCCCAGCGGCTGCGCGACGAAGGCATTCGTGTCTGGTTCGACAAATGGAGGCTTCAACCTGGCGACCACTTGCTCAAGAGAATAAACGACGGTATCGAAACCTCACGCAAGATGATCGCGGTTTGGAGCGGAAGTTATTTTCGGGATGACAAAGTTTGGACCCTGGCCGAAAGCTACGGCCAAACGCACTCCGACGTGTTGGCCGAACAGCGCCCGTTGATACCGCTTCTTCTGGACGACTGCAAGATACCGCCTACATTCAAGAGCCTTCTGTACATCGACTGCCGCAAGGACTCCGACTTCGATCTTCGCTTTCGTGAGCTTGTTCGCGCGCTCGATCTGCCGCGCCGGGATGATTCGCGAAGCAACGAGTTCATCGATATCGAAGAACACGGCTTCGATCCAGCAAGGCGCGGTCGCCTGGCTGCTTCTAAAGGCAATCGCTTCGAAGAAGAGGTCGCTGCGTTGTACCGCCTGCTGGGCTTCGACGTAAAACAGGACCTTCAGATCTCCGGCTTTCAAATAGATCTGACAATCGAGGAAAAGAGAGGCGGGCTTGTCAATCAGGCGGTGGTGGAGTGCAAGAACAAACGAGTGACCGCCGATGACCGCAACCAGATACTCGCGCAGCAAAACGTAGTACAGAAAACGCTCCCCGCTTATCGCTGGCTTGTGGTGTCGTCGCAAGGCTTCGACGGCGATGCGCGCGAGGCCCTGACCGCCGCGGGCGTCGGATGCACCACCTACGCGGAGCTTCTTCGTGAGCTTGTGCCGCTGGATTTCTATGTCAATGGTCTGATCAAGAACTACGAAGCAATGAGAGACGAGCGCTGGGGGGGCGATGACTGGTTCATCCGACCCGATTTGAAGACCGATATCACTTACGAAAACAAACCCGCGCTCGAGCATATCGGCAAGTGGCTCGGCGATTCGCGAGGAAACCTGATGGTCGTGCTCGGCGATCTCGGAGCGGGCAAGAGCACGCTGGCGGATTTTCTTGCATACGACCTTGCGAAGAGCTTTCGCGAAGATCCAATTCGCCTGCCCGCGCCGGTGTTGATTCCGCTCAAGGACGTGCGCAAGGAGAACTCGCTTGAAAGCATCGTCATCAGCCACTTCAGCAAGCGCGGGCTTCAGGGCGTCGACTTCAGGCGGTTTATTCACCTGGTCAGGATTGGCAGGATAATCCTGTTTTTCGACGCGTTCGACGAAATGGCCGACCGCGTCAGATGGGAAGTGACCCAGAGCAACTTTCGAGAGCTGCGCAGGGCTGCCGAGTTCAACGGCAAGGTCATACTCACCTGCCGCACTCACTACTTCAAGGACCGCAACGAGCAAGTCACCGTGATCGGCGAAGGCCCAAAGCTGTCGGAGATCGAAACCGATCTCTACAGGGAGCTTCGAAAGCAATCGAGGGCGGAGGTCGTCTATCTGGAAGAGTTCGACGACGAAAAAATCTTGGGCTACCTGTCAAAGGCGCGGCCAAACACGGTCGCCGAAGATTGGAAGAAGATCCAGGAAATTCATAACCTCCAGGAGCTCGCCCATCGGCCTCTGCTTCTGGACATGATAGTCAAGTCGCTCGGCCATCTGGATAAGGGGCAGCAAGTCAACGCGGCTAATCTGTATTCCGTGTATACGAACATCTGGGTCGAGCGAGAAGAAGAGAAGGGGCGCTTTCTCGACAAGCGAATAAAACTCGGGCTGATGCTGGAGCTGGCGTGGACTCTCTGGAACGAGGGCGCGGCGGCGATTCACTATCGCGAATTGCTTCCTTTCCTCAAGAAGCTGGCGCCCGACAAAACGCTCGGCGCGGGCGAAGAGGAGCTTCTCGATGTGGCAAGAGAGCTTCAAGGCGCGTCGTTTCTCAAGCGGGCCGACGACGCCGGCAACTTCGCGTTCATCCACAGGTCGTTCATGGAGTTCTTTCTCGCTCGGAAGCTGTTCGACGCCATGAGCGAACCAGAAGATACCGGCATTCGCGCGGCGCTCGATACGAACAGGCTCGACCGCAAGGTGATTTACTTTCTCACGCTCGTGGACAATGAAGACCGCATGGCCGGCCCGCTTCAGCGGATATTGATGATCGCCTATACGCGGCGTGTTTCCGAAAATGCCTTGCAGATATTGTATTGGAGCGAGCGCATTCGCTCCGGGATGGAAGACCGGATACCGGACCCGGCTCTGCTGCGTGAGAAGCTGAAGGGACGAATCCCGGCGGGAGCATTTCTCCAGTACGCTCAACTTCAGGAAATCGTTCTGGAGGCCGCCGACCTCTGGGAGGTCAGCTTCGACCGCGCGGATTTGACGGGAGCGAATCTCAATCATGCGAAGGTCTCAGATTGCAGCTTCGAGTCTGCCAAATTGACTTCGCTGAGAATGGACAACGCCGAGATTCGAAATAGCAGTTTTCGCGAAGCGGATCTCACCGGCGCATCTTTTGATGAGGCCCGCTTGATTGATTCCGATCTCACCGGAGCGATTATGACACGCGCTGCCCTGCCGCTTGCAGCCGGCGGAAATCTGCGAAGTGTCGCGCGGGCGGCGGAAACACGGGCGGCGGGAACACTACAGAAGAATCTGACCGCCGTAGTACAGAGTGGACCTGGCTCGGCAGTGTACGCAGTGGCCTACAGCCGGGACGGCGAGTTGGTGGCAAGCGGATGCGCGGACGGCATCATACTGATCTATCGCGTGGAGGACGGCCGCCTGCTGCGTGCACTCGAAGGGCATACGAGTGGGATTATGTCGGTTGCCTTTTCTCCTGATGGACAAACCCTTGCCAGCGGCGGCAATGACGAGACTGTCAGGTTGTGGGATCTCAACACCGGTGCCCCACTTCGCTTACTCAAGGGCCATACTGATGGGGTCAGCTCGGTTGCCTTTTCTCCTGATCGACAGACCCTCGCCAGCGGCGGCTATGACAGGACTGTCCGGCTCTGGGATCTCAACTCCGGCTCCGCTCTTCGCTTACTCGTTGGCCATACTAATGGGGTACTGTCGGTTGCTCTTTCTTCCGATGGACAGACCCTCGCCAGCGGCGGCTATGACAGTGTGGTCAGGCTTTGGGATCTCAACTCCGGTTCCATACTTCGCATCCTCGAAGGCCATACGTTTGGGGTCAACTCGGTTGCCATTTCTCCTGATGGACAGACCCTTGCCAGCGGCGGCGATGACAAGAGTGTCGGGCTCTGGGATCTCAACTCCGCTTCCATACTTCGCATACTCGAAGGCCATACGAATCGGGTCAACTCGGTTGCCTTTTCTCCTGATGGACAGACCCTTGCCAGCGGCGGCTTTGATAAGACTGTCAGGCTGTGGGATCGCAGCACCGGTTCCACACTTCGCATCCTCGAAGGCCATACGTTTGGGGTCAACTCGGTTGTCTTTTCTCCCAATGAACAGACCCTCGCTAGCGGCGGCGATGACAGTACTGTCCGGCTCTGGGATCTCAACGCCGGCTCCGCTCTTAGCGTACTCAATGGCCATGCTAATGGAATCCGGTCGGTTGCCTTTTCTCCTGATGGACAGACCCTGGCTAGCGGCGGCTATGACAAGACCGTCAGGCTCTGGGATCTCAACGCCGGAACAGCCTTGCGCATACTGGAAGGCCATACGTTTGGGGTCAACTCGGTTGCCTTTTCTCCTGATGGACAATCCCTTGCTAGCGGCGGCGCTGACACGACTGTCAGACTCTGGGATCTCAACTCCGGTTCCGCTCTTCGCTTACTAGATGGCCATGAGGACTGGGTCAGGTCGGTTGCCTTTTCTCCTGATGGACAGACCCTCGCCAGCGGCGGCGATGACAATAGTGTCAGGCTCTGGGATATCAACTCGGGTTCCGCCTTGCGCATCTTCGATGGCCATACGAATTGGGTCAACTCGGTAGCGTTTTCTCCCGATGGACAGACCCTCGCTAGCGGCGGCGGCGGCGACAGTGTCGGGCTCTGGGATCTCAACTCCGGTTCCGCTCTTCGCTTACTCGATGGCCATGGGGACTGGATCAGGTCGGTTGCCCTTTCTCCTGATGGACAGACCCTCGCCAGCGGCGGCGATGACAACACTGTCAAGCTCTGGGATCTCGACTCCGGTTCCGCTCTTCACTTACTCGAAGGCCATACTAATTGGGTCAACTCGGTTGCCTTTTCTCCTGATGGACAGACCCTCGCTAGCGGCGGCTATGACAATAGTGTCAGGCTGTGGTCGGTGAAGAGCGGAACCGCAATTCGAACGCTGCAGGGAACCCTCGGTTCGATATGGTCAATCTGTTTTGCTCCAAACGGTAAATACCTGATTGCGGCGGGCTCGGCAGGCCGGCTCCAGTTCTGGGATATCGAGACCGGCCAGACTTTTCTTTATCGCTACTCTTTCGGATCCGGCGAATGGCTGGATCTCTTGCCCGACGGCCGATTCGACGCCAGCCCCGAAGGCATGCGGTATCTCGCTTATACCGAGCCCGGCTCGCTGGCCTCTTACACCGCCGAACAACTGGTGAAGGAGTTTCACGATCCCAGGGCCGTCAGGGAAGCGCTCTCCCGCTACACGGGCTAAAACAGACTCAACAGGTATGGAGGCGTCCGCAACGTGTGACAATTCTTGATCACCCATAGACAGACGTGAAGACAGCTTCAACAGATGGAAAGGTGATTAAAACATAGGGGGACTTGAGAAGGGCATTAGAAAAATGGGTAGCAATTCTCTTACGCCGCCCTACACCGAGCCTCGGCTCATTACCATACCTGCTGGAGAGTTCCTGATGGGATGCGATTCCGGGATGGCGGATGAAAGGCCGGTCCACCGGGTCGTGCTCGATAGTTTCAGCATCGGCGCTTTCGCCGTCACAAATCGGCTGTACTCGATCTTCATGGATGACACGCGTAAATCGCTTCCGCCGGGCTTTACCGACGAGAGGTTCAACGATTCCGATCAGCCCGTCACGAGCGTCAGTTGGTTCGATGCCGTCGAGTATTGCGAATGGCTTTCACAGCGGACGGGGAAGCTGTGCCGACTGCCTATAGAGGCCGAGTGGGAGATGGCGGCGCGGGGAGGGCGGGAGGGAAGGCTCTATACGTGGGGCGATGATTCTCCCGAAAATCAGCCCGGCTATTTGGACTCATGGCGAGGCGGGCCGGAACCAGTCGGTAAGCGACCGCCAAATGGATTCGGCCTCTTCGATGTATCGGAGAACGTTCACGAGTGGTGCGCCGATTGGTACGATCCGCGTTACTACGAAAAGTCTCCAATCGAGAATCCGCCCGGGCCCGCATTTGGAACCCGGCGCTCATCTCGTGGAGGCTCGTGGCGACACCAGATCAAGATTACTCGCGTCGCTGCCCGCAGTAGCCTGCCTCCCGAGTTCCGCTACAGCGATTATGGCTTCCGTGTAGCTGGATCGCCTGTATAAGAGGCTCGGGATTCAGCGATCTTATACGCTCCATCCTGACTCAATGGGAAAGAGTCTGATTCGAATTTCGGTAGTGCCAAACTCGGCCCGAGCCCAGTCGACTACGCTTCTCTTAGTGAACCAGGTATTAACGAGATTTAGAAAAATTAAAAGTTATTGACACGAATTGCGAAACGTGATACAAACTGCGGCCATGCTTTACCCGGTCAGCTTATCGGTTAAGAATTCTGGAGCCAACTGAATCCTGTTGATCGTTTGAATTGAGGCCGTAGAGAAATGAACAATTCAAGACCCAGACACACTATCAGGCTCATTGTAGGGATTATTGTCTGTACGGGATCGGTTGCATTCGGGCTGGCAGTCAGGGACACGGGCTCGATTTCTTACAAGAGCCGTCGACCACCACAAGCTCGAGCATCCGACGAAAAGATCATCGAGCGTAAAGAGTTTCCCAATGAGCCCTTCGAATTCGGCAATCTAACGGTTCAAAGCACCAGAGTCGGAGTGAACCAGAAATTCAACTCGGTCTTCCTGTTCGGAAGCCGCCGGTCGAGCGATTGGCTGGAAAGCCTGGGATTCACGCTAAAAAACACGTCTCAAAAACAAATAACATATATTCATCTGGAGCTTGATTTCCCGGAGACATCGGCGAGCGGATCAATGATGGTTTATAACCAGTTGGGAATCGGTATTGATCCGAGACGGTCTTCTACAATCCGATCAGGGCGCGAACCTCTGGCGCTCAATCCGGGAGAGACCATAACATTCGCGATCTCGGCAAAAGAGATGGCTTCGATCAAGGATTTCCTATCAGCGGACAAATATCCGCTCGGAAGCCTGAACAAAGCAGTGATCAGGCTTGGGTACATTATCTTTAGCGACGGATCGAAATGGGAACAGGGTGATTATTATCAACCGAGTTTAACAACCCCAGGTGGATATGAACACGTCACCGGCAATCGCCCGATAAATCAGTAGATCCTGGATTCTCATAGCAACGGCCGCTTTACCTACAACCGCGACTTCTAGATCCAGACCTTCTGGAGAGGATTTATTTTAATGAGAGTCTTCCTACTAGCCCTTGGTTTGTTCTTTGCGTCGTCTCTTAGCGGTAACGGCTCGCTACCTCAATTCCTGCTTCGGTGCTCGGCAAAAGTAGACCAGTAGTGCTTGTCAGAAGTGAGCCGGGCTTGGAACAGGGTCAGGAACAACGAGGGCGGTGAGGTATATGCAACATCATCCACGCCGAAGGCGTGAGGGTCTTGGGTTAGGAAAGAGGATTGGGGTCA
>QHVH01000071.1 GCA_003222245.1 Blastocatellia bacterium AA13 | reverse complement strand
CAGGAGTCGCCCAGAAGCATACGGGCGCGATCCGGCGGCAGGTCGTCCTGGCCTAAGTGAACCCCATCGGCCTTTACCGCCATCGCTATATCAACACGATCGTTGATGATCAGCTTGACTCCAAGCTCACGCGCATTGGCAACAGCGAGCAGGCTCGCCTCGTAAAACTCGAGCGGAGAAGCCGATTTTTCACGAAGCTGGATGAGACTCGCGCCTCCGGCGGCAATGAGCTTGACCTGTTCCGCGTGACTTAGGCCCGATAGCCCAACATCGGTGATAGCGTAGACTCTCGGCAGAGGGCTCGCGCCGCCTATTATCTCTGCTCTATGGCTCTCGGTCACATACACCTCTCCTTCTAACCTATCAGCGCCCAGCTCTCCCTCTTCCCTCTTCTCTCTTCCCTGTCACCTATTCCCTGCTCCCTGCTCCTTCGCGTTCTTTATGTGTTTGTCGAAGAAATCCAACACTGTCTTGAAGGTGGATGCGACTACCGACACGTGATCGCCATTGGGTATTTCGAGATATGTGACCTGGAGCTCCGTCTTTTGAGCGGCATGATAAATGCTCTTTGAATATTGTCAGCTTGCCTGGGCCCGTTTCAGGTTTGATCCGGAACGAGGCGGCGAGCTGTTGAGATGTCTTTGGCAATTCCGCGGGATAGAGTTGAATGAGCGATGCTTGAACCGGTTCGTTGGGCTCTACGACTGCTCGATCGATCTCGAGACTCAGCGATCTGAGATATTTTTCTCTATCATCCCATTTTCGTCCGGCGTATAAGCTGTCCGCCTCCGCCATGGCTTCCAGGAGAGCCCGGAAGTTAGCGGTTCTAAAACTGGCTTCTACTCGGAGGCGAATTTGCTCCAACTGCTTCGGGTGGGGATTAGCCGCGTGCTTCGTTCTGCTCTGTAGATCGTAATTTTCGAGTCTCGATAGCAGTTCGGGTAAAGAAGGAATTTGGGCCTGAGCTCGTCCCGGAGTGATGCCGATTAATAGCGAAACCGCAACCGCGGTTAATACGACTGTAAGCGATCTCAACAGACACCTCCGTTTCGCGATTCAATTAAATCGATACAATCATCGCTGTGGGCATGTCAATCAGGAGTTATCTATTAGTCGTTAGTGAGGGTTCTTTCGTCCGGTTTAACCGAATGGGTCGGAAATGATGAGAGGGGCTACCATCTCTGACCGCCCCTTTTCTCGTATTGAAATTCATTTGGAGTATCAGTCGTCGAGCGATAGACCGATTCCTGAAGCATTGACGTTAGCGCAAGGGCCCGTTGCGGAGTCTCGTCCCTACGATCTTTTTCAACAATGCGCCTTCACAAATTGTGTTTCTTTATCATGCTGTACAAGCGCGGGCGATATAGACCCAGCAGTCTCGCGGCAGCTTGCTTGTTGCCCCTGGTGCGTTCAAGAGCCGCGTTGACAACTGCTTTCTCGATCTTGCTGAACACATCCAGTTGAGCGCCGCCGTTTCCAGGGTCAGGAACTTTTTCCACGATCGCCCGGCCGATGCCCTCAAACGATGGATCGGTCTGACTTGATTCGGGCATTTCACCGGGCAGGTGCGGATCCGAAGCGGCCGCCGCCGCGGCGCGCGCTGCCGCCGCAAGAGGAGGCGGCGCCGGAGCAGGCGCGGCGTTTTCGCCGGCCTCAATATGAATTGCTCCTTCATCGATAATCGAGTTCTTACAGAGCAGGACCGCGCGTTCGATTGCGTGTTGAAGCTCGCGAACGTTGCCCGGCCATGAATGATTGAAGAGCCGCTCGTATGCCCCCTGCGAGATTCCGGTGACCGGCCGGTTGTATTTCTTCGCGAACTCCGACAGGAAGTGTTCGGCCAGGTGCTGGATGTCCTCGCTACGCTCGCGCAGCGGAGGGACCCGAATTTCTATGGTATTGATCCGGTAATACAGATCTTCGCGCAAGCGGCCATCGCGGATGCTCTCGGCGGGACTGCGATTGGTCGCTGAAATCAGCCGGAAATCGGCTTCCTGCGCGCGCTCGCTGCCAAGCCGATAGTAGAAGCGCTCTTGCAGCACGCGAAGGAGCTTGGGTTGCAGCTCGGTCGGCATTTCCCCGATCTCATCCAACAAGAGGCTTCCGCCGTCGGCCTGGCTTATCAGGCCGATCTTATCCATCGTGGCGCCGGTGAAGGCTCCTTTGGTATGCCCGAACAGCTCCGATTCGATAAGCTCCCTTGGCAGCGCCGAGCAGTTGATCTTGACGAACGGCTTCTTAGAGCGCCGGCTCTTGTAATGGATCGCGTTTGCGATCATCTCCTTGCCCGTGCCGGACTCGCCGACGATCAGGATGCTGGCGTCCGACTCGGCGACGCTTTCGACAAGCTCGAAGATGTCCTGCATCGCCTTGCTGCTTCCGATGATCTTGTAGTACGACGTGCGGCTGGTCAGCTTCCCACGCAACTGTTTAATCTCTTCCGCCTGTTGACGGCGTTCGACCGCCTTCTCGATCAGCACCATCAGTTCTTCGAACTCGACGGGTTTCTCGACGAAGTAGAAAGCGCCTGCCTTTGTAGCATCGACGGCCGCGGATACGGAGCCGTGGCCGGATATCATTACGATCTCGGTGTCCGGCGATATCTCTTTCACCCGCTTCACGACTTCGATTCCATCGAGATCGGGAAGCTGCAAGTCCGTAAGCACAACATCAAACGGGGCGTTTGCGACGAGCTTCAGCGCCTGCTCACCTGTTTCGACGCTAGTCGCCTTATACCCATGTGCCTGGAGGTGAAATTCCGTTAGCTCCAGCATTGACTTGTCGTCGTCAATTATCAGGATGCTTGTCTTGTCCATTTGACCTTTTATCCTTCCCCACTTGGTTGAGTTAACCTCGTTCAAGCATCGGTGATACTAGTAACACGTTATGCCTTGCGGGCCGCGCTTATAGGACGGCCAGTCAGGGATTTAATTACGCTTGCGAGCTCCGCCGGATCGACCGGCTTCGGCATATGCATCTGGAAGCCTGCCGACAAAGCGCGAATCCGATCCGTCGGCTGCCCATAAGCTGTAAGAGCAATGGCCGGAATCTGGCCGCCTTCGTCAGGCGCCAACTCGCGAATCCGGCGAATGAGCGTGTAACCGTCCTCATCGGGCATGCCGATATCCGAAACCAGTACGGCGGGCAGCCACCCTCCGCCTTTCAAAAGCCCAAAAGCCTCCTGCGCGGAAGAAACCGCCTTCACTTTGGCTCCGCACTGCTTTAGTAGAGTAGCAACCAACTCTCGCGCGTCTAACTCGTCATCTACTACGAGAACTCGCAAGCCGTCGAGAGTTACGCCGCCTACTGCACGCGGATCCCAGACGTCATTCATATTGCAATCGGCGGCAGGCGTGCGAACCGCCCTCAGCGGCAGATCGACGGTGAAAGTAGAACCAAGTCCGTCTCCCAGGCTCTCGGCATTAACCGTGCCGCCGTGCAGCTCTACGAGATGTTTAACAAGCGAAAGGCCGAGCCCGAGCCCGCCGTGACGACGCGTGCTGGAAGAGTCGGCCGGATGAAAACGATCAAAGATGTGTGGAAGGTAATCGGGTCTGATCCCTTTCCCGCTGTCGCTGACCACGATTCGTACGTGAGGATCCACGCGCAAAAGCCGGATCTCTACCTGGCCGCCCTGCGGCGTGAATTTCACCGCATTCGAAAGAAGATTCCAGACGATCTGCTGTAATCGCTCCGCGTCTCCCGTAATGACTTCCCGCCTCTCGACTTCAAACGCGGGTTCTATCTGAATGCCTTTTGCCTCGGCCGCGGGTTGCAGAACCTCGATTGCCGATTGAATCACCGATGTCAGATCTACCGGTTTAATATCGAGCCGCAGCTTGCCGGTGACGATGCGCGCGGTATCGAGCAAATCTTCGATCAGTTTGGACTGCGCCCTGGCGCTGCGTTCTATGATCTCAATCGCATGAACCTTCGTATTCTCGTCAATGCCGGAGGACCGCAGGATGCGCGCCCATCCAAGCATCGCATTGAGCGGAGCGCGAAGCTCGTGCGATACAACCGCCAGAAACTCGTCCTTGGCGCGGTTGGCTGCTTCCGCTTCGTCCCGAGCCAATCTCTCTTTCTCAAGAAGCTCTTCTCGCTCGGCCTCCGCGAGCTTGCGTTCGGTGATGTCCACGCAGGAGCCTATGTATCCGACAAAGCTGCCGTCGCTTGATGACCTTGGCACGCCTACGTTGAGCACCCAACGATACCTGTCGTCCTGTCGCCTGAGGCGATGCTCCAGGTTGAAGCTCTCGCGCCTATCAAATGCCTCGGCATAGACTCTGAGATAATTCTCGCGGTCTTCAGGATGGATTCCTTCTATCCACCCGGAGCCCGCCTCCTGTTCCGTAGTTCGCCCGGTAAATTCAAGCCAGGGTTTGTTGAAAAAGCTGAAGCAACGATCCGTATCCGCTACCCAGATCATCACCGGAGCCGTGTCCGCCATCATACGAAAGCGTTCTTCGCTCTCCGCAAGCGCGGCTCGGGATTGTCTTCTTTCGGTGATGTCGTTGGCGAGCATGAGAAGAGCATGCCGTCCCATGAATATGAGCTCGTGCCAGACCACCTCGACGTCGACGATCGTGCCGTCTTTCTTCATGTGAGCCCATTGGCTCGCATTGGCCAGTGATTGGAGTCCGTTGACGAGATAATCTTCGAGCGCGGGCGTGTCGGATGAAGGCCGCAGTCCCGAGATTGTCATTCCCAGGAACTCTTCTCGAGAAATACCATAGTGACGCACGGCCGCTTCATTAACGGCGAGGAACCGCAGCGTATCGAGGTCTAGAATCCAGGTGGGAAGCGAGTTGCCTTCGAAGAGCAATTGGTATCGCGCTTCGGATTCGCGGCGGGCATCCTCGGCATCACGCATGCGGAGGAGCGCCTTGATCGTAGCCATCAACTCCTCGGACTCGATGGGCTTAACCAGATAAGCGTCCGCGCCGCTCTCCAACGCTCGCAGGCGATCATTACTGCTGATATAAGAACCGGAAAGCTGCAGCACAGGTATAAAAGCAGTAAGGTAGTCGGCCTTGAGAAGCCGGCAAACCTCGTAGCCGCTTACATCCGGTAGTTTGGCGTGGACCAATACGAGCTTGGGCTGAACCGTTTTGGCGAGGCTCAAAGCCTCGACACCGGTCGTCGCTTCGATCGGAACAAAGCCTTCTTTGCGCAACAACGCGCTTATGGCTTCCCGACCGGCTCGGTCATCTTCAACGTTCAGGATTGCAATGTCAGACATACGACTCGGTTTTTCCGGCCTCGATCCCCACTAGCGATTTTCTCCCCTAGAGTTCGTGTGATTCACCGCATTTGATGAACCCACCCATTCACCCTCCGACGTCCTGCGGATAACATTGCCAAGCCAATATCCGAGATAATGTGAGGAGGCGCCGGAAGACGTCGAGCAGTAACCAGGCTCATAATGATCGGCTGAAACTCTCCTGCGGAAATGAACCAAGCCGTCCCCCCGCCACACGGGTTTCTCGTTTGAGGCCATCATAGTGCGCGAGCAACGCGCGAGCCATTACAGCAATAGGGAGCACTTCGCTTAAATCGCCATTTTAATACATAGCTCAGCGGCCTCAGACCTCTACCGGCCTGCCTCGTATTAATACAGTTGCGCGAAAATCATACAGCTCTGAGAGATTCCTGTCACATACAGGCAGCCGAGTCCTCAGGCGCTGGCCTATTCTTCTCAAATATTGGCGTTTAAGAAAGGTGCCCGGATAAAGCGAAGAGGTAGCGGATCGAGGAATGTACGAAGCTATTGCGCTGAGCGCGGTCGGCGACTTAAATAATCTCGCAAGTAGCGGCCGGTGTAAGATTCACCGCAATCGACGAGAGCGGAAGGCGGACCAACGAAGATTACCTCTCCCCCTCCCTCTCCGCCCTCCGGGCCGAGGTCGATTATGAGATCGGCGGACTTAATCACGTCCATATTATGCTCGATGATGATAATTGAACCGCCGGCCAGAATTAACTGGCGAAATGCGGCGAGCAGCTTATTTATGTCGTCGAAGTGGAGCCCGGTGGTCGGCTCGTCAAAAATGTAGAGCGTGCGCGCGCCCATCTTTCGCGCGAGATGTGAAGCCAGCTTCACGCGCTGCGCCTCGCCTCCCGACAGGGTTGTAGCCGATTGGCCGAGTCTTAGATAGCCGAGGCCGACGTCCTCCAGCACTCGAAGCTTGGAAGCGATCCGACCCGTGCTCGAAAAAAACAGCATCGCTTCTCTGACCGTCATGTTCAGCACATCGTGAATTGAGCGGCCTTTGTATTTGATATCGAGAAGCGCGGGCTTGAATCTTGTGCCCTTACATTCTTCGCAGACCAGCTCGACATCGGCCAGGAACTGCATTTCTTTTATCTCGACTCCGTTCCCCTCGCAGCGTTCGCAGCGGCCGCCCGGCACGTTGAAGCTGAAATTAGAGGATTCGTAGCCGTGGGCCTGCGCTTCCCTTGTCGACGCAAACAGGTCTCTTATCGCATCGTAGGCTTTTATGTAGGTCACTGGATTCGAGCGCGGGGTTCTTCCTATCGGGGATTGATCCACGAGTACGATCTCATCCAGCGTCTGGCCCGACTCGAGCTTTGAAAACGCCCCGACTGGTCCCATGAACTCGCCGCGCTGTTTCTTGAGGCCCGCGTAGATTATGTCGTGAACCAGAGTGGATTTGCCCGACCCCGAGACTCCCGTGACGCAGACTATCTTTCCGAATGGAATCTCCAGATCGATACCTTTGAGATTGTGAGCGCGAGCGCCTTTAATTCTAAGTGAAGGCTGGGTGCGTCCACGCGCATTCGAGGAAAGCGAAGCTGCTTCATCTTCAGAGTCGTGTTCACCGTTCGTTTTTGCCTTTGGAGACCTGATTTCCAGTTCGCCTCGCAGATATTTACTGGTAAGCGAATGACCCTTGCTCATCAGCTCTTCGGGAGTTCCCTCAAAGACAACCTCGCCGCCCATTTCGCCCGCGCCCGGTCCGATGTCGATAAGATGGTCGGCCGTCAGTATCATCTCCGGCTCGTGCTCTACCACGAGAACCGTATTGCCGATGTCCCGCAGGTTCTTCAGAATTCGAATGAGCCGCTCGTTGTCCCGCGAATGCAATCCGATCGAAGGCTCGTCCAGAACATACAGCGCTCCCACAAGCGACGATCCGAGGTTGGTCGCGAGCTGAATTCGCTGCGCCTCGCCGCCTGATAGAGTCGAAGCCAGCCGGTCGAGAGTCAGATATTCGAGGCCCACATCAAGCAGGAACTGCAATCGATCGCGTATCTCGGTCAGCAGGCGTTCGGCTACCGCGGCATCGCTCTCGTTGATCTCGAGCTGGTTAAAAAACTCGGCAGCCCGCGCGGCGCTCATAGAGCAAACTTCAGGGAGCATTTTGCCTCCCACGTGAACCTGACGGGCGGCCTCGCGCAGCCTCGATCCGCCGCATTCGCCGCAGATGGTATAACCGCGATACTTCGAGAGAAACACTCGAACGTGAAGCTTGTATTTCTTCTGGTCGAGCCACTCGAAAAATCCGAGCACTCCGTCGAAACCGTCTTGTCCTTTTATGATTGCGTTCTGTTGGCCGCGATCGAGATCCGCGAATGGGATATCCACCGGAATCCCTTCTTGTTCGCAAAATCTCAACGCCTCCCTCTGGACACCGTGGTACTGAGGCTTGGTCCAGGGCTCGATCGCGCCGGAGTCCATGCTCAATTGGCGATTTGGAATGACGAGATTAAGATCAAGGCCGATCGTGTTGCCGAAGCCCTGGCACTCGGGGCACGCGCCGAAAGGGTTGTTGAAACTGAAAAGCCTTGGCTCCGGAGTCGGATACGTTACCAGGCAGTTCTTGCACTCGAATCCTTCGGCGAAGCGGAGGCGCGCGGGCTTATCGCTGACGGTCTCGCCAACCGTCTCAATAATGACCTGACCTCGGCCCTCCTGATAACTGATCTCGATCGAGTCAGTAAGGCGGGCGCGACTGTCTTTTCTTACGACCAGCCGGTCGACCAGGACAAACGTATTTTCAAAGGAATCCGCCGTGAAGCTGTCCGGCGTTTTAAGCTCTACGAGCTGTCCGTCCATTATGAGGCGAGAGAATCCGCGCTGCATCAGGCTCATCAGATGAGCGGTTATTCTTGTTCGAGCTAGAGTGTCCTTGCCTTTGCCTGAGCGTTTTTTCTGCTTTTGCTGGCCGCCCCCATTTGCGGAGGCTCCTTCTGTTTCCATCCCTGCATCGGCCGGAAACATGACGTAAAAACGCGTTCCCTCGGGAAGCGACAGGATTTCGTCGGCAATCGATTCGGGCGTGTCGCGCTTGACCTGACGGCCGCACCGGCTGCAGAGAGTGATGCCTATCCTGGCATACAGCAGGCGCAAATAGTCGTAAATTTCGGTTTGAGTGGCTACCGTAGAACGCGGATTGCGCGTGGCATTCTTTTGGCGGATAGCGATCGGAGGACAGATTCCGGTGACTTCGTCTACGTCGGGTTTGTCCATCCGCTCGAGGAACTGGCGGGCGTACGCGGATAAACTTTCGACGTATCGGCGCTGTCCTTCGGCGTAGATCGTATCGAAGGCAAGGCTGGACTTGCCGGATCCGCTCACTCCGGTGACGACCGTAAGCTGTCCGAGTGGAATATCAACGCTGATATTTTTTAGATTATGTACCCGCGCGCCGCGGATGCTAATTACTTCGTCAGCCATCGCACTCCGCTTGTAGGTATCTGCATGTCGCCCTGGAGCCTTGTGAGCCAACCAGCAATCTTAGCATCGGGGTCATACGGCGACAAACACCGTCACGCGGGCCGATGGTTTTTGAGACGGTGTGTGTGTTTGAAAGACTATTGGACCTGCGGCAGGACTAAGGCGGCGTAAAAGAGCCACCCATTTTCTCAATTGCTATTTCAAGAAAGAACGCCGGAGCAAGCTCGCTTATCTACCTGTGCTCCGTTGTTACCCAGGGAACTCACCGAAGCAATATTTTTTCACACCTTCTCCGCGGCACGGCGAATGAATTCAGACAGGTTAGAACAACCAGAGCTCGGGTCTCAAAGTGTGCCAGAGTTTCTGCGCTAGAATCATTCCAATAGGCTGGCGGCCGAAGCTGATCCGGGCGAAACCCGTCATTCCGGGCCTTAGTAGTCCGTCGCTCCCTTCGACCTCGACTTCGACGGGATAAAAGCGCTGCCCGTACTGGTTCGTTATCGGCTCGGCATCCATCTTCGAGACGCGGCCTGAAAAGGTGCGGCCGGGAACCGTCTTGAGTTTGAATCTCACCGGCCTCTCGAGTTGTACATCGCCGATTTCCCGCTCGCTCACGTCGATTTTCAGGAGGAACTTCTGCAACTCGCCTACGCGGCAGATCTCTTCGCCTCGGCCGTAGCGCCGTCCAATCATTTTATGCAGGTCTTCTCCGAGAATTACTCCGGCTCTGGGCGCTGCCACGTTCATCCCATCGCGCTCGTGTTGGAGCATATCGCGACGCTGAGCGAGTGCGTCGATTTGCTGGCGGTTTGAGCGGAGACTTGCGATCAACGCCTCAAAGCTCGAACGCGCCGCGCGCGCCTCGGTCTGCGCTACCAACGAGCTGGTTTCGGTGCTTGTCGCGATCCGGCGATGTTCTATGAGCGCTGAATCGAGTGCTTGACGCGCGCGCTCCAGCGATTTTTCAGACACTCGCGCGGCGCTGACGGCGTTGTCGTATTGCTGAGAGCCTACCAGCCCCTGCTCGAACAGCTTCTTATATCTCTCCACCTCGGCGCGATTGTGCTCGAGCTCGACTTGTTTGAGTTCGATTTCGGATTCATAGACGGCAAGGGCCGGAGGCAGAGAGCGATGCCCTGAAGGTAAAGAAGGTCGGGAATAAGCCGCCGCGCCGAAGCCGACTTTGAGCGCCGTCGTCTCCACGCGCGGAGACGACGACTGATTGATCTGATCCAATTCCATTTTCATTTCTTCGGCGAGGCGCTGCCGGTCACGCTCTTTGAAATCCGCCGAAAGCAACAACTCGCTCCTGACTCGCAGTTCGTCCTCAATTCGAGACGTATCGGTGTTGAGCCGGATTATCTCCGCATTGAGCTGCGTCAACCTGTCCTCAACATCGATGCTGGACAGCCGCGCGATTTTTGTTCCTTCCGCGACCGCGTCTCCGGGTTGAACATAGAATTCGGCCAGCACCGCATCGGTATTCGCGCGAGCCGCGCTCTCATGACCGGGCGGAAGCAGCAGCGTGCAATCGCTTCCTGTCGAGGCCTCCCACGGCGCTATCAGCACCGCAAGAACAAGCACCGCGAACGCCGTCTTAATCAGCGTCCTGCGCTTCACCCGAGACTTAGATCGAGGCTGTGTTTGCGGATCCGCGGCTTCCGTGTTTTCGACGACTGTATGGCCTGACATATCTGTTGCTCCTTCCGCCGTGCCGGCGGATCTTGCGAGCGCTTCTAATTCGCCTGCCGCATTGTTCAGCGGTTCAGGGCTCGTTGCTGGGGATTTATGATGGCCGGTTGGAAAAAAATGGGCAGATCGAGCGACCCGCCCGTGCGTTGGGTTTGAGTGATAAGTTGGTGCGAGCGTGAAACGGAAGAGAAATCGGAAATTCGAAATAATGGCGTGCCGAATCGTATCCGCGATCGGCGCTATGAAGCGCTTGCCGAGAAGAACCGCCAAAAGCAAAGTCAGCGCTACCCCGGCGAATCCCAGATAATCCATCAACGCTTCGCCGAAGCTTGCCAGAATGAACCACATCAGAGCCAGCGAATAGGCTATTGAGCAGAGCCAGTAGACGAGATAGAACGTCCTATGTTCTCTTGTTGATGTTCCCCTGCTAATACGTTCCGACGAGCTTGGCCCGTCTAAAATCCTCGCCAATAGACTTCGCACATATTCGATCGAGCGCGATTGCAGGTTCGGTATCCCGATCATCTGCGAGAGCGCGTAGTAGCCGTCCAGTTTGATGAGCGGATTGCAGTTGACGACGATGTTAAAGGTTCCGCCGAAAAACACCAGGAATGCCGCATCCGCGAGCAGCGTCTGAGGTGTAGCTATAAGCCAAACGGCCGCGCCGAGCGAGCTGACCAGGAGCTGCCAGTAGATTCCGGCGGCAATCACCCAGATCCTCTCACGCTTATGAGTAAAGCGGTACATATCGGTCACGTTGCAGAAGAACGCCGGCAGGACATAGAAGATCATCATCACGCCGACCTCGCGCACTTCTCCGCCGAAATGTTTGCAGGCCAGGCCGTGCGCGAACTCGTGAAGCGCGGTGATCAGCAACGTGAGCGCGAGGATCGTCGCCAGTCCATATGATTCATATGCATACGCGGAGTAGCCGACTACTTCACCCGCCCTCATCAGCATTCCGACGGCTGTCAGCACGATCATTGCAAAAGAGCCGATTATGAACGGCCGGGTCAGCATCCAGCCGATTCGGCGATCAAGCCAGGTCAGGAAGCGGTCGGGATTGAACAGGCGAAATCTTATATAGAGGCCGCTCTCGCGCTTCGGCTCAAGCGGCTCGTCCCCGATACGATCGAGCAGCCCGAGAGAATCAAGCTTGCTGAGAAACTTCACGATAGCGGCGCGCGATGCGCGAGGTCCGGTAGATGGCGCGGCTATCTCATCGGCGCTTAAAGAACCGTCTATCCTTCGAAAGAACGCGTACTCGGCGGGCTTTAACAGAAAGTATCGCGACGTAGCGCGATTTCTGACTACGTACCGCGCGGATTGCGCTTCTTGTTGCTCGGTTACGTCCACCTCCGCCGCAATGCGGGGGGGATAAGAGCAATAAAGCCCTGTACTTTTGTCCGAGGGATGCATCGTGATTCGTCCAACGACGTGATTGCTTGGATTGGAAGGTAAAGACGCGGCAACTGCGATTCAAACCGGCCTCTTCTGGAGCCCCGCCCACGGCAAATGCCATTGAGTGCTCTTATGATTCCGACGAGTCTGAATTCGACGCTGCCGCGCCTGATTTCGCTTTGAACCCTAATATTACTCGCTCAAAAGGAAGCCCGGAGCCACTACTTCTTCGAACTCTTCGATGTCGATGTCGGTCAGGATCACGCCTTCTTCACAGTTGTTGGTTCTTTCGTTAGTCATGTCAATCTCCTTTGGTCTTTAATTGGTCTTTGATTTTTTTATGCGGCCGCCTGGCGACGGCAGCGTTTTTTTGAGTCGTTGAAGCTCGGGCGACGATCAGTCTGGCGGATCGCCCTCCTCACTCTAGAGTGGACTTATGCGATTGCCGCAACGCGTCCGGGAGCCACTACTTCTTCCATCTCTTCGATCTCGAGCTCGACCTCTTCTACATCGCTCAAGAGCACACCGATATTTTTTTCGTCCGACATAACGATTCTCCCTTCCCAGAATTTTGTTCGATTGATTTCCGCCTAATCCCCACTGTGCTAGACGGATGAGGAACGCCATGGACGGAGCAAGGCTGATGCCACTCTCTCCCGCAATCGAGCTTCACGTCATATGAATGGGTTAGACCGCGGCGGCTTACGCGAGGGCTGTGTACCTGCTACTCACACAGTTTCTCTACGCGGGCACTTTCTGAGTTCAAGTATCTGAATAAGAGGTTTAGGAGAGTTTGTGTAGCAGCTACACAGGTGTGTAGCGCATACACCGTCGATAGGTCAAAAAGACGGAAACGACAATACAAGGAGCAGCAGTCTCAAGTTCGGCGCTACCACATACGCAGGCTGCTTCACCCTGGTTCGCAAGAATCTCATCTGTCTTTGGTCGACGACCTCTTCAGCCGGCGACATCCGATTTCAAGGTTCGCTGTTATAATTCCCCTCCATCGGACTCGTATCAATGGCCATACATAAAACCGAAGCCTTTGTACTCCGGACCTATTCGCTTGCCGAGGCGGACAAGATATGTGTGTTCCTGACGAAGGACTCCGGCAAAGTTCGCGGTGTCGCTCACGGCGCCAAAAAGATGAAAAGCCGATTTGGCTCATCACTGGAACCGCTGACGGAGGTGGCCCTGACCTTCTATCACAAAGAAGGACGCGACCTCATCAGCATCTCGACCTGTGAGATCCTCCACTCCTATTTCAGAAGCGCGGCTCGCGATGTACAAACTGCCGCCGCCTTTTCTTATATGTCCGAGATGCTGTTCGAGTTCATGCCCGACCGCGAATCCAACGAGCGCGTTTATCGGCTCGTGTCCGCGGCCCTGCAAGCTATAGAGATCGAGGCGGATCTCGATAGCGTTCTTAGATATTTTGAGACATGGCTGCTGCGCCTGGCGGGCTTCTTCCCCGATTCGTCCGAATGCGCGGTCTGCGGAAAGCCCTCCGAGTCCGGAGAAACCATTTTTCTGACAATGGACGGCTCTCCGCGCTGTTTGGAATGCAGCGGAGGGCGCGGCATGATCTTGAGCCCCGCGCTACGGCAGGTGATCGAGCACATCACAAACTCGCATCCAACCGCGCTAAAATCGGAGCCGCTCAGGGCGGCGCAGGCTGCTCAGCTCTCCGAGATCAACTATCAACTCATTCGCCACTCGCTCGAACGCGATCTCAGGTCTCGTGCGCTACTGAAGCAGTTGGTAGAAAGGTGAGTTGAACAACAAGAATGTTACATACCACCGCCAGGGCGAACGCATCTAAAGTCCAACAACTTTCATTAGATAGCTTTCGTTCCAGCCGGCATTAAGCCTTTTGGACTTAACTCCTACTTTTTCAGTTTTATCGTGCTTGAGTAAGTTCAAGGCAATGTGCCTGAGAATAGCCATATTCTCGGGAGCGTGATCTTTGCGAATACGACTTTGATCTTCGCCAAAAGC
>QHVH01000050.1 GCA_003222245.1 Blastocatellia bacterium AA13 | reverse complement strand
AACGCTTCATCGATCATTTTTCGGATCGGCCTCAGCGGATGATCTTGTGGCACCCTCTGTTCCGGCGATAGGTAGCTGTACATTGCCGCTTGCTGAAAATCGTCTCCTCGCATTGTCCCTCGTTTATTTTGTTTTGGATTTCACCTGCTCCTTCTATATACGTTCTAATTCAAACCAGGTTACTCCATTCCCCAACCAAACGGGGCCTTTTTCAGCAGCCTGCTAGAGCATAGAGAGGCCGCTTTCCCTGGTTGGTCAGAGTTTTATTCATACCACCGGCAATCGAAGCGCGTGCATTCCGCGGGCATACTATCGTGGATTCAGTCGCCATACTTTATTGACATCATGTGCGGAGACCCATACAGCGCCGCGGCCGGCCCTGACCGCGCCGCTCCCTTGCTTCGGTCCGAACCGTTTGACGACCGCGTTTGTCTTTGGATCGATGACGGAAAGAAGTATTTTTGTCGTTCGCACCCAAACGTAGCCTTCTCCTACGGCGATGTCGCCCCCGGTTCCAGGAACGCCTGCCTCAATCGTGGCAACGACCTTGTTTGTTCGAGGATTGATTCGCGAAACGGAGCCGTCCTTCTGATTCAGAACCCATACTCCGCCTTCTCCTACCGCGAAGAACCTTGGCTGGCTGCGAACAGGGATAGTTGCTATGACGCGATTCCGTCTCGGGTCGATCCGCTGGACGGAGCCGTTATCCGATGAGCCATGCTCTCCCGTATTAGTAATCCAAACCGAGCCGAATCCGGTCATCGCCGCGAATGAGTTCGGCTTTACCGAAATGCGCCGGATCACTCGGTTGGTTCGTGGGCTAATGCGTGATAAAACACCCTTCTTGTCGCTCAGGACCCAGAGGCCGCCTTCGCCTGCGGCCAGACTAGCCTCCGAATCGGCCACAGCGATCGGTATAGCCGCAATCACTTTGTTTGACCTTGCATTAATCCTGACAATGCTCTTGTCTTTACAACTGGCCACCCACATTGAACCGAATCCCGCCGCCATCGCGGCGCAAGGTTCGTTTACTTTCACGGTTGCTACGATCTTGTTGGTTCTCGTATCTATTCGTTGAACGGCGTTGACGCGATCATTGGACACCCAAACCGATCCAAAGCCGATCTCCAGCCAGTCAGGATATCCAGCGATACTGATAGTTGCCACCGCCGCTTTATCGATTGATGCCGGATCGGAGTCCGGGTGTTCCTGCGCTGCTCTCAGGCCCACGACAGGAATCGCCGCCGTAATCAAGAGAATTGCAGCGAATCGTTGCATTCTATTCATTTTCATATTTTCGTCAGGCGTCCGATTCAGGACTCATCGCTTTCCTCGCTCTGATTCTCCTTCGAACGCTTCCGGGTGATCAAATAGTCGAGTGAGAATCTGTCGTCCTCGCGCGGGAGCATCAACACGAACAGCAGCAGCGCCAGGCGTGGAATCACATGGGTGTGAAACTGATAGAGCGGTTCTTTCAATAGGTGTCCAAATGTGACCACTCCGAGCACAATACCGAGGGCAATCAAGGCATCGCGAATGCGGAGTCCCAGGATCACGAGAGCTCCGGCAATCAACTCCACAAACGGAATGACTACGCCTACCGCCCACAGCGACCAGGTTGGCAAGAAGGTATCGGAAAAAGGCAAGAAGTATTTTCTCGCGTGCTCTAGAGGCCCAAGTTGAAAAACCTTCCATACACCGGCCATGAAGAAGATCAGACCCAATACCAGCCTCGCAAACAACAGGGCCCAAGCCCGTTGTGAATCAGGTAATTTCATTAGTCCTCCAGCGACCGCTGAGCTTACCTATAAATGTAGAGCCAGTAAAGAATTTACCGCGGCGCGGCGCGGGCTTCCCCGCCCGCCCAATTGCCTGTCCGGGTATTCGCGCCGGAAGCCGCGCTGAGTCGTTAGTCTGGCTTAATCACGCTCGGTTGCCGCTGTCCTTATGCTGCCCTATGATGCTCTTATGGCTAAAGCAACTAATCCCATCCCTGAAGGCTTCCGAACGTTGACTCCGCACATAACGGTGAACGGAGCAGCAAAATATATGGATTTCCTGAAGAATACCTTTGGTGCTGTCGAGGTGACGCGCGCCGCCGCTCCGAGCGGAAAGCTGATGCATGCTCATGCACGCATTGGAGACGCAGACTTGATGTTCAATGATGATTTTCCGGAATTTGGAGGGCCTCCGATAGTGGAAGGCAACTGGCCGTTTGTGATGCATCTCTACGTTACCGACTGCGACACACTGTACAATCAGGCGGTCGCGGCAGGTTGTGAAGTAATCATGCCCTTGGCGGATCAGTTTTGGGGAGATCGCTACGGACTCGTAAAGGACCCGTTCGGATTCAAGTGGGCCATAGCAACGCACACCGAGGATCTCACACCTGATGAGGTTCGCGAACGCGAGGCCAAGCTATTCGGCGGCGATAAGCCGGGCGACTAGTCGAGAGGCGAAACTAAAGCAACCACACACATCAAAAATCACAGGTTCGGAAGGGAGTTCTAACTACCGCGATTTTGTGGCGGTAGCTTGCTCTGAGTATTTGATTTTTATCTCGGGTCGCATTTCGCGGCTGTCCGTCCAACCGGTCGCAATTACCACTTATTACAACTGGGTTCCCAAATAGGCATTCGTCTCAGGAATTCTCGCGACTGCGTTTGTATTCCTCGATAGCGATTCTCTCTCTTCTTCCGATCTCCTCGACTCGATCGATCCAGCCCTGCCGAAATGGCTTCAGCGATTCGAGTAATATTTCAGCGATGGCCAAATTGCGAAACCACTTCTTATCCGCTGGAACGATGAACCACGGAGCGCTCGCGGTGCTGCACCGATTCAGAACATCTTCATAAGCGGCAGTGTATTCGTCCCAGAGCTCGCGGTCCTTCCAATCGCCGGCCGAAAGTTTCCACGATTTCATTGGATTCCTCTCGCGTTCGAGCAACCGTCGCTTCTGTTCCTGTTTGCTTATGTGCAGGTAGAACTTCAGAACCGTCGTATCCGAGTCGGTCAACAAACGCTCGAAGGCGTTGATCTGATCGTACCTCTCACGCCAAACGTGTTTTGGAACAAGATCGTGCACACGCACTACCAGTACGTCTTCGTATTGAGACCGATTGAAGATCTTGATCTGCCCTTTTGCAGGCGTCTCCGCGTGAATGCGCCAGAGGAAGTCGTGAGCCATCTCTTCCTCGGTCGGCTGCTTGAATGAAGCCACGGAGCAGCTCTGCGAGTTCAGCGCACCGGCTACGTGACGAATCGTGCCGTCTTTCCCGCTGGTGTCGCGTCCCTGAAGAATCACCAGGAGGCTGCGTTGTCGCGAAGCCGACATAAGCTCCTGAAGCTCTGCCAGCTCGGCGACGATCCGGTCGGTTCGCTGAATAGCTTCTTCGTGGCGCAGTCCGGCATCTTCCGTTGAATCGAACTCTGACAGCTTAATCGGCCGATCGCCTTCAATTCGATGCGCGTAGCTCATTGCTTCCTCCTCGGTACGGCGCAACTATGCTTGATCGTATGATCAACGAATTATGCGCCGCTTTCTTTCTTTCGATTAATCAGCAGGGGCATCATCCCAAACAACGGAAGCATGATCTCATACAACAAACACTATCGGCTCTTCTATCAATTCCGCGGAGCGGAATCCATTTCTTATCGCTATTAGGGCGATCGCCTGTCCGCCGATGAAACGGATTTGCGACGCGGGAAGGTTGAAGTAACGAATTGGCACGCTTATGATTTGCCCGCCTCGATCAGCAGGATCAAAGGAGTCACGCTTGAAGATCGATATTTTCAATCACGTCTATCCGCGCGGTTCTTTCGATAAACTCATGGAGGTCGCGCCAGGTTATGCCGACATGGGAAAACGCTCGCGCAACATACCTTCGCTGGTTGATATGGATCTTCGATTTCGGATGATGGATGAGTTTGGAGAATATTGCCAGATTCCTTCGATTGCTTCGCCTCCAATTGAGGTGATGGCCGGTCCCGATAAGACCCCTATGCTGGCGGAAATGGCCAATGACGGAATGGCCGAGATGGTTGCCGCCTACCCCGCGCGGTTTCCGGCGTTCGCGGCGGCGTTACCGATGAACAATCCCGAGCACGCTGTACGCGAGTTGCATCGCGCCGTGAAAGATCTCGGAGCCCGAGCTATTCAGATCTACTCCAATGCGGCAGGCGAGCCTCTAGATTCCCCCGAATTCGAGCCTATTTTCGAAGCGATGGCCGGCTACGATCTGCCGATCCTCCTGCATCCGGCGCGGGGCGCGAAGTTCTCCGATTATAAAGGCGAGGATAAATCGAAATACGAAATCTGGTGGACCTTCGGCTGGCCTTATGAAACCAGCGTAGCCATGGCGCGGCTGGTATTCGGAGGCATCTTCGATCGATACCCGCGGATAAAGATAGTTACTCATCATATGGGCGGGATGATTCCTTATTTCGAAGGCAGAGTCGGTCATGGCTGGGATCAACTCGGCAAGCGAACTTCCGACGAAGATTACGAATCACTGCTCCGGTCCATGAAGAAGAGGCCGTTCGATTACTTCAAGATGTTTTACGCGGACACGGCTCTCTTCGGAGCCTACTCCGCTACAAAGTGCGGGCTAGATTTCTTTGGTGTGAATAACGTGTTGTTCGCTTCGGATTCGCCGTTCGATCCGGAAGGCGGTACGCTCTACACACGTGAGACCATAGCCGTAATCGATCGGCTCGACATTAGCAAAGAAGAGAGAGATCAAATCTATCGTGGAAACGCGGAGCGGCTGTTCAAGCTGGGAGCGTCTTGAGGTGTCATCCATAGTTAAGAACTCGTCCGCGTGGAAACCCCAGCGGCTATGCTGACCTTATTTAGGGAACGGGGCTCTGTCGGATCGACGCCCTGTGAAATTGACCCTCCCAAAATTCCCCATCACTCAACCGAATATGAGTTCGCATTGAGAACGTCTCTTTAATCAGGGGACATTCTTCATTATGGCAGTTAAGCGATTTGACTCACGAAAAGCACCCGAGCAAACCGAAGAGTTGCTACTCAATTTTGGAATGGCGAATACGTATCGCGTATTCAGCCTGGATGAGCTCGCCGTCGCCTTTCCCGATCTCGGCACAAAAGCGGTTCAAAAGGGACTCGACCACCTTGTCAAACAAGGACTACTGACAAACCTCACGGGACGTTATCGCTTCAAAAGAGCAGTCAGCAGCCGGATCGTCGATCGCGAACACTAGCCTCGGCGATCGAGCATTCATAGGTATTCCTAGGAGACGGCCATCAGCGGCCGATAGGCAGTCGGACGCACAAATTTGCCCGTTGGCCAGTCGAGCAGACAGCCCTGCCTTCCCGCTCACTTAAGGCCATTTCCGCGCAGCTTGAAACAGTTCGGTCTCGTTGCTAAGATCACGAGTCGCTCTGATGGCTGCTAGTCGTGATTACGGCGCCATGCGACCGCAACGAGGAGGTTTCGGGGTTGGGAAGATTAATAAAGGTAGCCAACAAATCCGATCTTGAGTCCGGAAACGGTCTGTGCATAGAAGTCGATGGACGCGCGATTGCGGTGTTCAACGTGAACGGCGAGTACTTCGCCCTCGACAACACCTGCATCCATCGCGGAGGTCCGCTTGGAGAGGGTTTTGTCGATACCGTAAACTGCACTGTTCAGTGCCCGTGGCACGGCTGGATCTATTCCTTGCAAACAGGCGAGGCAACTTTTAACCCCGGTTCGAAGGTAGAAAAATTCGCGGTTCTGGTCGAAGGTGAAGACATAAAGGTCGAGTTTGATTGAGAGGCAATGACCTTGATAACTCGTCCGCAATCCAGCAGCACCACGCGTGAGACATAAGGAGGCGGCACTTTTTGAGCTCATCCAGCGGTGGCTTTGACGTCGCAATCATCGGCAGCGGGCCCGGCGGTTATGTAGCAGCAGCCCGGGCGGGACAGCTTGGTCTCAAGACCGCCATAATCGAAAAAGACAAAAATCTCGGCGGCACCTGCCTGCTTCGAGGGTGCATCCCCACAAAGGCTCTTCTTCATACCGCGGACCTGTATGAAGAGATCCAGCATTCGGCTGACATCGGTATCGTAACGACCGGTGTATCGCTCGATTGGATACAGGCCCAAAGGCGAAAAGGTAGAGTCGTTCTCAAGCTCTCCAAGGGCGTTGAGTTTCTGATGAAGAAGAATAGGGTTCAGACATTCAAGGGAACGGCGCATATAGAAGGCAAAGGAAAGATAACCGTCACCGCCGCGGATGGTTCGACCCAGGAAGTAACCGCCAAGGCAATCGTCATCGCCACGGGGTCCGTTCCCCGCTCCCTTCCCGGACTTGAGGTAGATAGAAAGCAGATCATCACCAGCGATGAGGTGCTGGAGCTTTCCGAGATTCCAAAGTCTATGGTCGTGCTTGGAGCCGGAGCCGTCGGCATCGAGTTCGCCTCGATGTACAAGCGCTTCGGCACGGACGTTACCGTGATCGAGCTGCTGCCCCGCGTTCTGCCCATTGAAGATCAGGAGATAAGCGCCGAACTGAGCAAGTCGCTCAAGAAGCAGGGAATCAAAGTGTTCACCGGAGCGAATTTCACCTCCGCAAAGAAAAACGAGAACGGTTTGAGCGTAACTGCTCGCGTAGGCGATGCCGATCGCGAGTTCAGTGCTGAAAAATTGCTTGTAGCCGTTGGGCGAAGGGCCTACACGGATGGCCTCGGCCTCGAAAATACCAAAGCCGAAATCGAACGCGGATATATTAAGGTTGATGCCCATATGCGAACGGCCGATTCCGACGTTTATGCGATTGGCGACGTCGTACCGACTCCGCAACTGGCTCACGTGGCATTTGCCGAAGGCGTTCTCGCGGTCGAGACCATCGCCGGTAAGAACCCGCGGCCGATTAACTACGATCGAGTACCTAATTGCACGTATTGCCGCCCGGAAGTGGCCAGCGTAGGTTTAACCGAAGCAAAGGCTCGCGAACGCGGCTATGACGTCAAGGTCGGTCATTTCCCGACTCCGGTGATCGGAAAGGCTCAGATCCTCGGCGCATCCGAGGGAATGATCAAGATCGTGGCCGACGCCAAATACGATGAGGTGCTTGGCGTACACATAATCGGGCCTTTAGCCACCGAGCTAATCGCCGAAGCGTGCGCGGCGCTTCAACTCGAATCCACCGTCGAAGAAATTGTTCAGACTATTCATGCACATCCCACAGTGGCCGAAGCTTTCAAGGAAGCAGCGGAAGATGTACACGATATGGCAATTCACTATTGAGTAGACCCGATAGCTGGAACAAACCGATGGAACCAGAAAAGAACCTACAACTCGAGATGCTCTTTTATAGCGCGGGGAACCTCGCCCGCGCGAGGCCGCGACCAGAATCTCCACTTCACCGATCTGAAACGCGGATTCATCGGAACTATCAGCCCTCTCGGCACGATGATAGCCGTGATGAACGGAGTCGTGCTTGCCGCAAGAATGCAAGGCAAGAAAACCGTCGGCATGGTCTATATCGGGGACGGCGGAACAAGCACGGGCGCATTTCACGAGGCCGCGAACTTCGCCGCCGTTCAAAACCTTCCGCTGGTCATCGTCGCGGAAAACAACGGCTACGCGTATTCGACTCCAACCACAAAGCAGATGCGGATTTTGAATCTGGCCGATCGCGCTAAGGCTTATGGCATTCCGAGCGAGATCGTGGACGGCAACGATGTCCTGGCGGTCTATAAATCAGCCGAGCGCGCAGTCGCCAGAAGCAGGGACGGCGGCGGGCCGAGTTTGATCGAAGCAAAAAGCTTCAGAATGCGAGGGCATGCTGCGCACGACAACCAATCCTATGTGCCAAAAGAGCTGCTCGATCAATGGCGAAAACGCGATCCGATCGGCGCATTGGAAAAGACACTGAAGCAACAAGACACCGCTATCGAGGCGGAGATTGAGAAGATAACCGAGCGAGTTGAAACTCTGTTGGCCGACGATCTGAAATGGGCCGACGGTCAGCCGCTTCCACGGCCGGAAGATGCCGACGGAGAAGTCTACGCGTCGGAGGCTGCAGGGGTGCTAACCAGATGAGAAAATCCGAATTTGGAGTGCTATGGCGGCAATAACTTTACTCGAAGCAATAAGACAGGGGCTGTGGGAAGAGATGGAGCGGGATAAAGATGTATTCCTGCTCGGCGAGGATATAGGCGTATACGGCGGCGCGTTCAAGGTAACGGAAGGCTTCATCGATAAGTTCGGCGCGGAGCGCGTGATCGATACGCCAATCTCCGAAACCGCGATCGTCGGAGCGGCTTGCGGAGCGGCGATGATGGGAATGCGTCCAGTAGCCGAGATGCAGTTCATAGATTTCATTTCGTGCTGCTTTGATATGCTTACCAACTACGCCGCCAAGAGCCGATACCGGCAGGGTATCGGTATTCCCATCGTCGTTCGAGGACCCAGCGGAGGCGGCGTTCACGCGGGACCCTTTCACTCGCAGAACGTGGAGTCCTTTTTTCTGAATACGCCGGGATTGAAGATGGTTGAGCCGTCAACCCCTTATGACGCGAAAGGGTTGATTAAGGCAGCCATCAGGGACGATGATCCGGTGCTCTTTTTTGAACACAAACTGCTCTACCGAAATCCCAAGATCAAACAAGAGGTGCCGGCCGACGACTATATAGTTCCCATCGGAAAGGCGGCAGTCAGACGAGAGGGCAAGGATCTGTCGGTCATAACTTACGGCGCAATGGTCTACACCGCGCTCGACGCCGCGGAGCGGTTACAACAGGAAGGGATCGACGTGGAAGTGATTGACCTCAGAACGCTCCAGCCCTTCGATCGCGAAGCCGTCTCGGAGACCGTAAAGAAGACGAGCAAGGTTATTATTCTTCATGAAGCAACTAAAACCGGCGGAATGGCAGGCGAGCTGACGGCGGTCATCAACGAAGAGGTGTTCGAGTATCTTGACGGTCCGGTGACGAGGGTGACATCGATCGACACACCGGTCCCTTACGCGCCTCCCCTGGAGGAATTCTTTTTACCGCAAGTGGATGACCTGTTGAAGGCTGCGCGGTCGCTCGCGGCCTATTAGCCAACTGCCTTTGAATGGAATGGGAGAGATAAAACGAGTATGAGCGAAGACGTCAAGATGCCGCAGATGGGCGAATCGATCGCCGAGGGCACAATTGTAAAGTGGCTCAAGCAGGTCGGCGAGGCCGTCAAACGCGATGAGCCCCTCTTTGAAATATCTACCGATAAAGTGGACGCCGAAATCCCCGCGCCCGCGTCAGGCGTGCTCTCCGAGATACTGGTCAAAGAAGGTGAAACGGTTGCCGTCAATACAACAGTCGCGGTGATAAACGGAGGGAGCGCCGCGGGCGCCTCTCCGAAGGCGCAACCGGCGGCCGAATCGAAACCCGCGGCCGAACCTCAGCAGAAACCTGCTCCGCCTCCACAAGCCTTCCAACCGACGCTTCCACCGGCAGCAAAGCCGGCCGAGCCGCAAGGAGCTGCGGATGACGACAGACGTCAAAAGAGCTCTCCTCTGGTACGGAAAATCGCCGCCGAGCACAACATCGATATTTCGGGAATTGAAGGAACAGGTATAGGCGGACGTGTAAGCAAGAACGATATTTTGAGCTACATCGAGAATCGAGGCGCTGAGAAGGCTGCTCCGGCATCACCGGCTTCTACTTCGCCGGCCGCGCCGCCTCGCGCTCCGCAGCTGATCGCCCCGCCGGCAGCGGCCGCGACGGATACCGGGCCTCAGCCATATGCCGATGGCGACCGCGTTGAAATAGAACCGATGTCGGTAATGCGGCGACGCATCGCCGAGAGAATGGTCGAAAGCCGCAGGACCTCGGCCCACGTTACTTCCTTCATGGAAGTTGATTTCACGGAGACAGCTAAACTCAGGGACTCGCTCAAGGGTGAATATCAGCGCGATGGAGTGAAGCTAACGTTCATGCCCTTCATTATGAAGGCGGTCATAGAAGGGATTCGAAAGTGGCCCATCCTCAATTCATCAGTTTGGGGCGACCAAATTGTATATAAGAAGGACGTCAATATCGGCGTCGCGGTCGCGCTCGACTGGGGATTGATAGTGCCGGTGATCAGAAACTCCGATGAAAAATCGCTGCTGGGTCTTGCTCGCGCCGTTAACGATCTTGGCGAACGCGCTCGAACAAAGCAGCTCAAACCGGATGAGGTACAGGGCGGCACTTTCACTATCACCAATCCCGGAGGCTTCGGAGGTCTCATAGGTACTCCCATAATCAATCAGCCCCAGGTGGCTATACTTGGCGTGGGAGTGATCAAGAAGAGGCCGGTGGTGATAGACGATGCGATCGCTATTCGGCAGATCGGCATCCTGGGGCTCAGCTTCGATCATAGGGTAATCGACGGCGCTGTTGCTGATCAGTTCCTGGCGTTGGTTCGCGACGTGATCGAGTCGGGTAATTTTACTTCGTAAACGGCGGTTTTATTGCCGCGCACATTTTGCGGTTCTTCGATGGGAACGGCTCCGATCCAAGCAAACCGTGTCTGCGATGCCAGAATGCTCGGGATCGTCTCATATGCCGACGGCCTCGCCCTTCAAGAGGAGGCAATCGCGAAATGCGCGGGAGGCGAACCGGATCAGCTTCTGTTGCTTGAACACCCCCACGTTTTTACCCTTGGCCGGGGCGCCAGTGACGAGAACATTCTGGCGACGCCGGCGGAACTCGATAGCGATTCAATTGAAGTACATCATATCGGGCGTGGCGGCGATGTTACCTATCACGGCCCCGGCCAACTGGTCGGCTATCCAATCGTCAATCTGAGACCCGATCGATGCGACGTGCACCGCTATGTTCGAGATCTCGAAGAAGTGCTCATCAGGACAATTGCCGAGTTCGGCATCGAAGGCTCCAGAATCAAGGGACTGACCGGCGTCTGGGTAGGCGATGAGAAGATTGCGGCAATAGGCGTTAGAATCGCGCGATGGATCACGAGCCACGGCTTCGCGCTCAACGTCGCTACCGATTTGGACTACTTTAATATGATCGTTCCTTGCGGCATTCGCGATAAGGGAGTGACATCCTTATCAAAGACTCTGGGAGAGCCCGTCCGCTTGGAGACGGCAGCCGAAACTCTAATTAAACATTTCGCCGTCGTCTTTGATCGAACCGTGAACGTAACCGGCAACGGCTGGCGCTAACGACACACCTCGATCTGACCCAACCAGGCATGCCTCAGACACCTCACATCGAGCGGCACTTCACTGCCGGCCACGTCGTCAGGGATATCGTAATAGGAATGTCCGACGGACTAACAGTACCTTTCGCGCTGGCTGCCGGGCTTTCGGGCGCGGTCGATTCGACTTCGCTCATTGTGATAGCGGGTTTCGCCGAGATTGCGGCGGGCTCTATCGCGATGGGCGTCGGCGGATATCTCGCGGCAAAGAACGACGTCGAGCACTACAACCGCGAACGCGCTCGAGAAAATATTGAAATAGGTCAGAAACCCCGTGAAGAAGCCGCCGAGGTGGTCGCGGTACTGCAAGAATATGGCTTGTCGCATAACGAAAGCACCGCGGTTGCCGAAGCGCTATCACAGCGTCCGGAGGCGTGGGTTGATTTCATGATGCGATTCGAGTTGGGTCTCGAGCGGCCCGATCCTCGACGCGTTTTCACCAGTGCCTTCACGATTGGCGGCTCTTATATAATAGGCGGACTGATTCCGCTCGCGCCCTATATCATACTGTCCAACGCTCGTACGGCATTTATTGCATCGATCGCTGTTACTCTTTGTGCGCTTGCGGCATTCGGCTTCATCAAGGCCAGATTCACGGGAGCGCGGCCGTTGAAGAGCGCGGTACGAACAACTCTTATCGGCGGATTGGCCGCCGCCGCTGCCTTCTTCATCGCGCGGGCCGTCTCCTGAGCGCGTCGAACGTGAAAACATATCAGCGAAAAACATATCAAGCTTGCGCCGGAAGTGAGCCTGCGCCAGAATTGGTTTCTCTACCATGGCAAAACCAAAACTAAGCGGACCGAGACCTGATTGGCTCAAAGTAAGGCTCAGCTTAGGCGAGACGTTCGATCGCGTAACACAGATGATTAACGATCTCAGCCTTCACACGGTCTGCCAGGAGGCTCGTTGTCCAAACATTTTTGAGTGCTGGGGCGATGGCACGGCCACCTTCATGATTCTAGGCGACACGTGTACGCGTCACTGCGGATTTTGCGCGGTGGGAAAAGGAAAACCGCTGCCCTTGGATCCTGAAGAACCGCGGCACGTTGGAGAAGCTGTCCAAAAACTTGGCCTCAGTCATGCCGTTGTCACCAGCGTGAATAGAGACGAGCTCGAAGACGGCGGAGCCGTTCACTTCGCGCGGACCATCGAGTGGATTCGTTATCTGAATCCTGAATGCTCAATTGAAGTTCTGATTCCTGATTTTTGCGGCAATGCTAAGGCGCTGAGCATTGTGATTGACGCTAAACCCGACGTCTTGAACCACAATACGGAAACCGTGCCGCGCTTGTATAAGCGTGTGCGTCCAGATGCGCGCTACGAGCAATCGCTGGAGTTGTTAACGCAGGCGAATCTTCGAAAAAGCGAGCGCCAATTTCTTACAAAATCAGGCTTGATGGTCGGCCTTGGAGAAACATCGAGCGAGCTGGTCCAGACGTTTCGAGATATTCGAGCGACAGGCTGCGATATTCTGACGGTAGGACAATATTTAAGCCCGACACCGAAACATATTCCTATTGAAAAATATTATGCTCCGGCCGAGTTTGCTGAATTGGAAGAAGAGGCGTTGGCCCTCGGATTCAGGTTTGTTGAGGCCGGTCCCCTTGTTCGCAGCTCATATCATGCCGGCAGACATATAAGCGGAGGGAAGTCGGGTTTGATACACGGACTAACGAGGCCTGCATCCTCCGTACAGGCCGCAAGCCTCGTTCAATTGGGAATACAACGGCAGACCGAAAAGTAAACGAGCGCCAGGGTCCTCGAATCCAGTGGACGCCCGACGCTCGTTGGAGATCTATTTTCCTTTTGCGGCAGCCTTTGAAGCCTTCAACGGGTTCTTGGTTCCATCGCCCGACTGCATCGCGAGAAGAGCCTTTGCGTGCGCTGCGCAGTCGTGCTCTTCGGCTCTTCCTCGCCAGTATTCATTGGCGTTGATTCCATTCGATAGGAATGCGACAACGGTGAATTTGGCGGCGCATTTCGGACAGGTCAATCGAACCCCTCTGGCAGTTCCTCTTCGCGTAGACATATAAAACTGATGACCCCTTTCAAATCTCATCTTGCGGCTGAAGCGCCGCAAACAAACAGTCAGGATGCCAGAGCCCGCGGAGCGCTGTCAACCAGACGCAAGAACCGCCGCTGGCTGTTTCATCGCGCCTGGCTTGCAGCTTTGCTTCTGTTTCTTAGCGCCCCTCAATCGATGGCCGATTCAGTTCCAGACTGGCTGAAAGCGGCGATGAGTTCCGACTCGACGCCGCTCTCTCGAGTTGCTTCCTCGGTTGTTCTTCTCGATGAAGAATCAAGACGGATCAGATCGAATGGAGATGCGGATGTCAGCTATCGATTGGTGGTGAGAATATTGAAAGCAGACGGGCGGGCGGCTGCCGTAAAGACCGTTAACTCCGACAATGAAACAGTCGTGTCGTCGCTCAAAGCGTGGCATGTCCATCCCGACGGAAAGGTGATCAAGCTGAATAAACAGTCTGTTAGTGAAGAATCAACCGAGGGCCTCTATAGCGACATTCGCCGGCGAGTGATGAAGTTCGACGACGTAGCCGTTGGATCGGTCGTGGCATTCGAATGGAAGCTGAAAGAGCACCCGGTGGCGAACGAAGATATCCATGCTTTTCAGGGTCCGTCGCCGGTGGTGTTGTCCCGCTACAAGCTGAGCATTCCACGCGAATGGAAACTCAGATCACAGCTATTCAATCACGAGCCCGCGGCTCCAGTTGTTACGGGAAGTACAATTTATTCCTGGGAGTTTAAGGATCTCCCTGCCATCGAGCAGGTACCGATGATGCCTGATGCTTCAACGCTCTCGGCGCAAGTGGAAGTCTCCTACTTTCCTCCGCGAGGGAAGCTGCTAAAGAACTCGTTCGCCGCCTGGCGAGAGGCATCGGCATGGGCGGCGAGATTGATGGATCTTCCAGGCCCGGTGGATACAACTATAGAAACTCGCGCCCGTGAGTTGACCGCGGGCTTGACTACAAACGAAGAAAAAATCAGGGCGTTGACCCGGTTCGTACAGGAAATTCGCTATGTATCAATTCAATTGGGAGCGATAGGCGGTTACAGACCGCATCCCGCACGCTTGATTCTCAAAGCGGGCTATGGGGACTGCAAAGACAAAGCATCTTTGTTGCGCGCTCTGCTGACATCCGTCGGACTCAGTTCGTACAACGTGCTCGTGCATTCGGGCGATCCCACGTTCGTGCGCGCCGATCCGCCATCTGTCTTGCCCTTCAATCATGCAATAGTGGCTATCAGCGTCGGCGAGGATGGCCAAATGACCGTTAATGCCGGCGCGCTCGGGAAGCTCCTCCTTTTCGATCCAACTGATGAGATCACTCCGATCGGAGATCTGCCGTTCTATTTGCAGGAAAGCTATGGATTGATTGTTAGTAAAGAAGCCGGAGCTCTGGTCCGTCTGCCCGCGTCCAGTGAGACCGCGAATCGAATGCTGAAGACGATCACCATTGACGTAACTCCCGGAGGACTGCTCTCCGCAAAGGTGATGGAATCATTCAGCGGTCAGCGGGCCGCGCAGGTTCGAAGGCTCCTGTCGACTAGGCAGTCGAGCTATCAAACCGAAATCGAACACATGGCGGCAGGAATTTTCAGCAGATTGAAATTGAACAAGCTCGTTTTCCGAGGACAATCCGATCACAGCGTCCCGCTGGACATAGAATACGAGCTACAGGATTCGGCCTCGGCCCCGAGCAATGAGAAGCTTCTGATTATCAAGCCATTTGCGTCATCGCCGCGTTTCTTTATGCCGCTCGAAGCTCAGCAACGCAGACTTCCCGTCGTGTTACAAATGAAGTCCATTCAGGAAGATTCTGTCACGATAAATATTCCAGCGGAGTATAGAGTAGATGAACACCCGGTTGATGTGGACCTGGAGGGCTCCTTCGGTCGATTTGAATTGCGGCACCGAATGGAAAACGGAAAGCTAGTGTTGGAGCGGCGGCTCTTAATTCGCCAGAGCCTCGTAAATCTGAATGACTGGAGTCAGCTTAGCGAGATGATCGAAGACTTGAATACCTCAATGTCCGCTAGCGTCATACTCGAGAGGAACGATCGCGCCGGTAAGAATGGTCGTTAAAGTGGAATCCTACAACACGGCTATTTGGAAGAGACAGAACTTCGACTCGGCCTTAACAAGACGTCCTATATGGACAATGAATCGACCTTCGTGTGTCGTGACCACACAAGTTTCGCCTGTCAGGAGATTGGTGACTATGTGAACGCCTCCGCCTGACGCGCTCACGGCCGAAGTTAAATCGACCGCTGCCTCAGCCAGGCTCACTCCCGAGAGAGAAGCGGCGCCGACATATACAACAACATTTTCGTTCTTTCGTCGGAGGAATATCACCAGTCCGGACTGCTCGGCGTTCAACAGTACAAATTCTCCGCTCTTAAAAGGCTCCGATTCCGTACACTTGAGGAGTCGCAGGTAGGAGTCCTCCAATTCACGGTCCGGCTCTTCGTAAATGAGCGGTATTACTCGCTGCACGGGAACGCGTTCTTTCTTGCCGGACATTTGTCCCTCGTGAATCAGGACAGCCCCGGGCAAGGCCAGTATCATCGCGGCGGCCGCGAGATTCGTAGCGGGCTCGAACAGATTTGCCGCCCTCAGCTCGTCGTGATTCTCAATAAAGTAGAGCGATTTCTGAAGAGCAGACGAATCTCGCGAAAGACGCCCCTGAATCACCTGGACGTCTCTGGCAACCATCCCATCATATAATTCCTTTTCGTAGCAATAGTCGAAACCCATTTCAATCAAGGACGGCTCGGAACTCCAATACGCCTCGGCTATAAACAAGAAGCCTGGATGTGCGCTCTTGACCCGGGTTATCGCCTCCGACCAAAACTCTCGATCCATTCTCGCTTCAAATATTGAATCCGGCAGTCCGGGGTACCACTGGCGGCGGATGTAATCGCGCATCAAGAGCATTGCCATGTCGCAACGCACCCCATCGGCGAGCGACGCTATGCGCATCAACACACCGATCATATGCGATCGCAGAGCTGTCGAGGTGTAATCCAGTTGCGCAGTATCGACCCAGGGGGGAAAGAACGGATCACGGCCGAATGCAATGAGTTCGCCGGAACGATGAAGATGGTATTCGCTTACCGACTGCGGCCTGACGCTGCAATCGGCTCGTATGAACCACTCAGGATTAGAGTCGATCCAGGGTGAGTCCAAGGCTACATGATTTGAAACAAAATCAAGGATGACGGCCATTCCTGCTGAGTTTACGCGCTTCCTCAGCGCCTCGTACTCCTCACGGCCGCCTAACTCTGAGCTGAGCTCGTAAAGAGGAACCGCGAAAGGCGAGCCTTCATAATCCGACTCGATAATCCGTGATATTTTCGTCGAGGCCTCGCTGACCTGCCAGACCCCCATGAGCCAAATTGCATCGAACCCGCTTTTTGCGAGGGTAACTAACTCGGATTCGGTTATGTCCGCGAACCTCCTGCGATACAGGCGCGTATTGATCTCATAGATGCGCAATGAAGAACCTACGTTCAAGTGGAAATTTACCTATGATTGGCGGGCTTTTTCTGACGAGACTGATCGCTGCCCAGTTCGAGGCCCTCGAGCCACGAAAACCGGACCGCCTCGGCAAGGTAAGAGCGTTTATCAGGAGAAAGAGACCTCAAGTAGTCGTCGCGCTTGCCTAAACCGGCTTGAGTGATCGTCTGAAGCACCTCGGCTCCCCGCTCGCTCAAGGACGCCAGCAACTGAGGCCTATGGGAATTGGATTCATAAGTCAGGGTCAACAGACCGAGCTGCTCCATTCTGCGGCAGAGTTGACCGGTCGCGGTTCGATCGCGGACCAAGTGCTCCGCCAGAATTCGAAGCGGGAGGGGATGTTCGCTCAGGCAATGAACGGCCAGCAAAACCTGATAATGTTCAAGCGTTGTATTGTGTTCCGCCGCGGCGCGGGCATAGAAATCATCGACTTTTCGGAGATAACTGCGGGCAGAAGTGAGCTGCGAATAGATGTCGCCATCCTGCGGTTTGGATCGCTCAGCCAAAGACATCTGTTTTTCAGACGAACGCATCTAGATAGTTGCCTTTAAATCATGTAATATGTTGTTTCGAGTCGTATATTATGTGATGCACTACAGGATGTCAACCATCGCTTAGGCGAAGGTAGCTCCGGTGGTGCTTTTGTAATCATAGGGTGGTGTCAAAAATGAAAGGTGGAATGAAGCGCGGGATGGAAAAGGATACTTTGGTTGATTCATTTGACGAGACCCAGGAGGATTTTGTTCCGGCTGGCGGCATTGAGCGTATCGTCGCGGAAATAGACGAAGATGCCAGCGATTCTCTCTGGGAAAATGTCGCCGTTGACGAAGAGGAGACACCCGAAGTCGCTGAAGAACCGGCGGAAGAAATAGACGTTGATTTGGAACCCGGAAAGGATGAGTCCCTGGATCCCATGAGGCTCTACCTCAGGGAAATGAGCTCCGTTCCACTCTTGACCCGCGAAGACGAAATAAGAATTGCAAAGAGAATAGAACGAGGCCAGCACAGGATCTACAAAGCCCTTTCGCGTTCCTTTATCACCGTCGAAGAAATTGAGCTGATCGCCGCCGATCTTGCAACCGAAAGAATAAATCCTCAAGACATCGTCGACATCGCGACCGACCCTGAAGCCGAGGAGGCGCTCGAAGAGAAGCGTGAAGAAATTCGCCAGCGCTTGCTCGTGGAGTTCGACGAAATAGGCAAATCTCACGAGAAACTCATGAAGCTCTCCGCCAAAATCGAAGCGGAGCCCAGATCATCCCGGAAGCTGAAAAAAATGCGTCGGCAGTATGCAAGACTCCTTGTCGAGCTGTCGCGCAGGGTCCGCAGCTATACCTTCTCATCGGGAATCCGGCGCCGCTTCATCAGCTCGATCGAATCGGTGGCAGGGACGATTCGAATGTCGGAAAGCAGCCTTAACCGGATTCAACGCTCTCTCGACTCCAAACGAGTGAAGAGCGTGGATGAACTAAAGAGGAAACAGCGCGCCGCCAGAAAAGTCATCCGGGACACAGAAAAGCACTACACCGCAACAGCCTCGGACATAAAGCGTACGCTGCAGACGATTACATATGCAGAGTTCGAGGTCGAACAGGCGAAACGAGAGATGATCGAAGCCAATCTCCGGCTTGTGATCTCAATCGCTAAGAATTACATCAATCGAGGCCTGCACTTCCTGGATCTGATTCAGGAGGGAAACATCGGCTTGATGCGAGCAGTTGAGAAATTCGACTGGAGGCGCGGTTATAAATTCTCGACGTACGCAACGTGGTGGATTCGCCAGGCTGTCACACGCGCCATAGCGGATCAGGGGCGCACTATCAGGGTGCCCGTTCATATGGTCGAAGTAATAAACAAGATCCTCAGAACCCAAAGATTGATGGTGCAGGAGCTGGGACGTGAGCCGACTCACGACGAGCTGGCCCGTCGAGTTGACATGCCGGCCTGGAAAGTTCGTAAGGCCCTGAAAATCGCTCAGCAACCAATTTCGCTGGAAACACCGATCGGCGATGATGGCGAGACGACGATCGCCAGTTTTATTGAGGACAGGCGATCGACCAATCCAGCCGAAGCGGCGATTACGAATAACCTGCGGGAGTTGACTGAGGACGTTTTGTCGACGCTGACGCCTCGGGAGAAGGAAATAATCAAGATGCGCTTTGGATTGGATCAATCAGGAGAAGAGCGCACGCTGGAAGAGGTCGGCAAGCACTTCAATGTGACGAGGGAACGAATCCGGCAGATCGAAGCAAAGGCGCTCGCAAAGCTACGGCATCCGTCCAGATCCAGGCGCCTGCGTGCATTTCTCGATGGCACGGCTGTGGCTTCGTAAAGCGGCTTTTCTGAAAAATAATTCGTGGATTTTCGAAATCGGGGGCCAGAACGGCCCCCGAATTTTTTCGTGAGCAGCTATCTACGATTGCCGCTTCGCGGAGGCCTGCGGTCTCTGTTGCCCTCCGGTCTTGGTCCTCCCGGTCCTCGGGAAGCAGTCTCTCGCCGCTCCTCCTCAGGCTCGTCGGCCTCACCCCGCTCCTCACGCAGCACCGCCCTCCTGCTCAATCTAATTTTGCCGGAGGGATCAACATTCAGCACTTTTACGAGCAGTTGTTGCCCTTCGTGCAATTCGTCATGAACATCTCGAACGCGGTAGTCCGCGATCTCTGAGACGTGCAGGAGACCGTCCGTGCCCGGCAATATCTCAACAAAGGCTCCGAACTCGGCGAGTCGTCGCACGGTGCCGAGATATGTCTTTCCGACTTCCGGCACCGCGGTAATTTCCTCGATCGCTCGCTTGGCCTCCTCCGCCGCGGCAAGGTTAGATGAAGCAACGTTTATGCGGCCGGAATCTTCTACGTCAATCTTACAGCCTGTTCTTTCGACCAAGCCTCTTATCACCTTGCCGCCCGGCCCAATTACATCTCTTATCTTATCGACCGGAATGTGAAGCGTCAGGATTCTAGGTGCATAAGCGCTAATACTCTCTCTTGGACCAGCCAGGGCTGCTTCCATCTTGTCCAGGATGAACAGGCGTCCAACCCTCGCTTGCTGTAGCGCGTCCGCGAGAATCTGGGCGTTTATCCCAGTGACTTTGATGTCCATTTGAAGAGCGGTGATCCCGGTTCGCGTGCCTGCAACCTTGAAATCCATATCGCCGTAGTGATCTTCAGCGCCAGCAATGTCGGTAAGAATAGCGTACTTGTTTCCCTCCATAACCAGGCCCATTGCCACGCCTGCAACAGTAGCCTTTATAGGCACTCCGGCATCCATCAGTGCAAGAGCGCCGCCGCAGATCGAAGCCATCGAGCTCGAGCCGTTTGACTCGGTGATATCCGAAACGATCCGCATGATATAGGGCCAGTCCTCCTCGGCTGGAAGCACCACTTCGAGAGCACGCCTGGCCAGCGCGCCGTGCCCGATCTCACGCCTGCCCGGTGAGCCGATGCGGCCCGTTTCACCAACGGAGAAGGGAGGAAAGTTGTAGTTGAGCATAAAGCGACGCTTAATCTCGCCTTTTTCCAGATCATCCATGTATTGAATGTCTTCGCTCGTGCCCAACGTTGCCGTCACAATTGCCTGCGTTTCTCCCCTCGTGAATAACGCCGAGCCGTGAGTGCGCGGCAGCCAGCCTACTTCGACGGAGATGGGCCTGATTTCGCCGAACCGCCTTCCGTCGGGTCTATGCTTCCTATTCAGGATATCGTCCCTGAACAACTTCTCTTTCAGGTTGTTGAATACCTCGCCGGCCATCTTTCTTCTAGCGGGGTCGTCTTCGGGGTATCCGGAAACAATGCGCTCCTTGAGCTTTCCGACCAGAGCGTAGCTTTCCAGCTTGCCCTGTTTGGCGGTGTCGAGGGCGTCCCTTAGCTCCTCCGATGTCGCGGCCTCGATTTCGCTGACCAACTGCGGATCGTGCTCAGCCTTAATCGCTTCCCGTTTCGTAATATTCATCTTCTGAAACATCTGCTTCTGCAGCCGGCAGAGTTTCTTGACTTCGTCGTGGCCGAACATTAATGCCTCGACGACCACGTCTTCGGGCACATCCTTCGCACCCGCCTCGACCATCACGATGGCTTCTTCGGAACCCGCGACAATCAGATTCAGAAGCGACGCTCTGACCTGATCGTAGCTTGGATTTACGACGAATCTATCTTCTATGAGGCCGACGCGGACACCCGCTATCGGAGTGTTGAATGGAATTTCGGACAGGTAAAGGGCCGCCGACGCGCCGGTTATTGAGAGCACATCAGGGTCATAACTCTCGTCAGCCGAGAGTACCAGCGCCACGACTTGCGTCTCGCTGTTGTATCCCTCCTCGAACAGCGGCCGAATCGGCCGGTCGATAAGCCGAGAAGTGAGCGTTTCCTTTTCTGAAGGCCTCCCTTCTCGACGAAAGTAATTTCCGGGAATTCTTCCCGCGGCATAGCCATATTCGCGGTACTCGACTGTCAATGGGAAAAAATCTATGCCCTCGCGCGGGTTTGTTCCGACAGCCGCCACTAAAACGATTGTGTCTCCGTATCGGACCATCACCGATCCGTTTGCCTGCTTTGCGACCTTTCCAGTTTCGATTGAAAACTCCACTCCTCCAATTTGTATCGCTTCCCTTAACTCCATAGCTTCTCCTTCGTTATATTCGCCGCCGGCGCCTTCTTCGTACCCTGCGGGGCGCCCTTCGCTGTGTTGAAGAATCCAAAAACGCGACGGCCACGGCTAGTGCTGCCGTTTTACCGACACACTGCCGTGGCCATCTTTCAAACTTGATTTCGAGTCCGACTTGATTTGTGCGTGCTTCCAAGAGAATCCGTCGACCAGCCAGATTCAGAAGCGCGCTCGAGAACCGTCAATCCGCCGAACCGCGAGCCGCCTGATTTCAATGTCAGCCCGCCGGTTCTCTACCAAACTCGGTCTCTATTTCCTGATACCCAGACGACTGATGACTTCGCGGTAGCGGTTCGCATCTTTATGGCGAAGGTAATCCAGCAATCGGCGGCGCTGGCTGACAAGTTTCAGCAAGCCCCTTCTTGAGTGATTGTCCTTCGAATGCCCCTTGAAATGCTCTGTAAGGTCGTTTATCCGCTTGGTAAGGAGGGCCACCTGCACTTCCGGCGACCCCGTGTCAGTCGCGTGCTTTTTGTACTCGCCAATAATCTCGATCTTTGCTTCCTTAGCTAAAGCCACTATGTTCAACTCTCCTCTATTTCAATTATCCTTACTTGACCGGAGAAAGTTATCACACGACTTCGGAGGTGTAAAGCTCCGGCACAACAGCACATCACGCATTCGATTCGCGAAATATTGCGCTCTGTAATTCCGCATTACTCTCGATGCGCCGAGGATATCTCAGGCTGATCCAGACGGTACGGCTGAACACATCAAACTACACGATACAGCTCCTGCTCTCCGTTTTTCTCGATTATCGCCCGTCCTTCGTTGACCGCGTAGTCCAGATGCGCGACGGTCTCCGAAACCGCAAGAAACTCATTATGGCCGTTCGCATTCGGGAAAAGCAGTGAGGATGCGCTCCAGGCGGTCAGCCCTCCTTTAGGTATGAGGGCAAGCAGCTTGGATTGCCGACTCTCGGTAAATCGCCGCAGTCGCGTGAAGTATTCCTCATACTCGGTGACATCCGCGCCGTGACCGCCCTTCAGCAACGTCGGCGCGAGGCCGCGAATCCGTGCGAGGGACACGAGGTATTCTCCCAGGGATTGAAAGCGCCTTACCGGATCAATGGGGTCGGCGTTGAGCACAGGATTTGGTGTTATGTGCTTCAGAACCGTATCCGCCGCGAACATCATACGGTTGCCGGCCCGATAGAGGCAGATCGAGCCCGGCGTGTGACCCGGAGTATGCACAACAACAAGGCTTTCGTGCTCGAACTCTATCTCGTCTCCATCTTCAAGAATCTCGACCGAGGTCAATCGAGGTGAGAGGAGCTGAATCTTCTCGTAGCCGCCGCGCATGCGCTCGATCACATCGGCGGGAACCCCGACGGAGGCCAGCAGCCGCTGTTGAGGTGAGTAATCATCGGGGCCATAGACATCCCGTGCATCCCAGGCATGAATAAAAGCCTTTCCGCCTGATTCTTCAATTATGAGCCGGGCAAGCCCCGTGTGGTCGGCGTGAGCATGAGTGAGAATCACCCGGCTGATGTCCGACAACTTGCGGCCCAGCCGGCTCAATCCAGCCCGAAGAGCGCTGATCGCCTCATCGGTCCGAGGGCCTGTATCAATTAAAGTCAGCGGGTCCTCGTCGATCAAGTAGACGTTGACCGGTCCAACAGGAAAAGGCGTCGGCACGCTGATTCGATGAACGACCATGGTGATTCAGTTAACTAGACGTTGTATCGCCCAGCCGCAATCAGCGATTCCGCGATTCGACGGCGGGCGCCGATTGTGTCGAAGGGCGTGAACTTTGTTAGCCTTCTCAAGACCGCTAGCATTGTACGCAATTCGTCTCCTTCGGTCATTGCCGCGAGGGCCGTCTTTGCGTGACCTTCGATTCGCTGGAAGGCATCGCTCGCAAAAGTTCTGGCTGCATCGATCTGGACCGAGCAGCCCGCTTCGCCCTTGTTTGAAACCGCTTTCTCGGTACGGAGCAGAGCGCTCTCCATCGCGTAGAGATCCATTATTATGTCACTCGCCGCCGCCAGCACCTCCTGCTGATCCTGGGCTTTGTCGCGATACTTTTGGGCCGCTAAGCCAAGCACGGCTACTACGATCTTCTTGGCGCTCTCGAGCTGGGCGCGTTCGTTCGAGAATACTCCTTCCGGCGCCTCTGCAGGCATCGAAGGCGACATGATTTCATCCATTAGCTTCTTTGCGGCGGCAAAGAGCGCGAGCTCTCCCTTAGCGGCGCGGCGGAGCAGTTGGCCGGAAATAATCAGGCGATTGATTTCGTTCGTACCTTCATAGATTCGGCTAATTCGCGCGTCCCTGTAGGCCCGCTCGACGGGATAATCCTTGGAATAGCCGTTGCCGCCAAACACCTGTACCGCTTCGTCGGAGCAATAGTCGAGGAACTCGCTGCCTACAACTTTAATGATAGAGCATTCCACCGCGTACTCTTCGATTGCTTTTAGCACCTCCGCTGGTGTGTCGCGATCAACAAGCTTCAGAGCCTCTTCGATAACGCCTACTGTTCGGTAGAGCATGCACTCACCGACGTAACCGCGGATGGCCATTTCGGCGAGCTTGTGTTTGATCATTCCGAAGGAGGAGATCGGTACGCCGAACTGATGCCGTTGCTTCGCGTATTCGACGGCGATCGAAGTTAACCGCTTGCAGCCTGCTATGGCGCTCACGCCGAGTTTGAGCCTGCCTATGTTCAGAATGTTGAAGGCGATCTTATGACCCTTTCCGATTTCGCCGAGTACGTTTTCGACGGGCACCTGCGCCTCTTCCAAATTGACCGCGCAAGTGGATGAGCCCTGTAAGCCCATCTTATGTTCCTCGGGCGCAATCGAAACACCTGGAAAACCTCTCTCAACAATGAAAGCCGTGAATTTCTCGCCATCGACTTTCGCGAAAACACAGAACAGATCGCCGAAACCGGCATTCGTGATCCACATTTTCTGACCGCTGAGGAGATAGTGCGTCCCATCCGCTGAAAGAACGGCTTTAGTCTTTGCGCCGAGAGCGTCTGAACCCGAGCCTGATTCAGTCAACGCATATGCGCCTACCATCTCAGCCGTAGCCAGCTTTGGAAGATATTTCTTTTTCTGCTCTTCGGTGCCGAAGTAAACGATCGGGAGTGTGCCGATAGTCGTATGCGCGCCGAGGGAACCCGAAAATGAAGCCTGTCCCGACATCTGCTCCGCGGCGACGAGCGAGCTGAGGAGATCGAGTCCCATGCCGCCGAATTTCTCCGGTATATCTATGGCCAAGAGGCCCAGTTCACCTGCTTTTCGAAGCAACTGTACGCTCAGCGCGTAATCCTTCTTTTCAATCTCTTCGTCAAGCGGCAAGACTTCTTTTTCGGTAAACTCGCGCGCAGTCTGGCTGATCATTCTATGCTCGTCGCTCAGATCATCCGGCGTAAAGACATCCTTCGGATCATGATCCTCGAGGATAAAACTGCCGCCCTTCAATACCTTTATCTCCTCAGCGTAGCTAGTCATCGTTGGATTCTCCCTTTAGTAATTTTCATCAGCTCCCGTTTAGCCATTAATTCATCATCTCGAAAATGCCGGCCGCGCCCATCCCGCCGCCTACGCACATTGTGACCATGCCGTAATGAGACCCGCGTCTCCGCATCTCATGCAGCAGGGTCGCAGTCAGTTTCGCGCCTGTGCATCCCAGCGGATGCCCCAGAGCGACCGCGCCGCCATTCACATTGACCTTGTCCTGATTCATTCCCAATTCTTTGATCACCGCAAGCGCCTGCGCCGCGAAGGCTTCATTCAATTCGATGAGATCGATCTGCTCCAGCTTCAGGCCCGCCAGTCTCAGCGCTTTCGGCACGGCGGCCACCGGCCCTATCCCCATATAGTCCGGCGAGACGCCGGCTGTCGCGAACGCGACGAGCTTTGCAATCGGCGTCGCTCCTATTTCGCCGGCCCGTTCCGCCGACATCACTACCGCCGCCGCCGCACCGTCAGAAGTTTGAGACGAGTTACCGGCAGTCACTGTGCCCCTGGCGTGAAAAGCCGGCCTGAGCTTCCCAAGCACTTCGAGTGAGGTGTCAGCCCTGGGCCCTTCGTCAGTGTCAAACACCGCCTCCCGCTTAATTCGCTTGCCTTTCTCATCGAGATCGACCGCGGCCGTTTTCAGGGCGACTATCTCGTTTTTAAACCTGCCGGAGCTTATAGCATCGACGGCCTTCTGATGGCTTCGCAGCGAAAAAGCGTCCGCCTCCTCGCGAGAAATTGAGTATTTCTGAGTGAGGTTCTCGGCGGTCAATCCCATATTCAAAAAATAATCAGGCCAGGTCTCGACGAGCGTCGGGTTGGGAACGATTTTATGGCCTCCCATCGGGACGAGACTCATCGTTTCGGTTCCCCCGGCTATTATGCAATCACCCCATCCGGCTCGTATCCTCTCCGCCGCGAATGCAATTGCCTGCAGTCCGGACGAACAGAACCTGTTGATCGTTACGGCGGAGGCTTCTTTGGGAACTCCGGCGAGCCATGATGCTTGTCGTGCTACGTTCATTCCCTGCTCTGCTTCGGGCATCGCGCAGCCCAATATCACGTCTTCGATCATCGTGGCGTCGAGTCCCGGCGTCGCTTCAATCAACGCGCGAATGACCGACGCCGCCATGTCATCGGGCCTTGTGTCCTTCAAGGCTCCCCGCGGCGCTTTGCCTACAGCCGTCCTGAGTGAGTTCACTATTACCGCTTCTCTCATCAAATTACTCCGTTGTTCGCCTGTCCTTAATCAACGATGACAGCTTGCGTCTGTCGATCCCTCGCTGTCCTGAGCCGGCTGGGCCGCACGACGAGCGATGTCGTCGCCTCAATTGCGCAACGGCTTTCCGGTCTTCAACATATGCTGTATGCGCTCTTGAGTCTTGCGCTCTCCGCAGAGTGACACGAAAGCCTCACGCTCTAGATCCAGCAGGTATTGCTCCGACACCACCGTCTTACGGGAGAGATCGCCGCCGGTAATCACGGTCGCGAGTTTCCCGGCGACGTGTCCGTCATATTCAGAGATGTAGCCGCCTCGAATCATCATGTGAATTCCGAGCTTGATCGCCGCCAGCGCGGGTTCTCCCAGCACGGGAATGTCCGGGCGAGGATGAGGCTGAACATAACCCTCTCGTACCATTCCAAGAGCGGTCTGCTTTGCGTCTTCAATCAAGCGATCCCGGTTCATCGTGATCTGATCCGTATCTCGCAGGAAACCGATTTCTTGAGCCTCGACGGCGGACGTTGAAACCTTAGCCATCGCAATAGTCTCGGACACCTTCTTCACACGCGGAAACAGATCCTCGTCCGGGACCGAGCCCTCCATCGCCCGCAATACCATTTCCTTCACGCCGCCGCCGCCGGGAATAAGCCCGACGCCGACTTCGACTAATCCGATGTAAGCTTCCGCGGCCGCGCGCGCGCGATCGCCATGCATCGTTATCTCGCAGCCTCCGCCAAGAGCCATCCCCCGCGGAGCGACAACGACCGGCTTAGCCGAGTAACGCAGGTTCATGTTCGCGTTCTGAAATTGCCTGACACTCATCGCAATCTCGTCCCACTCACCTTCCTGAGCGCCTAGCAACAGCATCAATATGTGGGCGCCTACCGAAAAATTCTCAGCCTGGTTTCCGATCACCAGAGCTTCAAAGTTCTCGCCGACCTCTTTAAGGGATGAGTTCATCATCGCGATCGTATCGCCGCCAATCGCGTTCATCTTCGAATGGAATTCCAGGCATGCGATACCGTCGCCGAGATCGATCAGCGAAGCGGCCGAGTTCTTCTTGATAACGAGGTTGCGTTCTTTAAGAGACTTGAGAATTGTCACTCCCCGCGGCAATTCCATCTCACGATAGCTCGAGCTCGCGGGATCGAAGTAGAAGGTGCGCCCATCGCGGCGTTCGTAAAAGCTCTTTTTACCCGAGCTCAGCAGCGCCTCCACAAGCGGCGGCACGGCTAACCCTTCCTCCTTTATCTTTGCCGTCGACTTTTCGACGCCTATAACGTCCCAAAGCTCGAAGATGCCGAATTCGTGATTGAACCCCCATCGAACCGCGTTATCGATGTCGACTATCGAATCGGAGATCTCCGGAATCCGATTCGCGGCATAAATCAGATTTTGACTGATGGTCCTCCAAAGATATTCGCCGACCCGATCCTTGCCATAGATCAAAGTTCGAATCCGTTCCGCGGTGGTCTCGATGGCCTTGGCGGCGTCAATAGAAGGAAGGCGAACCTTCTGGGGCGGCTTGTACTCCATCGTTGCATGGTCAAGCACCCAGAACTCCGTCTTTCCGCCTTCACCCTTTTGCCTCTTGTAGAAACCCTGGCCCGTTTTGGCGCCCGTCCAGCCTCGCTTCACCATCTCTTTAAGAAGATCCGGCGGCGACAGCACCTCTCGCATTTCATCATCGGGCACGGCCTCATACAGATTCTGAGCGACGTAAAGGGATACATCGAGCCCTACTATATCCGCGGTCCGAAATGAAGCCGATTTCGGCCGTCCAATCAGCGGTCCCGTGATGGCATCGACTTCTTCAATCGTGAAACCGCCTTCGAGCATCACTCGAATCGCATTGAGCGAGCTGAAAGCCGCGATGCGATTGGCTATGAAGTTCGGGGTGTCTTTCGCGCGAACAATTCCCTTCCCCAGACGCCGGTCACAAAAATCGCTGATGGCTTCGATTACTTCCGGCAGAGTTTCGCTCGCTGGAATGACTTCGAGGAGCTTCAAATAGCGCGGGGGATTAAAAAAATGCGTGCCCAAAAAATGCCTGCGAAAATCCTCGGGCATCCCCGCCGCCATCTCTCGGATCGGAATGCCTGATGTATTCGAGCTGATGATTGTTCCAGGTTTGCGATGTTTCTCAATACGCGTAAAAAGGTCGCGTTTGGCATCGAGCTTTTCGATTACCGCTTCGATGATCCAATCGACCTCGCCCACTCTTCGAAGATCGTCTTCGAAATTGCCCGTGGTTATGAGACTGACGGAATCACGCGAGAAAAACGGAGCCGGTTTTAGCTTCTGAGCGGCCGCGAGCCCGGCATTCGATATGCGGTTCCTGACTCCTCTGCTTTCCAGCGTGAGTCCTCTTGCCGCTTCGTCGCGGGTCAATTCACCCGGTGCGACGTCAAGCAATATGACTTCTATTCCGGCGTTGGCCAGATGCGCCGCGATTTGAGATCCCATCGTACCGGCGCCAAGCACGGCTGCTTTGTTTATACGATAACCCACTTCGCTCCCCCCAAGCTGATAACGTTCAAACCGCCAGCGCGGCGGCCGCGCTCTCTTCGTAGAGCTTATCGATGACTTCCTTGTACCGTTTTTCTATGATCGTTCGCCTTGGCTTTAGTGTCGGAGTCAAGTCGCCCGATTCGGCCGTCATCTCCTTCTCCAGAAGAGCGACCTTTTTGATTTTTTCGAATTTAGCCAACCGTGATGTGAATTTATCCACCTGTCTTATGAAGAGGTCTATTATCCGAGGGTCGCCGAACAGGTCCGCCGTACTACTGAACCGTATTCCCTTCAACTCGGCATAGCTCTTCACCAACGACATACTTGGAACTATCAAAGCTGATGCGAACTTTCTATTGTTTCCCACAACAACTACCTGGGATACGAAACGGCTTGCTTTGATCATGCTCTCGATCAACTGTGGAGCGATGTACTTGCCGCCGCTCGTTTTGATCAGGTCCTTTTTGCGATCGGTGATGACAAGATATCCATCTTCATCCAGGTGACCGATATCGCCCGTTCTAAACCAGCCATCGGAGCCGAAGGCCTCAGCCGTCGCATTCGGCAGGTTGTAGTAGCCGTGGCTTACCGAGTCGCCCTTCACCATGATTTCGCCGTCTTCGGCGATCTTTAACTCGAATCCGGCGATGACGCGGCCCACCGTTCCTATACGATTGTGCTCTTCGGTATTGCATGCGATCGAAGGCGAGGTTTCGGTGAGACCATATCCCTGTAAAATTATGAGCCCGGCGCCCGCGAAGATATACGCTATCTCGGAAGCAAGCGGTGCTCCGCCGGATATAAAAACACGCACGCGGCCGCCGACCGCGTCTCTCCATTTCTTATACACCAAAGCATCGGCGATCTTATGCGAGAATGAAAGCCATCGCCCTATGGGCTTTCCTCGATCCCGCAATTCAGCCCATCTTCGAGCGACACCCAGCGACCACAAGAAGATCTGCTTCAACGGAAACCCGGCGGCGAGCCCTTTCTCTACTATCCTGCTATAAATCTTCTCGAACATTCTGGGAACGCTGGTCATTACCGTCGGCCTGATCTCGAGCAGATTCTTCGGCGTCGCTTCTATGCTTTCGGCGTACGCAATCACAAACCCGCAGTACATATCGAGGTACCACACGCCGCGCTCGAAAATATGAGAGAGAGGCAGATAGCTGAGAGCGATGTCACGCCTCCCCTCGAGCCCGAGCCACTTGTAATTCTGAAGGACGTTGGAGGTGAGATTCCTGTGAGTGAGCATTACGCCTTTCGGCTCGCCGGTACTCCCCGAGGTATACATCAACGTCGCGAGATGCTCGGGATCGGCCGACCTCCACATGTCTTCATAAAGCCGCGGTTGCCCGCCGAAGACCTCGCGGCCGCTATTTATCAACTCAACCGCGGAAATAACTCCGAGCGATCGATGCTCGCTCGACACTTCATCAAAACAGATCAGGAACTCAATTCCTGTAATCTCATTCTTGATTTCCAGGGCTTCAGGCAGGAGCGCGGCGGAAACAAATAAAGCTCTTACGCCGGCATCGCTCAGGATATAACGAACCTGATGCCTCGCCTGCGACGTGTAGATTGGAACGTCCACCACGCCGATTCCCAAAACGGCCAGATCCGCCAGATTCCATTCCGGCCGATTCTCGGACCAGATTCCGACTCGATCCGCCGCTCTCAATCCAAGCGAATGGAGCCCGAGAGCCATCTCCCTGACCCGGCGCGCCGCCTCTCCATATGACAACGACCGCCAGGAACCCGCGACCTTATGTTTTAGGAACTCATCGTCGCGATAGCGCTCAACGGCTGCATTAAAGAGCTCGTTGATTGTCCGGGGCGTGTAAATCATCGCTATCTCGATGCGCTATTCGATTATGAATGAGCGCGAACGCCGTTGAAAAATATATCGACTACTATGTCCGCAATAGACAACAGGCTGTAGCGCTTGCGGCTGAGAACCCAGTTGGTAACCATTTCGTCGACCGCGCCGAAGAGGATCTTTGCCGCGATAGTGCTGTTGACGTTCTGGCGGAACACTCCGCGCTTCTGGCCATCCTCGATGACGGACCGAATCAGCTCCAGGTAATCGGATACCCGGGTGGCTGAGAATTGCTCCATGAATTTTGTCGATCCGCGAAGCTCGACTTGAAACACGACCGCAAGATCGCGATCACTGCTGAATCGCTCCAGGTGCGCGAGCACTACGCGCTTGAGCTTTTCGGCCGGATCGGCGACCTGGGCCAGGGCTGCTCGGCCCTGCGAAAGCGCCTCTTCCATCTCATTGTTAAAAATTGATACCAGGATGTCGTCCTTGTTCTTAAAGTAGAGATATACGGTACCGTCGGCCACTCCCGCCTCGTGGGCCACGTCGGCGACCTTCGAGTTGAAATAGCCGCTTCGGGCAAAGACCTTTATAGCCGCGCGGAGTATCGCCGCATACTTGCCGTTGGATTTTTCTTTGGGCTGAACTGCCCTTGATTGAACCGTTTTTGTCTGAACTGCCTTGGCCTGAACTGCCTTCCTGGTGCTAGCCATCTTAGGGCCTCCGAGTATAAGGCGTGTGGTAATAAGGCTCTACTGAATGAATACTCATTCAGTGATATACGATATACGATATACGATATTTTCAGAATGATTGCAAGGAGAAATGTGACCGACCGGCCGGTTTGTGGCATTTTTCACCAGTCGCTTTCAGCAATCGCAGACCTGAAACGATATTAGCGATTTGAGAGCGGCCTGATCATACCGTTAGAATCCTCCAGATGAGCGAGCCAAATGAATCCGACGTAAAAAAGACTCTAAAGAAACATCTAAAGGGAGCGACCGCTTCGACTATTGAGTCCATAGCCAAGCGGCTGGGCATTCTTCCGTCCGAGCGGCTTCTGCTAACCACCGATATCGGCATAACACTCGCCACCGCGAGCCTGCGCGCCGCAATCGAATTTCTGAAAGCCGCGCCGGAGGTCTCTCGATTCATCGATTCGTCGGATCTACGAGTCTGGGGTGAGGTCGGCCGCCGTCTCTGCGGCACGAGCGCCGACGCCGCGTGCGATTTCTTTCAGGCAAGCAAACCAACCCTGGAGGAAATTCCCGAAAATATGCGATCCGCCGTGCTGAAACTCATCAGTAAGCAGGCGGCCCTTTCCGCCAACACCGCCTTCGAGTGCTTTAAGGAAGCGCCGGATATAATAGCTCGAATCGGCCGCCCCGAGACGGCCATGACGGTTTTGAACACCTGTCTGGAACTCGCCAGGCATTCAGTTAAACATAGCTATGACCTGTTTACTACGGCCCCATCGGTATTGAACACGCTCAAGTCCGAGATCGGAAATACCGGCGACGATCTGATATCGCGGGTGCTCGCATTGACGTCGGCGTTTGCCTTCAAGTCGGGCGGCACGGCCGCGGAGTTCTTTGCTGAACTGCCGGTGCTTGCTCGCAAGAGTACGTCCCTGAAGGAAGGCTCGATAGAGAAACTGCTCAACAACACCGAATCATATCTCGATCGCTCCGGCGGGGTCGCTCTACAGTATTTCAAAGCCGCGAGTCGTGTCCTCTCGATTGCAGGCGAGGACGCATTCGACCGCTGGACCGCGCTCGCGCACCTTGTCGCGCTTCAAGGAAACGCCGCGAGCTATCACTTCATGAAAGCCAGCCCGCAAATCGTCGCCGATCTTGCGGCCCGCGGAGGCAAATCAAAGCGCGGACAACTCGTTTCCGCCGTACTCGAAATCGTAGAAGCCATCGGCAAATTGAACTCGCTGGCGGCCATTGAATGTTTCAAGGCGAGTCCGATCGCGCTTACTTCAGCCTCTGTTGGTCAATTCCGCGAGTGGGCGTTGCGCGGTATCGACGTCTCGACGGATGTTCGAAAGACGCAAGCCTATTACGCGCTGGAATCAAAGGGCAGCCAGGAAGCTCTGTTCCGGATCGAGGGCGGTCTTACTCTGGACTCGGTGGCGCAAACCCTGCGCATGTATGTCGAGGGACTTACCGGCCGGTCGCTGGCCATCGCTCCGCTTGCATCGATACCCGACGAGTCAAAGCTCAGCGACGGTAAAACGATCTACCTGCCGTCGGTCGTCGCCGAATTCGAAGGCGAAGCCGACAACTTCAGACTGTTCAAGGTGCTGGCTGCCCACGCGGCAGGCCAGATAGAGTTTGAGACATACGCGATCAACTCCGCCGGAGCCAGGGCCGCCCTTGCCGAGGTAAAAGCCGCTTTCCCTAAACGGCAGCCGCCGAGCGAGGCTGCGAGCTCTTCCTCGGAAGAAGCCTCAAAGAAGCAGCGGCGGAAGCGCAAGATCGATGAGGGTATTGGATTCGGAAGTGTTCTTCCTCATTTTCCAAATCCCGATCTTGCGACAAGACTCTTTACGACTATAGAGAACGGCCGGGTTGACTATCTACTCCGCGCCGCTTATCGAGGCATTCGCCGCGATCTGGATTTCGTGCGTTTGCGGCTGCTCGAACGCAGGCCCGACATCGACATGATGGTCGCGGAGATGATTCCGATGGAGCTCTTGTTTCAGATTGCGCTGTGCGGAGGCGCCACGGAGTCCGCGCGGCGGGCCTTTCCGACTACCGTCTCGCAACTGGAAAGAATAATGAGCGAACAGATCTTTCATGAAAGGGCGGACATAGGCGACTCATTGATCGCCACGAGACGGGTTTATGATCTCTTCGTCGAAGGCCCGCGCGACCGAGACGACTCGTCCAACGAATCCTCCGAAGCTAATGAGAAGAGCGATAGCTCAGGCGATGAAGCCGAAGGCGCCGATCCGAGTTCGGAACAGTCTCAAGAAACAGCTAAACAAAGCGAAGTTCATGATGATCCTTTCAGCTTCTGGTCATCGGGCGTGAGCCAGGAGGTGACTCCGGACACGGAGGAGCTGAGTGAAATGCACGGAGGCGAATCCGTCGAACAGGATCTAGATAAAAACGACCGTGCTTTTTATTACGATGAGTGGGATCGCGAGCTTGGAGACTATCGCACGCGCTGGTGCAGGATCATCGAACGGCAAAATACTCGGGGCTCCCGCGGCTTTGTCGAACTCGTGAGGAGCCGCTATTCCGGTGTGATTTCATCTATTCGCTATCAATTTCAGCTTCTGCGGCCTGAAAACCTCCGGCGAATTAGAGGTGAAATAGACGGCGAGGACTACGACCTGCAAGCCGTTATTGATTATGCGCTGGATATGCGTTCGACCGGATTGATCGACGATCGGCTTTACACTCGGAAGTTGAGACGTGAACGCGATGTCACTGTCTCATTCCTGCTCGATATGTCGAGCTCGACCGCGCGAACGATCAGCCGCCAGCCAAACAAGCCTTATACTCAACCCGGCCAGCGGATTATTGATATAGAAAAGGAAGGGCTTGTATTGATGAGCGAGGCTCTGGAAGCCGTGGGCGACTCGTACTCGATGCAGGGATTCACGAGCGAGGGCCGCCGCAACGTGAAATTTTTTATCATCAAGGATTTTGGCGAGTCTTATTCCTCGGATGTCGAGCGGCGCATAGGCGGAATCACATATCAGAACAACACGAGGCTTGGAGCCGCGATCAGACACGCGGCCGACCGTCTTTCGAAACAACAGGCCAGAACGAAGCTCCTCATAATCTTGTCGGATGGAAGGCCGTATGATCACGACTATGGGGATAGCCGCTATGCTCGGGAAGACACGCGAATGGCGCTGCGGCACGCGAGGCTTGATGGGATCACACCCTTCTGCATAACTATTGACCGCGAATCGGAAGATCAGCTTCGCGATATGTATGGAGAAGTCGGGTATACGATCATCGACGACGTATTGAGCCTGCCCGAAAGGCTTCCGGGAATTTACAGCCGACTTACAACATGAGATGCATTCGACTTCAGAGCAAAAAACAATGAGTGAAGATGACTATAAGCGAATCGTCGAGCACGTGCTGCAAAGCGCATCGCAGCCGATGATCTCAACAGACGCCGGCGTAGAAGCGGCCCAGAAAGCAGGTGATCTGGCGGCCAGGGAAGAAATAGACTGGGCGGTCGCGGGCGGCTTGGCGATGCATCTTTATGGCAGCCCACGATTGACTAAGGACGTTGATATCATCGCGTCACGCCTCTTGTCGCTCACACCGGAACACCGGCTGAGCATCGGCGGCAGCAGCTACACACTGCAGGTCGATAAATACGCGGTTCGGGTTGATTGGATCGTAAGAAACGACGGCTATCAGAAGTATTACAGCGCGGCTCTGCGGGATGCCATCACGCTTCCAACCGGGTTGCGGATTATCACGCCGGAATGGCTTCTCATTCTCAAAATGAACGCGGGACGACAAAAAGATTTGGATGACATCGTTTTTCTGCTGAAGCTCCAGAAGGTAGTTGACCGCCCGACTATAAAACAAAAAGTTGTTGAGACCGCGGGTGACGACGCGTGGCTGGCAATGTTGCCAAGCTTTCGCAGATTATGCGATCTCGCCGACGGCAACACGAGGGAGTCAAGCAAGTATTACGACAATGATTAGCGCGGGTGAAAACGCATCCTAGGATCTCCGGCTACCGAATTGTTTCATTGTCAAAGAGTTCTAATCTGAGGCTTCCTGAATCTTGATTCGTGGTTCAGCAATCCTTCTTTTGCTGATATTCATGGCGTTGGAGGATCTTAATTTTGAGGTAACTATATGGCGGCGATACGTGGCGTTTACGAGGGAAAAGATATCAAGCCGTTATCGACAGAGTTGCTTCCCGCGGTTGACTACGAAATCCCTATTGCAATTACTTTCTTGGAAGAACCTTCTGATTCCTGCGAAGGACGGCAACATCAAACGCAAATTGCCATACGAATGCGCGCCTCACGCCAAGCAATGATCGTTTTTAGCGAAAGTGGGTCTGTCTCGAGTAATTCGGCAAGCTAATACCCGTCATGCATCTTATTTTAAACAGGCATATTCTCATCGCCCGGCTGACCATCGTCACATTGTTAGTCGCCGGGTTAGTCGCCGAGTTAGTCGCTGGATCAGCCCTCGGATTAGTCGCCGGCACTCCAGCACCGGGACAGACAAAAGAGCAGCCGGAGCAACCTCGCTACGGGATCACTTCGATCGTGTTCGCTCCGAACGGCAAGCTTTTGGCCTCTATTCGAGGCGTTCTCAACCGTGAACGAATCTTCTCCACGAGGGGCTATCGCCGAATTGCGGGCTACGTCAACTATGCCGGTGAAGTCGAAGTCTGGGATCTCAATTCCAGGAAGTCGCTGCGGAAGTTTTCGGACTTCAACGGGCAAGTGCTCGCGGTTGCGATCTCACCTGACGGCAAGACGGCGGCGACAGCAAGCTGGGAGGTGAAGGATTTGCGGCCTTCGACCAGCGGTAAAGAGTATATGGACGCCGCGGGAGTGCTGAAGGTCTGGGACATCGAAACAGGCGAGCTGAAATGGTCGGACAAGACCTTCACGTCGGACGTAAGCTCGCTGATGTTTTCACCCGACGGGAGCCTGCTCGCGATTGCCGGAACTATGTACACGGGCTTGTTCAGCCAGGGCGAAGTCCGGCTCTTTAACGCTCGAGACGGAACGGTAGCTAAGCGGCTTCAATATCGCGGAATCGTCTTCGCCATCGCTTTTTCGCCGGACGGCAAGATCCTGGCGGCGCGCAAAGAGATTCTCAACGAAGCCAAGAGCGAAGTGAAGGTATACGATTCATCAACCTGGAAGGAGCTTCATACGCTCAAGGATCCGAGCAGCGTGGATCTGTTCTCGCTTGGCCGCATTTTTTATTTTGGCGGCCTGTTGAGAAATGAATTCAAACATCTTGCCATTTCAAGCACGGGATTGCTTGCGACGGTCAGCTCGCGCTTGAAGAATCGCAAGCTCACAAAAGAGATACATCTATACGATATTCAAAGCGGCAAGCTCAGTACTTCGATCCACGTGAACACGGCCAACCTCGAGCTAAAAGATCGAACCTGGATAGAACGGCAATTCAGGCTCGAGACAATTCTAGCTCGCAACGGCGAGCTGATCTCGGCTTTGGCGTTTTCAAGAGACGGTAAGACAATGTCAGCCCTGAATTGCGATCTCGCGCTGGCGACATGGAACGCCGACAGCGGAGAACCCAAGATCATCGGTAGAACCGCTGGTACTGTAACGACCGTAGCCTTCTCACCTAATCCCGAGGAATTCGCTTTCGCGGACCGCGATGGCTCGATAACCGTATGGGACATCCACGCAGGCAGGCAGATCGTTGCCCTGGCTGGATCGAAAGAAGCAAGGGGGGCGCTCGCGGTTGACCGTCTTGTCGTCTCCGCGGAGAGCGTGCTCTCCGTGGCGTATTCCGCGGATGGATCGCGGCTCATCTCGGCCAGCGAGGACAGAACGGTTCGCATGTGGAATACAAACTCCGGAACCGAAGAAGCAAGGCTCAGCGAAGGCAAGCCCGTCAATACAGTCGTCATCTCGCCCGATGGCCGTACCATAATCCTCGGGAGGCGCGACGGAATTCTCGAGTTGTTCGACACGAAGAGCCTTCAGACGCTGAACTCAATACGTTGTCACGATGCCGCAATTAATGCCGCGGCCATTTCGTCGGATTCAAAGACCGTTGCGACAGCGAGCGAAGATAAAACAGTCAAGTTATGGGACGTTAAGACCGGCAGCCTCAAAGCCGTGTTATCCGGACACTCCCAGGCGGTATTGGCAGCGGCGTTCGGCGCGGATGGTTTAGTCGTCGCGAGTGGAGGCAGAGATTCGAGCATCAGGATTTGGGAGGTTTCGACCGGGAAGACTTTGCAAGTGCTTTCCAACGCGGGATCAGTCAATGCTCTCTCGTTTTCTCCGGACGGATCCACTCTTGTGAGCGCCGCGTCAGACGGGCGCGTGCGAGTGTGGATATGGAAGACAGCACAACTCAAGGCTACGCTCAATGGCCGCGGCGATGCTGTCAATGCGATTTGCTTTTCGCGAGACGGCAATACGGTTGCTGCCGGCGGCGACGATCGGAACGTAAGGTTGTGGGATTCGCGAGACTGGAAAGAACTCCGCGTACTCAAAGGTCATGATCTGGCGGTCACTTCGATCGCCTTCTCTTCGGACGGCAAGACGCTGGCGGCGGGCGCAGGCAACAATTCAATTGCGTTATGGGATCCGCGCTCTGGAATGCTTAAGCGAGTTCTAAAGGAAGCCTCGAGGATTCCATTTCGAAAATAATCGCTCTCGATGTTCAAGTGATGCCGGGGCGCCGCTAAGGAATCGGTTCCTTTCAAAAAGAATTATGCGTAGCTTAAACAGGGGCGGACACTGAGACCCGCCCGTACATTGATCTTCAAGCTCCAGCCGAAAACGGGAAGTAATTTTTTACGCCTTAGGTCGTTACTTGCCTGCACTCGCCACCGCCTCCAGCCTGCCGCCCTTGAGCAATCGATAGCGCCGGCCCCGCCACTCAATGCTGTTGCCGATGAAACTATAGACCCATAGCCCGAAGCTGATCAGATCGCGGACAGGCGCAAGCCAGAACCATCGCGCCGCGATCGAGTCTCTAAGACAGCGGGCGCCAATTATCCAGGCCATCGCGATTCTCACGGCCCAGGTCGCCGCCACAACACCCCAACCTACAAGCGAGAATGAACTGGCAATAAGAAACAGGAGGCTTGATGCGCTTCCGTGAGTGAAGATCAGACCCACATAACCCCAGGGCCTGGAGACCCTCGTTCCGCGGTTCCATCGAGTCTGATGGCTGACAAAGCCTCGCAGGTTTTCAGTATCCAGTACGTGGTCGACTACGAAATCCGAGAGCACGACCTCGTAGCCCGCCTGTGCGGGCAGATTGCCCAGTAGAAAATCGTCCGCGAGATAATCCGCAACAGCGGCAAAGCCGCCTATTGCATCCAGAACCGAGCGCCGCATCAAAATCGTCGAGCCGAGCGCGAACTTCATCCCCTCCATTCGTCGCGCGACCAATACTCCGCCGTGAAACTCGGTCGATATGCCGAGCGCCTCGATTGATGCAATGAAACCCTTCGGAATTGACCTGTAGAGGCAAGTGACCACTCCGACTTTGGAATCGGACATCGGTTGTACGATTCTCTTGAGATAGTCCCGGCCCACTCTGATGTCGCTGTCGGCGACAAGCAGCAGATCGTGAGCTGCCTCAACTTGAATATTAGCGAGGTTGCTGACCTTTGAATTCGCGCCGATCGTGCGGGCATTGACTACCAGCCGAATATCGACATCAGGGAAGTCTCGAATTATCTGCTCGACGACTCTAACACCGCGATCGTTTCGATCCTGAACTCCGAAAATGATTTGAAAGTCGGGATAATCCTGACGACAACACGACGCCAGGTTTTCATAAGCATCGGAGTCGAGTCCGCGTATCGGCTTCAAAATCGAAATCGGCGGCGCGAAACCAGGGTTGATCTGAGATTCCTTCGAAAAGAACCCGAGAGCCGCGACTATTGAATAGGAATAAAACCAGATGGCAGTAAGACAGAGAAAAAACAGAATGCCCTGAACGGCTATGAGGCAGGCATGCATATCGGCGGGCTACGCTACAACGGCGCGCACTCCGGGATCCGCGGGTTTGGCATCTAAAACTAAAACGACTTCGTTAGCCATCAATCTCCTGAGTTGAGCGAAATCAATGCAACGCCGAGACAAATAATTATGGTGCCGATCCAGCGCGCGGCAGAGATATTCTCCTTCAGCACGTAATGGGCTCCGACAACGCTTACCACATAACCAAGAGCCGTAGCCGGAAGCACGAAGCTCAAGTCCGCCCAGCTCAAGAGCGCAATAAACGAAAAGAACGCAACGGCCATACAAAGCACACCCATCGCCATCATCACATTTGTAAGCGCCTGTCTGGCTACGCGAAGAAGAGCCATAGGTCTGTAGCTAGTCACTTCTCCGACTTCCTTCATCCCCTTGGTGACGAATACGTTTCCAGCGGAATCGCTAAGAACCACAAGAAAAACCACTAACCAGGTCTTCATATTCAATCCGCCGCCCGCGGTTCAGTTCCCTGCTCCAAATTAATTGCCTGCGCTTCGCCTCTTCGCTTCGCTGCACGATGTTCACTGCTGCCGACAAGCAGGATGCCGAGCGTCACCGCGAACGTTCCGGCCCAACGCGCCGGCGAGATAGTCTCGTGAAGAATCAGCCACGCGAAGAGCGCGGTCAAGACATACGCAGCGGCGGTCATCGGCAAAACGAAACTCAATTCAAGACGAGACAACGCGGCTAGATAAAGGACGAAGAAGCCTATAAGGAGCGCCACTCCCGCGAGCACCCACGGATTGCTAACGGTGCGCAGTCCAAATGACACTATGGTCGAGCCCGATATAGCTTCGCTTCCGCCGACCTGTCTCATGCCGCGGCTCAGCAGCACGTTTCCTATAACCTGCAGCACCACAACCAGCGATAGAAGTACAAAATTCTTCATTGGCTCAGGCTCTCGCGAGTCCCCGCTTCGATGAAAGTCTCCGCTTCCATGAAATTAGATAACTGAATACGTTCATCTTCAAATGCCTGACGTACGCGATCGCTGATCAGCGCGTTCAACTCGATTTCACCAGCATCGGGAGGACCATTCAAGGGCTCGCCTTCAATCCAACGCGCGGGATGGCAATAGACCTCGAACCGTTTCGCTTTGATCTGAGGAATCAGGCTCAGCAGATAATCCTCGTTCATCTGACCGCTCTGGAGCAGTCCGTAAACGCGATCCAGGTAATCGATGCCGGCTCGTTTCAGAAGGCGCTCTTCATAGATCCTTAGCCTCCGAAAGACAGCCGACCATATTACCTTATTGATCAAGTTGCTTCGGCTGATTCCAAGGGTCAATTTCAACTCTTCGTTTGGAAGCCGAATAGTTCGTATGCCGAACTCTCCCGCGAACTCGACCAACAGCCGCATCACTACTGGATGCGAATGCATGTGAAGGTGCCCGTCGACATGCGACAGCCGTAGACCCGTACTCGCAAATCTTTCAAGCTGCGCCCGAATTTCAAGGGCGAGCTCACGGCGCGCGTTCGAGTTGAATTGATAGCGAAGGCCGGTTCGAAAGGGACTGAATGGAAACAAGCCGTTTCGATCTACGAGATTTGGAATTTCTTTCGGGCTCAATGCGCTTCGCCCGCAGACCAGCACCAGGTGCAGGCCGACAGCCAGTCCGGGATTTTGTTTAGCAAGCTCGACGGCTTCATCAAATCGCTCGGCGGTGACCATTAAGCTCGCGCTCGTGAGTACGCCGCGCTCGTGGGCTTCGATGATTGCCTGATTAACGCCTCGCGAAAATCCGAAGTCATCCCCGTTCACGATCGCAAGCCTGCGCGCTACTCCGGGTAGGAAAGAATCTTCGCGGACGTGAGTTACGGCGTGCGCCATACATTTGAGAGGGGGCGGTCAATAGAGACCGCCCCCTCTTTCTCTCCTATTCTAACAAGAGCCAATCGATCAAGCCTGCTGACTCGCTATGAACTGCTTCCGCTTCGACCTGAGCGTCATGTACTCGCGCGCTTCCTTATAAAGTCGTCGCCGTTCCTTTGAGTTGAAAACGGCTTTTTTGACTATGCGAGCTACAACGCGCGGCCGGAAGTAGTACTTATCATAGAAGTGCTCGACCGCCTGCATCATCTCGGCACGAGTCAATCCCGGATATTCGAGATGCGGCAGTTGGTGGCCGCTCTCGTCGGTCATCTCGACGTCCGTCCGCAGAAAACCGTTAGCCTTGCCAAAGTTGTATAGCTCGGTGCCAGGATAGGCGTGAGCGATAGAAACCTGGATCGTTTCGCAATCAATCTCCTGCGCGAACTTGACCGACTTCTCTATTGTTTCGGGAGTCTCGCCCGGCAAACCGATTATGAAGTCTCCGTGAACCACGATGCCCGCCTTCTTGCAGTTCTTCATGAACTCACGGGCCTGCTCGACAGTCGCGCCTTTCTTGATGTTCTTCAGAATCTGCGGATCTCCCGATTCGAATCCGACTATTAAGAGGCGGCAACCGGCCGCGCGCATCGCCTTCAGCGTTTCAAGGTCGACGTGAACCCTCGACGTGCAAGACCAGGTGAACTTGAGCGGCTTGAACTTCTCGCACAGCTCAAGAACGCGCGATTTGCGAATCGTATACGTATCGTCGTCGAAAAATATTTCTTCGATGTTCGGGAACAGGCCGAGCGCATGCTTGACCTCGGCGGCGACGTCGTCTACCGACCGCTGTCTCCAGGGATGGCCGTCGAACGTCTGCGGCCAGAGGCAGAACGTACAGAGCGCCGGGCAGCCGCGAGTTGTATAGAACGAGATGTAGGGATTCAACAGGAACGGAACGTTATATCGAGTGATGTCCAGGTCGCGTTTGTAGATCGGAGTGACCCACGGAAGCGCGTCGAGATTCTCGATCTGGGGTCTTGGGCCGGTATAAACAAGCTTGTCGTCTCTCAGAAAACTGACGCCCTTTATCTGATCCAGCGGCTTGCCCGAAGCGAACTCGGTCACGGTGTAGTCGAATTCCTTATCGGTGACGAAGTCGATCGATTCGCTCGCTCGCAGGCTTTGCTCTCGAAGCGTGGTGACGTGCGGACCCACAAAAGCGATCTTCAACGAGGGCTTAAGAGCCTTCATCATTTCCGCAAGCCGTATATCGCTGTTGAATCCAGGCGTGCTTGTAAACAGGACTACAAAGTCATAATCGGCGGAGATGCGAACGGTCTCTTCCGGAGTCGTGCCGTGAGGCGGCGCATCCAGAAGCCGGCTCTCCGGTATCATCGCGGCCGGATAGCCGAGCCAAACCGGATACCAGTATGATTCGATCTCACGAGTCGCAGGCCAGCGCGAACTGGCGCCGCCATCGAACCCTTCGAATGACGGCGGGTTCAGCAGCAAGGTCTTCATCATAAATTATTCTTTATTTTTCCTTTCGAAATGATGCGAGATCAGGCAATTCTTATACGATGCGCCTTTGAGCGGTGTCAAGGTTTACGTACATCCCAAGAATCGCGATTGAATTGAGATGACACGAAGCGATTGGTCTGAAGGTCGCTTTTTTTGGCCACTGAGTCGGGACTGTGGGCGGCTACGGAGCAGCTACGGTC
>QHVH01000091.1 GCA_003222245.1 Blastocatellia bacterium AA13 | reverse complement strand
TCAGCGATGACGACCATGCGGCTGAATGCGGTGGCAAGCAACGTGAGTGCGGCAATCGGAAAGACCCGATACCGGGCCATCATGAACAGCCAGCCCTATACGCTGACTCTGAGCACGCCAGCCAACACTTACGTCGTAACGAATCTGCAAAGCAAAGTTACGGACAATGCGGTTCCATTACCCAGCACATTAGTGGCAATCAACGGCGGTGGAAACGCGACTTATACCTTCACTTTCTGCCCTAATGGCACCGCGTATGGCGCAGGGGGAACATGTCCGAGTGCGAATGTGATCCCAGTGTTATCGCTTACCTACAAGAGCAGGCAAACCGATATCAGTGTTTCGAGCGTAGGCAATGTCACAACAAATGCGATCCATTAACCCGAAGGCGCGGACCAGAGGATTCACCTTACTCGAAGTGCTGGTATCGATGGCCATCATGACCGTCGGCCTGCTGGGAGTCGCCGCCCTGATCGGCAGCACGCTGGCGACCGGCACGCAGGCACGGTACATGAACATCGCCAACGTTCTTGCGTCCGAGAAGCTGGACAACTTGAACAAGTGGCCGTCGAATGACCCCAACGTCGCGGCGGGGGGAGCGCTTGCCGGTCCAGCCAATTGCGTCGCGGGTGACGCCTATTGCGATCAGGTCGTCGTCTCTGAGTTAAGCGGGGCCAATTACGAGACGCAAACCCAAGTGGTGAATAACGTCGCCACCACTACCACGATTGTGCATACCAACTCCGGATGCGTGGACACTCCGGTCAACTGCGGTGTTCCCGCTCCCAACGGCAATGGAAACACCTTTACTCGCCGCTGGCTGATTACACAGGATCCCGTCATTACGAGCACTGGCGGCAACCCGAGCACGGTGACCGGAGCCAGGCGAATCACCGTTCTAGTTTCTCTCGCGCAAGCGGGCAAACTCCCCGTGAGTATCCAGATGAGTATGGTGCGCCCATGAATACGACTGCAGTTCACAACCAGCGATCAATCAAACTCATAGCCAACGACATGCGGGGATTCTCCCTGGTGGAATTGCTGGTCGCCATGGGCGTATTCCTGATTGTGACCGGGGCCGCGTTTTCGCTCTTTAACCAGCATGCGAAGCTGGTGACGCGCCAGCAGAATCTCTCGGGGGTAAACATCGGGCTGCGCAATGCGATGTCGCAGCTCGAAATGGATCTTTCCGGCGCAGGGCAGAACTTTCTCTCCGGCGTAGTCAATGCGCAGCCGTTCGGCCTGGGAGTGATCATTCAGAACAACGTGCCCGGAGTCGCCCCGGCTTGCGCGCCGAACCCTGCGACCTGGGCGTACCCGGTGCCCAGCAGTTGCTTCGATTCTTTCACCATTGTCAACACGAAACCATGCGTAACGGCTGGCGGCACTACGGCGCCCGTGCTGGTCGTAAACGAGAATGCCAATGGCAATAATCAAGCCTCGGTGGCGGTGTCGAACAGTTCAATCTTGTGGGCCGACGATCCCAACAATCCGGGCAACGTGGCTGCCTTTGCCAATGACACCACTTGTTTCAAGAGCGGAGATGAGCTTCTAGTCGTCTCCCTGGCGAGCAACCCGCAGCCGCAATGCATTCCGGGCAACGCCGCCAGCGCCTTCACCTATTGCATGAGCTTCGTCGTGCTCACCAAAGATGCTGGAGTCACGGGAAACGGAATTCAGCTGCAGCACAATCCGACCGGCGCAGCCACGGATCCATTGGGCCTGTTCGCTACCACGGTTGGAGGCAATAACTTCAATAAGGCGAACGGCCTCAATTATCCCTTCCCGAACGGCTCGTACATCATTGATCTCGGCACCGGCGGCAATGACATTACTTATGCAGTTCGGAACAGCCCCACGAATGCGAACGACCCGCAACTGCTGCGCTGCCTGGGTGTCACGTGCACCGCGGCTAATTCAACGGTTCTCACTGATCAGGTGATCGGATTCAAGATTGGCGCGGCTCTATGGGACAACGCGGCTCAAGGCGCAACCGAGATCGCGAACTATTTCTACAACTCGGCGAACTATTGCAGTGACGCGGTGAACAATGCCGACTGCACCAAGGTTCCACCACCGGCAAATGATCCCAACGATTTCAATCTCATCCGCGCCATACGTATTTCCATGATTGGCCGGACGACACCCCGTAGCGATATCAGCGTCTCGAATTTCCAGAACAGTTTCGATAATGGGCCCTATTGGGTTCAACAGGCATCAGTGGCGGTGGATCTTCGAAATATGAGCAGCGACGATTTAGGCGACGCGAACTGAGTGGAGAGCTGCAGTTCTTTTTAGCCCAGGTCGGATTTTTCAGGAGGCTTTATGAGCAGTAAAACGATGTTCAATGCCCCCGGCAAGAAAGCTGGTTTTGCGGCAGACAGGGCGCACGATGGCGCTCGTGGCGCCGCCTTGTTGATTACGTTGATCTTGCTGGCGCTGTTGAGCGCGGCCAGTGTGGCCATGGTTCTGCTGGTTTCCTCCGACACCATGATTAACGGTTATTACCGCAACTATCGCGGGTCATTTTATGCGGCAGACTCAGGGGTCAACGTGGTTGTGCAGTCGATCGCGAACAGCGTTAAAGGGAACGCGAACAACGCCGCGAATCCACCGCTCCCACTGAACGGCGTACCAGCGGCTGTGACCGCTTCTTACGCCCCGTATCAGGCCAGCTATTACAGCATCGTCGATCCCGGCTCATGGAAGGCGCAGTTCCAGCTAATCGCGAATCCTGATGGCAATCCGGTGCTCAGCGCCGCTTCGGGGTGCGTCTCCAGCCCCAATGCGAACGATGGCAACAGTCCCGGCAATGGCGACCTCGTGTGGACCTGCACTTACCCTTACGAGGTCACAGTGAAAGGACAGTCCGCCGGAACGGAAGCGGAAGAGATTACCGAGAACGGCATTGTGCGCTACAGCAACATCACCGGAACCTTGGCAGCGGGCGGTCCGCCAAAGTTTTCCAAGTGGGGCGCTTTCATCACCAAGTTCGGTGACTGCCAGGGAGCCTTGGTCCCGGGCACGATGACAGGACCCTTCTTCACAGATGGCCAGTGGAACTTCGGCAACTACAGCAATCCTGGATACACCTTCACCGATACAGTCGGCCAGGCGGGAGCGAATGTGAGCTGGTGGACCAACCAGTGCACGGATTCACCCACCGCTCCCAAGGGTTTCAAGGCCCCCACGTTTCAGAATGGCTTACAGTTGAGCCAGAATACGGTTACGCCGCCTTCGAACACGTACAACCAGGCGCAGGCTGTGTTGGATGGAAAAGGCACTCCGCCCTGCACCGTGACACCTTGCGCTCCCGATCCACCGCCCAGCCAGAGCCAGATGAACAATGAACTCAAGACGGTGAAAGGCGTGGCCTATCCCGCCAGTGGAGCTGCACCCACCGGCGTTTTCATTCCTTACTACACCAATTCGAGTGGCCAGAAAGTATACGGCAGCAATCCAGCCACCGGCGGCGATGGCGCCGGTGGAGGTTTCTATATCAACGGCAACGCTTCGATCACCTTGGCTGCCACAACGGGTGGGGATGGCACGACCAATCCTACCCAGACCTATACCATCACTCAGGGCTCTACGACCACAACCATCATCTTGGATAACGTTGCTGGTTTGACCACAGTGTCCTCGGGTGGAACCACCTTGTCGTTAGCAGGCATTCCGCAGCAACTCGATCCGAATACGGGGCAAGCGATTGTGCAGAACGATCCTTCCGGCAACGCCGTCAACCCCGCCTTGCTCTATGTGAACGGAGCCATTACTGGATTGAACGGTACAGTGCAGAACAACGAGGGCATCACCGTGGTGGCCTCCAGCAGTGTCAGCATCACGGGGGACCTGACCTATATGCAATCTCCGGTCTCGATCCCGGCCGACACATTGAATGCTTCCACCAACGCGGGAGTATTAGGAATCTTCACCACCTCAAACATCAACTTATATCCCAACTCGAACGGCAACCTGACGGTGAATGCCAGCCTCGCCGCCATTGGCAGCGGAAGCAGTGGCTTTGCCACTCCAGGAGGATCAATCGGTACCTGGACCATTGTCGGTGGGCGCGCGGAAGATCAGGCGCACAGCGTGAATATCAGCACGGGAAACACCTACTATGACCGGCGCTTTGCCAATAATTTTGGCCCGCCATGGTTCCCGACGGCCGTACCACAACCGGGACAGGCTGGCATTCCTGCCGGACCAGTTCACATGAGCGTCACGCGGCTTTCCTGGAAAGAAGTGAACCGCTAAGCCGGTCGCGCAACTAGAACCACTTAAGCGTGTGGCCCATCTTCGGCGGTGAAGATGGGCCACTTTCGTTTTACGCGATCCCGTGGCGTGCGTCCACGCTGGTTTAGTGATTCACCACAAACTGCTTGACGCGTCGCACTAGCGATTCCGGGGCGTCGGCTTCGAATTCGACGGCGCCGTCCTGATATTTCCTGGAATAAATTCGCGCACGCGCCTCCAGCATGGCCAGCGTCTTCCCTTCCTTCTGCGGAACTCGCAGATGCACGCGGCTCACGCGGTCTTCCTCAATCATCTGGTCGATGCGCTCGCGCAAGGTGTCGAGCCCGGCTCCTTCGATTGCCGATACGTAAACCGTGCGCGAACCCGGGCGCGAACCCTCGGCCAGCAAAGACTGCGCGACTTCGTCATCCAGCAGATCGACTTTATTCATCACGCGCAGGCGCGTTCTTTTCTCCGCTTCCAATTCCTTGAGGACAATTTCCACCTGCGCATCCTGCTCGGCGGAAAGCCGGCTGCTCGCGTCGGAAATGTGCAGAATCAGCGACGCGCGTTGCACTCCTTCGAGAGTGGCCCGAAATGCGGAAACCAGCGTGTGCGGCAAATTCCGGATGAATCCCACGGTATCGGACAGCAAGACCTTTCGCTTCGACGGCAGATCAATGCCGCGAACCGTAGGGTCCAGCGTCGCAAACATCTTTGGAGAAGACAAGACTCCCGCCTGGGTCAAGGC
>QHVH01000049.1 GCA_003222245.1 Blastocatellia bacterium AA13 | reverse complement strand
AATTGAAAGCTGTTGCCGTCGCCGAGCTTTACTCCCGCGACAAAGGTGAAGGACTGAAGATAATCGGGAACCAGCGGCTGCAAGCCGTATCGTTTGAACTCTCCGCTGATGTAGCGCGCCGCCTCGTTCGCGCTCGGCGTGCCTGCTCGACGGCCCTGCAATTTATCGGAAGCCAGATACGCGATGTGCCGCGCTATGTTTTGAGAAGATATCCGCTGATCGGATGCCGCGCCCGTCCCGGCGTTCAAGCGCCCGGGTTGAAAGACTGTCGTTACACTCAGGATCGCGGCGAGGACCGTAAAAATGTACGTCTTAATCTTTATCATTAGAAGGCGAATGATATAGACCACGATAAATCAATGTCAATTAGCGGTATAGCCGCTCATTGAGCGCACGGGAAGAGCCGAGTATACGCGCACCGACTTTTTCGCGCGGAACTCTGTGTTTGTGCCGATTTCGTGTATACTAGCTGCCCTCCAAGGGTATCCAGAGTTGTTCAGAACCAGCACCAGTGGAACGCGGGCGCAATGCTCGTGTCGAGGGAGCTGTATCAAGAAGAGAAAGTGACCGAGAGCAATATGAAGCGACGTCTTTATATTGGTGCGATACTCGTGGGTTCGTTCTTCGCGCCATTCACTTACAACCTGCAACACGGAAGCGCGGCCGCGCAGGGAAAATCGAGCAAACAGGCGCCGCGATTCGAAGTCGATCCGCTATGGCCTAAACCGCTCCCCAATCACTGGGTGCTCGGTTCGGTGACTGGGGTCGCCGTCGATGCTCAGGACCATATCTGGATCACGCATCGAGGCGCGGATTCACTGGCCAACAACGAGAAGGGTTCCATTCTGAACCCGCCGACCGGATGCTGCGTTCCCGCGCCGCAGGTGCTCGAGTTCGATCAGGCCGGCAATCTCTTAAGTCATTGGGGCGGGCCTGGGCAGGGCTTTGAATGGCCGCAGTCCACGGGCGGCATTGCGGTCGACCCAAAAGGAAACGTCTGGATTGCAGCCGCGGGTATTGTAGCGCCAGCCCAGGGGGCACAGGCGGCGGCGGAGCGGCCCGGCACAGCGCCTGCGTCTCCACGTCCTCAAGATGCACACGTCCTGAAATTCTCGCGCAGCGGTCAATTTCTGTTGCAGATTGGACACGCTGGAAAGGTCGAAGGCAGCGCCAGCAAGACTGGATTCAATCGGCCGGCCGCTCTCTCGGTTGATCCGTCAGCCGACGAAGTTTATATTGCGGACGGCTTCGGCAATCATCGGGTTGTTGTATTCGACGCCGAGACTGGAAGCTACAAGCGGCATTGGGGTGCTTACGGAGAGAAACCGGATGACCGGGGCGTCGGTATATATAGTCCGGATGCCGCTCCGTCGAAACAGTTTCGAACGGTTACATGCGCCGCGGTTTCTAAAGACGGTTTTGTGTATGTGTGTGATCGCGATAGCGACCGCATCCAGGTATTCCAGAAGGACGGGAAATTTATAAAGGAAGCATTCCTTTCCAAGGGCACGCTTGGAGACGGTTCGACATGGGACATTGCCTTTTCGGCTGATCCGCGACAGAGGTTTCTTTATGTCGCTGACGGACACGACAAAAAGGTGTGGATACTTCAGCGCGATACTCTAGAAGTTGTATCGAGTTTCGGTGACGGCGGCCGCCTACCGGGCCAGTTTTACGGCGTCGGCAGCATTGCAGTCGATTCAAAAGGAAATATCTACACCGGCGAGACCTACGAAGGAAAGCGCGTTCAGAAGTTTGTCTATAAAGGTATGGGCTCGTCACGTTGAGGCCTGAGTATGTCTTTTGATCCGTTACGAGGACCTATGAAGAGAAGCCGCAATTTCTATATTACAGTCGTGTCCATACTGATGCTGATTCTGCTCGGCATCGGCCAGAACATTCTCGATAAGAGGAGTATTGTGCAGGGCAAGAATGTCGTGATGGCGCCGAGATTCGAAGTCGACCCGCACTGGCCTAAGCCGCTGCCGAACCACTGGTACATCGGGATGACTATCGGCGTGGCTTGCGATGCTCAAGACCATGTCTGGATAGTTCATCGGCCCGACACCGTTTCCCCGAACGAAGCCGCCGCGGATCAGAAGACCGGTTCGTGCTGCTCAAAAGCGCCGCCGGTTCTCGAGTTCGATCAAGCGGGCAACCTGATCGGCCACTGGGGCGGTCCGGGACAAGGCTACGAGTGGCCCGAATCGAATCACGGCATCACGATCGACTACAAAGGCAACGTGTGGATCGGCGGAAACGGCGCGAACGATGCCCAGGTGCTGAAGTTCACGCAGGACGGCAAGTTCATCGCTCAGTTCGGCCACGCCGGCAAGACGGGAGGCAGCAATAACACGGAGAACTTCGGTCGCGTCGCCAAGATTTTTGTCGACCCGAAAGCAAATGAGGCATACATCTCGGACGGCTATCTGAACAAGCGGGTGGCTGTGATTGACGCCGATACCGGCAAGTTCAAACGGTATTGGGGCGCTTACGGCAACAAGCCTGACGATACCAATCTCGGACGCTACAATCCTGATGCGCCGCCCGCCAAGCAATTTCGAAATCCGGTGCACTGCGCCGAGCTCTCGGTCGACGGTTTCTTGTATGTCTGTGATCGAACCAATGACAGAATTCAAGTATTCCACCCGGACGGCGTCTTTGTGAAAGAACAGTTCATCGCGAGAAGATCGCTGGCTGATGGATCGGTCTGGGACATTGCGTTCTCGAAGGATCCGCAGCAGAAATACATTTACCTTGCGGATGGACGCAACGAGAAGGTGTACATAATTCTCCGCGACACGCTGGAGGTATTGACCAGCTTCGGAGACGGCGGACGCCAGCCGGGCCAGTTTTACGGCGTTCACAGCATCGCCACCGATTCAAAGGGCAACATCTACACCGCGGAAACATACGAGGGGCGGCGGCTCCAGAAATTTATCTACAAAGGCATGGGGCCGGTCACAAAACAGGATCAGGGTACTGTTTGGCCGGGATCACGCTAGTGGGATCACGCTAGAATGAAGAATCCAGGCTGCTCGAACTTGGAGCGGCCAAAACATAGTCAAGAAGTTCCTTCGCGGAACTCGGAAGAAGGAGGCGCTTATGATTCGGAACTCAACTACACGCCGGACATTTATGGGATCGATTGCAACCGCGCTGGGAGTCGCCGGGTTGCGCCCGTCATTCAATGTGTTCGCTCAATCCAGAGAAGGGCGGCAGGTAGAGCCGGGGGTCGAACACCCCGAAGAAGAGTATGACAACATGGCGAAGCTCGCCAATAACGAGAATTGCTGGGGCCCTTCGGATACGGTTTTGAAGGCGATGAACGACGGATTCAAGTATTCGAATCGATATCGCTATCCGGACGGCGGAATCGTAGAAGCCATCGCGAAACATCACGGCGTCAAACCGGAGAACATCATTCTCGGAGCGGGATCGGGTGAAATACTGAAGATTGTCGGCGAGGCATTCCTGATCGACCACAAGAAATGCGTGGGAGTCGATCCGTCTTATGACTCTGTATATCGCTACGTAACCAACAGCAAAGCTGACGCCATCAAGGTGCCTTTGCTGAAGGACTACAGAATGGACGTGCCGGGAATCATCCGCGCGACCAAGATGAACTATCGCGATGTTGGATTCGTCTACATCTGCAATCCGAACAATCCGACGGGAAATATCATTCCGAAGCAGGAGATAAAATTCCTGCTGGACATGATTCCCGGCGATGTCCCGGTGTTGATCGACGAGGCGTATCATCACTTCGTTTCGAGCCCGGATTACGCGACCTCGGTTCCGTATATTATTGAGGGCCGCCCGGTGATCATCACTCGCACGTTTTCGAAGATCGCGGCGCTTGCGGGAATGAGGCTCGGATATGGAATTGCGCCGAAGGAGTTGATCGAGAGGATGCGTCCGTTCAACAGCGGAGGCTTGAATGCCGTAGTGAAGTACGGCGGAGTCGCGGCGTTGAAGGACACGGCCTATGAGAAGAAGATCAAACAGATGACGATCGAGCTTCGTGAGAAGACGATCAAAGGCCTGCGGGCGTTCGGATATGAAGTGATCCCTTCCGAGTGCAATTTCTTCATGGTAAATGTTGGCCGTGACGTTAATCAGGTAGCGGACGATTTCAAGAAACGCCAGGTGCTGGTCGGACGAAAGTTCCCCCCGATGAACGACTGGCTGCGTGTGTCGGTTGGAACCGAGCCCGAGATGACGAAATTCATGGCCGCCTTCAAGGAGATGTTCCCGGCCGGAGGAATTAAACACGCGAAGAAGGAAGCCGCGGCGTCTTAGGCTCGCTGAAGGTTAAATAATTACTTGAGGCTTCGGGGATAGCGGCGGGACTTTCGGAGAATAGCTATTGGCGGGAATACGTTCTCTTCAATGAGCGCAAGGCGCAAACTCACGCGGTGAGGAAGGTTGATCTCGAGAACGTTAACAGTCGCCCGGCCGACTGGAGTCCGCCCGTCGAGAATCGCGCCATTCCATCGAAAATGGCGATTCCAAGAATCCTCGCGAGGGTGAAAAAGCCTGACTATACAACCTGTTAGCGGATCTCGGCCCGCGATGTTCGGACCTTTATTGTTGTTGCATGAGAAACAGGCGAGCGCGAGGTTTCGCTGCTATAGTCTGGCCCCGATGCTTTCTGGCAAGGATATGATCAATCTCAAAAGGGATCTCATCGTAATCGCTTGGCATCTGGCAATATTCGCAGATCCGATGAGAGCGTTGCCAGACAAGATGTATTAGCCGGATGTTCATACCGGCGATTTTGGCGGATTGCGGACGCTCTTGAGAGCCTTGCGGGCTTTTGACTTGATAATCGATAGCACATGACCAACACGTTCATAGTTATCCCGTTCAATGTTCTCTTCGAGCGTGAGCGTATCTTCGCGGGCTTTCGCAGCCAAATCGCGCATACGATCGATGTCGGATTGCGGAAAGCCAAGAGTAAGAATGTACCGAGCCACGCCGGTAGAGAGTTCCGGGCCGACTGGATCGAAAAGCCGGCCCCAAAGAGCAGCTTCACTGCTGGTGATCGAAGTTCTGATTCGCGCGGCCTGTTTTGATGAAGCGGATCTCACTCTTTGCATAGCATCTCGATTGTACTAGCGCCAACTAAGAGACGAAAGGGCAGACTGTGAGCAAAGCTCCTGGCAAGGCTGAAAGCATACTATCTGAGATCTTCTATTCATATCCACAGCAGGCAACCAGGCGGCACACACAGAAACATGGAGGTTTAGCGATGTTACGAGCGCTTTGTCGATCCGTAGTAAAAATGTTGTGTCCAGTTATAGGTCTTGCGTTGATGGCGAATGGAATCGGTGCCCAATCCCAAAATGGGAACCGCGGGACACACGTCAGGAGAACCTCGGTGACGGCGCGGTCGACAAGGTCCGGTTCTGTCGCCCCCTCCACTCGGAATGGCGAATGGCCCTGCTATACAGCTGATCTCAGAGGCTCGCGATATTCGCCGCTTGATCAAATAAACGCCGAAAATTTCAATAAGCTCGAAGTCGCCTGGCGCTTCAAGACCGACAATCTAGGCACGCGGCCCGAATTCAAGCTCGAAGGCACGCCGCTGATGGTCAAAGGCATGATCTACGCCACCGGCGGAACCCGACGATCTGTGTTCGCTCTAAAAGCCGACACCGGCGAGCTCGTCTGGACTCACGCCGAGTTCGAAGGCGAGCGAGCCATCAATGCGCCTCGACAGTTATCGGGACGCGGCCTCTCATATTGGACCGATGGTGTTGAAGAACGAATCTTGTATGTGACCACCGGCTATCGACTGATCGCTCTGGACGCTAAGACCGGAACTCGAATAACTACATTCGGCAAAAGCGGCGCCATCGATCTCAAGGTGGGCGTGGTCCATGGAACCGGCCAGCAGATCGACCTGGAAAAAGGAGACGCGGGGCTTCATTCCACACCAGTCGTCGTCAAAGACGTCGTTATCGTCGGCATGGCGATGAAGGAAGGGATGACCGTAGTCACCCACGACAACGCGAAAGGCCAGGTCCGTGCATTCGATGTGCGAACGGGCAGGATGATCTGGGCGTTCAACACGATCCCGCGGCCAGGCGAATTCGGAAACGATACCTGGCTGAACAACTCGTGGGCTGCCAATGGCAATACGGGAGTGTGGACCCAGATCAGCGTCGATGAAGAACTGGGGCTGGTCTACTTGCCGGTCGAATCGCCGACCTCGGATTTCTATGGCGGACACCGCCCCGGCGCCAATCTATTCGGTGAGAGCCTGGTCTGCGTCGACCTCAGGACCGGTCAGAGAAAATGGCACTATCAGGTAGTTCATCATCCGATTTGGGACTACGATCTTTCATCGGCCCCGATCCTCGCGGATATCAATGTCAATGGCAAAGCGATCAAAGCTGTAGCGCTTCCAAGCAAGGAGGCCTTCTTATATGTCTTTGATCGGGTTACGGGCGAGCCGGTGTGGCCTATCGAAGAGAAGCCCGTCCCGAAGGGGAATGTGCCGGGAGAGTGGTATTCGCCGACTCAGCCCTTTCCAACGAAGCCCCCCGCGTATGCTCGACAGGCCGTAACGAAAGATGACTTGATCGATTTCACGCCCGAATTGCGAGCTCAAGCGCTGAAGCAATCCGAACAGTTCGCTCTGGGGCCGATGTTCGTTCCTCCGGTAGTGAGCAAAACCGAGGGGCCCGTGGCGGCGTTGACCGTCGGAACCCTCAACGGCGGTACCAACTGGCCCGGCGCGGGATACGATCCCGAGACGCACACCGTATTCGCGCCCGCTTCCAACGCCAGCGTCTCACCCATAGGCTTGATTGAGTCGCCCGCGGGGTTCTCGGATATTAAATACGTTTCAGGCAGAGCTGGTCAGCAGTTCCGCGTAAGCGAAGGGCCGGGCTATGGAAGCGCCGCCGATTACCCGCAAGAGCCGAGACGCCGACCCGAATCCACACCGGTTCAAGCTTCAACACCGCCGCCTGCTGGTGGAGGAGGCGGTGGTGGAGGCGGTGGTGGAGGCACTCTGGTTCAAGGACTCCCCATAGTGAAACCGCCTTACGGACTGCTCTCCGCGATAAACCTCGACCGCGGCGAGCTTGTGTGGCAAGTCGCTCACGGTGATACGCCTGACGTGGTACGCAATCATCCCGCGCTTCGAGGTAAGAACATTCCGAAGACCGGACAGAATGGGCCCGTCGGCCTCGTGGTTACAAAGACGCTCGTGATCATGGGAGACCCGCAGGTAACAACGACGCCGGATCATCCCCGCGGAGCGATGTTGCGAGCGTACGACAAAGCTACGGGAAAACAGGTTGGAGCAGTGTATTTGCCCGCTCCGCAGAGCGGCTCGCCGATGACCTACATGCAAAACGGCAAGCAATTTATAGTAGTCGCCGTCAGCGGGGGCGCTTATTCCGGCGAGTACATTGCCTTCGCGCTGCCGTCGACCGATTGAAGGCCTTGATCTCATCAGTCCGCGTGGAAAGGACCGAGAGAATTTGGTGCTACCCAAGAAGAGGATCGCCAAGCTTGGAATCGCTCTGGCGACCGTAATTCTGCTCCATTCAATTATCGGAGCCCAGGAAGGCGCATCGCGCACGGTTTGGGACGGAGTGTATTCCGAAGAGCAGGCGAGACGCGGCAAGGAAAAGTACGCGCAGATTTGTTCGAAATGTCACGCCTCGGATCTGTCGGGTATGGACGAGGCTCCAGCGCTGACCGGCGGCGCATTTCTCGCGAACTGGAGCGGCTTGAGTATAGGCGATCTCTCGGAGCGCGTTCGAATATCGATGCCGCCTAATAACAAAGGAAAACTCACCAGACAGGAGATCGCCGATGTGTTGAGTCACGTGCTCAGCGTCAACGGTTTTCCTTCGGGCAAGGCAGAGCTGGATCCAAGGAACGAGGTCCAGAGGCAGATCAGGATCGAGGCCGCCAAACCAAAAACCAATTGAGAATAGTCATCAGAGGCCTCTATGTCGCAACAACTCGTGACGTCGAATCGCCGTGCGTTCCTGAAGTTTCTTGCCGGAAGCCCTCTGCTGGCCGGTTTTCTTCCCATCGCCGACATCTTCAAACAAGCCCAGGCGGACGGCGTGATTTCGAGTCCGGCCGAAGCGCTTAACGTTCTCGAGTTTGAAGCCGCGGCGCGAAAGGCGCTGCCGCCGGCGCACTTCGGCTATATGACAACCGGCGTCGACGGCGACGCAACGTTGAAAGCGAATCGCGAAGGGTTCACGCATTATCAGCTTCGTCCGCGCCGCCTTGTCGATGTTTCAAATATCGACACGTCTATCGAATTATTCGGCGCGAAATGGGAAACGCCGATCATTCTTGCGCCGGTCGGCAGCCAGAAGGCCTTTCATCCGGATGGCGAGATCGCATCGGCAAGGGCGGCCCAGGCCAAAAAGACTCTACAGATTCTCTCGACCGTAACTACATCGTCCGTTGAAGACGTCACCGCCGCGCGTGGGGCGCCGATCTGGTATCAGCTCTATGTTACGAACCAGTGGGAAGCTACTTTGAAAATGATCAAGCGCGCCGAAGCGGCCGGGTGCCCCGTTCTGGTATTTACCGTAGATCAGATTGGAGGAAGGAACACCGAAACGCAGCAGGTCTTGCGCAGGCTGGACACCCGGCAATGCGTCACCTGTCACGGCGCTCCTGTCGGTCCTGAAATGGATACGCCGCTTTATTATCGGCGCAGACCGATGTTTGACGGCATCGATACTTCGAGTCTGACTCGAAGGACTCAGTCGCTCACGTGGGACTTTCTGAAGCGATTGAAGGATTCGACTTCGATGAAGCTCGTCATCAAGGGGATCGAAACGACTGAAGATGCCCAACTGTGCCTCGAGAACGGCGCGAATGGCCTGATCGTCTCCAATCACGGCGGCCGAGCAGAGGACAGCGGCCGCGCTACGATCGATTGTCTTTCCGAGATTGTTCAGGGCGTCGGCGGGCGAATACCGGTGCTCATCGATGGGGGCTTCAGACGAGGCACGGACATTTTCAAAGCGCTTGCTCTCGGCGCAAGTAACGTGACCGATTATCCAAAGCAGTAGAGTCGTCCGTCCTGCGAACCAACTACTATCTTTCCTGACGCAATAGCGGGTGAAGCTGAAATCGGAGCGCCCGCGTCGAACTCCCATACCTTAGCGCCGGTGATGAAGTCGAGCACGTAAAGCTTTCCGTCGTTTGATCCAATAAACACCCTCCCGTCTGCAAGAGCCGCTGACGACTCGACTCGAGCGCGAGTTGTGAATGTCCAGAGCCTCTTTCCGTTTTTTGCGTCAACGCAGTGAACTATTTTGTCGCGGCCTCCGATCACAACTCGGCCGTCTACGACTCCGGCGGAGGAGTAAAAGGGGAACTGGCGCTGCGGATGCTGGTATCGCCACGCTATGCGTTTTGTTCTGAGGTTCACGCCGAGCACGTCATTGTTGAAGGTTCCGTAAAACGCGGATTCTCCGACAAGCGCGGGCGAAGCTCCGGTGTATGCTCCGGACGCAACCTTGAACACCTCCTTGCCGTCGGCAAGCCGAATCGCGCGAAACTGCTCGTCGCAGCCCGCGATGAAGGCGAGCCCATTCAATATGCCCGCGGTGCAGTGAACGGGGCCGCCAGTTTTGAATTTCCAGATCACGGCGCCGGTCTTCGGATTCAAGCAGTACAGATGTTCGTCATAAGAGCCGATCAGGACCTTGTCGTCTACCGCGACAGGCGACGACTTTATTTCGGCGCCCGTTTTGAAGGTCCAAATAGCTTTGCCGTCAGCGGCGCTAACCGCGTGGAGAACACCCGAATAATCGCCCACGTAAATGATCCCATTGCTGACGCACGGAGACGATTCGCCGATCCCGCCGTCTCCGACTTTGTATTTCCATTTCGGCGAGCCGCTGTTGAGATCGAGCGCCAGCAGGTCACCTGCTTGAGAGCCTACGTAGACCACGCCATTGACAATTGCAGCCGAGGATTCGATTGATTCGCCGCCTTCGTAGGTCCACAGCAGCTTCAACGTTTTGGGAACTGCCGAAAGCGAGATGCCCGTCAATTGACTGTTGCCGCGAAACTGAGGCCAGTTATCCGCGGGTGTGTACAACTGCAGGGACGAAGACTTCGAAGTCAGCGGCGTACCGAACGTACCAACCGAAAGAATACAGAGAGCGATGAACGACGCTGTACGGGCGGCCCTTCGCGGCCGCCCCTCTCCGCGAAAGAGATTATTCAAAAATAGGCGCAGGTCTAAAAAAAAGGCTGAGGGCGATCCGAGTTCCTCTTGATCACGAATTGTCACGGGAATCGACGGGCGGGCAAGGAGGCCCGTCCCGACAGGTAGGCTCTTGCACAATCTCGACTTCAATACGCGCACTTATAAACCTCCAGAGCTTCGGCCGCGCCGAATGGTCTCGGGTTGAACTTGCCGGTCCATTGGAGCGCCGCTTCTTCGGCAAGCATCGGCAGATCCTTTTCAGGAATCCCCAGGGCTTCTAACTTCCGCGGCAGCCCGGCCGTCGTTCGCAGTTCTTGAAGCCTCGCCGCGAGCCCCGCTCCTGTGGTGTTCGCCCCAGACCCCTTCCCATCCCAAACCTCTTTATACCGATCGTTCACTGATTCGCTATTCCATCGAACTACGTGCGGCAACAGGAGTCCGATCGCAACACCGTGATCCGTGCCGTAATGAGCCGTGAGCGGGTTCGCGCACGCGTGAGTAGCGCCAAGCATAGAGCTTTCGATCGCCACTCCCGCATAATAGGCCCCGAGCAGCATGGCGCCTCGTGCTTCAACATCGCGGGGTTCGGCCAACACTCGCTCATAGTTGCTTTCAAGGAGCCGCCAGGCTTCCCTCGAAAACAGCAGGGAGAGCGGATTTCGCCGGGTCGTCACACAGGTTTCGACCGCGTGTGAAATCGCATCGAAGCCCGCGGTTGCGGTCACTGTCGCGGGCAGCGTGAGGGTGAGAAGCGGGTCGAGAATCGCGGCTTGAAAGGCGGCCTTTGGATCTCCACAGGCCATCTTGACGTGCGTGTCGGCGTCGGAAATCAGCGCGTAGCTTTGAGCCTCGCTGCCGGTGCCGGCGGTGGTCGGCGCCGCGATCATCGGGAGCATCGGCTTGGAAGCCTTGCCGTGACCCCAATAGTCCTGAATTCTTCCGCCGTTCGTCAGAACGAAATTGATGCCCTTGGCTGTGTCCATCGAACTGCCGCCGCCGAGCCCGATGATTGAGTCAACGGCAAGTGGTTCCGCGAAAGCACGGCCTCTCTCGATCATCACGGAATCCGGGTTGGAATCGAAATCGTGGAAGGGGAATACGGCGATGCCCGAGGACGCCAGAATCGTAGAGGCCCGATCCACGTACCCACAGGCGATCATCCCCCGGTCGGCGCATAGGAGGGTGCGCCGGAATCCCAGCTCGGCGCCTATCTCTCCAACGCGGTCGAGCGAGCCTTCACCGAATACTAGTCTCGTCGTGGATTGAAACTGGAACGCCTGCATTCATTCTTATCGAGATTGGCAGGAATTCGCGCTATTGCCCGTTGCTCGCCTTGATTGCGGGCGGCGCGGCTCCCGACAGGCAAAAGAGCTGATTCCGATTCGAGATGAATAGCGATCCATTCGCGGGAACGGGGCTGCTGTAGACCGAGCTGCCCATGTTCATCTCGCCTAGTACCTTTTTCTCTTTCCCGGCCTGCAGAATTGCGACATCGCCGTCTTCATCACCCAGGTAGACTTTTCCATCCACAACCAGGGGCGAGCCCCAGACGGCGGCGAACATATCGTGCACCCAATAAGGCTTGCCGGTCTTCGCATCGAGACAATGCAGGAAGCCGCTGAAATCGGGATAGTAGATCAGTCCGTCCGCGATCGCGCAGGTAGATATCGATCTTCGGATCTTGTCGTATTGCCAGACGACGCCTGTCTGCGTAATGTCCCCGCGTTTGGTAGCGTCGATGCAATATAGGTGGCCGACCCCTTCGCCGTGTTCCGGATCCTGGCCGTTCGCGATGTAGACTCTATTGTCCCAGATGACTGGGGTGCTGATGAGCTCGTTTCTGGTCTTGGGCCATACGGAATCTTTGGGATTGCTGTCCATCTCCCAGAGCTTCTTGCCGGTCATCGCTTCGTAGCCTCGAACCCATCCGTCGCCCTGACCCATCACGACCTGTACGACTCCGCCGATCGTGCCGACCGCGGGCGAGCACCACTGCCCGTGCAGGATTCGCTCGCCGACCGAGTTGTCTTCCCAGACCAGTTTGCCGGTGTTTTTATTGACCGCGATGATGGCAGGCGCTTTCGGGGAGGGGATATGAACGTGGCTTTCATCCTGACCATTCGAAGTGCTGACGAAAATCAAATCGCCGTACACAACCGGCGATGAGTTCGACATGTTGTGCGGATGGGAGCCGACTTCTTCAATCATGTCGAACTTCCAGATAATGTCCGCATCGGTCTTTCCGGTCAGCTTCTCCTCTTTGTAAGGGCCGTTGTTCTCGCCGTCGCGGAACCCCTGAGTATCGAGACAAACCAGCTCGCAGCGATTCGTCACATAGTAGAGTCGCTTTCCTTCGATCAGCGGCGAAGAGCACACGCCCTGATACGGCCAATCATTAACGCGGCCCGCCGCGAGTTTTTCGCTTGTGTGCTGCCAGAGAAACTCGCCGTCGGATTCGCGAAACGCCATCAATACGCCCTTGTCCCCGGTTTGTTTCGGATCGCGAAGGCCCTCGTTGTTGGTTCCGCAGTAGACCTGTCCGCCCGCGACGACCGGGTTGCCGTATGTCTGCGACCCGAGCGCCGCAACCCACTTGACGTTCTTTTTAGCGGCGACGTCCCAACTTGTCGGCAGGCCTTTCATATTCGAGACCATATTCCGATCTGGAGTGCCGCCCCACATTGGCCAATCGCCGCTGCCCGGATCCGAAGCGGAACCATGCTTCGAAGCCGCGAAGACTACAAACCCAACGACCATTGAGGCCAACAGAACTCTAATCACATCTTTCTTCATAAAAACTCCAGTGGAACGGCTCACTTGTTTGGTGTCACCTTGATATTATCGAAATAGATTTCATTTGGAGCGTCGGCAAAGATACCGGCGCTGCCCTGCCGATTACCGATCGGATCGGTGCGCTCGATCATCCACTCGGCTGGTTCGGGCTGCGAAGCCGGCCATGCTTTTCCTCTCGCACGAACCTTGCCGTCCGGTAGATTCTCGACCTCCAATTTGACGCTATACCAGGTGTCCGCCTTCCATTCGAAGGGTTTCTTTACGGTACGCGTCTCTTCGATTTGCCACGAGCGAAGCTCGATTCTTTGGTTATTGCCTAGCAGGACGACTTCGTAGCGCTGAGCGACCACGCCGGCGTCGCCCATTTGACGACGCTTCTCGGCGGCGCGTACGTCCGCCTGAATCGTGAAATTGGACCAACCGGCAGGGCTGAAGAGTGAGCGCGTGCGCTTGAATATCGGCGGGTTCGGATTCTTGACCAGTACCTTGTTGCCGTCGATCTGCTTCACGGAATATTTTCTGCCGGTGCTGATCCAGTAGTTCGGCACGGCATCGATTGCAACGTTATCGAAGTTCTCGGCCATCGGAGGCGCTTGAACTACTCGTACCCGCGACACGCCGCTCACCGTTCCCAAGGTCGCCTTAACCTGACCGGCTTGAGATCCGGCGTCGGCTGCCGGAATAAACTGGGTCCCTTTCACGTCGCCTTTCAAGCCTTCCAGCGAAAGCGTCGCGTGAGAATCTTCTCGAATAAAGCGCCCATGATCGTCGAATAGCCGAATTCTAAACGAGACCGTATCGCCCGGTTTAACGGCAACATCGGCGGGAATGACTTGCACATGAGATACCGCTGCATCAGCCGGAGCGGTTTCGATTGCCGCCATTGCGGGACGAGAGACAGATGAAGTTGATTTCTTACCGATGCAATAAATCGCTTTCGTCGAAACGAGATAGACTCTCCCGTGAGAAACAGCGACCGACGCTAGAATCTGCTCGTTGGCGGCAATCAGCTCATCGCCTTCTTCGGTCTTGAGCTGGACGTTGTCCACCGGTCCAAGCTGTTTTTCATCCAGCACTTCACATCCGGTCGGACCCGGTTTCAGGATATAGAATTTTCCGTTTTCGGTTCCGACGTAGAGTTTGCCGTCCGCTAGAACCGGCGAGGCTCGCTGCAGAGTGCCGAGAGTCTTTTTCCAGAGTTCCTTCCCCGTGTTAACGTCGAATGCAATCAGACTGGCGCTGTCGTCGATCTGATAGAGGCGATCTCCGTCGATCACCGGCGAGGAATATCCGCCCCTGAAACCCTTGACCGACCATTTCACTTTATCCCGGCCCAACGCGCCTTTCGCGGCGCCGTCGATGGCGACAATCAGCCCCATCTCGTTGCTGTCGAGGTTTTCTTCGCTGTGCGAGGCAAAGACGGTCGTTCCTTTATAGACCGAGCAGTTGTTTATACCGCGCTTTGTGATCGGAAGATTCCAAACAGGCTCTCCGGTGTGTGCCTTGATCGCGTATATCGCGCCGTCGGCTCCGCCGACGATCAGAAGCCTTACGCCATTAATCGTAGCTACGATCGGAGTGGGATAAACAGTATCGTAGGGGCGGCCTCCGGGCGCGCTCGTCCAAACACATTCACCGGTCTTTTTATCGAAGCCGTAGTATCGATGCCGCCGTTCCGCGGTGTCGCCCCATCCGTCGATGATCGTTCCGACGATCACCAGATCGCCTTCGATTATCGGAGAGCCTGTCCGGCCTCCGTGAGTGGTCCACGCGCCGAATTCCTCGGTCAGCGAGCGGCTCCAGAGCTCTTTGCCTTCGCTGGAGAACGCGGTCAACTCATTGCAAGCGCCGAATACATATATGTTGCCCGTAGCCGGGTCGCCGGCCGGCGCTGACCATGCGATTCGGCGAGGCGGAACGTCGCTCTCGTAGACGTTGATCCGGCGTTCCCAAATAACCTTTCCGGTGTCGGCGTTCAGGCACAGCAAGCGCTCCTGCATGTGTTCGCCTTCACCGGCCGAGTTAAACATATAGACGCGATTGCCCATGACTATGGGGGCGGATCGTCCCCCAAAGGGCATCTTCCACAGAAGGTTCTCGCCCGAAGGCGACCAGCGGCCTGGCAAATCTTTCTCATTGGAAGTCGCGTCGCGGGAGGGGCCTCGCCACTCGGGCCAGTCGCCGCCTCCTCCCGAATTTTTCTGAGGGATAAAAGAGAACAATAGAGAAAGAAACAATAGCTTCGCGAAAATTGCGTTCATAACCTGTTTCCGAGAGAGTGTCTGCCGGGGTAGAGTTTCACGTTACAACCAAGAAAGGGAATCAGCAACTTTTCCTTTCCACTGTACGAGGACATGCTTGACTCCGGTTCGTTGAAGATATTATGGTGCCGATGTTCGAGTCAAGCAGCGAACCATCGGTAATACCGCTGTAATAGCCGCTTTGGCATCGCTGAATTTCTGAACCGGAAACCGCAACCGTCCGTTTTGCAATAGCGGTGCTCGACTCGCATCCCATCATTTTTTGACCGCGCGGAACCCGCGGCTTTTTCGACGAGGTGAACCATATGCAGGCTCGCATTCTCCGATCGGTTCTTTCTATTCTTATCGTCCTTCTCTCCATTACGGCCAATGCACAGGATCAAAATGAGGCGTTCTTCGCCGCCGCCCGCAAAGGCGACGCCGCCGCGGTAAAGTCCTTCCTCGATAAGGGCGTCGACGTCAATGCCAAGACAAGATACGGCGCGACAGCGCTGTCCTATGCCTGCGATCGGGGAAATGTAGAACTAGTCAAGTTGCTGCTGGACCGCGGCGCCGATCCAAACGTCAAGGATACTTTCTACGGGGAAGTTCCGATAGGCTGGGCTTTGAGCCACGGATACCTCGAAGTGGTGAAGCTTCTGCTCGAGAAGGGAGCCGAGGGCAAGGAACGCGCCTTGACCACCGCGGTTCAAGAGGGGAATACCGACCTGCTGAAGCTTATAGTCGAAAAGGGCGGCTTGAAACAGGAGACGTTGAATTCGGCCTTGGTGCGCGCCGGCGACAAGGCCGAGATCGCGGCGATATTGAAAAAGGCTGGAGCCGTCGCTCCCAGCTTCAAGGTTGATCCCGAAACATTGAAGATGTTCGCGGGCTCCTTCAAAAACGAGCAGATCGGCGAGCTGGTAATCGATATCCATGAGGGAAAGCTCCGAGGGAAGCTGGCCGGCCAGAACTGGTTTAACGCCGTTCCATCGGACAAGAACACCTTCGCGATAATTGAAGTCGAAGCGACTATCGTCTTTACCTGGGAGAACGACAAAATTACCGGATTCACTTTGAAACAAAGCGGGCTTTCATTCCCCTTCAAGCGAGTAGATCAGAAATAGCGAGCTTCAGATTTCAGGGAAACCACAGCTTTAGGGAATAACTTATGAACAACGTCTTAATGAGAGTCTCTCGATCGTGTTCAGCTCGGATCAGGTTGACCTGGCTTTCAAAATCAATGTTCTCGAAATCAATACTTTCAAAGTCAATCGCAGTCGGAGCTCTCTTCATATCCCTTGCTCTGACGCGCACTTCATACGCACAGAACTGGCCTTCGTTTCGAGGGCCCAGCGCATCCGGAATCGCGGAAGGGCGCCCGACACCGACTAAATGGGATGTCGAAAAAGGCGAGAACGTACTGTGGAAAACTCCCATTCCCGGGCTGGCTCATTCAAGCCCGGTTGTGTGGGGTGAACGGGTTTACGTCACGACCGCGATCAGCAGCATAGCTAAGCCTTACTTTCGCCATGGTCTCTTCGGCGACGTCGATTCGGATAAAGATACCTCGAAACACTCGTGGCACGTCTATGCCATCGACAAGCGCACCGGAAAAATTATCTGGGATAGAGTCGCCTGCGAAGGTGTGCCGAAGATCAAGCGACACATCAAGTCAACCCATGCGAACTCGACTCCGGCAACGGATGGAACGTACGTTGTAGTGTTTTTCGGTTCAGAAGGGCTGTACTGCTACGACGCAAGCGGCAAGGTGCTCTGGAAGCAGGATCTCGGTCTTCTCGATTCGGGTTGGTTCTATGATCCGGATTATCAATGGGGAATGGCGAGCTCGCCGATCATCTACAAGAACATGGTGATCATTCAATGCGATGTTCAGAAGAACTCCTTCATTGCCGCTTATGATCTGAAAGACGGCAAGCGTCTGTGGATGACACCGCGCGATGAGATTCCCTCATGGGGCACGCCTACGGTGTATGAGGGCAAGAACCGCGCCGAGCTCGTTACCAACGCGACACGGGCCGTTCGCGCTTATGACCCGCTGACGGGCAAGGAACTCTGGAAGCTCTCAGGCAACCCCGAAGTGACCGCGACGACGCCCATAGCGGCGAACGATTTGATTTTCATCTGCAACAGCTACAGACCCAATCAGCCGATCTACGCCATCAAGCCCGGCGCATCGGGAGACATCTCGCTCAAGGACGGCAAGACGGCTAATGAATTCGTCGCGTGGAGCTTTCAACGAGGCGGCACTTACATGCCGACGCCTCTCGTGTACGGCGATTATCTTTACACCTGCGCGAACCACGGGGTGATGGCCGTTTATAACGCGAAAACAGGCGAGCGGCTTTATCAACAGCGGATCGGCGACAAAGGCGGCGCGTACAGCGCGTCTCCGATTGCGGCCGATGGGAAGATCTACCTGTCGAGCGAGGATGGCGATATCTTCGTCGTGAAAGCCGGGCCGACTTACGAGCTGCTCGCGGACAACGCGATGGGCGAGGTGATGATGGCGACGCCGGCCATTTCGGACGGGATGATTTTTGTCCGCGGCCAGAATACGCTCTTCTGCATTGCGGATCGATCGGCGAAAACCGGCGCCGCAAAACCGGCGAAATGAACCGGCGCTTCGTAGACTATTCGCTTCAGTGGTAACATTGCAGCCGCAGTCATTCCGGCGCTCCGGCAGAGAAACGTCAGGGGAAATAGATGAAACAAAAGAGTGCCTTCCGTTTCGCGCTCGCAACCGCGATCGCGTTCGTCACAGTTACGCAACTGCCGCTGAATGCGGCCACCAATCCTTCAAACTGGCCTCAGTGGCGCGGACCGTCCAGCCAGGGAATATCCGAAGAAAAGAATCTGCCGATCGAATGGAGCCCAACAAAGAACATTCAATGGAAGACTGAAATTCCCGGCCGCGGCCACTCATCGCCGATCGTCTGGGGCAACCGCCTGTTCCTGACCACTTCGATTGAAGGGCCGGTAGTTTCCGGAGCAAAAGCCATCAAGCACATGATCGGAAAGGAAGAATTCAAACATCCGGACTGGGTAGGCTCCGACCATAGCTACACGATGAAGGTCGTCTGCGTCGATGCGGAAAAGGGAAAGATCCTCTGGGAAAAAATCGCATACGAAGGAACTGTTTTCGATCATCGCCACCGGCGGAACACCTATGCTTCGCCGACTCCTATTACGGACGGCCGCTGCGTTTATGCGTCATTCGGATCGGAAGGGTTCTATTGCTACGACTTTAACGGCAATCAGGTTTGGAAGCGATCGTTGGGCGGAATCGCTACCATGGGTATGGGCGCGGGCGCCTCGCCGGTCCTGTACGAGAACAAGCTGATACTCCAATGCGATCAGGACACGGGCGATAACTCCTATGTGATCGCGCTTGATAAGAAGACCGGGAAGGATTTGTGGAAGATCACGAGACCGGTCGAAGCAAGCTGGTGCACGCCCGTTATCGTCGGAGCCGGCGCTTCGGCACAGTTGGTCACGAGCGGCAATGAGTTCATAATCGCCTACGATCCGGCAAACGGAAAGGAGCTATGGCGTTGCAAGGGCGTCGAAAGCAACGCCATCCATACGCCGCTGGTTGGGCATAACATGGTGATCGTTTCGGCGGGCTTTCCAGCGAAGCATACGATTGCGATCAAACTCGGCGGCTCCGGAGACCTCACGGGCAGCTCCAATATTGCCTGGAAATATGACAAAGGGACCGCATATGTCGCATCGCCGATACTCTATGGAGACTACGTTTATCTGATAAGCGATAAAGGCGTCCTGACTTGCCTTGATGCAGCGACTGGAGAAGTGAAGTACGAAGGCGGACGAGTTCCGGTGCCCGCGACATTCATGTCATCGCCCGTCGCGTTTGACGGAAAGATTCTGATCTCGAGCGAGGATGGCGACACGTTTGTGGTCAAAGCGGGGCCGACTCACGAGGTCCTTCGCACGAATTCGCTGAGCGAACCGATCTTCGCATCTCCCGCGCTTGCAGGCGGCAAGATATACATTCGCGGTGAAAAGAATCTCTATTGCATCAGCAGCAGCGCCGCAAAGGGATAATTCGACGAGCGGATACGAGCGAGCAGGCGAGCGGAGACATTGCGCCGGCAGCAAGAGGACGCTCACAGCGAGCCGTCAATATATCTTTAGGCGAATTCATTGCTGTGATATTCTCTCGAACGATTTGGAGGGCCATCACGCTTAATGACTGTCGGCACCGAATGGATGATCGACGCGGAAGGCTGTAAGCCCGATCTTCTTCGCGACCCCAACGTAGTCCGCGGTCTTTGCGAGCAGGTAATCGACGACCTTTCGCTGCGCGTCGTAAGCCCGGAGCTATGGCATGAATTTCCGCCGCCGGGCGGCGTCACCGGTCTTTTCCTTCTCACCGAATCGCATCTCGCCTGTCATACATATCCCGAGGACGGGGTAGCTACTTTCAACCTCTATTGCTGCCGCTCGCGCCCTGAGTGGAATTGGGCCGAGCAGTTGACTCGCCTGCTCGGAGCTCAACGGGTCAGCGTCAGGAGCGAGATCCGTGGATCGGCCTCCACATATTCGCAGGTTGGCGACGCAGTCGGCGGACGCGGAGGAATAGAACGGTGAGCGACTTTCAGACTCCGTGTCCCTCGTGCGGCGCGCCCGTCATATTTCGCATCGGCTCGTCCATAGTTACCGTTTGTGAGTTCTGTAAATCGGTAGTCGCGCGCGGCGACCGCAAGATCGAGGATCTGGGAAAAGTCGCTGATCTAGTCGATACAGGCTCGCCGCTGGATGTAGGGCTCAGAGGCGTCTATCACGGCGTACCATTCGAGCTTACCGGCCGCGCGCAGCTCGGTCACGAGGCCGGCGGAGTGTGGGATGAATGGTATGCGGCGTTTGGCGATGGGCGATGGGGTTGGCTAGCCGAAGCGCAGGGAAAGTTCTATCTGACGTTTCAGCATCAGCTTTCGGAACAGGCGCTCGTGCCGCCGCTCGAGACGCTTGTGCTCGGTCAGCCGGTTCCCGCCGTATCTTCGGCTGTATCGCTTATCGTCGCCGAGACCGGAGAAGCCGAAGCGCTAGGCGCAAAAGGCGAGATTCCATACAAGCTGGTTCCGGGCGAGACCTACTACTACGCGGATCTTTCGGGACCGCACGGCGAATTCGCCACGCTTGACTATAGTGAAGCGCAACCGATGCTGTTCATCGGCCGAGAGGTAACGCTTCAGGATCTCGGAGTAGCGGACGCAAAGGCGCCTGAACGCGAGGCCAGACGAGTCGCCGGCTTGCAGTTGTCGTGTCCGCAGTGCGCGGGTCCGCTCGAGCTTCGCGCGCCTGACAAGAGCGAGCGCGTGACCTGCCCCAACTGCGGTTCGCTTCTGAATATCAACGGAAACAAACTCGAGTTCCTGCGGGTGCTGGATCTCAAGGTCAGGCCGATCATTCCGCTTGGCGCAGTTGGAGAGCTGAATGGCACGACGTTCATGGTGATCGGCTTTGTGCTGCGAAGCGTCGTCATAGATAAGAAGTACTTCTGGGAAGAGTACCTGTTGTATGAACCTCGAACCGGTTTCCGATGGCTGGTTCGAAGCGACGACCACTGGAACTTTGTACAGACCGTTTCTCCCGGAGAGGTGACGTCGATCGGAAATTCGGCTACGTACAATGGACTGCGGTTCAGGTTGTTTCAGGACGCGGCCGCGAATGTCGAGAACGTTCAGGGAGAGTTCTATTGGAAAGTCGAGGTCGGCGAGTCGGTTGCCGCGCGTGATTTCGTCCATCCGCCGTACATGCTGTCGCTTGAGGCAAGCGCGGCCGCCGGCTCGACTGCTCGGCGACAGAAGAAGGGCAGACAGAGCGCAAGAACAGTTCAAACCGGCGAGATCAACTGGTCATTCGGTACTTATATTGAGCGCTCGAAAATAGAGAAGGCCTTTGGAGTATCGGGCCTTCCGGCTCCATCCACGGTTGCTCCGAATCAGCTCTTTCCACATAAGCGAGTCTACAAGTACTGGGGTATTTTTCTTGCCGCTATAATTCTGCTCGGCATCATCCTGGGAGTGACGGCGCCGCGCAAGAAAATCTTCGAGCAGGCATTTCAGCTTCAACCGCTCAAAGCAAGCGACAGCACGACACCGATTTTTACCGATCCGATAGAGCTCAGGGGCGGGCGGAACATAAGAGTTTCAGCGCAGGCGCCGGTGGACAACGCGTGGCTTTATCTCGACGGCGATTTCATCAACGAGGATACCGGTCTTGTTCAGCAATTCTCGCTGCCTGTCGAGTACTACCATGGGGTTGATGATGGAGAGTCGTGGAGCGAAGGGAGCAATAATCCCGATGTATTCCTATCGGCTGTGCCTTCCGGCAAATACACATTAAGGCTCGAAGTTTCATGGCAGAACTGGGCCCAGCCGGCGGCTGTCACGGTCCGCGTTGAACAAGGCGTGCCGCGTTTGTTGAATCTATTTCTCGCGATTCTGGTTGTGTCGGTCATCCCCGTGTTTACTTTGATCAGGCACATCGGTTTCGAGAAAAGAAGATGGCAGGACAGCAATGTGACGACTTCATCCTCGTATTCGTCGGCATCAGGGTCGAGCGATAACGATTGACGACCCAAGGCTGTTGAGGGACTGGCTGGAATGACAAAGTTTTATCTCATCTTTGGAATCGCGATGATTTCGCTTTACGGCCTCTTCACGTTAACGGGCCGCGAAATCGGCAATCCCGAGCGAAAGGTTCTGCCGGCCGACGTTCGCCAGTCGCCTGGCGGATACCGTTCTTTCCACTTTTGGCACTCAGGCTATCAGGGAGGAAAATGATGCCAACGCATGCTCTTGCACTGGACGTGATGACAAAGCCGATTATGGCGGCGCTGATTCCATTGGATCTCACCCAGGTCGAAAATTTGGTTATAGTCACGGTGATATTCTCGCTGATCGGGATCATCCTTTTCGCGCTGGCGTTCTGGCTCATCGTAAAGATAAGCCCGTTTTCGATCAGGAAAGAGATCGAAGACGATCAGAATACGGCGCTCGCCATAGTCATTGCATCGGTGATTATAGGCATCGCCTTGATCGTCGCCGCGGCGGTTCATGGATAGCGCAAGATACATTCTCACGATCCGGGGCTATCTCGATCGGCGCCGCGCTCGCTTTTCAGCCGCGAGTTCCCTCCTATGGCCGATGGTCGCGGTGAACGCCTCGACAAATCGTATCTGAACGGCCATGAATCGCACGCCCCTTCTCTTTCTCAACGTTCTAATCGTAGCCACGTGCGGGCTCGTCTATGAATTGCTGGCAGGCACGCTTGCCAGTTATGTCCTTGGCGACTCGGTCACTCAGTTTTCGCTGATAATCGGAATCTATCTGTCGGCTCTCGGGGTCGGGGCATGGCTGTCGCGAGTGATTGACACGGGTCTCGCGCGCTGTTTCGTCGAGGTGGAGCTTGGCGTGGCGATTCTGGGAGGAAGCTCGGCGCCGCTGCTCTTCATGAGCTTCGCGAAGCTGAGCTACTTTCACATCGTGCTTTACGGAATCGTGTTCCTGATCGGCGTTTTAGTCGGCCTCGAGCTTCCGCTGCTGATGAGGATTATGAAAGACACCCTCGAGTTCAAAGAACTGGTTTCGAGAGTGTTGACCTTCGACTACATCGGCGCGCTAGTGGCGTCGTTGCTTTTTCCGATTTTTCTCGTGCCCAAGCTCGGACTCGTCAGGACGTCACTGGTCTTTGGGTTGTTGAACGGAGCGGTTGGTCTCTGGGGAACGTGGTTATTCAGGCCGTTGATCAAAGGCGAGGTATTCGGTCTGCGAGCGCGGGCGATCTTCGTAATGGTTCTGCTTGCGGGCGGCATTGTCAAAGCCGATTGGCTAACGACACTTGCCGAAGACAATCTATTCGCGGACGAGATCATCTACACAAAGACGACTCCGTATCAAAGGATTGTCATCACTCGGGGACGCGCGGGATTCCAGTTATTTCTGAACGGAAATCTTCAATTCAGCTCGGCCGATGAGTATCGCTATCACGAAGCTCTGGTTCATCCGGCAATGGCGGCTATTCTCGAGCCGCGCAGTGTCCTGGTGCTGGGCGGCGGCGACGGATTAGCTCTGCGCGAGATTCTGAAGCATCCATCGGTCGAGTCGGTCACTCTCGTGGATCTCGATCCGGATATGACCAAGCTCTCGGAGCGATTCCCTCCGCTTGCGGCGCTGAATAAACACTCGTACGGCGATCCCAGGGTTCGAGTAATCAATCAGGACGCGATGATCTGGCTTGAAGATGCGGCGGCCAAATTCGACTGCGCGATCGTGGATTTTCCAGATCCGAACAATTTTGCTCTGGGGAAGCTCTATACGACGAGGTTTTATCGGCTCCTGAAGAATTGCCTTGCTCCCGACGCGGCGGTGAGTGTCCAGTGTACTTCGCCGCTGTTCGCGCGATCGTCGTACTGGTGCATCGTAAGGACAATTGAAGCCGCGGGTTTTTCGGTCCGGCCGTATAGCATGGCTGTCCCGTCGTTCGGCGTCTGGGGATTCGCGCTTGCACGGTTGAAGCCTTTCGATCCGCCGGCTCACGCGCCTCCGGGGCTCAGGTTTCTCGACGACGGAGCGATGGCGGCGCTGTTCGTGTTATCGGCTGATCTCGGCCCGGTTCCGGTGGAGATCAACCGGCTCGACAATCAGGTGCTGGTGCGATACTACGACAGCGAGTGGAAACGATGGGATTGAAGAATTGATACGGCGAGCAGGCGTCCGGCGCCGGCTCAAGCTATAAAGCACCTGTCGCATTACACGCGGGCCGCCATTATCGTGGAATCTAAACTCGTGGAATGCAGGGACTGAAAGTTCTTCCCCGCTTTATGATTTGCTATAGTGGAGGGAGACCGATCTTGCGGTCGGCGCGTCAGTGCTATGAAGTTGCGGAAGACGATGGAACACCGATCGGGCAGGCAAGCTCGCTGAAGATAAGTTATAGCGATGGCCAATATCTCACAGGATGAAGGACAAAAGGAACAGAAGCTGCGCGAGCTGATTCGAAGCTTTGGTTCGGTCATCATTGCGTTCTCCGGAGGCGCGGACAGCGCATATCTGGCTTACATCGCGCATTCGGAACTGGGAGATCGCGCGCTGGCAGTGACGGGAGACAGCGCTTCATACCCGTCATTTCAACGAAACCTTGCCGAAATGCTCGTGAACGGATTCGGAATAATGCACGAGATAGTCTTTACCGAAGAGTTCGCCGACTCCAACTACACAAGCAATCCACCGAATCGATGTTACTTTTGCAAATCCGAGCTGTATTCGAAGCTCGATCAGCTTGCGCGCGAAAGAAGTTTCAACGTTGTCTGCGATGGTACAAACGTGGACGACGGCTCCGATTACCGGCCCGGCAGACAGGCGGCGCGCGAGCATGGAGTTAGATCTCCGCTGGCCGAATGCGGTATGACCAAGGCTGATATTCGGCGCCAATCGCGGCTTGCGAAATTACCTACCTGGGATGAACCCGCTTCAGCATGCCTCTCGTCCCGCATTCCCTACGGTGAGATCGTGACGATCGAGAAGCTTTCCATGGTCGACCGCGCCGAGAACGCGCTCAAAGCGGCGGGGTTTCGTCAGGTGCGTGTTCGCTGCCACGGCGAAGTTGCTCGGATCGAAATTGCTCGCGAGGAGCTGTCGCGGGCAATGACGCCCGAGATGAGCAGTCAGATAACCGGGGCGCTTAAGTCGATCGGGTTTCATTACGTGACTATCGACCTGGACGGCTACCGAATGGGTTCCCTCAACGACAGCCTTCAGAAATCGTAAACTCCAGACCTTCCTGTTTTGTTGACAGACAGGCTGCGATTGTCTTATAGACCGCGTGCGGATTCGTGAATAGCCTTTGTGCCGCGGCATCGAACTCGATTAACTGAACTAAAACAAAAGGCCCGTCTTGAACCCCTTAGACTCGGCCTCAAGGAGGTAGAAGATGGTTCAATTGACATCGTTGTGGCTGCCCATCCTGCTTTCGGCGGTATTGGTATTCATCGCGAGCTCGATCATTCATATGGTGATCGGCTACCACGGAAGCGATTTCAAAAGGCTTCCTGACGAAGATGGAATGATGGAAGCGTTGAGGAGTTTCAACCTCCCGCCCGGCGATTACCAGATGCCTTGCGCGGGAGGGGCAAAGGGAATGAAATCGCCCGAGTTTCAGGAAAAATACAAGAAAGGTCCGATCGCGCTGATTACCATCGCCCCGCCCGGCTCGGGAATGGGCAGCAGCCTCATACTCTGGTTTATCTATTCGATACTCATCGGAGTCTTCGCGGGTTACATTGCGGGACATGCCCTGAAACCCGGCGCGTATTACCTGAGCGTCTTTCGATACGCGGGCAGCATCGCGTTTGCAAGCTACAGCATCGCGCTCTTACAGAACTCGATATGGTTCAAAAAGAGCTGGGGAGCCACCTTTCGATCCATGTTCGACGGACTGATCTACGCGCTGCTAACGGCCGGCGTATTCGGCTGGCTGTGGCCGAAGTAGCTCAACAATCAATACGGCAAGAGGGCCGTCCTACAATTAGGACTTTCCCACGACGACGATAACAAACGAGCCTGGTTTTACGGTTCGCTGAGGGCGCTTGCCCGGCTCCGTCGCGGGAGTCTCCAGATATTCCACGGCCGGAAGAAAAATCTTCTTGGTCTTGGGATCGAACGCCATGGTCCTGGCGCTTGGCTGGGTCTTAACGGCGCCGGCATCTTCATAGGAGTCCTTTGACTTCTCGTGATAGATGCTCAACGTGCCGTCCGAGCAGGAAAAGAAGATCAGGTTGGCCGTGGGATCAAAGCCCGCAAAATCAACTCCGCCGCCGATCGGGAAATTGCTTATTACTTTTCCGTTGGAGGCGTCCATCACGACCATCTTGGGCTCATTGCGACAGCCGATAAACAGACGATTCGTCTTGGAGTCGTAAGCCAGCCCGGTTGGAACCTTGGCGACTCCGATTGGAAACCGCTTCTTTACCTCGAGCGATTTCGGGTCGAATGCCACGACCTCGGCCGTGTCTTCGCTGTTGACGTAGATCAGGCCGTCAGCGCCGATTATAGCCTGTTCGCCGTCGCCTTCGAGCTTTACCGTACCGACAACCTCGCCGTTGGAAGCGTCGATCGCGGTGATATCGTGCGTGCCATGGTTATTCGTGAATACTCGCTTTGAAGCCGGGTCGTAGTAGATGCCGTCGGGCCCCTTGCCCACATCGATCTTTTTAATGAGCTTCAATGTCGACGGGTCGAACATGGAGACTTTGTTCTCTCGACCATTGCTGGTGAACCCATGTTTGAAAGACGACGCGATAGCCGCTCCATGCACTCCGGGCGTATCCGGAATTGTGCCCACGACTTTGCCGGTATCCGCATCAAGCACGTCGACTTGAGTCCCGTGGGATACGTAAAGACGGCGCGCGGAGCTGTCGATGCTGATGTAGTCAAACCCGCCGCCGCCCGGAATCGGGTAACGCCCTTCGACCTTGTAGTGACCGGCGCTTTGATACAACAGCGACACCGAAAAGAGAACGGCTATAAGGTTTGTTAGAACTTGCATCGATGACTCTCCTGATCAGGTTAATTGATTTATCCACTGTGCCTGCCGGGCGATACTTTCTCTCGGCAATTCTCTCGCCAAAGTCGTCAGGTCTATGGTCAATTGGATCTTTTTTGATGAATTTTCGAGTATAACGTCGAAAGATGAATGCAGGATTAAAAACAAAACGGCGGGTAGTGTCCTAATCTCGTGTTGATTCGGACACTACCAACGACCGGTTTTCTACTGAGCTAACGGATGACGCAGCTTCAGGACAACCTCACTTGATTATCCCCGCGTACTTGTCGAGAGTCGGTAAAACGGTCTCGCGGTCCGCCGATGGAACATAATAGATCATTCGCTCGGCTCCCGCTTTTTCCATCTCATCGGCGACCGCCCGATCCGGCGCCGCTCCGAAGATCGACACCGACAGTGATTGTGGATCGCGCCCGGCCGCTTCAGCTCGGCGGCGGAGCTCGGCTATCTTCTCGGGCAGGTTCGGCGAGCGAAGGCCGATCGGAACCCATCCGTCGCAGTACTCGATGACTCGATCAAAGGTCGTGGGCCCGTCTCCGCCCATGAGAATTGGAGGATATGGTTTCTGAACCGGTTTCGGATATGCCCATATCTTGTCGAAGTTCACGTATTCACCGTGGTATTCGGCTTCGTCTTTCGTCCAGATCTCTTTCATCGCGAGAATGCGTTCACGCATGACTCGCCACCGCTTCTTGAAATCGGTTCCGTGATTTTCCATCTCTTCCGCATTCCAGCCGCCCCCAATGCCGAAGATGAATCTTCCATTGGACAGCATGTCGAGGCTGGCGATTTCTTTCGCGGTTGTAATCGGATCGCGCTCGACAATAAGGCAAATGCCCGTCGCAATCCGGAGCTTCGTAGTCGCCATTGCGGCGGCCATCAAGGCAACAAATGGATCATAGGTATGCCAGTATTCCTTTGGAAGATTCGGCCCGCCGGGCCAGGGGCTTCTCCTGCTTGCGGGAATGTGAGTGTGCTCGGGCAGCCAGAGCGATTCAAATCCGCGCGATTCGACTTCTCGCGCGAGATCATCGGGTCGAATCGCGTAATCGGTCGCAAACATCGCTATGCCGAATTGCATTGAGTCCTCCTGATCAAAGATGACGGGCATCGCCAATAATAGCCTTGCGGCTACTCCGCTGCCAGTTGCTCCGAAGAAACATCAGATGTGAATCCTGGCCGCGTTTTCAATGTGCTTATGCTGTAATCCGGCGTGGACTTGAAATCAGCGGGTGCTCTGAATTACTATGCCGCCGCTCTGAGATCGATCGACACTATCTCAGCAGACCCCCAAGATCCCAGGCCGGCGGGAGGTTCTATATGAGATCGCTCCGAGGACTTCTGCTCACTGTCCTACAGGTTGGATTCATAGTCTGCCTGATCGGGACAGTCGATACCCACGCGCGCAACAAAAAATGGACAAAGCTATTTAACGGCCACGATCTCTCGGGCTGGCGAATGGCAGGCAAAGGAAACTTCACCGTCGAAGACGGCACGCTCGTAAGCCATGGCGGAATGGGAATGCTGTGGTATGAAACCGAGAAGTTCCGTGACTTCAAGCTTCGCATTGAATGGAAGGTGAGCCAGCGCTGCAACAACTCCGGGATCTTCGTGCGGTTTCCGCAAAAGAGCGACGACCCCTGGTACGCGGTGAACCACGGCTATGAGATTCAAATCGACGACTGCGACAAACAGGGACTCAAGTATCAGACCGGCTCGGTATACAGCTTTGCACCCGCGCGCAAGGTCGCGTCAAAACCCGCCGGCGAATGGAACCTATACGAAATCACGGTCATCGGCCAGCACTACGTAGTCGAATTGAACGGCGAAAAGGTAACCGAGTTCGAAGGCCAGCGAGGCGAAGAGGGTTACATCGGCTTACAAAACCACGACATTGTTTCCCGAGTATTCTTCAAATCAGTCAGGATCAAGCGGCTGCATCCCGGATCGTCGTAGTCGAAGCGATCGCCTTTGTTTCGAGGCCTGTAATCCGCTACAACGTACCGCGAATCACTTCGGTAAAGCTGAGGTGAGAAATGGCGATGCGATGGAAATAATCCGTCGGCTCGGCTATTGTTCGTGCGCCAATTGAACTGGAGGAAACATAATGCAGCTCGGGTTGAACTTCGGCTACTGGGGTTCGGGAGCATCCGACAATGTGGCCCTGGCGCAGGAAGCAGAACGGCTCGGCTATCATTCTCTCTGGACGGCTGAAGCCTACGGCTCGGACGCGGTCTCCCCGCTCGTGTGGCTTGCGGCGAAGACCGAGAGAATCAAAGTTGGAACCGCCATAATGCAGATGCCGGCCCGAACTCCGGCGATGACCGCGATGACCGCTGCCACGGTCGATTTCCTCACGCAGGGCCGATTTCTGCTTGGCATCGGAGCCTCCGGCCCACAGGTAGTCGAGGGATGGCATGGAGTGCTCTATGGAAAGCTTCTCGGGCGAACACGAGAATACGTCGAGATACTGCGAACAATCCTGGCGCGAGAGAAGCCTCTCGAACATCACGGTGAGCATTACGACATTCCGGTTAACGGCGGCACGGGATTGGGCAAGCCTCTCAAGCTGATAGTGCATCCGCTTCGAAAAAATATCCCGATCTATATCGCCGCCATTGGTCCAAAAAACGTGGCCCTTGCGGCTGAAATTGCCGACGGCTGGCTGCCGGTATTCTTCTCGCCGAAGCGAATCAACGTCTTTCGCGAGTCGCTCGAACAAGGCTTCGCCAGGCGCATTGACGGAAAGACGCTTTCGGACTTTGATATCGCGCCTACTGTTTCCGTGATCATCGGCGATGACGTGGATGCCTGCCGCGCGCGAGTGAAGCCAAATCTTGCTTTGTACATTGGCGGAATGGGAGCGAAAGGCAAGAACTTTTACAACGATCTTGCTTGCCGCTACGGCTATGAGGAAGCGGCCGCGCACATTCAGGAGCTTTACCTTTCGGGCAAGAAGGTTGAAGCCATCGCCGCCGTGCCCGACGCCCTGGTGGACGAAGTTGCCCTCTGCGGGCCCAGGGAGCGGATCGCCGACCTGATCGGCGCGTGGAAAGATGCCGGGGTGCGCACTCTGATTTGCGGCGCCGGGGGCCTTGACGCAATCAGAGCGATGGCCGAAATAGTGAGTTAAACCATGCATAGGAATTCGATTCTCGCCATCGCCTTTGCGGCCATTGCAGCCGCGGCAGGATTGTTGGTTCAGCCTGCATCGCTTGCGGGCGGTCAAACCTCCCGGCTCGAGCTCGACAAGCCACAAGCCAAGTCACAAACGATGATAGCGATGCGCGACGGCGTGCGGCTCAACACCGAAATTTATGCGCCGAAGAGTATTTCCGAACCGCTGCCCATAATTCTGCTGCGCACTCCGTATGGCATCGCGACTGCTCCAAGAAATTTCCTCGGCTATTTCAAGGAGCTGGCTGAGGACGGATACATCTTTGCATTTCAAGACATTCGCGGCCGCTTCAAATCGGAGGGCCAGTTCGTCATGGACCGGCCGATGCGAGAGAAGTCGGATCCGAAAGCCATCGATGAAAGCACCGACACATACGACACGATTGAATGGCTCATAAAGAACGTGCCGAAAAACAACGGCCGCGTAGGAATGCTTGGGATCTCGTATGACGGGTTTCTGACCGCATGCGCGATTCTCGACCCGCATCCGGCGCTCAAGGCCGCATCACCCCAGGCTTCACCGGCAGATATGTTTATCGGAGATGATTTCTATCACAACGGCGCGTTCAGGCTGAGCTACGGCTTTGAATACGTGGCTATGATGGAAACATCAAACGTCGTCACTCAATTCCACTTCGATCGATACGACACCTACGACTGGTATCTGAGCCTCGGCGCTCTTTCGCATGCCAACGAGAAATACTTTAATGGCAAGCTGCCGACCTGGAATGATTTCACGACCCACGCAAGCTACGACTCATTCTGGCAAAACCACGCGTTCGCCGCGAAGCTGGACAAGTTGACGGTGCCCACCTTGAATGTCGCGGGTTGGTGGGATCAGGAAGATTTTTACGGCGCGCTCAAGATATATGAGGAGCTGGAGAAGAAAGATCCGGACCATAAGAATTATCTCGCGGCTGGACCTTGGAACCACGGGGGATGGGCCGGCGGAGACGGCGCAACGCTGGGAAGAATCAACTTCGAAAGCAATACGAGCAAGTATTTTCGAGAGAAGATTCAGGCGCCCTGGTTTGCATATTTCCTCAAAGATAAGGGCAAATTCGAACAACTGGAAGCGACCACATTTCAGACGGGTTCAAACAAGTGGATGTCATACGATAGATGGCCGCCGAAGAATATGACCGTGAAAAACCTCTATTTTCACGGAGGACGGCGGCTGTCGTTCGAAGCGCCTGACGCGGGCGATGCAAACGAGTCGGACAGCTATGTTTCAGATCCGGCCAACCCGGTTCCGTATCGGCCTCGTCCGATCGAACCGACTTATTATCCCGGCGGCTCGGGCTGGTACACGTGGCTGTTGGAAGATCAGCGATTCGTCGATCATCGACCGGATGTTTTGAGCTGGGAAACCGAGCCTCTCGATCGGGACGTAGTTGTTTCCGGCGACATCGTTGCACACCTGTTCGCATCGACTTCCGGCTCCGACAGCGATTGGGTGGTGAAGCTGATCGACGTCTATCCCGAGGTCTACTCGAAGGCTCCGAAAATGGCCGGGTACGAATTGATGATTGCCAACGATGTATTTCGCGGCCGATTCCGAAAGAGCTACGAGAAGCCTGAACCGATTACTCCCAATCACCCGGACGAATATCGAATTGACCTTCATAGCAACGATCATACGTTTTTGAAGGGTCACAGGATAATGGTGCAGGTTCAAAGTACGTGGTTTCCCCTTATTGATCGGAACCCTCAAAAGTACGTCGAAAATATTTTCAGGGCGAAGGACTCGGACTATCAAAAGGCCGCGCAGCGAGTCTATCGGTCAAAGCAGCATTCATCTCACATCGCGCTGCCGGTTGTCGCCCAATGATGCCGCGCCGTTTTCGGTTGTGAATTCCAAATCACAAGCCCGACGGCCGCCGCATTAGTCCGTCTCACGCATGTCAATAGCCGCCGATACAGTTATTTGTGGCGCAGGTATGGCCGGTATTTCGGCCGCGTATCATCTCGCGTTGAAGCAACCTGCCGACAGGATCCTCCTGGTCGACGAACGAGAACCTCTCACGTTGACGAGCGACAAAGGCACTCAGGCTTATAGAAACTGGTGGCCCGGACCCGACGATACGATGATGCGGTTTATCAGCCGAAGCATCGATCTTATGGAGGATCTCGCCGACCAGTGCGACAACCTTTTCAATCTCAACCGCCGCGGATACGTTTTCCTGACTGGAGACACCGAGAACATTCCTGCGATGCAGAGACAGGCCGAGATGGTATCGGCTCTCGGCGCGGGTCCGCTGAGGGTTCACACGGGCGGCGAAGACTATATACGCTCCAAGCCCGAAGGATTTCGCGATTCTCCGATTGGCATCGATCTTGTCCTCGACCCAGCGACAATACTCGACACGTTTCCATTCATCACCGACCGCGTCGTTGCGATGATCCATGCGAGGCGCTGCGGATGGTTGGATTCAGTGCGGCTGGGAAACTGGCTCCTCGAGCGTCTGGTCGAAGACGGAGTTCGAGTCATTCGGGATAGGGTCGACTCGGTGAATACAACCGGAGGCAGAGTCGGACCAATCACGCTGGCGTCCGGAACCCGCATAGATGCTCAAAGCTTCGTGATCGCGGCGGGCCCGCTGCTTAAAGAAGCGGGAGCGATGCTGGGTCTTGATATGCCGGTAATCAACGAGCTTCACGGCAAAGTCGCGTTCAGGGATCATCTCGGCAAAGCGGCGTCCGGCGCTCCGATGATGCTCTGGGAGGATGCCGTCTATCTCAATTGGACCGAATCCGAGCGGAGGGAATTAGCCTCGCGCGAAGATACTCGATTCCTGCTCAACGAGTTTCCGGCGGGCGTACACTTTCGTCCAAGAGGCGAAGACGAGCTATTGATGATCTGGACCTACGACACGCATCCTCATGAAGGTCCGCTATTGCCCGCGGTCTTTCCCGGCTACTACGGAGAGATTTGTTTTCGAGGCCTCAGCCGGATGATACCCGTCCTATCGGCGTATTTTGGAAAGGTCAACGACTTCGTCGTCGATGGAGGCTATTACTGCAAGACTCGAGATAACCGTCCGCTGATTGGGCCGCTCCCGATTGAAGGCGCTTACGTGGTCGCCGCTCTGTCGGGCTACGGAATCATGGCATCACAAGCCGCGGGTGAACTGCTTGCGGCTCACGTGACCGGGGAACCGCTTCCGGACTATGCGCGCGCTTTCAGATTTGAACGTTTCGACGATCCGGCTTATGAGGCGTTTCTAAAGCAGCTCGGCTCAACATCGGGCCAGTTGTGAATCGCAACGTCGGCTCTGATGGTTTTCGACGGCTTCCATAAAAGAGCCCGCAAGAAAACGGGGTGAGCCGCAAGCCCACCCCTAACGAATGAGTCTTTTTTTGGACGAATGCTATTGACGCGGCTTGGCCATCTTTGAGCTTGCGGGCTCGGCCGATTGAGTTATTCGCTTGCCGGTCTCGGGATCGAATACAGCGTTTCTTAGAAACTGCTCCGTAGTCCACGGCGGACCGCCTCCTCCAAGATACTTCTGAAACCATTCCAGATGCGCGGTGTAATACAACGCCATCTCATACGAGCTCGGCCAGTGGCCTGCATTCGAGTACACGATCAACCGCGACGGAACGTTCATTTTCTGGAGCGCCGTATAGAACTGCAGCGACTGTGTGTAAGGCGACCGGTAGTCGCGCTCGCCGGTAATCACGAGACACGGCGTCTTGAAATTCTTAACGCTGTTTGAAGGCGACCATTTTTCATACAGCGCCGAATCCCACGGCTGGCCTTTCAAATCCCATTCGGGAAACCAGAGCTCTTCGGTCGCGCCATAAAAAGATTTCAGATCGAAGATTCCCATCATCGAAGCGATGGCTTTGAAGCGATCCGTATGACCCTCGAGCCACATCATCATGTAGCCGCCGTAGGACCAGCCCATCGCGCCTATATGATTGCGATCGACGTACGGGAGTTTTTCGAGGGAGTCGGTCACCTTCATGACGTCTTCGTACACCTTGCCTCCGTAGTCGCCTGAGATCTCAGCCGTGAAGTCCTGCCCGTAGCCGGTCGAGCCATGCGGATTCGGAAAGGCTACGACATAGCCCGCGCCGGGATAGACTTGCCAGTCGCCGCGGAATGCGTCCTCCCATTGAGACTGAGGTCCGCCGTGAACGTTCAGTATCAACGGATACTTCTTCGAAGGATCGAAGTCGTGCGGCTTGACTATGAATACCTGAATCTTCGCGCCGCCCGCGCCCTCGACCCAGATTGATTCGGCGGGTCGAATGTCGACCTCGGCGGCCAATGCATCGTTGACATGCGTCAGACGGGTCGGAGCGCCTGCTTTGTCCGCGGTTATCGTCGCGCTGTAAATCTCGGACGGCTCGCCTACGGATCTCTTGATGTATACGACCCGCTTCCCGTCATGTGTGAAGGCATATCCGTCTATTGTCTTATCGGATACGACCTGTGTGATTGCTTTACCGGCGAGATCGATTTTATAGATCGGGTTATGGCCTTCACCCTGCGCCCCGAAATAGATCGCACGCGAATCCGGCGCCCACTCGAAATCATCGATCCAATTCCTGAAGGACTCGGTCAACACGGTTGAGGTCCTGGCGCCGCGATCATAAACCCCGAGTCGGAACAAATCGGACTCGTATCCCGGCTGCTTCTGAGTCCGATACGCGATGTACTTGCCATCGGGCGAGTACTTCGGACTTCCATCGTATGCGCGGTTCGCAGCGGTAATGTTGCGCGGCTCGGAGTCTTTATCGCGGAGCGAGATCAGCCAGAGGTCGTTGTTAGTCGAAGTCGCGCCAACCTTGTCGTGATTCGAAACGACGACGAGCTCGGAGCCGTCGGGCGAGAAGTCATACTGCAAAGGACCGCCGAGCTGAAAACTGGGCGCGTCAAAGTCGCCCGGCGTTACATCCCTGATCTCGCCGCTTGCTACGGTCACAACGAACGTATGAGTGCGGGTTCCGTCCTTCCACGCGTTCCAGTGACGGTAGAATAGACCATCCGCCATATGAGCTTTCAGCGGACCCTTCTCCCATCGTTCGGAGATTTTCTTATTGCAGGCATCGTCGCCTCCACACTCTGGGTACACATCCGACGCAAACGCTATGAGCTTTCCATCGGGCGACCAGAGGGGGTCGGCAATGCCGGTCGAAAGGTTAGCCAACTTGCGAGGCTCGCCTCCGCCCGTGGACATCAGGTTCAGGCTCGAGTCGGCGGCGTTGATGAACGATATCCATTTGCCGTCCGGCGAAAACCGCGGAGAGTTCTCGCCCTTTTCGCCGTGCGTTAGCTCGCGCGCGTTCGAGCCGTCGATGTCCATTGTCCAGACATGAGTCACGCGCTTGGCACGCGGCAGATCGGAGGCAGCTACTAGGAACAGAGCCTTCTTGCCGTCTGGCGAGAGGCTCAGGTCTGAAACCGCTTTCACTCGATAAAGGTCTTCGATAGTGAACGCTCGTTTCTGCGCCTGAGCGGAACCGAGCGCCACGACAAAAATCGTGAATAGCAATCCTATGCGTTTAATAATCATTTAGTTCTCCCCTGGAAACACAAACACGTTTTGAGACTGAGCCTTGCCGGCCAGGTCTCTCAAAAAACTCTTCGAAGCTGTCAGTTCGCGCTCATCGAGTCGGAGCGGGTCTGCTCTTTCTCTGCAGATCACGAAGCGCCCTGTAGCCTATCCGCTTCACATTTTGCAATTCAAGCAGGCGGCGAATCTCGGGATCGCGAGTAAACAGCTCGTGCTCGGCGGCGCGATCCCTCCATGAATTAGTGATGTTTTGCATCTCTTCGCCGGCCAGCGCCGCATGAATGTACAGCTCGGTCACACCCGGTTTCAGGTCCTTGAGCATGCGCTTCCAGTATTCGGCGATCGGCTCGTCTTTCAGTCTGCCGCCGTGAATCAGATAGTCCGGACAGACCGTGCCGTCGGACTCAAGCTGTTCGCGCTGATGGCCGCCGCCTCCAGCCGCGAGCACATCCTGAGAGGCCATCCTTATCGGCAGATTGAATTCTTTTGCGAGCCGGCGATAAGCCTGGAAGTAGCGGTCATCATACTGCAGCGTTCCCATATGCGAATCGATGTGAGTTACGTCGATTCCGGCGTCGAGCGCCTTCAGTATCTGGGCGCGAGCTTCGACATAAGCCTGTTCGGGTGTGGCGTTCTTATAAATCGATTGAACGTCCGGCCACAGGTATCCCTGTTTGTCGATTAGGCCGGGCACATCGCTCTTGGCGGCGACAGGCCCCCATCTGAACTTCTTCCATTCGCTGGTGTGCGTTAAATGAAGCCCGAAGTCGGCCGCGGGATGAGCTCGGGCGTATTCGGCTGCTTCGGGAAACCACGGACAGGGAACCATAATCGTCGCGCAGGTCATCAATCCATGTTCGAGCGAATCGGTGGTAGCCGCGACCGATGCGTGGCTCACTCCGACATCGTCTCCGTTTATGATAAGCACTCGGTCGCTTGCTTTGAATCCGAGCCGCTCGACCAGGGTTGCTTTAGAAGAAGAATTGCCTGTATCGCTTAGATACGCCATATTTGTTAGACAAATCGAGGCCAGGAAAATCAGGGCGCGCGCGCTTCTGAAATTCATCTGAAGAGGTCTCCTTGCAGCGAAGCCGGTTCGGGGCTGAAGTCGATACACGGAATGCCTAAAAACCGCTCCGCTACGCCGGATCGCTGCACATCGTCACGCCGGAACATTGCACATTTGACATTCAAAGCCTGGAGGCATAATGTAAACCAACCGAGCGAGAATGTCAGGTCGAGGCGAGCACGCCGCAATCGGCAAGGCAGTTCGTTTTACTTCGAAAAGAGAAGGCGTTTTATAAGCTGCCTTCCATTCAATCTTACAAAAATTAATCCCATGGATTGCCGACATTAGAACGAAAGGACGACGACAATGGCTATTAGGTTAGGAGACACCGCACCGGATTTCACCGCCGATACCACGGCGGGGCCGATAAGTTTTCACGAGTACCTGGGGAGTAGCTGGGGCATTCTGTTCTCGCATCCGAAGGACTACACGCCTGTTTGCACCACCGAGCTGGGCGAAGTGGCCAAGCTTAAACCCGAATTCGATAAGCGCAACGTTAAGGTTCTGGGACTGAGCGTGGATCCTCTCGACTCGCATAAGGGCTGGGCGGGCGATATAGAAGAGACGCAGGGCACGGCTCTGAATTTCCCGCTTATTGCCGATCCCGACCGCAAAGTTTCGACGCTCTACGATATGATTCATCCCAACGCGAACGACAGCTTTACGGTTCGATCCGTGTTCATTATTGGACCGGACAAGAAGGTGAAGTTGACGATAACGTATCCGGCAAGCGCGGGGCGCAATTTTGACGAGATACTTCGCGTTATCGATTCGTTGCAACTCACGTCGAACTACAGCGTAGCTACGCCGGTCAATTGGAAGGACGGTGACGACGTAATCATCGTTCCGGCGGTTTCGGACGAAGAGGCTAAAAGCAAATTCCCGGCGGGCTGGAAGACACTCAAGCCGTATTTGCGCGTCACCAAGCAGCCCAACAAGTAAGCCCGATCGTAATCAGATGCTTGCGGCAATCTCAACGCGAATCTAAAGCCGGGTGAGAGCTCGCAAGATCGCTAAGCGGTTCAAAATCGAAAGCTCCTCTTCATGAGGGGCTTTCGATTTTTTAGCGCTCCATCATTCGCGATGACTTCGCCATTCGCTATGATCCGCCGCCCGAAACTATAGGAATAACCGAAGGGAGATCGAATCCCGCGGCGATATTCTCTTATCGTGACATGCTATACTCGGCATCTGCCGCGATGAGCATAATCTTTCCAGAACGATTCAATATGGCCGCCTATTATCTCGATCGCAACATCGAGAACGGCAACGGCGAAAGAATCGCTGTCCTGTGCAAAGATGCGACTTATACCTACGACGACGTCCAGCGCGCGGCCAATCGCTTCGGCAACGGCCTCAAATCGCTCGGGGTAAGGATCGAGGACCGCGTGCTGATAGTGCTGCCGGACTCCATTGAATTCGTTGCGGCATGGTTTGGAACGGCCAAGGTGGGCGCGGTCATCACAATGGTGAATACGATCCTGCCGGCGGTGGACTATGAGTATTATCTCGAATACACGAGGGCTCGCGTTGCCGTGGTTCATTCCTCGGTCATGGACCGCTTTGCGGAGGCAACTCGCCGTTCGCGCCATCTTACCGCGACGATAGTAGTCGGACGAGACGATCAACACTTAGACCAGCGCTTTATTGACTACAGCGAACTGATGGCTGCCGCCCCCGATCAACTGGAGTGCGCGGACACTTCTCGGGATGATCCGGCCATATGGCTCTTCACGTCGGGCTCGACCGGTCATCCCAAGGCCGCGGTCCATTTTCAGCACGACCTGCCGTACAACACCGAGTGTTATGCGAAACAGGTGCTGCGAATCAACGAGACCGATATCACTCTTTCGGTACCAAAGCTCTTCTTCGGCTACGCAACGGGAACGAATCTGCTGTTTCCGTTTTCGGTCGGCGGCGCCACGGCGCTCTTCTCCGAGCGATCCACGGCTGACGTGATGTTCGACATGATCGAGCGCTACAAGCCGACGATTCTTACGAGCGTTCCGACGATGATCAATTCGATGCTCCAAGTCGAAGGCGCACGCAAACGAGACCTTTCCAGTCTGCGCCTGTGTCTTTCCGCCGGAGAGGCGCTTCCACCGGAGCTCTATCACAGATGGATCGAGACATTCGGCGTCGAGATACTGGACGGAATCGGCTCGGCCGAAATGTTTCACATCTATATTTCAAACTATCCCGGCGAAGTTGTCCCCGGCAGCCTGGGCCGGTTGGCGCCCGGCTATGAAGCTTCGATCGTAGACGCCGCGGGCCGCGAAGTCGCCGCCGGAGAGATGGGAACACTGAGAATAAAAGGAGACTCCGCGGCTCTCTGTTATTGGGGAGCCCATGAAAAATCCAAGGCCGTGTTCGCGGGCGACTGGTGCACGACGGGAGATCAGTTTCGCGTCGATGAGCGGGGCTACTTTTGGTACTGCGGGCGAACTGATGAGATGCTCAAGGTCGGCGGTATTTTCGTCTCGCCCACCGAAATCGAGAATTGTTTGCTCGAGCATCCGGCTGTTAAAGAGTGCGCCGTAGTTGGGGCCGACGACGGACAGGGGCTCGTAAAACCGAAGGCGTTCGTAGTCGTCGTTGAAGGCATGTCGGCGACGCCCGCGCTTGAAAGCGAGCTCAAAGAATTCGTAAAAACCAGGCTCGCGCCTTACAAGTATCCACGATGGATCGAATATCGTGATGACCTTCCCAAGAGCGATCGCGGGAAGCTCGATCGCAAGGCGTTGAGGCAGTAGTGTCATGCGGAACTGGCACGAATTGACGTGGAAAGAGACCGGCGAATCGATTCGCCGAGGCGCGGTCGTGATTCTGCCCGTGGGCTCGACCGAAGCTCACGGTCCGCACCTGCCGCTCTCGACGGATGTCATCATCTCGCAAGAGATGTCGCGAAGGGCCGCCGTCAAACTGAAAGAGCGCGACATTGAAGCCCTCGTGCTCCCGGCCATAGCTTATTCCGTAACCGATTTCAGCTCGGACTTTCCAGGGACGATCTCGATCAAAAAAGAGACCGCGGCTTTTTTGATCAGAGACATCTGCCAATCCGTTTACAAGCAGGGCGCGCGGCTTATGGTCATCGCAAATTCGCATCTGGAACCCGAACACGTGTCCTCGATCAACGACGCGATTCAAGCGATTAAGCGGGAGACCGGCCGCGAAGTCGTATTCCCGGATAAGAGAAAACGCCGATGGGCGGCGACTTTGACTGACGAGTTTCGAAGGGGCGATTGCCACGCCGGTTCTTATGAGACCTCGCTCATACTCGCCGCGCGGCCCGATCTCGTGCGAGAGGAAGCGCGCAAAGCGCTGCCTCCCGTGCCGATTTCAATCGCCGACAAGATTCGAGAAGGCGCCGCTACGTTCAAGGAAGCGGGAGGTACGGAGGCGTACTTCGGAGATCCACGCGCGGCCTCGCGTGAAGAGGGAGACGCTGTCTATAATGCGCTCTCCGAAATGATCGTTACCTCGGTGCTCGAAGCACTCGAGCGCGAAGTGAGCGCGGTGAGCCCCTAATGGCCTATAAAACCAACCTGACTGTTCGCTTCGGCGACGTAGACAAGGCCGGCATCGTCTATTACCCGGTGATCCTGCACTACCTCCATGTCGCGCAGGAGGATTTTTTTACCGACTATGTTCGAATGCCGTATCATCGCTTGATCGAAGAAGAGCGGCTGGGCTTTCCCGCCGTTTCCGATTCGACGGAGTTCATAAAGCCGATCAAATACGGCGATATTCTCGAGATAATGGTCTACGTTTCACACGTAGGAAAGTCCTCGATCACTTTCAAATTCAGAATCCACGAACGAGATTCGAGAGAATTATTGGTGCGGTCTTCTCAAACAAAGGTCGCGGTAAACATGGATACGTGGGAGCCGGTTCAGATCCCCGAGAAGTACCACACGATCTTCAGCCGGTGCCATCCGGAGTAATTGGCGGGCGATGCGCCTTAAGCCCGGCATCAGTAGTGACGTACCAGCAAAAGAAGCCGGCCATTTTTTGAGCCAAAGTCGGTGATGTGTAGAGTACACCTTCGCGGCAAGAAGGCAATGCCAAGACGATGAGCGCCAGGAAGCAGGGCGGAAGAACCCGCAAAGCACCTCCGTCACAGACCAGTCTTTTCTTCGATCCTTCGGCCGACGGACTGATCGAGCTGAATAGACAAGCGCTGCTCGATCGAATCACGCACGCAAATGCCAACGAGGGCGCCGACGGACTGAGAGCCGATATTCGTCTGCTCAAGGAGTCGATTACTTCGCCTCGCCGCTCTGACCGGCTTATTTCTCATCAACCGGTCGATGAATGCGTCTCTCTAAAAAAGGATGTTCTCCTTTCGGAGCTCGATCAGATACTCGACGCCCGCACAATCGAACGAGCGAAGTATTACCTGAAACGACTGGAGAAGGGGCTTCGCTCACGTTCCACGGGCAAGATCAACGATATCAATCTGCTCAGGTGGAAAGAGTACGACGACATTCTCACGGACAGCCTGTGGTCGTTTCCAAAACGAGACGCATCCGGCGCGCATATCGCGTGGTACTGGGGCAATTTCGTTCCGCAGATTCCACATCAGCTCATCCTGAGATACACCAAGAAGGGCGACTGGGTTCTCGACCCGTTCGCCGGAAGCGGAACCACGTTGATTGAGTGCCGCAGGCTGGGCCGAAACGGCATCGGCGTCGAGCTAAACTCCGAAATAACCGAAAAAGCCCGCGAGTTGATCGGCCTCGAGCAAAATCGGCATAGCGCAATTAGCGAAATAATCACCGGCGATTCAAGAGCGAACGCCGCCGAACAAGCCCTCGCCGAACACGGCGTCGCCAAAGTGCAGCTCGTCATTATGCATCCGCCTTATGCCGACATCATCCGGTTCTCCGAAGACACAAGCGATCTATCGAACGCCGGTGATGTAGAAACATTCCTGGAGATGTTCGGAGAAACGGTGGAGCGCGCTACCGCGCTGCTCGAGAAAGACAGATACCTTGCGGTGGTGATCGGCGATAAGTACGAAGACGGAGAATGGATTCCGCTCGGGTTCTATTGTCTGAATGAGGTAATGAAACGCGGCTACTCGTTAAAGAGCATCGTGGTGAAGAACTTCGAAGAGACTCGCGCGAAGCGGGATCAAAAGCAGTTGTGGCGCTATCGTGCGCTCGTCGGAGGATTCTATATCTTCAAACATGAATACATATTGCTTTTTAAGAAGAGGTGATGGACCGCGTAGCTCTTTCAACTTTACTCAAGCCCGTCGTTTGAACAGTTTTTCTAAAATCCGTCCCTGCCCGCCGCCGATTATCAACCAGGCGCATGCCGCGCTTGCAAGAGCCAGACCGGACGCTATAAGCATCACCCGACGGAAGCCTGCTACAAAAGATTCGTCAATCGCCTGCTTGATCATGGCTCTCGTCTCGCTTTCGATTTCCGGCGGCGCTTCCGCCGCTGCAAGTTTTTTGCGTTGCTCATCGAGCTTCTGCTTGATTTCAGGGGGTAGATCGAATGCGGCCAGGCGAGTAGTGAGGCCCCGATTGAACGCGCCCAGCATAACAATGCCGAGCACCGCGATCGCGAGCACGGACGCAACGCGCGACACGGCGTTATTAATCCCCGAAGCCACCCCCGCCTGATCCCTGCCAACTGCGTTCATCACCGTTGTCGTTAGCGGCGCCACGCTTATGGCCATTCCAAGCCCCAGCACGAGGACCGCGGGGAACCACGCCGTCCAGTAAGCGCCTCCGATTGACGGCCGCGCGAGCAAGGCGAACCCGATTCCGGCTATGATCGGCCCGATAACGAGCGGCAGCTTGGCGCCGTAGCGCTCAACCAATCCACCCGACCATCGCGACAGTAGAAACATCAAAAGAATAAATGGCAGCAAAGCGGCTCCGGCGGATGTCGCCGAATAACCCTGCACCTGAATTAGATTGAATGGAAGAAAGTAGAGAGCGCCGCTCAACGCACTGTAGAGAAAGAGCGTCAACAGGTTCGCGCCGCTGAAATCGCGCGAGCGAAATAACCCGACCGTAAGCAACGGCGCTCGACTATGGGTCTCGACAAAAACAAAAGCCGCCAGCGCAGCCATCCCCGAGATAAGCGCCGTCAAAACGACCGCGTCATTCCAGCCTTTGTTTGACGATTCTATGAGCCCATAGACCACTCCGCCGAGACCGACAGTCGCCAAGCAGCTACCCACCCAGTCCAGACCGGCGGCTTGTGGATTCCTACTCTCATTCACGCGCCACAACGTCAGGACTAAGACCACCAGGGCAATAGGCAGGTTGATGAAAAAGACCCAGCGCCATGATGCGTGTTGTACTAACCAGCCGCCGATGACAGGCCCGACGGCCGCGGTGATAGCAGTGAAACCGGACCATGTGCCGATTGCCCGCCCGCGCTCACGTTCGCTAAAGGAGGCGCTGATGATCGCAAGGCTTCCCGGCACCAGCATTGAAGCGCCTACTCCTTGCACTGCTCTCGCCAGAATCAATTGACTCACACTGGGAGCGAAGCCGCACCACGTTGAAGCTGCCGCAAAAACGACAACTCCGGCCGCGTATACTCGCCGGCGGCCATAGATATCACCAAGCGATCCGCCCACCAGAAGCAAGGCTGCCAACAAAAGCGCGTAGGCTTCGACAATCCATTGCAGGTCCACAGCCGTAGCATTGAAATTTGCTTGTATCGACGGAAGAGCCACATTGACTACTGTCCCATCGATGAAGGCCATGCTCGAGCCAAGAATCGTTGCCGCCAGCACCCACGGGCCGGACTGAGGCTTACACGGCGCAGCGTCCGGAGCAGATAGGATCACTCCCGCGTCACAGGGATGTTTGATATAGGTGGTCATCTCAATTCTGAAGCAACGCGGCGACGACAAAGAATAGCGAGGTTCATCTCCAGCGTCGACCAATCCCTGTCCTACAGTTGTTCTACAGTTGTTCTACAGTTGTTCTACAGTTGTTCTACAGTTGTTCTACAGTTGTTCTACAGTTGGGCTACAGCGGCCCGTCGTTGACTTTTGCGGAGCCCGTAAACAAGAATGAGCAATTAACGAAAGGGCCTTTTGTCATACTTGCTGACTGGAGCATTAATCATGATTCGAGCCGCGCTCACTCTGCTGGTTTTATGTGTTTCTGTTGCTCCCTTGTTTGCTTCCCAACAGGGAACCGGTACGTTAAAGGGACGAATCGAAGATGAAAAGGGCAAGCCGATTGCCGGCGCGGAAGTACGGGTCAGAAGCGTCCGCTCCGGTTCCATCAAGGAAACAAAGACCGATCAGTCGGGCAACTACTCCTTCGATCTCGAAGCGGACGAATACAGCGTGGCTTTTGACGCCGACGGCTACCAGGGGGGAACGATGACCAGCATGCAGCAGGTCGAGGGCGGACGCGAGACAAAGGTCAAAACCATCACGCTTTCCAAAGCCAAAAGATCGTCCTTGATTCGAGGCGCCGTGTTCGACACGAGCGGAGTATCGCTTGGCGGAGCCCGGGTCAAGCTCGTGCGAGTTCCAACGCCCGAAGAAGAAAAAGAACACAAGCACATTCGGTCATTCTCAATGGAGAAGTACTCCAATTCCCGCGGCGAAATCGCCTTCAGACTGCCGCCGGCCCGCGCGCGGTACAGGCTTACCGCGACGCTCGAAGGCTATAAACCCGATACTAAAATCGTCGACGTAAACGAGAGCGAAGGCGTTCCGGTCTCGCTCTCAATGGAGCCTCTGAAGAAGCGATAGCCCTTGCGGCGACCGCTACAGGCTTCATCTTCCGTCTTTTCAGGGCAGCCCTCCGCCCTGCGAGGAACATAATGCGCTGGTCCAACTATTTCATACCCACGCTCCGCGAAGATCCCGCCGACGCGGAAGTTGCAAGCCATCGGCTGCTGGTCCGCGCGGGTTACAT
>QHVH01000070.1 GCA_003222245.1 Blastocatellia bacterium AA13 | reverse complement strand
CCAGCCGCCCTTCCCAAACACCCTCTGACCCCAATCCTCTTTCCTAACCCAAGACCCTCACGCCTTCGGCGTGGATGATGTTGCATATACCTCACCGCCCTCGTTGTTCCTGACCCTGTTCCAAGCCCGGCTCACTTCTGACAAGCACTACTGGTCTACTTTTGCCGAGCACCGAAGGGTGTCGCTCAAGGTCAGGTCTGGTCTGCTAAAGCCGTCACCCGGTTGCCTCAATTTCAAGTCGCTTCTTACAGCCTCTTGCTGTTGGCTTCCTTACTCTGCTTCGGCTTCGATAGAACCTCCTCCCAATTCCTCCCTTTGCCCAAGTGGAGACGTGGTCAACCTCTCCGCCCTTCCATCCTTGACCTGCTCAATCTCCTCCGTTCATCCCTCTTCCACAGGGCCACCGCCATGACCCACCACTTCGCTTCTTCACCCTCTGCAAACGCCAACCCTCACCCTCTCACCATTACCCCATCACAACTCGCCGCCCCTTCCTCATAACTTCTTTGCCCCCGCCGCCTCTTGCTCCAATATCTCCTCCCCAAAACGGCCAAACTCCAGGACAACACCAACGGTGTTGTGGCCATTTCGCGACGGTTCGCAGAATTCGAAGGCGAATCTAAGCGATCCCATACTTTGCCTCCCTCGGAAATGAAATCGTTATACGGATCGATCACTAGAACCGCGGTGATTTCTTTTTTCATTTGTCACTTTTGCCATGCTCTCCTCTTACGCATCCACCTGAGGCGATAGTCAGATTCGTTGAACGCGCAAATCCGCGGACGCTCAGGCCCCTTTTCCGACGCGGTGAATCTCGCGCATTTTTCCTGACGAACTCCTGCACGGTCCGCGGCCCATTTCCGTTAGCGTTCGCACGTCATCCGATATGCGGTCGTAGCCGCGCTGTGCAGGTCGGCCCTTGCCGGCGACGTGTTTTACGATTGGAGAGAGCGCTATCGCGAGGTGACGGACAAGGATCTGACTATGTGTCCGGCCTGCAAACAAGGACGGCTTGTTCATGTTGAAAGCATATCTCCGCTGACCCTACAGCCGTTCAGCGAACTATTGGATAGCTCTTGAGAATTACCCGTGAGTTTGTTCAGTGATTTTGTTAACGAACACGAATTCTGGATACTGCACACATTATTTTGCCGACTAACGTATCGCGATAAAAGACGTGTGCCCGCAAAAGAATGGCGCTCAGAGCTGGTTTTGAGTAGAGCGGCGACATTCCACCGGTTGCCAGATGCGACAGAAACTGGTCACCTCAGCCTCCGCGATCTCCGATGGGCAGGGTTTGTTGTGGAAAAAATGTACTGCTTTATCCAGCCCGCGTAGGCTTGTTCAGTCCGAATGCTGTAGTGCCTGAGTCGGATGAGATCACGGACTTGATCCAGCAGTTTTGGCTTGTTGGCACTCATAGATAAGACGTATAATCCGCCGCGTTCAGCTCTAAACCTACTTGAGGGCTGAGTCGAATACTTAACCGAAAAAGCGTAGTATCTTGCGTCTTTTCGGCAGCCGACTTCACATTAGGTGCTGCGGAATAACGTAAGTGTCTGGATAGTATATAAGCCGTTAATCTCTGTGAAAGAATTTGAATTCTTAGCATAGGTTAGAGCGGCTTAACATTGAAAGGAGCCACAATCATGCACATAAAACCTAAATCAGCAGGCAGAGTAGTATTGGTTTTGTCAGCTATCGCTTTTTTCTTAATGGCAGCTACCAGCTTTGCTGCCCACAACTGTGTGGCACAAACTAGCTGTCAGCAAAGTTGCGATGGACTGCCTAGTCTTCCGCCGCAATCTCCGCCACCAAGATCGTTTGACGATTTTACCCGGCGAGCTTATGCGGGAGCTTACGGAAGGTTCGCAACGTGCGATGAGCGGCGGGCTGAATACAGCAGGCTGGTGGATGCAGCCACTACGGGTACACTGCTGGTAGAAGCGCGGCGTTTCGTTGCGACTTTATTTATGACTCAAGCATCGGATGATGCTCAAGACCTCACTACTTACCTACAAACTAACGAGTACCAACTGCGCAACCCACAAGACAATACCGATAGAGCCAGCATAGAATCATTTATCGCAGACCTCTACCGGGCTTTTTTGCAACGGGAGCCAGATCCGGGAGGGCAGTGTTTCTGGTCTAATGACGTATGTTCTGTGGGGCGCAAACATGGAATTAGAGCCTTTGAAGAATCAATAGAATTTGGAAATCTAGTCAATGGGCTCTTTGATGGCGGACCGCCTCAGGGCTGTATTCCTCCACCACCCGATGGAGACTGCCGCCAACATGGATTCTTCGGGAAGCTTTGCCCATGAGACAAGCGGGTTGATTTGTAATGGGGCAAAGAGAAATCTCAAAGAGCATACCAAAATTTGCAGAACATTGATGCTCTTGTAGGCAAATCGCGTCTAACAACGGCATGCTCGGAAGCGCGCAAAGCGCGGTTCGCAATGATTACTTTCATTGTCGTTCGCGCCCCCCAGTGATACCGAGCGTTAGCTTCCTGTCGTTGAATGGTTCTTGTTGTTGAATGGGGCAGCGATAGAAACACGCCTATTGAAGTCCCCCGCAAACATTGGAGGATCCGTATGAGACCGAAATATCAGTCACTCGTGATCAATGTCGTGGACAGCCAGCCAGGGGTTAGGTGAGTGCCGCGAGTCCTCAATGGCGCTTACCGCGAAACGCTTCGTGAAGTGGGCCTCGGCATCGCCACCGTCGAACCAAATAATATACCGCGGTGGCCCTGGTGCTTTTACAGCATGCAATTGCCGCGGATTTAAGGCGACGGGCCAGGGCAATGACATCTGCGCTACTTGCAGTCACTATTGGCAGGTCCATAGGCGAGTCGGCGAATCGTGAGGGTCTAACCCGCCGATGGAGCCGAGCGGCTTCGAGTAAGTCCGGTAGATCACTGTGTAACCAACTTTTAGTAAGCTGACGGATTCTGCAATGAGCCGAAAGAGCAAAGCGAAGAAATCAAAGCGAACACAGCCTTCCAGGTCGGCAAGAGACCGTCTGTCGAACAAAACAACTCGTCGGAGTCTCATCAAGCGCCCCGGTAGGAGCGGGCTGATTGCCCTGTTATGTCTTATCGTGGCGGGTCTCGGTTTTGTCTACCTTCAATCTACCGTCCCTATTTCGTTCACCGCACAGCTTTCCAATGCAGGAAACGCGAGTTTTAGTTATGGCACAAAGCAGAGTGATACATACAGTCCAGCCTGCGGCTGCATGGCGGACAAGGCTGAACGTTGGCGGGGTATTACGTTTGCTGCGCGGCGCCTCAGACTCACAAGTACCCTGCAAGCACCGCATACCGCGTACTGGTTAATGAGTGCCGAGCCAGACCATCTGACATGGTCGCCAAGTATGTTCCGGCCCCACGTCAAGTTGCTTCGACTATTGGTGAGATATGACAAGGCACTTGATCTCTCAGAGCTACAAACCGGCCATGGAGACGGGGTTGAGCTAATTGACGAAGCCGAATTTGCCAGCGACGATGCTGTAGCTCTCGTGACGAATAGGTCGGTGGATCTCAGACTTCTAGATGACTTTCCCATCGCAGCGTATATCCCTGTGGAAAACTCGACTGTTTCAATCGCACAGCCAGAGGCGACCTTCCAGACGGATTGGAATCCCACAGTCATTCGCGAGCAATACGAAGGTTCACCCGCGCACATTGGGCCAACAGGAAACGTTGCGTCAGTAGACGATGACCTAGCTTATCCAATGATTGACCTTGTTGGGTCAAGCTTGATCCTCACAACAGATGATCCGCAAGCGGTTCTCTTATCGGCTACTCGAACCGCGTCGCCAATGCCCGGCTCGCGTCCTAGTTGGCGTGGCATGTATGTCATCATCGTGAGAAGTCCGTTCAGTACAAGGGTGTCCATCATGCCGCTTGGACAAGATACCACTGACTCAAGGCATGACAGGCGAACTCCTGAAGATTATCAGAAGTTTACGAATCCAGATCGCCCCGCCCGTCCACTGGGGCCAGACGAAGAGGTTGTCACATTGGGGGGAGGGCCGGTCTTTCTGCCGACAGCGGTGGAACGGAGGAGTCAGGGTACAGTGGAAGTAGCGATTCTGGAGCGCTTGAGCTCTACTGAATACGGGCGTATTAGAGATGCCTTGAGAAGGAAGGACAAGGTCGAAGCGCATGGCATACGAAGCAGGGTGCCTGAGCTCGACCATATCGGAATGGAATTCCGGTACCCGCCGATTCCTCCCCTCGACGGCTTCAACGTATTCGGGTTGCTGAAAGAGCTCATCCTGGACGTGAACCATGGTCATATAATGGTAGGTGCGTCCAGTGTCCCGATTGATGCATCAAGCGTAGTGGAGTTGCGAAATATCCGGGCTTTTACTCCAAGGGGGAACGTGATACCGATCCCCCTTGTTGGCAACACCACAGAACAGTCGTTGGAGTTTAGCATAGAGGCAACAAGTGAGTTGTTGATCAATAGAGTTCCTGTAGGGGTTCGCGCGGATCGCTTGAGAGTAGTAATCCAGGTTGCCTCTGTGATCGCAATGCTCATCGGTGCGCTAGCTGGCTTGGTGACTCTCTTGACTTGGATAAGAGTGACGCGCAAAGGATCGCTTCAAGTGCCACCGGGTTCAATCTAGAGGCAGCGTCATCACCGCGCCGCACTGTTAGCTAACAATCCATCTGAGGTGGGCGTGTAAAGCAAAAGGCTTATAAGCGTTGAATTCATCCGACAAGATTCTTTGTGATAGAATCAGTCTTACAGAGACCTGACATGCTTAATTTCGGCGAAAGGAAGAATGCTTGACGGATACGGAGGCAAGGCTGATTTACCTTGACACGAATGTTTATTCGCGCCCGTTTGACGACCAGACGCCAAACGACATTCAAGCAGAAGCCAATGCGTTTCTTGAAATTATCGCAGATGTCCAAGCGAAGAGATTGGCCTTGCTTGGGTCGGACATTTTAGACTTTGAGGTTCAAAATATTCTCAGTGAAGAAAAACGCGCCAAAGTGAAAGATTATCTTGGGATGCGCAACAAGCATATCGAAAATTCAGATGAGGTCATGAATCTAGGCAAAGGGATTCAAAACAATTGCCACATTCGAGCGCGTGACGCGTTGCATATCGCTTCGGCGATCATCGGGCAAGCACGGTATTTTCTGTCATGTGACAAGAAAGTGACGGAGATTAAGCAGGCGAGATGTTATCGGCGTTTGGCAAAGCCCTATCGAACGGGATATTTTTCAGCAATGAACCCTATCCTCTTTGTTGAAAAGATGAAGAAGGGAGAAATTGAATGAGTACCACACCCTTGATTGATGCTGATGTTATCCAAGAAGGCTGGACACTCCTTGTAGAAAAGCTAGGTCTTCAAAGAGCAACTCAATTTGTCATTTTGCTCGAACGCGGAAAAGGCGACTCAGTTCAAGAGATAAATGATTATTGGGGCGAGGCAAACATAGACGAAATCCATAATAAGGTTATGGCTTGGAAATCCAGACAGCAATAACCAACTGCATAAAGAGCGAATACCACAAAAAGAAAAATGCGTCGTAAAATACCCCGGGTCTAACGCTATATGAAAGGACGCTTCTTCGGTCGTAGCTCAGTTCCAACCGTCAACCTGTCACCAGGAGGAACGTCCAATGAACAATCTGAAGTATGTAGGTCTTGTGCAAGAAGGGTAAGGGGAAGGAAGCCAAGCCGAGTTATACGGGACACGTGTTGATGGAGAATCGAAACGCCGCAGTTGACGTGCATCAGGCAAGCACCTCGGTCGCAGTCCACGACTCGGAAGGTAAGGTCCTTATGCAGTCAACTATCAAAACCACTCCTGAAGCGCTCCGGGATTTAATCCGCGGTCTATCAGGTAGTGTTCATCTGACTTTTTGAGGAAGGCACTCAGGCTGCGTGGCTATATGACTTGATCAAACCATTGGTCGCCGAGATCATCGTGTGTGATCCTCGGCAGAATCGTCTACTCAAAAGCGGAAATAAAGATCGAGTCGATGGCAACAAGTTGGCACAGCTTCTGCGTGGAGGATTGCTCAATGCCGTCTATCATGGCGAGAACTCTACTCGCACGATGAAAGAACTCGCGCATTTGACACGACTGCCTGGCACCCGCACTTATGGGCTCATGGTTCATCCAATGCCGTCGCGCAGCGCCTGTGAACCTGACGTTCGGCTCCTTGCGCGAATGGGAACCTAGAAGGGTAGAATGCACACATGGAACGTGATCTTAAGGAAGAAGCCAAGAAACTGATTGATGATCTCCCACCTCTATCGTTGAGGAAGTTCGAGCGGAGTTTGGCTTACCGGAATGAAAGTAAATTGGACTGCTGCCTCACTAGCTCAGTTGCGTGACATAAGTACATTCATTGCTCGTCGCCACATTACGCGAAGAAGATTGTGGATCGACTAACGCGTCGATCGCAGCAAAATCGCAGCATTCCCGAGATCCGGTCGCGTTCGTGCCCGGAGGCAAACGATGTGAACATCCGTGAAGTACTTGAGGGTTCGTATCGCATCATCTATCACTTGCTCGACGACGAGGTTGACATCATTGCTGTGGTACACAGCTCGAGGCCGTGGCCCGAAAATCCCTAGCATCGTATAGAATCCGGCGCCGAACTCTCGATGCAGTGGAGCGCGCGCAGCGGTCTTCATTTGATCAAGGTGAGCGCGAGCGGCAAGAGGAAAGGGTGCGAACCAGAGCCAGGGGCGATCCGCAGGCGGGACAGCGATGAGAATGATCAGAGTCGGAGGCATTGAGGTGGAGAAGAAGATGTTCGGCGGTCCGGCCTTCCAGGTCCGGGGCAAGATCAAAATGTGGATCGCGTTTGGAGATATCACGCGGTGCGCTCCGGCGCGGAAACTGGGAGGAGGCATACGATGAACATTCTATTGTGGGTACTGCAGGTCCTCGCCGCGCTCCTGTACGGAGCGTCGGGCAGCATGAAGGTTTTCATGTTCGATAAGATAAGCGAGCAGGTCACGTCCTTTGGTGCGTTGCCGCGGGAAGCCTGGATGGCCCTGGGCACCCTGGAGCTCGTGTGCATGGTCGGGCTCATCGTCCCCGCCGCCCTCCCTTGGCGCCCGCCGCTGACGGTCCTGTCCGCCGCAGTCCTGGCGAGCGAGAGCCTCGTGTTCGTCTGGGTGCATACCAAGTATCGGGAGATTACGCCCATGATCTTGAGCGCCGTGCTGGGCCTCCTCATGGTGTTCGTCGCGTACGGCCGGATGGTACTGAAGCCGATCTTCTGAACGGCGCGGCGGCCGGCGGAAGGCTGCAACGTCCTCGATAAGATCGATGACTCTGAGTACGGCAAGTTCGCCCGGGTCATCGATCCTGAGGGAAACAAGGCCGAATTGTTGGCAACCACCTGCCGGTCAATGAACTCCCACGCTCCCTGCGGCAGTCCGCGGCCTAACCCCACTTACGCACTTTCGATGAGAACGTTTCCGCGCCTTCGCGGTACTAAAAACGCTCTCGGATGAGCAGATGCTCATCCCGTGGTGTTATAAATATGGCGAGCAGGTGATCTTTGAGATGCCCCGGCTCGTCGTTGTTCGCACGACCGCATTGAACCATCTCATTCATCATCGGGGTCAATTGTCGGTGTATCTTCGATTGCTGAACATTCCATTACCGTCAGTGTATGGGCCGACGGCGGACGAGCCCTTCTCTCAGGAGACTTCGGGTTAGCGTTGCTGCGCGGTTTGGGTTTCACTTCGGCAGTTGCTCCGCGATCAAATGGGTTACCCTGGGCGGGCCGGCGGCGACATGAAAAGACTGAGCGCGCTCCTCGACTTCGCGATCTTCGGCAGTCACTCTCTCGTGTTGGCGCAAGTGCTCGACCCACGATTGAGTCACGAAGGTTTCGATGTATCGCCGCGGATCCGCGGTGTCACGAAGTAAGGTCCAACGGATCGCGCCGTCACGCCGACGTATCCGTCTCATCTCCGTCATTGCCTGCAAAAACTCATCCGCACTTTTAGGATCGATTTTGTACTCGACATAAGTGATGGCCGGTCCCTCGTCGGGCTGTGGATCGATCAGGACTATTGGTTCAGGCCAGTGCATCGAAGGCGTCAGAGACAAATTCTCTTCGCCAACCAGCCGATAGCGCCACGTCGCAACGAGACCGATGATCAGGCCAACCGCGGCGAACAAGAGTGCGGCAGAGACGCCCACTCGCGCCGCCGCAAATCCCCACAATGCGCTCCCGCCGGCGAGACCGCCGAAGAACACCAGCAGGTAAACAGCCATGACTCGTGCGCGCACCCAGGAAGGCGTAATCGTCTGAGCGGAGACATTCAAACTCGACAGCACTCCGATCCATGCGACGCCGCCAAGCGCTAATGCAATGGCGAGCACCCCGAAAGAGCGCACATACGCAAGGGAGATTGTCGTTAACGCGAAGGCTACCGTTGCTACAGCGACCACATTGTTCATCGAAAGTCGCGCTCGCGTTCGCGGCAGCAACCACGCGCCGATTACAGCTCCAAGACCGATGCAACCCAGGAGCGACCCATAGCCGAGTGAGCCCAAACCGAGACCTCTGCGAGCCTGCTGCGGGAGGAGCGCCCACAGTGCGCTGGCAAAAACAACGAAGGCGCCGCTACGGATCAATACCGTTTGGAGGGCGGGCGAGTGGCGGATATATCGCGTCCCGGCGCGCATAGCACCGACGATGTCTTCCGGCGGCAGGGCGCTTTTGCGCGGAGCCGGTCGCCAGCGATAGATCACAATTACTACGCCGCTGAATGAAGCCGCATTGAGGAAGAAGGCTGCCCAGGGCCCGGACGCGCCAATAATGAGACCGCCCAAAGCAGGGCCGATCGCACGGGCGATGTTAATTCCGACACTGCTAAGCGCGAGGGCGGCCGGCAGATCGGACGCGGGAACCAACTCGGGAGTAATGGCCTGCCAGACCGGGTTACTCATCGCCGCCCCGACGCCAAGAACAAAACTCAGTAAGAGCAAACGCGAAGGAGTCATCTGGCCCATCACGGCCAGTAAGCCCATCGCTCCCGCGGTCACGCACATCCAACTTTGCATGATCAGAAGCAAACGACGGCGATCAACCACGTCGGCGAGCGCTCCCGCGGGCAGGGCAAGCAGAACCACAGGCAAATTGCCGGCTGTTTCTATAAGGGCTACGAGAACAGGTGAAGTCGTCAGCGATGTCATCAACCAGGACTCGCCCACGTCCTGCATCCACGTACCAATGTACGAGGCGATGGAAGCTATCCAAAGTGCGCGGAAGATTTGTACGCGAAGCGGACTCCAGGCCGATGTGAGCTTATGCGAATCATCCGCCGACTGACTTTGCCTTGCGGACGTAGGGTTAGTTGAGGGCTTCGTCATGACGGAACTCAGATCCTACACCGTCACGCCGAGTTGTTGCGACACGTACCGGGGTAAACCGCTATGAAGCGGAGTTATCGCAACGTTAGTCCTTCGAGAGTAGAATCTAACTGATGGAAACAGCGACTATTTCGTGCCGAAAAGGGGAAAAGCAATGACTGCCGTTGAAATAAAATGCCCGAAGTGTAATGAGGGAATGGAAGAAGGGTTCATCGCGGATTATACCCAAGGCGCGGTTCTGGTGAGCAAGTGGGTAGAAGGCCGGCCAGAGAAGAGTTTTTGGCTAGGAACTAAGACCAAAGGCAAAGAGAATGTGAAAGTAAAAACATACAGATGTCGAGGATGTGGTTACTTGGAGTCTTATGCGAAATGAGAAGAGAGCTCCCGCGACGACGATGTCGGTTCTATCGGCAACCGTGCACTGGAGTACACGGGCTAAAGCTCCGAAGCAGTATACCTCGCCCGCCAGAGATGATATAAAGAAAACGCAACATACATGCCGTCTTTCGGCTTATCAAGCCGTTTCGATTTGGAGTAGATTTCGCACTCAGGTCGGGCGATGCGAATCAGGAGGGCTCGTGCGAGGGGCGTTCATCTGATGTACAAAGGATGAGTTATCGCGTGAAGGTAGAAGGAACGACTTTTAGCTTCAACCGCGACAGGCGCGGTGATGGGAAGATTAACAGAAACCGCTCAATTACTTGTTCGGCTTCAGAGGAGGATAGATTCATGCGGACGGTGGCTGTCTGTTTGGGACTCTTTGGGTTCGTATTGTCTTGCTCGATCCTTCGTGCGCAAGAGTTCAAGACGCCCCCAGAGGCCGCTCCTGTCATCGCAGTGCTGAAAGCGGCGAAGGGCTCCAATGCTGCTGGCTTCAAGAATGCGTACTCCAAGCGAATCCGGGAAGACAAGGACCAGGGCGGCTGGGAGAAGAACCTGAAAGAAGCACAGGTGAACATGAAGAAACTATTCGGCGATTACCACCTCAACGACTTCAGCTTCACGTTCTCTGGCGACAGAGAGAAAGGGAAGGTCACACTGTTTCACAAAGGTAAGGAGGCGTTTCCCCTCAACGTCATCAAGGAAGGGGAAAAGTGGAAGGTCGATGAGCGTTGAGTTTCAAGAGGCACGGCCGAACCAAGCGCTGCACCTGACCGGGCCCGCATTACGTTCGCGCGACGTCAAGGTCCCTTGCAGCGGCCCGACAGGTGAGCTTAGTCGTTCGGTATCTTCCGTTGATGACAGTAATATGAGGCGAAACTCAAAAATACAAACTGTGATCATCTGGCTTGCTACAGCTTTGGTAGGGGCTCTTGCGCAGACAGCCCCGCCGCAAAATGTGAAAGATTACTTCTATGCTTTACCCGAAAAGTTCTTTGAATCCGAAAAGAACAAGACCGCAAACTGGATGCTCTCTCACCAGGAATCGGTGGTTGATCTAAACAATGGATATCTTTTTGCACAAGGCGATGGGGCGCAACCTTCGATTTGGGTCTGTCTCTTCAAGAAAAAAGATAGCAATCATCTGGTTGCCGTCCAAACTACAGCAGGTGATACAGACGAAATTACATATCTCTATTTTTACCTTTATGAACAGGGCAAATGGCGAGATGTGACAAAACAGACGCTCCCAGTCAAACACAACGAACAATATCGTCATAACTTGCCGCGGTATGGGCGCACAATAAAAGTAACCACGCCGACTGGCCAAAAACTGTATGACTGGGAATGGGACAGAGAAAAGTTCATTGTCAAGAAATAGACCACACCGAACTCTGCGTGCACCGGAGCCGCGCGAGTTCGCTTCTTATGACGCGGTCCTGTTCCTCGATTGCTCTTGAATCAAACGCGCGGCCCGGTGACGCTACCGTTGGGCACCATACGCCAAGTTGCTCAAGACCTTTAAAAGCTAGCACTCAGCAAGAGGTAGGGAGAGATGAATTACCCGGAAAGACCGCTTCAGCGATGGGCAGCCTATGCAAGTATTCTAGGCCTTCTGGTCAGCATCCTTAGTCTTGTTGTTAGTGTTCTGGGAGTTTGGGAGTCGTATATTGCACCATATATTGCGTCTACTTCACGTCCCAGTACCGGACGGAAAACAGTTCTGGGGCGACGATGCTATTAGCAATCTCTTCGCCAACTTCTTCAGTAGGCCCTCCCTGTGGATTCCAGTGTCGTTGGCTATGCTCTTGACGTATTTTGCTTTGAAGCGGGTGCGCAGCAAGCGGAGCATAGAAGAGACGAAGGAGTAGGGATTCCATCGGGTCAGACACAATTGAAATCTCCGACTGAAAGTGCAATGCCCAACAAGTCGCTCCAGCCGACCGTTCTTGCTTCGCTTCGCTACGCAAGCCCGGCGGCTGAGCTTCGGAGTTATACCGCCAATGTGGATCGAATTGCTCGACATCCTGATGCTATAGATAGCCATAAGAGATAATATGAATGACTCCGTCAAAATGGATATGAAGAATAATATAGATATCGCGCTGAAGGAGTACGATTCTTTGCGCAAAGAAATAGATGATAGATTAAATGCTCCCAAACTATATTTTGTACCTTTGCTGTTTGTTTTCTTTGGAGGTGTTCTGGGCTGGAAAGCAGAAGCTCCTCGCGATTTAATCTTATTATTCGTCATACCAATACTTGTTACCTTTCTGAGCTTCGTCATTAATGCTGGATACTACATCCATAGAGCAGGCAAAAGAATAGCTCGAATTGAAGACAAAGTTTTCAAGTTGTCGGGCCTGCCTCTTCTAACCCATGAAACAGAGACTATACTTGATAGACAGAAGTTACCGTTGTGGCTTTCAATTGCAGGCCAAATAGCCGTGATGGTTTTCTATATTGCCATCGAGGTGCTTTTGTTCTTCGCACTTGGAATTAAAGCATCAGGCCAATTAGCCAATAATTCGGGTCGTCTAATCGTGCTTGTTGTATTGCTTGCTTTACCTCTATTGCTATTCAGTGTTTCTGGAATCAGGTTGATTACAACACATCGAGATATACTTGCATTTGAATCCAAGTTATTATCTGAATTGAAGTCAAAGGGATTAGATAAGCTCTTAGAGACGTTCTTAAGCAGTCAAAAACTAATAGATGGCAAAGCGAGCGCTACAAAAACGAAGAAGACTTAACCGCCATCAAAAGGCGGTATAACAATCGTTTCGACAGGAGCGCGCGAAGCAGATTTCGCATGGTTTCTTTGGGTATGGCTCGCGCGCCCGGTCAACCGGGGCGTTAGACGCAGAGACGCCACTTGCTCACAATCACCAAAAAGCGTAAATTGGAACTGTTTGCAAAAGCAGGTAAGGATTATGGAAACTGTCACTGTTTCATCGGACTTTCAAGTTGAGCTTCCTCGTGGAGTGCGCGAACCGCTAGGTATTCAACCCGGTCAAAAGATACAAGTCCTACTTTATAACGACAGAATTGAGTTCATCCCAGTTAAGCCTCTGCGCCAGATGCGAGGCTTCCTCGAAGGTATCGATACGACCGTAGAACGGGAAAATGACCGTGTATGAATGTTGTCGATTCTTCTGCGTGGCTAGAATACTTCGCTGATGGCCCGAATGCTGAGTTCTTTGCTCCTGCGATTGAGGATATCGTCAATCTCATAGTCCCTACCATCAGCATATTTGAGGTATTCAAGCGTGTATTGCAGCAACGAGGCGAGAGTGATGCTCTCCAAGCAGTGGCGCTGATGCAGCAGGGACGAGTAGTAAATCTGGATGCGTCCGTCGCGTTGGAAGCGGCAAGAATCAGTCTTGATATTAAGCGGCCCCTAGCGGATAGCATAATCTTAGCGACTGCCCAGGCTCATAACGCCATCTTGTGGACGCAGGATTCAGACTTCGATGGATTACCAGGCGTGCAATACAAACCGAAGATTGTGGCCCCGTAAACTGCGTCTAACAAGACGTTGCAGCTGAGGCCGCGAAGCAAGTCTCTCATCGTTCCCCATTTTCTCTCGCGGCCCCGCTGAATGCGGGCGTTAGTAGCGCCAAGGTAAGCTTGGCATCTTCTTGCAGGGTGAGAGTCCCTGTCGGGTAAGGCCTAACCCGAATTTCTCAACGACCAACGAACAGTTGGGTTGACGAGGGGAAAACTGCTTCGAGTGCGAGATGGAGGGGGGGGGCCGGGCGGCGGTCCCCGCCACATCTCCTCCAATCTGGTGCGTGTGTTGGGCGAACAATAGTCAATTTGCGGAAAAGAATATCTTCCCGCCCAATCGAAGGTCGGTAATCGAGCCTTTCAAATTAGCGGCGTAAGGCTGATCGGTCTATGTTTCAGGAACTCTGAGCCGCTGCCAGACCAAACCGAACAGCTCCTGCCGCGGATACGCGGTCGATAGCGAGATCTTGATGCGCTGATCGAGATTCTCGCGCCAATCTTGAGCAACTTCTCGCGAATCGTCCCGCAGTAGGCTCCCGCCAGTTTTGTTCCCTTCAACCCGATACGACGCACTTCATTGAGCAGTACATATCCCATGCTTGCCAGCCACAGCCGTAACTGATTCGACTTCAACCAGTGCGTCGACGTCCGATCCGCAAACAGATCCAATTGTTGTTCCTTGATCCGATTCTCCATCTCTCCGCGCGCACAGTACACTTTTTCATACAGATGCTTTGCGTCCAGCACCGTCACGTCATCCTTCCAGTCAACGTCGAACTGAGGCAGCGATGTAACTACAAACCGAGGGTTTGCTTTTCCAATATGCTCCGCTTTGGCTATCACCCGCCTGGGACGACTCCATGTCTTGAGCGTGCTGTAGAGGAACTCGCTGAACACCCGCGCTGGTTGTCCGCTGATCTCATATCTCAACTGCGCCTGCTCCATCCGCTGCTCAATCGCTTTCAACAGCCGTGG
>QHVH01000009.1 GCA_003222245.1 Blastocatellia bacterium AA13 | reverse complement strand
CTACGAGCGGGTGCTGGAAGAGCTTGAGATAAAGAGAGACCTGAGCACGACGCCGGTATTCCAGGTGATGTTCAACATGCTGAACTTTCCGCACAGGCGAGAGGAAGTAGAAGGGATCGAGATCGAGCTGGAGAAGAGCGCGGAAGTAGGGTCGAAGTTCGACCTGACGATGTACATAGGAGAAGAAGGGGAAGAGATAGCGATAAACGGTACGTACGACGCGAGCCTATATGAGGAAGAGCGGATAAAGGAGTTGATGAGGCAGTACGAGGCGGTACTAGAGCAGGCGGTCAAAGACACGGAGATAAGAATAGAAGAGATCAGCCTGAGGACGGAGAAGAGCGAAGAGGTGCTCCCTGATCCTGAAGAAGAATTAAGCGGGAGATGGGAAGGGACGGTAGTGGAGCGAGTAATAGAGAGGGCGAAAGAAGCAGGGCAAAGAGCAGCGATAAGAGAGACGGGAAAAGAGTGGAGCTATGCGGAGGTAGAAGAAGCAAGCCGTAAGATAGCGGCGAAGCTGAAACGGGCGGGGGTAAGAAGAGGCGAAGCGGTAGGGATCTGGGGAGAGCGGACAGGGCGGCTGGTAGTGAGCGTGTTGGGAGTGATGAGAGCAGGGGCGGCGTTCTTGATATTGGAAGGAAAGTACCCTGGAAAGAGCCTGAGAGAGAGGCTGGAGATAAGCGGAGCGAGAGTGGTGATAGAGGCGAGCGGTAAAGAGAAGCCCGAAGAGTTAGAGCGGTACATAGAAGAGGCAGGGATAAAGGTAATAAGCGCGAATGAAGAGCGAGCATCTATTGAAGGAGCCGGGTTAGACGAGACGACAGACGAGACTACAGAGTGGAAGGAAGAAGAGATAGGGGCGGAAGACATCGCGTACATCTCGTTCACATCAGGCTCAACCGGCACCCCCAAAGCCGTACTCGGCAAACATGGCTCGTTGACTCATTTCATCCCGTGGCTTTGCAGCGAGTTCAAGCTCAACGGTCAGGATCGCTTCAGCATGTTGTCGGGGTTGTCGCACGATCCATTGCAGCGGGACATGTTCACGCCGTTGAGTATAGGAGCGACGATTTGCATTCCAAGGGAAGAAGAAATAGCCGGCAGCGAGCAATTGGCTGAATGGCTAAAGGCGGAGCGAATCACAATCTCGCATCTCACTCCGGCGATGGCCCAACTGATCAGCGGTTCGGAAGACGAGCACGCAAGCCGCGAGATCGAGTCGTTGCGATATGCATTCATAGTCGGAGACATTCTGACAAGACGAGACATTGAGAGGTTGAACGCGCGGGCGCAATTCATAACCTGCGTGAATTTTTATGGGGCTACCGAGACACAGCGCGCGGTCGGTTACTTTGTTGTGTCCGACGAATACCGCGGCAATGACGACGGTCACGGCACGCTGAAACAGACGATTCCGCTCGGTAAAGGAATGCCGGACGTTCAGTTGCTGGTTCTCAACAAGCGGATGGCGCTTGCGGGGATCGGCGAAAAGGGCGAGATATACGTTCGCAGTCCGCATATCGCCGCCGGTTATTTGAATGATGAGGCGCTGACAGCCGAGCGGTTCATAACAAATCCATTCACCGATATTGCCGGAGACCGGCTCTATCGCACGGGCGATCTCGGCCGATATCTGCCGGACGGCGCCGTCGAGCCGCTCGGGCGGGCCGACCGCCAGGTGAAGCTGCGCGGCTATCGAATCGAGTTGGGCGAAATCGAATCCGCGATCGGCGATCACCCGATGATCGATAAAGCGGTAGTGGTGCTGAGAGAGAGTGAAGATGACGGCGACATGCGACTGATCGCGTACGCAGTGACCAGGGCAGGTGAAACAGTCACGAGCACCGAACTTCGGAGTTTCCTCAAGAACAAGCTGCCCGAGTACATGACTCCGTCCGCCCTTGTGCTGCTTGGTGAGTTGCCGCTGACGCCGACCGGGAAGATAGATCGTAAGGCGCTGCCGGCGCCCACGATGGCGCGGCCGAATCTGAACGGCCTATTGGAGGAGGCTCGAACCCCGGTCGAGCAATTGCTCACGGCGATTTGGGAACAGGTCCTTGGAACCGGCCGCATCGGCAGGCTACAAAATTTCTTTGAGTGCGGCGGCCATTCGTTACTGGCGACGCAGGTAGTATCGCGGGTTCGCTGCACGTTCAATGTCGAATTGCCGCTTCGAAGCCTGTTTGAAACACCGACTGTCGCGGGACTGGCCGAAACAATTGAGACATTGTTGACTGCAAAGCAGGGATTGCAAGCCCCGCCCGTGATAACGGCTCGGAAAGAGCAACGGGCCGCTCTGATCCCGGCTGCCGGCCCGTCCGCTCCGCGGGAAGAAGCTGCGTACCCACTGTCATTCGCGCAGCAGAGATTATGGCTGGCTTACGAGTTGGACCCTGAAGATACCTCCTACAATATTCCAGCCGTCGTGGAGCTCATGGGATCGTTGAATTACGAAGCGCTGACACAAGCGCTTGCGGAAGTGATAAGGCGGCACGAGATTTTGCGAACGCGTTTTGAGGCGGTCGACGGCGCTCCGATTCAGGTCGTTCATTCAGGCCGAGAGTTTGACCTGAAGATAATCGAAATCGACGCGGCCGCGACTGGCCGAGTCGAACAAGAGGCCTCACGCCTCGCGACTGAGTGCGCGCGGGAACCGTTTGATTTGAGACAAGGCTCTCCGCTTCGAGCGAGGCTGGTTCGCATCGACGCGACGCGCCACCTCCTTCTTCTCACGATTCATCACATCGCCGCGGACGGCGGCTCTATGAATCTGCTCTCTCAGGAAATGAGCGCATTGTACAAAGCCTTCGCTAACGGACAGCCGTCCATACTCGCCGAGCCCGCAATTCAGTATGGAGATTTCGCGGTGCGGCAGCGCGAATGGCTGGCCGGAGAAGCGCTCGAAAATCAACTTGCGTACTGGCGTAGGCGCTTCGGAGGCGAGCTTCCGGTTTTGGAGCTGCCCCTCGATCATCCGCGTCCGGCTGTCTGGAGTCACAGAGGAGCGCACGAACCATTGATGCTTTCGGCCGGTTTATGCGAGTCGCTGAGTGAGCTGAATCGGCGCGAAGGCGTGACGCTTTTCATGACGCTTGCGGCTGCATTCAAGATTCTTCTGCATCGATACTCCGGACAGGAAGATGTAATCATCGGGACCCCGATCGCGAGCCGGAACCGCGCGGAGCTCGAAGGATCTATCGGTCCATTCATCAATGTGATTCCATTAAGGACCGATTTCTCAGGCGCACCGACCGTTCGAGAGTTCTTGCGAAAGATTCGGGAAGAAGCGCTGGCCGCGTACTCACACCAGGATGCCCCGTTTGAGAAGATAATATCCTCGCTTCAGCGCGATGCCGGCCGCTCGCCTCTGTTTCAGGTTTTGTTCACCCTTCAAAATCGACCTGCTTCAACCGGAAACGGTTCGGGGCTGACGATTAATTTCCTCCAGGTCGAGAACGGCGGAGCCAAATACGATCTGTCTCTCTCTCTGGTCGCGGACGAGGCCAATATCGGCGGCAACATCGAGTACAACACCGATCTGTTCGAGCAGCAGACAATCGAGCGAATGGCGGGCCATCTCACGACGATTCTGGAAAGCATGACCGAGAATCTCGACCAGCCCGTTTATCGAATCCAGTTGCTCACATCGGCGGAGCGCGCTCGAGCGTTGAGCGCTTTCGAGGCGTCGGCGCGCTGCTATCCGGATCAATCCGTCAAAGACCTGTTTGAAGCAGGAGTGGATCGAGCTCCGGATGCGGTCGCGGTTGTATATGAAGGACAGCATCTCTCATATCTTCAACTTGACCGCCGCGCGAACCATGTCGCGCGCTGGCTGCGGCTCAATGGAGTCGTATGCGATGAGCCGGTCGGCATCTGCACGGACAGGTCGCTGGATATGGCGGTCGCCGTGCTCGGCGTCGTGAAATCCGGAGCCGCGTATCTGCCTCTCGATCCCGCGTATCCCATCGACCGGCTCGCGTTCATGCTGCAAGACTCGGGCGCTCGTCTGGTCATCACGCAGGAACAATTTCAAGACGTGCTGCCGCAAGGCGGTCCGCAGTCGGTGTGCATTGATCGTGATTGGACGATGATAGCGTCGCATTCCCGCGAACGGATCGCGTCGATATCTGGGGGTGAGAATCTCGCTTATGTGATTTACACGTCGGGTTCGACCGGAAGGCCGAAGGGCGTCCAGATCAGCCACCGGGCGCTGGTCAATTTCCTCTGGTCGATGCGGGACGAGCCTGGAATCGCGGCCGAAGATGTTGTGCTTTCGGCTACGAGCCTCTCGTTCGACATCATGGGATTGGAGCTTTACTTACCGCTTCTTTTTGGAGCGAAGCTTGTGCTGGTTCCGCGAACGGTCGGCTCCGACGCGGCGGAGCTTGCAATTCGCATTGCTGAATCGCGCGCGACAATGATGCAGGCGACTCCGGCAACGTGGCGCATGCTGCTTCAGGGCGGCTGGGGCGGTGAAAGCAGGCTCAAGATACTCTGCGGCGGCGAAGCGATGCCCGAGGATCTACCGGCTGCGTTACTCGAAAGAAGCGCATCGCTCTGGAACATGTACGGACCGACCGAGACCACGATCTGGTCGATGATCCAGCGCATCGAGCAAGACGATGCAATCACCATTGGCCGGCCCATCGCAAACACACAGGTTTATCTGCTGGACATGGGTGACAGGGCCGCGGAGCCGGCGCCTATCGGCGTCGCCGGTGGTTTGATGATCGGGGGCGACGGCCTGGCTCGCGGATATCTCAATCGACCCGAGTTGACGGCCGAGAAGTTCACTCCTGATCCGTTCAGCCATCAGCCCGGCGCCCGGTTATATGCCGCTGGCGATCTAGCAAAGTACAGGACGGACGACCGCATAGAGTTCATCGGACGCGCCGATCATCAGGTGAAGATACGCGGATTCAGAATCGAGCTTGGAGAAATCGAGACCGCCTTGCTCGCCCATGAAGCGGTCGCTCAGGCCATCGTCATCGCGGGCGAAGATAATCCGGGTGAGAAGCGGCTGGTAGCGTACGTTGTAACCGATCGCGGCTACCTCAGTCCTGACGAAGAAGGGTCGAGGGACGAATCGCTGGACGGACGCGCTTCGACATCGGCGCTCACCTCAGAGGCGATTAACGACCGTGTCCAGTTTGACGAAATCGCAAAGCGCGGAATTGCGCTTACGCTGCGATCTCACCTTGCCAAACAGCTTCCAGATTACATGGTCCCTTCCGCTGTTGTGGTGATGAACGAGCTCCCGCTTACGCCCAACGGCAAGATCGATCGCAAACAGTTGCCCCGGCCCGATCAGTCGCGAACTCAAATTGATCTCGTCGAGCCGAGAACTCCGGAAGAGAAGATGTTGTGCGGCATCTGGTCGGACGCGCTCGGAATCGATCCTGTCGGCATTGAAGACAACTTCTTTGAGCTGGGCGGCGACTCGATCATCGGTATTCAGATCATCGCGCGAGCCAACGAGGCGGGATTATCGCTCAGGCTGGAGGCGGTCGGCGATCAGCGATCAGCGGCCGGCGAGAACGAACGGCATGAGGCCAGTGTGTCGCTCAAGCCGAAGCATCTATTTCAATATCCGACGATCGCGGCATTGGCGGCGCGAACGAGTTTGATCGATTCGCGAGAGGAAGCGGCGGAGATGGAAGGCACGGCGGCAAGCGTAGTCGCTCTGGATTCAGATCAGACCGAGCGTATAGCCGCGAACGGCGAAGTAGAAGATTTCTATCCGCTGAGTCCGATGCAGCACGGGATGCTGTTTCAGACGCTGTACGCACCCCAGTCCGGCATTTACTGCGATCAAGTTGTCAGCAGGCTTCAGGGCGAGTTGGATGTTGAAGCCTTCAAGGCAGCCTGGACGCAGGTCGTAGGCAGGCATCATGCATTGAGAACCTCGTTTGAATGGGAGGGCCTCAGCGAGCCTCTTCAAATCGTTCGCAAGAATGTTGCGGTCGACGTGCGAAGAGAAGATTGGAGCAAAAAGGGCGAGCTCGAACGAACAGAAGACCTTGAAGAATACTTGCGACAGGATCGCGAAAGGGGCTTCGATCTCGTGACCGCGCCTCTGATGCGGCTTCTGTTGATCGAAATTGGGGAGCGCGAGTTCGAGTGCGTATGGACCTGGCATCATCTATTGATGGACGGCTGGTGTGTGTCCCTGATCCTCAAGGATCTCTTCACGATTTATGAAGCGCTGGTCGCGCACCGGGAACCGGAGCTTGGACCCGTCGTCCCGTATCGGGACTACATCGACTGGCTATCAAGACAGGATTTGGCCGCGGCCGAAGCTTACTGGCGAGAAGCGCTGAACGGATACGAGCCGAACGCGCTTGAAAGGCGCAACGCGAGATTCGAAGAGATCGAATACGCCAGGGAGTTCCTGGAGCTTGATGCTTCGACTGCGGCCCGGCTTCAGACAATCGCGAGAAGTCACCAGTTGACGATCCACTCAATCACAGCGGGCGCGTGGGCGATCCTGCTGGCCCGGCTCAACGCTCAAGACGACGTGGTATTTGGAACGACCGTATCGGGAAGGCCCGCCGAGCTGCGAGGCGTGGAGAAAATAGTCGGCCTCTTTATCAATACACTTCCGTTCAGGGTCAGACTGGATAACCGATCGCCTTTGATTGACTGGCTCAAGAGAATTCAAGTCGATCAGACGGAGATGAGGCAGTACGAATACAGCCCCCTCGCGCGGATTCAGAAGTGGAGCGAGATACCCGCGGGCGAGCCGCTGTTTGAGAGTGTTCTGATCTTCCAGAATTATCCCGTCGAACCCGCGGCCCTCGACGCTCAGCGGCGAGTCCGAGTTCAAAATGCGAGGTTCCTCGATCGGCCGAGTTATCCGCTGGGCCTGACCGTCGCGGTCGGCGCCGAAATGGCGATTGCTATTCACTACGACACGGGCCGCTTCGATTCGGCGGCCGCGAAGGCGATGCTCAACGATCTCGCGGTGATTCTGAGCAGCGTCGTCGAGCGGCCCGCGGATACGCTGCAAGACGTTCAGCGCCTGCTCGGACGAAAAGACGAAAGGCGCCGAAAAGGCAAAGAGCAGGAGTATCAGCGCGCCCGAAAACGCAAGCTCAGGGAAGCTCGCCTCAAACCGGTCAGCGGCGCGAAGCAAATTCAGGAGATCGTGATATGAGCGATTCGAGCCAGGAAAGCACAGGCGCGGCGGGTTCGTGGGCCTCCAGACGAAAGAGCACGGTTCGCAAGGCGGTCGGAACCGGCCATGAGAGCCTAATACAGAGCTCCTTGTGGGAGGGCGGCAAGACTCTTCCGTTCGTAATTCAACCGGCGCTGAGTGGAGTCGATCTGGCGGCGTGGGCGGGGCGCGGACGGGACTTCATCGAAACGAGCCTCATGAAACACGGCGCGATTTTATTTCGAGGATTCAAGCTGGGAGCCCTGGCCGATTTCGAATCGTTCATCGGCGCGGTTTCAGGAGAGCTGCTCGAATACAAGGAGCGGTCGTCCCCGCGGAGCCAGGTTCAAGGACGGGTGTATACATCCACGGATCATCCGCCGGATCAGCGGATATTCCTGCACAACGAAAATTCGTATCAGCGCTCGTGGCCTCTGAGAATTTTCTTCTACTGCGCTACGGCGCCCGATGAAGGCGGCGAAACGCCGATCGCGGATTGTCGAGGCGTGTACAAGCGAATCAATCCTTCTATCAGAGATCGGTTTCAAGAGAAGAAGTGGATGTACGTTCGAAATTTTCACAAGGGATTTGGGCTGGACTGGCAGACCGTGTTTCAGACGACGGATCGTTCGGAAGTCGAAGAACATTGCGGCAAGCGTGGAATCGCGGCCGAGTGGCTGCCGGACGGACGGTTGAGGACGCGGGCAATACGGAACGCGATATCGAGACATCCGCGTACCGGAGAATTTGTCTGGTTCAATCACGCGACGTTCTTCAATGTAACGACTCTCGAGGCAAGCGTGCGGCAAGCGCTGTTGAGAGAGTTCCAAGAAGAAGACCTGCCGACCAACACATATTATGGAGACGGGTCGCGGATAGAGCCTGAAGTGCTCGAGCATCTGCGCGAAGCCTACCGGCAAGAGACCGTGAGTTTTCCGTGGAAACAGGGCGATCTGATGATGCTCGACAATATGCTGGCGGCGCACGGACGTGGAGCCTATGCGGGTCCGCGAAAGATCGTAGTGGCGATGTCTGAGTTGTACGAAGGCGATGCGACGGCTGAGTAATACGGAGAAGAGGGCATGCAAAGAGACGTAATTCAAGGTTACAGGCTCTCGCCTCAACAAGAGCGGCTCTGGCTCTTGTATCAAGCGGATCGGAGCGCGGCTTATCACGCGTTTTGCGCGGTGCTCATCGACGGAGTGCTGGACGCTTCTATCTTGAAGCAGTCGATACAAGAGATCGCGGCGCGCTGCGAGATACTTCACACGACTTTTCAATTTCTCTCGGGCATGAACCTTCCCGTTCAGGTCGTGAACGATGCGTGCGATCTGTCGGTGGGCGAAATCGATCTGACCGGATCGGATGATCAAGCTCAGGCCGCGAATCAATTGATTGAGGAGTTCGTCGAGGCAGGCTTTGATTTCGGGCGGGGTCCGCTCGTACACGCATCGCTGCTGAAACTTTCCGATCGGCGCCATCAGCTCCTGCTCAATCTTCCGGCAATGTGCGCGGACGGCGTCACGCTGAGAAATCTCGTATTGGAGATAGCTCAGTGCTATGAAGCGCTTCTGGAAAATCGCGAATTTTCCGGCGAGCCGCTGCAGTACGCGGTCATTTCGGAATGGTTGAACGATCTAATCGAATCGGATGAATCCGAAGCCGGCAAAGAATACTGGCGCGCCCATCATAACAACGACCGTGCGACTCCGCCGATTCCGTTCGAGAAAAAGCTCTCCGAGGGATCGCCTTTCGAGCCGAAGTTTGTAGCCGCCTCCCTTGAAGGCGATCTTACGGCGAAGCTCGAATCAACGGCGTGCGGCCGCGGAGTAACGCTTTCGACATTTCTCTTGACCTGCTGGAGCGCTTTGCTCGCGCGATTGACCGGCGAGACGAATCTGGTCGTAGGCGTTGGCTGCCACGGCAGAACCGACGAAGAGATCGAAAGCGCTCTCGGTCCGTTGACGAAGTACGTTCCAATCGAAGCGGACTTCGACCGCAACGCGGCATTCGCCGAGGCGTTGAAAGAGATCGGAGCCTCGATCGACGAAGCAATTAAGTGGCAGGAGGTCTTCAGCTTCGCGAGGCGCGAGGACGCAGCCGCGGAAACCGAAGATCCGGAGTTTTTTCCGATTGCTTTCGACTATCAGGAACCCACGCCCGCATACACGGCCGGCGGCGCGGCATTCACGCTTTCCACGCTGAGCTACTGCCTGGATCGTTTCAAGCTGAGGCTGGCTTGCGTGGAATTGAACGAGACGCTTGCTCTGCAATTCCACTACGACTCTGCTCTATTTGATCGATGCGACGTCGAGCGCATCGCCGAATCGTTCAGCTCGTTGCTACGCAGCTCCGCCGCAAGCCCTGAGCGCGAGATCGGCGACCTCGAGATAATCGGAGAGGCCGAGCGCAGGCGGCTTCTGGTCGACTTCAACAACACTGATGCCGACTACCGGAATCACCAGTGCCTGCACGAGCGATTTGAAGAGCAGGCAGGGCGTTCGCCGGACAGCGTCGCCGCGATCATCGAAGACCGACAATTGAGCTTTGGTGAGTTGAGCTCGAGAGCGAACAATCTCGCTTCGCGGCTCAACAGTCTCGGCATCGGGCCGGAAGATATCGTAGCGGTCCGCGTTGATCGGTCGTTGGAGATGGTGATCGGTCTGCTTGGAGCTTTGAAGGCCGGCGCGGCGTACGTTCCGATCGATCCGTCTTATCCGAAAGAGCGGACAGCCTTTATTTTGAAAGACTCGCGCGCTCGGGCGCTGCTGATCGCCGCCGGCGCGGGCGATGAATTCTCAGCGAGCGATATCAAGACCGTCGTAATCGACCATTTCGACCCCGCGGAGACGGCTGCGCCGTTCGGGCATACCCGGCCATCGGTCACTCCCGATAATCCGGCGTACTTGATTTATACGTCCGGTACGACCGGAACACCGAGAGGCGTGGTGATTGCGCATCGATCGATTTGCAACCGGCTTTTGTGGATGCAGAACGAATTTCCCGTCGACGGCAATGACCGCCTGCTTCAAAAGACATCCATCAGTTTTGACGCGTCCGTGTGGGAGATATTTCTGCCGCTAATGACCGGCGCTTGCCTGGTGCTAGCCGCTCCGGACGAGCAGCGGGACAGCCAGAAGCTGATCGAAAGAGTCATTCAACACGAGATCACCGTGCTCCAACTGGTGCCCTCGATGTTTCGAATCCTGCTTCAGGAAAGAGATCTCGATAAGGTCAAGAGCCTCAAGCGAATGTTCTGCGGCGGTGAAGCGTTGACCGCCGATCTGCGGTCTCGATCTTTCGAGCGATTGCCTGACACGGAGCTTATTAATCTTTACGGACCGACTGAAACTTCGATCGACGCGACGTTCCGTCGATGCGGACCCTCGATCTCGGGGTCGACGGTTCCGATCGGCAATCCCATCGGGAATATGCGGATCCACTTATTGGACGCCAAGGGACGGCTCGTCCCGAAAGGCGTGCCCGGAGAGCTTTATATTGGAGGCATGGGACTGGCTCGCGGTTACTTGAACACTCCTCAATCGACCGCCGAAAAGTTCATGCCTGATCCGTTCGGCTGTAACGCGGGCGCGCGACTATATCGATCCGGCGATCTGGCGAAGCATTTGAACGACGGCGGCGTCGAGTACCTGGGACGCGCCGACAGTCAGGTTAAGATCCGCGGCTTTCGAATAGAGCCGGGCGAGATAGAGTCCCTGCTCTCTACCCATTTACTCGTTCGCAAGGCGGCCGTAGTCATAAAGAACGATGAGCAGACCGGCCCCCGGCTTGCGGCATATATAATGCCGGCGGCGGCCCTGATGATGGAGGAATCCGCAAGCGAAGCTCGGCCGGCCGAGGAGCTTCGCGCGTTTCTCGAAACAGAGCTGCCAGAATACATGGTTCCATCCGCGATTGTGGTGCTTGATTCCTTGCCCACCCTTCCCAGCGGCAAGATAGATCGGCGGGCGCTCGCGATGCTCGACGATCCAGGATCGGAGAGATTCGAGGGGCGGGCGACGCTTCGCACTCCAGTCGAAGAGTTGCTGGCCAGCATCTGGAGCCAGGTCCTCGGAGTTGAAAAAGTAGGGCCCGACGACAGCTTTCTCGGTCTTGGCGGACATTCGTTGATGGCGACTCAGGTAATCTCGCGAATGCGAGAGGCGTTTCAACTCGATCTGCCGTTGCGCATCATTTTCGAAACCGCGAATCTTTCCGAGCTGGCGCGCCGGATCGAAGGAAAATTGAAAGAAGGGCTCGGTCTGCAAGAGCCGCCGTTTCTACCTGTGCCGCGCTCGCGGAATTTGCCGCTCTCATTCGCGCAACAGCGGCTCTGGTACTTCGATAAATTCGAGCCGAATACCTCGCTCTTCAACATCTCGACCACCGTGAAAGTAACCGGATTGCTCGATCTCGAAGCCCTTGAAAAGTGCTTCAACGAAATAACGCGCCGCCATGAGGTGCTTCGAACAAGGTTCGCCGCCGAAGATGGGACGCCCAGGCAGGTCATTTCGCCGCCCGCTTATTGGAAGCTGCCGATCACCGATCTGCGCGATTTGCCGGAGAGCGAGCGAGAGCCGCGAGCCAGGCAGCACATCTTTGAAGAATCACAGACTCATTTCGATCTTGCGAACGGCGGCGTATTTCGGGCAAGGCTTCTGCGGCTCACTGGAACTGAATCCATCCTGATTATTGCGATGCATCACATCGCATCGGATGCGTGGTCGCTTGGAGTGTTTATTCGCGAGATCAGCGCGCTCTACAAGGCATTCACGCGGAATGAGCCTTCGCCGCTGCCGGACTTGCCGATCCAGTACGCGGATTTCGCTGTTTGGCAGCGAGAATGGCTTCAGGGTGAGGTGATGGAATCGCACCTCTCGTACTGGAAAGAGCATCTCGCCGGCGCTCCGCCGTTTCTAGATTTGCCTACAGATCGACCGCGTCCGCGTGCTCAGTCGTTTCGAGGCGCGTGTTACCCGGTGGTCTTTTCAAAGGAGCTAACCAGTCAACTGAAGGCGCTCGGAGCCCGAGAAGGCGCGACTCTTTTCATGACTCTGCTCACGGCTTTTCAGATCATGCTGTATTTCTACACCGGTCATGAAGACATTGTGGTCGGTGCGGACGTGGCGAATCGGAATCGGCCCGAAATCGAGGGCTTGATCGGATTCTTCATAAATCAGCTCGTACTGCGGATCAAACTCTCGGCCAATCAAACGTTCAGACAGGTACTGGCGCGCGTTCGAGAAATTTCGCTCGGTGCTTACGCGCATCAAGATCTCCCGTTCGAAAAACTCGTGAGCACTCTTAGTCCGGAGCGCAGTCTCAAGTATGCGGCGCTGTTTCAAGTGAAGTTCGTGCTTCAAAACGTTCCGAGGGTTGATATCGAAATACCGGGCTTGACTCTGACGGTACTGCCGGATGACCTGACGATATCAAAGCTCGACTTGACCTGCTGGCTCTCGGAAAAACCCACGGGCATCGACGGTGTGTTTGAATATAACTCCGATCTGTTTGAGGTCAGGACCATCGAGCGGATGACGAATCACCTGGAATCAATTCTAAGAGAGGCCGTAGCGCGGCCCGATCTAAAAGTAGACGACTTTAAGATGCTGCTTCGGCAGAACGACATTCAACAGCAACTGGCGGAAAAAGAGAAGGCCGATCGAGCTAATCTCGCAATGCTGAAAAGAGTCAAACCAAGAACGGTCAGCTTGCAGCAAGAAGGCTTTAATTAATACCGCTGCACGACGGTTGCCCCCCTCGTCGAAAGTCAACAGCCGGAGAAAATAGATGCAGAATCAGAATCAAACTATTGGATATCGCCTTTCACCACAACAAGCACGCGTTTGGGTACTGGCTCAGCGGAGCCAGACGTACCGGGCTCAATGCGCAATTCTAATAGAGGGCGGCTTAAAAGCCGACAAATTGAGAGCAGCTCTTTCCGCCGTGGTAAACCGGCATGGAATATTGCGAACGACATTTCATCGAGCGGCCGGCTTAAGGCTGCCGGTCCAGGTTGTAGCGTATCAGGGCGTCGTCGCGTGGAGCGAAGCGGACTTAACCGATCAGCCGGCTGACAAACTGGATCGTACGCTTAATACGGTATTGCGGGACGACGAGGACCAGCCGTGCGACTACACAACGGGTCCGCTTGTCCGCGGCCGCCTTATCGCGATCTCCGAAGACAAACATGTACTGGTCGTAACGCTGCCGGCGCTTTGCGCGGACACGTCGACTCTTGGAACTCTTTTCCGCGAGATCGCTCGCTGCTACGGTTCGGCGGACACTCCGGAGCAGCCTTCAGATGAAGAGGTGGAGTACATACAGTTCTCGGAGTGGCAACTGGAATTGCTTGAGGGCGACGCTTCCGTCGAAGGACGCCATTATTGGCTCAATCAATCAACCGCGAGTCCGATCACGGTCAATCTGCCTTTCGAAAACAAACCGGATAAAAAGAAGACGTTTCAGCTTCGTTCCTTCCAATTTGCCTTTGATGAAGAAACGCGAAAGGCGATGCCGGCAATTACGGAACGATATGATTGCTCCGCTTCGGCGTTCCTCCTCGCCAGCTTTCAAACGATGTTGTGGCGCTTGACCGGCCAGGCTGAGATCTCGATCAAGCGGATGATTGACGGCAGAAAATATGAGGAACTCCGCGACGTAATGGGTTTGTTTGGTAAGTGGATCCCGATCCGCTGTTTGTTTCGGGACGATGCGGCGTTCAGCCGAATCGTCAAAACGATAGAAGGCGGTACGAAAGAAGCAGGGATCTGGCATGAATATTTCGTTCCCGAAGCCTCCGGAACCGGCGATGATCACGACGGTTCGATTGGATTCGAGTTCGAGGATCGGTTGTCCAGGATTACGGCCGACGGCGTCGCGTTCTCCATATATCGACAGCAGGCCTGTTTCGAACCATTCAAGATCAAGCTGTCCTGTTATAGTCAGGGCGATTCTCACTTCGCCGAGTTCCATTATGATCCGGATTTATTTCACGACGATTACATCGAAGCGCTCTCCCGATATTTTCAAACTCTAATAAAGAACGCCGCGAAAAACCCCCGCGCTCTCGTCGGAGACTTGGAGATACTGAGCGACTCGGAGCGGCGGCGGGTTATCGAGGAGTGGAACAGCGCGAGTGAGACCCACAAAGAAGCAACTTGCCTTCACGAGCTGTTCGAAGAGCAAGCTGAAGAGAACTCCGACCGAGTCGCGGTCGAGTATGAGAGTGAAGCGCTGACTTACGCCGGCTTGAACGCAAAGGCGAATCAGCGGGCAAGGCATCTAAGGGCGCTCGGGGCGGGCGCTGAGACTCTGGTCGGGATTTATCTAGAGAGGGGACCGGAGTTGCTCGTGACGCTTCTGGGTGTGCTGAAAGCGGGAGCGGCTTACGTGCCCGTCGACCCTTCGTATCCGAGTGACCGCATCGCCTTCATGCTGAGCGATGCCAATGTGAAAGTCCTGATAACTCAAGAATCGTTGGCCGCGAACGTTGACGGCGCCGTCGAACAAACCATCATTGTCGAAGCGCTCCAGCGGCCGGCCGATCACGACCATTGGAATCTCGGCGCGGCGTCCGAACCGGATAATGCGGCCTATGTCATCTATACCTCGGGCTCTACCGGCAAACCGAAAGGGGTACTGGTCACGCATCGCAATGTTGTAAGACTCTTTGATGCCGCCAGAGAGCACTACAGCTTCGATGAAACGGATGTGTGGACCCTGTTTCACTCTTGCGCGTTCGATTTTTCCGTATGGGAGATATGGGGAGCGCTGCTGTACGGCGCGCGGCTCGTCGTCGTGCCGTACTGGGTGAGCCGCGATCCGGCGGCGTTCTACTCGCTTCTTTCCAGCCAGGGAGTGACGGTACTCAACCAAACTCCATCGGCCTTCAGACAGCTAATCGCTGCCGCCGAGACGCAGGCCGCTAAGGACCGTCTTGTACTCAAGAATGTAATTTTCGGAGGCGAGGCGCTGGATCCCCAGCTCCTGAAGCCGTGGTTCGATCGCAATGGAGATGTTGAACCCGCCCTGGTCAATATGTACGGGATCACGGAAACCACCGTTCACGTGACTCATCACCCGTTGTCCGCGAGCGAAACAGATGGCGGAAGTACGATCGGCCGCGCGATTCACAACTGGCAGGTGTATCTGCTCAATTCCGCGATGCGATTGGCTCCGCCGGGAGTGAGCGGCGAAATCTATGTGGCGGGCGGAGGTATAACTCGAGGTTATCTGAACCATCCGGATCTAACCGCGGATCGCTTCAGGCCGGACCCGTTCGGCGGCGCCGCCGGCGCGAGAATGTACAAGAGCGGCGATCTTGGAAAGTATCAGCGCGATGGCGGCATCGAGTATCTGGGCCGCATCGACCATCAGGTCAAGATACGCGGCTTCCGCATCGAGCTCGGCGAGATCGAAGCCATAATCCGCCTGCATCCCTCGGTGCGGGAGGCAGTCGTAATCGCAAGAGAAGATGAAGCCGGTCATAAACGGCTGGTCGCGTATGTAGTGCCCGCCGAGCCGGCGGGTCTCGACTTAGACGAATTGCATTCCCTGGCGAGTTCCAAGCTTCCGGACTACATGACGCCGGGACATTTCATCAAGTTGGAACGTCTGCCGCTTACGGCGAACGGTAAACTCGACCGCCAGGCATTGCCTGCTCCGGAACAGGAGATCGATAAGCTTGATGCGTCTTTTGTGGAGCCTCGCAATGAACTCGAAGCGACGCTGTCAAAGATCTGGTCGCAGGTGCTTGGTGTCGAGCACGTCGGCATACACGACAACTTCTTCAAGCTCGGCGGCGATTCGATCATAAGCATCCAGATAATCGCGCGGGCAACCCAGGCGGGAATCAGACTCACGCCGAAACAATTCTTTGATCATCAGACCATCGCGGAGCTGGCCGCGGTCGCAGGCACGGCGTCTACGATCAACTCCCTTCAAGGAGCGGTTACCGGCAGCGTGCCGCTGACGCCGATCCAGCACTGGTTCTTCGAACAGCGACTGCCCGATCCTGATCACTTCAATCAATCTTTGATACTCGAGCTCAAGGAGCGGCTCGATCCGGGCGCGCTGAATCAAGCGGCGGCCCGTTTGCTGGAGCACCACGATGCTTTGAGGATGAGATTTGCGCAAGAAGGCGGGAGATGGACGCAGGAAAATCTCGAATCCGAGACGAACACGATCTTCGGCGTTTTGGATTTGGCGGAAATTGATCCTGGCAGGCAGAAAGAGGCGATAGAGCAGGCGGCGGCCGACGCGCAGAAAAGCCTCGATTTGAGAGAAGGCCCGCTGGTTCGAGTGTTCACGATCGATCTGGGAGAAAGAGGCTCGAGATTGTTGCTGGTGATACACCATCTGGTCGTGGACGGCGTAAGCTGGAGGATTCTGTTGCAGGATCTGACAAGAGCGTACGAACAGACAGTGGAGCATCAGACGGTCGATCTGGGTGCGAAGACAACTTCATATAAGGAGTGGGCCGAGGCGTTGATCGAGTACGCGGCAAGCGACGAGATCAAGAGCGAGAGAAGTATTTGGGAAGAGAAGACCTGGAATACCCTCGATGCTTTGCCTGTGGATTACACCCAGGGAGACAACAACGTCGGGAGCGGAAGAGTCGTGACGGTTAGTTTGAGCGAAGTCAACACCAGGGAACTGCTGACGAGCGTATGTGAGGCGTACCGGACCCAGATCCAGGAAGTGCTGGCGTGTGCGATCGGAATCGGAGTGAGCAACTGGACCGGTAAAGAGAAGGTGAAGCTGGTCATGGAAGGCCACGGACGGGAAGACGTAATCGAGGGCCTTGACCTGACGCGAACCGTCGGTTGGTTCACGAGCGTTTATCCGGCGGTGATCGAACTCAAGAGCGGCCAGGGATGGGAAGAAAAACTCCGGAGCGTCAAGGAAGAACTGAGAAGCGCGCCCGCTAAGGGAATCGGCTACGGCATACTGAAGTATTTGACCCCCGAAGGGGAATTGTCCGACCCCGGAGGGGAATTGTCCGACCCCGGAGGGGAACTGTCCGAAATGAAGCGGAGCAGCGAGGGCGAGATCATCTTCAACTATCTCGGGCAACTGGATGAAGTGCTCACGGAAACTCGATTTCAATCTTCGAGTGAGCTGCCGGGCCCGAATCGAAGCCTGGACGGAAAGCGCAAGTACGCGATCGACGTAAGCGCCAGCGTCACCGAGGGCCGTATGTATCTGCACTGGACTTACAGCACAAACCTGCACCGCCGGGAGACCATCAAGAGGGTGGCCGAAGACTGTAGAGAAGCGCTCCAGGAATTGATCGATCACAGCCGGTCCGAGGGGGCGGGCGACTACACGCCATCCGATTTTCCGCTCGCGCAGCTTGATCAACAAGCGCTCGACAAGGCGCTGCTTGAAGTCGAGTTTTAAGGTTCACGGTATGAGCGACAAAAGCCTTCAATTCAGCGCGCCCGCGATGTTCAAGCGGGTGAAGCCCAAAACGGTGAGTCTGCCGAAAGAAGATGTCGTAAAGTCGTCTCCGTTGAGATACGACCGCGATCTTCCGCTGGTGATTGAACCGCGCATCGACGGCATTGACTTGATCGACTGGGCGGCCGGCAGCCGTCCGCTGATAGAAGAAAAGCTGTTGAAGCATGGAGCGATACTCTTTCGCGGATTCGATGTCGCGTCGGTCGATGCTTTCGAGCGGTTCGCCTCCTCGCTTTGTCCCAATCTGTTCAATGAAAACGGGGAGCACGTTCGAGACTCGATAAGCGACAAGGTCTACACGCCTGTCTTTTATCCTCCCGACAAACAAGTGCTCTGGCACAACGAGAATTCATTCAATCAGACGTGGCCGAGAAAGATATGGTTTGGCTGCCTGAAGCCCGCGGATCGAGGCGGAGAAACCCCTATAGCCGACAGCCGAAAAGTGTTCGAGCTCATCGAACCCGCGATCAGGGAGCGCTTCATCGAAAAGAAAGTCATGTATGTTCGGAACTACGGAACCGGCCTCGGACTCGACTGGCGAACGGTCTTTCGAGTGTCTACGAGGGCGGAAGCAGAAGAGCGTTGCCGGGCGGCCGCGATGGAGTTCGAATGGCTGGATGGAGATCGGCTCCAAACGTGGTCGGTGCGGCCGGCTGTAGTGAAACATCCGATCACCAGCGAGATGACCTGGTTCAATCAAGCGCAGCACTGGCATGTCTCCTGTCTGGATCCAGGCACGCGAGAGTCGTTGAAGATACTGTTCACCAATGAGAAGGACTATCCGAGGAATTGCTACTTCGGCGACGGCTCTCGGATCGACGACTCGATCATGCAGGAGATTCTGGCGGTATATGCCGAATTAGAGGTCGCGTTTCAATGGCAGCGAGGCGACATCCTGATGCTGGACAATCTGCTGACCGCGCACGGGCGCAACGCCTTTGCCGGAGAACGCAAACTGCTCGTGTCGATGGCTGAAATGCTGGCTTATGACTAAGCGGGGCTATTAATCGAGCATCCCCTCGGGGATGTAGGGCGTCCGGAATAAAACCTGTTGGAGGCAATAATGACACTGCGAAGCGATGAGAATAATGTTCTGCTCGTGGATACCGCCAATTCCGTTGATCGATTGAACGCGGGTTTCTACGGGAGGTTTCCATATCCATGGTCCCCTTCGAGGCTCGACGTGGTCAGGCATCCGCGTCTTTACACGATGATGCTGAGCCAGGAGATTGGCGATTGGCGACACGACACGCTTCCAGACGGCGCTTCTATATGGGTTGCGGGCTGCGGAACCAACCAGGCCGTAATGACCGCGCTGAAGTTTCCGACGGCGACGGTGATCGGCTCGGATGTGTCGATCAACTCGCTTGATATCTGCGAGGACACGGCAAGGCAGTTGGGTATCGAGAATCTCGAGTTGAGGAATGAGAGCATCAATCAGACTGCTTATAAGGAAGAGTTCGATTATGTCGTTTGCACGGGCGTGATTCATCACAACGCCAATCCACAGTCGACGCTCGACAGATTGGCGGAGGCGCTAAAGCCGCGGGGCGTTATGGAGCTGATGGTCTACAACCGGTTTCATTGGATCGTCCCGGTTGCGTTCCAGCAAGCGGTCAGGCTGATGGGCTTCGGTTCGGAAAAGGTCGATTTCGACTGGGAGTTGCCGATCGCAAGAAAGATTTTGGCGGGTCTTCCTCGTGAAGATCTAATGCGAAAATCGTTGGCAGGATTCGAGGACAGCCCGGAGTCCATGTTCGCGGACGGCCTGCTCCAACCCGTTCTGTACAGCTACACGGTCGACTCGCTTGAACAGATGGCGGCGGGCTCCGGCCTCGAGATTCTTCTGCCCTGCCTCAACCAGTTCGACAGGGGCCTGCGAAGATACGACTGGAATATGGAGTTCGATGACCCGGCTGTCGCGGAAACTTATTACTCGCTGCCGGACACGGTTCGATGGCAGATTTCGAATCTCTTGCAGCTCGACAAGTCGCCGATGCTCTGGTTCTTTTTGCAGCGCAGCGATTCCGGGCGGCCCAGAAAGTCCGAGCACGACGTGTGCGAAGAGTTCCTCGACACCGTATTCGAGAAAAACGAAGCGGCGCAGACGAGCTACATCCGCGACTACACCGGCAGGTATCACAGGTTCTCAAGCACGCGAATTCCGGCGGCCGATCCCGATTCCTCCGTGCGCAAGTTCCTGGATCTCATAGATGGCAAGACAGCGATGCGTGATATTTTTCACCAGGCGGGCGTCGAAGCCGAATTTCGTTTCGTTAACCGCGCCAGAGTTATGCTCACGACTTCGATCTGTCCGTACCTGAGGGCTGTTGCACCGGTTCAAGCCGCGGAGGCGCGTCAAACCGCCGCCGCGAACATCGGACAAGGCGAAAAAAAGAAGCTCAACGAATTCAATCTGAACAAGCTCAAGAGCATCAAGCCGCTGCCTTTGACCATACCGGCGTAGCAATATAGCTTCACGAAATAATTTCGTCGATTTGGCCGCACCTTCGGCGCTCAGGATCTGTAGTAATTCTCGAGCTCCGCGCACTGAGTTTCTTTCAACCTGAAAATTTACTTTCGTCAAAAAGGACCTTCTATGAATAATCACAACGAACCGATTCGAGATGTATTGATTGTCGGCGGGGGAACAGCGGGCTGGATGACGGCCGCCTACCTGGCCAAAGCATTCGGACACCAATTGAATATCACCGTGCTTGAAGCGCCGACTATACCGAGGATCGGCGTTGGAGAAGCGACGGTCCCCAATCTGCAAAGGGTGTTTTTCGATTTCCTCGGTATTCCCGAGTATGAATGGATGCAGCACGTCAACGGCTCCTTCAAATCGGCGGTCAAATTCGTCAACTGGCGAAAGAGCGAGAACGGCGCTCCCAATCATTTTTATCATCCGTTCGGAATACTGCCGAGCATCGACGGAGTGCCGCTTCCGCAGTACTGGTTCCTGGAGACGAACGGCGCGGAGGAGCCCGTGGATTATGCATGCTTCCGCGAGCCTCCGCTGCTCGACGCAAAGAAGTCGCCGTTGTTCATGGATCACACAAGAGCGGTGCCTCACGCCTGGCACTTTGACGCGCATCTGGTAGCTGAGTTTCTCGGCAACTGGTCGAAGGAGCGGGATGTCAACCACATCACCGACGAGGTGAATCAGGTCGAGCTCGATGAGCGCGGCTACATAAAATCGGTTCACACAGTTCGCGGCAACAACCTCACGGCCGATCTGTTCGTCGACTGCACCGGGTTCAGGGGCCTGCTCATCAACAAGGCGCTCGGCGAACCGTTCATCGATATGAACGATCATCTGCTATGCGACAGCGCGGTTGCGGCGGCCGTTCCGAACGACGATGAAAAAGTCGGGATCGAGCCCTACACTTCGGCGATAGCGATGAAGGCGGGCTGGACGTGGAAGATTCCGATGCTGACGAGGTTCGGCTCCGGCTATGTTTATTCGAGCAAGTTCGCTACCGTAGACGAGGCGGCTCGAGACTACTGCGCGCTGTGGGGATTGAACGAATCCGCGGTGAACTTCAACAAGATTCGGTTCCGAACCGGACGCAACCGCCGCGCGTGGGTTAATAACTGCGTTTCGATCGGGCTCTCGTCCTGTTTCCTGGAGCCGCTCGAGTCCACCGGGATCTATTTCATCACGGCGGCGATATATCAGCTCGCGAAGCATTTTCCAACAAAGACTCTTGATCCGGTTCGAATCGAGGCATTCAACCGGGACGTCGAGTTTATGTTCGACGATTGCCGCGATTTTGTGCAGTCCCATTACTTCACGACAACCAGGGAGGACACGCCGTTCTGGCGGGCCAACAAGAACGAGCTTTTCCTCAGCGACAACCTGAAAGAGAAGATCTCACTGTACAAGGCAGGCTTGCCGGTCAATCCTCCTAGCTATAACGAAGACGATTACTACGGTTCGTTCGACACTGAGTTTCGAAACTTCTGGACGAACGGCAGTTACTACTGCATCTTCGCGGGAATGGGATTTCTGCCGGAGAGGCCGCATTCACGCTTGTTGTATCGGCCTGAGTCGCGCGCCAAAGCTCTGGATGAGTTCGTGCGAATCAAGAACGAGCAGCAGACGTTGTTGGAGCAACTGCCGTCCACTTACGAATACCTGCAGCATCTGCACGCGACTCAGCAGTCCGCCTTGCGTAGCCCGGCGCTTGAAATCAGCCACGGAAAGAAGCGTCGTCCTCGCGAATGGGAGCGGCTTCACGAAGAGCCGGGCGAGCTACCGTACCGGCCATAGGTCGGCGGTGCCGTCTGCCCGCGGGAGGTTCGGGCGATTTTCTGGAGTATGCGGCCGCGCTAGCGGTCGCATACTGAAGTTTGACACCTGGGAGCGCAGGCATCCTGCCTGCAAGGCCCCGAAGGGGCGATCAACCCCAAAGGCGTTGTGAAAGTCAGCCCAAGGTTGGCGTATTCGCCTACCTTGGGAAAGGGTAGGTAATTGGCGCCAACCCCAACGGGGTTGCGGCCTGCATGGATTAAGGAAAGGGGCGCCCCTTCAGGGCGCGAACTTCTTTCGGCGATCGTACCGGGGGCTGCGCTACGCTGGCCCCCGGCTATTAACTCGTGCCCCTTCGGGGCTTTCACTGTTCCTTCTTCGAATGGCCAAACTTCAGGGCCCCAAAGGGGCGATCAATCATCGCTGCCGCGACTCTAACTACGCAGCCGCTTTTTTGCCGGTGCACACGACGCTACGCGACTCGAAGATTGCTTACTTTTAGCCGGTACACACGGAGGACACTTGGAAAATCAGATCAGCGGATATCGGCTTTCACCGCAGCAGGCTCGACTCTGGCTGCTCGGGCAGCGCAGCTCGGCTTATCGCGCGCAAATAGCGATTCGGCTCGAGGGCGCTTCGAACCCTCACGCCTTGAAAGCGGCTCTGCAAGCAATTGTCGACGGGCACGGCATACTCCGCACGACCTATCACCGCTCTCCCGGCATAAGGCTGCCCGTTCAAGTAGTCAACGACGAGCCGCGTTTTGCGTGGCGTGAAATCGATCTGACCGGCTCCGTGCTCGATCTCGATGCGAATGGTGATCTCTCTCAATCCATCGCGGCGATCGACGAGATTCTTCGAGAAGAAGCCGGCGAACCCTTCGACTACAAGACGGGCCCGGTGATTCGATGCTGTCTCGTTTCGCTGGCGGCGCAAGAGCGCGTTCTGACGATTAGCCTTCCGTCGTTGTGCGCGGACGCTCACACGCTTGGGAACCTATTCCGCGAGATCGGAAACCGCTACGGCGCAGAATCGGCAAGCCGCTACGGCGCAAACTCAAATGATGAGTCATCCGAGGAGAACATAGTTGACTACCTTCAGTTCTCCGAATGGCAGAACGAGCTTCTCGAGGACGAAAGCGGCAAGGTTGGAAGAGAGTACTGGACACGGCAAAAGACGGCGAACCCGGTCACGCCGCGACTGCCGTTCGAAACAACCCCTTCACTGAGAGCGGCGTTCGAGCCCGCGTCGATCTCGACTCTCATCGACGATGATTCCGTCCGATCAATCGAGAGCGCCGCGCGGAACAACGGCTGTTCGAAGCCCGTATTTCTGCTCGCCTGCTTTCAGACGCTGTTATGGCGGTTGACGGCTCAAAGCAACATCACGACGGCGTATCTGGTGGACGGCAGGAAATACGATGAGCTTCGCGATGCGATGGGGCTTTTCGCAAAGTGGGCGCCTATTCGATGCACGTTCGAAGCAAACCAGAGCTTCAGCCAGGTGATCGGCGCTATTCAAGAAGCGACCGGCGAAGCCTATGACTGGCAGGAATATCTGATTCCCGAACAGAGCGGCATGACAGCTCTTGCGGATTCCGATGCCGGAATAGGATTTGAGTTCGAGGAAGCGCCGTCGCCGATAACCAAAGGCGGGGTGTCGTTCTCGGTTCTCGCGCGGCGTGATTGCTTCGAGCCCCACAAGTTGATGCTTTCGTGTCTCGCCGGCGACGGGTCGCTGGCAACGGAGTTCCAGTACGATCCGGAGCTCTTTCGCCGCGCGGATATCGAGCGCCTCGCGGAACAGTTCAAGGCCTTGATGAAGCACGCGGCAAAGGCCCCGAATGCGCTTGTGTCGGAACTGGACGTACTGGGCGAGATCGAACGCCGAAGGCTCCTCGTAGAGTTCAACTCCACCGCGGCGGAGTATCCTGAAGATAAATGTATTCATCACCTTTTCGAGGAAGAAGCCGATCGGACGCCGGACGGCATCGCCGTCGTGATGGGTAACGGGCAGCTCTCCTTCGCCCAGTTGAACTCCAGAGCCAATCAACTCGCGCATCACTTGTCCAGGCAGGGCTTCGGATCGGACGCCATAGTTTCGTTGTTTCTCGATCGATCGCCCGATATGGTTGTGGCCATTCTGGGCGTCCTCAAGAGCGGCGCTTCTTATTTGCCTCTCAATGCCGCGCATCCCGGCGAGCGGCTGGCGTTCATTCTCGACGACGCGCGTCCAGCGGTTGTGATAGCTCAAGAGCGTCTGGCGAATGCGCTGCCCGCGAACTCGCCGGCGACGATCTATATCGATTCCGATTGGGAGGCGATCTCAACCGAAGCGCAAACGAACCTATCGGCTCAAGTTCATCCCGACAATCTCGCGTATGTAATCTACACGTCGGGTTCAACCGGACGGCCGAAAGGCGTGATGATCACTCATCGCGGCGTCGTCAACTATTTGAGCTGGAGCATCGCCGAGTATGCCGTCGCAACAGGCAACGGCAGCCTGGTCCACTCGCCGCTGGTCTTTGATCTGACCGTGACGAGTCTTTTCGCGCCTTTGTTGACGGGCAAGCCGATAACTCTGCTGCCGGAAGATGCCGGCGTCGAATCTCTGAGCGAAGCCCTGCGGGCGCAGCGCGATTTGAGCCTGCTCAAGATCACACCGGCGCACCTCGAAACTCTGAATGCGTTCTTGCCGCCGGCCGAGGCCGCCGGGCGAACGAACGTGCTCGTGATTGGCGGTGAAGCGCTATTCGGAAAGAGCCTCAGCCTGTGGCGCACTCACTCGGCGAAGACGCGCTTGATCAATGAGTACGGCCCTACGGAAGCGGTGGTCGGATCGTGCGCGTACGAAGTTCCGGCCGATGCCGCATTCACGGACGCGGTTCCAATAGGCCGGCCGATCGCCAACACGCGGCTCTATTTATTCGATCCTCGCCTGGAGCCGGTTCCGGCGGCGGTTCCCGGCGAGTTGTACATTGGAGGCGACGGGTTGGCGCGAGCGTATCTAAATCGCGCGGATCTAACCGCCGAAAAGTTCGTACCGAACCCCTTCGGCGCGTCTGGAGAAAGGCTCTATCGAACGGGCGATCTCGCGCGACACCTGCATACTGGAATAATCGAATACCTCGGACGAAGCGACCATCAGGTGAAGATTCGAGGCTTCAGAATCGAGCTCGGCGAGATCGAGGCCGTGTTGAGTCAGCATCCTTCGATCAAGGAAGCGGTCGTGTCGGCGAGAGAAGAAGGCGCGGATCACAAGCGGCTTGTCGCCTACGTAGTTCCCGATCAGCGGGCGAATCTCACGACCGATCAACTACGGAACTACCTCGGCGCAAAGCTTCCGGAGTATATGATTCCGTCGTTCTTCGTCATCCTGCGTTCGCTTCCTCTCACGTCGAACGGCAAGGTTGATCGAGCCGCGCTGCCCCCGCCCTCCTACGGCGACAGCGGATCTGATGACGGTTATGTCGCGCCTCGCAACGAGATCGAAGAAACCCTGGCGAGCATCTGGTCAACTGTGCTCGCCATCGGCCGAGTCGGCATCCATGACAACTTCTTCAAGCTGGGCGGCGATTCGATCATTAGCATCCAGATTATCGCGCGAGCGAATCAGGCGGGCATTCACCTTACGCCGAAGCAGTTTTTCGAGCACCAAACGATAGCCGAACTCGCGGCAGTCGCGGAGTCCGCGCCGTTCATCACCTCGTTTCAGGGAACGGTAACCGGCCCCGTGCCGCTGACTCCGATCCAGCACTGGTTCTTCGAACAACGGATCCCCGATCCGCATCACTTCAATCAGTCGTTGATGCTGGAGTTAAAGGAGCGGCTTGATCCCGAAGTATTGAGCAGGGTTGTCGACATTCTGTTGGAACACCACGACGCGCTGCGAATGCGATTCCATCTCGAGGGCGAAAGCTGGATACAGGAGAATTCCGCGTCGGAGTCCAATACGCCGTTCACGTTGATCGAACTCGGCCAGTTGCCCGAAAGCGTGAAGCGAGCCGCCATCGAGCAGGCCGCGTCGCAAGCGCAATCGAGCCTCGATTTGAACGACGGGCCTTTGATGCGCGTGGTGTTGATCGATCTCGGCGAATCGGCTGCGGCAAGGCTGCTGCTGGCGAGCCACCATCTTGTAGTCGACGGCGTGAGCTGGAGAGTGCTGCTGGAAGACCTCAACCGTGCATATGAAAACCTCAGCCAGGGAAAAGAGGCGTCGCTGGGTCCCAAGACCACATCATTCAAGGACTGGGCCGAGTCGCTTGTCGAATACGCACGCAGCGAAGAGATGAAGGAAGACTCGCGGTACTGGAGCGAGCGGTCGCGCGCGCGAGTCGCGCGGGCGCCGGCCGATTATCTCGGCGGTCGGAACCTCGTGAATTCAGGTCGAGTTACAACGGTGAGCCTCAGCGAGCAGGAGACCAGGACGCTGTTGACGAGCGTCGGAAACGCGTACAGGACGCAGATTCAAGAAGTGCTGTTGTGCGCGGTGGCCGAGGCGTTGAGCCAGTGGACCGGCGGCGAAAGAGTGAAGATCGAGATGGAGGGGCACGGCCGGGAAGAGATCATCGAGGGGATCGAGCTGACGAGGACGATTGGATGGTTCACGAGTGTCTATCCGCTGGTTCTGGATGTGAAGCGGGGCGGACTGGGCGAGAAGTTGAAGAGCGTGAAGGAACAGATGAGGAGCGTTCCCAGGCGCGGAATAGGCTACGGAATCCTCAGGTATTTGAGCCCGGACGATTCTGTTTCCTCCCTGTTGAAGCAGCAAGGCGATTCGGAGGTTGTATTCAACTACCTCGGCAGGCTGGACGAGGTGCTCAACGAAACGGTATTCGCGCCCGCTGCCGAGTTGCCTGGGCCGAACCGAAGCCTCGCGGGAGCGCGTCGGTACCTGATCGACATCAGCGCGAGCGTTACCGAGGGCAGGCTGCACCTGCACTGGACTTACAGCACGAACCTGCATCGGCCGGAAACGATAAATAAACTCGCCGGCAGGTGCATACAAGCCTTGAAGGAGCTGATCGAGCACGCGACTTCAGAGGAAGCGGGCGGATATACCCCCTCCGACTTTCCGCTCGCGCAGCTCAATCAGACGGATCTCGACAGGGCGCTGCTCGAAGTTGAACTGGAAGGTTGAAGCGGAATGAGCAACAAAAACATAGAAGACGTCTATCCGGTTACTTCGCTTCAGGAAGGCATGCTGTTTCACAGCCAGCTTGCGCCTGAAAGCGGGGTCTATGTGACCCAGATCGGCTGCACTCTGAAAGGGTTGAACGTCGACGCGTTCGAGCGAGCCTGGCAGCGTGTTCTGGAACGGCACCCGATTTTGCGGACCGCGTTCGTATGGAACAACCTGGAGAAACCGCTTCAGGTAGTGGCTCGAAAAGTGAAACTGCCTCTCGCGTTGCACGACTGGCGTGATCTCTCGCAGGCCGAACAGGCGCAGGGTTTTCAGGATCAGCTCATCGAAGATCGAAGGCAGGGCTTCAAGGTCACCAAACCGCCTTTGATGCGGCTGTCGCTTTTTCGAATAGCCGATGATGCGTACAAGTTTTTCTGGAGCCATCATCATTTATTGATTGACGGCTGGTCGGGCTCGGTGCTGCTCGGCGAAGTGTTCAACTTCTACGAGGCGTACAGGAGCGGTCAGGAGATCGAGCTGCCGCTGCCGTGTCCGTATCGCGACTATCTGGCGTGGCTTCAGAAAAGGAGCCTGTCGGAAGCCGAGGCATACTGGCGGCGGGCGTTGAAGGGCTTTTCAACTCCGACGGTCATCGACCTCGGGCAGCGCGACGACGCTTCCGCTCGACAAAGCCCCGCTCCCGGCAGCCGGCGCGCGTTACTGTCGCGCTCGGCGACGGCCGCCCTCAAGAACCTGACTCGAGAACGCCAGTTGACGATGAATACGGTCGTTGCGGGCGCGTGGGCGCTGCTGCTCAGCGCTTATGGCGGAGAGCGCGACGTTGCTTTCGGCGCTACCTCTTCCGGCCGGCCCCCTGAGTTGCCGGGCGTTGAATCGATGATTGGGTTGTTCATCAATACGCTTCCCGTTCGAGTTCAAGTGCGGCCGGAAGCGACGGTGCTGTCGTGGCTCGAAAACCTTCAATCGCAACTGGCGGAGATGCGCCAATACGAGCACAGTCCGCTGGTCGAGGTACAGGGATGGAGCGACGTTCCGCGTGGAACGGCGTTGTTTGAAAGCATCCTGGTATTCGAGAACTACCCGGTCGCCGAATCGCTCGGCGCGCGCGAGTGGAGCGTAGAGATCGATGAAGTCAACGCGGTTGAGAAGACCAACTACCCTTTGACTCTCGGCGTGGCGCCCGGGCAGCAGTTGTCTCTGCAATTGATTTATGACGGCAGCCGCTTCGACGAAGCCGCGATTGAGCGGATGCTGAGCCACTTGACCAACCTGCTCGGCGCAATCTCGGCCGATCTCAATCAAAGAATATCGAGCCTGAACTTGTTGAGCGACATGGAACGCCGGCGATTGCTCGGCCCGTGGAGCAATACCGGCATCGACTATTCACGATCCGTGTCCTTCTTCGAGTTGCTGGAGCGGCAGGTGAAGCGAACTCCGGACAAGGTTGCCGCGGTATTCGGCAATAACGTCCTGACTTTTAATCAACTGAACGATAAAGCTGGAAAGCTGGCGGAGCTGATAAAGGAGCTACGATAATGATCCAAAACACTCAGAAGCGAATCCGAAGAGCGGACGTCGATGACGCCCGGTCGTTACCAGAAATCATAGAGAAAGCGATTGGCCCCACGGCTCTTCGGTGGTACATCGCTAAGACCACAGCGGACGAGATCGTGCTCGAAGTCACGAGCAGCGACACGGAGTCGCACTACCCGTTTTCACCCGGCCCGCGAGCATACCACGGCGGTAAGAGCGCCGTACTGAACATCATTCCGACCGGGATCGGATGCAGCATCGGGGGTTATGCGGGAGACGCCGCGCCGGTCACAAACCTGCTGGCGGCCACGACCGACTATCTGATCACGCATCCAAACTCGGTAAACGCGTCAAATTTCATCGGCCTCAACAGCGACAACGTCGTGTACACCGACGGACTCACAATAGACCTTCTTTGCAGGGGTCTCGTGGATCTTCACCTGCCGCAGTCCAACAAGATCGGCCTGATCGTTGAGAAGTCCGATCCGAAGAAGCTCGACATCGTGTTCAACGTAGTCAACACGGTCAGGGCCGTTCACGGCGCGAATATCATCGACTGCATAGTCACCGAGAAGCCGATCGGAGGCCGCTGCGTCAAGAATCAGTCGGGCGCGTTTGTCGGAACCGTTGACAACCCCGGTGTAATCTTCGAAGCGTGTGAGAAGCTGCTGCAAAGAGGCGCCACCGCGATCGCGCTGACGAGCAATATTCAAGACCTGTCATTCGAGGAATACGCCAATCACTTCGACGGCCAGTTCCCGAATCCGGTCGGCGGCGTTGAAGCGGTCATCTCCTATTCGGTTACCAGGCGATATGGAGTTCCATCGGCGCACGCGCCGTTGACCAATATTCACGATCTCGATCTCCGGCACAATGTAGTCGATGCAAGGGCGGCGGGCGAGTTCGCTTCCGCAAGCGGTCTTGCGTGTGTGCTGATCGGGCTTCAACGCGCGCCTCACGTTCGGCCTCCGTCCAATTGCCGCCTCGTCGATTTGCTCAACATACATAACGTGACGGCGATCGTAATGCCTGCGACCTCGCTTGGAGGAATACCGGCAATCTACGCGCAGAAGCATGAGATTCCCATCATCGCGGTTCAGGAAAACCGGACGATTTTTGAGGTGACGCAAGAAGAGTTGGGACTACGTAATGTCGTCGAAGCACGCAGCTATGCTGAGGCGGCGGGAATCCTGACCGCATTGCGAAAGGGAATAAGCCTGGAGAGCATCGCGCGTCCGCTGAAGACCCTGCGTTACAAGGAGCAACCCGCGGAAGTGTGGGAGAAGGCCCTTCCCGCGACGGATTCATTCGTGAACCTGGAATCCGGTCCTTTCTAGATTTCGGTGGTTTTTGGCAAATGATTCTACCTCCCGAAGGGCTATTGTCGTCCCTTCGGGACTGGGGCGTCGCGAACGAATCCCACCGATAAATCGGTGGGCTAAATTCAAATGACCGCTACGCGGTCATCACGCGTCGGCAAACCTTATGTCCTCCCCACCAATTCATCGGTGGGCTGGAAATCAAACCGACTCCCTCAGGAACTGCGTTGCTGGAGCAGCTATGTTTGTCGAGTCACGGGTCTTCCCACAAGCGAAGAATGAAATGAAAAGCGAATCGCAAGGCCGAGTAATTGCCCGAATGATTGCCCAAATAATTGCATTGATGGCCGATCCGACGCCTGATTTCCTGGCCGGAGTGCTGGGCATATTGAAATCAGGAAATGGGTTCGTTCCCATCGATCCCGCGCATCCCGTCGATCGCATCGGTTTTGTGATAGCCGACTGCCGAGCTGAAGTGCTTATCACCGAAGCAAAGTATCTCGATAAGGCTTTGAAGGTCGCCGAAGCAAGCCCGCGGTTGAAGCACGTGATCTGTCTCGACGAGCTCGAAGATAAGAACGATAAATCCGCGGGGCTCAACGCGAGCCTCCGTGACTGGTCCGATTACCGCGATAAGGATGCAGCTCCGGCGGCTGTTGTACCTGCAAGCATTGAAGCGGCAAGTCAGACCGCATACGTGATCTATACGTCGGGTTCGACCGGAAGGCCGAAAGGCGTTCCTATAACGTTCGGCAATCTTATGCCGCTGCTTCACTGGAGCAAGGACTATTTCGGTTTCAGCGAGCAGACCAGCGTTCTCCAAAATCTCTCGCAGTCGTTTGATTTCGGCGCGTTTGAAATCCTGACCACGGTGCTCTTCGGCGGCGAGCTGCACTTTCTGGACAAGTCGGAAATTACCCATACTTCGCGGTACGCCGAGTACATTACGGAACACTCCATCAACACGATTCACTCCACTCCGATGTTCTTCAAGGAAGTGATATCGGCAGGAGGAAGGCTCGACACGCTGAAGCTGGTGCATCTTGGGGGCGAGCAGTTGACCGGCAGCGCGGTGGATCAAATATTCGAATCGCTTCCAGCCGACTGCACGGTTTATAACGGCTACGGTCCGACGGAGGCGACGATCAACTGCTGCATCTTTGAAGTCGGCTCGCCGGCTTCGCGGAACGACAGCGGGCTGATCAACATTCCGATCGGGCGAGCGTCGGCGAACAATTTTGTTTATGTGCTGGACGCCGATAACAGGCCGGCGCCGGTAGGAGCGTCCGGCGAGTTGTGCGTTGGCGGCCTCGCGCTGACGGCCGGCTATATAAACAATCCGGATCTGACCGCTGAAAAGCTCATACCCAATCCGCTCAGCGACAATCCGGGCTCACGTCTTTACAGAACGGGTGATCTTGTCCGCTACGGCCCCGAAGGCAATATAGAGTTTCTGAGGCGAATCGATGAACAGGTGAAGATACGCGGCTTTCGTATCGAGCTCGGCGAGATCGAGTCCGTCATCGCCCATCATCCGGCCGTGCGCCAGAGCCACGTCATCATTCGCGAAGACGCCCCGGGCGATAAGAGAATTACCGCTTATGTTGTGAGCCGCGCGGGCGCCGAGTTGGAAGCCGGCGAATTGCGCTCTTTCTTGAGAGAGCGGCTTCCCGCCTACATGATCCCTTCGGCGTTCATCAACCTGGAAGCAATACCTCTGACGCCGAACGGCAAAATCGATCGGCGGGCATTGCCGGCGCCCGGCGTTGAACTGGTCGCTCCGGGAACATATTCGCCGCCGTCCAACCAGATCGAGGAGTTGCTTGCGAACCTCTGGGCGTCGACCCTGGGCGTGGCGCGCGTCGGAAGGAACGACAGCTTTTTTGAATTAGGCGGCCACTCCCTTCTCGCCACGAAGATGATGTCACGCGCGAGAGATATGTTTCAGGTGGAGCTGCCTCTGAGGACGCTATTCGAAGATCCCTTCCTGGCGTCGATGGCTGACGCGATCGAAAAAGCGATGAAGATCGCGCCTGGCTCGGAGTCCGCTCCGATCGCCCGCGTGTCTAGAGAAGGCGACATCCCCCTCTCCTTCGCTCAGCAACGCCTGTGGATAACTCACCAGATGCATCCCACGACAAGGGCCAACATCATGGCCGATATGACGCGCTTCTCGGGTGCGTTGGATGTGATTGCGCTTAGTTATGCCATAGATGAGGTCGTCAAACGGCACGAGTCGTTGCGTACGACGTTTCCGGCAATCGACGGGGTTCCCGTTCAATTGATCTCGCCCCCTCAGCCGGTTAATTTCCCGATGGCGGATCTTTCCGAGCTGTCGGAGACCGATTGCGAAGATGAAATCGAGCGGCTCGGTATTGAAAGCGCTGAACTGCCCTTCGATGTGGTCATTGGACCGTTGTTCCGCGTCCGGGTGGTCAGGCTGCGAGAAGACGACCACATCGTATTCCACGCGATGCACCACATCATCACCGATGGGTGGTCTCAGGATGTTCTCTTCCGCGAGGTCGCGGCGTTCTACCAGTCCCGCATAACGGGCAGGCCGGCGCCTCTGCCTGAATTGCCGATTCAATACGCGGATTTCGCGGTGTGGCAGCGGAATTGGTTTCAAGGCGAAATACTGCAAAGACAGCTTGCCTATTGGAAAACACAGCTCGCCAACGCGCCGCGCGGGATCAATCTGCCGACAGACCGGCCGATCCGTCCAGCGCAGGAGTTCAGCGGCGCCAAGGAGCACCTCGCTCTTTCAAGAGACGTTGCTGAAGGAGCCCTCGCCTTCAGCCGGAGCCATGGCGTGACGATGTTCATGACCATGCTGGCCGCTTTCAACGCTCTGCTCACCCGGTATACCGGCCAGGAAGACGTCCTGGTGCGGTTTGTCATCGCCAATCGCAACCGGCAGGAGATAGAGAATCTAATCGGCTTTTTCGTCAATACGCTTGTGATGCGCACCAATTTGTCGGGCGACCCGAGCTTTGCCGAGCTCTTGGGCCGCGTGCGGGAGACCGCCCTTGGCGCCTTCGCGAATCAAGACCTGCCCTTCGAGAAGTTGATCGAGGAGCTTCACGTCGAAAGAGAGATGGCGCGGCCTCCGCTGGCCAACGTGATGATCGCTTATCAAAACTTGCCGCGGACCGTTAAGGAGTTTCCCGGCGTTAAGTCCGGCACGATGGGAATCGACCGCGGATCTCCCAAGTTCGATCTGTCTTTCTTCATGGGAGATTCGAGCGAGGGCTTGTGGTGGTTGATGCACTACAACTCGCTGCTGTTCGACGCCGGAACGATCACGCTGCTGCTCGGCCACATACGGACCCTGCTTGAAGGAGCGATTGCAAATCCGAATGCTCCGCTTTCGAGCCTGCCGCTGTTGAGCGAACCTGAAATCCTCACGCTCACTACCTGGAATAAGACCGCGGCGAGCTACGAAAAAGACGCCTGTGTTCATAAGGCGTTTGAAGCTGAAGCCGCGCAGATTCCCGACGCTCTGGCTGTCGTCTGCGAAGACGAGCAATTGAGCTACGGCGAGTTGAATCGCAGAGCGAACCAGCTTGCGAATTACTTGAGGCGTCTCGGAGCCGGACCAGAGCAGCTCATAGCAATCTGCATCGACCGCTCCGTCGATATGCTTATCGCGCTGATCGGCATTCTCAAATCGGGAGCCGCTTATGTGCCCATCGATCCCTCATACCCGGCGGAGCGGCGTTCGCTGATCATCTCCGACTCGAAAGCTTCAATCGTCTTGAGCAGGCGGCGGACCGCGGACGCGATCACCGAATGCGAGCGCGTCGTTTGTCTTGATTCGGATTGGAGCGCCATCTCGGCCGAGAACGAGGACAATCCGCTGACAAATGTGACGAGCGACAACGCCGCGTATGTGATCTACACATCGGGTTCAACGGGCAAACCCAAGGGTGTTTTGATTCAGCATCGATCGGTGTTCAATCTGCTGGCGGGCCTCGACGACGCGGTATATCAGGATTCGGAGCGGCGCTCTCAGCGCGTCAGCGTGAACGGGCCCATCGCGTTCGATACATCGGTCAAGCAGCTTATCCAGTTGCTCCGCGGGCACACGTTGAACGTGATTCCGCGGGAAGTCAGGCTGGATGAGAACGCGATGCTTGCTTATATTCGGCGAGCCGGAATAAGCGTGCTCGACTGCACGCCATCGCATCTTGGCATGTTGCTCGCGGGCGGGCTGCTCGAAACGTCCAGCGGTAGTCTTCAGAAGGTGCTTATCGGAGGTGAGGCGATCGATGGTCCGACCTGGGAGATCCTCGCGCGGAACGATCAAGTCGAGTTCTACAATGTCTATGGGCCTACCGAATGCACGGTCAACGCCGCGATCTGCCGCGTGCGGCCGGAACTCGACCGTCCGACCATCGGTGAGCCAATCGCGAACGTTCAGACTCATGTGCTCGATCCGCTTCATCGGCTTCTGCCTTTCCACATACCTGGTGAGCTGAGCATAGGCGGAGAAGGATTGGCGCGCGGGTATCTCAATCATCCGGAGCTGACCGCGGAGAAGTTCATACCTGACGCGTTCTCGGGCGAGCGCGGAGCGCGGATGTACAGAACGGGCGATCTCGCGCGCTACCTTCCCGAAGGCAATATCGAGTTTCTCGGCCGAGTCGACAACCAGGTCAAGCTGCGAGGCTTTCGCATTGAGCTTGGCGAGATCGAATCTGCGCTCAACAAACATCCCGGTGTTCGCGGCTCGGTCGTCATAGCACGCGACGATATGCCGGGCGGCAAGGCGCTTGCGGCTTACGTCGTTCGCGAGCCCGCCAAATTTACCGAAGAGGAATCCAAGCAGCTTTACTTCCTTCCGAACCGAATGGCGGTCAACCACCTGAACCGGAATGAAACCGAGTTTCTCTACAAAGAAGTATTCGAGGTTCAGGCATACCTGAAAAACGGCATCACGATTTATGACGGAGACTGCATCGTCGACGTAGGCGCCAACATCGGCCTGTTCACCCTGTTCGCCAATCAGATGGCCGCGAACACGCGCATCTTCGCGTTCGAGCCGAACCCTTACGTGTTCGAGAAGCTTCAGCGGAATGTGTCGCTATACGATGTAAATGCGAAGCTCTTCCCGAAAGGTCTATTCTCCAACGGCGGCTCCGCTTCGTTCACCTTTTACACCAAGTTCTCTTTCCTGTCCGGTCTGTACGCCGATGTCGACGACGACAAGCGGGTCGTCAGGTCGTTCATTCGGGAACAGCAGCGCACTGAGGAGACGCTGTCTCTTGATGATAAGGGCGAGGCGCTGCTCGAAGAGCTTCTCGACGACCGCTTCAACAGCAGTGAGCTCAACGTTGAGCTCACGACTCTTTCGGACTTCATCAGGGAAAACAACATTCCACGGATCGACCTGCTCAAGATAAACGTCGAGAAGAGCGAGATGGATGTCCTGGCCGGCATACGCGATCAAGACTGGCCGAAGATACGACAACTGGTATTCGAGCTGTATGACATGGAGGGCAGGCTGGACCAGGCAAAGGCGTTGCTCGATCGACTCGGTTACACCTATGTCGTAGAACAGGACTGGTCGCTCGAAGAGAACGCGAAGATGAACTACTACATCTACGCGGTCAGGGAATACCGGCCTGCCGGCGGCATGCGGCCTCGCGCGCTTGAATTGCCCGCGGTGCAGACGCCGTTATCGGCGCCCGACCTGCGCGATTTTCTGAAGGAGCGGCTGCCGGATTATATGATGCCCGCGGCTTATGTTCTGCTCGATGAGCTGCCGCTGACTTCGCACGGCAAGGTGGATCGCGCGGCGCTGCCCATGCCTTCCCCGACGCAGCTTGCGAGCGAGAGCGAAAACTCCGCTCCTCGGACTCCGACTCAGGAACTGCTCGCGGGAATCTGGTCGAGCGTTCTGGGTCGAGACCAGATAGGCATTCACGACAACTTCTTCGATCTCGGCGGCCACTCGCTGTTGGCCACCCGCGTGGTCTCGCGCGCGCGCGAAGTGTTCGAGCTCGAAATCGGCCTTCTTGAGCTGTTCGAAGCGCCGACCATCGCCGGATTCGGAGAGCGAGTCGACAGGCTTGCCGCGTCCGGGCGCGGCCTTGAAGCGCCGTCGATTCGGCCCGCGCCCCGAGTGGGCGAGCTGCCGCTTTCTTACGCGCAGCAGCGGCTCTGGATCGTCAATCAGATCGATCCCGACAGCCCCGCGTACAACATCGCCAACGCCGACAGGTTCATCGGCTCGCTCGATCTCGGCGCGTTGCTGCGCGCGTTCAACGAAATCGTGGCCAGGCATGAATCGCTTCGCACCACGTTCCCGGCTGTAGATGGACTGCCGGTTCAGCGCATCGCTCCAAAGCGAGAACTTGAATTGCCGCTCGTGGATCTTGAGCTGGTTCCGGAAGACGAGCGAGTGCGTGAAGCGAGACGGCTGGCGAGCGTCGATGCGCTCCGACCGTTTGATCTCGCGACCGGGCCTCTCTTCCGCGCGACCGTGCTTCGGTTGTCCGATCAGGATCACGTGGTTATGAACACTCTGCATCACATCATCAGCGACGGCTGGTCGGGAGAGGTGCTCGACCGCGAGGTCGGTCTGCTATACGAAGCGTTCTCGAATGGAAAGCCCTCGCCTCTCCCTGATCTCCCGGTGCAGTACGCGGACTTCGCCGTTTGGCAGCGCGGCTGGTTGAAGGGAGAAGTGCTCGAAGCGCAGCTCTCATACTGGAAGCGCCGGATGACAGGCGCGCCTCCCGTGCTTTCGCTGCCCGCGGACTATCCGCGTCCGGAGATTCAGAGTCTGCGCGGCGCTCGTATGTTTATGACTACCTCGCGCGAGATCAGCGCGGCGCTAAGGGAGGTCAGCCGGCGAAAGGGAGTGACGTTGTTCATGACCATGCTGGCTGTGTTCAAGGTGCTGGTCTATTTTCGAACCGGGCGGCTCGATCTGGTAATCGGCTCGAATGTCGCCAATCGCAATCGCGGCGAGACGGAGGGGCTCATAGGATTCTTCGTCAACCTGCTTCCGCTTCGCACGGATTTGTCCGGCGATCCCACGTTCGAGCAATTGCTGGATCGTGTGCGAACGACCGCGCTTGATGCGTACGCTCATCAGGATGTTCCCTTCGAGAGCATATCGAAGACTCTGAAGGTGGAGCGGTCGCCTGGCCACACCCCGGTGGTGCAGGTTGTCTTTGCCTTCAACAGCCTGACTATATCGGCTCCGGGATTGCCGGGATTGACCATCAGCGCGCTGAGCACCCAGCTCGAGACCTCGAGATTCGATCTCGCTCTCGGAGTGGCTGAAGATGGAGATGGGTTCAGGGCGACGATGAACTACAACCCTGATCTGTTCAAGCCCGAGACCATTGAGCGAATGCTGTTGGATTACGAAAAGCTGCTCACGTATTTCACTGAACACCCCGAGGCTACAATTGAGTCGGCGAAGACGCACGCGGGTGTCGAGGCAGTGAGCCGGAACGTCAAGCGCGAGGACCTTCGAGAAGCGAAGTTGAAGAGGCTGAAGGTGGCGAGACGGCGAACGGTAAATGGCTCGAATGGAGCTACCGAAGCCGATCACAAGGCGCCCGGCCCCGTGGCCGCGGCGCTTCAAACACCGGATGTGGATCTGGAATCGTCAACGTGGTGAATGTCCCAAAGGGATAGCCGGGAATGGGAATGTTCCCAGGCGCCATCAATGATGTTCTTACTTTGGGCTGCCGAACAAACATCCCTTCGAGATGAGTTAACGGTTCTACCAACGCGTTGGCGGGTGGTTTGACGAATATTCTTCAGATCCGTTGAGGTCAGGAAACAATGAAGACACAGGGTGTAGTGATTGAGGGTTTCGAGCTTTCTCCACAGCAGAAGCGCCTTTGGAATCTGCTGCGTGAAGCGCCGGTGTTCGCGGCCGGATGCTCCGTCGAGCTGACCGGCAAGCTCGATGCATCTCGGCTCGAAGAGGCGTTTGGCGCCGTCGTGCGTGCTCACGAGATTCTCCGGACTGCGTTCGCCGTTCGTCCGGGGGAGGAAATTCCATGCCAGGTAATATGCGACGACTACGTTCCGGAGTTACGACAGCTTGATTTAAGCAACCTCAGTGAAGCCGAGCTGGAGACTGAGATCAAGAGCCTGCGTTCCAGCGCGACAATCAACGACGCTTCTATTTCAAACAACTATCAGCCCGGATCTCTTCTCGACGCGGCTCTGATCCGTATAGCGGAAGATAAGCATGTTTTGATCATCAACCTTTCCGCTCTATGCGCCGATGCCGGTTCGCTAGCGAGCCTGGTGATGGAAATCGGCCGCGCTTACGAGGCCGAAGAGCACGGCGCTGAATCACTCGATGGGCCCATGCAGTATGCCGATGTAGCCCGTTGGCTAAACGATCTTGGCGACTCCGAAGACCAGGATGCCGTGGCCGGGAGAGCTTATTGGAATTCGATCGACATCTCCGCCGCGCATCAACTGACAATCGCTTTTGAGAACAAGAACGCCGTAGCGCCCTTTCGGCCTGAAGCGCAATCGATTGCGCTGAGCGAAGAGCTTCAGGAGCGAATACGAACGGCCGCGGCGAATCTAGGCGCTCCAATCCCCGTCTTGATGCTTGCTTGCTGGAAGATTCTCTTGAGCCGCCTGACACGTCAGCCCGATATAGTTGTCGGCTACGTCGCAGACGGCAAGAAGCTCGATGAGATAAGCGATGCGCTCGGACCGTTCTCACGGATAGTGCCGACGCGGTCGCTCGTCGAGGGCAATACGTCTCTCACGGCGATTCTGGAAGTAATGGCTGATCGGATCGAGGAGGCGTCGGATTGGCAGGAGTATTTCGACTGGAATCGAACGGCGGTTATCGACGGCGCGCCAGGATCGATTCCCTTCCTGCCGATCTGCTTCGAGTTCCACTCGCGGCCGCCTTCTCGTCAATTTGGCGGCGTGCGGTTCACAATCAACGAACAGCACGCCTGCACGGACAGGTTCAAGTTGAAGCTCTCATGCGCGGATGCGGGGGAGACGCTCAGGGCTGAGATTCATTTCGACGCGAGCCGATACGAACGCGATGAAATCGAGCGCCTCGCTGATCGATATGAAGTGCTCTTGCGAAGCGCGATTGAAAATCCGCACGGCTCCATAGAAACGCTTACGCTTCTCACCGGCTCCGAGAGCCGATATCTCCTGAATGAGCTGAATGACACGCGAACCGAATATCCTCACGGGTCCTGCATCCATGAGCTGATCGAAGAACAGGCGAGGCAAGCGCCCGATGCGCCGGCGGCGGTGTTTGAAGAGCACTGGCTGAGCTACGGCGAGTTGAATGCGCGGGCGAACAGCGTCGCTTCGCATCTGCGGGGCGCCGGCGTCGGACCTGAATCGATGGTCGGCTTATGCGTCGAGCGTTCGCTCGAGATGGTAATCGGGCTGTTCGGAATCCTGAAGGCCGGCGGCGCCTATGTGCCGCTCGATCCCAAGTGGCCTGCCGATCGCGTTGACCTGATGATCGAAGACAGCGGAGCGACGGTTGTGCTGACGCGCCGCTCGATCGCGGAACGGCTGCCGGCCGTATCCAGCCGCGCGGTGTTCTTCGATGCGATCGAAGCGAACCGAGTATGGAATGTAGTCAGCGGCGTGAGCTCGAATAATGCGGCCTACGTTATCTACACATCAGGATCGACCGGCGCTCCCAAAGGAGTGGTCATTCCGCACCGGCAAATAGTGAACTATACGAGAGCGTGCGCGGACCGGCTCGGCTTCTCACCGGCGTCCTCGTTTGCGATGGTTCAGCCGCTCACGGTTGACTCGAGCAAGATGGTGCTCTTTGACTCTCTCTCCATGGGCGGGTGTCTTCACATATTGTCGGAAGAGGCGAGCATCGATCCGAATGCGCTGGCGAATTACTTTACCGAGCATATCATCGACGGTCTCAAGATCGCTCCGTCGCATCTCGCGGCGCTGCTCACTTCGGCTCGGCCCGAACGACTAATACCGCGAAAGTGGCTGGTGGTTGGCGGCGAAGCATCGCGGCCCGACTGGGTGAAGGAACTGGCGAAGCTGGCGCCCGATTGCGAGATTTTCAACCATTACGGCCCGACCGAAGCGACAGTGGGCGTGCTGACGCATCGAGTCTTTCCTGATCGTCTCTATGAGCAGGCATTGACGGTTCCGGTCGGCCGGCCGCTTCCAAACACGCGAGCTTATCTGGTCGACCATCAATTTCAACCGACGCCGGCGGGCGTCGTTGGAGACTTGTTGCTCGGCGGGACATGCCTGGCCCGAGGATACCTCAATCGCCCGGATCTAACCGCCGAGAGGTTCATACCAAATACATTCAGCGAAGATTGCGGCGCGAGGCTTTATGCGACCGGCGATCTTGCGCGCCGCCTGCCTGACGGCTCCATAGAGTTTCTCGGACGCGGCGATCATCAGGTCAAGATTCGCGGATTTCGGATAGAGCTTGGTGAGATCGAGGCAGTGCTCGCCAGACATGGCTCCGTTCGAGAAGTCACGGTTGTTGATTGGGAGCAGTCCCCGAATAGAAAAGAACTCGTGGCATTCATCGTTCCGGAACAAACTCCGGCGCCGTCAACCGCCGAGCTTCGCGGATTTCTCCAGGAAAGATTGCCCGAATACATGGTTCCGGCCGCGTTCGTCTTCATCGACTCGATGCCGCGAACGGCTCACGGCAAGCTCGATCGCAAGGCGCTCGTCAAACGCGAACCTCTGCTCGCCGAAGCTCATTCCGATTTCGCGGCTCCGCGCGGGCCGGTCGAGGAAACACTGGCGCGGATCTGGGGCGAACTGCTTGGGACCAGTCGGGTTGGAGTCCACGATAATTTCTTCGAGCTCGGCGGAGATTCGATCATCGGGATACAAGTGATCTCAAGAGCCAATCGCGCGGGTCTGCGTTTGACTCCAAGACAGATCTTTCAGCATCAGACCGTTGCGGCGCTTGCTGCCGTTGCGGGCACGGCGACCGCGTCGGAACCGCGCCGCGGCTTGGTAACGGGACCCGTGAGGCTGACGCCGATTCAGCACAGATTGTTTGAGACAACCACGGTCGAACTGAATCGCCACAATCAATCGCTCATGCTGGAACTCAGGCAGCAATTCGACGCCGCGCATTTGAGCAAGGTCGTCGACCGCCTGCTCGATCATCACGACGCGCTCAGGATGAGATTCCATCGGCAAGACGACATCTGGACGCAGGAGAATCTGGCGAGCGAGCGCAACGTCGTCTTCGTCGTCATTGATTTGAGCGGGATCACTGACGTGATGCTTAGAAGCGAAATAGAGAGAACCGCGGTCCAGGTTCAGGAGAGCCTGGATTTGAGCGAAGGACCGCTCGTGAGGATCGCGAAGATGGACCTCGGCGAAGCCCGAGGAGAGAGGCTGCTGATCTCTATACATCACACGGTGATGGATGGAGTGAGTTGGAGAATCCTGCTGGAGGATTTGGCCGCCGGTTACGAGCAGGCGCAGCGTGGACTTGAGATCGATTTCGGAGGCAAGACCTCATCGTACCAGGAATGGGGCGAAGCGCTCACGTCCTATGCCGACGGCGATGAGATCGGTAAAGAAACCGAATACTGGATCGAGAGATCCGGGGAGAAAACCGGGCGCCTACCGGTGGATTATCAGAGCGGTGAGAACACCGTAGGCTCACGGCGCGCCGTGCGCGTCGCCTTGGACGAAGGCGAGACCAGGGATCTGTTGACACGCGCCGGCGAAGCGTACCGCACTCGAATACAGGAAGTGCTGGTTTGCGCGCTGAGTGAAGCGCTGAGCGAATGGACGGGGAACGATCGAGTCAAAATAGAAATCGAGGGACACGGCCGTGAAGACATAGCTCCCGGCATCGATGTCACCAGGACCATCGGCTGGTTCACCAGCGTGTACCCTCTAATAATCGATTTCGATAGGAAGAGCGGTTCCGGAGAAAAGCTCAAAAGCGTGAAAGAGCAGATGAGACGTGTCCCGAACCAGGGGATCGGCTACGGCATTCTCAGATACTTGAGCGCTGACGAGCATACCGTGGAATCACTGAAGCAGCAGGGTGACGCCGAGGTGGTTTTCAACTATTTCGGACAATTGGATAACGCCGCAAGTCCTTCGCAATTCGCGATGGCGCCCGAAGACAAAGGCAGCGATCGAAGCGAACGAGCTCACCGCATATACCTGCTGGATGTGGTTGGCGACGTTGCGGGCGGGGTCCTCACGCTCAGCTTCTGGTACAGCGAAAACCGCCATCGTAGAGAGACTATTGAAAGGCTCGCTCTCAGATGCCGGGGGGCTTTGTCTAATCTGATAGCGCACTGCTTATCTGAAGGAGCCGGCGGTTACACGCCGTCCGATTTCGAGCTTGTCGACATCCAGCAGTTGGACCTGGATAGGATTGCGGCGAGCGGCGGCGAGATACAGGATCTTTACCCGCTGACGCCGATGCAGCAGGGCATGTTGTTCCACACCCTCTATTCACCAAGGTCCGGGGTCTACTGCAATCAGGCAATGGCCAGCCTCGTTGGAGACCTCGATGTAAACGCGTTCCGGCAGTCCTGGCAGGAAGTGTTGGATCGGCATGAAGCGCTCAGGACTTCATTTGAGTGGGAGGGCGTGGGCGAACCGGTGCAGGTGGTCTGGAAGCACGTGAACCTCGAGATAAGAGAGGAGGATTGGCGAGGAAAGGATAAACCCGCGAGAGATGCGCAAGCGGAAAGATACCTGCGAGAGGAGAGAGAAAGAGGGATTGACGTCCGCCGGGCGCCCTTGATGCGGATGGCATTGATAAGGGAAGGCGAGCAAGAGTACCGGTACATCTGGAGCCGCCATCACCTGTTGATGGATGGGTGGTGCATGCCGGTAGTTCTGCGCGAGGTAATGCGGAAATACGAAGCCAAGGTGAACGGACGCGAACTCGATCTCGGGGAGGCGGCGCGATACCGGGATTACATCGAGTGGCTGAAGAAGCAGGATATAAGCGAAGCGGAGCAGTATTGGCGAGAGAAGTTGAAGGGCCTCGCCGGAGCGGCCGGTATCGGCGTCAAGACCCTCAGTGCCGGCGGCGGCGCGGCTGGCCAGGGAAAGGTCGAGATCAGGCTGGGAGAGTTCGAGACTCGAGCGATCCTCGACGCCGCGCGGCGACAGCAGTTGACCGTCAACACGATGGTTCAAGGCGCCTGGGCGCTGCTGTTGAGTAAATACAGCGGAGAAGAAGAAGTGGTGTTCGGCGCGACCGTATCGGGAAGACCGCCGGAGCTGGAGGCGATGGAGAACGCTGTTGGCCTGTTCATCAATACGCTGCCAGTGAGGGTGATCGTGGATGAACGCGAGCAGGTGAAGGATTGGTTGAAGAAAATTCAGGACGAGCAGGTCGAGATGCGGCAGTACGAATACAGCAGGCTGGTGGACGTGCAGAGATGGAGCGGAAAAGTGGGAGGCGAAAGTCTCTTCGACAGCATTCTCGTGTTCGAGAACTACCCGGTCGACAACGATGTGGAAGGAGACGGCGGCGGGGTCGTTATAAAGGACGTGCGATTCGAGGAACAGACGAATTACCCGTTGACCGTAGACGTGGCGAGCGGACGGGATTTGGGAGTGCGAGTGAGCTACGACAGGCGGGAATATGAGGAAGAGACGATAAATCGGTTGACTCACAACTTTGTAGCTGCGTTGACGAGCATTGCCGAGAGCATGAACAGGTCGGTCCGGGATCTGGAGGTGATGAGCAAGGCCGAGATCAGCGAGACCGTGTACGAATGGAACGACACGGCCGTCGACTACGATCTCAACCAGCCCATACATGAAGCCATCGAGGAGCAGGCCGGGAGGACCCCCGACCGCATCGCTCTTGAGTTTGACGACGAGGTATTGACCTATCACGGATTGAACGAAGAAGCGAATAAGCTCGCGCGATTTCTGCGGAGAAAAGGCGTGGGAGTCGAGACGCTGGCCGGTGTTTGCATGCAGCGCGGCCTGGAGACGATCGTGGCGCTTTTCGGCGTCTTGAAGTCCGGCGGAGCATTCGTGCCGCTCGATCCTGAGTACCCGGACGAAAGGCTCGCGTACATGACGCGCGACGCCGGGCTGAAGGTGATGCTGGCCCAGAGCGAACACCTGGAGAAGCTGAGGCGGATTGAAGCGGAGGTCATATGCGTCGATGAGCGGCGAAGCGAGATCCAGAAAGAGAGCGGCGAGGACTTCGCGAGCGAAGCGACCCCCGACAGCCTGGCGTATGTGATCTACACGTCGGGTTCGACGGGACAACCAAAGGGGGCGATGAACTCTCATCAAGGCATCGCGAACCGGTTGAGATGGATGCAGGATGCATATCGAATCGGCGAAGAGGATCTCATGGCGCAGAAAACGCCGTACACCTTCGACGATTCGGTAGTCGAGTGCTTCTGGCCGCTGATGGAAGGAGCGCGGCTTGTCATAACCCGTCCGGGCGGCCATAGGGACAGCGCCTATCTGGCGAGCTTTATCGAAGAGCGAAGAATAACCACGATCCACTTTGTGCCTGCGATGATGCGAGTGTTTCTGGATGAGATGGATGAAGGAGCATGTGGAACGTTGCGGCGAGTGATCAGCAGCGGCGAGGCCCTGCCGGCCGAGATGGCGAGCGAGTTCATGTCCAAGAGCGCCGCGGAGCTGCACAATCTCTATGGTCCGGCCGAAGCCGCCGTCGACGTAACTTACTGGGATTGTGAAAGACGCGATGAACCGCGAAGCATTCCAATAGGCAGGCCAATAGCAAACCTGAGAATTCACCTCGTCGACAGGAACCTGCATCCGGTTCCGGCGGGAGTTGCCGGAGAGCTTTGTGTTGGCGGCGTAGGAGTCGGACGAGGGTACTTGAGCCGGGCCGATCTGACGGCGGCGAAATTTATACCGGATCCCTTCGGCAAAGACGAAGGACGGCGGTTGTATCGAACCGGTGATCTGGCTCGCTACTCATTCGATGGAACGATCGAGTACATTGGGCGGACGGATTATCAGGTGAAAATCAGAGGAGTCCGCATCGAGTTGGGCGAGATCGAAATAGCGCTGATGGAGCACGAAGCCGTGAAAGAGGCGGTTGTCGTCGCGCGGGAAGATGAGTCCGAGGGGACGCGGCTCGTCGCCTACATAACGCCTGTAGCTGAAACGGCGCCGTCTCAATCAGAACTGCGCCGTCATTTGAGGATGAAGCTTCCGGAGTCCATGGCTCCGTCGATTTTCGTGACGCTCGATCGAATGCCTGTGAGCTCTAATGGCAAGATCGATCGGAAATCGCTGCCTGAACCGGGGCGAAGCAGGCCTGAGCTGGAGACAGCCGCCATCTCGGCGCGAACGCCCATCGAAGAATTGCTCGCATCGATCTGGTCGCAGGTTCTTCGCGTGGATCAGGTCGGAGTATTCGATAACTTCTTCGAGCTCGGAGGACATTCCCTGCTCGCGACCCAAGTGATGGCGCGGGTCCGAGACGCATTCGGAGTGGAGGTGGCCTTAAGGGCGATTTTCGACAACCCGACTATCGCCGCGCTCGCTCGCTTTCTCGAATGCGCCGCCGACAGCGGCAAGGCATTGATTCCACCGATAACGCGGGCTTCGCGCGACGGTGCGCTGCCTCTCTCGTTCGCCCAGCAAAGGCTCTGGTTCTTCGACCGGCTTTATCCCGGCACGCCGTTGTACAACATAGCCACCGCCGTGAGACTGCGCGGCGAGCTTGATGTCGACTCGCTCGAACGCGCGCTCGACTCGGTTGTGAGACGCCACGAGGTTCTCCGCACGACGTTCGCCGAAGTTGATGGAAGACCCGTGCAAGTAATAAACGACGATGCCGTCGCGCCGCCGGCCAGGATCGATCTGAGCGCGCTTGACCCGGAGGCCGCGGAAGCCGAGTCGAGGCGACTAGCCGTTGAAGCGAGCCGACACAGCTTCGACCTGACTCGCGGAGCGATGCTTGTGGTACGGCTTATACAGCTTGCCGCGCACGACTACGTCGGAGTACTTACGATGCACCACATTGTCGGCGATGGCTGGTCGTTCGAAGTGCTGGTTCGCGAGATCGCCCGGTTGTATAACTCGTTTACTACAGGCGAAGAGTCGCCCCTCGAAGAGCTGCCGGTGCAATACGCTGATTATGCGGTGTGGCAGGAGCAATTATTGCGGGGTGACATCTATGATCGACAGGTCGAGTATTGGAAAGACCAATTGCAGAACATTCCCGCGCTGCTGAAACTTCCGATCGACAGGCCCCGCTCGGAGATGCAGAGCAACGCCGGCGACAGGGCATATCTCGAGATCGGACCCGAGTTGACCGAAGCGCTTAGAGAACTGGGCCGTCGCGAAGGCGTCACCCAGTACATGACTTTCCTGGCCGCATATCAAACCTTGCTGAGGCGCTATACGGAGCAGGAAGAGATTGTCGTAGGCAGTCCGTCGGGCGGACGCAGTCGCGTGGAGATGGAACCTCTCATCGGGTTGTTCGTGAACACGCTCGCGATGAAGACCGACTTTACCGGGAACCCTTCGTTTCGCGATCTGCTCCATCGCGTGCGCGAAACGGTGCTGGGCGCGCATGCGAATCAGGATCTGCCATTCGATAAACTGGTCGAGATATTGCGGCCGGAACGTACTCTCAAGCACACTCCGATCGTTCAAGTATGGTTCGTGTTCATGAACACGTCGCCGGTGGAGTTCAATCTTCCCGGTTTGACCTTGAGTTTTCTTCCGACCGATCCCGGAGCGGCAAAGCTCGATCTCGGCCTCACGATTATGGAACAGGAAGACACTGTGACCGCGGGGCTGCAGTACAAGACCGAGCTGTTTGATTCGGCTACCGTGAGAGAGATGCTGCGCCATTTCGAAATAGTGCTCGAAACGATGACGAGCCACCCTGAATGGAGGGTTCTGGATTTTCCGCTGCTCTCCGGAGAAAACGAATTCGCGGGCGTCATCTCGGATCTACCGAACGTGAGCGACGCGGAATCGTCCTTCCTGTTCTAAGTCTCTATTGGAGGCGTCGATGCGAGAAACCACAAAATATCATCTTGCCGGTTCGACTACCGTCGAGCCGCTGGTGAACTACTGGCCTGCGTGGTCGTATCTAATCTCGCCGGCGGCTGCCAGTCTACAACTGCTCAATTATCAAGTGAGGACGATGGAGTCCTACCTGCTGGACCCCGAGTCGCACGTCAAAGCCTCCAGAGATCCCGAGCTGTTGGGCGGCCCGTTCATGGATATTCCAATCGAGAGAAGCGATGACGTAGCCGCGCTGTTGGCGAGCACCGAGAAGAAGCAGAAACACAATCTGCATTTTGCAAAAGCCATCACCGACTTCTATGACGTGTTGATTAACGAGGCAAGAGGGCAGGAACTCGATTCGTTCTATCGACGAATGCCCTATGCGCTGCGCGGCTTTGTCGAGCTCGTATACGACTACAACAACAATCCGTCAATGCGCTTCTTCGAAGGTTTGCTTTATCAGAGCGAATACTATGACGCGGGTCTCCAATCTCTGAGATTGTCGCAGCCGGAAACCGATTCATCGCGGCCGTTCTTCATGAGCACCCCCTGTTTGCCCGCCGAAGACCAATTAGACTGGGCGGTCTCGTTCGATGATCCTCGGGTCGATGAGTTATTCAAGCTGGATTCCGAGGCTCAACCGCTCGGCTATATTCGTGAGGTGTTGGGACTCCGTGAAAAAGAAGAGACGCTCTTGCGGCGAATGCTTTCCGACGAGCCGATAACGCTGCCCGAAGCGTGGAAAGGCGATGAGGTACGAATCAGGTATTTCGGCCACGCTTGTGTGCTGGTTGAATGGAGAGGGATTGCGATTCTGACCGATCCTTTTATCGCCGCGGTTCCCACCCGAGGCGGGATTGATCGACTTACGTATCGGGATTTGCCGGCGAAAATCGACTATGCGCTGGTCACTCACAATCACTGTGACCACTTCGTCCTCGAAACCCTGCTCCGGCTGCGCAATCGCATCGAGTGCGTGATTGTGCCGAGAGCGGCCGGGCTCGCGCACGGCGACGTGTCGCTGAAGCTGATGGCGCGCAAGCTCGGCTTCAAAAACGTAGTCGAGCTCGATGCGCTTGAGGGCATACCGCTGCTCGATGGCGAGATCACGGCGATTCCGTTTTTGGGAGAACACGGCGATTTGCCTCACGGCAAGGCGGGATATGTGGTGCGCGCGGGCAAACAGAAGATGCTGTTCGCCGCCGACTCGAATTGTCTTGATGGGCTGATGTACGAACGTGTTCAAGGAGTGATGGGGGCTATTCAAAGCGTATTCATCGGAACCGAATCCGTGGGAGCGCCGCTCTCGTGGAGTTACGGCCCGCTCCTTCCGAAGAAGCCGTCGCATGCCGTGGATCGCTCCAGACGACAGCGAGGCTGCGATGCCGAACGAGCCTGGAAGATTCTCGAGGCGGTGGGAGCGAGACGTGTTTACAACTATGGAATGGGGCAGGAACCCTGGCTCGAGCATATCCTGGCGTTGGGATTGAGTGAAGATTCGCCCCAGGTGCGCGAGTCCGACAAGTTGTTGGCGCGGGCTCGCGAGCGAGGATTCCTCGCGGCGGAACGACTCTTCGGCCGAGGAGAGTTCTTCGTCGAAGACAGTTCGGAGCCGATGGAATGGCTCAGCCCCGCCGAGTTCGACTCGGGAAAACAAAACTTCAATCCTGCCGCCGCCGCGATGAACGACACTACTGATGCGGAAGACCAATTCGCTTTTTGAGCAAGGCGGTCAAATTTTGATCGTCAGCAGCAGCGCGAAGAGGAGCGGGCGCGGAGGCCCGCCCGTACAGCAATCTTCACGTTTCGCTGGAAATCCATTTTGCTGCTTTGAACTAAATCTCTAATCAACACCGCGGTCGAAAAGGAGTAATTCGGGATGAGTACAGGGTCGTCAGCCATAGTCGTGTACGGCAGAGAGTCGGAAGAGTTGCGGAGCTACTGGATGGAAAAACTCGCCGGCGGCATCGAGCCATCGAGTTTGCTGCCGGACTATCTCCGCTCCAGCGACAACCACTACGAGCCCGGCTTCGCCGAAGCGCGGATCAATGCCGAGCTCCGCGACAACCTGAGCCGACTGACCGGCGCCTCATCCTTTCTCGCATATACCGCCATGCTCTCTGCCCTGAGCATCTGCATCTCGAGGCACACGTGCAACAAATCGGTAATCGTCGGGACCCCGCCTCGCAAAAAGAATGACGACTCCGAGCAAAAGCCCAACGCGGTTGCCATCGTTATCCCGGTTGAGCCCGGCGCTACGATAAAAGAGCTGCTGTTGAGCGTACGGGAACAGCTTCTCGAGGCCTATGCAAAACAGAATTATCCGTTTGAACGGCTGGTCGAGCACCTGGGACTCGGAGGGACGGACGGCCGATCCCCGATCTTCGGAATAACTCTGGCATTCGACGAGATACATGGCACGCTTATCGATCCGCGGAACGACCTGAATATAAGCGTGGCAGGCGATGGAGACGGCTTCAGCGTGAAGGCTAAGTTCAATCGCACGCTCTTCGCCACGGCTTCGATCGAACAGTTCCTTAGTCACTTTCTTCTTGTGCTTGCCGAAATCGTGGAGCGGAGAGCCCTGACCATCGCTCAGATCGAAATGCTGGCGCCAACTGATCGAGAAAAGTTGCTTGTCGATTGGAACGATACGCGCGCTGAATATTCCGGCGACTTATGCGCTCATCAGTTATTCGAAGCTCAGGCCCTGCGAACGCCGGATGCGGTTGCGCTTGTACACGACGGCTGCCTGAGCTATCGAGAGCTTAACAATCGAGCGAATCAGCTTGCGCGGCGGCTTCAAGAGATGGGGGTAGGACCTGATGTCGCGGTTGGGATCTGTATCGAACGGTCGCTGGAAATGATCGTCGGACTGTTAGGCATCCTCAAGTCGGGCGGCGCGTACGTTCCGCTTGACCCCGCGTACCCCAAAGAGCGGTTGGCTTTTATTGTGCAGGAGACAGGACTGCCCGTTTTATTAACTCAGCAGCGGCTTCTCAGCGCGCTGCCTGAGCACTCGGCCGAAGTGCTTTGCCTCGATTCGGAGCGGCATCGCATCGGCCGATACTCAGCCGACAATTTCGACAGCGGCGCGAGTCCGAGCAATCTCGCTTATTTGATCTATACGTCCGGTTCGACCGGAGCGCCAAAGGGCGTGATGATCAGCCACGAATCGCTCTGTGCTCGAACGGCTTCAATGATAGAGAAGTACAGGCTCGGAGCGGGTGAGCGTATGCTGCAGTTCGTCTCACTCAGCTTTGACGCTTCGATCGAAGAGATTTTCCCGACGCTCCTGAGTGGTGCCAGCCTCGCGCTGATGAGCTCGCCCGGCCGGCTTTCGGTATCCGACCTCTTGCTTGCTTGCGAAAACAGCGGTGTCACCGCATTGCACATTCCTCCTTCTTACTGGACACAGATCGTCGACAGTGTTGTGGAGTCGGGTGGGGCCGTTCCGAAATGGATCAATCTGTTTATCACCGGCGGCGAGACGGTTCCCCCGGACAAGCTGGCCGCATGGTTGAAGCATACAAAACACTCGTCGCGCTTTATCGCGGCGTATGGTCCGACTGAAGCAGCGATAACGTCGACTATTTACCAGGCGACCTCGGAGTTCGCGGAAGAATCGCAAGCAAGAGTTCCCATCGGCAGGCCGTTATCGAACACGGAAATCTACCTGCTCGATTCTGAATTGCGGCTTGTGCCGGTCGGGACGCCGGGAGAGCTATTCGTTGGAGGCGTGGGCCTGAGCCGGGGCTACTTCAATGCACCGGAGATAACCGCGGAGAGATTTATTCCGCATCCGTTCGGCGCTTCAGGCGAAAGACTCTATGCCGGGCGCGATCTGGCTCGCTATCTGCCCGACGGAAACATCGACTTTCTCGGCCGCACCGATGACCAGGTCAAGATACACGGATATCGCATTGAGCTCGGCGAGATTGAAGCGGTTCTCACAAGAAACTCGGTCGTGAAAGACGCGGCCGTTATTGCGCGAGAAGATCAGCCGGGCGAGAAGCGGCTCGTTGCCTATGTGATCCTGTCGGAAGGCGCCGACGCCTCCGGCTCCGATCTTCGGTCCTTCGCTAAAGAGAGCCTGCCGGAATACATGGTTCCGTCCGCGTTCGTGATGCTCGATGTGTTGCCGCGCACTCCCAACGGAAAGGTCGACCGAAAGGCGCTTCCGCCGCCGGATGGCCTGGAGTCTCGGTCCGGAGCGATGGTGCTTCCTCGCACTCACGCTGAAACCGTGCTGGCCGGGATATGGGCCGAGCTTCTTGGGAAAGACGAGGTTGGTATCTATGACAACTTCTTCGAGCTCGGCGGGCATTCGTTGCTTGCGACCCGAGTTGTCTCGCGGATACGCGAAGCGTTCAACGTCGAGATAGCTCTGCGGAATATCTTTGAAGGACCGACCGTCGCCGAGCTTGCGTGCGTAGTCGAAGAAGCAAGCGGCGCCGGCGAATCATCATCAGCGCCGCCTATGGTTCGCGTTTCTCGCGAAGGAAATCTGCCCTTGTCGTTCGCCCAGCAGAGATTGTGGTTCCTCGATCAGTTGCATCCCGGAACCCCGCTCTTCAATATGCCCGGCGCTTTTAGATTAAGCGGACTCCTTGACGTCGATGCTTTCGAGCGAGCGCTCGGCGAAGTCGTCCGGCGGCATGAGATATTGCGGACGACCTTCAACACGGTTGACTCACGTCCGGTTCAAGTCATCGCACCGCCGAGTCATTTGACTCTGCCCGTAGTCGATCTTCGAAGCCTCAATGAGGAGCAGCGCGAAAAGCAGACCCGACGGCTCGCGACACAAGAAGGCCGCAGGCCATTCGATCTATCGCGCGGACCTCTGTTTCGAGTGCTCCTTGTGGAGGCAGGTGAGAGCGATCACGCGCTCCTGTTCACCCTGCACCACATCGTCAGCGATGGATGGTCCATGGAGGTGCTCATACGTGAGGTGACGCTGCTCTACGAGGCTTTCGCGCAGGGGACCCCTTCTTTGCTTCCGGAACTGTCTCTTCAGTACGCGGATTTTGCGCACTGGCAGCAGCACTGGATGCGCGACGAGGTGCTTGATAGGCATCTGGCTTATTGGACGCGGCAGCTCGCGGAAATTCCGGTTCTTCAATTGCAGGCGGACAGACCGAGGCCGGAGATGCAGACCTTTGACGGCGGCTTCGCCGCGATATCCGTTCCAGAAGATGTTTCGCGCGAGGTGGTCGAGCTTGGCCGGAGAACGGGCTGCACGACTTTCATGACGGCTCTCGCCGCGTTTCAAATTTTGCTGCACTACTACGCGGGTCAGGATGAGATTGTTGTCGGAACGGACGTCGCCAATCGGAACCGAGTCGAAACCGAGGGTTTGATCGGCTTCTTCATAAATCAGCTCGTGCTTCGAACCGATCTCTCGGGCGATCCCGAGCTGGCCGAGTTGTTTGTGCGAGTGCGAGAGACGACTCTTGGAGCATATGCGCATCAAGATCTCCCGTTCGAAAAGCTGGTGGAGGTTCTGAAGCCCGAACGCGCCGCCGATCATTCACCGCTGTTCCAGGTGAAGCTGATCCTGCAGAACGCTCCGGCCCGCGCGCTCGAGATTCCCGGTCTTTCGTTGAGTCCGATTGGCGCGACTCGCGGCAGGGCCGAGCTCGATTTGACGATGGCGCTATGGGAGACGGCGGCAGGGTTGCAGGGCTGGATCAACTATCGTACTGAGCTTTTCGACGCCGCTACCGTGGAGCGCATGGCGGAACATCTTGAAGCGCTGTTTAAGGCGTTCGTTCAAAAGCCGGGAGCAAGACTGAGCGAGTTCACGGGCATTCTGGCTGAACGAGACCGCCGGCGCAGCGCGGCTCTGGAAGCCGATTTCGAGCAGGCAAGCCTTGGAAAATTGAAACGAGCCCGGCGCAGATCGGTGAGCGAAACCACTCAATTTGACCGCGCTATGCAGAGCTAATGTATGGGCGGGCGCCCCTGCCCGGCCCTACCCAAGATGGGGTGGTCTCCTCTTTGGCGTGCCTTTGATAACAAAGAAAAAGAGACGCATGCCTACTTCTTCCGGATTCCCGCATAAAAAGACGCGCTCCGGCAAACGACGAAGTCTCTAACGAAACATCCAACTCGAAAGCGAGGTTTAGAAGTTGTTAAGCGAAGCAATTGAAGGGTTCGCGCTATCGCCTCAGCAGAGAAGGCTCTGGCTTGTGCAGCAGAGCAACCAGGGCCTGAGCCGCCGAGGCCGCTGCATAGTCTCGATCGACGGCGCGGTTGAACTCGATACGCTGAAGGGCGCGCTGGAGACTGTCGTATCTCGTCACGAGATTCTTCGAACACGCTACGTGCGCCTGCCCGACATGAGCATTCCCGTGCAGGTGATCACGGAAGCAGGCGTTGCGTGGCAGTCCGACCTTGATCTCAGCCGCGGCGAGTCGACGGCGCAGTCTGTTCTGATCGATGAATTGTACGAATTGTTCTCCCGCTCATCGTCCGACGTGGAAAAGGCTCTAGAGGCCTGTATCGTTACGCTCTCGTCGACGCGCCGCCTCTTGATGATGGGCATGCCGTCGCTCTCGGGCGACAGAGCAGGGCTCGAAAACCTGGTTCGAGAGCTCGGTCTGGCGTATGAAGCGGCGTTTCGAGGCAAGCCGTATCATGAGTCCCATATTGATGACCCGATCCAATATGCGGACCTCTCCGAGTGGCAAAACGAGCTCCTCGAAGCTGAGGACACGAAGATCGGCAGAGAGTTCTGGCGAAAGCAGGAGGTCCTTGAATCGCTTGATCTGAGATTCGATTTCGAGAAGGTCGACCGCGGCAAGGTCAATGACGGCGAGCCGGTCTTTACACCCGCGCGATGCTCGATCGATATCGACTCTTTCACCGCGAAATCGATCGCGCGGCTTGTCGATGAAAAGGGCGTGAAACTTCAGACGTTCTTTTTAACCTGCTGGCGCATACTGGTGGGGCGAATCACCGCGCGACCCGATTTTGTGATTGGCATGCTCTTCGATGGCCGTAAGTACGACGATCTTCAAGATGCGATAGGGCTCTTCGAAAAGCGCCTTCCGGTCCGCTGCCTGGTCGACGAAAGAGAACGTTTCGATGACGCCATGATTCGGCTCTCGGAAGCCGTAAGCGATGCGCATAAATGGCAGCACTGCTTCGCCTGGGACCAAACTCAGGAAGTTCAGGACGAGGGCTCGCTCTACTTCCCGGTTACTTTTTCATTCGAAGAACGCGCGCAAGAGCAGCGCTACGGCGCGCTCTCGCTCTCGCTCGAAAGACACGACATCCGCACGGATCGCGTAAAGCTGGAGCTATCGTGTTTTGGCGCCGCCGGAATGGCTACGGATGAGCTTGGGGCCGAAGTTGGGCCGGAGCTTGGGGCCGAAATTCGATACGACGCGGCATTGTTCGATCCGGCTGATGTTGAGCTGCTAGCCGCGCGATTTGTCGCGGTGCTGAAAGCGGCGGCGGCAGCAACGCCAACCACTGTGATCGGGACTCTTGAAGCCCTGACAACGGATGAGCGCAGGCATCTGCTGATCGAGTTCAACACAACGCGCGCGGAATACGATAACAAACGCACATTGCACGAACTGTTTGAATCCGCCGCATCGCGAGAGCCCGACAGAGTAGCCGCGGTCTTCGAAGAGCAAGTGGTTACCTACTGTGAGCTGAACCGCCGGGCGAATCAGTTAGCGCGCTACTTGAAGACCCTGGGCGCGGCCCCTGATGTACCCATAGGCATCTGCATTGAGCGATCAATAGAAATGATCGTAGGAGTGCTCGGGATTCTGAAAGGCGGAGCGGCCTATCTTCCGCTCGATCCCTCTTATCCGAAAGAGCGCCTCGATTTTATGTCGGCGAATGCCGCTCCGACTCTATTGCTCGCGCATCAGAACACGGCAAACCAGTTGCCGCGCTCCGAATCGAAGGTTGTTTTTATCGATTCTGATTGGGAGCGAATCGCCGAGGAAGATTCGGCGGATACACCGAGCGTCGCGGACTTCAACAATCTCGCTTATGTCATCTACACCTCGGGTTCAACGGGAAGACCGAAGGGTGTGATGATCACGCACGGCGCCATAGTGAATCGGATTCTGTGGATGCAGCAGGCGTTTCCGCTCGGCGGCGCGGATGCGGTTCTGCAAAAGACGCCGTTCAGTTTTGATGCTTCGGTGTGGGAGTTCTTTGCGCCGCTTTCGGCAGGGGCGCGGTTGATAATTGCGCGGCCGGGCGGACACCAGGAGACCTCATACATCGCGGAGGCGATAACCGAACACGGAGTGACCGTGTTGCAGCTTGTGCCTTCGATGTTAAGAGCCTTCTTTGAAGATAAGAAGAGCGTGTTATGCGCGAGTCTCAAGCGCATCTTCGCGGGTGGTGAAGCGCTCCCAGTGCAGACAGTCGAAGCCGGCCGCGCGCGGCTGCCGATTGCGATCAACAATTTGTATGGCCCTACGGAGACGGCGATCGATGCGACCTACTGGCAATGCAGCGAAGAGAATGGCGAAGAGAACGGAGACGGCCTTGTTCCGATCGGACGCCCCATCGTAAACGCCCGCACCTATCTTTTGAACGAGCATCTGAGCCACGTGCCCGCCGGCGCTTCCGGCGAGCTGTTCATAGGCGGAGCCGGGCTGGCGCGAGGCTACTTCGCTCGACCCGATCTCACCGCTGAGCGGTTCGTTCCGGATGCTTGCAGCGGCTCCGGAGGCGAGCGTCTGTATCGGACCGGCGACCTGGCCCGGAACTCCGGAGATGCGCTGCATTTCCTCGGCCGCATCGATCATCAGGTAAAGATTCGCGGCTTTCGCATCGAGCTCGGCGAGATCGAGTCTGCGGTGCGAAGTCACCCCGCAATCAGCGAAGCGATCGTTACCGTGTGGACAGATGAAATCGCCGGCGAAAGACTCGCGGCTTATGTTGTGAATCGGAGAGAGCACTCAGCCGCTTCAAACGAATTAAGAGTTTATCTCCAGGAGAGGCTCCCGGATTACATGATCCCGTCAGTATTCGTAGCGCTCGACCGCCTGCCGCTGACGACGAACGGTAAGGTTGATCGAAGCGCGCTTCCGCCGCCCGATCAGGCGCGCTCGGAGGTAGACGACGGCGGCTTGCCGTCAAGTACGGCGATAGAGGAGATGCTTGCGGGAATCTGGTCACGCACGCTTGGAATCGGGCGCGTCGGAATTCGCGACAACTTTTTCGAGCTCGGCGGCCACTCGCTTTTGGCTACCCAGGTCATCTCTCAGATTCGCGAAGCGTTTCAGGTGGAGATTCCGCTGCGAGAGCTGTTCAACGCACCTACGGTCGCTGGGATGGCGGAACGCGTCGACGCCGTGATGAAAGCGGGATCAGGCATTGATAGTGCTCCGATCGCGCTTGTTTCCAGGGAGAAACCGCTGCCGCTCTCGTTCGCGCAGCAGAGACTCTGGCTGGTGCATCAACTCGCGCCGCGCAGCCCGGCTTATAACCTTCCGCAGGCCGTCCGCATAAGTGGTTCGCTGGACAAGCTCGCGATCGAGCGAAGCGTTCATGCGTTGGTCGAACGACACGAGTCGCTGCGCACCACGTTCATTCAAATGAATTGGGAGCCGCTGCAGGTCATCGCGCCCAGTCTCACTCTCAATATCCCGATGATCGATTTGGGCGAGTTGTCTGAGGGCAGCCGCGAGGTAGAAGCTCGTCGAATCGCGGCCGAAGAAGCCGCTCAGCCGTTTGACTTGAGCACGGGTCCGCTGCTTCGGTTTTCGTTGTTGCGGCTTTCCGACGAAGATCACGTAACGCTGTTCACGGTGCATCACATCGTGTTCGACGGATGGTCGTCGGGCATCTTCATTCGCGAGATAGCGGCGCTGCACGAGAGCTTCTCCACGGGCAGGACCCCGTCGCTTCCGGAGCTGCCGATTCAGTACGCCGACTTTGCGAACTGGCAAAGAGAGCGGCTTCAAGGAGCGGTGCTCGAAACCCAGTTGTCTTATTGGAAGGATCAGCTCGCGGCGCTTCCTACGCTCGAGCTTCCAACCGACCACCCCCGGCCAACGGCGCAAAGCGACAGGGGAGGCGCCAGGTTCGTCTTTGTTTCCAAGCTGGTGTCCGATGCGGTTCAGGAGCTGAGCCTCAACGAGCATGCTACTCAGTTCATGACGTTGCTCGCGTGCTTCGATGTTTTGTTGCACCACCGCTGTCGACAGGATGACATCGTCGTCGGGACGGACGTGGCAAATCGGACGCGAGGCGAAACGGAAGGGCTGATCGGATTCTTTATCAATCAGCTTGTGCTTCGCACGAGCCTTACCGGCGACCCTTCATTCCGGGAGCTCCTGGAGCAGGTCAGGCGCGTGACTCTCGACGCGTACGCACATCAAGACCTGCCGTTCGATAAGCTTGTAGAGACGTTGAAGCCGGAGCGAAGCACAAGTCTGACTCCGCTCTTCCAGGTCAAAATCGTGTTTCAAAACGCGCCGAGGGGATCTCTGGATGTGAGCGGACTTTCCATATCGCCGTTCGAAGCCAACGCCGGCGCGGTAAAGTTCGATCTGCTGTTGAATCTCATCAGCGGGCCGGACGGGCTCGCAATGTCGTTGATGTACAGCAAAGACCTCTTCGATGAAGAAACTATCGATCAGATGCTCGAGTCTCTGCAACTGATCATCAGATCCGTCGTCGCTCGGCCTGATATCAAATTGTCGGAGCTGGTCGAGGATCTTGACGAAGCGGCGAAGGAGAGAACGCTGCGGAAGCAGAGAGCATTCAAAGAGAGCCGCCGCAAAGGACTGAAGGACTTCAAAGCCAGGGCCGCGAGCGTAGTTGAAGCCGTGAGAGAGGAGACGCTATGAACAACATGCAAACCGGCCACCCGGGCCGAAAACAATGGGGCGCCTTGCGCAAGGGCGTTCAGGCGCAAGCCGTCAGCATCTCACAGGAAGAACTGGTGCGAACCTCGCTCGAACCGGGCACGACGCTGCCGTTGATCGTGCAGCCCGCCGTCGAAGGGGTTGATTTGACCGCATGGGCGGCGAATAACAGGGATTTCATAGAGAGCAAGCTGATCGAGAACGGCGCGATTCTGTTTCGCGGATTCAACATGGAAGGCGCGTCCGATCTCGAACGGTTTCTCGACTCGATATTGCTGCGGTCGATGCATTACATGGAGGGCGCGACTCCGCGCACTTCGCTGGGAGAACGGGTCTACACCTCGACGGAATATCCGCACGATCAATCAATAGCCTTGCACAACGAGCTCAACTACGTCGTTACGTGGCCGATGAGAATAATCTTCTTCTGCGAAATAGCGGCCGATCGCGGCGGCGCGACCCCTATCGCGGATGTGCGCAAGGTGTACCAGCGTATCGATCCGGAAATAAGAGAGCGGTTCGAAGAGGAAGGATGGATGTTGCTCCGGAATTTCGGAGACGGCTTGAGCTTGCCGTGGCAGAGGTCGTTTCGCCTGGAAGATCCGAGCGATCTCGAGGCGTACTGCCGCAATTCACATATTGAATTCGACTGGAAGAGCGATGACCGGCTGAGAACGCGACAGGTGCGCCCCGCGATCCGCAGGCATCCGGTTACCGGCGAGCCGGTGTGGTTCAACCACGTTGCGTTCTGGCATGTATCGAGCCTCGACAAGGAGTTTCGAGAGATGTACCTGCCGAAATTCAAAGAAGAGGATCTTCCATACAATACTTATTACGGAAAAGGCATGCCGATCGAGGATTCGGTAGTCGAGCAGTTGCGCGCAGCTTATGACGCGGAAACCGTCGCGCTGCCGTGGAAGAAGAACGACTTGCTTCTCATGGACAATATGCTGGTCGCGCACGGCCGCGAGCCCTTCGAAGGATCTCGAAAAGTGCTCGTATCGATGGGAAACCCTTACAGCGATTTTGTTCCGGGAGTCGGTTTTAAGAAGACGGCGTAAACAGGCTGGCAACGTCCCCTGCTTCGCATGCTGAACAGAAGCTGCCGACTGGATAACGGGCCGGAACTAGCGCCATCTCACCACATTAATTCACAGGTATGAAAGAGAGCTTGCTCCCGCTCTTCTTGCTCTGAACTCGCCGCCTTCTTCAAGGCAGCGCGGGAGTAGAACTCCCTTCCCGACTTTCCAATCAGGAGAACCAAAATGAGCCAGCAGGTTATACAGGGCTTCAGGCTTTCCGCGCAGCAAAAACATCTCTGGCTGTCGCGTCGCCACGGAACTGATTTTCCGTTTTCGGCCAAATGCGCCGTGTCGATCGAAGGCGCGCTTGACGAGGACGCGCTTAAGGAAGCCTTGAGCAAGGTCGTCGCCCGTCACGAGATCCTCCGCACGAAGTTCCGCTGTTTATCCGGAGTGACGATTCCGCTTCAAGTCATCGCCGAGGAAAGTGAATTCGATTATGACTCGTTCGATCTCAGCGGCATGGAGTATCACGAACAGCAGGATGCGCTGGATAGAATCTACGACGAAATCGGAGATCTAACAGTGGATCTCGAAAGCTCGGCTCCGCTCAGGGCGTTGCTTCTGAGGCTTTCGAGCTCGAACAGTTTGCTTGTGATTAGCTTGCCTGCGCTCTGTGCGGATGAAGCGGGCCTCGGAATACTCGCCCGCGACATCGCGTGTTTCTATGACGCCTGTCGAACGGGGGCCGAGACGCCGGACGAGCCAATTCAATACAGCGCGGCTTCCGAATGGCTGAACTCGATAGTTGAGTCGGAAGACGCCGCGCCGGGCCGTTCCTACTGGCGGAAACAAGACTACTCGGCGCTCGATAGCGTGGAGCTGCCGTCCGCGGAACATCGCTCCGCCAATACTGAGTTCCGTCCGAAAACGCTGCCGGTGATCGCTCCCGCGGGCCTGTCGACGCGCCTTGAAGAAACAGCCAGATCCTGTGAATCGTCCCTATCGGGCGTGCTGTTGGCTTGCTGGCAAGTCTTGCTCTCTCGTCTGAGCGGTGAATCGCACGTGATCGTAGGCGCCGCTTTCGACGGACGCACGGACCCCGAGCTTGAAGAAGGAGCGTTGGGTCTATTCGCCAGACATCTTCCTGTCGCGAGCGACCTGGAAGACAACGCTCGCTTTACGACTTTTCTGAACCGTGTCGAGTTGGTGATGCGCGACGCCTATGAGTGGCAAGACTGTTTCACTGGAAGAGAGATTTACAGCGGTGACGGCGAGCCTCGCTGCATTCCGTTCTGCTTCGAGTTTGCGCAGCAGCCTCTGAATCATGAAACGCAAGATGCAATCTTCTCGGTGGAGAGGCGTCACGCGATCTTCGATAGATTTCAAATAAAACTGCGCTGCGAATTGCGGAGCGGAGAACTGCTCACAGAATTCATCTACGATCCAGCGTTGTATTCCGAGAAGCGCCTCAGATTTCTCTCGGAGAGTTATCACCGGTTGATTCGAAGTGCGCTCGACAATCCCGACCAGCGGCTGGCCGAGCTTATTGTGATTGGAGAATCGGAGAGCAATCTGGTCATCGGTGAATTCAACCAGACGGAGTGCGAATACGTCGAAGACGCCTGTATACATGGCCTCGTCGGACAGCAAGCCCGGAGCACTCCTGAGGCTGTCGCGCTCGAATTCGAAGGGCATCAGCTTACCTACGCCGAGCTTGATCGACGAACGGATCAACTCGCTTCCTATTTGCGCAACGCGGGAGTAGGGCCTGAGGTCGTAGTGGCCGTCTGCCTCGAGCGCTCGCTGGAAATGGTCATCGGGATTCTTGGCATCTTGAAGGCCGGCGGGGCATATGCTCCGCTCGATCCCGCCTATCCGAAAGAGCGCTTGCGCTTCATGCTTGATGACACAGGCTCGCCTATCGTATTAACGCAGCGCGATTTCTTCGAAAGTCTTCCTGAAAGCGACATCGCTCGGATCTGCCTCGATTCGGATTGGAGCGCCATAGAGGCTGGGCCTGGGCCGCCGGCCAACGAAGATAGCAGAGGTGGGAGCGACAATCTCGCTTACGTGATCTACACGTCGGGATCGACGGGCAAGCCTAAGGGTGTGATGAATACACACCGGGCCATTTGCAACCGGCTGCTCTGGATGCAATCGCGCCTACCCCTCTTCAGCGAAGACGCCGTGCTGCTCAAGACTTCGTTTTCGTTCGACGCCTCGATCTGGGAGTTGTTCGTGCCCTTGATGACCGGCGCGCGCGCGGTTCTGGCTCGGCCTGGAGGCCAGCGAGAGACCTCGTATCTTGCCAGGGCTGTAGCCGAACACCAGATCACAGTGCTGCAGCTCGTGCCGTCGATGCTTCAACTGCTTCTCGATGAGCCGGTGCTCGAGCGATGCCGCTCGTTGAAGCGAATCTTCTGCGGCGGCGAGATGCTCTCCGGCGATTTGCAGGAGCGATTCTTCGCTCGACTCAAAGCGGATTTGATCAATCTGTACGGGCCGACCGAAGCTTCCATAGACTCGAACTACTATCCGTGCACGCGCGAGCCCGCTCGAGTTCCGGTTCCGATAGGCCGGCCTATCGGAAACGTGCAGGTCTACATTCTCGACAAGCAGCAGCGTCCGGTTCCGCTCGGCGTCGTAGGCGAGGTTTGCATCGGAGGGGTGGGACTAGCGAGGAGCTATTCGAATCGCCCGGATATGACTGCTGAAAGATTCGCGCCCGATCCATTCAGCTCGAAGGATGGTTCCCGACTCTATCGAACCGGCGACACGGGCCGTCATCTACCGGGCGGCGAAGTAGTAGTCTTAGGCCGCATGGACAACCAGGTAAAGGTGCGCGGGTTCCGCATCGAGCTCGGCGAGATCGAAGCCGTGTTGATGGGGCATCCGGCGGTGAAAGAAGCCGTAGTCCTGGCCAGGAACGTAGGCCCGAGCGACAGCAGGCTCATTGCATACGCCGTGCCTTATAAGAAGCTGGATATCAGTGTGGACGAGCTGTCGGAGCTGGCGCGGCGCCAACTGCCCGACTATATGGTTCCCTCGGCATTTGTATTCCTGGATGCGCTGCCGCGGCTGTCCAGCGGGAAGATAGACCGCAACGCGCTTCCCGCCCACGACGCCGCGCGCCCTGATATGGCGGAGCCCTATGTGGCTCCTCGCAATGTGCTCGAGCTCAAGCTGGTCGAGATCTTCGAAGATAGTCTCGGAGTTCAACCCGTCGGAGTGAAGGATGATTTCTTCGGCCTTGGCGGGCATTCGATGCTGGCCGTCCGCGCGGTCACCCAGATCGAACGAATGCTCGGCAAGACCGTTCCATTGTCGGCGTTATTCGAAGCGCCTACCGTCGAAGAATTGGCCGGTCTCCTGTTTGAAGAGGCGGACTCGGTTTTCAAGTCCTCACTCGTCAAGATTCAAGGCGGAGGCTCGCACGAGCCGTTCTACTGTGCGCACCCGATTGGCGGCGGTGTTCTCTGCTTTCACGATCTCGCGCGCAGTCTCGGCCGAGAGCAGCCCTTTTTCGCCTTCCAATCGCACGGAATGGACGGACACGTACAACCGTTCAACCGCATCGAAGAGATTGCCGCGCATTTTGTGGATGAAATGGTCGCGCACAAACCTGAAGGACCATATTTGCTTGGAGGCTGGTCGATGGGAGGGCTGATCGCGCTCGAAATGGCCAGGCGTCTTGCCGAGATAGGAAAATCGGCTTCGCTGTTAGTGCTGATCGACACGATAGCACCGGATATGAAGAGTTCGCCCGAAAGTGTCACGGATACCGGCTTGCTTGCGGAGTATCTCACCGATCTGGGTGTGGGCCTGGATGAATTCTTGAAACTTGGTTCCGACGAACAGTTCAGCTATGTATTAGAGGAAGCGAAGAAAGCCAAAAGGCTGCATCCCAATGCGCAGGTTTCAGACATTCGCCCCTATTTTGAAGTCTTCAAGAATAATGTTAAGGCGCAACGGAATTACATTCCGAAGTCTTACTCCGGTGATGTAGTGCTTCTTCGGGCCAGAAACGCCAATGAAAAAGATCGCCCAGCCGATGAATTGCTCGGCTGGGGCGCGTATATTAAAGGCAGGATTCAGGTGGTCGATGTACCAGGTTCGCACACAACGATGATGGTTGAGCCTCACGTGAAAGTGCTGGCCGAAGAACTCAGGTCTTGCATCGACGCAGTTTTGCACGAGGATGAAATTAAAAATGTGGCTTGATGAAACCGCCCGCATCCTGGTGAAACTTTGAGAAGAGGATAGGAATCTCTATTTTTGAAGCGCCGGAGGCATAGCCTACATCAAATTCTGAAGGGCGTACCCGGCTACTGAACATCGGAGGTCGTATCATGGAAAGCCTGTTACAAGACATCAAGTTCGGCGTTCGACTCCTTTTCAAGAACCCCACATTTACGGTGGCCGCGATCCTGATCCTGACTCTGGGAATTGCTGTCAATACGGTGATATTCGGAGCGGTGAATACAGTATTGCTCCGGCCGCTTCCTTATTCTGAAACAGATCGCCTGTTCGTCCTGTGGGCAAAAAATAATCAGTCAACCGAGGCCTTACCCGTGACCTCCGCGGATTTTGCTGATTGGAAAGAGCAAAACCATGTCTTCGATGGCATGGCCATACTCAGCCCCGGCAGCATGACGCTTACCGGAGTCGGCGACCCCGAACAGATATCGACCTCCAGGGTTTCCGCGAATTTCTTCGACTTGCTAGGCGTGCGCCCGTACAGGGGCCGAACTTTTTCACCGGACGAGGATCAACCCGGCAAGAACCAAGTCGTCGTAATAAGCTACGGCGTCTGGCAGCGCTCTTTTGGGTCTCGGCCGGATCTTATCGGGGACACCGTGACGCTGAACGGCAATAGCCACACGGTTATCGGCATAATGCCTCCGGGTGTCAGTTTTCCAGGCGAGCTCTTCAAGGACAAGGTTGACTTCTGGATTCCTCTCGCCTTGGCCGGCAACTTGAATCGAGGCATCGCGGCTTACGGCGTGGTCGGCCGCTTGAAGCCGGATGTCACAGCGGCGCAGGCGCGCAGCGAAATGGAGATTATCGCCGGCTCGCTCGAACAGAAGTATCCCGACACGAACACAGGCAAGAGCGTCATGCTTAAGCCGTTCCGCGAAGAGGTGGTGGGTCACGTCAAGACCCCGCTGCTGATAATGCTGGGAGCGGTCGCCTTCGTGCTGCTTATTGCATGCGCTAACGTAGCCAACTTACTACTGGCCCGCGCGGCGAGCCGAAAGAAAGAATTCGCCATAAGAGTGGCCCTTGGCGCTGGAAGGCTGCGGCTTATCAGGCAGCTTTTGACCGAGAGCATCGTGCTCGCGCTCGTCGGCGGAATTCTCGGTCTGGTGCTGGCGGTCTGGGGCAGCTCGAGCTTAAAGGTCTTTATCCCGGCGACGCTCGCCGGCGTGAAGGATATGACCCTCGATTGGAACGTGTTCAGTTTCGCGCTGTTGATTTCACTTCTCACCGGTGTTGCGTTCGGAATCGTCCCCGCGCTCCAGGTGTCAAAGACGAATCTGCACGATTCGCTCAAGGAAGGCGGCAGGAACGCCGCACCCGATGCTCGCAACAACAGGGTTCGGGGCCTGCTTGTAGTGGGCGAGGTATCGATGGCGCTCGTTCTGCTGGTGAGCGCAGGGTTGCTGGTCAAGAGCTTTATCAATCTTATCGACGTGAACCCCGGTTTCAACGTCAATCATGCGCTGACGCTCAGTGTGTTCCTGCCTCCGAGCAGGTATGAAGTGCCGAAGATCTGGTCCTTCTATGAGCAACTCGAGCAACGCGCCGCGAATATTCCGGGCGCGGAGGCTTCCGGGCTGGTCAACAATCTTCCATTGGGCGGAAGCATCTACCGGCGAAGCTTCAATCTTGAAGGGCAGCCGCCCGCGCTTCCCGGACAGGAGCCGACGGCCGATTATTATTCGGTAAGTCCGAATTATTTCGGGGCGATGGGGATTCCACTGCTTAAGGGGCGCTACTTCAACAACGAAGATAGAGATGGGCGCACCAATGTGGTGATCATCAGCGACGCGGCCGCAAAGCAATACTGGCCGGATCAGGATGCCGTCGGAAAGCGGATAACGGTCGGAGACGGCGTCAATGAGCCGCGCCAGATCGTCGGCGTGGTAGCCGACGTGAAGCAGGTGGGGCTCGAAAAAGATTCGGTGCCGCAGCTCTACGTTTCATATCTTCAGAAGCCTCACAGGGCAATGACGCTCGTCGTGCGCACCAAGGGAGATCCGATGGCGCTGGCCGCCGCTGTTCGAAACGAGATCAGGAGCGGCGACAGGGACCTTCCGGTCACCAACGTCAGAACCCTTGAAGAGGTATTGTCTAACTCGATCGGCGCTCGCCGCTTCAACATGATCCTGCTTTCGATCTTTGCCTGTCTTGCGCTTGTGCTGGCCTCGATAGGCATCTACGGAATGATCTCTTATTCCGCTAATCAGAGATCGCAGGAAGTCGGCATACGCATCGCGCTTGGCGCGCAGCCGATGGACATTCTCAAGCTGATTGTCGGCCAGGGTATGAGATTGAGTCTGCTCGGGTTGGGAATCGGGCTTGCGGCGGCAATGGCGTTCACGAGATGGATGACGCCTCTGTTGTTTGGAGTGAGCACTGTTGATGCCGTCACGTATTCGTCGATTTCGGCGGTGCTGTTCCTTGTGGCGCTGACGGCGAGTTACGTTCCGGCTCGTAGATCGACCAGAGTGGACCCAATGAGCGTGATGCGCGCGGAATAAATGACTTCGCGCCGGATCGCTTTGTCTAAAAGCCCGTTCCGATGGCAGTTTTCCCAGTCAATCGTCGACTGATTGACTTCGATAGGAGGTTCAAAGTGAGAGTAATAATTCCGTTGGCGGTTCTGTCGTTGCTGTTTGTTTGCTTCGTCTGGCAGCGTGGATCTTCAGCATCCGCCCGGGCCGGTATTCAAGACGGATCAAACGTCGACAAGGATGCGCTCATTGAGACGCTGCTCCATCAGACTAATTCCGTCGCGCAGATTCAAGCGTCGAGAGCGCTGGCGCCTTACGTCAAAGAGGATCGGGTCAAGAGCGCGTTCATTGATGCGCTCAAGGTCGTTACCACCGATTCGGCGAGGTTGAATATCATCCGCGCTCTAGTGAGGAACTTTCCGGCCGAGCCTGAAGTCCAGCGCGTGCTCGCGAACGTGTTGATGACCGAGAGAAACAGCGGCGTGCGCGTGCTAGTAGCCGAATCCCTCGGAAAATACCTCGACAGGCCGATCATTCTCGAGGCCTGGATTCACGCCCTGCAGAAGGACAATGACGACGGCATCAGGCTGCGAGTGTCGAGCGATCTTGCGAGTAAAATCGCATTGCCGGAAGTGTACACGCCGATGCTCGACGTCGCGATGAAAGACCGCTGCGAGCTGGTGCGCGGCAATGCTCTGGATGCCATCGAGCGCAGGGTCAAAGACAGAAGCGAGCTGCGAAGTTTCTTCAGCCATTTGCTTGAGGAGCCTTCGCCATTGATTCAATACCACGGCGTCAAAGGCCTGGCGGCGCTGGAGGATCCTTCGGATAAGCCGATGCTTGTCGAAAAAGCAAAGAGCATCATTGCTTATACGAAGGACCGGCCGATGAACAAGATCCTGGCTCAATGGACTCTTCAATTGCTGAAGGGGCTTGATCCGCAGGCGGCCCAGGCCATTAGGCTCGAGTAGTAAGCTCAGCAAGGGCTGCGGCCCTTTTAACCTGTATCTGAATTCCCGAAGCGGGAGCACCCGCTCCCGCTCTTTTCTCACCGATTCAATCCAAAACTCGGCGGGAGCTTGCCCGCGCGAATTCCGCGGCCAGTGTCGCGCAAACTCCGCCATCACGCTTAGCTATAAGCCGTGTACTTTAGTGCGCGGTAGGCTGAGCGATGAGGGCTCGCCGTCGCGGTCAGCGACGATTGACCGATTGACTCCTTAATAAGGCTTCAGCAGACGGTCTAAATAATCTCAGATCATTCCCCACAATTGTGTAGGCGGCTCTTCAGGCTCGCCCCAAAGAGTTAATTAATCTCCTCGAATCCAGCAAAATTTCGGAGGTCCCATGACGTACGAAGGTGTCTTGTCTTCTATCGGTAACACTCCGCTCGTGCGGCTTAATAGGGTATTAGGCGACGAACGGTTCCAACTCTATGCCAAGCTGGAGATGCTCAATCCAGGCGGAAGCATGAAGGATAGGCCGGCATTCAATATCATCCGAAACGGAATTGAATCCGGCTCGATTCAACCGGATACGGTCGTTGTCGAGTCCAGCTCCGGGAATATGGGCGTAGGGCTCGCACAGGCTTGCGCCTGCTTCGGCTTGCGATTTGTGTGCGTCGTCGATCCAAAGACCACGATGCAAAACATTCGCCTGATTGAAGCCTATGGAGCAGACATAGTGAAAGTGACGGAGCCCGATCCCGTAACTGGCGAGTATCTGCAAGCACGAATCAATGTCGTGAAGACGCTATTGCGCTCCATCGAGCACGCGTTCTGGCCAAATCAATATGCGACGGAATACAACCCGCTCGCTCATCACGACACGATGCGCGAAATAGTGAAGGAGCTCGGCAAGGTCGACTACGTTTTCTGCGCGACCAGCACCTGCGGCACGATGCGGGGCTGCGCGGAATACATTCGCGAGAACCAGCTCGATACAAAAGTTTACGCCGTCGACGCCGTAGGCAGCGTGATCTTCGGAGGGCCCAAGGCGAAGCGATTGATTCCCGGCCACGGCGCCGCGGTTCGCCCCCAGCTCTTTCAGCCGGATCTCGCGTATGACGTCATTCACGTCACCGATCTCGACTGCGTAATCGGCTGCCGGCGTCTTGTGCGCAAGGAAGCCATCCTGGCCGGAGGCTCGTCCGGAGGCGTGTTAATGGCTGTGGAATATGCAAAACCGGAAATACCCGAGGGCGCAGTTTGCGTGATGATCCTCGCCGACCGGGGAGAACGCTACCTCGACACTGTGTATTCGAACGAATGGGTTCGCGAACACTTCGGAGAAGTTTCTTACATGTGGCATGGCCTGCTCGAAGCGGAGTCATGCACGGCGCTCATAAACTGACCGCTCGCCGACATGTTCTCGAATCTGCCTGCCTGAATTGCCGGACCGCCGTAACCAGAGCGCGATCCCGAAAACATATATAAACGGGCGCTGGTGTCCCGAAAAGGCGGAAGAATGGTCCAAGCGAAAAAGAGCATGCCCTGGCAAAAAGTGGCGCTGCGCCCGGTAGCCGTTGCCGCGGAGGACAAAACCTCCCAGTTGCCTGATCATTTATTGGAAATTTCTCCCGGACAGTGGGCGCTGTGGCGCTGCGCCGGGCTTCGAGGAGCGGGCTTTCCTGCTGAGGACGTGCTGAAGTTGTCCGCGCCGGATTGCTCCGCCGCGGCCGATGCGCTGTTGTATGCCGAAGAAACGGCAAAGCAGGCAGCGGAATATGCATTGAATAAGGTCAACGGAGCGCTCGATGCCCTTCGGCAAACCTCGCAATTCGAAGACCGCGAGAAGCGCGATCCGTTGGTTAAAGGCTTGCGAACGCTGAAGGCCGGTAAGATTCCGAGCGGTCTCGACCTGGGATCGGAAGTCGAAGCGGCCTTGGATGCGCTCCGCCTCGCCCGAGCGAACATCAATGCGGAGGAGCCGTCATATCGGAATGCTCATAGCGCCGCCGTGACTGACGCGTCTCGCGAAATCAGCGATCTTGTTTGCTCGGATCGCTTTCGAGAAGCGGTCCTATGGCAGAATCAAACCGCGTATCGCACGGCGGTTCCTTCACTGCTGAACAAGACAAAGGGCAACGGCAATCGCGGCTCGAAGCAGCGGCAATACGAGGAGCTGTTCGCGAGTTATCTTCAGCGCTATTGCGTCAAGAACGACACCATCGGCTTCTTCGGACCGGTTGGCTGGGCCTATTTTGACGAGAGGCAGGAAGGCCTCACGGTTAGATCGGGTTCAGAGCTGCTCGCCAAGAGAAACACTTACTTCGAAGGCTGGTGCCTGGATGCGCTGGCCCGGAAGCTCTCGAATGACGCCAGGCTCAAGCCCTGGATAGCTCCCCGTCGCCTTCCGTATCTTCGCCTCGAGGGAAACCTCCTTCAATTGCCGTTGCAGCGACCAACCAGACTCTCGCTAAAGCAGGTCGCGGCGCTCGAGCGGTGTAACGGGCAGACAACCGCAAAAGAGATTGCTCAGGACCTTCTGACAAATCCGTCGCTGGGGTTCAACGGCGAATCAGAGGTCTACGAGCTGTTTCAGCACCTTCACGATCGGGAATTAATTCAGTGGATGCTGCTCCTTCCTGTTGAGCTGCATCCCGAAATCCCGCTCAGGCGCGCTCTGGAGCGGATTGATAATGACGAGATTCGACGTGACGCGCTCGATCAACTCAACCAGCTCGAGCTGGCGCGGTTAGAAATTGCCGATGCTGCCGGCAGCCCCGATCTGCTCGATCGAGCGATTGAGAATCTGAACTCCACCTTTACGAAGCTCACGGGTATGAGCCCGACGAGATCAGCCGGTGAAAATTACGCGGCGCGAACGCTGGTCTATGAAGACTGCCGTCGTGATGTCGACGTCCGAATCGGCTCGCGGATTATCGAAGAGCTTCGCGGGCCCTTTACATTATTATTAGCCGGAGCGCGGTGGTTCACCTACGAGACAGCGAGTCTTTACGGCAGGGCCTTCGCCCGGATTTATTCCGACCTTACTCGCGAAACGGGCTCCTCGGTAGTCGACGCGGTTAGTTTCTGGGGCAAGGCCCAGCCGATTCTTTTCAACGAGAAAGCCTGTCTTGCGGACAGCCTGCTGCCCGAGTTTCAGAAGCGCTGGTCGGAAGTGCTGGCACTGGATTTCAATCAGCGGAGGGCTCGATATTGCGCCGCCGATCTTCAGAAGATTGTTAGGGAAGTATTCGATGCTCCCGGCCCCGGTTGGAAGAGCGCGCTGTACCACAGCCCCGATGTTATGATCGCGGCCGAAAGCCCGGAGGCGATTTCCGCGGGCGACTACGAACTAGTTCTGGGCGAGCTTCACCTCTCCAGCAACACGCTCAGGGGCGCGTTGTTTATCGGGCAACATCCGGCGCCCGATGAGGTCCATCGCTATTTTCAAAGCGATCTGCCCGAACCGCGCCTGTTGCTCAACGGCTCGAAGAGTGGGGACGCGGTTGCGGCGCGAACCGTCTCCGTGTGGTGTTCGCCCGGAGACTACTTTATCGAAACAAGCTGGGAATCCAGCACGCTTCCGTCTCCGCGGAGTATTCCGATCTCGGAGCTTATCGTCGAAGATCGGGGGACAGGACTGGAGGCGCGAACGCGCGACGGACGGCTCAGCTTCGATCTACTCGATTCGTTCGGGCCCATTCTGTCACAGAGGGTGATCAATAACTTCAAGCTCGTGCCGTCGCAGAGTCATACTCCGCGAATCAATTTCGACAGGCTCATAGTTCATCGTGAAACCTGGCGATTTCCCGCCGAGGAATTGGCTTTCGCCTATGAAAACGAATCGGCCAACCGATTTCTCGCTGCGCGGCGTTGGGCCCGATCTCGCGAGCTTCCTAGATTTGTGTTTGTGAAAGTTCCGGTTGAGCTAAAGCCGTTCTATCTCGATTTCGACAGTCCCATCTTCGTCGATAACTTCTCGAAGATGGTGCGCCGAACTATGGAGAAAGGCGCGCCGGGCGATCGAATCTCTCTTTCAGAGATGGTTCCACGCGCGGACCAGACGTGGCTGCCGGATGCCGAGGGCCGCCGCTATACGAGCGAGCTCAGGATAGTGGCCGTGGATTTATGTCGATAACGCAAAGGTTTCAACGGCGGAGGGCGGTCCCTGGTCGCGTCTCGCGCCTTACTTCGACTTACATTGTTTATTGCGGGCTGAGAAGAAGCCGTCGCGGGGCTGAAAAAAAGGAGCTACTGGGAAATGAAATTACTATCGTTCATGATGAAATATTCTCCGGGTCTCGTGATTACCGCGCTGATTGCGGGTACGATCAGCGGGGCCAGCAGCACGGGTCTCCTTGCGGTGATCAACAGCTCGCTCAGGCGCAGCGAGCCCGCTACCGCGACTCTCATATTGAGCTTCATCGGGCTCTGTTTGATCGTGCCGCTGAGCAGGATCATCTCGGAAGTTGTGTTGATTCGACTGGGGCAGGGAGCCCTATTCGACCTGCGCACTCAGTTGAGACGACAGATTTTGGCGGTGCCCCTGCGTCAGCTCGAAAAACTCGGGTCGCATCGCTTGATGGCCGCCCTCACCGATGACGTTCCCGCGATCACCAACATCGTGACCGTGATACCGGTGTTGTGCATCAACGCCGCTGTTGCCATCGGATGCCTGCTGTTTCTCGGTTGGCTATCGTGGCAGATGCTGACGGCGGTTCTGGTCTTCATTGCCGTTGGAATCGCTACCTATCAAATCCCGATCTTCAAAGCGATGGCGCGATTCAAGCTGGCTCGCGAGCAGGCGGATAAATTGTTCCGGCACCTGCGCGCCCTGACCGACGGAATCAAGGAGCTCAAACTGCACAGCCATCGCCGCGCCGCTTTCTCCGAGATGTTCGATTCAACGGCGGGTACGGTTCGCGGGCACAATGTGTCCGGCCTGACCATCTACACAGTCGCATCGAGCTGGGGCCAGTTGCTTGTGTTCGTAGTGATCGGAATGCTCCTCTTTGCGGTTCCCGTATGGAAAGAAACAACCGCGCAGTCGTTGACCGGTTATACGCTCGTCCTGCTGTTCCTGATGACGCCGCTGCAAGTCATCATGAATTCCCTGCCCGGTATCGGGCGCGCCAACGTCGCCCTGAACAACGTCAACGAATTGGGGCTGACTTTGACGAAGTACTCCAGCGCCGACGAAATCTCCAACACGCAAGAGTCACCGGCGAACTGGAGAAGCCTGGATATCATAGGCGTTACCCACGCTTATCAGATCGAGGGCGAGGAATCGAAGTTCACCCTCGGTCCAATCGATATGACTCTGTATCCGGGCGAGGTTGTCTTTGTGATCGGCGGCAACGGCAGCGGCAAGACTACCTTGGCGAAGCTTATGAGCGGGCTCTACATTCCCGAGTCCGGCGAAATACATCTTGACGGCGCGCCCGTCACTTCACGCAATCGCGAACGCTACCGCCATCTCTTTTCAGCGGTCTTCTCGGATTTCTATCTCTTCGAGAGTCTGCTGGGCCTTGAAACGCCGGGGCTGGATGACAACGCCGCCGACTACATACGGCAGTTGGGGCTGAGCCATAAAGTCGAGGTCAAAGATGGGAAGCTCTCGACTACGGAATTATCGTTAGGTCAGCGAAAGAGGCTGGCGCTGCTAACGGCATATCTTGAAGACCGCCCGATCTATCTGTTCGACGAGTGGGCGGCCGATCAGGATCCGATATTCAAGAGAGTCTTCTACTACCAGATCCTTCCCGAGCTTAAGGCGCGAGGTAAGACGGTAATCGTGATCAGCCATGACGACCGCTATTACCACGTAGGAGACCGCATCATTAAGCTGGATTACGGCCGAATCGAATACGACCGCCCGGTCGGCGGCGAGGAGGAGGTGACCAGAGAGGTCTATATGCCTCTGGCGAATTGAAGCGCGGCCTCGTAGAGGAAGAGCGAGATGACAAGCCGGAATGTCTATCTGAGACAAAACGTGATGCTGGAGCCGTTGGTGGCTCAATGGCCGGCCTGGTCTTATCTCCTCTCGCCTGCTCCTGCCGCGATGCACCTCGCGAATTTGAACCTGAAGATGATGCAGTCGTTCGTATCGTCGCCCGAGGTGCATATCGCCGCGCTAAAGAACCCGAAGATGCGAGGAGGGCCGTTCATAGATTACGGCCCTGACAAAGTCGGCGAGATAAAAGCCCTCAGAAACAAGACCCTCAATGAACAAGGGCATATGGTCGAACTGGCAGAGGCCATCCAGACGCTGGACCGCGCGCTGGCATCCGAAGCCGTTGGATACTCGATGGAGCCTCTCTATCGTCAGATTCCCGACGCCTTGAAGGGATTCGTTGAACTCGTTTACGACCTTAATAACCATCCTTCGATCAGGTTTATTGAAGGCCTGCTGTACAAGAGCCGTTACTATGACGAGGGCCTGCAGAGCATAGCTCTATCGCTGGCCGTCAAAGATGACCGCCGCTTTGCATTCAGCACGCCGCTGCTTCATGACGATGGCAAGGTTCATCTCAAGGCGCCGCTCAAATCCGGCCGCATCGACGATCTCTTCAGGATGAGATCGGAGTCGCGGCCCTTGGAAGAGATTTGCGAGCTGCTCGAGGTCAAGAACGACGATTCATCGTTTCCTTCGTTCTTCACCGATGATGCGTCTCGACCTCGGGACAAATACACGGGCGGCGGCCTACGTGTTCGATACTTCGGCCACGCCTGTATTCTCATTGAATCGAGAGATGTCTCGATCCTCTGTGATCCGCTCATTGGCTATGATCACGGAAACGGAATCGAGCGCTATTCGTTCGCTGACCTGCCCGAGCAAATCGATTATGTGCTGATCACCCACAATCACCAGGATCACTGCATGTTCGAAACGCTGCTGCAACTGAGGCACAAGACCCGCAATGTCATTGTGCCTAAGAACAACGGCGGCGGACTTGCGGATCCCTCTTTGAAACTTGCGCTGCGGCATATCGGATTCGGCGATGTATATGAGATCGACGAGATGGAATCAGTCGCCGTAGACCGTGGAACGATAACCGGCCTTCCCTTTCTCGGCGAACACGCGGAGGTCAATATCAGGAGCAAGAGCGCATACCTGATTTCTCTAGAAGGCCAAACGGCGTTGATTGCGGCCGATTCCAACAATCTGCAGCCCGAGCTTTATCGGCGGGTGCACGACTGCGTCGGAGATGTCGATGCCGTGTTTCTCGGAATGGAATGCGACGGCGCTCCGCTTACGTGGCTGTATGGCGCGCTTTTGACTCAAGCGCTCGCGCGAAAAATGGATCAGTCGAGAAGGTTTGACGGCTCGGACTACGAAAAGGCAATCGCCCTGGTCAACCAGCTCAACCCGAAACATGTCTACGTGTATGCAATGGGTCTGGAGCCCTGGCTGTCGCACGTGATGGCCGTTCAGTACACCGACCGGTCGCGCCCGATCATCGAGTCTAACAAGCTGGTCGAGGACTGCGCCGGCAGAGGCATTACGTCTGAAAGGCTGTTTGGCAAGAAGGACATATTCTTGAATCGCTAAGGAGGATATTTTATGGCTACCCGGCATGTACTCTCACTTTCCGAGCTGGGCCCGGAAGTTATTGCGTATCTTGTGAAACGCGCGCTGGCGATCTCGAAAGGCTCGGAACCCCGGCCGATCGGAAAAAAAGTCGTGGGCATGTACTTTCGGCGCTCGTCTACACGCACCCGCAGCGCGTTCATGGTCGGAGCAATCAAGCTCGGGGCCGCCACCGTCGTCTACCAGCCAAACGACCTGCAGATTGTCACCGGTGAAACCGTCGAAGATACCGCTCGCGTGTTGTCCGGCTTTCTGGATGCGTTTGTGATTCGCACCAACGGCTCGTTGGAAGAGATGAAAGCATTCGCCAATCAGGACAAAATGGCCGTCATCAACGCTATGAGCGAGAGCGAGCATCCGACCCAGGCGATCGGGGACCTCGCAACAATCAAAGAGGCCTTCGGTCGGCTCGACGACATTCACGTCCTGTACATCGGCGAAGGAAACAATACCGCCTCGGCGCTCGCTTTCGCGGTTGGAATGACTCCCGGGATGCAGCTTACGTTGATGACTCCCGGGGAGTACGGTTTGCCGGAGTGCGTGATGGAAAAGGCGCGCTCGTTCGCCGACCGAAACGGATCGTCCGTCGAACAGTATCACGACCTTGCGAAACTGCCTCACGGAGTGAACGTGGTCTACACAACCCGCTGGCAGACGATGGGCGATCCAAAGCCTGATCCAAACTGGAAGGAACTCTTCGAGCCTTACAAGGTCACGCCCGAGTTGATGGCGAGGCTCTCCAAACCGTCCGGAACAATATTCATGCATGACTTGCCGGCTGTTCGCGGCGGAGACGTGCTCGATGAAGTATTGGATGGACCGCAGAGCAGAGCGTTTCGACAGGCCCAGCACAAGCTGACCGGCGCCATGGCTGTGCTCGAGTGGTGCCTCGCCGCTTGACCGAAGCGGCGCTCTTGTTTGCGTGTTCAAGACGCGAGCACAGGTTGGCTATATGATCGAGAAATTTGCTTACGAAGGTTTGCTTACGAAGGTAATGCGGTTGGATCGGGCGCCGCAAATGCGCATCGCTATACGGCCTTTTTCCCCAGGGCTATGTGAATGTATTTAACATTTTCCGAAGCAAGTAAGAGGGGTTATGGCTTGCCCAAACAAATCCGTAGCACAATTGGTCGCCCTGCATGAGTTCGGCGCCCTGGATGGATCTCAACAGCAGCTTGTTCTGGACCATCTCATCGAGTGCGAAGACTGCTATACCCAGGTCTATGACCTGGAGCCGATAATGACCGCGTTCCGGCGGCACCGGGCCGAGGCAATCAGAGAATCGCCCAGGCGCGAGCTTCAGGAAGAGAGAGCCGCTCCGTTTCCGGCGAGGCTCCGATCATGGAATACGACGGCTCTTATGGCGGCCTGCCTCTTGATCGTGCTGAGCGTGGGGGTCTTGTATCTGCTCAGGAAACAAGACTCGCATTCGAATGGGGTTGATTTTGAAAACGGCGGCGGCCTCGCTTTAAACCGCTCTCCCTTCGCCGATCTTGCAATCCCGAAACCGGCACACGCGGAACCTTCGCCCGGTCTCCGGCTCCGAAACCCCGATGATGCATTTGAGCGCGCAATGCAGTCGTACCAAACGAACGATTTCCAGAGCGCTGCCGAGCAACTGGACACCCTGCGCGAACTCGGGCCCAGCAATCTGGATGAAGTCGACTTCTATCTTGGCGCGTCTCTGTTATTGATCGGTAAGAGTCAGGAAGCAATCCAGCCGCTGACGCGCTCGGCGGAACTGAGCAGCGGCGCACGCCTTGAGGCCAGTCACTACTATCTGGCGCTGGCGTTCGCAAAAACGAATCAGTCTCGGCAGGCGATCTCAGAGCTCGATAAATGTATTGAGCTAAACGGAGAGCACCAGTCCGCGGCCAGAGCCCTGCGCAAAAAGATCCTTGAGGCATCTCAATAGACGCAGCTCATAAGGCGTATTTCTCAATCGACATTGCTCAATAGGCATTGGCTAAGTAGGTAGCTGTTGCTCAATAGACGCTCAGGCCGTGGCAGCGGGTGCAGTCAGGCTCAGCAGACGTAGATCAATAAATCGGACTCGTTATGCGACAAAACTCCTGAGTCTTCCCTCGCACTCCGTCTCTTATAACCTATCATCAAACCTGCCCCTCTATGGACACCCGCCGACTCTCCCACTTCCTGTAACCTCTCCCCCTGTAACCCATTCCCTCTCCTGGCGCCCGATACCTTCCCCCATCCGCTGTCGCTTGAGAACTAAGCCGGCGGGGAGCTTCTCTAATTCAGTTCTTTAGGGCCGTGCTTGAACAATGCTGTCCGGCTCCCCATCCGCACAATGCAATTGTCTGACAGCCAGTTTCATAGCTGAATTACCCGACCCGATGGGCGAATCGGTTCTGGTCAGAGTCTAACAACGGCAACCGCTGGAGAGGAAAAATTCCAGGACGGGACATTCACGTTAATGCATCCCCTACGGCGCATTATCTATTAAACACGAGCTACGGATTAGAAGCTTTTCGAGGACGCGAGTCTCTCCGCAGAATATCGTCGTTTGCATTGGGACGGCCTGTCATTCGCCATTCGATGCGTTTCTTTGCGAGAGTAGCCGCGTTGGACTCGTCGCGGCTTGCGGTTAAGACTGAAGGCTCAAGCTCGCGCACCGTTCCTGCATCGCCTATACGACCCAGGATCTCGATTACCCGCAATCGAATTGTCTTGCTGCCCGATCGAATATAGGGGTAGAGATCAGCCGGGTTCGGCGTCTCTAACAAGTAGCCGCGCGCCTGATCGTGCCGCGGTCCGTCCAGCTCTCTCACCACGTTTTGAATATTTACGGTGCTTCCCATTCTATAGATGGCCCAGTACTGAGCCAGCTTCACATCATCGTTCGATTCCGACGACAAGAGGCGCGAGGTTTCTTCGGAGTATTTCGGATTGGCCGCTCTAGCCAATCCTTCGAAAGCGTACTGGCGCCGGTCTCCGTCCTTATCATTCATGTTCTCGGCAAACACATGCAGCGCTTTCTCGTCGCCGATGAGCGACAGAGCCCAGAGAGCGGCTTCATCTCGCGCGGGCATGTATTCAAATCTCCCTTTGATTTTATGGCCGACGCTCGTCAACACACCCTTTTTGTCGGGTCCGAGACCGTAGACCTCAAGCAGAGGCTCGACGGCCGGTCGATACTTGAGCAGGCCCGCCGCCGCCATTGCCTGAGTTCGTACCTTGCGATCCGTGTCCCTGAAGAATGAGATTAGATAAGGCCCTGCCGCGAGGTCGCCTATCTTTATGAAAGTCCGAAGCACGTCAATTCGAACCTCCTGATCCGCGTTCAGCGCATCGCCCAGTTGTGGTATTGCGGCCTTGGCCCTTAAGACGCCGAGGGCGCGAATCGCGCTGATGCGAACCTCTCGCTCGTGGTCGCCGCGGGCGCATTCGCCCAGGGCTGAGATTATGGAAGGATCGACGTCGACATAAGGCTCTATCACTTCGTGATCGTCGGTGTCGAGAAACGGATTAATCAGGTTCCAACCAGCTCGGCGGTTCGTGATGAAATCTATATCGGTCTCCGTGTAAAGAATGACCAGTGATTTGACCGCGGCTTTTCGAACATCGGGTTCTGAGTCTCTGAAGCAGGAGATTAACCCCGGAATCGTGGTGTCGCTTTTGGTCAATCCCAGCGAATGGACCGCCTCTGCTCGCACTGCTCGGTCGTCGTCTTTTGTCGCGGCCGCCAGGAGCGCTTCGATGGATGTCTTATCGGCTGCGCGACGCTCGCCAAGCTTGCGGGCAGCGTCGCGGCGAGTGCTCGGATTCGGGCTCTTGAGATAAGCGAGCAAAGTTTCGAGGGATTCGCCCGCGGTCATCGCCGGCGCCTCGGGACACAGAAGAGCAAAGACCAGAAGGACCACACAACCGCACTTCATGAACATAATGACTCCTTGAGAAAGACAGACACTGGACAGCCCTGACTTGAGCCGGGCGTGGAATGATTCATTCGAGGGAACCTGTGTTCGGCGGATATTCTCTTGCGCGCTGCTCGGCTAAGTCAAGGGAATACCATTTCGTGATGATTTTTACGTAATGCAATGGCGAGAACGAAGATGACCCTCACCGAGAATAATATGAATCTATAGTTCTTCGCACAGAGCCCATCACGGATGCGATTTCGCGGCGTTTCTCTTCTTTGATGTAACTCTCAAGCTCTTTCACTAGAAATTGCACCTCTTGTTCTCTAGTAGAGGAACACTTACGGGTCACAGCCAGAATCAGGTTGAGTTGGGACACTGCAAAAGCCCTCTCATCATCATCAGCATCCCGCAAGCTCAGTTTGGAAATCTCTGAAAGGTGTACAGAGAGCCAGCGATCGACAGATTCACAATCCTTTGCGAGGTCTTTTATCGCGGGATTATCGAAGGTCATTAATATCATAACCCTGCGTGTTAAATCATGAATGCCTTCACATGCCGGTAAAAGTTCAAGTATCTTGCGGGCCTCCAAATGATGCTCTCTCTCAATAAGAAAATGAGCAAATATGAGAGGATATCTCGTAGCGCCATCCTCCTGAATGAGTAATGCACCGTATTTCTCTAAATCAATCTTTTTTAACCCAAGTAATATGGTAACCGCCACGATAACCCTAACCTCGTTGGGATTACTGCTAAGACATTCTCCCATTAAGTTTAGTAGGCAGTGCTCGGGGATAGGTGCAACGGCTGCACCAGTCACCGCAAGCGAGATGCTTCGGCCATCATCGAACGGTTCTTCCTTCAGAACGTAATATCGTCTCGCTGCCTCGATCGCCTTCGTTATCTGATTCGTCCCCAAATATGCTACAGCTTGAATAAACGATCTTTGCGGATCAGGACTCTTTACTCGTTCGAGCCAGTCGAGAGCTTTCTTGAATCTCCCGAGACCAGCATATTGCGTTGCGATCGAAACAAAGTCTTCATCTTTTCTATCGAATTCCTTTATCCGCAGGATCGTCTGAAAGAGAGTTACATAGTAAAGAAATCCGGTTATCGTGACAAAATAGTCGATAGGGTACAGGGTCTCACCTCTACGGAGCGCTTGAATTCTTCGAAATCTCAGCATATCGAGGGTAATGTCAATCAGGTGTTGGAAAGTCACGTTTGGTACGGCGTGAATATAGCCAGCAAAGGCCAGAGTGAGCACGCAATAAAAGGAGAGAGAAACAATGAAGAAACTAACGAAGGGATTCTTGGGCATGCGCCGGAGCCGTGTAGCTAGAGATATAGGGCTAACCGTGTAGTGTAAAAGAAAAAAGAATAAAGAAGCCAATATGAACGCCAGTATTGGCTTTCCAAAACGTATTGGTAAATCGAAAGCCATGTGCAGGGCATACAGGCTCAGCACTAGGCCAAGGATACTATTCATAAACAGGATCACTATGGGGAAAACGCTTTCGTGAATCCAATCCAATTCACTGCTAGGATACTTCTTCGAGGATAGTCTTCGCTGCTGGATAAAAATCAAAAGCACTGGTATCGGCCAAACAGGAGCTATCGCGAGTACGAAGAAAAACTGAGCAAGCCGTTTTCGCCAAGACTGGAGTCGACTCGTTGTGTAAATAGCATCCGCTATTCCAGAAAGGATTGTTTCCATACCCTTTGGATTCTCAATCTTTACCGCCCGTAACGAGGAGTACATCTGCAAAAGAAGGAACAGTGTTACGGTAGAGGAATAGGCCCATAGCAACGTGGCACCCAGATGATAGATGAAAAGATAGGAAATGAGTGAAATGAAGCCCAATGCAAAAGCTATCAAGATCGACAGTATGAGATATTTCCGAGAGTTCATCGTAAACTCTTAGCCGTCATCGCTGCCGACGAATGCCGCTACAACACCGGCAATGCCCGCGCCGCTTTCAACGGCTTGGTAGAAGGCGGTTCGTAGTTTTCAGGCAGGTCGCCGTTGTCCGACCTGAGGTATTGCAGATAGTGCAGTTTCAATGATGCGATCAGCTCTTTACGCGTTTTTAACGTGAGCGGCCGCCCTAGATGAATCTTACCCATCATCTTAAGCGCGCTTTCAGGGAGGGCATCGGAAAACATCATTAGCGGCCACGTGAAGTTAGGTCCGTTCAGTTTTCGCAGCTTGTACGCCCACAGCGCCAAGGCTCCGACTCGCCACGCCGTTGGAGCCCACCAGCTATACTGGCCCGGCCGAAGGTTCATCTTCCAGCACTTCATCATCAACTGCCATTGCAGCGGCGTCAGCTTGCTAGTCTCGGTTACGCCCGTCTTTTTCTCCATTCGAGTATCGTGCAGCGGAGTGAATATCGACGGTACGAAGAACGCGAACAAGCCGCGCCGTTCAACTTCATAAATCAGATCGATGGTCTCCTTTAGCCGGCGTGATCGATAATCTCGGTTAATGGAGCCGTAAGCACGATCAGCGCGCCGGCCTCGTGTATTTGAGACGCATCGCCGGCCAGGACCGCCGCTTCGGCCGAAGCGGCTTCAGTTGCGTGAGTCAAACTCATCATCTCACCTTTACCGGTTTACTCCGGTCCGGTTTGTTCGTATTGAAGAAGCTTCCGATATAGGGTCTTTCTCCCTATTCCAAGAATTTGCGCGGCACGAGTCTTGTCGCCATGCGTATGAGCAAGGGTTTCGATGATTACCCGCTTCTCGACGTCTTCCATCGAGGAGCCCACTTCTATCTCGATAGATCTGGACGATTCACTTTCACTTTCTGCGCCGCGGACGGAATCCGGCAAGTCGTCAACCGTGATCAGGCGGCCCTGCGCGATGATTACCGCGCGCTCGACGGCATTCTCCAGCTCTCGCACATTGCCCGGCCAATCATGCCGGCGAAGTCGAGCAAGCGCCTTCTCCGTTATGCCGGTTATGCCTTTGTTGGCGCGTTTGTTGTAGATCTCGAGGAAATGAACGGCGAGCAGCGGAATGTCCTCGCGGCGCTCGGTGAGCGAGGGCAGCGTTATTGGATAGACATTCAGCCTGTAGAAGAGGTCTCTTCGGAATCTTCCCTGTTGCATCGCCTCTTCAAGATGAACGTTGGAAGCCGCGATCAGTCTAATGTCGACTTTAATAACCTCGTTGCCGCCGACCCGCGTGAACTCGCCGTTCTGCAGCACGCGCAGGAGCCGAACCTGCGCGGACAGCGACATCTCGCCGATTTCATCCAGGAAGAGGGTTCCGTGATTGGCTTCTTCGAATTTTCCGATCCTGCGCTGGCGCGCGTCGGTAAAAGCGCCCTTCTCGTGTCCGAACAACTCGGATTCCAGGAGGGCTTCAGGGATCGCGCCGCAGTTGATCTTTATGTAAGGGCCCTCCGCGCGAGATGACCGCGACTGAATCAGATCGGCCATCATTTCTTTTCCGCTGCCCGATTCACCCTGCAAAAGCACCGTCGTATAGCTGTCCGCGACGTAGAGCCCCATCTCGAGACAGCGCATCACCTTCTCGCTCTTTCCGATGAAGGTCTGGCCGCTTTGATTGCTGCGGGCGTGATCCAGCTCGCGCCTAAGCCGCAACACCTCGGACGAAAGGCGATCTTTCGATAACGTCAAAGCAAGTTGATCGGCGATGCCCAGCGCGAGCGAGCTCTGGTCGTTGCTGAAGCCCGCCTTAGGTTCGGTCCAAAGCAGCAACAGCGCGCCGAATATCTTCTCTTCGATCAGTATCGGTGCGATTATAGCGGCGCCCGCGGTGAACACTTGAGTGAGGAAAAAGTGCGAGACCGGATTCTGATCGGGGCCAAGGAGCTTCAGCATCTGGCCGCGCTCAACCGTCGACGGGATCATCTGCTGGCTCGGGATTTTCAGCGAGCGCGTCTTCATTATCTCAGGGCTCACTCCGGCGGCCGTCCGTAGATTGCTGAAGTGAACTTCGCTCTCGTTCGCGTCGAGGATGGCAAGGCAGGCCGCTTCGAGACACAGCAGATCTATAGATCGATCCAGTATTCTGGAGGTGACTTCGGTAAAATCGGAGCCGGTGTTTATATCGTTCGCGATATCGAGAAGAGCCTTGTTGATACGGGCTTCGCGCTCCATTTCGCTGTAGATCCGCGTGTAGCGGTAGCCTATCGCGATGTGTTGAGCAAGACTGCTTATGAAACCGATCTCGTCCTCGAGCCAGTGGTGCGTCCTCGTGCAGTAATGAAGCCCAATCATTCCGAGCAGCTCTAGCTGGAATGTTATCGGGACGAAGATCACGGATCTGGTTCCGGTCATCTCCGCTATCTGCCGCAGCATTTCGGGCAGGCCCGCTGCCGATGTGTCGTCGAAAGCGTGAGGCCCCTGCAAATCCACGTTTTCGCGCAAGCGGCTTACGTCAATCGGCGCCTGCAGCCCCAACGAGGGAGGCACTTGCTCATTTGCTCGAAATTCGTGTGTGATCTTGAGATCGCCCTCGCCGGTCAGCATAAGGATGTCGCAGCGATCCACCGCCATGATCTTACCCACTTCATTCACGGTGGCTTGCAGAAAGTGATCGAGGTCAATGACTGAAAAAGTCGCGGCGCCGACCTTATTCAGCAAGGCCTCACGTGCCTCGTACATTTTGAGCTTTCGCTCGATGGAAAGTGTTTGTGCCTCTTTTACCATGATTCGACCAGAATGACACGATCTCCGACAAAGCGGCGGGATTATGACCCAGCAACGTGTCACACGGCAAGGCGATGTGAGTAGATTAACAGCGGGATTGCGTCTTGATACGGTCAGCCGCCCGATGCCTGGCTATCGCTAGTTAGCTCATGTTAAGCGGCCGGGTTGCGCTGCATCGAGAGGAGAACAGGTCCGGTGGTGTCTGCGCCACTCGGACCCAAATATCCATAGATTTGGAGCGATCGGAATCACGCAAGCTAACTAATTCATTGGCGGTCTTAGGCTGCTGAGCTCGAACCGCCAGGCCTGCCGTACTTCTGCGTAGCGAAACCGACGATCACGCCGAGTATGCCGCCCGGGAGCATGATCTCGAAATAGTAATGCTTTCCGTTTGGATCTGGAATCGCCGCCACTATGAAGGCCAACAACAGTCCGACCGCGAGGCCGAAGATGATTCCCAGCGGAAGCGAGTTCACCTTGCGGGCAAAGAAAGCGATCGCAATACCGGTGATTAGCCCCTTTATTGTCGAGCCTATGACGATTCCGAGCAACTGCGAGCGCACCGCGGGAGTAAACCACGCGGTGAGGCCGTCGAAGATCCCCAGTATCCCGCCAAGCATCAGTCCCAATGATATTTTTGACATTGCCGTCTCCTCGAGTCGATTTTGAGCTTCCATGGTTCTATTAAACATCCATTCGCTGATCTTTAAGTTCGGAACGAGAAAAATACGATCAGTCTCATCAACAGGTACGCGAGAATCAACAGCACCAGGACTTGATTTCGATTTAGCCAGCGACCCGCGATCTCCAAGATATTCTCTCGGTAAGCCGATACTGGGCGACCTTCGAGATATCGAATGATGTCGTCGGCCAAATCCGAGGCGTTTTGATATCGATCTTCCCTTACGGGAGCCGTCGCTTTGAGCGCCATCGCCTCGAGCGGACGGGGAATCTTTCGATCGGATATTCGCGATTGCGGCCGTGAGCCGACGGTCCCGGCGCTTGAAGGAACGAAATCGTGTTCGCGAGGCGGTCGGCCGGTCAGCAGAAAATACAGGATGCCTCCAAGCGCGTAGATGTCGCTTCGTTCATCGACGGAGTCGGTCTCGCCGCGCGCTTGTTCGGGAGCCATGTAGGCGGGTGTTCCAATCACCGTCCCGGCTGCCGTGTCGTTATTGCCGCCGGGCGCGAGGCCAAGTGGAAGCGTAGTGACTTCGTCGGATCTCCGGAGCTCCGCGCGATCAGCGGCTTCAGTCGAGCCGCTCTGCACGGAATCCGAGCCCGTCGGTTCAAGGCGGTTTGTAAGCACCTTTGCGACGCCCCAGTCCATCACGAGAACTTCTCCAAACGCGCCTGCCATGATGTTCTCCGGTTTAAGGTCGCGATGAATGACGCGGCGCGTATGCGCGAAAGCTACGGCTTCGCATATCCGCTGAAAGATGCGGAGTAGGTCCGGGAGCGAGGCGTCGGATTTCACGTATTCGTCGAGTCGTTTACCCTGTACGAGCTTCATTACGTAAAAGACACGGCCATCCGAGAGCACGCCGACGTCATGAATCGGAACGATGCTGGGATGTTCGAGCAGCGCCGCGATGCGGGCCTCGCGCCGAATTCGCTCGGCCAAGCTCCCGTTAGCATCCGCCAGATTCATCACCTTTAACGCCACACTGCGTCTTAGGACCGAATCGTGCGCGAGGTAAACCGTTCCCATTCCGCCGGCGCCGATGCGGCGAATACTCTCGTACCTTGCGCTCGCGAGATCCGGAAGATCCAGTTCTTCACGAAGCCGTTCTACGATTCGATCAGAAAGCCGTTTCATCGCTTCGATGTGATCTCGTTTCGATGTGATCTCGAGCGCGGCAAGAATTCAGGAAGGCCCGCGGAGGTTCGTCGGCCCGTTATGTTTTCCGGCGATTCGATTTCACAGAGTGACGCCCAGCAGAGCGCGTGCTTCGCGCTGATACTCTTCTTCGGAGGCGGTAAGCTCGCGCAGTTTCGCAAGCACGCAAGAGCGAAACTCTCGCCTTGCAAGCGCGAGAGAATTGGTAACGTCGCTGACTGAAATGCTGAGTTTTTCGGCGAGCTCTCGATAGCTCGGCTTCCCTGAGCCTTCGTCTTCGGCAAGCACAATGCTCTGGAAAATCTCGTAGTATGTCGTCTTCCCGGCCTCGGTAAGTCTATGACGAAGGCTGTCCAGTGCGAGGCCGAATACACTCCGGGTCCATTCCTTTTCAAAAAAATCCTCAATATCGTTTGGCGCGACGAAGGATCGACCGTGAAGCTGGGCTTCCGCTTCTTCGAAATCGATTGCTACCGTCATAACTCCGCCGCCTCGTTTTATGCGATGAGCGGCCTTGTCTTGATTCGCGATGAAACCATCGACGCAGGCTCGAATAAAGGTTCGGAACCGCGCTCGTTCCGGATCGTAGCGCGCAAAGAAATTTTTCTCTATCGCTTCCGTGAAGAATCCCTGCGTGAGGTCTCGAGCGTCTTCGGCCGGCTTGCTCCACTTAATGCGAATGTACTTATAGAGCGGCATCCAATATGCCTCAACCAGTACTTCGAAGCCTCGCGCTCGCTCGTTAGGGTCCGCGCTGGATGAAGCTACAATTGCTGAAACGCGCGTACTCGGGAATCGGTCATTGCGTTGGCTTTTAACTTTTTCCGACATTGCTGGAGGCCTGGCGGTTTCAATCTGAGCGCGGTATTGAGACTTGTCAAGATTCACTCGGCTGCAACGCAAGAGGGCCTCTCGTCGTACGAATTTCTGATTCCCGTAACCGGCGATTTTTGGATTGTCTGTTCTTAGCAATTTGGATTGTCTTGGCCGATCAAATGAGTGTCTGCTAGGATAATCGGGTCTTTTCTCAGGAGAGCTTAATGACCAATTCGAACGTCGCGCTTTCGTCCCCCTCAACAACCGCCGAAGTTATAAAGAAGCAGAGAAGGTATCATCCCTTAAAGAGCATACCATTCGCGCTCATGCATCTCGCGTGTTTCGCGACACTTTTAACCGGTGTATCCCTAAAAGCCATCATCCTCTGTGTTTCGATGTACGCTATTCGCATGTTTTTTCTCACCGCGGGTTATCACCGCTACTTCTCTCATCGCACATTCAACACGAGCAGGTTTTTTCAATTCATACTGGCCCTCATGGGTTGCACCGCCGTGCAGAAGGGTCCGCTATGGTGGGCATCCCATCATCGCCGCCATCATAAATTCACGGATCAGGAAGGCGACGCTCATTCTCCGAGGATCGATGGGTTCTGGTGGTCGCACATCGGCTGGGTGTTGAGCACGGAATATGAATCCACGGACTGGGAAGCGATGAAGGATTTTGCCCGGTTTCCGGAACTGCGCTGGCTCAATTCGTGGCATATAGTTCCCGGCGTAGCGGTTGCGGTTCTTTGTTATTTTATCGGCGGATGGCAGGGACTGATATGGGGTTTCTTCATCAGCACTGTAGTCCTCTATCACGCGACATTTTCGGTTAACTCGCTGGCTCATATGTGGGGCAAGCGCCGGTATCCGACCGCGGACGATAGCCGGAACAACTGGTTCATAGCGCTGTTCACCGGCGGCGAAGGCTGGCATAACAACCATCATCACTACATGGCATCGGTTAAGCAGGGCTTCTTCTGGTGGGAGGTAGACTTCAGTTATTACGCCTTGCGAGTCATGTCGTGGCTGAGGTTGGTGCGGGATCTCCGAATGCCTCCCAGACGCCTGATTCTGGTCCAGCGCTGACGCGCTTTCCGGAAAAATAACCCAAGAAATAAGCCTGAGAAAAATAGTCTTGCGGAGACTGGTCGCTACATGATAGTTATTCTCAGGTGATAATTAATCGCAACAAGGTCGGTAGAGCAACGAATGATGTCGAGCGACAATGCTCCGCTTTTGAGGCTCTCTGCCGATCGCGAGGAATACGGGTCACTCCTCAACGGCTGGCGGTCTACCGCGCCCTGAGTGAGAGCCTGGCGCATCCCAGCGCGGAATCCGTTTATCGACAACTCAGCAGCCGCTTTCCTACATTATCCCAAGCTACAGTCTATAGAACTCTCGAATTCCTGGAGAAAGAAAATCTCATCCGGCGCGTTAGCGCGCCCGAGGGCACCGGCCGGTTCGACGCCAATCTGGACAAACACCAGCATTTGATTTGCAGAATCTGTGGAACTCTTACGGATGTTTCCGTGCCCGAGCTGCATGAGACAAAGCTGCCGACGGTATCCGGGTTCACCGTCGAGGAGCTCGATATTCGATTGGTCGGGCGCTGCCGAGACTGCTCCGATCTTGCGAGGAAAGGCTCTGTGCGCCGGTCTCGAGGCAGAAAGAAATCTGTATCGTAAACGTGGAAAGGATGGAAGGAAGAATGGCAGAACTTAAAGGAACGAAGACACATCAAAACCTGAAAGATGCTTTTGCCGGCGAGTCCATGGCAAATCGCCGGTATCTTTATTTCGCGAAGATTGCTGATGTTGAAGGTTACCCGGAGATTGCCGGTAACTTCCGCGATACCGCCGAAGGCGAGACGGGCCATGCGCACGGGCACCTCGACTATTTGAAAAAAGTGGCCGATCCTGCCACCGATAAGCCTTTCGGCGACACCGCGCTGAACCTCGAGTCCGCCGTACACGGCGAGACCCACGAATACACCGATATGTATCCTGGGATGGCCAGGACGGCTCGTGAAGAGGGGTTTGCGGAAATCGCGGATTGGTTTGAAACGCTGGCCAAGGCGGAGAAATCTCACGCCGGGCGTTTTGGCAATCTCCTAAAGACGATCAGCTAAGCGGAGCGCCGTTGGGTCACGGTAGAACCCCGCTAAGCTGAATCGACCAAGGAGACACTGAGGATAGAGTTGACTCGGCAGCAATGCCGGTCTTCTCGCCGTCGAACCTCAGTGTCTCCTTGGTGACGCGCGAAGAACAGAACGCGGCGTCACGAGTAGAAATCTGACACGAAGTGGAAACGGCCGACAAGAACATAGCATACAAACCATCCGATGGAATCTCATATGATCCAGCGGAAGAGAAATACTGGAACCCCGACGCCCTCCACAAGGAAATCGAGCGAACGTTCGAAATCTGCCACGGTTGCAGGCTCTGCTTCAAGTACTGCGATAGCTTTCCAACACTTTTTTCGGTTCTAGACAACAAATACGACGGGGACGTTCGGCGCGTCACAGGTAAAGAAACGGAATCCATAATGGATTCCTGCTTCCAGTGCAAGCTATGCGAAGTTCAATGCCCATATACCGAGCGAGAAGGCCATACGTTCCGGCTCGACTTCCCCAAAATAGTCCATCGCTATAAAGCTCAGCGTACTCGCCGAGAAGGTCTGGATTTTGGAGGCAAGATCCTGGCCGACCCCGATCTGGCCGGCGCCTTCGCGAGATCCAGCTTCGGAATGGCGAACGTAGCCAATCGCACGAGAATACATCGCATCTTCCTTGAAAAGGTTCTCGGCATCCACCGCGACAAGCTGCTCCCGGACTTTGCTTCCACAACCTTTGAAAAATGGGCTGCCAGAACCGAGAGGATCAAGCCGGAGCCGGGCGGTGAAGCAGTCCTCTTTCAAACTTGCTACGTTCAGAACAACGAGCCGCAAATCGGGCGAGACACGGTCGATGTGCTCGAGAAAAATAGCGTGGATGTGCGATGCGCCGCAGGTTTTGAATGCTGCGGCATGCCTGCGTGGGAGCGAGGAGACTTGGAATCGCTGCAAAAGCACGCGAAGGCGAATCTCCGAATACTGCAGCCTTTCGTAGATCGAGGAGCGAAGGTCCTCGCCATAAATCCCACCTGCTCGATGATGATTCGGCGTGAGTACCCAACGCTGGTCGATTCGGCCGATCGCGCCGCGGCGCAAGCCGTGGCCGCTGCCGTCATGGATCCCGGCGAGTTTCTCTGGTCGATTCGCAACGAGCCCCGATTCAACACCAATTTTCGCAGCACGCCAGGCTCTACCGTCTCATACCACGCGCCGTGTCATTTGCGAGCCCAGTTTGTAGGTTTCAAGGGGAGGGACCTGCTCAGAAAAATTCCCGGCGTCGTTCCCCGCACCGTGATGGACTGCTGCGGACACGACGGCACATACGCAATGACTCTCGACGGATTCGAGCCGTCAAAGCGAATCGGACAAAAAGCATTCGATGAGATGAAGGAGGCCGGCGGAGAAATCTGGGCTACCGACTGCCCGCTCGCGGCCATTCAGTTCAAACAACATGCAGGGGTTCATCCTTTGCATCCGATGTCTATTCTGGCGCGCGCGTACCGGGAGAATGGCTTTCCCCAGAAGGTCGAGCGCTGAACCTATTTGATCAAGGGCAGTAAACAAAGGGGTAATTTTCGAAATGAATCCCGTCGAACGCAGTGAAATAGTCGACTATATGACCTACGAGGAGACTCGTGACGCGTTTCGAGACAGAGTCATGGCCGCTAAAGCGATTCGCCGCGTACACGTCGGCGAATATCTGACCTTGCTCTTCGAGAATCATCTGACCGTTCGTTATCAGATTCAAGAGATGGTCAGAGCGGAGCGTATCGTAAAAGAGGCGGATATAGTTCACGAGCTGGAAACGTACAATGAGCTTCTTGGCGGAGAGGGACAGATAGGATGCACGCTGCTGATCGAGATTCCCGATAGCGCGGGACGTCCTCAGAAACTCAAAGAGTGGTGGGATCTTCCTGAGAAGCTTTATCTCGAGCTCGAGGACGGCGCTCGGGTCCGGGCGACTTTCGATGAACGCCAGCGCGGTGACGATCAACTGAGCTCGGTGCAGTACTTGAAATTCGACCCCAAAGGAAGAGTACCAGTCGCCGTCGGTTCCGATTTGCCCCAACTCGAAGTGCGCGTGATGCTGACCGGCGAGCAACGAAAAGCAATTGAGGAAGATTTGGCGTAGAGGTAAAAAGGCTTTCTTTATTCGCCCGGTGGAGCGAGCGCCTCCCGAAGGAGCACGCGCCTAATGAAGAGCGGAATTGAGCGCCGCTAGTCGGGGGTTTCGTTGGTCGAGCCCCGTTCTTCTTCAGATTCTCTTTTTTCCTCCAGCACAATTCGATAGGCCTCGCTCTTACTAATGCCTCGTGCATGAGCAGCTTGTTTCAGGGCCTGTTTGCGATCGAGGCCTTCGGCCACGAGCCTGTCAACGTGCGCGACAAGTGATTCGCCTTCAACAGCGGCGGCTGCTCCGGGAGCGGGCGGAGCGACAAGCAGAACGAATTCGCCTCGTTCGGTGAGTCTTGCGCCGGCTTCTGTGAGCTCCGACAGCGTACCTCGAATAAACTCCTCATGTATCTTCGTCAACTCTCTTGCTATTACAGCCCGGCGGTCTCCGAGGACCTCGAGCGCGTCGCGAATACTATCCGTGATTCGATGCGGGGCTTCGTAGAAAATGAGGACCGCCGGTATTTGCGCGAGTTCCAGAAGCTTCGCCCGGCGAGCAGTTCGTTTTGAGGGCAGAAATCCGACAAACATGAACTGATCGGCTTCCAATCCGGCGGCCGCCAGCGCTGCCGCGAGAGCTGAAGCACCGGGAACGGGAACTACATCGATTCCATGTTCTATCGCCTGACGGACGAGGGTGAATCCGGGATCGGATATCAGCGGGGTTCCCGCATCGCTCACTAGCGCGATATTTGATCCTGCGTCGAGTTTCTCAATCAACTCTCCGGATCGCTGCCGCTCATTGTGCTCATGATAGCTGATCAGCGGAGTGGAAATCTCATAGCGCGACAGCAGCTTTCTCGTGTGCCTGGTATCCTCGCAAGCTATGAGGTCGGATTCGCGAAGCACTCTCAACGCCCGCAGAGTGATATCCTCCAGGTTCCCGATGGGAGTCGCCACAATGTAAAGCGTACCTGCCGACATAGCATCCCGCGGAATCAGCGCCACAGATTAACCAAAGCTCGTTTACAATGTACAGGGATGAGATGCATCGGAGTGAAAGAGAATCATGTCAACGGAAAGGGATGAAACGCTCCAGAAACTGGTCAAGGCGCTCGGCGTAGGAAAGATCCGCCGGCACATCTTTCTGTGCTGCGATCAGACAAAGCCCAGATGTTCGGACAAAGAACGGAGCCTCGAATCGTGGGAATACCTGAAGCGCCGCCTGAAAGAGTTGAACCTCGCGGGCGAGGGTGGCGTCTATCGCACGAAGGCCAATTGTCTTCAGATCTGCGAACGCGGCCCGACGGCGGTAGTATATCCCGAAGGCGCATGGTACCACTCCTGCACGCCGGAGGCGCTTGAACGAATAATTCAGGAGCACCTGATCGGAGGCCGGCCGGTGGAGGATTATCTGATCACCATACGACCGCTTCCACCGGGCCCAAAATTGATCGAATAATCACCATCAATCGCTATGTTGATCGCGAGATTTGCGTAATACTACTCCGCGCTGGCATCATCTTAAGTGTAAGTCGGAAGCGTCCGAAATTGAGTCGTTGACATAAACAACCCCCTACTCTATAGTGTGCCGAGTTCATATCGGAACTCCACTTATTGTGGTCTCGATGATGTGCAGGAAATCATTGGATGCTTAAGCTCGAGAAACTCGAAATCAGCGGATTCAAGTCTTTTCCCGATAGAACAACCCTCCTGTTCGGTGAAGGCGTCACCGGAGTAGTCGGCCCAAATGGATGCGGCAAGAGCAATATCGCCGAAGCAATATCATGGGTGCTCGGCGAGCAGTCCGCCAAGAATCTTCGCGGCGGCAAGATGGAAGACGTCATCTTCAACGGCACGCGCGACCGCAATCCGATGGGCATGGCCGAAGTGCTGCTCACCCTTATCGCCGTAGCTGATATAACGGTTAACGATACCAATGAGGCTTCCGTAGACGACGAAACTCGCTATCTGGATGCGATCCAAAACGCGGAACGAGCTTCAGAAGCCGCACGCACGCTCGTCGACGAACACAATGCATCAGAAGAAGCGTCCGCGAAGATCGATGAAGAAGGCTCCGCGAATCCTATAGAAGTTGATCAGGCTGTTGAATCGGCCGCGCCGGATGCCGCCGGGTCAGAAAGCGAGCTTTCCACCTCCAACGCCGCTGTTAGCGAAGAAGCAAGTTTGAACACGGGCGTCGCCGATCAAACTCCCGTGGAAAATAGGTCAGCCGAGGTTCGGGAAACCGGAGGTAATGCCGAACTCACCGTCGAAGCGAGCCAGGAAGCGTCGGTGGATTCCGTGGGCAGCGAGCCTGAATCCGAATCGACCGCTACGACGGCTCCGCGCCGTCCTTCTAGGCCGGCTTCACGCAAGCGGGTTGCGGTTTCAGCGGGAGAACGGGTTACCGTTGGACGCAGACTTTATCGGACGGGCGACAGCGACTACCTCATGAATGGCCGCCAGTGCCTATTACGAGACGTACAGGATCTGTTTGCCGGCACCGGGCTGGGCGGCGCTCATTACGCGATCGTCGAACAGGGCCGCATCGGCCAGATACTCTCATCAAAGCCGCTTGACCGTCGAGGACTCATTGAAGAAGCGGCCGGCATCACCAAATTCAAGTCTCGCAAAAGAGCCGCCGAGCTGAAGCTCGAATCCGCGAAGGGCAATCTAACTCGGCTGAACGACATCATCAGCGAAGTCGAACGCCAGGTTAATAGCTTGAAGCGGCAGGCGCAGAAGGCGCGGCGATATCGACGATTGCGCGATGAGATGCGCTCGCTTCAGAAAGTCGCGTTCACGGAGGAATATTATCGGCTGACTGGAGCGGCTGAGCGCATAGCAGCGGAATTCGAGGCGGCTGACGTATTCCAAAAAGAAATTGATTCTCAGGTTCGCGAGCGCGAATCCGAACACAGGATTTCATCTTCAGCCGCCCGCGCCTGTGAAGACGCGCTCTCTCAACTTAGAGAGCGTGCATCCGCCATCGACGTGGAGACTGAACGCGCCAGGAGCCGTGCGGCCCTGGAAGAGAAGCAGCTCTCAGATCTTACGGCGCGGCTCGAAGAACTGGAGCGGGAACAAGAGGCGTTCGCCGAGCGCCTGTCGTTAGCCGATGAAGAGGTGCTTACCCGCACCACTGCCCTTCGCGCACTTGAGGCTCAATTGATCGGCGAACGCGCCGAACTCATCGGACATGAGGCGGATTTTCAAAGAAGACTATCTGAGCTGAGGGACACGGAAACCGCCATCGAACAGATCAGGCAGCAGCTTTTGGTTGAGATTGGAAACACCGAGCGGCTTCGTAATCTCGCCATCAGCGCCGAAGAGGAGATGGCCAGGCTTGACCGTAGAAGAGAAACCTTGCTTGGCGACATGAGAGCGGCCATCTCGCGCAGAGCCGACGGCATTACCGCGCTGACCGATCTTGAAGACGAACTGCAGCGAGTCGTCTTAAACGTATCGTCGCTGCGGGTCCGATTGAACGAAAAGGCCTTCTCTCTTGATGAAGTCCGAAGCACGGCAAAGGGCGTGAATGCCAACCTCGCGCAAGTGCAATCGGAGCGGCGCGAGATCGAACACAGGCTGGCTTCGCTGGAGGATCTTGATCGTCACCGCGCCTATTATACGGATGCAGTTCAACAGATACTATCGCCCGAGCAGGCTGCTCGATTCAACGCTATGGGCACTCTCGCCGATTATGTTGAAGTTGAGCCGCAATACGAACGATTGATTGAGAGCCTCTTTTCGCGCGAGCTTCAGAGCGTGATCGTTCCGACGATCGACGACGCGCTTGCGGGCGTTGAGTACCTGAAGGCCGAGGGGCTGGGTCGAGGCGCGTTTTTGGTGGTTGGGCTTCATGGCGGCGAAGATTCCGATGACCGTGAGACGGATCAGAATATTGACGATCTATTCTTAAACAATGATTCCGGTGAAGAGCCCTCGGACAGCTTTTTGAGCGAGCCCTTCGCGGCAGGGCTTAATTCACAGCCATGGCCTCCCGAGCGTGACAACAGAGCCCCTCGGTTTGAGCTCGAGGTTCTTCGAGCCATCGACCTTATAAAAATCAGGCCCGAGTTCAGGGCGGCAGTAGAAAAAGCGTTTCCCGATAAGTGCGCCGCCAGCGTCGCCCCGGATCTGGAGGCGGCGCTGCAACTCTCAATTGAGACCGGCTGGCGGATATATGTCACGCATCAGGGTGAGCAGGTAGTAAATGGGAGGTTGATAGTCTCGGGGGCCGGAGAGCAGGGCACTTCTTTGTTGGCTCTCAAGCGTGAGATACGCAGGCTGCGCGAAGAGGCCGTCCCGAAAAGAGCCGAAGAAGAACGGCTCAACGAGCAGACTCAAATATTAGGGGAGCAGTCCGAATCGCTCGGGGCCGCGGTCGCGGCAATTGACGCCGAGCTTCGATCGGCGGAGAGAGAAGCCGCCTCTCTTGAATCGACCGCCACGGGTCTCGGTCGCGAGTTGGCTCGCTCTCACCAGCAGGTCTGCTCTCTTGAAAACGAGCAGATACAGATCGCGACGGAGATTTCAGAAAACGCGGCGCGACGAGTAGATCTGGATCGTAGGCACGCTGACGCCGTTTCAAGCCGCGATCAGATGCAGGCGGCCTTGAATGAGGCTCAGGAAGCCTATTCTGAAATGCGCGCCGGATTTGAGCGCTTCGCCGAGGAGCTTTCAACGTTCCGTGTAACCGTTGCCGCCAGAGGCGAGCGGCTTCAGGCGCAGCAAAGTGAGCTTAAGCGAATCGAGAGCGAAGCCGAAGATCTAAGATCCCGATTGAATCGCAACCGCGTCGAGCACTATGAAGATCAGGGCCGAATAGAGCAGCTCACCGCATCGCTGGCTGCGTGCAAAGGGACGCTTGAAGAGCTTGAGATTGCGCGTTCGGGACTTGCCGTCGAAATTACGTCGGCTGCCGAGGAACTGGCCGCGGCGCGCGGCCGAACGGACGAACTAGAACTCCTGCTGGCGGAATTACGGCAAGCCGCGTCTTCGGCTCAGGAGCGGCGCGGCCAGATCGAGGTCGACCGAGCGCGAGTTCAATCCGAAGCGCAGCATCTCGCGCGAACCTGCCAATCCGAGCTCGCGATGCCGCTTGAAGACGTCGTGACGAGCGTCGAGCTGGAGCGCTCCGCGATAGAGATCGAGCAGCCGGGAGCCGAAAATCAAGTGCAGGCCCAGGCGGAGGGGGACACGGTTCACGTAGACCAGACTGATGACCCAAATGAATCAATCAGGGAAACGCCGTGTCCCCCTGCGCCAGCGCCTCGATCATCGACGATAGACCTGGAGGCCGTCCACTCGCGACTGGACGAGCTTCGCGCGAAACTCGACGACCTCGGGCCGGTCAATATGATGGCTCTCGAGGAGCTCGAAGAGGCGGATCAGCGCTACAAATTTCTTTCCACTCAGCGCCGCGATATTCTCGATTCGATTCTTCAAACCGAAGAAGCCCTTTCCGAGATTCGCCGCCGATCGCAGGAGCGATTCCGCCACGCGTTCATCAGCATAAATGAGAATTTCCAGCGCACTTTTATCGAGCTGTTCGGCGGAGGGCGCGGCGAGATGATTCTCATAGACGAGGAGGAAGTGCTAGAATCCGGGATCGACCTCATAGCGCAGCCGCCGGGCAAACGCCTGCAGAACGTGCTGTTGTTGAGCGGGGGCGAGAAGGCGATGACCGCCATCGCGTTGGTTATCGCGATTTTTCAATACAGGCCGTCCCCGTTTTGCGTGCTCGATGAGGTTGATGCGCCCCTGGATGAAATGAACGTGGGCCGCTTCTCCGAAAAGGTGCGCGAAATGAGCAGTGAAACTCAGTTTCTCGTGATCACACACAACAAGCGAACGATGGAAGCCGCCAGGGCGCTTTATGGTGTGACCATGGAGCAACCCGGAGTTTCCAAACTCGTCTCAGTCAGATTCGAATAGCAGGCCCGCCGCGGTATTCAAGTTGGCGAAAAAAGAATATAGAGAGTCGTTCCGTGCGTTCAGCGTGTCGCTGGCCCTTCTAATTCAACTAAGTCCCATTCTTGCGCGGGAACAACAACATCCACGAAAATTTCGCCTTCTTAAGCTGTCCGAACAATCGGCCAAAGAGCCCACTCCCGCGCCCCGCGAGGCTCCGGGCTATAGCTTCAAATTCGAAAATCCGCGATTCTATATCCCGCTAATAACGATTGACCTCGATTCTTACGGCGCGGGCGAGCTCAAGTTCAGGCGTGGGGAGTCCGATGACGTTATCGCGGTAGCAGTCAAGCTGCAGGCCTCCACGCTCGCGCGAATCGGATGGCTCATGGATAATGTGAAGTTCCTGGAGTCTGATGCTGAGTACCAGGGCAAGAAGGACTTCTCTCATCTTGGATGGATTTCGATCGGCGCCCGACAGGGCGGGCGTGAGCGGACCGTCCGCTTCAACTGGACTACAAATCCGGCGATTTACGAATTGAGCGAGGTATTTCGCGGTATCTCGACGCAGGAGATCGATCTATTCGACATAGAACTCGCCCGCCAGCATCAACCGCTGGATCTGCCCCAACGACTGGAAATCCTGGAAAACGATCTGAAGCTTGAAAGGGTCACCGAACCTTCGCGATTGTTGACACCGCTTGGCGAAATCGTCAATGATGACACGGTGCCGCTGATAGCGCGCAACGTGGCCAGGCGAATAACGAAAAATATCGAGAAGGGGCAGTACAAAACTCCGATTAAAGCCGCACGCTAGAGAACTATATTGCGGCTGTCCGGCGACCTTCTCGGAAGCGCATATGCTGGTACCGCCAGGAAAACCCGTATACGAGAATTTAGCAACCAGCTATGTATTGCTGGACGCATTGATCAGCGACCTTTGCGAAGGCGGGTTCTCGGGCATTGTCGAGGTGGTGCTTCGCGGCGCCGATGGCCACGTGATCATCAATCAGGGCAAAGTAGCGGGGTCCTTCGATGGGAGCGGGAGCAAGCAAGAAGCTACCACCGTTTCAGATCTTGCCGCCCGCGCTCGCGCCGAGCGAGGCCGAATCTCGGTTTACGGATGCTCGATAGAAACCGCTGAAGCCCTCTCGGGATGCGCCAACGCTGAGCCGCTGTATACCCGACTGAGCACCGAGTTCGCCGACATAGAACGAATGATTTCAAAGCTCGGACGCGAGCGCGATCGCGAATGGTTCATTGAAATCTATGCCGAGGGCGCTCAGACCGGCCTCGTACACATAAAGGACGGGAGCCTCTGGGCGTTCAGCTCCCGAGCCGAAGGCGACTCACAAGCCATCGTCAAAGATCTAATAGCTGAATGCAATTCAGCCGGCGGTATTTTTGATGTTTACTTTCGGCGGCCGCTCATCGATGCTTCACAAAACAGCGCGGAGGAAGCCGGGATTACCACCGGTGAGCAGACACTGGACTTCGCGCCAGCGGAGCCGTCTACCGCCGATCTTCATGATGAAGCCGATTTCACCAAGGAACCTGCGCATTCACAGCCTCAAAATGGCGATGAAAGCCATCGCAATGTACCCATCTCCAGTGTTTCGGAATCGACCAGCCTTCCGGAAACTCCCATAGAATTGCCTGACCTGGTTTCATTGGCGATTAAGGCCGAGAGCATTGCGATCTCACCGGATAACGGCGCGCGAGCCGACCGGAAACGGGATACCGGCGATGCTCTGTCGATGGCTACGATCAAGCAGTTGCTTGGCGAGATAGCCGGCGCAATTGAAAAAAGCGTGCGAGCCGTCGAGCCGAGGGACACCTTTGCGATGTATCTGCGGGCCGGGCAGTTGAAAATTGCGGATCGCTATCCTTTTCTTGATCCCTTTGGCGCTGAGTTCGAATACATGACGGGCGAGATCGCTTTTGTCGGTAGGGCCACTCCAACGGAGTTCATCGACGGTATGACGGAAGCTTTGCGGCTTGCGATGAATAGCATTACCGACACCAGCAGTCAGCCTTCCCGTCTTCGCGCTCGCGTGTCGGACGATTTACATAATCTGCTGGAAAGCAGAAAAGACGAATTCGAACCGTTCGGTCTTGATCATGCAATTGAATGGATACTGAGGTGAGCCGCGAGAATCCCGTCAGAGTCGGATTGATTGGAGGAACCGGGCCCGAGGGTCGAGGACTGGCCCTGCGCTGGGCTATGGCCGGCGCGCGCGTAACCGTCGGATCTCGGCTCGTCGATCGTGCGCAGGTAACCGCCGCGGAGTTGAATCGCATCCTGGGCGAAGACCGAATAGTTCCGGGCGGAAACCACACCGCGATTTCGGAATCAGAGATCGTGCTGTTGACCGTTCCAGACGATTCCCGCGCATCTTTTAGAAGATCCGAATGAGCCTCTGGATTGCGACGACTTCGTCGCCGGCGACTCGGGAGATGCGAAGAAGCGAGTCATTGAAGCAATGTCCACTATGTCGGGACTCAGGCCCATCGACGCCGGCGCGCTCGAGAGCGCCCGGACGATTGAACGCATGACGGTACTTGCGATTGGCATCAATCGCCGCAACAAGATCAAGACCGCGCGCTTTCGCGTAGCGGGGCTGTGACCATGAAGGTAACCGCGCTAGCAGGCGGGGTGGGCGCCGCAAAATTCCTGCAAGGCCTCGCCCTCGTGATTCCTCCCGAGAACATAACAATTATTTCGAACACCGGGGACGACATAGAACTTTACGGCCTTCGAATTTGTCCGGATATTGACACCGTTATTTACACGCTGGCCGGCTATTCGGATGAAGTGAAGGGCTGGGGTCTGAAGAATGACTCGTTTGAATGCCTGAGTTGGTTATCTCGCTATGGTGAAAGCCCCTGGTTCAATCTCGGTGACCGCGATCTTGCCACTCATATCTACAGGACGGAATTGCTGCGAACCGGCTGTTCCTTAAGCGAGGCAACGGATCGAATTCGCGAGTCGCTCGGCGTCAGGTCTCGCGTTCTCCCTATGACCGACTACTATACTCCGACGTGGATTACGACGGATGAAGGAGAGATGCATTTTCAGGAATACTTCGTGCGAAGGAAATGTGAGCCGCGGGTTGCAGCTATTCGCTTCGCAAACATCGAGTCGGCGCGACCTGCCGCTGGAGTTGAAGCCGCGATCCTTAACGCCGATTTGATCGTAATCTGTCCCAGCAATCCGTTCATCAGCATCGGGCCCATTATGGCTGTTCCCGGTGTGACGGACGCGCTGAAACAGACTTCAGGAGCCAAGATCGCGATAAGCCCGATCGTGGGCGGTAAAGCGCTCAAAGGTCCGGCGGCCGGTATGCTTCGCGATTTGGGCCACGAAGTGTCAGCCTGGGGAGTGGCGCGAATCTATCGCGACTTTCTGAACCTATTCGTGCTCGACAACCGAGATGAAGCGGACAAAGCGCGTGTTGAAGCGCTCGGAGTACGGGTAGTCACGACCGATACGGTGATGAACACCCTTGATGACAAGCGTCGTCTCGCCGATTTTGTGATGAATCTCGTCACGGAGTGGAATGGAGCCCGCCTGCAGCGTGCCTGACGTATGAAGGCGCTTTTAATCCCAGTCAAAGATCCGTCTCGCGGGAAGACCCGCCTCGCGACCATCTTATCCGAAGAAGAAAGGAGACTGCTGGCATGGGCAATGCTTCTGGACGTGAGCAACGCAGCGGCTCAGGTCAAATCGTGCGAAGGTATCTTCGTCGTTTCGAGCTATGAGCCTGCGCTTAGCCATGCCCGCTCTCTTGACTTTGATGTGATAGAGGAGAAAGCCCAACAGTCCGAGAGTCAGTCCGTTGACGCGGCGTCCCTGTCGCTGGCTGGGCGCGGCTTCAAGACGGTGATGAGGCTGCCGGCCGATCTTCCGCTGGTTCGCTCGGAAGATATTGAAGATCTACTTGCCGTCAAACTTGCTCCGCCAGCGGCTTTGATGGTTCCGTCCCGCGAAGGCACGGGCACAAATGCGATTTTAAGAACGCCCCCGGTTGTATTTCCTTCAAGATTTGGGCCGAATTCGCTTTCGCTTCATATTAGTGAAGCAGAGCGTGCGGGAGCGCGCTGCGTTTTGGAATACAATCCGCGAATCGCGCTGGATATAGACGAGCCATGCGATCTCGTGGAGTTTATCAGCTATCGAGTCGATACTCACACGCTCGACTCGCTCCACTCGATGGGAGCGGCGGCGCGTTTGAAGAGTGTTGAAGAGAAAGCCGGAGTATAGATGGGCGATGGAATTTCAATACTTCCGGTTGAAGGGGTTCCGGAGGTTAAACCGGGTGACGATCTATCGTTGACGCTGATTTCAGCGATTCGCGGAGGTGGTCGGTCGCTCAACCCTAAAGACGTTCTTGTAGTAGCTCAAAAGATTGTATCAAAGGCGGAAGGCCGCCTTGTTCGGCTCGACGATGTTCGGCCTTCTCTAACCGCTCGAAGATGGGCCGAGGCATTCGGTAAGGATCCAAGGATGGTTGAAGTTGCTCTCTCCGAATCGAAGCGCGTCGTAAGAATGGAACGAGGCGTCCTGATTCTGGAGACGCGGCATGGATTTGTCTGCGCGAACGCTGGGGTCGATCACTCGAACGTAGCTGAGGGCGTTGTGAGCCTCCTACCTGAGGATCCGGATGGATCGGCTTACACAATTCGGTTAGCGCTGGAGAAGGAGTTCTCAGTAAGTCTGGCGGTTATTATCTCGGACACATTCGGACGCCCATGGCGCGAAGGTCTGGTCAATGTAGCTATCGGCGTCTCGGGAATGGCTCCCGTGGCTGATTATCGCGGGAGCCGGGACTGGATGGGAGCTCAGTTGCGAGTGACTACGATGGCTGTAGCGGACGAGGTTGCCTCGTCAGCGGAACTGGTTATGGGCAAGGATCAAGGCATTCCAGCCGCTATTGTGCGTGGAGTCGATTTTGCCGAAGAAGGATCCAATCAACTGAAGTTGACCCGCCCTCCGGAATTGGATTTATTCAGATGAAGGACACCGCCGCACGTTGCGGCCTTCTTTAGCGCCGCCTCACAACATCATCCCATCGAAGTCGTGTGATCGGGTCTGATCTTGTAAAGCACTCTTACCTCGTCCGGCCTGCGCCATGGATATCGATCCTTGCCCAGGTACTTCTGCGCCATCTTATCGATGTGCTCGTCACCGCCTTCTTCGGTGATGTCTACGACCTCGCCTCGAATCTCGAGGTAACGGTAAGGATTGTCAGGGTCCAGGAGCGAAAGCGCGACTCGGGAGTTGCGCTTCATGTTCTTGTCTTTGCGGCGTCCACGCGCCGAGTTGATTATGATATGAGTTCCGTCATAGTCGCACCAGACCGGCGTCGACTGAGGCGATCCATCCGGCATTAAAGTACATAGATGCGCGAACGATTTCTTTTCGAGTATATCTCGATACTTTTCCGGTATTCCCGCCATTATTTACCTCCATCGAATCGGGTTTCATTTGCCGGCCAGCCATATTAAAGATGCCAGCCATATAGCGAAGGCGAAACATGTGAGAACGACGCTTCCGCAGATCGTCACTTCGGCGGCTCGAAGAATCCGCGTTCCGACTAGCTGCGGATGTCTCCTCTCGATTGAGAGAATCAGATTAGTACTGAAGTACGAGAGTCCAAACCATGCCACAACCGCTACTGCCAATCCTGTTATAGATGCGATAAGTAACACTATATTTCTCCGAATCCGGCATCAGGGCTTGCCCAGCAGTCTCAGTTGACGCGGTGTAAGGAGCCAGCTCAGGGTCCCGCGAACCGAGGGAACCGTCTCGATCACATTTATACAGCACGTGCTCCCCTTCTTTAGAGGTAGGGACATCCTGCTATCTCCCCAGACTAGCGTGGATACGAGCGCCCCGAGGTCGGGCTGGTGTCCAACCAGCGCGATGGCTTCGGCTCCGTTGTGACGCTTAACTTCCGCGAGCAGCTCGGTGAACGATGCGCCAGGAGCCAGATTGAGGGTTTGAACGATGTGTGTTCCGTCGTAACCCAGCGTGTCCGCCACTATTTCCGCCGTTTCAATCGCGCGAATGAGCGGACTGCTGAACATCAAATCAAGTTGGATGCCCAGTCGTCGAAGCCCGCGCGCGGCTTCCGTCATAAGCTCTCGGCCTTGAGTAGTCAGCTTTCTCTTTTCGTCCGTGAAATCATTCTTTGAGCCAATTGGTTGCGCGATGGCATGCCGGATAATGTAGAGATCCATAAGGCGTATTCATTACTGAAGTGGAAAGAGAATTATACTGAACGAGTCGGATTGAGTCTACGCAACACACGCGCTGGGGTGTTTAACCGTTTTGGGGAGAGATGGAGTGAAGTAAATAGGGTTCGGAAGTGACAGAGAGGAGTTGTGTGTGGGAAATGTATTGGTAGATGTGCTTGGGGTAGAGCCTGGACGGATCAGCGGATCGCTGGCGCGGCTTTTAGGGTTGCTGGCGGTAGTAGCGCCCTATCAATTGGCGGCAGAGTTGGCATGGCTATTGTTGGGAGTGAAGATTAGCGCGATGGGGGTGTGGCGACTATCGCAGCGATTAGGAGAAGCAGCGGCACAACATAGTGAACAGATGAGCCGGTATCACAGTGACAGCCGGAGCGAGGTGTCTGCTGATGATGCAGCACCGGCAGTAGTGTTGACAGGGTTTGATGGGTGCGCGCTGGGGATGCAGGTGCGGACAAAACGGCGGCCAACAAGAAGGGTGCGGGGCTGGCTCACACCGTAGCCTCAGCCCTCGGCGAAGATCAATGAAGCCCTCTCAAGGCTTTGCCAAATACTCTCAGCCAGGATTCTTCGGAGAGCTTCGGTCTTCGAGCCCAGCTTCTGCCTTCGGCTGATGGAAGAAAGGCCCAGGTTAACCGGGCGGTATGGTAGACTAAGCACGAACGCTTTGATTGGAGTGGGGCATGAATTTCATCGTCGAGACTGAGCAGGAAGATGACGGACGCTGGCTAGCCGAAGTGCTCGAACTTCCAGGCGTACTGGCTTACGGCGATACGCCGGAACAAGCTAGGGCAAAGGCGCAAGCCTTAGCGCTTCGTGTGGTAGCAGAACGGCTGGAACACGGAGAGCTAGCGCCAGACTTGGTGAGCGTTTCATTTGCCGCAGCATGAGTCAATGGCCAACAACCAAAGCCAAGCGCGTGCTTGCGGCACTGCTTCGGATTGGATGGACTATTAAACGCCAGTCAGGTTCCCATCGCACTTTGTCCAGGCAAGGCTGGGCTGACGTAGTCTTCGCATTTCACGACAACGAGGAAATCGGCCCTCGAATGTTGGCGCGCATAGCCAAGAAAACAGGGTTGGGACGAGACGATTTGTAGGCTACGAGCGCCCCAGCATAACAAGGGTTCTCTAGGATTTGAAGTACCCGATGACCTGTGGGTGCTTAACCGCTTGATGGAAGATTGTTTTAGCTGCTGAGTGGATGGGGGGTAGCGCTTCATCTGAACAAAGAGGTTTTAAGAAACTCAAACCGAGAGATCGCAGGTGAATCACATATGTGATTTGTTCTTTTTTCGGCGTTGAACCGAGTGAAGTATGCTTCAGAGCCATTCGGCGTGAAGGTAAGTCCAAACTCGCTTCCCGTAGAAACGACACCCGGCGCGAAAACCACCGGTGCTGAGCTGTTCCCGGTGCTCGCGCCGCTCTGAATCCCAAATCCCGGCGAGAGAGAGATAAAAAGAAAAAAAGCGGCGGCGAGTCCTGAGAGCACGCCGCCGCCGCGAAGGCCAAAATGCATAGAGTCCTTACTTCGTACTATTCATATCTAAGCGCAGTCATAGGATCGACTCGACTCGCGCGCCAAGCGGGCAAGTAGCACGCCAGCAGCGCTACGAGAATCAACAGAATGGTTACGGCCCCGAAAGTAAGCGGATCCGAAGCCTGTACTCCATACAGCATACTGTCCATTAATCGGGTCAGGACGAGCGAGGCGATCAGACCTATGACTATTCCGAGTCCGGTAAGCAGCGCCCCTTGTCCAACAATCATTCCTACTACGGTGCTGCGCTGAGCGCCCAGAGCCAGTCTAATCCCGATCTCCGGGGTTCGCTGAACTACGTTGAACGAGATCACGCTGTACATACCAAGACAGGCGAGCAACAGCGCTGTCCCGCCAAATGCAGCCAGCAGCAACATCGAGAATCGGGGTTTGGCTATTGAATCGTCCACGAGAGTTGTCAGCGTAGTCACCTTGGCGATAGGCAAGTCGGAATCGATTCCATGTAATGCCTCCCTCACGCTTCCAATAATCGACGCCGGCTCGCCGCGAGTGCGCACGACCGCATGCATGATGAGCATTGAAGGATATGGCTTCTGCGTATACGGCACGTACATCTCTGGACCCGGCGACTCCCGCGGAGACAGGTGTTTTACGTCGGCGACTACTCCGATGATCTTCATCAGCGGAAAGCGAGGGCTTCCCAGGCCGACCTGTTTGTCTATCGCATCTTCGCCCGGCCAATACTGCTCAGCCATCGCTTTATTCACAATGACAACCGGAATCGAATCGGCGGAGTCGCCTTCATCAAAGTCGCGGCCTCGTAACACAGGTGTGCTGACAGCCGCAAAATAGCCTGGGGACGCTATAGTGTAGTTGGCGAATGGCCGCTTCCCATCCTCGTTTGTCGGGGGTCGCCCTGGAATCCGAATGACGCTGCCTTCAGTCGCGCCTCCCATCGGTACGGCGTATGCAATGCCAGCGGATTGTACTCCCGGCAAAGACTGCCACGACTGGAGAGCCCGATGATAGAGCCCCGCTATGCTGCCCGCATCCTTATACTTGTTCTGCGGCAGTGAAACCTCGAAAGTAAGCACCTGGGCGGCATTGAAACCCGCGTCGGTGTTCAGCAGTCTCACGAATGTGCGGAATAACAGGCCCGCCGCTACGACCAGAACCAGCGCCATTGCAACCTCGAGCACCAGCAGAACTTTGCGCGATCGCTGACCGCTCGCGCTGTTGCTGAGCCGCTGATTGCCTTCTTTCAGCGAGTCGGCGAGATTCAAACGGCTCACACCGATTATAGGCACCAGTCCAATGAAAGCCGCCGTAACGAAGGTGATCAGAACGGCAAAGGACGACACCCAGAAATCGAGCGTGACCTCTTGAAGCCTTGGGATGCTGGAGGGGCCCAGTACCTTCACGAAATGGATTCCGGCCTGGGCGATGAATATACCTACAATGCCGCCCGAGATAGCCAGCAGCAGGCTCTCTGCTACGAGTTGCCGCGCGAGCCGGCCGCTCCCGGCTCCAAGCGCCGCCCGCACGGTAAGCTCGCGGGTTCGGCCCAGAGATCGTGCAAGGAGCAAGTTGGCTACGTTCGAGCACGCTATAAGCAACACGACTCCGACCGCACCCAGCATCAAAATCAGAGGAAACCGCGTGTCTCCGGCCACCTGTCGCGATAGCGGCGTTACGCGAGCGTTGAACATGCCCTTCGCCTGCGGAAACTGCTGCTCCTGAGGCTCAACAAGCCTATCCATCTCCTGCTGTGCCTGTTCGATGGTAAGATTCGGAGCGAGCCTGCCTATGATCGCGAGATCGGATGGAGCGTTTGGCGGCGGCGCCTCGGGGAGCGCAAGAGGCGTCCACAATTGTGTTTCGCGAGGGAAGTTGAAGTTGTCCGGCATCTCCTCGCCATGAGGGAACACAAACTCCGGCGGCATTACGCCGACAATTGTATAGGGCGCGCCGTTCAGATCAACGGTCCGGCCGCGAATCTCCTCGCCGCCGAATCGCTCTTGCCATAGACGATATCCGAGCACTACGACGTGCTCGTTGCCGGGTTTATCCTCGTCCGGCTCGAAGGTGCGCCCCAGAACCGGAGACACTCCGAGCGCCGGAAAGAACCCGGCGGACACGCGGAGCCCTTCTAGCAAAGCCGGGTCCCCTACTCCCGTAAGATTGAATGAATCGCCTTTGAACGCGCCTAGATCCTGGAATGTCTTTGATTCGCGGAGCAAGATCTTGAAGCTTACCTGGTGCCACGGAAGCTCGTTGTAACCGACCTTCAGATGTGGAGGCGTCTGCCGCCACGGAATCGCGATTCTCTCGAAGTCGGTATACGGCAGGGGCTTAATTAGAATCGCATTGACCACGCTGAATACCGCCGCGCTCGCGCCGATTCCGAGGCCGAGCGTAACAATAGACAGTAACGTCGCTCCGGGAGTCTTCATATGTATACGGACCCCAAACTTTAGGTCTTGCAGCAGTGTGCGCATATTTACCCCTCCGGGTTCTGACTGATTGTAGTTGCGGTGAGGGACTACGTAGGGATGTCCTCGTTATCACATGCACGGCGACGAACTGTCAAACCGTCCGCCGCTCAAATCAGACAATGCGATAAACGATAAGTTCGGAATGCGCTGAAACAACGACGCAGAGTTTCTACGCATATGCTCTCCGAACCCAATTGATCCCCTCTTCAGCTATCTGAGCTTCGTTGCTTTTGTTTTAACGAGGGCTGCTTGTCGTACTTCATTGCTAAGTCTCCGGTCAGGAACCCATGCCCTGTCCTGCGTGAGATCTTTCCCGTACGCTATCGAGCAGCGTCTGGAGGGCGAGTTTGTCCTGCTCGATTTGTGTCATATGCATCGCCGCCTCAATATCCTCTTCAGCCGGATGGTAACGGCCAAGATCAGCGAGAACGACAGAACGATTGTGATAAAGATCAGCATTATCAGGCTTGAGCTTTATAGCCGTATTCAAATCGATAAGAGACGCCTCCAACTCCCCTGCTTCGTAATAGAGCACGCCGCGGCTTGCAACCGCTTCCCACTGAGTTGAATCTTGGGTAAACGCAGCCGTGTAGTCAGCGATGGCCGCGTCCCGGTTTCCAAGCTCTTCGTTCGCCTTTCCGCGCCCAAGTAGAGCCAGCAGATGATTCGGCTGAAGATCCAGCGCTCGAGAATAGGTTTCGATGGCTTCGCTCATTCGTCCCATTCGGCGACAACACTGGCCGATGTTCGCAAACACTTCGAAATAAGGAGGGCTCAGTTCAACGGCTCGAAGATAGTCCTCTAATGCCTCCTGCAGCCTGCCTAGCCTGAGCAATGTATTCCCGCGTTCGTTGTAATACTCGGAGTAATTTGGATCCATTTCGATGGTCGAGGAGTAGTACTTGACCGCTTCTTCGTTCGCTCCGATCGCGAAATAGACCTGCGCGATGTTGTAGAGAAGAATAGACCGGTAAAGTCGATGCTCGTCGGGCGCGAGGTGCTGGTTTAAACGGACAATGCCGGTTCGGCAAAGCTCGATCGCATCTTCGAAACGGCCCTGAAAGTTACGAATCATCGCAAGACCGTTGCGATTGAAGACGTATTGAAAGTGATACTTGCCATTCTCCAGATTAGCTGATTCGATGGCTTCCAAAGCCAGGTTGAGGTACTCTTCTCCGCGATTCAAATCGCGCGGCTTTGAGAATCGCGCATACAACATCGCCACCAGATGGAAGAGGTAAGCTCTGCGCGCGTAGTTATCGCCCGCAAGCCTCATCCCCTCGCCCTTGGCCAGCGCAAAACTCGCTTCTACATTCTGAAGGCCAATGTGACTCGTCAGCAGTTTGAGCAATATCTTCCATTGGAATTGCACATCGTCAGGCGCATACTCCCGCGCCGTCTCAAGAAGACCTCTTCCGTATCCAAGAGCGTCCTGATAGAGACCCTGCGTGTCGTAAGTTTCAAGCGCGAAGAATCTGGGCTTAAGCAGCTTGTCGGGCCTTTCCGCGAGCGACCAGAGCCTTATCAGCTCCTGAAGATGAATCTGCATCTCCAGTCGATCGTCACCGATTTTTTCTTCAAGCTCGATCGCAAGCGCCTCAGCTTCTGCCTTGCCTATTACTGATTTCGTTTCTAGCGGTGTATCGATGTCTCTCAACTTTGTTGTGACAACGGAGTTGAAGGAGGAGCGCTGAGCATTTCCGCTTCCAGGCTCCACCATTGCCAAAAGGAAGAGGTGCAATTTTCCGGCTCCGCGGCGCATGAGTTCCGCGAAAAAGCACCTGCTCATTGCTCCGGCAAGATCAAACTCATCGCAACCGATCAACCACTGCGACTCGGGTTCGGTTGCAACCTTCCAGGCATCGAGCAAGTCGATCAAGCCATGCACTACGCGAAACGCGCGATCCGCCGGATAATTTCGAGTGCGCTCTTCGGGAGAAGCCAGATCGGTGAGATTCGGATTGCGTACCGTCAGAGTGCGTTTGAGCTCCGGTATGATGCAAACAAGCTCGAATGAGTGCCGCTCGATAAGATCAGGACGAAGCTTCTGAATCGCGGGAAGCAGCTCCGCGAACAAAGCGCTGACTCCACCCCAGGGTCCGCCCGAGTCGAAGTCGCACGAGAGACAGAAGCCGCGCGACTGAGGAGCCGAGCGCGCCTCAAGGAACTGCTCTAACCAGCGATGTCTTGCCAATCCCGACGGCACCTCGACGATCAGTGTTTGCGGCGAAGATTCGGCTGCAAATTTATCCAACAAGAGCAGAGTTGTAACGGCCATCTTTAGATCCTCACGCGCTTGACGAGTCCGCTCATCCAAAACATCAGACCCAGACTCGTCGGTATGATGAAATAAGCGGCGGCCACAAGCGCGTCGATAAAGTCCGATGGATTGGAACTAAAACCGACCTTAAAAGAGAGTGAGAGATTTCGGAGGTAGAGGATCGCAAGCGGTATGGTAACCGCGAACAACAAAAAAACCGCGAAGAGCCGTCCTCCAAGCCATAACACCGAATACGCGCGGATCACTCGGCGTTCAGCGAGCGGTATCGCGGATTGATCCACCGGCCTCACGAAAGAAAAAATCCGCGACAGTTGATTGCGCAGGAATCCTTCCGTGTCTTTGAGCAGGTTTCTGCAGTTGAACAGGCTCGCAATCACGAAGTAGAAGTCCGTGCGAACAAAAAGGAAGCACTGCCAGACAATGCGCATCAGATACGTGAAAGCCATCCCTCGAGCCAGCCGCGCCGCAACGGCTCCCAGTGATATCCAATGCTTTTCAGTAGCGAATACCAGCAACACAAGGAGCGATCCCGAGACTGCATCAATCAGCACGCCGGCCAGCATCGGCAAATAGCGTTGCCGTTTAGGCACGGCCCATAGACCCGTGAGATCCGTCTCGACGACCAGGTACCACAGGCGATTGCTGATGCCGATTCGCGAGTTGATGCCGAGGGACCGCGCGGCTATCAGATGGCCGAACTCATGAATGAAGATCGTAAGATAGCTGGCGCCGATCAGGATCGCCCATGTGATCGCGCGATGATCCGGAAAGTAGAGATCGGTGGGACGAGGTCTCAACGAGGGCTCGAAGGTCATGGCGATAAGCGCGGCCGTAACGACAATGATGCACGCGCCTATTACGCCCTTGCTGAAGAGTCGCTGAGCAAGCCTATGAGGGAAGTTGCTGAAATGATAACGAATGCGGGGCGCGACATCGGTTGTGCCCGTGAGCTGAGCCTCTTCACCGGGAGCAACTGCTTTGAGCAGTGACTTCTTCTCAAGCGCATCGAGAAATTCATCAAGGTCGGGACGCTCACCATATTTCTGCTCGAAGATGTCGCCGACTTCACGGATGGTTTTGCCGGAGGCCAAGCAATCGAGCGCCTCGACGGCTTCAAGCGGAACCGCCAAAAATACTCCCGTCTCAATTCTCCCGATCACTACTTCGTCGCCCTCGGGCTGACGGGTGAATGGGTATACACTGAAGGTAGTTTCCGGGGAATACATGTCCTCGTCCTCACCACAAGGCTTGTGGGGACCGCCCGGGCGGCCCCCAACCAATGTTTATTGGATTGTTAGCGCTAGCTGGTCACGCGGCCGCGCGATGCAGAAGCGCAATGCCTATGCCCAAATTGAAAACCGGAAGGTTTACGAACCCGCCACATAACATAAGTCATACACTGCAGCGGTGGTTTTGAGAGTCTCTACTTCGCGAATGCTGAATTTCTTCATGTCGCACGTCACCTCCTTTCGGTGCATAGTATAAGGGGGTGGGGTCCCTCACACCGATCAAGTGTGCGCAGAAAGAGCATGCTCCATAGACCTCGCACGCTAGAGCTTCGGTGCTTGTATCACACCGGGAGAGCGATGTCAATTACCAATAAATTTTCTTTAGCAACAATTCCCAAATTTCTTACCCTAAAGAGGGAAGCCGCGAGGATCGGAAGTCGAAAACGTCAATGAAATACTCAAATTTGAATGGCATAATAATGACTATAGTAGCGATTATATGAGCGCGATACTTAAGACTCGTAGCCTGGTTCTGCTCTACGACGGCACATGCGGGGTGTGCAATAAGGCGGTGCAATTCATCATTCGCCACGATAGACAAAGGAGCATGCTCTTTGCCGCTGTGCAGAGTCGCTTCGGTATGGCCGTTCGCGCGCGTCACCCCGAATTAGAAGGGATCGATTCGATTGTTCTGGTGGAGAAATACCTGGGAGACGAACGAGTCTTCTCCAAGTCGGATGCAGCGTTGCGGGTGGCCGACTATCTCGGGGGCGCGTGGAGGCTCTTCTCAATCGGATGCGTTGTCCCCCGCGCGATTAGAGATTTTTTCTATGATGAGTTTGCGAAACGCCGATACAAGTGGTTTGGTAAATACGATCAGTGCTTAATGCCGGATGGTCATGTGCGCGCCCGCTTCCTGGGCTTGGAAGAGCGCTCCGAAGAAGCGAGAGCGACAGAGTGAAGCGGCGATGACATCACCGGCGTGAGGAATACAGCGAATGAGCAAAAAAATTACTTCCGTGGATGCTTCTCGATTTTCATTTAATATTCACCGCGATCTCTCTGTGTCGACAAGGGCTCGCATGCCTGGTGCTCCAGAGAGAATCGATGGCCTTACCGTAGGTTTTCTGACGATTACGCACGATGCGCCGCACGGCGGCGAGATTCACCCGGATGGAGACGAGATACTTATTGTTATATCCGGAAGGCTGCGCGTGACGGGCGAGTCGGAACCAGATGCTCCGCTGGAGCTAGGCCCCGGAGACGCCTGCATTGTCCACAAGGGAGAGTGGCATCGCGTATCCGTGCTCGAGCCCGCGCAGCTCCTTCATATTACTCCCGGCCCGAATGGCGATCATCGACCGCTGTGATTTGATCTTGCGAGCGTATTTCAATTTGACGAGCGGATGCCGTGATCGATTGTAGGCATGCTCGCGGCCATCGCACGGGGTCTGCCAAATCCGCGAAAAATCTCAATATTTCCGGGATTTTTTTGTTGCAATGCCCGACTCTAGTGTAGTAATCTCCGCATCGCAGAAACCCCTGTGACTAGCTGTCCTCTAACAGGGCCAGCGAGAGCAGGGGTTTCTTAATTATGGCGGCTGACCACTTCAAGCGGGGCAGGCGCTAGTTCAAAACCTAAAGGAGACATAACAGTTATATGGTAAAAGGCAAGAAGATGACCAAGACTCAGCTTGCGGCGGAGCTGGCCGATGCGACAGGCACAAACAAGAAGACCGCGGGTCAGTTCCTCGAGAGTCTGTGCTCGATCGCCTACACCGAAGCGAAGAAGAATGGCGAATTTACCGTGCCCGGTATCGGAAAGCTGGTCAAGAGCAATCGTAAGGCTCGCATGGGCCGCAATCCCGCGACCGGCGAAGCAATCAAAATTCCGGCTAAGACTGTGGTGAAATTCCGTGTGGCCAAGGCTGCGAAAGATTCCGTTCTCGGCGGCAAGAGGTAAGCAAGCTCGGCATCGGAAGGTTAGGGCTGGCGCCAGTGCTTCAGTACTGCCAGTGCTTCAGTACTGAAAGCTAGGCTGGTTGCAGGGTCGGCGATTGATCCCTCAGCCCTTTCCTTCGCTGCTGGCTTCCTCGACCAAGGAGCGCGGCAAAGCGATCGATAATTTCCATACCGTGAATAGCGAGCCGCCGTTCTATTGATCGCCGACCTTGTTGGTCACAAATATCCGACACGCTCTATCCGACACACCCCGCTCGAATTCATCACCTGATCCAACTTAAACTCTCGCCCCCTGCTCCAGAAAATTTGATATAATCGCCCGGCCCGAAGCATCACTACGAGCCTTCCGAACCTGCTGGAAACAGGGGCGTCATTTCGGCGCCGCACAACTCGAGAGGTGAGCAATGAATAGCCGAAGAAATTTCTTGAAAGCAATGGGAGCGGCGTCCGCAATGGCGGCTTCCTTCCGCGAAGGCGGCCTCGAACGCATACTCGCTGCGAGTCGCGATGCGGATTCAATGCCCGCCGAAAAGATTGCGGCCGACGAAGATTTCTGGCGAGAAATTCAAAGCGCGTTCACAGTCGACCGCTCGCTTATAAATCTGAACAATGGCGGGGTCAGCCCTTCGCCGAAAACCGTTCAGGAAGCGATGCGCCGCTATCTTGAATTCTCAAATCAAGCTCCGACGATAACGATGTGGCAGGTGCTCGAGCCGGAAATCGAAGCCGTTCGTCGCAGACTCGCCGCATCGTTCGGCTGCGACGCGGAAGAAATGGCGATCACGCGAAACGCGAGTGAATCTCTCGAAATCTGTATCTTCGGGTTGGATCTCAAGCCGGGCGACGAAGTGCTCACCACCAATCAAGATTATCCGCGGATGCTTACTTCCTGGCGTCAACGCGAGCGCAGGGATGGAATTAAGCTGAGAACAATATCCTTTCCTGTGCCGCCGCCCTCAATGGATGATTTGTACGAGCGCATCGAGCGTGCGATTACGCCTCGCACGAAAGTCATTCTGGTTTGTCACATAACGAACTTGACGGGACAAATTTTCCCAATCAAACGCATATGCCGGTTGGGACGCGAACGCGGCATTGAAGTAATCGTGGACGGCGCGCATGCCTTCGCGCACTTCCCGTTCAAACACTCTGATCTCGACTGCGATTATTACGGGACGAGTCTTCATAAATGGCTGCTGGCGCCTCACGGAACCGGCTTCCTTTATGTCAGGAAATCGAAGATCGCAGGCCTATGGCCGTTGATGGCGGCGGACAAGAGACAGGATAACGACATTCGGAAATTCGAAGAGATCGGCACGCATCCCGCCGCCAATCACAATGCCATCGCCGAGGCATTGACGTTTCATGAGGGCATCGGCGTCGAAAGAAAGGCCGCGAGATTGAGATACCTCAAAGACCGCTGGGCGCGTCGCCTTGAAGGACAAAACGGAATAAAGATCCTGACCCCGTTCGATCCACAGCAGTCCTGCGGACTCGCGAACGTCAGCATCGCGGGGATGGATCCCGGCAAAGTCGGCGCGCATTTATGGGAGCGCTACCGGATGATAGTCACGCCGATCGTCCACGAGGAGTTTCAGGGATTGAGAATCACACCGAACGTTTACACGACCCTTTTAGATATAGATACTTTTTGCGATGCAATTGAAAAACTACTGAAGACGGGTCTGCCTGCTTGACGGTTATTCTTCATCGACAAGCCGGCGCGGATCTTTCTTGTGCTTCTCTTGCCGCTCTATCTTCAACTTCTTGTCTTCGATCTTTTTCGAAGGCAGTATGGGCGCTCGCTCACGAGGCCGAAGCTTTTCTTTTTCGATCTTGATACTGCCGACCTTCTTCGCCATCAGTTAACCCACCTTGATCCCGAGTCCCTCCAGGAATCGAGTAGGCCTGTCGCCGCCGATCAGCGCAAAGACATAATCGTTTGCGAGCCGCGCCGTTTCCGTCTTGGCGCGCACATCCATGAGCACGACTTCGTTCGCTTTAATTTCCTTTATCTCGGTGCGAAACAGAACCTTAAGCCGTCCCGCGTCCATGCAATCATAAACGTTGATTTTGTTCCCGAGCTTTAGATCGCCTTTGAAGTCGCTTCGGATCACGAGAGTGACGTCATTGTCGCGCACGAATTCGATGCGATTCCCGCTGCGTTTGAGGCCGCAGAGATCAACGGCTGCTTCGATCGCGGAATTACCGGCTCCGACAATGATGCATTTCTTGCCGCTGTAGTCGGCTGGATCGGTAAGCTTGTACTTCACCTTCTCATCTGTATAGGGTTTGCTCGTACGGTCGGTAACCGCAACTCCGCAATGAGGACACGCGTTTGACGCGCCGCCGATCTGTTTTCCGCACTTCGGACAATCCCGCGGTTGCTTTACGTCAGGCCCGAAATGAACCTTCAATTCCTCACCGGGAACCTTCAGTTTCATCGGGGTGCCGCGATTGCCTATCGCCAGAATGACGCGCCGCACAGCGTACACAGCGGATTCCTTGGCTTTACCGCGCTCGGTAATAACATTGAAGAAACCCTGGTCTTTTTTGATGTCCTTGCAGGTTTCATCTTCGTTCACTCTGAGCCCTGTCTGCATCATTGTCGTCATCCACGACTCGATGATCTTCTCCTTCTGGTCGCCTGCTCCGGCCGCGGAGATTCCGCCGTGAGGCTCGACGGTGTCAGGTTTGAAGAATACGTACTTGCCGGCCGGGTAATTCGCAATCGTACTCGCGACCTTGTCCTGTTCGATGGCAATGCATCGCAGGCCGCGCTGTCTTGCGATTACAGCGGCGGAAAGACCAGCGGGTCCGATTCCTATCACGGCTACATCGTAGCTTGCTTCGGTCTTCGACGGCTCACGGCCAAGCTCTTCCGTGATGTGGTCGATAACCTGAGCGCCTTCATTAATGGCATTCTTGATCAAAGGCACTCCTGAGACGTCGCCTATAAGGTAGATTCCGGGCACGTTGGTCATGAAGCGAGAATCGCGGGCAGGCACCTTTCGCTGCGGAATTACCTTGGTCGTGTTTATGACTATGCATGCTTTCGGGTTTGTCGGGCATTCCACCTGACAACTTGTGTCTTCCATGCACTGGTCGAGAGCGATTGGAGTAGAGATGCCGTTGACGATTGCAAGCACGTCATGCGGGCAAGCTTCCACGCACGCGTGACAGCCAATACAGAGAACAGGATCGATGACCGGGTGCGGATATGGAGGCCCCTCCGCTTTAAGCTTTTCCAGATCGATCGACATCGTGCCCAGCAATTCGGTTTGCTGTTTCGGGCCGGAGCCGACGGCGATCGGCGGTATCGCGTTTCTAGCCCTCGCGGCGCCGGCGAACATAACCGCAACTCCAGCGAGCGGTATCATTGCGGCAATAGCCAGCCAGACATACCATGACAGTCCGCCAACGCTCTTGATCGTAGCCAGCGTAAGAGCAGCGCGTTCCTGCCGAATCGCGCCCGCGCCGCCGGTAACCGAGCCGGCATCGATGGGTCCTGTGTCGAGGCCTTCGACGTACTTTGCGACAGCCGCCTGATCTTTTCCTTCCGAGGGGATAATCTTCGCGAGATCTTCGATCTGTCCGTGTTGTTGATGACACGAATTGCAGTTTGCCTTTGTGCGACGGGAAGCCGGCACGTCAAAGGCGACTCCGTGACACTTGATGCACGTGTCGCGCGGTGTTTCGCGCCATAGTTGATCGCCGCGCACGCCGCCGGTGTGACAATCGGTACAGCGTATGCGCGACTGCATCGCGCCCTTCTGATGTATGAGGTGAAACTGGTCGCGAGGCGAGTAGGTTGCGAAAGCGGCGGAGACGCCCTTTTTTTGCCATTCGCCTTCTGATAGTCCTCTCCACTTCCATGCATTATTCGCGACCGGATATCCGACCTCGCCTCCGTGCGGAATCGGCAGGGGAGCGCCGGCTCGTTCTCCAGTCCTGACTCTGTAGGAGCCGTTGTGACAACTCGAGCAGATTCCGTAGCTGATTAGACCGGCTTCGGTTGCGCGGCCCTGGTGTTCTGAGTGACAGCTCGCGCAGGTAATTCCCTCGCGCTTATGCGCATCGTAAACCGCGGGCTGAAAATTCGCCGTCGAGTGGCAGTTCGAGCACTTTGTCTGCATCGACGTGAGCACCCCGTGGCAGCTCGTGCACGAACCTCCATTGGCCCGCATGGAGAGCTGGCGGCTTGGAGGCTCCGTGGATACGTGAGTATCCGAAATCGTGCCGGGCGAATAGGCATCGACATAAAACATCGCTCCCATCGCAAAGACAGCGGCGATGATTACACCCCATGAAAAATAGGATTTGCGCCAGAGCCTTCGCAGGTCCAAGGTGGGCGTCCAGTTCAGTTGAGCTTTTCCGGTTCTTGTTGTGCCCTTCGGACGAAGAGGTGTTTTAGCGTCGATCTTGCCGGCTTCCCGCTTTCTCTTCTCCCAAAACACATCCAGTGCTTGCTCATCCAGCGCGGGCAGGAGAGCCTGAAGCACGCCGGTGCCGCCCAGCATCATCGCCGACGTGCGCTGCTGGGGCGCGCCGGCAACATTCATCAGGATCGTTCCCTCTTCGGCCGCGGCGCCAGCGGGCAATTGAAGCTGAACCGTTCTACCTTCAACGGGGCGCGAATCGAGCTCGATCTCGACCGCAATCGAGAGCGCGTTGCCCGCATAGCTCATGCGGAGAAGATAGGGGCCGATCTGAACCGAATCACCGTCTGAGATTGGGACCCGCGCTGCCAACTGTCCGTTGAGCAGGGTTCCATTGGAGGCAGAGAGATTGAATATCCAGAACTGGCCTGCGATTTCCTTGATACCGGCGTGCGTGCGCGAGACCGATCTGTGGTTGAGCACAAGATCGTTGCTGATCAATCGACCGATGGTCAGCCCCTCACTTTCAATTATCGTATCGTCGGTCTGGCTGACCTTGTCATGACGCTGAATGATGAATCTGCTCTTGGTCATTTTCGCGAATTCACAAACACCGGCCGCGGAGGGGCTCCGCGCATCGACTGCAATGTTCCGTCAAAGGCATTCTTGTTCAGCGAGACGCAAAGTAGATCACCTGAATTATATGCACCAGCACGAGAGCGAGCATCAAAGATGTCGCGGCGACATGCGGCGGAATCCAGAGCTTGAGGAGGCGGTGCAGGAATACCAGCGAGTCGATTCGCCGAAGCGTTACGGCGATCTCGATGGCGCGATCCAGCTTTCGCTTCTCTCTTTCGCTGGGCATTTTTGAAATATCGGCTTTGAGAGCCTCGCGCGCGCCCGCAACAGCTCGGCTTAAGCTCTCGCGTTTGAGGTACTGGCGCAACATAAAACGGAATGACAAGAAGCTTGGAATTACTTTTCGGGTCACTAATTCATTTACGGCAGCGGAAGCGGCGCCGGTTTCCGCAAGCTCCTTTTGCAGCTCTCGCTGACGTTCACGCAGATCGTCGATCAAGAGCGGCGCGCCTTCGATCTTGGTCAGAAGTCGCGGAGCCGTGTAATAACATAAGATTCCAAAGATCCCGGTGAATATGGTCAGGTCGAAGCTGATCACAAGCAATGTCGTCAACAGACCGCCCGACTCGACGCCGCTATGCAGGAAGATCAAAACGGCGGCGATTACGCCTGCATAAGAATGAGTCAGCAACCAGTATCGAAGCGGGCCGGCTCGCTTCTTATAAATCTGTCGCCTCAGCGGATACGCCATTACCACGCCGATTCCAGCGAGGCCCGCCAGTCCCGTCAGCCAGCGCATGTTCAAGAAACCTGCGAGCCTTCCGCCGAGACCGTATCGCGAGAGTCCAAAGAGAGCCGATGCCGTGATCAAGAGCGTCAACAGAACGCCCGCGATGTTTATGATTCGCTTAACCGGATCCGACCGGTGAATGTTTCTACCCGCGGCGTGTCCTGGATTTATGATGAGGAGTCCTTCGATGTCTCCGATTTCGGTGAAGTACTCGCGGGGATTCACGCGAGCAAGCGCTCCCGTAGGACAATTCTCTTCACAGCTATAGGCAGGACGTTTGCTATCAGGCGGATTTAACGATGTTCCCTGACATAGATTGCACTTGACGGCCAGCAGGTCGTCGGTTTGTTCGACCGCGGAAGGAAGCGGGTCGGGTGCGATTCGCAAAAATTCTCTCAGCTTTCCGAGAAGACCGCCCGATGCGGCGGCTTGCTTGCCTTTGCGAGGCGTCATCGAAATCGCATCGTATGGGCAATTCATCGCGCAGTCGCCGCAGCCGATGCAGGTCTTCGTATTGATGTCTATTTGGCCGCCGCTGAATCTGCCTATGGCTCCCGTGGGGCAGCCGGTCAGGCATTCGGGATCATTGCAGTGCATGCAGACTTCGGGTGACAGGATGCTTTGAACCGACCGAGCAGTTGGAGACACAAGGCGCGAGACATGAATTCCCCGGCGCAAGAGCCGCGACTGCCCGTGCACTTTGTGACATGCCAGTGAGCAATTGCCGCACCGGACGCACAGATCCATGTCCATCACGAGCAGGTTAGTGGCGTCGACCAATCCTGTTTCGATCAGAGTTCTTTGGGCTGAGAGCGTGCGCCGTCGAATCGGGCTTCCGGCAATTTTCGGAGGCTCGAACTTCGCGAGGTCCTTTGCCAGATCTGCTCTTAACCGAGTATTGGATCTGAGTTGTGAAATGGATATTTCGAGGGCTTCGGTGCGGCCCAGAACGGTTGCGGTATAAGGCCAGTCAAGGTCCTTGTCAATTCCTTCCGTCCCAAAGCAATAGCCCCTCGCAAGGAAATCTTCCTGGAGCTTGCGAGCCGCGTCTGGTTCGATGCTTCGATTTATCCACCCGTCCATAATTATGTAGACGCGATCCATCAGCGCGCCCTCCGAAAAGAGCACGTGGTTCTTTGAGTAGACTCGAAACAGCGAGATCGATCTAAGCTGATCGATGGCTGCAGGATTGAAACCCGCGGCTTTCAACCCTTCCAGAGTCACGTTCTTGCCATGGGTGCGATAGGCTTTATCGAGAGCTGCGCTGAACTCGGGAAGTTTGCGAAGGAGCCTGAGCGCTGGGCGCTGCACCTCGAGGACCGTGACCTGGCCGTCGGCAGGAGCTTTGATCGTGGCGTTTCTTGGGACGCCGGCTAGAACCGACATCTCTCCGAAGTGAGCGGGAGGATCGAGAGCGGCAACCCTGGAAGACGAATTCTTGACGAATACTTCGGCCCTGCCGCTGACGACAATATAGAACGCGTCGCCGCCCCAATCACCTTCTTTGACTACGATCTCACCCGATTCATAGGTCCGAAGGCTGACGTAAGGTCCGACCTTCTTGCCGCCGTAATTGCGGCCATAGACAACGACTTCAAGATCGATCTCATGTTCGAATTGGCCATCGTGTTCGCTTAGAAGGCCCGATACCGATGGAAGCAGGCTAATGGCATCTAGAATTTCGCGACGGCCTTTGTGCTCACGGGGCATTCAAAATACCACCTGAATGTCGTTTAGCGGTCTGCATTGATGTGGGAGTAATAAAGACGTTGAGGTGTGGTTGTCAAGGTTGATGCTTTTTGCTGCGGGTAGACGACCCCCAGGGAGATTATTTGCGCATATCATTCGCTCAAGGGTTCGCTTGAGGACTTCGTCCGAATGAGGAGGTTGGAGACGACTAGATCGCCGCAAGGAATTCATCCACGGTGAGATTTGCGGATCGGATTAAGCTTCTTAAAGTGCCTTTGGATACCTCACGATGATCAGGAATCGATAGAGTTATGTTCTCTTGCTCCTTCGTCATGATTATGTGACTGCCGCGGCGCCGCGCAACACTCCACCCAAACGCCTCAAATATCACAACGACATCTCGCCCACTCAGACTCGGAAGTATCGGCACTAGGCGGCAACCTCGACCTGCCGAGTTTCTATCGTCAAAGGTATGCCCTTTTCAGCGCGAACCTCCAAACAAAGTATTATCGCTTCCTTAATATTCTCCAAAGCGGCCTCTTTAGTTTCTCCCTGACTAACACAGCCCGGAATCGCGGGGCATTCAACCACCCAGACGCCATCTTCATCGCGATCAATTGTGACATTGAATTTCATCTCTACCTCCCAACTAAAAACATTGTAACCCTTGATCATCCATTTTGCGTCTCCGACATGAATTTTCGCAAAGTTTCAGAATAGATGCCTCCGCCATCTATCGGTTCGGTTGGCGCGGGAACTTCACGTAAGGCAGTCTGACTCCCCGGACGAAGACGCGATCGGATCTGACGCCGTCCGGCGCCTCAAAGCCGGAGCTTCCCATCGCCGCGATTAAGTCGTCCTGATCGACGCCGTCGCCGCTGACCCCGATTGCTCCGACAAGCCTCCCGTTCTTATAGAGCGGAACGCTTCCGGGGAATATCTGCAAGCCATTCTCAAGACCTCGAATAGCCGTGCAGCTCGTCTGCGGCTGCCCGTTCAACACAAGTCCGAGGGCGGTCTTTACAAGATCGAGCTGCAAACCATCATTGAACGGGCTGAATTGGTCGATCCGTTTTGAAAAGGGTCCGTTGTCGGTCTCATCGATCCCGTCCGGGAAGAAAGGTCTCGAGAGAAATCCCGCCGCTCTATCGCTGAATGCAACTGATCCGTCCAGCTTGACCCCGTCGCGAGTTGCCGCATCCAGATACTTTACGAACTTGCCGTGCTCCGCTGCTTGCAACTCCGCAGCCGATGTAGCGCGGCTCAGGAAGGCTGCGGTGCGCGCCTTTTGAACGCAAACGTCGAATCCAAAAATCGCCGCGTCCGGAGTGCTGAATATTCCAAGAACGATCCCGTCTACATCTACCACGGCTATGTTCACCTGAGCGGCGCTGCCTTCGGGCACTCGGATCGCGCCTCGTGTTATGAATGCCTGCCTCGCCGCCTGAAGCAGGAGCAGTTGAACTTCGTTCGCCGTAAGCCCGCGGCTACTTTGCGGCGGGAAGAAGCGGTCGCTCACCTGTCCTTGCACTCCATCCACGGTTACCGCGTGAAACTGCGAGGGCAAAGCCGCTCTTATTGGGAAGCCCGGATCGACCGAGCCTCTGAGCTGGGCGAAATCCTGAACTTGCAATTGTGCAGGCAGAGCCGTGTTGACGAATGGAAACCTGATTCCGTTGACGATGATCTGATCGCCTCGGATCGCCGCGGGTGCTTCAAATCCGCGAGAACCTGCCACGGCGACAAGTTCCTCAACCGGCTGATCGTCATCTCGAGGATCGGCGTCGAGCGAATACCGGCCGTCTCCTTCGATTCCAATTCCGCCGGCCCGAATTCCGTTCTTATAAAGCGGCACGCCGCCCGGATCAGCGGACAGACCAAGAGGCAGCACGGGATTGATATCACCGCATGGCAGTTGAGAGAACTGGACGCCGAACAACGGCCCGCCCGAGGTGAAGCTGACGCCCGGAGGAAAATGTTCCTGCACGATGAAGCTGGCGGTGCGAGTAGTGAAAGCGTGTCCCTGACTGCTTAGAAACGCTCCGGTACCGGCCTTCGATATCGCGGCGAAGCCGGACGGGACGCGAAGCCCCTCCAGACCGCAATCGGAGGGCTGCGGGCAGTGTTTCCCAACCCCAATCAATGTGTCCGCAGGCGCTCCATTCATTCTAAACACCCCCAGCACGTTGGCTTCCGTGTCGACGACGGCGACCGTGGCCCGCAACCCGCTCGCCTGCGCCTGTGCGACAGCCTGAGCGATTATGGTTTGGACATCACCGCCGGTGAGCATGTGATCGGTTGATGAGTCGAATATTAGCCGAACCGTAGGCGAAGCATTGCCGCCAGGATTAGTCACGGTTACATCGACTCCGAGCTTGAGATCCGAATCGGCGATGTCGGTTATTATGATTTTCCTGGAGTTCTTGATTTTGGTTCGGCCGTGCGCCGCTTCGCCCGCCTGTCCTACGATCTGAACGGTGGAGTCCGTTTGAAAGCCATCCCCTTTGATGATCAACCGATGAAGGTCGCCGTCGTAGGCGCATGCCTGAGCATTGATCGACGGAGGTGTATTGACCGATTGCGCCAACGGAATGAGCGATCCCGAGGCGAGAAAAAATAAGGCTACGGCGGCGATCAATCTGAATCTATTGGGAGAATGAATTGAAAGAGAATTCATAGCCATCCGGATTCGCCTGGCTTTCATACGAGGCAGGTGCAAGCTCGCTCGTGGATTTGACCATCGCTACTCTATCGAATGACGACCGGCCTTGCAATGAGGTTCTTACCGGCCTTCCTGTCAAGCTCGGCGTTTGAATCCGCTCGTGAATGAGATTATTCTTGCCAGACTTACAACGTTGATCGCTTGATGGAGGAAGATGGCTACTTACTTTATGACTAGAGTCTCTTGTCGGCGAATAGCTGCATTACTACTAGCGGCGCTCGCCTTGATATCGTCGCGAGCTACGTCCGCGTCTGGTCCGCCGCCGCCGCCGCCGCCGCCGCCGCCCGCTGTTACCGCGGTCGTGTACGCCGGACATTTGATCGACGGAGTTTCCAACTCGGTTCGCTCCAATGTCACGATAGTAATCGAAGGAGACCGCATTCGAGAGGTAAGGGACGGAAGAGCATCGGTTCCGGGCGCCGAAGTGGTAGACCTCAGCGAGTTCACGGTGCTGCCGGGCCTGATCGATTGCCATACTCACGTGACTATGCAGATCGGCCGCGACCAGCTTCTGAACAGCCTCATCCATCGCAATGCGGACCTTGCTTTGACCGCTTCGGTATACGCCCGTCGAACGCTGCTGGCGGGATTCACGACAATAAGAGACCTGGGCTCGTCTGGGTTTGTGGATATTAGCCTCCGAGACGCGATTAATAGCGGAACAATCTCGGGTCCAAGGATGTTTGCGGCGACACGGCTTATCGGAATCATCGGAGGGCACGGCGACACGGGCGGTATTCGCGAGGATTTGTTGCCCGATCCGGATTATCGCTCCGGCATCATCACAGGTCCGGAAGACGGCGCTCGGGCAGTTCGATACGCGGTGAAGTATGGAGCCGACGTCATAAAGATCGCCGCGACTGGAGGCGTTCTCTCTCTGGCCGATTCGGGATCCGGCCAACAACTGACGCTCGCGGAGATGAAGGCGATTGTCGATGCCGCTCATTTGCTCGACCGCAAGGTTGCCGCTCATGCTCACGGAGCTGCCGGAATCAAAGACGCGCTTCGCGCAGGCGTTTCTTCCATCGAACACGGATCCTATCTTGACGACGAAGCGATTTCCTTATTCAAGCAGCACGGAGCCTATCTGGTGCCTACGATCATAGCCGGGAAAACGGTTGAAAACGCCGCAAAGATTCCTGGCTTCTTTCCTCCTGCGATTCAGGCCAAGGCCGCGACAATCGGGCCTCTAATTCAGAACGCATTCGCTCGAGCCTACAAAGGCGGCGTCAAGATTGCTTTTGGAACCGACGCGGGCGTCTACCCGCACGGACAGAATGCGAAGGAATTCGAGTACATGGTGGAGGCTGGTATGCCTCCCATGGAAGCGATTCTGGCCGCTACTCGAAGCGCCGCGGATCTACTCGATCAGTCAGCCAACGTCGGCAGCGTCCAACGCGGCCGATACGCGGATTTGATCGCGGTGCGCGGCGACCCGGTCACCGATATAAAACTGCTGCAGAACGTGAGCTTCGTGATGAAGGCGGGGCGGATTTATAAGCGGGACGGCAAGCCCGTGCTGCACTAGCGTAACTTCACGGGCGTGAAGCTCGTATTACAGATAAGAAGCGAGCTTAAACCGGTCATCAATGTATTCTTATACCGATGACCGGTTTTTTTAATGATTCAGTTCAACGAGACCATGAACGCTCTCGCTTCCGGTTCCGCGGACTTTCCAAACTCATCCGGCGTGCAGATCTCGACAAGAGCTCCATCCTTGAACAAACCGATCCGAGTCGCAAGAATGAAAGCCTCTCTTACATCGTGAGTGACAAACACGATCGTCTTGCCGAGACGTTTGCTCAAATCCGAGAACTCGCGCTGTAGTTGAGCTCGAGTCAACGGATCGAGCGCTCCGAACGGCTCATCAAGCAATATGATCGGAGGATCGGCGGCAAGCGCTCGCGCTACACCAACCCGTTGCCGCTGTCCGCCGGAAAGCTCACGTGGATATCGCTCAGCGAAGAGCGCGGGTTCCAGACCGACTAGTTCAAGCAGTTCGTTGACGCGTTGCTTTGTTTTGTCAGGATTCCAACCCAGCAATCGCGGAACGAGCGCTACGTTGCGTTCCACGGAGAAGTGCGGGAAGAGGCCGGTCTCCTGTATGACGTAGCCGATGCTTCTCCTAAGCGCGAATTCATTCCATTGCGTCGTAGCCGTCCCTTCTACATCGACCTGTCCGGAAGTCGGTTCAAGCAATCTATTGATCAGCTTCAGCGTCGTAGTCTTGCCCGAACCGCTGCGGCCGAGCAGTACAAGCGTCTCCCCGCGCGCAATCTTCATGTTCAGGTTCGAGATGATTCTGCGGCCGCCGCCAATGTCGAGGCTCACATCATGAAACTGGACGACATCGTCGCTGACACCCTCGGTGCTCGATGTATGTTTTGTATCACCCACATCCGGCCGCCGCGCTCTGAGCGCCGAAATAAGAATAGAACTTAAAGGAACCGCGTTGGTCTTCGATTCAAGCCTGATTTAAGAAGACATCGGTCCCTCTTTTCTCATTTAACGGCGCTGATCTTATGCTGCTTAAGAAAGAAGACTCAAGAGAATAGCTACAATAATGTCACTCCAAATTTGACAGGGCGGAACTGTCGGCGCTATATATCCGGCGCGACAGACTGCAAGAGGCGGCACAAACAACAAGCTCACGAAGCGTCCCGGACGGCCTAAATTTCAAGAGAACGAAAAGTATGCTCGAAGTCGTCGCCGGTGGTGCTATATAGCCCGAGCGAGACGAGCCAGAAACGAGTTTTCCGAATGAGCGTTTATCGAAGGGGAGAATTCCACGAGTTCAGCGGCGGAGATAAGTCATATCTCTATCTGGTTCCGAGTGGAGGCATATTTGCGCCCGACGACCTTTCAAAGTCACTGTTGAAGCTGTTAGAAACCGACGGCCTGAGCAGGGCTGAAATCGTGACACAACTAAGATCCGATAAGTACTCCGCATTTGAGCTTGAAGAGTGCATTGATGAACTGCATGGCGCCCAAGCGATCGTGCTGGACACCGATGTGACCGATCTTCCGACCCAGATTCCCGAGCAGTTTCCGCTTCAAACGGCTGTCCTTAACGTGACGAACCAGTGCAACCTGAGCTGTTCGTATTGCTACGAGTACGGCGAGGACCGGATTGCTTCTTCCGAAGGCAAGACAAAGTTCATGGAGGAAGAAACCGCAAGGCAGGCAATCGATCTGCTTTTCGAACAGTCACATGACCGTCGATCAGTGCATGTAACTTTTTTTGGAGGTGAGACCCTTCTCAACTTTGAAGTTGTGAAGAGCGCGGTTGAATATGCCCGCAAACGAGCCGCCGAAACCGGCAAGTATGTCGACTTCAGCATGACTACGAACGCCACGATGCTGACGGAGGAGATCATCGAGTTCCTTGTGAAAAACAACATCGGTGTCACCGTTAGCATTGACGGCCCGAAGGAGTCGAACGACCGCTTCCGGGTCTTTCAAGGCGGTAAAGGGAGCTACGACGTGATTGCTCCCAAAATAAGAGAGCTGCTAAAAACGCATCGCGGCAGGCCGATCGGAGCCCGCGTCACCTTGACTGCCCAAGTAGTCAATGTAAAAGCAATCTTCAGGCATCTGACCGAAGAGATGGGTTTCACCGAAGTAGGATTCGCTCCGGTGACGACTTCGCCTGTGCGGCTATATGCTATCGGCTCAAACGGACTCGACGACATACTGACTCAGTTCGCGGAACTGGCGGAGGAATACCTTGCTCACGCCCTTCGGAACGAGCATCACGGCTTCTCGAACATCAGCGATACGCTTCAAGAGCTGCATCACGGCGTAAGCAAAGCTTATCCGTGCGGCGCCGGGCTTGGGCTGATCGGTGTATCACCTTCGGGCGATCTCGGTCTGTGCCATCGCTTTGTAGATTCGGAGGCAGGTTTGATCGGTCACCTGAATACCGGAATCGATCGCACGGCGCAGCGGGCGCACCTGACGAGCGGCCACATCAATAATAAATATGACTGTCATACCTGCTGGGCGAGGCCGGTTTGTTCGGGTGGATGCTATCACGAAGCGTTCGTTCGATATGGCGATACCTCTCGACCGAACCTTCACTACTGCGATTGGATCCGCGGCTGGACGGATGTGTGCCTTCGAGTCTACGGCGAGATTGCCGCGCGAAACCCCGATTACCTCAAGCGATTTGAGGATCGAAAGGTCGCGTAAAATGAGCGGCACGCTGTCTGCTCCGGACCTTCCTTGAACCGGCCTTTGGTTAAGGTCCTTCCTTCGATCATAATCAAGCCTCGCGTCGGCCTCACTCGATCATTTGCCAACGAAGCGAATAAGAGCGATTCGTCTCTGGAACATGGTCTGATGGAAATCGCGCTTCACATACAAAGTCACCGGGATGTAGCTGCCGTGCTTCGGCCGGAAGATGTCGGCCGGTTTGGCTCTGGAGCAAAGCTGCGTCCGACGGTTGAGTTGACGGCTTCATTGTTGAGCGAGTTTTTTGCCGAAGCAAATCTCATCAAGATCGACCGCGTAGTCTATGGAAACGAGTTTTGTGAGCACCTGATTCCGCCGTTGGAGCAGCTTGAGGCCGTTATTGAACGCGCGGCCGCGGAAAGAATACCGCTGACTCTTGTCACTCCTTATGTCAGCGATTCGGGAATCGCGAAGCTCCGTCCATTATTAGAGTCGGCGACCCGCGCACCAAGCGATATTGAAGTGGTCTTCAATGACTGGGGAGTGCTTGGTCTTCTTAAACGAGACTTTCCGAGACTGATTCCGGTGCAGGGCCGCTTGATGAACAAGTCGTTGCGCGACCCGCGAATAATGGGAGCTTACCGAAACGATAGTGGACACGAGGCGACGTTGGTCACGCTGCGACGGTCCAATTTGGATTCGGCGAGCTATACGAATTTTCTGGCGAAGCTCGGTGTGCGGCGAGTGGAGTTGGACAACCTGCCTCAGGGTGTAGACTGCGGATTTACTTCGCAGGGCCTTCACGCGAGTGCGTATGTGCCCTTCGGCTTCATAAGCACGAGCCGCATTTGCATGGCGGCCGGGCTCCATTACGCAAAGCCGGAGAAGTTTCAACCCGGCGCGCCGTGCCATCACGAATGCCAGAGCCACTTGCTGGAATACACCTACGACAACAGCCCGCTCGGAAATCGGGATCAGAAGTTCTATTTGAAGGGCAATACGTATTTCTACACGCACAGCGAGCAGATGCTGAGAACGCTGTTTCAACAGGCGCGAGCCGGCTCGATTCAGCGCCTGATATTTCAACCTTATCTGCCGATGAAATGGGAACGGACGGAGCTATGAGAGGTGATAATGAAGATCCTTGCGCCCATTAGCTCGCGTGATGAGCTCGAGATGTTGATAGAAAACGGCGCGGAGGAGCTCTATTGCGGAGTAGTGCCTTCGGAGTGGCTCGCGCGCTACAGCGGAGCCGTATGGCTCAATCGGCGAAGTCCCAAAGGCGGGAGCCTGGAAACCGTGGCGGGGCTCAAGCTTCTGGTAGAGGAAGCGCATCAACGCGGAATACCGGTGTTTGTCACGTTGAACGCTCCGTACTACACCGAGGAGCAGCTCGCCTGGGTACTCGACCTGGCGAAACGCCTGGACGGTGAAATAGGTATTGACGCGTTCATTGTCGCCGATATCAACCTATTGATGCGATTGTCGACAGCGGAGCTGAATGCGGCTACTCATGTCAGTTCGGTGGCGGCTGCGCTGAACAGCGAAGCCATCCGGTTCCTTTTGGAGTTTGGTCCTTCTCGCGTGATATTGCCGCGAAGCGTAACGCTGCCGGAAATCGAGAAGATCGCGCATTCAGTAGCAGGGCAGGTCGAGCTCGAGGCGTTCATGCTCAACGACGGATGTGCTTTTGAAGAAGGCTTCTGCGCGACAACACATCACCATTCAGTAGGCGCCTTCTGCACGAACCTCTCGGAGATGAGGACAGAGTTCGAAGCCAGCGGGGGCCGAACGCTTTCACTTCGACAGAATAGGCGGTTCGGAAGGAACCTGCGTGATTATCGCGAGTGGGTCTGGTACATAAACGGCAACGGATGCGGTGCAACTCCGTCTGGATTGCCTTATGGGCCCTGCGGTCTTTGCGCAATTCATGATTTCCTACGAATCGGAATTGCGTCGCTCAAAATCGTCGGACGCGAGGCGTCTCCTTTCAAGAAACTCGCGAGCGTAAAGATGGTTAGCGACATTGTCCGGAGGGTCAGGTCAGGTGCGCCGAAACTGGTTGCAATCGAGCGGGCGCGTTCCCTGCGAGGCGCGCCCGAGCATTGCGATGCCGGCTATATGTGTTACTACAAAATCGACGGCGGAGAGCTCCATGAAAAATAGGGACGCAAAGCACTCCGAGTACAAGCGAGTTTTTAGCTATATCAGACCCTACCGCGGCCGGTTCTCGTTCATAGTCGCGCTGACTCTGCTCTCTACGCTGCTTGGCCTGTCCCAGCCTTACATCACCAAGCTGTTGATCGACGATGCGCTGCTTCGCGGCAGTATGCGGTCGCTCGTTACGGTGGCAATTCTAATGGTGGCGGTTACCGCGGCCGGGTTTGCGATCAGCATGCTGACGAGCTATCGCTATGTATCGCTCTCAGCCAGGATACTCTTCGACATGCGGCTTTCCGCATATCGGCATCTGCAGAGACTGTCGCCCGGCTTTTACACAAGAATGAAAATCGGCGATATAGTCTCGCGCCTGAATAGCGATATTGGAGAGATTCAAAGAGTGGCATCCGACACTTTGCTCTCGACCGCGAACAACGCCATCACCCTGGTAGGCAGCATCATCATTATGTTGGCGCTCGACGTAAAGCTGTTCGCCGTGAGCGTCATTCTGCTGCCTTTTTCGGTTTTGACGATCAAATACTTCAGCGGCAAATTGTCGGGCCAGGCGATGAATCTTCGAAAGCAGAGCGCGGGGATCGGAAGTTTTTTGGTGGAGACCTTGATCGGAATGCGGCTCGTTGTTGCTTCGAACGCTCAGGGGCGGGAAGCGGAGCGGTTTCAAACCGCCAACAGGGGTTTTGTTGAAGCGCTTCTGTCGATGCAGTTGACCTCGTATCTCGCCGGCGCGCTTCCGGGAACGCTGCTCAGCATCAGTACCGCGGCGGTCTTCCTCTACGGAGGCAGCCTCGTCATACGGGGCGCATTGAGCATAGGCGCTCTCATAGCATTTATGGCGTATCACATGCGATTGATGGCTCCCATCCAGGGCTTTATGGGGCTCTATTCAAATATTGCAACAGCACGGGCATCCTTGAGCCGAGTTTTCGAGATTATCGATGCCCCTGTTGAGGTGGAGGAAACAGCGAATTCCAGGCTCATCGGCGAACTCCGCGGCGAGATCGAATTCAAAGATGTGACCTATATGTCCGGCCGCGAAATGATTGTGCTTGATTCCGCGAGCTTCAGGCTTCCCGCTGGAAAACTCTCGGCCGTCGCCGGAGCAAGCGGCGTTGGCAAATCGACAATCGTGGATCTTCTCGTGCGTTTCTACGATCCTCTTACGGGCGTGGTTGAACTGGACGGCCATGGTTTACGCGATCTTCGGCTGCAGGACCTCCGACAAGCGATAGCGTTGGTGGAACAGGAACCGGTTCTGTTCAACGCGACGATCGAAGAGAACATCAAGTATGGTCATCCGGCAGCGACGCATCAGCAGGTCGTAGAGGCAGCGAAAGCCGCCTCGCTTGATGACTTCATCGATAGACTTCCAGACAAATATCAGACGCAGGTAGGCGAGCGCGGTCAGGCCCTGTCAGCCGGTGAGAGACAAAGGCTCGCCATCGCGCGAGCAGTGATCAGAGATCCGGCGATCATAGTACTGGACGAGCCGACCGCGTCGCTCGATCCTCTCAATGAACAACGAATCGGCGCCGCGTTGCTGCGCATCTTGAAGGATCGAACGATTGTTGTTGTTTCGCACAGGCTTTCGCTGATCAGGCTCTGCGATCATGTGGTTGTACTCGACAAGGGTAAAGTCGCGGAGACCGGCTCGCCTTCGGAATTGCTCCAACAGGGTGGAGCGCTTGCACGATTGTTCGGAGAAGCAACCGCGGCGTGATTAGAGAGAGGACAAAACCCCGGCGGTGAAAGCACTATGTTCTCGCGTGAGCCTATCCAAACCTGCACCGGCCGCGGTGTAAGCATCGCTGTAATCGATAGCGGTGTTAATCCGGATCATCCTCACGTAATTCCGGTGTCGGGCGGTTTTCATATATCCGCGACGGGCGAGCTTGATGAAGACTTTCTCGATCGCAACGGCCACGGAACGGCGGTAACGGGAGTCATTCGAGAAAAGGCGCCTGACTCATGCATCTATGCGATTAAGATTTTTAACCGACGCTTGACGACCAGCGTTGCAAATATGATTAAGGCTATTGAGCTGGCTATAGAAAAGGGAATGAGTATCATCAACCTGAGCCTTGGAACCCGTAATAGCGCACACGTTGAAAAGCTGTCACAGGCGGTCCTACTAGCAAGTCAAAAGAACGTCGCCATCGTTTCAGCACGAGAAGTGAACGGTGTTAGCTTGCTGCCGGGTTGCTTACCGGGTGTTATCTCCGTGATTGGTGATCTCGATATCAGAAGAGATCGGTACCGGGCTGAGATGTGCAACAGAGAACCGGTGTTTGTTGCATCGCAGTATCCACGCGATATTCCCGGTCTATCGAGGGATCTGAATTTCAGCGGGATAAGTTTTGCGGTAGCTAATATGACGGGATTCGCGGCGAGAATTCGTGAGGCTCATCCCTCAATCAGCGTCGAGAAGCTGAGACAATTTTTGGTGGAAGGCGCCGGGCTAATGCAGTAATTGATGAAGTCCGACATCACCTACTGGAGGGCCGGAACGCCCGATTTTTTGATCGACCCGTCTTTCTTGCGACTTATTGCTGCGGCCTCTTGACAAAGAAGAATCGCCATTATAAACTCCGCCCCGCTGAAACGCTGTTACAAACGCGAAGTGGGTAAAAATAGGAAGAGATTTTTAGGGTCCAAATGTTCAAAACCAGTCGCGCTTGGTTGTGAGCGCTAGGCCGTCCTTCAAGGGAAAAGAAAAAACAAAGAAATGACTCCTCAGGCCCACGAAGCCTTGACTCATCAGGGCGGTTAACGAGCATCAAATCTGAAATGATTTGACAATATGCTTCGGAAGAGGGGATCGGCAGCTCTTCTCCCAATAATTTTTAATGATGGTAATACCGCTGATTGATTAAATCGCGGAGGGATGAGTGCTAGTGACATTCTTAAAGCCTCATCACGTGAATCTGGTGGATATGCAATTTCCGTATCTATCGATTTGCTGAATTCTGCGGCCCAGCGGCGAAAATAAAAGCGGGCAAGACTAACTGTAAACGGTTAGGTCTCGGTTAATCCTGCCCTTACAACAAACCTCACGAAAGGAGGGTGTTGCACCGCCAATACTACCACTTCTCATTCCGATAGTGCAGCCTTAAATCGAGACATCTCGGGCCAGCCGGCTCCAGTTCGGCGCACAGATTAGGCTCTAATTCGCGCGGCATAAGGGACAGATAAGCTTCATCCCTTTTGCGGCGAAAAGTCGAGTTGTCGATAACGATCTGCGTGTCCCTACTGCACTAGTTTGAGCTCACATCGGATTCCCAAAAAAAACCAACCGCTGCGGTGCAGCCCCCCATTCGGGTTTAACTCTTCAAGAGTATTTGTGTGTCCAGATATATCGCCCGGTGATTTAACGGTGAATTAGCGGTGATTTAACGGCGATTCAACAACGTTCGACATCGATACGGTCGAGCATTCGACGCCCCGTGTGAGAATGCCGGCATGAGAATAAGAACAGCAACGCTCCTACTCTACTGAGAACAGGGAAAATGTCAGGTCAGTACTCATCTATTATCGAGCTCGTTCAACAGCGCGCGATCCAGCATCCCCATCGATCGGCCTATGTCTTTCTCGCCGATGGTGAAAGCGAGACCGCACGCCTTACCTATGCCGAGCTCAATCAGGCCGCGCAAACAATCGGCGCGCGCTTACAAGCGTGTGCAGGACAGGGTGAGAGGGTTCTTCTGCTGTTTCCCTCCGGCCTCGAATTCGTCAAAGCGTTTTTGGGCTCGCTCTATGCCGGCCTAATAGCCGTTCCCGCCTATCCTCCTCGGAAAAATCGCGGCTTGAGCCGCATCTCATCCATTGCGGCGGACTGTACGCCGAAAATTGTACTCACAACTTCATCATTGTCATCGCAGGTCCGATCATGGGCCGAACGTGTGCCGGGTCAAGAGATCCAGGTTCTGGCGCTGGATGAGGAGATAGCGACTCCTGCCCAACCATGGCGCGATCCGCGGATAACGACAGACTCACTCGCCTTTTTGCAATACACCTCAGGTTCATCGGGAACGCCGAAAGGCGTAATGGTGAGTCACGGAAACATGATGGCGAATGAGGAGATGATTCGGCGCGCGTTCGATCAATCGGAATCCTCGGTAATCGTGAGTTGGCTCCCGCTGTTTCATGACATGGGGCTGATTGGAGGGCTGCTGCAGCCGCTTTACGTCGGAGCGACCTGCGTGTTGATGCCTCCAACGGCTTTTCTGCAAAAGCCGTTGCGCTGGCTCGATGCGATAAGCAGGTATCGCGGAACTACGAGCGGAGGCCCGAACTTCGCTTATGACCTCTGTGTCCGAAAGATATCTGAAGGTCAGCGCCAGGAGTTGGATCTCTCGAGTTGGAGAGTGGCGTTCAACGGAGCCGAGCCTGTCAGGGCTGAAACACTGGAGAGCTTCAGCAATGCCTTCGAGGCAGCCGGTTTTGAGCGCCGTGCTTTTTACCCGTGTTATGGCCTCGCCGAAGCAACTCTCTTCGTGACCGGCGGCGAAGCGCAGGTTGAGCCGCGCATCGAGCGCGTGTCCGCTGCCTCTCTACAGCAAAACGCCGCGGTAAGCATCCAGTCTGATTTGCCTGAAATATCGCCCGAACCAGGGCCGGATCTCAAGCCCGAGGTCAAGACAGTCGTCGGATGCGGCCACGCGTGGTTTGAGCAGGAGATCATCATCGTCGATCCGGCGACGGAAACGCGATTGGAACCCGGCGCTGTCGGCGAGATTTGGATCGCTGGTCCTAACGTGGCGCAGGGTTACTGGCGGCGCCCCGAAGAAACTGCGCAGTCTTTTAATGCTCGGCTCTCTGGAGAAGGCTCCTCCGAACTCCGTTTTCTTCGCACTGGGGATCTTGGATTCATTGATGAAGGCGATCTGTTCGTCACGGGCCGTATAAAGGACTTGATAATAGTTCGAGGGGGCAATTACTACCCGCAGGATATAGAGCTATCCGTTGAGAGAAGTCATCCGGCGTTGCGCGCGGGCTGCGGAGCGGCATTCTCGATCGAGCGGGATGGAAATCAACAGGTGATCGTCGTCCAGGAGATAGATCATCACCATTCAAGCGGTCTCGATCTGGATGCGGTTATCGCAGGCATTCGAAGCGCTGTTGCGTGGGAGCACGAAATTTCGCTTGCGGACATTGTTCTCATAAGGCGAGGAACGGTGCTCAAGACATCGAGCGGCAAGATCATGCGTTTCGCCGCTCGCGCCGCGTATCTCAACGGCGAGCTTGCCGTCGTCGCGCGATCCGCCGCCCTGGACTCTGAATCGAACGGCGACGAATGGATTAATCCGGTGCTCGATAGAGACGAGCTGATTCGACTGAGCCTCACCGAGCGGGCGCTGGCCCTCGAAGCGAATATAAGAAATGAAGCGGCGCGCATTATTAAAATGCCTTCCTCAAGGGTGGATATTGCTCAACCGCTCGTTTCATTCGGATTGGATTCGCTCGGCGCGGTCGAGCTGCAACAGACGCTTGAAGAGTGGCTGGAAGTCTCGATTCCGATGGGCGCTCTACTTGACGGCGCCAGCGTCTCACAAATTTCAGCAGCCGTCGCGGAAGAACTCGAGCACGCCGCGGCGACTCACCTTCCTGCAATCCCCGAGTCCATTCAAGACACCGCGACGTTTCCGCTTTCGCACGGGCAGCGGGGATTGTGGTTCCTTCAAAAGATCGCTCCAATGAGCGCCGCTTATCACGTAGTTGTACCGATGCGAATCGAAGGCGCGCTCGATGCATCGGCGCTAAGACGGTGTTTCGACATAATTGTGGAGCGGCATTCCAGCCTGCGAACCACCTTTGAGCAAAGCTCGACCGGCGAGCCCATTCAACACGTCAACGCGTCCGGCATCGTGTCGATGGAAGTCATCGAAGGAGAAGAGCGAACTGACGCGGAGGTGGAAGCCTGGATCAAGCGCGAGACATCCAGGCCGTTCGATCTCGAGCATGAGTTCCCATTCCGAATCGGACTTCTCAGGCGCTCCGAGCGCCAGCACGTAATGGTGCTGGTCTTTCATCACCTGGCTATAGATTTTTGGTCGCTGGTCGTTGTCTTCGACGAACTAAGGCAGCTATACGAGCGTGAGACCGGACATATAGCCGCCAGAGTTGAGACTGAAGGTCCGAGCTATCTCGAATACGTCTCTCAAGAGAAGGCGCGGCTGGAGGGGCCGGAGCATTCGAGACTCTGGGATTACTGGAGTGAGAATTTGTCGGCTCCACTGCCGATTACAGAGGCTCCGTCCGACAGGCCGCGGCCGCCCGTTCAGACCTACTCTGGAAATACGTGCGGGATTGCAATAGATCCGGAGACCTCACGAGGCATCGCAACCCTGGCGCGGTCCTCCGGCGCAAGCTTGTTTACGGTTCTACTCGCCGCTCTCAAAGTAGTCGTTCATAGATACACCGGCCAGACCGACATAATAATCGGTAGTCCTTCCGCGGGCCGAAGATCGGCGCGGCTGAAAAACCTGATCGGCTACTGCGTTAATGCGCTTCCGCTTCGCACGAGCGCCGCGGATGATCCCACGTTTGCTAGCTTCGTCGAGCGAGCGCGCAAGACCGTTGTCGGTGCTCTCGATCATCAGGATTACCCCTTTCCACTACTTGCCGAAAAGCTGCGGATCGCCCGCGATCCGAGCCGTACACCGGTTTTTCAAATAATGTTCGCGCTTCAGAAGGCGCATATATCCGGATATGGCGACCTGGCTCCCTTTGCCCTGGGCGAAGCAGAAGCTGAGGTCCAGCTTGGAAATCTCTCGCTCCACTCCCTTGCTCTGAGCGAATCCGACGTTGCATTCGATCTCAACTTAATGGTCGCGGAGAAGGGCGAGGGTTTCGCGGTCTCGCTCCAATACAATCGCGATCTGTTTGATCGCGGCACGATCGAAAGAATGCTCGGTCACTTCAGATCCGTTCTGGCATCGGGGGCCGCCGATTCCAATCAGCACATAAGCCGCATTCAATTGCTGACCGCTTCCGAGCAGGCGCAGTTCCTCTCGGAACGCGCCGCCGCCGCCGCCGGCTTCGATCGGGAGCTAGGCGTTCATGAATTGTTTGAAGCACAGACCGACCGAGCGCCCGATCAGATCGCGCTTGTTTGTGAATCATTGACGCTCAGCTACGGTGAGCTCGAGTCGCGGTCAAACCTGCTGGCACGCCATTTAATCCGTAAAGGTATAAGTCAGGGCGCGGGCGCCGCGATCTATTTGGAGCGGGGCTCCGATCTCATAATCTCGATCCTCGCGGTTTTGAAAAGCGGAGCCGCTTATCTGCCGCTCGATCCCGCGTATCCCGAAGCGCGGCTCAAGCTCATACTCGACGATGCGCGAGTCGCGTTGATCATCACAAACGAGTCGCTTCATCGGAAGATGTTCGCGGCCTCGAGCCATGCGAACAGCACGCTCCTCCTTGATTCATCTCGCGCTGAAATCGCCAACGAAAACAACAAGCGTTTTGAGAATCGCGGCGGCGGCGAAGCGCCGGCATATCTTCTATACACGTCGGGATCGACCGGAACCCCGAAGGGCGTAGCGGCGCCGCATCGCTCTGTTGTGAACTTTGTCGGCTCGATGGCTCGCTGTCCCGGCTTGACCCGCGACGACGTCTTTTTCTCCGTCACCACTCAATCGTTCGATATCTTTGGACTCGAGATATATGTGCCGTTGATGGTCGGCGCGACCATAGTCCTGCCGGGCCGCGAAACAACCTCAGACGGACAGAAGCTGCTCAAGGCCATTCGCGAAACTCAATCAACGGCCATGCAAGCCACACCGGCAACATGGCGGTTGCTGCTGTCCGCCGGTTGGGATGGACAACCTCGATTGAAGTGCCTGTGCGGCGGCGAAGCGTTCCCCTGGGATCTGGCGATTGAGTTGTCGGAGAGATCGTCGTCGCTATGGAACCTCTATGGTCCGACTGAGACCACCATCTGGTCTCTCGTTCAGGATGTGACTCCTCAAGAGAACCCGAGAGGATGGGTGTCGATAGGGCGGCCGATCGACAACACGAGCATTCAGATGTTCGATTGGAATCTCCAGGTCGTTCCGCGGGGCGTTCCCGGAGAGTTGCTGATCGGCGGCGACGGGTTAGCCCACGGCTACTGGGGCCGCCCGGACATAACCGCGGATCGATTCATTCCCGATCACACGGCGCTTACGGCGGGAGCCAGGCTCTACAGAACGGGAGACCTCGTTCGCCGGACATCCGATGATAGCGTCGAGTTTCTGGGGCGTCTGGACAATCAGGTCAAGGTTCGCGGCTTCCGTATCGAGCTCGGTGAAATCGAGTCCGCATTATCCAAGCACCCGGCAATAGCTCAGGCCGTTGTTGTGGCAAGAGGAGACGGCGCCGCGCAGCGACTGCTGGCTTATGTAGTGCCTTCAGCGAACGCCGGTGCCTCGGATCTGGAAACTCCTAAGCTGCGAGCGTTTTTATCAAGCGCGCTTCCTGAATATTTCCTTCCTTCTAAATTCATAGTACTGGCCTCGCTGCCGTTGACGCCGAATGGAAAGGTCGATCGAAAAGCCCTTCCCGAACCGGAGATCGAGCGTGGTTCATCCCCGGAATCGACTCCGCCGATCTCGGATCTTGAACGAACGATCACCGGCATATGGAAAGAGGTCCTGCGAGTTCAGCGCGTCGGGCGCGATGAGAACTTCTTCGATCTCGGCGGACACTCGCTTTTGCTCGCGCAGGTTCAAAGCCATCTGAATCGCGCCGGCCATGAGATCGCGATGGTCGATCTCCTGCGCTATCCGACCATCGCGTCGCTGGCCGAACGCATCGGTGGAGGCGTCGGCGGATCGACCGCGGCTTATGAAGGGGATCGCCGAGCCAACGCCCGGTTGTCATCGGCCGGTAACCGAGACCGTGATGTTGCGATCATCGGTATGGCGGGCCGCTTCCCCGGCGCGCGCAACGTCGACGAGTTCTGGAAGAAACTCTGTGATGGAGAAGAGTGCATAACCTTCTTCTCGGATGAAGAACTGGCCGAGCTTGGAATCGATGATGAGGTATTGAAGGATTCCAGCTATGTGAAAGCATCCGGGCTCCTCGAAGGCGCAGGCCGCTTCGATGCCGGGTTCTTTGGATTCCTTCCGCGCGAAGCCGAATTAATGGACCCGCAGCACCGTGTCTTTCTCGAATGCGCATGGCATGCGTTCGAGGATGCGGGCTACGATCCGGGCCGCTATCAAGGAAGGGCCGGCGTCTTTGCCGGAACCGGGCTCAATACCTATATCAATCACGCCGAATACGGGCAGACGCAGTCGAGCTCGACGAGATATCAGGCCTTTATCGGAAATGACAAAGACTTTGTCGCCACACGGGTTTCTTACAAGCTCAATTTGCGCGGGCCAAGCATCAATGTTCAGACCGCATGCTCGACCTCGCTCGTGGCGATTCATCTCGCCTGCCAGAGCATTCTCGGCGGCGAATGCGATGTGGCGCTGGCGGGCGGCGTCGCAATAAGAGCGCCTCTTAAGCAAGGGTATTTTTACGAAGAAGGCGGAATCCTTTCGCCCGACGGGCACTGCCGCGCCTTCGATTCGGAGGCCAAAGGCACTGTCTTTGGAAACGGCGTCGGCATAGTAGTGCTCAAACCTCTCGATCGCGCTATATCGGATCATGACCATATCTACGCGGTGATCAAGGGAAGCGCCATTAACAACGATGGTGGCGTCAAGATCGGCTACACGGCTCCGAGCGTTGATGGACAGGCTGCCGTAATAGCAGAGGCGCTCAAGGTTTCCGGGGTCGAGCCGAACACGGTCACATATATCGAAACTCACGGAACGGGCACGCCGCTCGGCGACCCGATAGAAGTCTCCGCCCTCACTGAGGCATTCAGGACCCAAACGGATCGCAAGCAGTTTTGCGCGATCGGTTCGGTTAAGACCAACATCGGCCACCTCGATACCGCCGCCGGTGTCGCCGGTTTGATTAAGACGGTCTGTGCCTTGAGAGATGGGTTGCTGCCGCCGAGCATCAACTTCGCCGAGCCGAATCCCAAGATAAATTTCGTGGAGAGCCCCTTCTATGTCAGCGCAAAATTATCCGAATGGAATACAAACGGCTCGCCTCGACGAGCCGGAGTCAGCTCGTTCGGTATCGGCGGCACCAACGCTCATATCATATTAGAAGAACCGCCGGAGCATGACCGGTCGAACGCCGACCTCCGGCCCTGGCAGTTGCTGACTCTTTCCGCGCGGTCGGCTTCGGCGCTCGATAGTCTTACAACGAATCTTGCGGCGCGTCTGAATACAGAGCCGCGTATCACTCTCGCGGATGCGGCTTACACCACGCAGGTAGGCAGACAGCCGATGACGCACCGCCGGATTGCTGTGAGCATGACTTCGGAGGAGGCCGCGGAGCTGCTTGAAAATCCCGATCCTGAAAGGGTGATCAACGGCCTTCACGAAGGCGGCGCGCCTCCGGTGGTGTTCCTGTTTTCGGGACAGGGATCGCAATACGCGCAAATGGGCCGAGAGTTGTACGAGACCGAGCCGGCGTTTGCGAGCGTCGTTGATTCTTGCGCCGAGACTCTCAAGACACATCTTGGATTCGATCTTCGCGACGCGCTGTTTCCGGATGAAGATGCGGACGCGGCTGAATTGGCCAGGCTGGATCAAACGGCTCTCGCTCAGCCCGCGTTGTTTGTAGTCGAGTATGCGCTTGCGAAACTTCTGATGAGCTGGGGAGTGCGGCCGCGCGCAATGCTCGGCCACAGCATCGGCGAATATGTAGCCGCATGCATCGCCGAAGTGATTTCGCTCGAAGACGCGCTGGGGCTTGTGGCGGCGCGCGGCCGGCTTATGCAGTCTATGCCGTCGGGCGCAATGACAGCCGTTCAACTGGCTCCAGGCGAGATCGAGAAGCTGCTCAATGCGGACATATCGCTGGCCGCGCACAACGGACCAAAAGCCTCGGTTGTTTCCGGCCCGCTGCAAGCAATCGAAGCTATCGAAGCCGATCTCTCGGCTCGCGAAATACCGTTCAGCCGTCTGCACACCTCGCACGCGTTTCACTCGTCGATGATGGATCCGATCGTGGACGAGATGTCCGCGCTGGCGAGAAAGTGTCGACTACAGACGCCTAAGATTCCCTATGTTTCCAATCTCACAGGCGCGTGGATCACGGACGCGGATGCGACCGATCCGAGCTACTGGGGACGCCATCTTCGCAACGCGGTAAGGTTCAGCGAGGGAGTAAACACGCTCCTCGAAGATACCGGGAGCTTGTTGATCGAAGTCGGACCCGGTCGCACGCTGACAACGCTGGTTCGGCAGCAACACAAGCAGGCTAATGCCGTCAGATCGATGCCGCATCCCACCGAGAACAGGTCAGGGGTCGAGCTGCTGCTTCTGGCCGTCGGTCGAGCATGGATCTCAGGCGTCGATATAGACTGGGAAGCTTTTCATGCCGGAAGCGAGAGCCGGCGAGTCTCTCTGCCTTTATATCCATTCGAAGGCGAGTACTACTGGATCAAGAGCGACTCCGGCAAGAGAACGCGCAAACCTGAATTGGCCGATTACTTCTTTTCGCCGAACTGGCGCAGATCAGGACTTCTATCCAATGCAGCCGCGGAACCATCACCTTCGCCATGGCTGGTGTTGATGGACGCGGATTCTTTTTCGTCACGGATGGCGGAAGGGCTGCGCGCGGCCGGCGTCGACATCACGGTTGGTCAAACCGGCGACGACTTCAAGGAGATAGAAGAGCGCTGTTACAGCATTAACCCATCGCGTCCGGAACACTACGACCTTTTGTTGAAGAAGCTGAGCGACGCGGGAAGATCGCCCGCCGTGATCGTACACACCTGGAACATCACCGATGCCGGCATTCGATTCGAGCCCTGGGACGCGAGCCGCTGCCGTAGCTTTGACAGCCTGATCTGGCTCACTCAATCCATCGAGCGAATCAGTCCTGATGCCCGGGTTCGGATTGCCGTAATCTCCGATGAAATGCAGAAGGTCGCGGGCGAGCGCGGCCTTTGCCTTGAAAAATCGCTGTTGTTAGGGCCGGTCAAAGTAATCCCGCAGGAACATCCGAATCTGTCCTGCCGAAGTATCGACCTCATGCTTCCTGACAAAGGAAGCGCCGACGAGGAGGTCTTGATTCGCGACCTGATCGACGAATTGAATACAACTTCCACCGAGCGAGCGGTTGCGTACCGCAACGGCGATCGTTTCGTACAGTGTTTCGACCGGCTGCCGTTGGATTCAACCGCGCAGCCAATGTCTCGCGTGCGTGAAGGCGGCGCTTATCTCATAACCGGAGGCGTGGGCGGCGTCGGGCTTGCCCTGGCGGAAGAGATTGCAAAGCAGGTGCGATGCAAGCTGGTATTGACCGCGCGGTCGTTCTTCCCGGAGGCGGCCTCTTGGCCGGAGTGGCTCGCGACGCACGACGATGAGGATTATCGATCGCAGGCTATAAACAAGATTATCGAGATCGAGCGGAGCGGCAGCGAAGTTCTGGCTCTTGCGGCGGACGTGACGGATCTTCAGTCGATGACAGACGCGGTTCGAACCGCGGAGGATCGATTCGGCGCTATCAACGGCGTAATCCACGCGGCAGGTTTGCCGGGCGGCGGGATCATTCAGCTCAAATCGCCCGAAGCCGCTGAGAGCGTGTTCGGGCCGAAGGTTCGCGGCACGATGGTTCTCGATTCAATCCTGAGCGGCCGCTCACTTGATTTCTTTGTCTTGTGCTCGTCAATCAACTCGATTATCGGCGGCTTCGGCCAGAGCGATTACGCGGCTGCGAATGCCTTCTGTGATGCATTTGCTCAGTCGAACTTCAAACATCGAGGCCGGTACACCGTTTCATTGAATTGGGATCGCTGGGCGGGTGTCGGGATGGCGGCGGAGGCCGGCCGCTCCACAAAATCGCAGCGCCGCAACGGTTCCAAGCCGCATCACCCGCTGCTCGACTCCTGTTTGTTGGAAACACCGGAACGTCTCGTCTTTTCTTCGAGCTTCAGTCCGGATAGTCACTGGATTCTGTCTGAGCATCTGGTGGGCGGGCTTCCCACCGTTCCGGGTACGACGTATCTAGAAATGGCTCGGGCGGCCGTAGCAAACGGCTCCGCGAATAAGACGATTGAGATTCGCGAAGTGACATTCAGAAGCCCGCTTGTTGTTGAACCCGGGCGGTCACGAGAAACGGTAACGATGCTCGAGCGGAAGGGCTCTGAGTATTCTTTCAGGGTTCTCAGCAGGCCGAATGGAACAGAATCAGAAACTCAACTCTGGGATGAGCACGTTCGCGGAGAGCTGACTCTTGCGGCCGGGGCGAGTAACAACGGCGGCAAGATGGGTGATGTCACACGGCTATTGAGCACTGGAAAGAAACTCGAGATCGCGGAAGCAGAGAACGGCAAGGGCCCGAGCGAATTGAGAAGCGTGAAACTGGTCAGCACCGGGCCTCGCTGGCAGAGCCTGCGCGATGTGTTCGTGGATGGAGACGAGGCGGTCGGCGTACTCGAGCTGAACAGCGATTTCGAGAGCGACCTCAGTGACTACGTGCTGCACCCATCGCTGCTGGACACCGCAACCGGATTCATTCAGTTCCTCGTCGAAGGCAACTACCTGCCTCTGGTTTATGAATCCCTGACCGTTCACGCTCCGTTCCCGCGCAAGGCGTATAGCTACGTGAAGCTCAGGAGCAGCGCCGTTCAGCAGCGCGAAATCATCACCGGAGATATCTCAGTCCTCGACGAGAACGGCGTCGAAGCGATCACGATCAAGGGCTTCTCGATGAAGCGCGTCGCCGACGGACTTCTTGAAGCTCAGGACCGAAGTTCGGCGGCCGCACCCGCGGTTGGAACAGTCGCGCCCTTGCTCGCCGATGGATTGATGGGAGGAAACGCGATCGGAGCAGGCTTGCTGGAGAAGCTTAGTCCCGGTCTGACCGCGAGTGAAGCGGTCAAAGCATTCCGACACGTGATGTCCGTTGGAGCAAGCCCTCAGATCATCGTTGCCAGCCGCGAGATAAATGAGTTGATTCGAGAGGCGGACTCGATGACCCGCTCTCGAATTCTTCAGGGATTCGAAGACATTTCCGCGAGCGAGTCGGCTCACGCGCGGCCCTCGGTCAGCAGCGATTACGTTGAACCGGCTGACGATCTGCAGCGCAGAGTCGCGGCCGTGTGGCAGAAGGTGCTCGGCATAGAACAGGTGGGTGTGAACGACAACCTGTTCGAGTTGGGCGGCACGTCGCTGACCGGGATTCAGTTGGTGTCGGCCCTGAAGAAGGAATTCAAAGTCGACATACCAGTGGTGAGCATCTTCGAAGCGCCCACCGTGGCTGCGTTGGCCCGTTACCTCGGGTCCAGCTCGAATGAAGATGCGGCGTTCAAAAAAATCGAGGACCGCGCCGAGCGAAAGAAGCGTTCGCTTGCGGCGCCGAGACAAACAGCCAGGAGCAGGGGATGAGCGAGTCTACTCAGCCGAATCAATCCAATCAGGACGACGCTCTGACCGGGCGAGAAATCGCCGTGATCGGAATGGCCGGCCGCTGGCCGCGCGCGGCCAGCGTCGCCGAGTTCTGGAGCAATCTGAAGAACGGCGTCGAAAGCGCCACTTTTTTCTCGGACGAAGAGCTGCTGTCGTCCGGTGTTCCGCGCGAGACGCTGAACAATCCGGAATACATAAAAGCCGGAAGCCTGCTCGATGGGGTGGATCAGTTCGACGCCGGTTTCTTCGGGTATCCCGCCGGCGAAGCCTCGATACTCGATCCTCAGCAGAGGCTGTTTCTCGAGACTGCGTGGCATGCGCTCGAAGACGCGGGCTACTCGCCGCGGGAGTACGAGGGCCTGATCGGCGTCTATGCCGGAGCCGCCTGGAACACGTACCTGTTGAGCAATCTGACAACTCAACCCGAGCTATTCGATGGGGGCGGAGCGTTTCAGATTTTCATCGCAAGCGATAAGGATTTCATGCCGACCCGGGTTGCTTACAAGTTCAACCTCAAAGGGCCGAGCATGATAATCCAGACGAGTTGCTCGACTTCGCTCGTGGCGATTCATCTGGCGTCGCTGAGCCTGTTGAACTATGAGTGCGATCTGGCGCTGGCGGGCGGCGTCACGGTGAAGGTCCCGCAGGTATCCGGCTACTTCCATCAGGAAGGCGGGCTTGCCTCGCCAGACGGTCATTGCCGCCCGTTCGACGCGGACGCAGCGGGGACGATCTTTGGCAGCGGCGTGGGAGTCGTGGCCTTGAAGCGGCTGTCGGACGCGATCGACGACGGAGACAGCATTCGCGCCGTGATCAAAGGGTCCGCCATAAACAATGACGGTTCCAGCAAGGTCAGCTATACGGCTCCCAGCGTAGAAGGTCAGGCCCAGGTCATTGCATCAGCGCAGGCGATAGCGGCCCTCGAGCCGGAGTCCATCACCTACATCGAAACACACGGCACCGGAACTTCTCTCGGAGATCCGGTTGAGGTCACCGCTCTTACAAAGGTCTTTCGACGGAGCACCCAGAAAAAAAGCTTCTGCGCGATTGGCTCGGTTAAATCCAACATAGGTCATCTGGATGCCGCGGCCGGAGTATCCGGTTTCATCAAGACCGTTCTCGCTCTCGAGAATAAACAGATTCCGCCAAGCATCAACTTCGAAAGGCCGAATCCCTCAATCGATTTTCCCGAGACGCCTTTCTATGTAGCCTCGCGGCTCGAAGACTGGTCCAGCGACGGAGCGCCGAGGCGCGCGGGCGTCAGCTCGTTCGGTGTGGGCGGCACAAACGCTCACGTGATTCTCGAAGAAGCGCCCCCGAGCGAAGATTCCGGCAAGAGCCGTTCGCAGCAACTGCTGTTGATCTCGGCGCGAAGCGCGGCGGCCCTCGAAACGGCATCGGACAACCTGCTGGCGATGATTCGTGAACCGGATGCTCCGGCCCTTGCCGACGCTGCCTACACTCTTAAGCTTGGGCGGTCGGTTTTCAGGCACAGGCGCGCAATCGTTTGCGGCAGCACCGAAGAAGCGATATCCGCCTTGGAAGAGCGAGAGCGCGCGCTTACGGCCGTGGATGTCGAAGAGCCGCGCGATCGAGCGGTGGTCTTCATGTTTCCCGGACAGGGCGCGCAGTACAGGGGCATGGCTCGCGGGCTGTACGAACAAGAAGAAACTTTTCGCGAGACCGTCGATCGATGCGCGCGAGTTCTCGATCCGGTGCTTGGAGCCGACCTGCGAAACGTGATCTTCAGCGGCGGCGACGCGGCTTCGGATGACGATCCGATCAATCAGACAGCTCTGACTCAGCCTGCTCTTTTTGTAGTTGAATACGCGCTGGCTTCGCTTTGGATGGAGTGGGGCATCAAGCCCAATGTGATGATCGGCCACAGCATCGGTGAATATGTCGCGGCCTGTCTTGCCGGAGTTCTCTCGCTTGAAGATGCATTGCGGCTTGTCGCGGCGCGCGGAAAACTGATGCAGCAACAGCCCGCCGGAGCGATGACCGCGGTTTCAATGGCCGAGGAAGAGATCGGCAAGCTCCTGCCCGACCAGATTTCAGTAGCGTCGATCAACGAGCCTTCGGGTTGCGTGATATCGGGGCCGGGCGATGCGATGGCGCGATTCGAAGCTGAACTTGAAAGCAGGGACATCTGGTTTAAGCGGCTGCGGACCTCGCACGCGTTTCACTCGTCGATGATGGATTCGATTTTGAAACCGTTTACGGATGAGGTCCGAAAGGTCCGGTTGACCGCTCCCAAGATACCGTTTTATTCGAATCTAACCGGCGCGCTTATCACCCCGCGGCAGGCGACCGATCCCGGTTATTGGTCGGAGCACCTGCGCCGCGCGGTTCGGTTCTCCACTGGACTGCGAGCGTTGCTGGCCGATCAGGATCGAATTCTGTTGGAGGTCGGTCCCGGCCGCGTGCTTACCACGCTGGCTACTAGGCACGCGGAAGCGCATGGTCACGCGATTGTCCCTTCGCTGCCGGGCCCAAAGGAAGAAGCCTCGGACACGCGAGCGATGCTGGAAGCCTGCGGACGGCTTTGGCTCGCGGGTGTGAAGCTTGACTGGCGCGGCTTCTATAAAGAGGAGCGCCGGCTGCGAGTGCCGCTTCCCGGATATCCGTTTGAGCGACAGCGTTTCTGGATAGAAGCCCGTCCGCATATATCTCAGGGAACAGCTTCCGCGTCGCCGCTTCTCGGCTCGACAAAGAAAGCGAATCTCTCCGAGTGGTTCTATCTTCCTTCTTGGAAGCCTTCGCTTCCGCCGCCCGCCACGCGGACGGAGCGGACTTCACAGCTCGTGTTCCTCGATCGCTCGGGATTTGCGGCGGCTCTTGCATCGCGTCTGAAAGATGAAGGCAACGATGTACTCACGGTTGAGATGGGAGCCAAATTCGGCAAACCGGCGGACGGACGGTATACGATCAGACCCGGAGACCCCGCGGATTATCGAGAACTGCTCTCCGATCTCAGCGACAGCGGCAAGCTGCCGACTTCAATCGTTCACGCTTTCAGCCTCGGCGACGCCGAATCGAGTGAATATCTGAACGGCCCAGATAAAGACATGGATGAAAACCTGGCTGAAGATCTGGATGAAAATCTGGAGCGGGGTTTCTACAGTCTGCTGTTTCTCTTGCAGGCTCTTGACTCTCATTCGCACGGCTGTGAGATCGCCGTGTTGTCCGACTCGATGATGGCTTGCAGCGATGACGAAAATGTTGTTCCAGGCAAGGCTCCGCTGCTCGGCTTGTGTCGAGTCGCCTCCCAGGAACTGAGGGGAATCGTGCCGCGCGTCCTCGATATTAAAGCCGGTATCAAAAGCAATATCAGGGCCGATATCAAGACCGACATTGGGGCCGCGAAATTCGCGGGTGTTAGTGGATTGGTCGACGCGGTGTTCGGCGAGCTGCGGTCCGAGCCTCGAGATCTCGTTGTCGCATACCGTGGCCGGAAGCGCTGGCTGCCGGGCTTCGAGCCGGTGAAGTTGGAAGGAATTGGTTTAACGGAAGAGGGCGAGGCCGTTCCGGGATTGCGACATAGAGGCGTCTATGCAATCACCGGCGGACTCAGTGGAAACGGCCTTGCCCTTGCTAAGTATTTCGCTCGCGCGGCCAATGCGAAGCTAATCCTTATCGAGCGCGCTACTGCTGAAAAATCCGCGGCTGACAATAATGCTGACAATAATGCTGACAATAATGCTGACAATGGCGCTGAAGATGGTCCTCGAAATGAGGAAAGCCGATCGCCATCCCGCTATGAAGCAGCGATTCGTTCCATCAACGCTCTTGGGGCGGAGACCTTCGCAGCTTTGATCGACACCTCTAATCCAGACCAGCTTAAGAGGGCCATCCAGGAAGGCGAATCCCGTTTCGGTGAAATTCACGGGTTCATTCACGCCGAGGAGGCTGCTAGAGAAAACGCGTTTCGAGCAATTCTCGAAGCGGGTCGCGACGATTGTGAACACCACTTCGGACCCAAAGCGCGGTCGTTGTATTCGATTGAAGCCGCGCTCGCCGGCAGGAAGCTCGACTTCTGTGTCCTGCTCTCATCGCTGGCTTCGGTGCTGGGCGGGGTCGGTTACGGGCCTTACACGGCGGCCAGTCTGTTCATGGATTCGTTTGTTAAACGGCCGGGCCGAGACGGTGAAACACCCTGGCTGGTTTTGAACTGGGATCTGTGGTCAAGCGAGGACAATCCAGACCAGATAACCGAGCTTCGCGGAGACCTGTCCGCGTTGGCGATGAGCGCAAGAGAAGGCGAAGAGATCTTCTCACGCGCGCTTTCGGCAAAGAGCGCCGGGCAGATCATCATCTCGACGGCCGACCTCCGGGCGCGAATCGCGTTTATGGAAGAGCGATTCGCGATTCTTCGCTCCGGCCGTCCGGCGCGCCAGGATTCCGCCGCTGCCGGAGCGCTCCATCCGAGACCAGAGCTGCCGACACCCTACGTCGCGCCGGAATCGGAGCTGGAACAGAAGATCGCTCTGGTCTGGCAGTCGGTTCTGGGGTTTGAACGAGTCGGCGTCGAGGACAGCTTCTTCGATCTGGGCGGCGATTCACTGATAGCGATCCAGGTGGCATCGCGGCTCAAGCAAGAGCTTCGAATCGACTTTCCAGTCGCGAGACTTTATCAAGGGGTCACTATCAGATCGCTCGCCCAACTGCTTGGTGAAAACGCGGACGAAGGACAGGGTAGACGCGCAGCGGAGCTGGAAGAACATAAGAAGGTGATGGTCCGGAGACGTGATTATATGGAACGCCGCAGGGCGGCTAATAGGGAAATGGAGGGCTGAGTCGTGCGAGTCATTGTTCAAAAATACGGCGGATCGTCTTTGGCGACGGCTGATCATGTTAGAGCCGTTGCGCAAAATGTCGTTCGCACAAAAGAGGAGGGCCTGGCGGTTGTAGTTGTAGTCTCGGCGATGGGCGATACAACCGACCATCTGCTGGAGATGGGACGCCGGATCGGCACAAACCTTTCGCCCCGCGAGCTGGATATGCTGCTTTCGACCGGAGAAACGGCGTCGGCTGCATTGCTCGCGATGGCAATTCAAAACCTGGGCGAAGAGGCCATCTCGTTATCGGCGAAACAATGCGGAATCATAACAAATGATGTTCATACCAATGCCCGTATACTCGAGATAAGGCCGCAGCGCATAAGACAGGAGCTTGCCCGGGGCGCGATAGTCGTGGCGCCGGGATTTCAGGGACGGACGCGTGAAGACGATATTACGACGCTTGGCAGAGGCGGCTCCGATACCACGGCCGTAGCGCTGGCAGCCGCGCTGAATGCGGAAAAGTGCGTGATCTATACCGACGTTGAAGGCGTCTTCACCGCCGATCCGCGAATCGTTCCAACCGCGATAAAGCGGGCCGAGTTGGGCGCGAGAGAAACCCAGGAGCTTGCCTGGCACGGGGCCAAGGTGCTCAAAGCCGAGGCCGTCGAGTTCGCAAGCACAAATGAAGTTCCTCTGGTCGTCAGATCGACTTTCAGCGACGATCCGGGAACCGTGGTTCTGCCCGCCTGCAAAGAGGGCGATGCATTCACGCCTCGCGAGCCTGCCATCGCCGGCGTGTCGGGCCGCGAAGACCTCGTCCGAATCATTCTCAAGGAATGGAGTCCGAGGCACGGCGGTCGAGACGGGGTGTATGGGGCGATCTCGGACTACGACATGGTCTTCGAGAGCATCGGCCCTCCGGGAGAAGCGAGCGACCTATTCATTTCCAACCAGGAAATGCCGGACGAGGACGCGTTCGCGCGGCAGCTCCAGAGGGAATTTGAAGGAGAGGTCAGGATCGATGCGGGGTTGGGCGCGGTTTCGCTGGTCGGCTTCGGCCTGGGATCGAGACCGGCGGCGCTCCTGAACGCCCTGAAAGTGCTGGAAGACGGCGGCGCGACTCTGATCAAGAGTTTCAGCGCGCGGGATTCCTTCACCTTCATCATCCCGCGAGCCGAAGTCAGCAACAGCCTGCGGCTCCTGCACCGAACCTTTGTTGAATCTACATCCGAGGCCGTAAGGCCTGCGCAAATGGCGGCAAGCTGAACAACACCGATCGGCTCGGCAAGCCCGCCGAAAACAGAATAATACTCATTCAAATAGAGAGGGAACTATGAAAACGTTCGAGATGCTCGAGTCAGACGTTCGGGTTTACTGCCGGCATTTTCCGGCGGTCTTTGAAAAAGCGGCGGGATCGACGCTCTTCGATGAGAATGGAAAGACCTACACCGATTTCTTCAGCGGCGCGGGTTCGTTGAACTATGGCCATAACAATCCTCGAATGAAAGAACGCCTGATCGAGGCTATTCAAAACGACTTCGTCACACACAGTCTCGACATGGCCACGACCGCCAAGCGCCGTTTTCTGGAGCGGTTCAATTCGATCATACTCGAGCCGCGCAATTTCAAGTACAAGATTCAATTCTGCGGCCCCACCGGAGCCAACGCGGTCGAGGCCGCGCTCAAGCTGGCTCGCAAGGCCACGGGGCGGCAGACGGTCGTGTTCTTCACCCACAGCTATCACGGATTGAGCCTCGGTTCTTTGGCGGTGACCGCGAGCCGCTCGAAACGGAAGAGCGCGGCGGTTCCACTGCACTTCACGATGCCGATGGCCTTCGACGGCGATCTCGGGCCCGATGTCGACACGTTGGACTACTTAGAAATGTTTCTCACGAAGACAAGCAGCGGTATGGAAATTCCCGCGGCAATCATAGTCGAGACGATTCAAGCCGAAGGCGGCGTGAGGTCCGCGCGATACTCGTGGCTGCAGCGGCTGGAGAGCTTGTGCAAAAAGCACGGGATTGTATTTATCGCCGACGATATTCAAGTTGGGTGCGGCCGTACCGGGACCTTCTTCAGCTTCGAGGAAGCGGGCTTGAATCCCGACATCGTGTGTCTCTCGAAATCGATAAGCGGCTACGGCCTTCCGATGGCGATCCTGCTGTTGAAGCCCGAACTAGACGTCTGGGAACCGGGCGAGCACTCCGGTACGTTCCGAGGCAACAACCTCGCGTTTGTTACCGCGAGCGAGGCGCTCTCGTACTGGGAAACCGACGAGTTCAGCAAGTCCATCGGGCAAAAGGCTCACAGGGCCGCCGAGCTGCTCAATGAGATAATTCAGGCATTTCCGGAAACACAGGCAAGCCTGCGAGGCCGGGGTTTGATTCAGGGGCTCGTTTTTGAGAAGGACGGATTGGGCGATCAGGTTAGCAGAGAAGCGTTCGACAGAGGACTGATCATCGAAACGTCAGGTCCCAACGGGGAGGTGCTGAAAATTCTTCCTCCGTTGACCATAACCGAAGCCGAGCTTGAAAGCGGCATCCGCACAATTTCCGAAAGCATCGAGTCGGTGCTCTCTCAATCTGAAAAATATGCGAAGGCTTCACCGGCGTAATATGAGGAAGCCTTGATGCGATAACCTCAACCCCGTCAACCCAGACGGGGTTTTGTATGGAAGCCCAAGGTAGGCGTATTCACCTACCTTGGATAAGCGTCCAATTGATCCAACCCCAACGAGGTTGCGGCGACAATACATAGGCGACAATACATAATTGTGGGGTAATGCCTGATTCGGCGAGGCGATGAGTCTCGCCTTTTTTCTGTGTGTACTGACGCCCCCAAGGACAGAAGCTCTATGGATGAATCAATGAAAGAAAGTGAATTGACGGGCTCCGAGATTGCAATCATAGGAATGTCGTGCAGGTTTCCCGGAGCCGGCAATCCAGGCGAATTTTGGAGGAACCTCTGCAACGGCGTGGAGTCGCTGACTACTGTAACCGCGAACGATCTCGCGAGTCAGGGATTGGATCCGAAGCTCGTAGAAGACCCGAACTACGTTCCCTTTGTTCCCGCGGTCAACGACATCGAGCTCTTCGACGCAGGCTTCTTTGGATACACGCCGCTCGAAGCGAAGCTAATGGATCCGCAGCAGAGGCTGTTTCTTGAATGCGCGTGGGAAGCTCTGGAGGATGCGGGCCACGTTCCCGACCAGCATCGCGGCAAGATCGGCGTATTCACCGGCGCTAAGACCAATACATACCTCTTCAACATTTTTACCAATCAGGAATTCTTCAGATCGCTCGACTTCTTTCAGATCGCGCTGGGCAATGATCTCGCCTGTATGGCAACCCGCGTAGCCTATAAGTTCGACCTTCGCGGCCCAAGCTATGCGATACATACGGCGTGTTCCACTTCTCTGATAGCCGTTCACCTTGCGTGTCAGAGCCTGTTGCTGGGCGAGTGCGATATGGCGCTTGCGGGCGGAGCGGCGATCAACGTGCCGCAGCGCAGGGGTTACTTCTATCAAAAAGGCGGCATTCTTTCGCCCGACGGGCACTGCCGAACCTTCGATGCGGGCGCGGATGGCAGCAACTTCGGAAACGGAGTCGGAGCCGTACTCGTGAAACGGCTCGACGACGCGCTGAGGGACCGCGATCACATCTATGCAGTGATTCGCGGCTCCGCGAGCAACAATGACGGCGCGCGAAAAGCGAGCTACACCGCGCCCGGCGTCGAAGGCCAAACCAGCGTTCTGCTTGAAGCGATGGCATGCGCCGGGGTCGAGCCTGAGACCCTCTCGTACATCGAAGCCCACGGGACCGCGACGGACCTGGGCGATGCAATAGAAGCGCTTGCTCTAACCGAGGCATTTCGCAGTTCAACCGCCGCAAGCTCCTACTGCGCCCTCGGCTCGGTGAAGACCAACATAGGCCATCTCGAGACCGCCGCCGGCATTGCCGGCCTGATAAAGACTTCACTTTCGCTCAAACACAAAACGATTCCGCCCAGCCTGTTCTATGAAAGGCCGAATCCGAAGATCGACTTTGAAAACAGCCCGTTCTACGTCAACACCCAGTTGTCGGAATGGAAGGCCGGCAAGACCCCGCGCCGAGCGGGTTTGAGCTCGTTCGGCATCGGCAGCGCTAATGTCCACGTCATTCTCGAAGAGCCTCCGCTGCAAGCCGAATCCGGCGCGTCTCGTCCCTGGCGCCTGTTGGCGCTTTCGGCGAGGACTGAAAGCGCTCTTGAATCGGCCGCGGCTAACCTTGTCGCCCATCTTGAAGAGAACAAGCATGGAGAAAGGTATCTCGCGGACGTTGCTTACACGCTGCAAATCGGAAGGAAGGCGTTCCCGGTTCGCCGCGCTGTTGCATGCGCGAGCGGCGCCGACGCCGCGCAGATAAAAGCGCTGCTTGAATCGTCGTCTTCGACGGCGGAAGCCGGATCGAACCGTCAGGTAGTATTTCTCTTTCCGGGTCTTGGAGACCACTACTCGCGGATGGGGCTTGCTCTCTATCAGACCGAGCCGACTTTTCGAGAGCATGTGGACAGGGGCGCCGAGCTGCTTCTGCCGGAGCTTGGCGTCGATATTCGCGACGTGCTCTATCCGAAGGATGAAGCCGGCTCGGAGCAGTCGGCCGCGCCTCGCAAGATGGACTTTCGCCGAATGGTCGGCCGCGGCGCTCAATCCGCTTCGACCGGAGCGGATCAACTCAATCAGACCTCGTTCATTCAGCCCGCCACGTTCGTGATCGAATACGCGCTGGCGCGGCAATGGATGAAGTGGGGAATCAAACCGAGCGCGATGATCGGCTACAGCGTGGGCGAATACGTCGCGGCTTGCCTGTCCGGAGTTCTCACGTTCGAGGATGCGACGGCATTAGTCGCCCGGCGCGCGCGAATGATCCAGGAATTGCCGGCGGGTGCAATGCTCGCGGCGCCGCTTTCGGAATCTGAAGCGGCGCGATTCATCGAAGGAAAGGAATTGTCGCTTGCGGCCATAAACGGACCGTCTCTATGCGTGCTCGCGGGACCCGCGGCCGCCATTGAAGCGGCTGAAAGCGAACTTGGCGAGAGGCAAATTCTGACGAGGCGCATCCAGGCTTCGCATGCGTTCCATTCGACGATGATGGATGGGGCCGCGGCCCCGCTTACCGAGTTTGCCAAGACGCTGAAGCTCGGCAAGCCGCAAATCCCATACATTTCGAATGTAACCGGCGACTGGATTAAAGACGAGATAGAGCCCTCTTACTGGGCGAAGCATATGAGCGGAACCGTCCGCTTCGACGACGGACTGCGCGAGCTTGTTAAGGATTCCGAAAGGGTTTTGTTGGAAGTCGGCCCGGGACAGACGCTCACCTCCACGATCAAGCAGCATCCTCGAATAGAGGCCGACAAAGCGGCGCTTGCCTTTGCCTCAATGCCGGGCGCGTACGACACTCGCCACGAAGGCGCGTTCCTGCTGGAGACTCTGGGCAGGCTCTGGGTATCCGGCCAGACGATCAACTGGGATGCGTTTTATGCGGACGAGAAGCGCAGCCGCGTTCCGCTGCCGACTTATCCGTTCGAGCGCCAGCGATATTGGGTCGATCCACAGCCTATAACCGCGGCATCGATTTCCGCGAAAAAATACACGCTGGATAAAGAGCCCGATCTGGCCGACTGGTTCTATCAGCCGATCTGGCGTGATTCCGAACGTCCGGCTTCGATTTCTACTCAAGCGAAACAGCGCTGGTTGATTTTCATCGATGAGTTCGGGCTCGGAAATGATATCGCTCTCAGGCTGCGCAACGACGGTCATCAGGTCGTGACTGCGCGCGCGGGCGATGCGTTCCGCGCGCCGGGCGACGGTGAATCGCCTGACTACGTGATCAACCCCGTCCACGCGGACGAATACGTCAAGCTCCTTACGGCTGCGAACGCCAGCGGCAAAGTCGAAGTCATCGCGCATATGTGGAGCGTGTCTCCGAACGATCTCGCCGCGGCGTATAACTTCGACCGTGACTTTGATCGTAATCAGGAGCTTGGCTTCTACAGCCTGCTCTATCTGGCTCAGGCGGTCGGCCGCGGAATGTTTGCCGATACTGTTCGACTCGAGGTCGTAACCAGCGGCGTGCATCGCATAACCGGCGACGAAATCATTCAACCTGAAAAGGCGGGCATACTCGGTCTGGCGCGAGTCGTTCCTCAGGAGTTTCCGCGAGTGACCAGCCGCTCGATTGAGCTATCCGGCTCGAGCGAGCATTTCCTCGGCGCTATTGCGGAAGATCTTTATGCGGAGTTCCGGAGCGCTCCCGCCGATCCGATGGTCGCGCTCAGGAACGGCCGCCGAATGGTCGAGGATTTCGAGCGCGTGCGCCTTGAATCCAATCAGGAAATCGGGCTGCGCGACAACGGAGTCTATCTGATCACCGGAGGACTCGGCTCACTCGGCCTGGTGATGGCCGAGCACCTTTTCGAAGCGGTCAAGGCGCGGCTGATTCTCGTAGGACGAACCGCGCTGCCGGATCGCGCCCAATGGAATGATCTGCTCGAAGGCGCGGATAACCATAATTCGACAGCGGAGAGGATTCGCGCGATCCAGAGCCTGGAAGAAAAGGGCGCGGAGATTCTGACCTTCGCCGCCGATGTGAGCGATGAAGCCGAGATGCGCGGCGTCATTCAAACGGCGACCGAGCGCTTCGGGCCGATCAACGGCGTTATGCACATGGCCGGGGTCGCCGGAGGCGGAGTGATTCTGCTCAAGACCAGGGATGCCGCCGAGCAGGTGATGACTCCGAAAGTCAGGGGCGCCGTTGCGATCGATCACGTGTTTCGAGATCAGCCGCCCCTTGATTTTCTCGCGCTCTATTCTTCGATCGCTTCTTTCCTCGGAGACTTTGGACAATCCGACTACTGCGCGGCCAACGCGGTGCTCGACGCGGTCGCCGCTCGAAATGCGTCGGGGGCGGGGCCTCGCACGATCGTGATCAACTGGGACATCTGGCAGGAGCTCGGTATGACCCTGAATACCGAAGTGCCCGATCATTTACGCCAGATGCGCCAGGAGATGCTCGCGAAAGGCATTCTGAATGGCGAAGGCGTGGAGTTGTTCGACCGCGCTCTCGCGAGCGGACTCACGCAGGTGATCGTTTCCGCTCAGGATCTGCAAGGGCGCATTGAGCTCGGCAAATCATTCGCGGGTGAAGGCTTCCTTCAGGAGTTGCAAAGCTCGATGGGAGGAGGCGCGCGCTCGGCTTCGACGATAAAACGAAACGGTTCGGCCGCGCCGGCGGGCGCCTTCGAGCAGCGAGTCGCCGCCGTGTGGCAGCGCGTGTTGGGCGCGGATCAAATAGGCGTCTCCGACAACTTTTTCGATCTCGGCGGAAACTCTTTGATTGGTCTTCAACTCGTATCCGAGCTCAGCCGCGAGCTTGAAATGCAGATCGCGCCCGTTACGCTATTCGAGTTCCCGACCGTCAGCACGCTCTCGCGTCATCTGAATCCGGCCGGATACGGAGAATCGCGAGCCGCAGCCGATGAGCTGCACGAGCGGCGAAAGAAGCTTCGACAGAGATCCAGCCCGCCTGACATCGCGATCATCGGAATGGCCGGACGGTTCCCCGGCGCGGCCGACATCGAAGAGTTTTGGGATCTGCTCCGCGCCGGAGCAGAGCCGCTGACGTTTTTCTCTGATGAGGAGCTGCTTTCGGCGGGCGTTCCCCGATCGCTCGTTGATAATCCGGAATACGTAAAGACCGGCTCCATCATCAATAACATCGACAAATTCGATGCGGGCTTTTTCGGATTCTCGCCGCGCGAAGCCGAGGTCATGGATCCGCAGCACCGGTTGTTTCTCGAATGTTCGTGGGAGGCGATGGAGCGCGCGGGCTACGACAGCCTGAGCTATCCCGGTGCGGTCGGCGTGTTCGCGGGATCGAACATCAGCGCATATCTCTTGCGAATGCATACCGACCCGAAAGTTCGCGAATCGGTGAATACGTTTCAGGCCCTGTTAGGCAATGACAAGGACTCGCTGACCACGATGGTCTCTTACAAGTTGAACCTGCGCGGCCCGAGCATTGCGGTTCAGACATTCTGCTCGACGTCGATGGTGGCGATTCACATGGCATCTCAGAGTCTTCGAACCGGCGAATGCGATATGGCTCTGGCGGGCGGCGTCCGAATACTCGTGCCGATCAATCAGGGCTACTTATATGAGCCCGGAGGAATCGCCCCGACTGACGGGCATACCAGATCGTTCGACGCGGCGGCGAACGGCAGTCCGTTCGGAAACGGCGTCGGAATCGTGCTCCTGAAGCGGCTCGAGGACGCGCTCGAGGACGGCGACCAGATTCATGCGGTCATCAAGGGCTCGGCCATCAATAATGACGGCTCTGTAAAAGCGGGCTACACGGCGCCGAGCGTGGCCGGTCAAGCCGGAGTGATCACCGCCGCTTTGGAAGAAGCAGGCGTCGATCCTGAAACAGTCGGCTATGTCGAAGCTCACGGCAGCGCGACCGAGCTTGGAGACCCAATTGAAGTCACCGCTCTCACCAAAGCGTTTCAGTCTTTCACTGACAAGAGAGGCTTCTGCGCGCTTGGTTCCGTAAAGTCTAACTTCGGGCATCTGGATAGGGCTGCCGGCGTGACTGCTGTAATAAAGACGGCGTTGTCGCTCGAGCATAAACAGATCCCGCCTTCGATCAACTTCACGGAGCCGAATCCAAAGATCGATTTCGAGAACAGTCCGTTTTATGTGAACACCAGGCTTGCCGAATGGCCGCTTGGAGCGTCGCCCAGACGCGCCGGAGTGAACTCGCTTGGAGTGGGCGGTACCAACGTTCACATCATTATGGAGGAGCCTCCCGCGGTTCAGCCTTCGAGTGAAGCAAAGCCATGGCAGCTTCTGTTGCTGTCGGCGAAGTCGGAAGCCGCGCTCGATGCTTACACATTCGATCTCGCCTCGCACCTGTCGCGGCGCCCAAACCAGAACATTGCCGACGCGGCGTACACGCTTCAGGTGGGCCGACGTCCGCTCGAATTCAGGCGGATGCTGGTTTGCAACGGTCTTGAAGACGCCGCGAACACGCTCGGCCGGATGGATCCGAAGCGGATACTGACTACCTATCGCGAAGAAGGCGAGCGCGATGTTGTCTTCATGTTTCCCGGGATGGGCGGCCAGTACAAAAACATGGCGCGAGGTCTCTATGAATCGGAGCCCGTGTTCAAGGACATCGTCGATCATTGCTGCGACTACTTGAAGCCGTACCTGAGCTTCGATCTCAGGTCGGAGCTTTATCCGGACGAGCCCCCGACCGCGGCCGCCGCCGCATCGGCCGGCGCGGCTGCTACAGCGGCGGCGCCCGCTGTTGATTTCCGAAAGATGGTGCGGGCTCGGGACACTCAGGACAGCGCCTCTCCTCTGAATCGCACGCTTGTGAGCCAGCCGCTGCTGTTCGTCATCGAGTATGCGCTTGCGCGGCTCTGGATGGAGTGGGGCATCCGGCCTCAGGCAATGATCGGCTACAGTCTCGGTGAATACGTCGCGGCATGTCTTGCGGGAGTATTCTCGCTCGAAGATGGATTGAAGCTCGTCACGGAGCGCGCGAAGTTGATTGAAGCGCTTCCGGCCGGCGCGCTTCTCGCCGTCGGCTTGCCCGAAGAGAAAGCCGTAGAGCTGCTCGGCGACGATCTTTCGCTCATGGCCATGAATGGTCCGGAGCAATGCGTGATTTCGGGTCCCACGGATGCAATAAAAGCGCTTCAAGACAGGCTTGATTCCGAAGGCATCACCTATCGACAGATTCAGGCGTCGCACGCGTTCCATTCGAAGATGATGCTGCCCATCGTTGAATCGGTTGAAGCTCTTCTAAAGGGTATTTCACTCAATGCCCCGTTGATCCCATACATATCCAACGTCACCGGCACGTGGGTGCGGCCGGAGGACGCGACCGACCCGGCTTACTGGTGTCACCACCTATGCGAGCCGGTGCGGTTTTCAGACGGCATTCAGGAGCTTCTCAAAAAGCAGCGCCCGATTCTGCTCGAGATCGGATCGCCTTCGCTGAGCAGCATCGTCGTGCAGCATGCATCGGGCTCCTCTGACGAGCAGCCCTTCGCCTTCAGCCTGCTTCGCCATTCGTATGAGACCCAGCCCGATCTCGCGCACGCGTTGAACGCGCTCGGCAAGCTGTGGCTGCTCGGCGTTCAACCGGACTGGACGGGCTTCTATGCGGGCCAGCGAAGACATCGGCTGCTGCTGCCGACATATCCGTTCCAGCGCCAGCGATACTGGATCGAAACGGTTCCGGATCGCGAATACGCCCCGAAGAAGGATTCGTCGGCGGGAAGCTGTGTCTACATCCCTTCGTGGAAACGCGCGGCCGCCGCCTCCAACGGCCATTCGAACATATCCGAAAGCGAGAAGGTTTCTCAGGATCAGGTAAGCAGATGGTGGATTCTTCTGGATGAGAACGGTCTTGGAGCGAAGCTCGCTTCGGCGCTGGAGCAATCGGGCAGGGCAGTCACAAGGCTCGCCGCCGGAAGCCGGTTCGAAGAGCATGGCCAGGACCGCTTCACGGTAGATGTGTCAAACCCCGATGACTTTCGCCGCTTGCTCGATCAAGAAGGCGGCCGGCCCAGCTCCATCGTGCATATGATCGGCCTCTCATCCGAGAGCTCGAATGCGAACGCGCAGGAATCTGGCCTCTGGAATGGACTGGGCGCCGCCAGCGTGTTCTCGATGTCACAGGCATTGCGAAGCGACGAGGTTGAAGAATCAATTCCCGTCTGGATCGTTTCCGATGGGGCCCACGAGGTTGTCGGCCTGGAGGGGCTCGACGCTTCTCAGGTTAGTCTGCTCGGAACATCTACGGCGCTTGCGAGACAATCCCCGACGCTTAGCATTCGAAACCTCGACCTCATTCCGGACGGTTTCGTTTCCGGCAGCCTGCAGGAGAAGAGGCTCATAAAGCAGTTGTTCTCCGAGGTCACCAACAGCGCGAGCGAGCGCGTGGTCGCTTACCGGAACGGCCATCGCTGGATTCCAACGGTGGCCTCGGCGGACGCAGTCGCTGCGAACGGGCGTGAGTCGAATGGGCGGCCGCACAACTTCATTGTCATCAACGGTCTCGGTTCGCTTGGCTCGGTATTCTGCGATCATCTAATAGAGAACAGCGGCAATCGCTTGATTCTCGTCGAACAATCGGAGCTTCCCGCGAGGGATCTGTGGAACGATTGGGCCGCGGGCGATGCCGAAGGCGTCGTTGCGAACAACATCAGGCGGGTTCAAGAGCTGGAAAAGCGAGGCGCTGAGTTGTTTACCGGGGTCGATCTTTCAAACCCGCGAGCCGCCCTCGGCTTTATCGATAGTGTGAAATCACGCTATGGAGAGGTCGACGGGCTGTTATATGTGGCGGATCGAGAAACTCCCGGCGATGTGAGCCTGCCGCCCAACGGCTCGTTGAAAGAAAATATGGAGAGCGTGCGAGCGCTCGATCAGGCGCTCAGCGACCGGGAGCTCGACTTCAGGCTGCTGGTTTCCAGCACGAGGTCCGACAATGATAATTCTCCCACCGATCACGCGGTGAGCTTCTTCCTCGATTCGTTCGCGAGCAAGAGCGCGCGCAACGGGCATCAGCCGTGGACAAGCGTTACGTGGGACATGCCGCCCGATTCGTCAAAGGCGGCGAAGAAAGAGGACCTGGCTCGAACGATAAATCAGCTTCTCCACTTTGACGGAGCGCCCCAGGTCATTGTGTCCGCATCGCCGTTGGAAGAAGGTTGGAACAAGGTCGAAGCGTTCATGGAGACGGCGCGGGTCGAAGCTGATGTTCATCCGATAGCTCGTTACGCGAGGCCAAGCCTGCGCGTTGAATACGCCGAACCGAGAACCGAGACCGAAAAGTTGATTGCGCGAATATGGGGTGAGCTGCTCGGGGTGGAAAAGATAGGCATCTACGACAACTTCCTCGACCTCGGCGGTGATTCTCTTCAAGCAGTGAGACTGATGTCGCGAATGAGGGACGCCTTCAATCAGGACTTTCCCGTGAGGTTGATCTTCGAAGTATCGACCGTCGCGGAGCTGGCCAAAGCGATAGCGCCCGAGGAAGAAGAAGTCGATGAAGGAGCTGCGATGGCCGAGCTGATGAGCATGCTCGACAACATGTCCGAAGACGATGCCGAAGCAGAATTGCTCAGGAGACTCGAAATGTCGGGCGAAGGTGAGCAGGAGTGAGCGCGCCCAAGGCTTCGCTTGCGGCCGAAATCTCGCGGGATTCGGCCGCTGCTAACAAAGAACTGCCGCGAAGGCGAACCAGGAAGAAGCTCAGGATCGTGCTGCTCGCGCTCTTCCTGTTGATCGTCGCGGTCGCGCTGGCAGGCATATGGTTCGTGCGACGGCCATGGCCTCAAGTCAGCGGAGTGATCCACGCAGTTGGTTTGCAAGCCCCGGTTGAAGTCATACGAGATCGATGGGCGATGCCGCACATCTTCGCCCAGAACCCGCACGATCTGTTCTTTTCGCAGGGCTATGTTCACGCGCAGGATCGAATGTGGCAGTTGGAATTCACACGGCGAATCGGCAATGGGTCTCTTTGCGAAATTCTCGGCCCCGACGCGATTGAGATCGACAGGCTCACGCGAACTCTGGGGATGAGACGCGTTGCCGAAGCCGATTGGGCCGAAATGAAAGGCGAAGACCGTGAGGCGCTGACGGCCTACGCGGAAGGCATCAACTCGTTTTTGAGCGCCAATCGAGGGAGGCTCGCGCTCGAGTTCCGCATCTTCGGAGTGGACCCGGAACCATGGAGCCCTCTTGATTCGCTCGTGATAGTGAAATTGATTTCGTGGTCGCTCTCAGAGAACGCCTCAATCGAGGTGAGCCGGGCTCGAATCATAGGCCGCGCGCAAGAATCCGTAGCGAAACAGTTGCTGCCGCCCTACAGCGAAGGCGCGCCGGTGATCATCCCCCAGGAATTGGGGAGCTTCAAATGGCTCAACAAGGACTTGTTGACCGCGCTCAAATCGACCGCGGGAGCGCTGGGTACGGCTGGGCCGACGCAGGGCAGCAATAACTGGATAGTATCCGGCAAGCGCACGGCGAATGGTCATCCGCTCCTTGCCAACGATACGCATCTTGATTTGTTCATACCGTCGATCTACTACGCGATAGGCCTCGAGGGCGGCGGGTTCCACGTCGCGGGATATAGCCTGGCGGGAACTCCGGGTGTGCCGATCGGCCATAACGAACACATTGCCTGGGGAATCACCGATCTGGTGGCCGATGTCGAGGATATGTATGTCGAAAAACTCGACAGCGACTCGGAGCCGGCGCGATATGAGTTTCGCGGAGAATGGCTGCCGCTCAAGATCGATACCGAGGTCGTCAAAGTCAAAGGAGCCGAGCCGATCACGCTTAGAGTCGCGAGCACGAATCACGGTCCGATCGTCAATCAATTCATAGACAGGTTCAAGGACTCGCGTCCGCTTTCGATTGCATGGTCCGGCGAGCGCAATCCGGGATTGATTGAATCAATCTTGCTCTTGAATCGTTCGGCTGACTGGAATGAATTCAGGCGCGCATTGAGTTTTTGGGACGGCCCCAACATTAACTTCGGCTACGCGGATGTAGACGGCAACATCGGATATCAGGCGGCGGGCCGCATTCCGATTCGAGGCTCGAACGATCCGGGAATTATGCCCGTGCCGGGCTGGACGGGTGAATACGAATGGAAGGGGCTGATACCCTTTGATGGGCTTCCGAATTCGTTTAACCCGTCGCGGGGCTTTATCGTCAGCGCGAATCAGAAGCCGGTTTCGGCCGACTATCCTTACCCGCTCGGCTACGAGTTCGCGGACCCGTTCAGGGCGACGCGATTGAACGATCTTCTATCCGTAAACAACCACGTCTCGATCGAAGACTCGGAGAAGATGCAGGGGGACACGTTCCATATAGCGGCCGAGCAGCTTGTGCCGTACTTGCTCGCGATCAAGCCTGCCGACGATGTGGAGGCGAAAACGCTTGATGAGATCAAGGCGTGGGATCTTCGATGCGATCCGGACCAAGTCGGCGCGGCTATCTATCAGGTCTGGTATCGGTTCCTTGTACAGGAAACGGTAGCCGACGAGCTTGGCCCGGAGCTGACCGATGAATACATGGAGTTTTATTGGATTCATTGTCCGGTGATGCTCAACCTTGTGAGAGACAACAACAGCCGGCTGTTTGATGATACAAGGACCCCTGAGATCGAGACTCGCGACGACATCGCGAAGCGGAGCTTCAAGGACGCGGTTCAGTGGCTGACGAGCCATTGCGGCCCGAATCCGCATGAGTGGAAATGGGGCCGGATTCATACGCTCCGATTTCATCATCGTCCGTTCGGAATGGTGGATGTTCCGGTTTTGTCGAAGCTCTTCAACTACGGCCCGATTCCGGCCCCCGGCGGCGACCGCTTCACTCTAAATGCGACGTGGTTCACGTGGGACGACCCGGACAACCCTTACAAGGCGGATGGAGGCACAGCGCAGCGAATCATCATTGACCTTGCCGACTGGGATCGGTGTGTTGGGGTCAACAGCACGGGCCAGGTCGAGCATCTGTTTCACCCGCATCGCGACGACGAGATCACGAGATGGCGCGAGCTGAAGTATCACCCGCTTGCGTTTTCAAGAAAGGCGATCGAGGAGCAGAAAGACAGTCTCCTGACAATTACTCCGTGAGAACACGCGCGCATTCAATTCCTCAAGGATGTTGATACTCGATGCAATTCGATGCCGCTCCGAAAAACAACAGTGTTTGTACCAACGGCAGCCATCAAAAAAATCATAGGTCGGGAAGGGAGCTTGCTCCCGCTCTTTCGTATTGAAGGCGTCTCGACTGAAATTTCTGACGCCTTCGGAGCGACGACTGAAGGTCGCGCTCTTGCCGTGACTCCGGCGGTGTTAAGAACATAAACTAACGCCATCAAGTGGAGGCGCAATGCACAACGAATTCACGGCAATAATCGAACGAGACGACGAGTGGTTCATCTCCTACTGTCCGGAGATTCCGGGCGCTAATGGTCAGGGCCGCACGATAGAAGAGTGCCGGAAGAGTCTTGTAAGCGCGATCGAGTTGATTCTTGAAGACCGACGAGAAGACGCCTTGAGAGGCGTTCCGCAAGAAGCGATTCGAGAGACAGTTGTATTGCAACGAAGCGCAGCTCGTTGCTGAGATCTAGAAGACTTTCTTCGATTCAGGATGCCGGCTCGTTATAAGTCTGATAAACGGATGCGGATGTCCGTTCGGGGACAATTTCCGCGATAAACGGAAGACGATCTGTTCAGCGCGATCACCGCGGTGAACCAGAAAGAAATCAATCACGCGTCGTTCCGGCGCTCAAACAGGAATCATTCTATGTCGGATTATCCTCAGGTAGCAGATACCCTTTCGCCCAAAAAACGGCAGCTCCTCGAACTCCTTCTCAAGGAGAAGGAAAAAGAGCGAAAGGAAAAAAAGAAGACGGCATCGGGCCATCAAGCCGCCGTCGCCGCGAAGGCCGCGGTCGAGACGATCCCTCGTCGAGCAAAAGTCAGCCCTGCCCCGGTCTCTTTCGCGCAGCAGCGGCTCTGGTTCATCGATCAGCTAACGCCGGGAACTCCCGCGTTCAACATCCCCGCCGCTATAAGATTGAGCGGAGACGTGGACGTCGACAGATTGAAGCTCTCTTTCGACGAGATCATTCGCAGGCACGAAACGCTTCGCACCAGCTTTGGCTCTGACGAAGGCACTCCCGTTCAGATCATCGCCGAGTCTGCATCGCTCGACATACCGGTGCTGGACTACCGTGCTTTTCCCGACCACACGCGGATGGAACAGATCCGGCGGTTTGTCACCGGAGAGTGCCAGCGCTCGTTCGATCTGGCTCGATGCCCGCTCGTCAGAGCGACGCTGCTGCGAACCGGCGAAAGCGAATACGTTCTGGTGCTGATGATGCACCACATCATCGGCGACGTCTGGTCGGTAAGAGTCGTTATGAAAGAGCTGGCCGCGATTTATGAATCTCATACGACCGGCCTGCCCGCGACATTGCCCGAGCTTCCGATTCAGTACGCGGACTATGCCGTCTGGCAGCGTGAATGGCTGCAAGGAGCCGTGCTCCAGTCTCAGCTCGGATACTGGCGAGACAAGCTGACCGGAATGCCGGAGGAGTTGGAGCTGCCGATCGATCATCAACGTCCGGCAATTCAGAGTATCTGGGGCGCGAAGTACTTCTTGAAAATTCCCAGGAAGATCGTCGACGCGCTGCGGCTGATCGGACGTGAGGAGAAGGCCTCGCTGTTCATGGTGCTGTTGGCCGCGTGGAAGATGCTGCTGACCCGATACACGAGTCAGACGGACATCGTCGTAGGTATTCCGGTCGCGAATCGGAACCGATCCGAGTACGAGCGAATGGTCGGCTTCTTCGTCAACTCGCTCATCTTCAGAACCGACCTGTCCAATGAGCCGACATATAAAGACGTGCTTCAGCGCGTTCGCGAGACGACGCTGGGCGCCTTCGGCAATCAGGATTTTCCGTTCGAGCGATTAGTCGAAGTGCTGCAGCCCACGCGCAACATGAGCCGAAACCCGCTCTTTCAGACGGACTTCATTCTTCAGAATGCTCCTAAGTCCGCGTATCACGTGACGGGAATGAGCTTCGAAGCGCTCCCGGTTGAAACGGGCACGGCGCAGCTCGATATGACGCTCGATCTGTGGGAAGAAGAGGATGGGATCGAGGGATGGCTCGAATACGATACGGACATTTTCAATCGTTCCACCGCGGGCCGTATGGTCCGGCACTACAACCTAGTGCTTGAAGGGATCGTTGCTTCGCCGGGTCGAAAGATCTTCGACTATTCGTTGCTGTCCGAACAGGAACGGCAGCAGCTACTGGTCGAGTGGAATGACAAAGCGCGTGAGTACGATCTGGAGCATGTGTACTCTGAGTTGTTCGAATCGCGCGCCGACACTGTTAGGGACGCGGCCGCGGTCGCCTGCGACCAGGAACACCTGAGCTACGGCGAGCTCAATCGCCAGGCGAACGCGCTCGCGATTCGCCTGCGCAGCGAAGGCATCGGCAGGGACGATGTCGTCGGCTTGCTGATGCGGCGAAGCATCGGCTTGCTGACCTCGATTATCGGAGTGATGAAATCAGGCGCGGGTTATCTACCTTTGGACCCGTCCCATCCGGCGGAACGCCATCGCCGAATCGTCGAGCAGAGCGCTGTTCGCGTAATCGTTACGACTACCGAGTTTTCTTCCGTGATGCGCGATGTAATCAACGGCCTCGACACCGCCGAGTCACCTGCTGTGCTTCATCTCGGCAGCGCCGACGAATGCGCAGCGGGAGACGCCGCCGCGGGAGAGGTCAATGCTACGGCGCTCGCAAGCCCCGACAGCCTTGCCTACGTGATATTCACATCCGGTTCTACCGGCGCGCCGAAGGGCGTGATGATTCACCAGCGAGGTATGGTGAACCACCTGTGGGCGAATATTGAAGAGTTGAATCTCACGAGCGAAGACGTTTTGGCTCAAACGGCCTCGCAGTGCTTCGACATTTCGGTATGGCAGTTCCTGGCTATGCCGCTGCTCGGCGGGCGCGTGCAAATTTTTCCGGATCGAATCACGCAGGACCCGGCGAAGCTTCTCATTGAGACAGATCGAACCGGAGTCACCGTGCTCGAGATGGTGCCGTCGCTCTTGCAAGTGGGCCTTTCGGAAATTAAGTCCATTCAGAGAGGCCGCCCTCGAATGAAGTCGCTGCGATGGCTCCTGCCCACCGGTGAAGCGGTTCCAGCGGATCTCTGCCGGACCTGGTTCAAGCAGTATCCGCACGTTCCGTTGATGAACGCATATGGTCCTTCGGAGTGCTCCGACGATGTTACGTTGCTGGCCTTCGACGCGCCGCCCGGTAAGGACTCGCTGCGCGTCTCTATCGGCGCCCCCGTAGGCAATCTCGGAGTATCTGTTCTCGACCGCGAGCTCAGGCCGCTGCCGATCGGCGTGGCCGGCGAGCTCTGCGTGATGGGAACCGGAGTAGGCCGCGGCTATTTGGGAATGCCCGAGCGCACGGCCTCATACTTCGTGCCCGATCCGTTCAGCGCGGAAGAGGGAGCGCGGATGTATAGAAGCGGCGACCGCGCTCGTTATCTCCCGGATGGCCGGCTGGATTTTCTCGGCCGAATGGATTTTCAGGTCAAGATACGCGGATTCAGGATTGAGCTCGGCGAAATTGAATCGATTATGAGGCGGCACCCGATGGTTGCCGAATCGGTCGTGATGGCTCGTGAAGATACGCCGGGCAATCAGAGACTGGTGGGCTATATCGTGCCCGGTGAGGGCGCGGGACCATTCGCGGATGAGCTTCGCGAATACCTGAGGCTGCATCTGCCGGAGTACATGGTGCCAACCGCGTTTGTCACGTTGGATGCGATGCCTCTCAGTCCTAACGGCAAGATCGACCGCAAGGCGCTGCCGGTTCCCGAGGGTGGAAGCGGCCGGGACTACATCGCTCCGCGAAACTCGACCGAAGAACTGCTCGGCGTTATGTGGTGCGAAAAGTTGAGCATGGAGCGGATCAGCGTCGAAGACAATCTGTTCGAGCTTGGCGCGCATTCGCTGCTGGTCACGCAGATCGTTTCCAGAATTCGGAAGACGTTTGGAGTCGAGCCGCCGCTTCGTTTGTTCTTCGAATATCCGACGATCGCTGGAATGTCTCGCGTAATCGAAAAGCTGAGAAGCGAAGCCGACGGAACAGCGCTGCCTCCGATCGTTCGCATCCCTCGCGACGGGCTGCTGCCGCTTTCGTTCACCCAGGAACGGATGTGGTTCCTGGATCAGTTGGAGCCGGGGCTGACCGCTTACAACGTGCCTGGGGCGGTTTATATGGAAGGCGCGCTCAGCCCGATATGTCTGGAAGAAGGGTTCACGCAGATCGTCAGGCGGCACGAGATATTCCGAACTACATACGATTCCGTGGACGGCAAGCCGATCCAGATCATTCATCCGCCATATCGCTATGAGATGCCTTTCGTGGATCTGCGCGACCTGGCGGAGGACGACCGCGAGTCCGAAGCATTGCGGCTTGCAAGAGAGAATGCTCAGCGGCCGTTCGATCTCGGAAGCGACCGAATTCTTCGATGTTTTCTCATCAGGTACGGCGAAGACAAGCACATGGCCGCGATGACGACGCATCATATCGCATACGACATGGTTGCAAGAGAGCTATTCCTGGCCGAGCTGGCGGCGAACTATCCGCCGTTCCTGATCGGCGAACAGTCTCCGCTGCCGGAGCCTGAAGTCCAGTGGGCGGATTACGCGGCGTGGCAGCGGCAATGGATGCAGGGCGAAGTTTTGGAGAATCAGCTTTCTTACTGGAAGAAGAAGCTCGCGGGCGCGCCGCCTTATCTCGATCTACCCGTCGACCTACCCAGACCTCGGGTTCAGTCCTATCGCGGAGCCAGACAGTACCTGCAACTGCCTCTGTCGCTGACTGACGGCGTCGCGGCGGTGAGCAAGAAGCGAGGCGTGACCCCATTCATCACGTACCTGTCGGCGTTCAAGACGATCCTGGTGAAATACTCCGGTCAGGAGAAGATCGTCGTCGGCGCGCCCATAGCCAATAGAAACCGGCTTGAGGTCGAGAAGCTGATGGGTTTCGTCGCCAACACGATCGTTTTATACACCGATGCGGCCGGCAATCCGAGGTTTTCGGATCTTCAGCAGTTGGTGCGCGAGACTACGGTCGGCGCGCAGGCGCATCAAGACGTTCCTTTCGAGTTCCTGGTGCAGGCGATCTTGCCCGAACGGGATATGAGCCGCTCGCCGATCTTTCAGGTGATGTTCAATTTCATGCTCAACTACGCGCCGCCGAAGATCGATCTTTCCGAGCTGACCTTGAGTTTGGAACGTCTGCACAGCGGCGCCGCGCAGTTCGAAATCAACGTTGACATGTGGCAGACGGACGACGGCTTCAACGGAGTCGTCGAGTACTGCACGGATCTCTTGCACCATTCGACGATCACGCGATTCATCGGCCATTTCAGGAGCGTTCTCGAAGCGGTCGTGATCGATCCCGACCGCAGGCTTTCGGAGTACTCGCTGCTGTCTGAATCGGAGCATCATCACGTTCTCTCCGAATGGAACGACACCGATGTTCATTACGATCTCGAGCCGGTCTTTTCGCGGGTATTCGAATCGCAGGCATATGAACGACAGGATGCGATTGCCGCGCAATGCGATCTTGATCAGGTCAGCTACGGTGAGTTGAACGAGCGCGCGAACGCGGTCGCTTGGAAGCTGTTCGAACGCGGAGCGGGTCCCGACTCTGTCGTGGCGCTGCTCGCGAAGAGAGGCATCGGCCTGCTCACTTCAATACTCGGAGCTTTGAAGACCGGCGCGGCTTATTTGCCTCTCGATCCGGAGCATCCGGTCGGAAGGTATCAGAAGATTCTTAGCCAAAGCGGAACCGGATTCGTGATCGCCTCTGAAGAATTCATTCCATCAATGCAAGAGACTCTGAGCATGATGGGACCCGCGATCGCGCCGGAGCTGCTGACACTCGAGTCGATGCCTTCGACCGAAGCGCGAGGCGAGCTGCCGATCGCCGCGGAACAGGGCAACCTGGCGTATATCATTTTCACATCGGGCTCCACCGGCGCGCCCAAGGGTGTGATGATCGAGCAGGCCGGAATGCTCAATCACCTGTGGGCGAACATCGATGCTCTTGAGATGACGGAGCGGGACATCCTGGCTCAAACAGCCTCGCAATGTTTTGACATATCGGTTTGGCAATTCCTGGCTCCGCTGATACTCGGCGGCCGCGTTCGCATATTCACGGACGAAGACACACAGGATCCTCCAAGGCTCCTGAAGAACATCGACCGGGACATGGTCACGGTGCTGGAGATGGTTCCATCGCTGCTTCAAGTCGGCCTGTCAGGCTTCAATCTCGAAGGACACGTTGCCCCGGCAATGAGAAGTCTGCGATGGCTCTTGCCGACCGGCGAGGCCGTTCCGGCGGCGCTCTGCCGCGATTGGTTGGATAACTACCCGGACGTTCCGTTGATGAATGCCTACGGCCCATCCGAATGCTCGGACGACGTAACGCTGCAGCCGCTTAGCTATGCTCCGGAAGAGTCTCGATACGCGGCCATCGGCCGGCCCGTTGGAAATCTCACGGTCACGCTGCTGGATTCTCAGTTAGAGCAGATGCCGCTCGGAATACCCGGCGAGCTTTGCATCGGAGGGATCGGCGTCGGCCGGGGCTACTTCGGCATGCCGGATAGAACCGCCGCCGCGTTCGTACCCGATCCGTTCGCCAAACAAGCAGGCGCGCGAATATATCGCAGCGGCGACCGGGCCCGATATCTGACCGACGGGCGGCTCGAGTTCCTGGGCAGGATGGATCATCAGGTCAAGGTGCGTGGATTCAGGATCGAGCTTGGCGAGATCGAGAGCGCTCTGGGCCAACACCCGGATATCGGCGAAGCCGCCGTGCTTGTACGCGAGGATTCGCCCGGCAATCAGCGGCTCGTTGCATACCTGGTTGTAAAGAACGGCTCGCTGCCCGAGAGCAACGATCTTCGCGCTTCGCTCAAGCAGTATCTGCCTGACTATATGATTCCTGCCGCGTTTGTGAACCTGGAAGCGATGCCTCTTACGCCGAACGGAAAGATCGATCGCAAGGCGCTTCCGATTCCCGGCGTCGATGTTCAGGCGAGTGCGGCGGCGCCGTTCGTCGAGCCTCGCAATGATATAGAGCTGGAGATCGCGGCAATCTGGAAAGAGATACTGGGAGTCGAGAAAGCCGGTGTATATGACGACTTCTTCGATGCCGGCGGTCATTCGCTCCTCGTAGTGCAGTTCCTCTCGCGGGTGCGAGACCGGATGCAGGTAGAGATTCCTCTCAAGGCGTTTTTTGAGTACTCGACGATCTCGGATGTCGGCAAGACCGTGTCGGCGGTTCGCTGGGCGCGAGAATCTCTGGATGTTTCGCTGCAGGCTGAAGCCGCGGAGGCTGTTTTCGAAGAAGGTGTGCTATGAGCGTTACGGATTTGATCGCCGAACTCAGCAGCCTCGGCATACGGCTCTGGGTTGACGGCGATCAACTGCGCTTCAAAGCGCCGCGGGGAACGCTGACTCCGGACTTGAAGGAGAGACTCGTCCGCGGGAAAGCCGAGCTGATCCGATTTCTCCTGGACGTGCGGCAGTCAGGAGGCGATTCGGCGGCGCCCGCAATTCGCCGCGCGCCCCGCGAGGCGCTGATGCCGCTGTCGTTTGCTCAGGAGAGGCTCTGGTTCATCGATCAGTGGGAACCGGGCAATGTCGCTTATAACATCTACGATGCAATCATCATTGAAGGGAAGATCGATGTCCCGGCGCTCGAGCAGTCGCTCAACGAAATAGTTCGACGGCACGAGATACTCAGAACCACTTTCGTAATGTGCGACGAACAGCCGGCGCAACAAATCGCCGCAAGCCTTACGCTCATGCTCCCAATGATCGGGCTGGAAGGAATTGACGTCTCGGCTCACGATGCTTTGATCGAGCGGCTGATTGGACAGGAGATTTCAAGTCCGTTCGACCTCGCGACCGGTCCGCTGTTGAGAGTCAAGCTGTTCAGGCTGGGTTCGGACAAGCATGTGCTGCTCTTCAATCTCCATCACATCGTGTCCGACGGTTGGACTACCGGGGTCTTGATTAAGGAGATGGCCGCCCTCTACGGCTCGTACACGATGGCTCTGCCGTCGCCGCTGCCAGAGCTGCCGATTCAATACGCCGATTTTGCCGTATGGCAGCGCGAGACTATGACCGGCGAGCGGCTGGCCGCCGAAAGCGAATTCTGGAAAGAGCGGTTGAAGGGGGCGCCTACAAGCCTGGAATTGCCGACCGATCGCCCGCGGCCCGCGGCCCGCACATACCTCGGCGCCGTGCATGAAGTTGTACTTCCCCGCGCGCTTTCGTCGCAGGTGAGGCGTTTCAGCCAACAGGAACGCATTACGCCTTTTATGGTCCTGCTTGCGGCGTGGAACGCGTTGCTTGCGGCTTATAGCGGTCAGGAAGACATAGTAGTCGGCTCGGCGCATGCGAATCGCAGCCGGAGCGAGCTCGAGGACCTGATCGGCTTCTTCGTGAATGCGCTGGTATTGCGAACCGATCTGTCGGGCAATCCGCGGTTCATTGAACTGGTCGAGCGAGTGCGCGAGACAACTCTGTCCGCGCAGGAACACCAAGATCTGCCGTTTGAAAAACTCGTCGAGGATCTTCAGATCGAGCGCGATCTAAGCCGCACGCCTTTGTACCAGGTCGCTCTTGTTTTTCAGAACGCGCCTACCGCGGAGATGTCGGCGCCGGGCTTGCTCATCAGGCGGCTGTACTTGCCCACCGACACATCGAAGTTCGATATAACGTTTACCATCACCGACTCCGAGCCTTCGCTCACGGGCGAGATTGAATACAGCCTCGACCTGTTCGAGCCGGCTACGATCGCATTGATGGCGGGCCATTTCCAAACGATTCTCGCGGCCGCTCTCGCGAGCCCGCATTCGCGAATATCGAGCCTGCCTCTGCTCAGTGAAACCGAGCAGCATCAACTGCTGGTCGATTGGAACGCGCCTCCGGTCGAATACAGAGATGTCGGTTGCGCGCATGAGTTATTCGAGCTGCAGGTTGAGCGGACGCCGGATGCGCCGGCGCTCGTGTTTGAAGATCGGCATCTCACATATCGCGAGTTGAATTCGCGTGCGAACCGTCTGGCTCACTATCTGCGTCAGTCGGGGACCGGACCGGGGTCGGTCGTCGGAATGTTTATGGAGCGGTCGATTGAGCTGATGGTCGGGCTTGTTGGAATCTTGAAATCGGGCGGCGCTTACCTTCCGATGGATCCGAAGTATCCGCCTGACCGGGTGTCGTTCATGCTCAACGACGCCGACCTTCGCGTCCTGTTGATTCAGAGCCATCTTGCCGGTTCGCTTCCGGATTGGGAGGGCCGCACTCTCGCGCTCGATACGGACTGGAATCTGTTCGAGTCCGGCTCCGATGAAAATCCGCGGAGCGAAGCGACCGCCGCCGATCTCGCTTATGTCATCTACACGTCCGGATCAACAGGCAATCCGAAGGGCGTGATGGTGACGCACGGCTCGCTGGTCAGCTACGCGTGTACGGCCGGCGCGCGGTATGAGATCAGCCCGACCGATCGCGTTCTTCAGTTCTGCTCGATCAGCTTCGACATAAGCGGAGAAGAGATCTACCCGTGTTTGAGCCGCGGGGCCGCGCTCGTATTGCGAACCGACGGCATGCTCGAGTCGATTCCAACTTTCCTTCAGAAATGCGAGGAGTGGAACCTGACCTTTATGAGTCTGCCGACTGCGTACTGGAACGAGATAACGGCGAGTCTCGGAACCGGAGACCAGTCGCTGCCGGGGCCGCTGCGAATGGTGATCATTGCCGGCGAAAGCGCGCTGCCTGAGAGGCTCGCGATCTGGCAGAGACACGCGATGGAACGAGTACGGCTCATAAATACATACGGCCCTACCGAAGCGACGATCTCCGTGACGATGTGCGAGCTGACTGGTATTTCGGACGGCAATTCGCTCCCCGATGTATCGATCGGCCGAGTCATAACAGACGCCGAAATATACGTCCTCAATCGCGAGTTGAATCCGGTTCCGGTCGTGGTTCCGGGTGAAGTTTACATCGGCGGCGATCTCCTGGCTCGCGGGTATCACAACAGGCCCGAGCTTACCGCCGAACTTTTCGTGCCGAGCTCATTCAGCGATCAGTCGGGCGCGAGGATGTACAAGACCGGCGACCTGGTCAGGTACATGCGGGATGGCAATCTGAGATTCGCCGGGCGCGTCGATCAGCAGGTCAAGATTCGAGGCTTCCGCGTGGAGCTTGAAGAGATCGAGACGCTCTTGCTGCAACACGTCGGAGTAAAGCAGGCGGTGGTTGCGGTTCGTGAAAACGCGGACGGATCAAAGGCGCTGGTTGGTTATTTGGTTCCCACCTCGGAGCAGGCTCCAACAAGCGGTGAGATTCGGACATTTCTTAAAGAGCGGCTGCCGGACTATATGGTTCCTGCTCGCTTCGTGACTCTGGATCAGGTTCCATTGACTCCGAACGGCAAGGTCGATCGAAAAGCGCTGCCTTCGCCTGAGGAATTCGGCGTCGATGACGAAAGCGAATACGTTGCGCCTCGAACACCGGTGCAGCAGTTACTCGCGTCGTTCTGGTCGGAGATGCTCCAGGTCGCGCGAGTGGGTGTGAACGACAACTTCTTCGATCTTGGAGGCCACTCGCTGCTCGCGACTCGACTGGCCTCGCGCGTCCGCGCGGCGTTCCACGTTGACGTTCCGCTTCGAGTCGTCTTCGAAACCCCGACGGTAGCCGGACTGGCGGCGGCCATCGAGACCGCAATGCGTCTCAAGGAAGGATCGGAGTGGCCGGCTATTGAACCCATTTCGCGGGAGTCCGATCTGCCGGTTTCTTACGCGCAGCAGCGGCTCTGGTTCCTGGATCAACTCGAACCCGACAACCCCTTCTACAACATTTCAGGCGCGATTCAATTGAATGGCGCGCTGAATGTCGAAGCGCTGGAGCGCAGCCTGAGCGAAGTTGTTCGCAGGCACGAGCCCTTGAGGACAAGCTTCATAGCCGTGAACGGTGAGCCGCTTCAGCGCATCGAGCAGCCCTGGCCTGTCGCGCTCGAAGCAACGGATCTGAGCGGCGCTTCGGATTGCGAACGAAACGAGTGTGTGAATCGGCTTGTAGCCGAGGACGCGCAACAGCCGTTCAAGCTCGACGGCGGACGGCTGTTTCGCGCGCGCGTTCTGCGCGTCGGCGATGACGCGCACATCCTGTTGCTGACGCTGCATCACATCATCTCGGATGGCTTGTCTCTCAACGTACTGATTGGGGAGATCGCCGAAATCTATCGGGCGTTGATTGAGAATCGCGCGCCGGCATTGCCTGATCTGGCAATTCAATACGCGGACTACGCCGTGTGGCAGCGGCGCTGGCTTCAGGGTGATGAGCTTCAGCGCCGCGTTCAGTATTGGAAGGAACACCTCGCGGGCGCGCCGCCGTCGTTGGATCTTCCTCTGGACCATTCGCGACCGGCGGTCCTTTCTTATCGAGGCCGGGAGCGGCAATTCCAAATACCCGCCGAGCTTGCCGATTCATTGATTCGAATGAGCCGTGCTGAAGGCGTTACGCTCTTTATGCTCCTTCTGGCCGGCTTCAAGTCGCTGCTGTTGAGATACACCGGGCAAAGCGACATCGTCGTCGGCACGCCTATCGCTTATCGCGATCAAGTAGAGCTCGAGCCGCTGATCGGCTTCTTTGTGAACACGGTCGTTCTTAGAACCGATCTGTCGGGCCGTCCCGCTTTCCGAGATGTGCTGCGCCGAGTTCGCGAAGTCGCGCTCGCGGCTTATATGCATCAGGATGTGCCGTTCGAAAAACTCGTGGAAGAGCTTCAGCCTGAGCGAAACTCCGGCCGCAGCCCGATCTTTCAGGTTTCGTTTGGCATGGAGCAAGGCCGGGAGATACCCGCGCATCTTTCCGATCTCGAGCTGACCAGCCTGGAGGCGCCAAGCGGGACTTCGAAGTTCGAGCTCACGCTTGCCTTGGAAGAGAACGCCGGTCGAATTTCGGGCTCGGTCGAGTACAACACCGATCTCTTTGAAGAGCCTACGGTCATTCGAATGATCGGCCATTATTTGAGCTTCCTGGAAAATGCCGTCGAGTCTCCTGATAGTCCGGTCGCCGCTTTGTCGCTCCTTTCCCAAAAGGAATTGCAGCAGACCCTGGTCGAGTGGAACGACTCGCGCGTCGATTATGAGCCTCGCCCGTATGTGCACGAGCTGATTCAGAAGCAAGCTGAGATCGCGCCCGACCGCCTGGCCGTCGAGTTCAACGGCGATCAGGTGACTTATCGGCAGCTCAACGCGCAGGCGAATCAACTCGCGCATTATCTGCAACGTGTCGGAGTCGGAGCCGACGTGCTGGTAAGCGTTTGCCTGGAGAGGTCGGTCGAGATGGTAGTCGCGCTTCTCGGCGTTATGAAGCGAGCGAACTAAGACCAGACAATCTGGCCTACATGATTTATACCTCGGGCTCCACGGGAAACCCGAAAGGCGCGATGAACACCCACTCGGGCCTGCTCAACCGATTGCTGTGGATGCAGGAAGCGTACGGTTTGAATCCCGATGATCGCGTGATGCAGAAGACGCCGTTCAGCTTCGACGTTTCGGTATGGGAGTTCTTCTGGCCGTTGATGCGCGGAGCCGGTCTTGTCGTGGCCCAACCCGGAGGCCATCGAGACACCGGCTATCTGGCGCAGCTCATCCAGGAAGAGAACATCAGCACGATGCACTTCGTGCCCTCTATGCTGTCGGCGTTCGTGGATGATGAAGCGTCGTGGAGCTGCTCTTCGCTCAAGCGGGTCATTTGCAGCGGAGAAGCGCTCTCGTACGATCTTCAGAAGCGCTTCCTGGATGCGATGGGCGCCGAGCTGCACAATCTCTACGGCCCGACCGAAGCCGCCATCGACGTCACCTACTGGCAATGTTCGAGTGGGGATGATCGCGGGATCGTCTTCATAGGAAGGCCGATCGCCAATACCGAGATCAAGATTCTCGACACCGAATTTCAGGCCGTTCCAATCGGGGTCCCGGGACAGTTGATGATTTCGGGCGAGGGACTTGCTCGCGGCTACTTCAATAATCCCGAGCTGACGGCGGCCAAATTCATGCCCGATGCAATGAGCGAGCGGCCGGGAAACAGGATGTACTGCACGGGCGACGTCGCGCGGCATCAGGCCGCGGGAGAGATAGAGTTCCTCGGCCGAATAGATCATCAGGTCAAGATCAGAGGATTCAGGATTGAGCTTGGAGAAATAGAGGCCGCGCTGGCTCAGCATTCGTCGATCGCGGAGACCGTTGTTGTAGCCGCTGCCGCCGCGACCGGAGACAAACAACTGGTTGCATACTACGTTGCTACCGACGGCGGCGAAGTGGATCTCAGTTCGGTGAGGCAGCATCTTCGAAAGAAGCTTCCTGAGTACATGTGCCCGGCAATATTTATACGGCTCGACCAGATGCCGCTCTCGCCCAACGGCAAGCTCGATCGCAAGGCGCTGCCCAGGCCCGAAGCGGGGGCTGAAAGCGAAAGCGAATACGCGGCGCCGCGAACTCCGACCGAAGCGCTGATCGCGGGAATTTGGGCGGATCTGCTGCACGTCGAACGCGTCGGAATACACGACAACTTCTTCGCGATGGGAGGGCACTCGCTTCTCGCGACGCAATTAATGTCGCGAATCAACAGCGCGTTTCATCTCAGCCTTGCGGTTCGAGTGCTGTTCGACTCGCCCACCGTCGGCGAGATGACGGGCGCGATTCTGACTGCGCTCGCGACCGGCGGCGGTCTTGAGATTCCGCCTGTGCGCAATGTCTCCAGGAGCGAGCCGCTCCCGTTGTCATACGCGCAGGAGAACCTATGGCTCTTCGAGCAGCTCTCGCCCGGAACCGCCGCGTATAACACCGCGCGGTCGGGCCGCGTCTTCGGCAGGTTGAATCCGATCGCCGTAGAAGAGACATTCAATCAGCTTCTTGCGCGGCATGAATCGCTCCGGACCAGCTTCATCAAGATCGAGGGAGAGCCCTTTCAGGTAATCAACTCGCACGTTCCATACTCGATGCCGGTGGTCGATCTGAGCGGCCTTTCGGCCGAGGATCGCGATACGCAGGCTCTGCGAATATCCAACGAAGAGGCCGCGCGGCCGCTGGATCTTGGAACGGCTCCCGTCGCTCGCGCTGAGCTTCTGAGGCTGGACGCCGAAGATCACGTTTTTGTGTTGACGATCCATCACATTGCGTACGACCTGTGGTCGGGTGGAATCATTCTCGAAGAGATCGAGAGCTTGTACGCGTCGTCGTCGCGCGGCGAGCCGACCTCATTGCCTGATCTGCCCGTTCAATACGCCGATTTCGCGGTCTGGCAGCGCGAATGGCTGCAAGGCGAGGTGCTGGATCGCCAGCTCTCGTACTGGATGCAACGGCTTGAAGGGCTCTCATCGATGCCGATGGAGATTCCTACGGATAAGCCGAGACCGGCCATTGAGAGTATGCGGGGATCGTTCGAAGATACGCGCATCTCTACCGATATAAGCGATGCCGTGAAGTCGCTGGCCCGCCAGGAGGGCGTGACTGAGTTCATAGCGCTGCTCGCGGTGTTTCAGGCGATGCTGCATCGCTACACCGGTCAGGACGATCTCGTTGCGGGCAGCGTGATCGCGAACCGGAACCGAGTCGAGCTGGAAGGCGTGGTCGGCTTCTTCGACAACACGATTGTCTTGCGCGTCGATGCATCGGGAGACCCGTCATTTCGCGGCTTCTTGCGGCGCGTGCGAGATGTCGCGCTTGGGGCCTACGCAAACCAGTATCTTCCATTCGAGCTTCTTGTGAAGGAGCTTCAGCCCGAGCGCACGACGAATCGAACGCCTTTGATTCAGGCATTGTTCGTGTTCCTGCTGAATTATCCGGCGATGGAACGCGAAGTCGCCGGTTTGAAAGTCGTGCCTTATCGCTTGCAGGGCGGTGAAGCGATGTTCGACCTGCTGCTCGGCATTCGAGAGTCGGAGAAAGGGCTCGAAGGCGAGCTCCACTACAACTGCGATCTGTTCGACGCGGCGAGCATCGTCAGGATGTGCGGCCACTTCAGCCTGCTGCTCGAGTCTGTTGTGAGAAATCCGGATCTGCGGTTGTCCGAGCTTCCGCTGTTGACCGGCCGAGAACAACAGCAGGTTCTGCTTGAATGGAACGAGACCCGTCGGCCGTACGGATCGCGCGAGTGCATGCACTACATGTTCGAGGATCAAGCCGCGCGAACTCCGGATCACGTAGCGCTGGTTTTCGAAAATGCGCAGGTCTCGTTCGCCGAGCTGAACAGGCTGGCGAATCAGATCGGACACTTTCTCCGGAGGCGAGGAGTGGGATCCGAATCCAGAGTAGGCATCCTGGCCGAGCGATCCGTGGAAATGGTCGCGGGCATACTTGGCATATTGAAAGCTGGTTGCGCATACGTGCCGCTCGATCCCGATTATCCACCCGACCGGCTGGCTCATATGCTCGAAGACGGGGAGGCGGCGGTCCTATTGACGGCTGGAGCCGTGCAAGCAAGCGCTTCGAGTCAATTCACCGATACTGTCTCGTTGAATGAACAGTGGATCTCGATTAATCGCGAGAGCGGAGAAAACCTTTCCGCGGCAGTATCCGCCGAGAATCTCGCCTACGTGATTTACACATCGGGATCGACCGGCAAGCCGAAAGGGGTCGCGATAACGCATCGCAGCGCCGTCTATTTTCTCAATTGGGCGCGCGAGGTGTTCGATCCCGGAATACTGAATTCAATGATGGCGTCGACTTCGATCTGTTTCGATTTGTCGATATTCGAATTGTTCCTGCCGCTCTGTTTCGGCGGCCGCGTGCGGCTGGTCAAGAATGCTCTGTCGGCGATGAATCCCGAATTGCGCGGCGAGATCGCTCTGATAAACACGGTTCCATCGGCAATCAGGGAAATCCTGAATTCAGGTTCTCTTGATCCGGCGGTCTCGATTGTGAATCTTGCGGGCGAGTCGCTTTCGAGCGAATTGGCCGAGCGGCTCTATGAGAATTCGGCGATTCAGGATCTCTACAACTTATATGGCCCGAGCGAGACTACGACCTATTCGACCTTCACGCGCATCGCTCGGAGGGGAACCGGCGCGGCTCCGATCGGAAAGCCGATCGCGAATACTCAAACATATGTTCTCGACTCTTCGCTTAATCCGCTGCCTCCCGGACTGCCGGGCGAGCTCTATATCGGAGGCGAGGGGCTGGCCCGCGGTTATTTGAGCAGGCCGGAGCAGACCGCCGACAGATTTGTTCCGGATCACTTTGGACTTGTCAACGGCGGCCGAATGTACAGGACGGGCGATCGGGTTCGCTGGTCAAGCACCGGCGATCTCGAATTCTTTGGCCGTATAGATCATCAGGTCAAGATTCGCGGCTATCGCATCGAGTTGGGAGAGATTGAATCCGTGCTCTCACGGCATGCGGATGTGCGAGAAGCCGCCGTGCTTGCAAGAGAGGCCGGAGACGGCGACAAGCGGTTGGTTGCATACCTGACGCTTAAGAACGGCAATACGCCTGGGGCGAGTGAGCTTCGAGCCCACGTTCGCGAAAAGCTTCCAGAGTACATGGTTCCAGCGGCGTTTGTCATCGTCGATCAGTTTCCGCGGACGCCGAGCGGGAAGCTTAATCGACGAGCGCTGCCCGCGCCCGAAGACGGAGGTCTTCAGGAGAGCGAATCTTACGTTCCTCCGCGTGACGAGTTCGAGCTTCAGTTGTGTCGAATCTGGGAGCGGCTGCTTGGAATCCAGAGAGTCGGAATTCGCGACAGCTTCTTCGATCTGGGAGGCCACTCGCTGCTCGGGCTTCAGTTGATGGCTCGAGTTCATAAGCAGTTTGGGCGAGAGCTTCCGCTTGCGGCTCTGCTTCAGAGCCCGACCGTTGAGACTCTTGCGGCGCTTTTGCGAAGCGGCGAGGGGACTATCGCGCGATCGGCCCTGGTCACGTTGAATTCTGAAGGCTCCAGACCGCCGTTGTTCTGCGTTCATCCGGTCGGCGGAAGCGTTCTCTGTTATCGCGAGCTCGCTCAGCAGCTTGGACCGCGTCAGCCGTTTTATGCGTTTCAGGTTCCGGAATCAACGAGTGAAGAGAAGCTGGATTCGATTGAAGCGATGGCCTCCTATTACCTGAATCTTCTCAAAGGCGTTCAACCGCACGGGCCATATTCACTTGGCGGATGGTCGATGGGAGGCGTCGTCGCTTTTGAGATGGCTCAGCAGTTGGGTTACGCCGGAGAAGAGGTTCGGCTTCTCGCGCTGATCGATTCGTATGCGCCTTCGAACGATGGGGCGATTGCAGAAGTCGACCCGCGATCTATCGTCGAGACCTTTGTTGAAGACCTGGAAGGTCTGTGGGGCGCCGATTTCGGAGTTGCTAAGAGCGATTTGGAGCGAGGCTTGGATCCCGATGAATTACTGAAACTGGTGTTGGCTCGGCTGCAGTCGTTGGAGACGGGCCCTCCGGGGTTTGGCCCCGCGAAATTGGAGAGCCTGTACGAGACGTACCGAAATAATCTGACGGCAATGCTCCGGTACAGGCCTCGCGGCGGCTACGGCGAAGGCATCACGTTGTTTCGATCGGCCGGCGTTGAGGCGAACGAGGTGGATCGGACGCTCGGCTGGTCTCGATTGAGCAACAGTGGTGTTGAGGTTATAGAAGTCGAGGGCGATCATTATTCGCTCTTATCGGGACCGGCATTGATAAGGATAAGTTCGGTATTAAGCGAGCGACTTGGCGAGACAGACTCAACATCCCGAAGGGATGTCTGATCGTAACTGTTGGGATCGGGGTTCCCACCGATGAGTCGGTGGGCTTTTGTCAGCCGTCCCTTCGGGACTCGTCCCTTCGGGACTGCGAGGAAATGATGATCGGGATTTTGGTTTTTTGAATACGCGGGTTTGGGTTGAATTCGGATGTTGAATGCGATTGAATCGTCGGATGTTCGACGTTCGAATCGCGTGTTTGATGTTCGAATCGTATGTTCGATGAATACCGTGTTCCGATGAATTCGATTCGGTATTCGATTAATTTGAATCGAATCTGGATGGTTGATTGTATCCGGACGTGCGATGAATCCGGATGTGTGTGAATCCCGCTTGTACACGTTGAAACCGGCATCGCCCAATTGTCGATCATGGAGTTTGAGATGAGCCGTATTGGTTACAGCATTCGCCTCGCGCTGAGGCAGTTGATTCGCAATAAGATCTACAGCGCCGTGATCATTATCAGTCTGGCGCTTGGCATCGGAGCGAACACCGCTGTCTTCAGTGTATTGAACTCGCTGCTTCTCAGGCCGCTGCCTGTCAAAGACGTGGATCGAGTCGCGTTCACGATGGATATGCGCGAGAACTTCGATCCGTTCGGCGTGGCGTTTGTCGATGCGATTGCCATCAAAGATACGGCCCATTCATTCTCCGGTTTCGGCCTCGGACACGTGCAGGTCTTTCGTCTGCTTGGTCTCGAGAAACCCGAGCGGCTGCCGGGCGCAATAATCTCCGGAGACTACCTCAGCACGCTCGGTATCACCGCGTCCCTCGGACGCACGATAGGTCCCGACGACGATCGACCCGAAGCGCCGCCCGTAGCCGTCATAAGCAACACGATGTGGAAAACCATGTTCGGAAGCGACCGCGGCGTGCTTGGCAGAAGCTTGAATCTGGACAATCGCGACTACACCGTCGTAGGCGTATTGGAGCCGGGTTTCGATCTCCCCGAAGACACGCGCGTTTGGGTTCCGATGGCCGTGAACATTGAGACCGTTCCACTCGAACAACAGGTTCTCCATACGAACTTCCTGCTTGCGCGGCTGCGGCCGGGCGTATCGATGGAGCAGGCCAACGTCGAGCTGCGAGACATCGCGAGCCAGCTCGAAGAGAAGTATCCGCAGCACCGAAAGAACTGGGGAATAAAAGTGATTCCGCTGCGCCAGCAGGTGCTTGGCGATACGGACGGAAACATACGCCCGACGTTGTTGCTGCTGCTCGGAATCGTCGGGTTTCTGCTGCTGATTACCTGCGTGAACGTGGTCAGCCTGCTGCTCGCGCGCTCCGTGGAAAGAGGCCACGAAACGGCCATCAAAGCCTCGCTCGGGGCCGGTAAGGGATGGTTGATCGGGCAGTCCTTGACCGAGAGCGTGCTGCTTTCGTTGATCGGCGGCGCGATTGGGCTCGTGCTCGCGCGAATCGTTGCGGCTTCAATGATGGCGCTCAATCCCGTTTTCCTGTTCACGATGAAGGAAGCGCTTCAGAGCGTGCCCATCGATTTGCGGGTTCTCGGGTTCACGTTCGGCTTGTCGTTGCTTGCCGGAGTCATCTTTGGGCTTGCTCCAGTGGCAAAGATTTCGCTGACCAGGAACCTGATCGACCGGCTGCGGGAAGGCGGGCAGCGCACGGGAGGAGGAGTTGGAGCGCGGCGGCTCTTTGCGTTGTTGATGGTCGGCGAAATCGCGGTTGCGATGATTCTGGTTATGGGCGCGGGCCTGATGGTCAAGAGCTTTCAGAAGCTCAGCGAGTCAAAGCTGGGCTTTCGAGCGGATCATCTCTTGACCGTTCAAATGACGCTTGGAGAATCCGACTATCCCAAATTTGTTCAACGGACTCAATTCGTCAACCAAGTACTCGAAAAAGTCAGGCAGTTGCCTGGGGTCTCAGCGGCCGGCGTCGCCACAAACGTTCCGCTTGGCGTTCCAACGTGGGACGCCAGCTACGGAGTGGAAGGAAAACCGGCGGATGCGGCTGAAGTTCCCATAACGTCGCATCGCCTGGTGTCGCCCGACTACTTGGAGACTCTAGGGGTAACGCTTACAAAAGGGCGGCTGATAAATGAGCAGGATACCGCGGCGACTTTGCCGGTAGTTGTCGTAAGCCAGGAGTTTGCCAGGCGATCGTGGCCGGACGAGAACCCGATCGGCAAGCGTGTGAGACGGGTTCGTGCGCCGAATACCTGGTATACGGTGATTGGGGTTGTAGACGATGTGAAAGAGGACCGGTTCAATTTTAGAATCGATCGACCGGTCTGGTATATCCCCTACGTCCAACTCGAGAACGAATTTCCCGTGAATCTGCTGGTGCGAACGAGCCTGCCGCCGCTCAGTTTGACGCCCGGAATTCGTGAAGCGATCGCATCGGTCAATCACAATCAGCCTCTGTCCGAGCCGACTACAATGGAAGAGCAGGTTAATGGATTCCTGGGGCCTCAGCGCTTCACCTCACTGCTCAGCACGCTATTCGCTGTCCTGGGACTCTTGCTGGCGGCAGTCGGAATCTGCGGGATAACGGCCTACACGGTCATACAGAGGAATCGCGAGTTGTGCGTTCGAACGGCCTTTGGAGCCAGACCCGGAGACCTGGTCCGCCTGGTGTTAGGTCGCGGCTGCCGTCTCGCTCTCGCCGGACTTGTAATCGGCCTGGGCGGAGGCATAGCGGTCGGAAAGCTCTTGTCCAGCGTGCTCTATCAGGTCAGCCCGACCTCGCCCGAGCTCATTGTTGCGCCTGCTTTGATACTGTTCCTGATTGTATTGGCGGCGATGTCCCTGCCGGTGTTCAGGCTGACAAGGCTTGATCCCGTTAGAGGGCTTCGCGACGAATAGCGACCCGCTTGCTTTCTTACAGAATTCTTTAAGTAAAAAGGAGTAGTCATGGAAAACCTACTGCTGGATACACGTCTGGCCTTCAGGAGACTGATTCGCAATAAAACCTTTAGCCTGGTGGTCATCCTGTCATTGGCGCTGGGAATCGGCGCCAACAGCGCCATCTTCAGCGTGGTCAACAGCCTGCTCCTGAGGCCGCTTCCCGTCCCGGATGTCGATCGCGTTGTGTTTACGCTTGAAATGCGAACCGAGGACGACACCTTTGAAGCCTCCTTGATGGACGCGATCGCGTTCAAGGACGCGCAGTCGTTCACCTCGACCGGATTGGGCAGGTATGATGCGTTCAGGCTTCTCGGCGGAGATCGGCCCGAGCGAATAAACGGCGCGGACGTAAGCAGCGAGTACCTTCATACGCTCGGCATCGAGCCGATCCTGGGGCGGACCTTTACAGCGGCTGACGACCGGCCGGGCGCGCCGCGCGTTGCGCTGATAGGAGACTCGCTCTGGAAGACGATGTTCGGACGCGACCCCAATATTCTCAGCAGAAACCTCCAGCTCGATAACAATACCTACAGCGTGATCGGCGTGCTTCCTGAAGGCTTCGACCTGCCGCAGGCGACCAACCTGTGGATTCCGCTTCGGCTCGACATCGAAGCCATGCAGATTAAGGATCAGGCCGACCGCGACTATTTTTTGGTCGGACGGCTTAAGCCCGGCGTGTCCGTGAAGCAGGCCAACGTCGAAGCCGCCGCAATCGCAAAGCACCTGGAGCAAGCCTATCCGGAATATCGCAGCGGCTGGGGGCTCAAGCTGATCCCGCTTCGTCAGCAATTGATCGGGGATATCACCGGCTATGTTAAACCGACGCTCTTTCTACTTTTGGCGATTGTCGGATTCCTGTTGTTGATCACCTGCGCCAACGTCGCCAGTCTGCTGCTCGCTCGCTCGGTTGAGCGCAGCCACCAGACCGCGGTGATGATCTCGCTTGGGGCCGGAAAGAAGCGCTTGATAAGCCAGCTCATCGCGGAAAGCATGCTCCTTTCCTTCGTCGGCGGCGCAGTAGGGCTTTTGGCCGCGCGCGTTCTTGTTGCCATCTTGATCTCGCTTCGGCCGGTGAATTTCATCGCGTTGCGAGGCGCGTTCGAGGACATACATCTTGATGGACGGGTCGTTATTTTCACCGTGCTCATTTCGTTCTTGACGGCGATGTTGGTTGCGCCGATTCCCGGTTTTCGAATGTTGCTTAACCCGAATCTGGTCGAACAGCTCAAAGAAGATGGGCAGCGCAGCGGCGGCGGAGTTCGCGGCCGCCGTATGTTTGACGCGTTGATGATCGGAGAGATCGCGGTGGCGACGATTCTCTTGATCGGCGCCGGATTGATGATCAGGAGCTTCGAAAAACTCAGCGATGCCAAACTCGGGATGAAGCCCGATCATCTTCTGGCGATGGAGCTCGCGTTCACCGAGAACGAATACACGAAGTACGGCCAGCGCGTCGATTTTATGAACCGGCTGCTTGAACAGGTCCGGGCCGTGCCCGGTGTGGTATCCGCGGGCACGACGACCAATATTCCGCTATCGGTCAGCAGTTGGGACTCGTGGTACACGGTTGAAGGCCAGCCGGTCGATACCGCCGAAACGCCCGTGACCGCGCACCGAATAGTCTCGCCTCAGTATCTTGAAACACTGGGCGTGACCTTGCTTGAAGGAAGGCTCATCCAGGAACAGGATCAACCCAACACGACTCCCGTGGTTGTCATCAGCAAGGAATTCGCCAAGCGGGCATGGCCCGGGGAAGATCCGATTGGCAAGCGAGTGAAGAAGGGACATCCGCCGCAGCCCACCGCGCAATGGCTCACCGTTGTCGGGCTCGTAGACGACGTAAAGGAAGATCGGTACAACTTCCAGGTAGACCGTCCCGATTGGTATCTCGCCTATGCGCAATATGAAAACGACATACCGATTGATCTAATGGTGCGTTCGAGCGGCGACCCGGTGAGTCTAATGCCGTCGATTCGCCGGATCCTTGGGGGCATCAACAGCAATCAGCCGATTTCATCGATAACCACCATGGACGCGAGAATAGCAGAGGTGCTTGGACCCCAGCGGTTCACAGCACTGTTGAGCAGCCTCTTTGCGGGGCTGGGATTGTTCCTGGCTGCCATCGGCGTGTACGGACTTACGGCGTATTCGGTTATGCAGAGAACCAAAGAGTTCAGCGTCAGGATGGCGTTTGGCGCGCGCTGGGCGGACCTGACCCGTCTCGTAGTCGGGCGAGGCGCTCGACTCGCGGCGATCGGACTCGTTCTCGGCGCGGTGGGAGGATTCGTGCTCGGCCGATTGCTAACGAGCCTGTTGTATGAAGTAAAGGCGACGGCCCCCGAGATGTTTCTTATTCCGATCCTGCTGTTGTTGGGTATTTCGATTCTGTCTACGGCGCTGCCGATGTTTCGCCTGACTACGCTCGACCCGATCGACGGACTCCGTTGTGAGTAGTGCTCAACGGCTCTCTTCCAGGAAAGGCCCCGGTGCTTCGGGCCTGCGGTTGGAAGGAGTGCCCGCCTTCGGAGCAATCTGGCTGGGACAAGTATTCTCTCTCTTCGGCTCGCATCTGACAGGATTCGCTCTTGGCGTCTGGGTGTTTCAGGAAACGAGATCGGCAACCGATTTCTCGCTGATCTCATTTTTTTCGATCGTTCCCGAAATCGCGCTCGCGCCGTTGGCTGGCGTGGTCGTAGACCGCTGGAGCAAACGGACGGTGTTGCTTGTCAGCACGGCTGGGGCTGGCGTATGTGCGTCGGTGCTGGTCTTTCTTGCGGCAACGGGCCAGTTGCGGCTCTGGGAGATCTACCTGATCGTGTCGGTGACCTCCGCGCTTCAATCGCTGGAGTTTCCGGCTCTATCGTCGTCCATAACGTTGCTTGTGCCGCGACGGCATTTGTCGCGAGCAAATGGAATGGTCGAGTTGAGTACGTCGCTTGCGATGGTAGCCGCGCCGCTCGTGGCGGGCCTACTGTTGGCGACGCTCGGACTAAACCGCGTGCTTGCTCTCAACGTGATTGCTTCGGTGATCGGCGTGTGTGGGCTTGCGGCGGTCAGGATACCGCGTCCCGATCGCGCCGTCGAAGAAGGGATCGCGAAACAGGGCAAGCTCCGTTTGTTTGCCGCCGAGGCGGCTTTTGGATGGAGATACATAAGCCGGCGAAGAGAGCTCTTCGCGCTTCTGCTTCTGTTTGCGGCGTCCAATTTTGTTGTAGGGATGGTGGAGGTGCTTCTGCCTCCGTTGGTGCTCAGCTTCGCTTCGGCGGAGGTGCTGGGTATTGTTCTTTCAACAGGCGGCGTTGGAGTCGTGCTTGGCAGCATACTGGTCAGCATCTGGCGCGGTCCGGAGCGGCGAATACCGTTAATTCTCGGGCTTAACCTGCTTCGCGCCGTCGTGTTGTTTCTTGGGGTGTTGCAACCGCGAGCCGAGTTGATCGGGGCCGCCGCATTCGTCTTTCTGTTTTGCGATCCGTTGATATCGACGTGCAGTCAGACGATCTGGCAGACGAAGGTGCCGGTCGATCTTCAAGGGCGCGTGTTCGCCTTTCGGCGCATGGCGGCGCTTTCTTCGCTGCCGCTCGCGTATTTGCTGGCCGGGCCTCTCGCGGATCGGGTATTCGAACCGCTGATGAAAGTTCAGGGGCTGCTCGCGTCCACCGCGGGCGCGATTATTGGTACGGGCCGAGGGCGCGGGGTCGCTCTGATGTTTGTGGCTATGGGAGTGATCGGTCTCCTGTCAGTTTCAGCAGCCTTCAGGTATCGGCCGCTGCGATATCTGGAAGATCGTCTCCCGGACGTCGCAGCCACGGAAGAAGCGGTCTCCGCATAGAGCGGCGCATAGAGCCGAGGATGTTTCGACTTGCGCGGGCGCGCGAAAATCACTGACCCGTGAAAATGACCGGTGCGTGAAAATCACTGTACGGGCGGGCCTCCGTGCCCGCCCCTCTTCGATCAACGCACTACAACTTTGAGTAGCGAAACTAAAACGACAGCGGCAAACCCGAAGCGTTACGCGAGATCATATAACCACTGGAGATAAAACCATGGAGTATGTTGGAGTAATTGGCGCCGGCGTCATGGGAACCGGCGTAGCGCAGAATCTGGCCGAAACAGGACACCGCGTTATTCTTATCGACCTGACCGACGAACTGCTCGAGAAAGCGCGAGGTATCATACGGCGCGACCTGAAGACCCGGGCTCTGTTCCGAAAAAGCAAAGAGCCCTTCGAGCCGGCGAGCGCTGTCATGGAGCGCATCACCTTCACGTGTGATTATGAGCGATTGAGTGAAGCCACCTTCGTCATCGAGAACGTGGTCGAAAAATGGAAGGTGAAGGAAGAGGTCTATCACCACATCGACCCGATATGTCCGAAGGACTGTGTCTTTGCAGCCAACACCTCGGCCATCTCGATAACCCAGATCGGCTCGGCGACTAAACGCGCCGATCGGATGGCGGGAATCCACTTTATGAACCCCGTGCCGCTCAAGCCGATGGTGGAAGTCATTCGCGGTTACCACACCTCCGAGGAGACGCTCAGTCGCGTGAGATCGCTTCTAACAGCGATGGGCAAGGAGGGCATAGTAGTCAACGATATGCCCGGCTTCGTTTCGAACAGGGTTCTTATGCTGACGGTCAACGAAGCGATCTTTCTCGTGCAGGATCAGGTCGCATCGGCGGAAGACGTGGACCGGATTTTCAAAGGGTGCTTCGGTCATAAGATGGGGCCGCTCGAGACCGCCGATCTCATAGGCCTCGACACGATACTGTTTTCACTCGACGTGCTGTACGAGAGCTACAACGACAGCAAGTATCGGCCCAGTCCGCTGCTGAAAAAGATGGTCAGCGCCGGATTGCACGGCCGGAAGAGCGGGCGCGGCTTTTATAACTATGAGCCCTCGATCTGATGCGCCCTGATAGCACTGATGCGCCCTGATAGCATTGATAGCACTGATACGCATAAATAGGAGGAGAGCCTTGGCAGATAACAGGAAAGCTAGAATCAAGGAGTTCTTATCGCGGTTTTTTCGAAATCACGAGCTCAAGGATGACGAGGACATATTCGCTCTCGGATTCGTGAACTCGCTGCTTGCGCTTCAACTGGTGAACTTTCTCGAAGGCGAGTTCGGATTCACCATCGAAGATGACGAGCTCGATTTCGAGAACTTCCGAACTATTCAAAATATGGACGCTCTGATCGAGCGCAAGACCAGCGCCGCCGGGGTCGCGGTCTAGCCATGCAAACCGAACGGGCCGTAGAGCAGACAGGAATGAAGCTCGAGCTATCGGACGCTCAAAAACAGGCGCGGCTGCGATTCCGGGAATTTGTTCAGCAGCGGGTCGCGCCATACGCGGGCGGTTGGGATCGTGAGGAGCGAGTTCCTCTCGATGTGATCGATCAACTGCGATCGCACGGCTATCTTGGAGCGCCGCTTCCGGTCGATTCGGGCGGAGGCGGCATGGACGCAATCACCTATGGATTGCTCACTGAAGAGATCGGCCGCGGCTGTTCTTCGCTGCGATCGCTGCTGACCGTCCACGATATGGTTGCCTTCGCCGTTCGTCGATGGGGCAATGCCGAGTTGAAGGCGGGTCTTGCCGCGCGCTTGGGCAGCGGCGAAGCACTGTGTGCTCTCGCTCTCTCCGAAGCGGACGCAGGTAGTGACGCGGCATCCGTCCGCACGGAAGCTGTAAGGGAAGGCGACGAGTACGTCATCACTGGCCGAAAGAAGTGGATCACGTTTGGACAGATCGCCGACTTCTTTCTGGTGTTGGCGAGACTCGAGGACAAGCTCACGGCGTTTCTCGTGCCGTCGACTACACCCGGTTTTTCCAGAACGCCTATGCACGGGATCGTGGGAACTCGCGCGTCGCTGATGGCCGAGCTTGAATTCAACGGCTGCCGTCTGGCGTCGCGGCACCTCGTTGGCAGGCCGGGGTTTGGACTCTCGCATGTCTTCTCAACCGCGCTCGATCTGGGCCGCTACAGTGTGGCTTGGGGAGCGGTCGGAATCGCTCAGGCATGTCTGGATGCATGTCTCGAATACACGGCGAACCGGCGCCAGTTCGGCGTGCCGCTCAGAGACCATCAACTAATACAACGCAAGCTTACCGATATGATTGTGAATACGCGGGCTGCCCGCTTGCTGTGCTACAGGGCGGGATACCTGAGAGAAATAGGCGATGCCGAGGCCATGGCCGAGACACTTGTCGCGAAGTACTTTGCTTCTCAAGCAGCGGTTTCGGCGGCGAATGACGCGGTTCATCTTCACGGCGGCAACGGTTTGACTGAGGATTATCCGGTGGCTCGCTACCTCAGAGATTCAAAGGTCGTAGAGATCATTGAAGGGAGCACCGAGATTCAGCAGATCACCATCGCACGGAACCCGCCCGGCGAGTTGTAAATCGAGTATATCGGACCTCGTTTAATTAAATGTTGGGGCGGCCCGCAGTGGTCGCCCTTCTTTGCGATAGGACAAGCCGGCGATGATGCGAAGTTTTGAGATTCGTTAGAAGGGGCGGCCAGAGACGGCCGCGCCTACAGGGTCTTATCTGAAAGGTCTTATCTGAAATGATCGCGATACGTAGAGCTAACATTCAGGAGAGCGCTGATGACTACACCGCAAATTGCCATTGCCCACGGGCAATCTGAAACCGAAAAGAAAACAGTGAAGGTGCTTGTATGGGATCTTGATAATACGCTCTGGAACGGAACGCTGCTCGAGAGCGATTCCGTGCAATTGAGGGACGGTGTTCGGGCCGCTCTTGATACTCTCGACAAGCGCGGAATACTCCATTCGATAGCGAGCAAGAACGATCACGATCTTGCTATGGAAAAGCTCCGAGAGTTCGGGCTGGAGCGATACTTTCTCTATCCGCAGATAAACTGGAATTCAAAGGCGGCCGGCGTCCGAAGCATCGCAACCTCAATCAATATCGGGTTGGATGCGGTTGCCTTCATAGACGACGAGCCTTACGAGCGCGAAGAAGTTAAGCACGCCATGCCCGAAATTGCTGTCTTCGATTCGAGCGAGCTTGACTCGCTGGCCGATCGCACCGAGTTCATACCGGCGTTTATCACCGATGATTCGGCGAGGCGGCGCGAGATGTATTTGGCGGACGTCGAAAGGAAGCGCGCCGAAGAGCAGTTCATCGGTCCGAGCGAGGAATTTCTCGCGACGCTGGGAATGGAATTCACGATTGCCCGCGCGCAGGAAGAAGATCTCAAGAGAGCCGAGGAATTGACCGTGCGCACTCATCAGCTAAACACGACCGGCTACACTTATTCTTTCGAGGAGTTGAATGCGTTTCGAGCCTCGCCGAATCATCTGCTCCTTATAGCCGGCCTGACCGATAAGTTCGGATCGTACGGAAAGATCGGCCTTACGCTTGTGGAGAAGAACCCCGAGGTCTGGACGATAAAACTGTTTCTGATGTCGTGCAGGGTTATGTCGCGCGGCGTCGGTACGATCTTCATGAATCACCTGCTTGGGCTCGCCCGTGACGCCGGGGTCGCGCTGCAGGCTGAATTCCTCAGCAATAATAGAAACCGGATGATGTTAATAACCTACAAGATGGGTGGTTTCAGGGAAGTGAGCCGCGACGGAGACTTCATTGTTCTTCAGCATGATCTCGATCGCATTCAGCCGCGCCCCGACTGGATTGATGTGGAGATCGTAGACTGACTCCCAAATAACGCAAGCAGTTCCTAACGCCTCCTTCGTGCTGCACGTTGTGCGGCGAACAAGGCGGCAATAAGCAGCGCTGATAGCGTGCGGTAAGCCGCGCGACGGCAGCGCTGCGTTCACGTGTTTCAAAAACGTCCTATTACTGGCGTCGCGTCCACCGACGCTCAACGATAGCCACTATCAATTCAGTTTTCGACCGACACTGGCGCCTCTCAGAGTCGATCCTGCGTCGAACCGAATTGACTAACAGGAGGAAAAAATGCTCTCAGTAGATCAAGTGCTTCAAGGCATGAACATGCACGCGCTGGCCCAGGTCAAGAGCGCGCATTTTCATGCCAAAATAGTCGTGCTCGTATTAATCACTTCGGCCCTTGTGGCGCTGTCCCTGCTGTTGCCTACGCCATTCTGGATACTTCCCTCGCTGTTGCTGGGCTTTCCCTATGCCCACGCCGTGGAGCTCGAGCATCAATGCCTTCACAGCACTGCTTATGCGACCAGAATCTGGAATCGGATAGTGGGCGTCACGCTGGGTCTCCCAACTTTTGTGTCGTATTCCGACTATCAGAACAGCCACCTTAAACATCACAGGCTCCTCGGTACGCCGGAAGATAAAGAGTTCTTCAATTATTCCTATCAGAAGTTGAACTCGATCAGGGCGCTGATTCCGCATCTCTGGATGGTTCGCCACTACCGCGATGTCGCCGGTTTTATCGTTTCGTCGGTTTTTGGCAAGCTCGTCAGGGAGAAGGAAGCGACGCCTAAAATGGCCGCCAAAATAAGGACCGAGTATCAAATAATGGGAGCCTTCGTCGCGGTAATGGCGGTTGTGACGGTGGTTTTTCAAACAACGCTTTTTCTCAAACTCTGGTTCATTCCCTTCTTGATAGCGGTGCCGCTGCACGCGCTGATCGAGCTGCCGGAGCACATCGGCTGCAACACCAAGCTGCCCAACGTGCTGGTGAACACCCGGACAATCAAGACAAGCAAGATCGTGTCGTGGTTTGTCGACGGGAATAACTTCCACGTCGAGCATCATTGGCTGCCGGGCGTTCCCAATGACAGATTCGCAATGCTGCATGAGCGAGTCGTCGGCAAGATTGAGTACCTTGACAGCTCCTATTGGTCATTCTATAAGCAGTTCTTCACCAATCTGCGGATCAACAATCTCCACAGGCCGTGGGAACCGCAGCAGCAGGTCGCTATGAAGGCAAAAGGCGCTGGAGCGTGAATTGACTGGACGGGCTATCGCATCCGGATTTGTACTTCTACTTCTTACGTGGGTCTGTGCGGGTGGGCGGTGGTCAGTGCCCGCCCGCGCCGCGGACGACGCGAATCAAGAAGAATGCATTCCGGTGCGCAACCCGCTTGTCATAGAACGCTGCAGCCCGTGTCATCAGCGCGACGACCGCGGCTGTCTTACCCGCATCTCTTCTCAACGAAGAACGCCAGAGGGGTGGGAAGCGGCCATCAAGCGAATGGTGCGGTTGAACGGGTTGAGTTTGGCGCCGGACGATGCAAGGCAGATTGTGAAGTATTTAAGCAATCACCATGGCCTTGCTCCCGAAGAAGCACGTCCGGCCTTCTACGAAGCCGAACACCGCGTCGTCAATGAGAACGTCCCCGACGAGACCGTGCGCTCGACGTGCACTTTGTGTCACGGACTCGGCAGGATAATTTCTCAAAGACGAACCGGCGAAGAATGGCGGCTCCTGACCAACCTGCATATCGGTATGTTCCCCTTTGTGTCGACTCAGGGGTTCTATCGCTATTCTCCGGCGCCCGGGCTGCCTGATCTTCCGGAGACCGATCATCAGGAGCCGGTCGACAGGGCCGTACAATACTTCTCAAAGACCTATCCCCTGGTGACCCCTGAATGGCAGTCCTGGAGAGCGGGCATGCACTCTCCGAAGCTGGAAGGCCGATGGCTTGTCAGCGGCTACCGGCCTGGCAAGGGGCGGGTCTTCGGCGAAACGACGATAACCGCGGGCCAGGCCGAAGATGAGTTCAAGACCGCATGCAGTCTTGTATACATCAAGGACGGCTCCACTGAAGCCCGAACCGGCCGGGCAATCGTTTACGGCGGATATAGCTGGCGGGAACGATTGGAAGGCTCGGCTAAAGACGATCCCGTTCGGCAGTCGCTGATGCTGTCGCGCGACTGGACGGCTATGGACGGCCGGATGTTCTGGGGAGCCTACGATGAGTTCGGCATAGATGTCGTGCTTCGCAGGATAGGACGCGAGCCGCTTATTTCTGGCGCCGATCTACCGGCATTGAGATCCGGCGCGTCATCGACTCGCCTTGCTATTTACGGTGCGAACCTGCCCGTGGATATCAAAGCGAGCGAAGTCGATCTTGGGGCGGGCATCACTGTGAACTCCCTGGTGAGCGCGACCGGCGACAAGATCGTTGTCGACGTGGGCGTTGATTCGAAGGCGCCGAACGGCTTGCATGCCATCTCGCTGCGAAATCATGTAAGGCCGGACGCGATAGCGGTCTTCGACAAGATCGACTATATAAAGATCTCGCCCGGTACGGGACTCGCTCGGATTGGCGGCGCCAAATATCCGAAGGACTACCAGCAATTCGAAGCCATCGCGTATAATCGCGGACCCGATGGGGAGGTCGAGACGTCCGACGATCTAAATCTCGGGGCGGTCGATGCTCAATGGTCCATCGAAGAATTTCCATCGGGGCTCAACGATGATGATAAGGATTTCGTGGGAAGCATCGACGAGCATGGCTTGTTTACTCCGGCGATCGAGGGGCCTAATCCAAAGCGCCGGAATTCGCGTAACAACTCCGGAGATGTCTGGATCGTGGCCGCGCTTCGTCCAGGAGGCTCGTCGAAATCGGAGTCGGTTCTTATCGCGCGGGCATACTTGCTCGTGACCTTTCCACTCTACGTGCGATGGGATCCCTCGACGCTCTTGAGGTGAGCATAACGAACAGGTCCTCATGAAACACTTGACGCCGATAAATCGGAAAGCGCGTTTGATCGAAGAGGTCATCATCTCTCAAGAAGAAGATGTGTGCGCGTTATCGATTCAGCAGCCGAAGCCGAAGCTTGGACCGCACTATCCGCTCGGCTGCACTCTCGTGTTCACTCCAGGATGGGAGACGGATGCGGCGGGCAGTACCGCGGGTCTTTGCCAGCCGGTTGAAAGGGATCTTCACGACTGTTATCTGTCGTGCTATTGGCCGGTGCAGGTGCCTGATCACCTCACGAACTATCCGGACTGGTCGAGCAAATGCGCTAACGCTACAAAAGACTGGCGCAATATCGATCTCGTTTTTCCGTGAGTATGTCAGGCCAGGTAAACGAACCGCCGGTAAGCGCATTGAACCTTGAATAAAGCAGGAACGACGAAGTTGCGTCCCATCACAATTGCAATACTCTCAGCCTTAGTTGCTGTGCTGAGCGCGCCTGGTGCGCGAGGCGTTGAAGCGCCCGGTTATCTCTATGTCGGAGCGTGGCCCAACAAAATCGTCGTCATCGACGAGGCGACATACAAAGTACAGAGCGAGATTCCTATCGAATCCGGCATTCCGGAATACATTCTTGCCTCTTATGACAGGCGAAGGCTGGTGGCGATCACCGGACAGCGCGTTCTCGAAGTGGTCGATCTGGTAAATCGAAAAGTCGCCGGCCGCCTGCAGCTTTGCGAACCAAATCAAACTCAACTCGTCATCAGTTCGGCTATCGACCCGCGCGGGCGGTTTCTCTATCTGACGCTGAAGACCGCAACCAAGGAAGTCGACAGATACAGCATTCAAAAGGCCAGGTTTCATATCATCGATCTCGATTTGTTGAAGATCGTAAAGACGTTCGATTTCCCAAAGGATTTCGATCAGGGGTTTGGCTTTGAAGACGCCGCTTACAGGGTTTCGGCGGACGGACGCTTTCTCTACGTGTTGAAGGACGATGTGCTGGTTTTCGATCTGAATACCTTTCAGCAGGTCGATAAGATTGAACTGTCTAAGCCTTCGCATCCCGGGGCTTCGGCGATCTCCTTTGCCGGCGAGACCGACCCGAAGGAGAACCCCGATTTCATCACTTCGGTGTTTACGTCTACCGACTTGCAGGCGCGTCGTTCGATCTCGGGCATCGCGAGAGTGAACCTTCTTTCGAAGAAGGTCGATTTGATTCCTCTCGCGGTGTCGCTCAGTATAAGAGGTCGGCTCTACGTGAGCCCTGATGGAAAGAAGGCATTTGTGGTTACCGTGACCAGTCCGATGGATCCGAATCGCCGCTGTGAATTCTGGGTATTCGATCTTCAATCTCGCAAGCTTATCAAGAAGGCGGAGTTCGAAAATCGCGCTCGGTTTACATTCGCGGCCAGCTCCGATGCGAAAAAGCTGTACATCTATGGACCCGGACCGATCATCGATATCTACGACGCGGAAACGCTTACCCTGGATAGAACGATAACCGTCGACGGAGACATAACCGAAATGGCCATAGTGCCATCGCGATAAGCGTCGTGAAAAATATGGAGCGCCTTGGATTCAGCATCGACTCCGCGGTTGCCGCGCGCTTTCCCGATATAAGGGCCGGGGGCTTTCTGGTGAGAGGACTTGCATCGGCCTCGAGCGAGTTGGACATCGATTCTCTAGTTGAATCCGCGCGGTCGACTCTTACCGCGCGAATACCGGATCCACAGCGCATCGCTGAAGACCCTGCGATTGCCGGGTGGCGCGCTGCGTATAAACAAATGGGTCTGAAGCCCTCCGAGTATAAGTGCAGCGCCGAGCAGCTTGCGCGACGATTGTTAAAGGGGCAGGCGATCTCGACACCGTTGCCCGCGGTGAATCTCTACTGCGCGCTGTCGGCAAAACATCTCGCGCCAATGGGAGGCTATGATCTCGAGCGGCTGGCCCAGCGAGATATAAGTTTGCGCTTCGCCGCGCCCGAAACGGATTCATTCGAGCCGTTGGGAGGCCGCGCCGAGGACATGCCCCTCTCGCCGAATGTTGCCGTTTATGCCTGCGGATCGCGAATCATCTGTTGGGGGTTCAATCACCGCGACTCAAAGGAAACGAGCCTTCAGCAGGGAACCAATCTGGCGGCCTTCTTCAACGAGGCCGTGACTGCCGTCCAGTATGCGGCGCTCGAATCGGCGTTTGACGAGTTGCGATCGGCGCTCGTGAAAAGCGGCGCCGTTGTAGGCGATATCCGCCTTGCCAGTGCCGGGGATCGCGAGATTGAATTGATGCTCGATTGAGAATCCAAAATCCGGTAAAGCCGGTAAAGACTGATTGCCGATGAACGAAAGTTAAGACACACAGGAGTAGTTATGGCGAACGAATCTTTGATTAGTGCGATAAGAGCAAAAGACGCGGTAGCGGTCGAAACGCTGTTGGCTTCTACCGCGAATATCGATGAAGGCGACGAACAGGGTTGGTCGCCGTTGAATCATGCCGCGGGCGTGGGTGATCTTTCTATGATCCAGTTGCTGGTTGAAAAAAGCGCTGACGTATTTCATGTCGGGCGCGACAATCGAACTCCATACATGATTGCGCTGGCTGCCGCGCGGATAGACGCCGCGAAATATCTCCGGGAAGTTGAAGATAGGACCGACGCCGAACGCGCAAAGGGACTGCGATCAGAACGGAAATACTGCAAGGCGTTCTACCTTGCAAAGCTGCGCCAGTTTTCCGGCTGGTCCGAAAGCAGAATAAATTGGAAGAGCAAGGGCGCGAATGACGCGGCTCAAGATGCGGAAGGCGCCTTCAATGACGACAAGGTCGTGTTCATTCACCAGGATTTCACCGTGACTGAATCGATCTGGCCCGGCGAGAACGTGGTGTTCAACGAGAACAATGAGGAGTGGCGCGAATTCTGCGGCGGTGTTCTGGGCTTCCGTGTGCCGGACGATCTTGAACTGGCCGCTGCCGCGGTCAACGCGCAGCAATAGTATGACGGAGTCGGCCATAAATAGGCCGCACTGATCCGCCGCACTCAATTGGCGGCACGGGAGAGAAATACCAGGGGAGAAATACAATGAAGCTTGGAGACGTGTTAAAAAAAGAAAGGGTTCGCCGCAAGCTCACGGAGACGGATGTTGCCGGACGCCTCCGCCTTACTGAAGAGCAATATCAGCAATTCGAGTCCGGCTTATCACCCGCCGAGGAGTGGGGTCCGCGGCTCGCGCTTATTGCGATAAAGCTCAAGACTCCTACGTCCCGCTTGATAAGCAGAACGGGCAAGTTCGCCGACTCGGATCAGGAGCCCGGCCAGTGTGGAAAGCTTATAAAGGCAAAGCGAGAAGATCGCGGCCTCACGCGCGAGGAGCTTGCCGCTCAGCTCGAGATTTCGGCCGATTTGATGGCCGATATCGAGAACGGCAAAACGCAGCTCGAGGAGCAGGCTCCGCTGCTGCTGGGATTCGCGGAGGCGGTCGAGCAGCCGATATTCAATTTGTTCTACCCGTGCGGACTGCCTTTCGCCGAGTTGAACGATTATCCATAAGCACATTGGTTTTTACTCATTCTCACATTGGTTTTCACTCATCCTATGACGACACGCATCGATTCGAAGACGCCGCGCCCTTTTCGCCGAGCTCTGCCTGGCTCCCGATTAAAGGCCGCCAGCATAGCAGCTATCCTGGGAGTTCTTGTCTGTTCGGTTGTGAGCTTGCCCAGTTCCGCGAAGGCCCTCGCCCAAAAGCGCGAGCACTTTCAGAACGCCGAGATCATTTATGATTGGGTGAAAATCGGTACGGGACAGAAACTGCGCACTTTTATCACGCGGCCGAAAAACGCGCCGGGCAAGGTTCCGGTAGTTTTTATTGTAGGTTGGCTGAGCTGCGACAGCGTTGAGTACCCTGCCGGCGAGACGGACGGATTCGGGGCCATCATACTTCGATTGGCCGACAAATCGGGATTCGCCACCGTGCGAATGGATAAGCCCGGAGTCGGCGAGAGCGAAGGTGATTGCGCGAAGACCGATTTTCAGACCGAGCTGCAAGGCTACCGCGCCGCATTCGATTCAATGTCGAAGTACGACTTTCTGGATCTCAATCGCGTGTTTGTTGTAGGTCTGAGTAATGGCGGCGGAACTGCTCCGCTGATCGCCGGTTCTCATCCGGTTGCGGGATTCGTGGCCGCCAGCTCGTGGGGACGCACGTGGTACGAGCATATGCTCGAAAACGAGAGAGTGCGGCTCTCCGGAGAGAAGCATTCGGCGGGTGAGATCAACCAGGCGCTAAGAGTATTCACTCAGTTCTACGATCTCTTCCTGATTCAACATCAGAGCCCGGGTGAGATTCTGGCGAAGCATCCCGACTGGAAGCCTTTCTGGTATGACACTCCCGACGGACAGTATGGCCGGCCCGCTGCGTTTTATCAGCAACTCCAGGATCTGAATCTCGGAGAGGTGTGGCAAAAGGTGAGCTGTCCCGTGCTCGTCATGCGCGGCGGCGCGGACACGATTATGAGCGATGCTGACAGCCGCGCCATTGTCGATAACGTCAATCGCTCTCATCCGGGCAAAGCGCGATTCGTCGAAATCCCCGGAGCGGATCACTCACTGGCAGTCGGGCGGCCTCTTCACGCAAGCGTCTTTGGAACGATGACGGACTGGATGCGCCAGGTTCTGGGTGAGCGCAAGAACTGATGCTTATTTACCGCCGATTCAAAAAGGCCTGTAAATAACCCCGCCTTTCATTACGAATCGGACATGCCGGGTCGCGGAAATGTCACGGGTGGGATCACCCTCAACCGCGATCAAATCCGCCAGCAGTCCAGGTTTGACCTGACCGACCTGCTTGTCCATATGCAGTACCCGGGCGTCTACTGAGGTCGCCGATCTCAACGCATCGACAGGAGCCATCCCGAAACTGACCATTGCCTCGAGCTCGCGTGCGTTGTCTCCGTGCGCGAACACGCCGACGTCGCTGCCGCTTGCGATCGTGACTCCGGCTTCGAGAGCCGCTTTGAAGCTGGCCCGCTTGTGTTCGGAGTTCGCTCCGGCGATCGCCAGCGTCGGACACAGCGCTACGCCGCGCTCCTTCATCAGTCGGAACACCTCGGGCGTGCCGCTGTCGCCGTGCTCGATAGTTTCGACCCCGGCAAGCACCGCGCGTCTCATACCTTCGGCTGTCGTAGCATGCGCGGCGACCGCCCGGCCAGAGCTTCGAGCCGTCTCCACGATCAGCTTCAACTCGTCGAGCGAAAAAGTAGGCGCGGCTCCCTGTGTTCCCCACCTGTAATCCGCATAAACCTTGATCCAATCAGCGCCCTTGCCGATTTGATCCCTGACGACTCTCGTCAGGCTGTCGACCCCATCGGCTTCTTCAGCGCCCTGAGGCACTCGCCATTCTGAAGCATAACCCTTCGGCCCGTAGCTTCCCGTGGCGACGATCGCGCGAGTGACCACAATCATCCGCGGCCCGGGAATGATTCCCTGTAGCACTGCCTGCTTGAGTCCGACATCCGCGTAGCCCGCGCCTTCGGTTCCGAGATCGCGAACGGTGGTGAAACCCGCCATCAACGTGTTTCTCAAATGATTGACGGCGCGCGCGACTCGAAGCGCCAGTGATTCGTGAGCGACTTGATCGTTCCATGGCGTTTCGCTGTAAGGGTGCAGCAAGACGTGCGAGTGGGCTTCGATCAAGCCCGGCATCAGGGTCACGCCGGGCATCTCTACGATCTTTGCGTCCGAAGGCGCTTTTATGTCGCCCGCGGGTCCCGCTGCTTCTATGCGCTCGCCGCGCACAAGAACCGCCCAGCCGTCGTGGAGCTGTGCGGAGTCGCCGTCAAAGATATGCGCCGGCTTCAAAAGGTAAACGGAGGCTGTCTGACCGCGCGCGGGCAGCAGTCCTGAAGAAGCAAGTGAGAAAATCGCAAGAAGCGAAAACGCAAGGATCACTCGTCGCATGGTAGTCACCTTCAAAATCGGGACGGATTGTGTGCTGGTGTTCGACTGCGCTGCCAATGTTCGGCCTGGCCGCTTGAAATTGCATCCACGCTCAAGCATCAACAAGTTCGACAGCGGATAGTAGATGTTTTTGAGAACGGCAGCAAGGTTGGTGAAATGCGAGAACGTCTCGCTTATTTTTTCGATGCGGGGCGGTCGCGGAGCCGAATTACGAACTTGAGTCCGGACCAGGTCTCATCGATCGCGCAGACCTTTATATCGACCAGACCCGCTGCAAGGCCTATCTCGCGCACTATGTTCTCCGACAGATCAGTGGCGACGCCGGAAGCTCTTTTAGGCCAACCGATCCACAGCATCCCGGCCGGAGCCAATCGCTTCGCGGCGATCGGAAACTTCTTTACCAGCTCGGATCGCTCCTTAACGAAGAGCATGATCAAGTCGACCTTATGAGCCGTCGGAGCCGCGAAAACGATCCCTTCGGGCAATGAGCCGATCTCTTCCAGGAGCTCGCTCGGCTCATTGATGAAAGCCACTCTAAAGCCTTCTTTGAATCCAAGCTTTTTCGCGAGCGGTGTTCCGGAATATCCCGCCATAGAACGCTGCGCCTCTTACTTTGAACCCGTCGCCGAACGTTTGAAAATTAGCGGCAAGTTGAGGGTTTGCTGTTTCCACTTGCCGCTTATTTCCGAGCTATCGCTATTGGTCTTGCCTTCGTAGAGGCCTCCTATAAGGGGAATCTCAAAGCTCAGTGTTCCCTCTTTCCAGACAATATTATCCAGCATCAAGCCGTTCACCTTTTGGTCGGGGCTGTCGAGAGTCCCCTCAAAATTTCCGTCGGCTTTGGAGATATGCAGGACAAGCTTCAGTTTCGTCGCTCCAACATCGAGACTGCCTTCCCAAATCTGCTCGCCAGGTGATTTCGCGGGCGCCTCGCCTTTGTCTCCCGAACCGCTCTCGCTTAGTGAAGTCAACATCTCAGGAGTAATGAAGGCCGGACGATGAATTGCCGACAGGCAGGAAGGATTGAGCTGTTTCACCGATCCTTGCGAGATGAATTTGTTGACCAACTCGTCCACGCATGAGAATGAGAAGGCGTGACCCGTATGCGGCACGGTCACGTGCAGGCTGTTTGAGAGGTGACTCGCCGCGGAAGCGGCCAGCCAGGGCGGCGCTACCGGATCGGCTTCGCCTGAGACCAGCAGGACCGGTACATCCGATTTGACGGGCGTCGCGAAACTCGCCGGAACATTGGCGTGAGGCCAGCTTTCGCAAACCTGTCGATAGGCCTTCACTCGATAGTCGCCATAAAAAGAGCCGGTGTTCTCGCGCGCGACATCGGCGTCGGTTATGAACGGGACGTCCTCTCCGCAAACAACCGAAAAATGCATACCCCTCGCGAGCTGATCTTCGATAGTGCGAAAGCTTTGAAAGGATACGGTGGCGAACAAGCTGAAATCGCCTTGCGCTCCCTGATGAATCAACAAGGGAAGCCATTTCGAAAACTCCGGAATGTACAGCATCGTGCGAACGAATTCGTTATAAACCGGCCGCGTCAGCGTGATGTGTTGAATCTTCTGAGTGAAGGGATTCGCCGCGTCGAAGCTCAACGGTCCTTTATCCAGTTGGCGCAGCGCGGCTTCAAAATCCGACTTGAGATTTGGAAACGACGCCTTGCACTTCGGGTCGGACGAGCAATCGGCGATAAGGCGGTCAATCGCGTTCTGCACGCCTTTGATCACAGGCAGCGGGAGCTTCATATCAGGAGGCGCTACTCCAAGCACGGTCGCCGTTCGAACGTGATCCCCGTGTTGGCGCAGATAAGAAAGAGCAGCCGTCGAGCCGTATGATGCCCCGTATAGATTGATCTTGTCGTAACCCATCGCCGCGCGGACTTCGTCCAGATCATCCATCGCAATCTGGGTTGAGTACTGTTTCAAATCCGCTATTTTCTCCAACTCAGCGCGGCATGCTCGCAGGCGGTCGACAGTCACAACCTGACTGAAGTACGCGGACATATCGTTCTTGTCGGGGTAGAGATTGTTGCATACCAGGGGATTGGACCCGCCGGTTCCGCGTTGATCAACGAACACGATGTCGCGCTCGCGGCGCAAGCCAGCCAGGTAAGAAGCGCCGGCTCGAGACATGGTGTCTACGGCGCTTCCTCCGGGGCCTCCTGAAAAGTAAAAGATGGGATCCGGAGCGGGCGTTTGGGCCAGAGCAAGCGCGGGCAGCAATACGAGGCGAAGCGTGATCTTGCGCCCGGATTTCGCCTCGCGATCTTCGAATACTTCATACTTGCCGCATTTCACGTCCTCGTTCCAACCCGGAAGCCGGCAAGGCTCAAGTTGAAGCTTCTTCGCGGTATTTTCGTGGTGGTCTTTTTGATCGCTTGTCTGACTCCGGGCGACGCCGGCCGCACTCACAATGGCTATAATTACAAAACTCAAAACCCTAATCGACTGTTTGCTCATCTTCCTCGTCCCCGTTCGATAATCTGTTTGTCGGCTCTTTTGATTTACTACCTCATAGCTGGACTCGCCTGTGTCGGACTATAGTATACCGGCGAGGCGATGATGATGCGCGATAAATTCTTCGGAGAGTACCGCAATCGAGGAGCTGTTTGATGGGGCAAAAGTCAGCCATAGAATGGACCGAGGCTACCTGGAATCCGGTGCGGGGTTGTTCGCGCATTTCGGAGGGCTGCCGCTTTTGTTATGCCGAACGGATTGCCTCGCGGTTCTCGGGGCAGGGGATGGCGTTTGAGGGATATGCGGAGTCAACAAAGGAGGGGCCGCGCTGGACCGGCAAGGTCACGCTGCTTGAGGAATCGTTGGAATTGCCTCTCCGCTGGCGTAAGCCGCGCCGCATTTTTGTCAATTCAATGAGCGATCTCTTTCACGAGCAATTGCCGCTGGAGTGCATCCAGCGCGTGTTTGCAGTCATGCAAGAGGCCCACTGGCATCAGTTTCAAATCCTGACAAAGCGTTCGGCCCGGCTTGTCGATCTAAGCCCACAGCTTTTGTGGTCGCCGAACATCTGGATGGGAGTGAGCGTCGAGAGCCGCGAGGTCATTGGCCGCATCGACGATCTTCGGAACACCGGCGCGCGCGTCAAATTTCTTTCACTCGAGCCGTTAATTGAAGCGCTCCCTAACCTCGATTTAAGAGGCATCGCTTGGATAATCGTCGGCGGCGAGTCGGGACCGGGTTCGAGGCCCATGGCTCGTGAGTGGGTTGCCGATTTGATTGATCAAGCTGCCGCCGCGAACGTGGCGTTCTTCTTTAAGCAGTGGGGCGGAGTGAACAAGAAGCGAGCCGGCCGTCAGATCGACGGCCGCACCTGGGACGAGATGCCGGCAAGTCCGAATTTTTAGAAGGTGGAATTATAATAGGGCGCGAGTCGAGCATTGCTCCACTCGCGCCCTATGTTGAATCAGGAATCGAGAGGCTGAAATTCTAAAGCCTCGCCGATCAGACCCGCTTATTTCTTCTGAAGCTCCGCTAAAGCCGCAAGCACCTCTTCGCTGTGCTGCATCGGTTTTACGCCCATGAAGATCTTCGCGATCTTACCCTGCGGATCGATGATGAAGGTGTTGCGCGCGGAGAGCTTCTTGCCCTGATACTCCATAACCGAGTTGTACTCTTCGGAGACTTTGTTATCGGTGTCGGCAAGCAGTCTGAAGTGCAGTCCTTCTTTTTCGCAGAAGCTCTTGTGCGAATTTACGTCATCGACGCTGACGCCGAGAATGACGACTCCGGCCTGCTCGTATTTCGCGATGTCGCGTTGAAAATTTCGAGCTTCCAGTGTGCAGCCCGAAGTGAAGTCTTTCGGGTAGAAGTAAAGCACCACCCATTTTCCCGAGTAGTCTTTCAAGCTCACCTGTTTGCCTTCGTGGCTCATCAGGCTAAAGCTCGGCGCCGGTTTGCCGATCTCGGGCGGATTGCCGAACGCCCGCGCGCTGGATACGGCCAGAACGCCGGTGCACAACAGTATCAGGGATAGCAGAATACGATTTTTCATTTTTCTTGCTCCTGTCGTTAGGTTTTAAGTTCAGCCCGCGGTGCGTGCCGAGGCTTTAAATAGCGCTCACGTTGCGAGTCCTGAGCGATTTCGCCGGACAATTTCCTACAATCTACTCATACAGTCGCGGCCGGTCTCGCGAATATTCCACTGGCAGTTGGACCCTCTCTTTTAGCGGCTCGCGAATGCCTTTGTCAATCGACGAAATCCTGCCGATCCGATCAACTCGGAAGAAGATCGCGGAACCAGAAGCGCCCGCGTTGAACGACCTCGCCGGTCGTGATTCTTACGCCTTTCTTGAATATCGGGCCGTCGAACACGAACGTGTGGAACTCGCCGTTTTCTCCGCAGGGATCGACTCCGGATGGCAGCCGCCGCAAAAAGCTTTCGTCGATCAGGCTGCCCGCGAACGAGCCATCAAGCGTTTCCGAATCCACACACGTTACGACCGCTTTGAATCCGAGATCGATAAAGCGATGAATCAGCTCAGTGGTGTTCTTCATCCAAAGCGGAAAGAGCCCGGCCATACCAAGACTCGCGAGATGGGACTCACGGTATTTCTTTATATCTTCGAGAAAGAGATCTCCGTAAGCGACCCGGCCGACGCCTTCATCTCGTTTGCGAGCGAACACCCGGCCCATTCGCGCTTCGTACTGGGCGTTGTCGGCTTCCCGCGAGATGAGCACTTGTTCGAGCGGAAAGCCCAGTTGTTCAGCCTGCTGTTCGAGAAGCACTCGCCTAACGCCGTGCATGCTTATGCGGTCCAGGTCTTCGGTTACCGTGGTCACCAACGCCGCGATATCGTATAGCCCGCTTTGAATAAGCTCAAAGAGCGCCATCGCGCTGTCCTTGCCGCCGCTCCATGACACCAGGATTCTCTCACTCACCTCTCTACCTCGCTTTGGAGAGTCAGACGGCGACGTACCGAGTGAAGAAAACATTGGCGATTACATTCGCTTTTCACGTGAGACCCGCTCGACCTCCGACATCACGCGAAGAAAATTCTCTCCAAGCACTTTCTTGATGTCCTGATCAGAATAACCGCGCTTCATCAACTCGATCGTTATATTCGGAAGCTTCGAGATGTCCTCCATCCCCTCGGGCAGTCCCGTGAGCGGCACTCCGTCGAAATCCGAACCGATGCCTACGTGATCAATACCCGCGACTTTCGCGATGTGATCGATGTGATCTATCAGAATCGATAGAGGCGTTCTGGCTTTGACGGTGGTTTGGAGCTTCTGCATTTCGGCTTGGACGCGTTTGGGATCGTTCGGGTACTGCTTTTCGAGCCGCGTCTGGAGCGCCTGGTTCTTTCTGGTTATCTCGGCTTTGGCGGGATCGAGAAAGCCGTCGTAGAAATTGACCATCACCACGCCGCCGTTCTTTCCCACGGCCTTAAGCATATCGTCGGTCATGTTTCGCGGATGATTCGCGAGCGCCCGCGCCGAGGAGTGCGAGGCGATTACGGGCGCGGCGCTCGTTTCTATAACGTCATAAAAAGTCTTGTCGGCGACATGAGAAATGTCGACCATCATTCCGATGCGGTTCATCTCATGAACGACATCGCGTCCGAATGAAGTGAGTCCGTTGTGATGGTTTATCTTTGCGTCGTCGATGTCTCCGGAAGAGTCGGCCCAGTTGTTCGTGTTTGTATGAGTGAGCGTCATGTATCGAATGCCGAGCTTATAGAACATTCTCAGCGCGGCTAAGCTGTCTTCGATGGCGTGGCCTCCCTCGATGCCCATAAGCGCGGCGATCTTTCCGCTGCCGGAAACCCTGCGAATGTCTTCGGCGGTGAAAGCCATTTCGAGCGACTCTGGATGGCGGCGCACCTGCTCGTAGACTACGTCGATCACGTCCAGGGTTCGCCTGGCCGCGCCGCCGCCCTGGGCCGGCGTCTTGTTGACGAACTCTTTGCCGACGTAGACGGCGAAGAACTCGGCATCGAGCCCTCCTTGTTTCATTCGGCGAAGATCGGTGTGAGTCTTGACCTTGCCCGCGGGGTCGTCGCCCGACATCGCCAGATCGAAACCGTTTTCGAGCAGCGGAGAGGTGATGTCGTTGTGCGTATCGATGACGATCGCTTCTTTATGAAGCCGCTCCGCGCGGGCTCTCAGCGCGGCATCGGCATCTTGCGCCGAATCGGGCTGCGTCGATTTCGCGGCTCGAACTTTGGAGGAGAGCAGGAATGCACCGCTCGCAATCGCGGTCAATACGAGCAAAACGGCCGCAATTTTCGTCGTCTGAATGATCATAGAGTTGTCCTTGTGCGATGTACGGAGTGAGGCTGGATTATATCTGTCCGATTTTGATTTGGCACGCGGAGCACGGCTTGCTCAACGGTAGAGCGGGAATAAGCTCTTTCTCCGTGCTACGCCTTTGCCGCGTAGTAGCCTCGGCGAGCGCGAACTTGCAGCCCGGGTCTTTTTGCTTCGACTCTGATTTCTCGAAACCTGCCGTCCCGAGCGTCGCTTTTCGAATAATAGGTCAGCACATATTGGGCGCGAATTTCGGCGGCGATGCGTTTGTAGATGTCGTCTAGATCGCGAATCTCTTCTTTCTGATTTTGATAGATTGGGGGAAAGAACGAACGGCCGCCGGTGTCTTCGCTCGCCGCCTTCATCACGAATTCGCCGGCCAGATCCTGCACGTTCGCCGAGGGTGCTACACCGGTCGAGTGAACACCATAGATCACCGCATCCGCCTTCTGAACTTCCGCCAGCGCCTGGGCGAGACTGGAACCCGATGCGGTATCGCTGCCGTCGGATAGCATAACCATCACATGCCGGCCATCCGCGGGCCGGAGGTATGTCGCCGCTTCTATCATCGCGCTGTAGAGCGCCGTGGCTCCCTTTGCTTCCAAATGCTCGAGCGTGTCTACGAGCCTGTTCACATCTGAGGTGAATTGAATCTCGAGCCTGGGATCGGTTGAGACGCTGATTATCGCCGCCTGATCGCCCGGTTTCAGAATCTGGCGAAAGAATCGCGCCGCGGCGCGCTGCTCGAACTCGAATCTATGTTTGATCGAGCTCGAGGTGTCGAAGAGGAACACGAGCTTGAGCGGGACCTGATCGGCTTTATACAACCCCGCGATTTCCTGAGGCGTGTTGTTTTCGAAGATGGTGAAGTCTTTCACGGTCAGGTTGTCTATGTGGTTTCCGGATGTGTCCGACACGGCGGTCAGAACGGTCACAAGATCGGTGCTCAGCTTGACCGGCTTTTCGTCTTGAGGATCGGCAGCCCTGCGCGGCCTCGTGTCCTGGCGCGAGAAGGCGGCGTGAGCAACTGGATGAGGAATTAATGCGATCGGGATGACCGCAAACAGTACGACTGCCGCTATTGATATGATGATGCGAGTCCGTGCCCGCGGCGCTGGCGTTGCCGATGCAGCTTCAGGAATATGTTTTTCGGCCGGCATCAGCCGCGATTTAGCTTTGAGCGTTTCCAGTAGCTTCATATTCACCGAGCAAATATCGATTTTTCCAAGTCTCAAAATCCTGCAGTGCAAGATCCACCTGAAGCCTGCGCCGGTCGGCTTTCTTTCTTCTCGTGCGCGCCAGATCCGACGCGAGCGCAGGCAGCAGCGCGAACGTAATATTCATCGGCTGAAAATTCTTCGTCTCCGCCCGCGAGATATAATTAGCGAGGCTTCCCATTGCCGTCATCCTTGGAGCAGGTTCGGGAACGCGGCCCCGCATCGCTTCGGCGGCATGAACGCCTGCCATGAAACCCGTCGCGATGGCCTCTATATAGCCCTCGACTCCGGAGATCTGTCCGGCAAAGAACACGCGCGGAAGGTCCCGCATCCGCAATGTCTCCGTTAACACTGCAGGGGCACATATAAAGGTATTTCGGTGGATTTGTCCGAATTTTATAAACTCCGCTTGTTCAAGTCCCGGGATAAGCCTGAGCACCCGCTTCTGCTCGCCGAACCTCAGATGATTCTGAAATCCAACAAGGTTGTAGCTATCGGCCATAAGGTTTTCTTGCCGGAGCTGAACCGCCGCGAAAGGCTGAAGACCGGTTCGCGGATCTCTCAAGCCTACAGGCTTCATTGGCCCGTATCGAAGCGTGTCGCGCCCGCGCCGGGCGAGTTCTTCGATAGGCAAACAGGCTTCGAAGTACATGGTCTTTTCGAATTCGTGAAGCGGCACGGACTCCGCCGATAAAAGCGCCTCATAAAAGCTGGCGTATTCTTCTTCATTGAATGCGCAATTCAGATAGTCGTCTCCGCCTTTGCCGTATCGCGCCGCACGAAAGGTGCGATTATTGTCGATGGTGTCCGCATCGACTATCGGCGATATCGCGTCGTAGAAGTACAGATGCTCGGAACCGGTGAGCTTCGCTATCTCTTCGGAAAGCGCGGGCGAGGTGAGCGGGCCGGTAGCTATTATGACGAAGCCCGTATCGGGGATTGAGGTCAGCTCTTCTCTGATGATCTCGATATTTGGGTTCGCGCTGATTCTGCGAGTAATCTCTTCCGCGAATTTTTCCCGGTCGACGGCGAGGGCCGTTCCCGCTGGAACCGAATTACTATGCGCGGCCTCGATCAACATCGAGCCGCCGCGGCGAAGCTCTTCCTTGAGAAGATAAGGAGCTGTTCCGGGTTCATCGGACTTGAGAGAATTTGAGCAGACTATCTCAGCCAGGTCGGAGCTCTGATGCGCGGGAGTAGGTCGGACGGGTCTCATTTCAAACAAGCGTACGTGCGCGCCCCTGTGAGCGGCTTGCCAGGCCGCTTCCGAGCCGGCCAGTCCGCCGCCGATCACCGTTATACTGGGCTCGTTTGTCGAATACATAGTTTTATTACTTGTGTGGAACGGAATTAAAAAGAGAGAGCCATGCCTTAGCTTCGACCGTATTTTCCGCAAGAATTTCGAGGAACTGAAGCACGACGAATCTTAGCACCTCGGATGACGGTCCAGAAAGTTGGCGCTCTACAGCCCTCTACAGCGACCACCGAATGCATGCTTCGCATCTTCTCGCGACCGCGAGAGACTTGAACAAACTTGAGCGATGAGATTGAATCCGGCGTTCGGCCAGTGTAGTCTCGCTAAGCTCGCTATGAATGAAGAATCCGACGAACAGATTGAAGAGGCGAATGCCCGCTTCTATCGCGCGCTGGAATCCGGTTCCATCCAATTGATGGACGAGCTCTGGCTGCACGATGAATCCGCGCGGTGCGTACATCCCGGATGGGACATGATTTCGGGCTGGGAACGCGTGAAGAAAAGCTGGGAGCGAATATTCGAGTCCGGTCAGAAGATCAAAGTGGCGCCGACGGATCTCCAAATCTTTAGGGCTGGCGAGGTCGCCTGCGTGACCTGCAAAGAGAGCATCACCATCTTTGATGAAGACAGCTTCGATTCCGCGCTGGCGGTGGCGACCAACCTGTTCGTACGCAACGGGTCGGATTGGCTCATTATGCTCCATCACTCTTCGCCTGTGCCCATATTGGTGCCGGACACGGCAACCGATACCATTCAATGACGAAACTAGCCCGATTTTTAGCCGGGCGCCGGAGATTACAAAAAGGGTCGGCAAAACGGCATAAGGTGATATAATCGGCAGCCGCCAGTGGCCCGGCTAGCGGGTTGTGCACTTTGACCCCCCGATCTTCTATCTTAGGCAACGGCCGGGAAAAGCAATTGTTTTAGCTCCTATCGTTTGGGACGAGGTTGATGTGAGCAGGGAATCGTCCCGCGCATTCAAGAGGAGAAGCGTCAGTTTCTCGTTCGCCTTGAATGCGATTTCAAGCGAATTCAACGATCAAGGTTTTGGTGATAAGCGGGATAAGACCGGCTGCGCGTCTGCCTATATTCAGGCTGCCGCTTTTTGCCGAGACTGTTGAAACTCACTTGCAGGTCGAAACATACAAAGAAAAACGACGGAAGGGAGGTTCCGATGAGTATTCTCAAGTTCAAAAGGGCTGTTACGGCGGTGATGACCGCCTTGATGCTGGCGGCGTCGCTGGTTGTGCCGGTGCAGGCACTGGCCCAGACATCCAACACCGGCGCAATAACAGGCGTGGTGAAAGACCAGTCTGGGGCTGTGGTCGCCGGAGCAACAGTCAAAGCTGTTAACAAAGCAACGGGAAACGAACGCAAGACAACGACCAGCGACTCCGGAGCATACGAGTTGAGCGCGCTCGTGCCCGGTGACTATCGGATCGAAGTCGAAGCGAAGGGCTTCGCCAGGTACGCCCAGGAACCGGTTACCGTTAACGTCCTGTCGCGCGTATCGCTGGATGCTGATTTGAAACCAAGCGGCACCGCGGAGACAGTGAACGTAACCGGCGGCGGCGCGCTTATAGAAGTGTCGAAGCAGGACGTCGGCGGCGTCATCGATCCAAAGCAGATGGAGAGTCTGCCCGTGAACGGGCGCTCATTCGCTTCCTTGGCGACGCTCATACCGGGAGCGACGCTGCAGGGATCGTACGATCCAACTAAGGCGAGAACCGGCACGATCTCTATCGGCGGTTCAACCGGACGCAATATTAATATTTCGGTGGACGGAGCTGACGATAAGGATAACGCCGTCGGCGGAATTCTTCAGAATTTCACGATGGAGGGTATCCAGGAATTCGCCCTTTCCACTCAGCGATTCTCGGCGGCCAACGGCCGTTCAGGCGGCGCGCTGCTTTCGGTAGTGAATAAGAGCGGAACAAACAAGTTCCACGGATCGGGGTTTGGATTCTTCCGCGATGACATATTCAATGCCAACGCGCCCAAGCTCCTTGCCGACGCGAATCCGAATCTGTTCGATCCGGCGGATACGATTAAGCCGCCTTTTAACCGGCAGCAGTTTGGCGGTTCGGTGGGCGGAAAGTTAGTCAAGGACAAGGCATATTGGTTCGGCGCCGTCGAACATACGCGCGAGCGCGGGACCTCGATCGTGCCGACACAAGCGTTCAACGAGATCAAGCTGCTGGAGCCGCTTGGCTACAAAGCGGTTCAATTCCTGCCGCAGCCTTTCGATGACACGCAGTGGACGTTCAAAGCGGACTTCCAACCGCGCGACAATCACTCGCTGAGTGTGCGATGGGGCGGCCAGAACAATAAATCATTGAACGATCAAGCTGGCTTCCTGACGGTCTTCACGGATCTTTCGGGCGGCGACAAGCAGGTTAACGACTATAAGAGCATCGTGGGTTCGTGGAACTGGACCGCGACGCCTCATATGGTCAACAGCTTCACCTATGCGTTCTCGCAGTTCAACAATCAGATCGTAGCGACGTCGGATCTGACTCTGTTGACCTTCCCGAGCGGCGTTGCAGTCGGCCGGAACGGCAACGTGCCGCAGCAAACGCTGCAGACCAAGCATCAAATCCGCGACGACCTGACATGGAGCAGGGGGAACCACGGCTTCAAGTTCGGCGGTGATATCGTGTTCGAGCCGACGCTTGGAGGACTATTCGCATTTCTGTCCTCGCCGGAATATGACTTCGTAGAAGACCCGAGCTCAATTGTCACTCATCCGCTGAAGTTCAACACTCCGGGTATCGTTGGCGACATCGCGGTTGCCGGCGGAGATCCCAAGTTCGACCTTCGAGATGGAGCCAAGCAGGCGTCCTGGTATGTACAAGACGATTGGAAGGTCTCGAGAAAATTGACGCTGAATTTAGGCGTTCGATATGACGTTGACCTCGGTTTCGTCGATGCGGCGCATCAAAACGCAACCAACAGGACGTTAAAGGCGCTTCAGATCATCGGTCACCCGCTCGGTGCGAGAGGCGTTCACGACGACAAGAACAACTTCTCGCCGCGAGTCGGCTTTGCATACGATATCAAAGGCAACGGCCGCTCGGTGATCAGGGGCGGATTCGGTCTCTACTATGACCAGTCCTTCTTGAACGTACCGCTGTTCGCCGTTCAGATGGCAAATCCCGAAATATACGCGTCGATTCTTGATACCTCGGATGGGCTCAGCCTGGCGTCGCCGGCTCCGACCTTCCCGCGGCCGCTTTTGAATCCGGCAATCGGCTTTCCGGTGAACGGCCGTCTGCTCGATCCCGACTTCGTATCTCCGTACACTCAGCAGTCCAATATCACTTTCGCTCAGGAGATCGGCAAGAATGCGGTGATCGAGTTCGACTACATTCACATTCTTGGCCTGCATGAGTTCACGCAGCTCAACTACAACCCGAGAATTGGTCCTCTGCTCGGATCTCAGCGGACCAGCCCGAGCCCGACGAGATTGCTGACGGCGGCGTTCAACGCTCACGCGGCGGAGATGATCGCGGCCTTTGGTCAGGTCACCCCGTTCAGCAACATCCGCGTGGCGCAGTCCGACGGCCGCTCGCGCTACGATGCGTTCACCATCTCGTATCGGAAGCGATACACGAACAAGTTCCAGTTGAACATGCATTACACGCTGGCAAGATCGCTTTCCTGGTTTGGGGTCATTGGAGATTTCGGGCTGCAGCCGCAGAACCCGTTCGACAAGTTCGATCCGAAGGCTGATTTCGGCTATCCGGGCGAGGACGAACGGCATCGCTTTGTGGCGTCGGGCATCTTCGATCTGCCTTGGGGATTCCAGTTGTCTCCGATACTGCAGCTCGGTTCCGCCCGGCCCTACAACATTCTTCCCGCCGGTAGCGGCGGAGGAGCCAGCTTTGACATAAACCGCGATGGTGTCACGAATGACCGCGAGACTCGCGACGGCAACGATCAGCATCATCTGCCGCCGGGGACGGAGCGGGGCGACACCTTCTCGCAGGTGAATCTGCGAGTGTCGAAGTTTTTCAAGTTCAAAGAGGAGATGAAGCTCGGGCTGTTCTTCGAAGCTTTCAATCTTTTCAACACGAGCAACTTCGGCAACTCGTTCGACGGAACCATCGGAAGTCAGAACTTCAAGAAGCCGGTCAATTTCTTCGGGGCGACCGGTTTCTCGGAACCGATCGGCATTCCGTTCCAGGCTCAATTCGGCCTCCGCTTTAACTGGTAGCCGGATTTCGCCTCGTAATTGGTCCGTTAAGGGCGCCCGCGTAATGCGTGGGCGCCCTTGCCTTCTGAGGTATGATTACTGCACGGTACACTACGGACCTGCATGGAGGGAGGATCATGGCTCGCCGATTACACGCCGCCATCGCACTGGTTGTTGTTGAGATTTGCTGCGGAGGCGCCTTTGCGCAAGGCGGGCACGTTCTGCAAGGCCGAGTCGTTCTCCCTAACAATGCGCCGCCGGCGAACCCGGTCAAAGTAACTCTCACCTTTAGCGGCGCGCGAGTGTTCGAGACCTTCACGGATCTCAGCGGACGCTTTTCATTCAACGGTCTCAAACGCGGCACGTATCAGCTGACGGCCGAAGGTGATGGAGAGATTTTTGAAACCACCACCGTCTACGCCGATGTGGCCGCGTTTGGAAACGCGCCTCAGGTGTTCACGCAAAATATTCAGTTGAGACTCAAGGCCGGCAAGAAGACGCTGCCGGCCGGCGTTGTGTCCGTGGAAGAAATGGACCCCAATGTCCCGGACGCGGCGCGCAAGGAATATCAGAAGGGCATGAAGGATGCCGACGAGGAACGCCCAGGCAATGCCATCAGGCATTTCCGTGAAGCCATAAAATTGTACCCAGCGCTTTATGCCGCGCATCTTGGGTTAGGAGACCAACAGGCAAAGCTGCAGCGCAACGATGAGGCGATCGAGTCGTACAAGAACGCAATCGAATTGAAACCGGATAAGGCCGCTCCGTATGTCGGCCTTGGCGTTACTCTCGTGAAACAGAAGCGCTATAACGACGCCATTGCGCCGCTGGCCAAGAGCCTCGACATCGAAAAACAATCATCCATCTCCTTCCTCTTTCTCGGCATCGCGGAATTTCAAACCGGAGACGTCAAAGGCGCCGAAGCAAATCTGCTTCACTCATACGAAATTGGGAAACAGCCGCTGGCGGCGATCTATCTCGCGGACATCTACGAGCAGCGAGGCGAGATCGCGAAGGCGATCGAACGACTTGAGACCTACCTGCGCGACAATCCTCAGGATACGCGGTCCGAACAGGTTCGTATGGCTATCGAGAAGCTCAAAAAGAAGCTGCCCCACTGACCAACCTCCTTCGACCATTGTGAATAATTGTCCCGGCAACGATCCATTCCTTACCTCCCAGAATAAGCTCGTCACGCCGGCATGCTGGCTGGCTCGCTAGACACTCATCCTGCCTTCGGCTCCCGCATTCAATAATCTGGAAAAAAACCATAAATTCAGAAGAGCCGCCGGTTCCTGGGCCGGTTGGGAGGTCTACCGACCGCAGGTATAACACGTTTAATTTTATAGATTTGATCGGCGTCGGCAGTTCTTCCGCCTGAAGGGAATGCACGTTGCAGGTTTTCCGGCTTGCACAAGCTTCGTCCCAATAGTCCGGCCAGTCCATGGTACTTCAAACCGAGAATTGAACGTTAGGAATTCGTGTGGTTTTAAGAAGCACTCATTCGTTTTTGTCGACAGCGCAGGCACTAAGCTACACGCCCCTGCATCTCTACGGATTTCATTCGAAGGCCGCGCGGATCAATCCGCCGTTCTTCATTGCAATCGAAGGCCCGGTTTCTTTATTACATCGCGGGCCTGTCTTCACAACCAGCGGTATCGGCTTTGCCGATACCAGCACATTTCAGGAGGTTTAAATGAGGATTTTTTCATTTAGAAAGGCCGCTGCCGCAGTTGTCACCGCGATTATGATCGCGGCGACATTTGTCGTGCCGGCCAGCGCGCTAGCTCAAACGTCAAACACCGGCGCCATTACCGGTACGGTCAAAGACCCGGCGGGAGCTGTTGTATCAGGCGCGTCGGTGAGAGCAGTAAACAAGGCAACCAACATCGAGCGGAAAACCACAACAAGCGACAGCGGGTCCTTCGAGCTGTCGCAGTTGACCCCGGGCGAGTACAGGGTTGAAGTCGAAGCGAAGGGCTTCGGCAAATACATTCAGGAACCCGTAGTCGTAAACGTACTGTCCAGAGTCACGCTCGACGCGGATCTGAAAACAAGCGGCGCCGCTGAACAGATCACCGTAACCGGCGGCGCGGCTCCGCTCGTCGAGACGACCAAGACGGATGTCGGCGGCGTCGTCGACAAGCGCGAACTCGAGAGCCTGCCCGTAAACGGCCGCTCCTTCGCGTCTCTTGCCGTGTTGATACCAGGCGCCACCCAGGCTCCTTCGTTCGATCCGACAAAGGCCCGCAGCGGGACCTTCTCCATCGGCGGTTCGACCGGCCGGAATATCAACATCACCGTTGATGGCGGCGATAACAAAGATAACGTAGTAGGCGGAATCCTTCAGAACTACACGATGGAAGGAATCCAGGAATTCGCGCTTTCAACTCAGCGCTTCTCGGCAGCGAACGGCCGATCCGGCGGCGCGCTGCTTTCAGTCATCAACAAGAGCGGAACCAATCAACTCACCGGCACCGTCTTTGGATTTTTCAGGGACGACAAGTTCAATGCGAATGCGTTGAGCCTGCTTGCCGATCACAATCCGATCGATTTCGATCCTAACGCCGAAAAGCTTCCGTTCAACCGGCAGCAGTTTGGGGGTTCGATCGGCGGCCCGATAATCAAGGATAAAGCCTTCTGGTTCGGCACCGTCGAGCACACCCGCGAACGCGGCGCCTCCGCGGTTCCGGCTGCATTCTTCAACCAGATTCAGCTTCTCGCGCCGCTGGGCTATACGGCGGTGAGCCTGCTGACTCAGCCGTTCGACGATACGCAGTTCACGGTCAAGGGCGACTTCCACCCGCGTGACAACCACACGATCAGCGTGCGGTATTCGGGTCAGAACAACAAAGCGCTCAACGATCAGGCGGGCTTCTTCACCGTCTTCACGGATGCCGGCGGCGGCGACAAGCAGATCAATGACCTGCATAGCCTGCTGGGTTCGTGGACTTGGACCGCCACTCCGCATGTGGTCAACCAGTTAATCTATCAGTGGTCGACGTTCAACAATCAGATCCTGGCCACTTCCAGTGCGCGACAATTGATCTTTCCGGACGGAGTCGACGTGGGTACGAACACCAACGTACCGCAGCAGACGACCCAGAGGAAGCATCAGCTTCGCGACGATCTGAGCTGGAGCCGCGGCAATCATGGCCTCAAGTTCGGTGTGGACTATGTGCCGCGCGAAGAGATTGGCGGCCTTTTCCACTTCTTCTCAACTCCGACTTATTTCTTTAACCTCACAATCAACGAAATCGTCGGCCTGCCGCAGCGCTTCAACACGCCGGGCATCGTCGACCAGATCAGCCTCGGCGGCGGGGATCCGAGCACCGCGTTCCTGAGCCCGGCCAAGCAGTTGGGCTGGTATGTTCAGGACGATTGGAAGGTGAACTCGAAGCTGACCCTCAACCTGGGTGTCCGGTACGACGTGGATCTCGGATTTGTCGACGCGGGCAGCCAGGCGAACAATCGCGCCGTACGGGCGCTTCAGATTATCGGCAGCTCTTACGGCAACCTTCCGCACGACGATAAGAACAACTTCTCGCCGCGCATCGGGTTTGCCTGGGACCTCAGGGGCAACGGCCGGCAGGTGCTTCGAGGCGGCTACGGTCTGTACTACGATCAATCGTTCCAGAACGTGGTTACCTTCGCCGTTCAGCAGGCTCACCCTGAGATCTACGGACAGGTCAATGTGGTCGGCGACAATCTCAGCCTTGCCACTCCGCCTCCGGTGATACCGAGTCCATTCGTGAATCCGCTTCCGGGTACTCGCGGACGCATAATAGACCCGAACTTCACCTCGCCGTATACGCAGCAGTCCAACATCGGGTACGCGCACCAGATCGGCAACAATATGGTGCTCGAGTTCGATTATGTCCACATTCTTGGGCTCCACGAGTTCAACACGCTGGACATAAATCCGAGAGTGGGGCCGTTGTTCAACGCGCAGGCTTCCGATCCGGCAAGCGCTTTCCCGAGGGTGTTCCAGAATGCATTTGCCGCTCATGCCGCTGATCTGATCGCTGCATTTGGGACCGCGACGCCGTTCGCGAGAATCTCGGCGGCGCAGTCTGACGGCCGTTCTCGGTACGACGCGTTTACGGTGTCGTTCAGGAAGCGATATTCGAGAAAGTTCCAGTTCGAGACTCACTACACGTGGGCTCGCGCCCGCGCGTGGTTCGGCTCGACCGGTGACTTCGGACTCGCGCCGATCAATCCGTTCGACAAGTTCGATCCAAACACGAATTTTGGTCCTTCGGACGCCGACGAACGTCATCGCTTCGTGCTGTCGGGAGTGTGGGATCTGCCGTGGGGCTTCCAGCTTTCGCCGATCTTCCAACTCGCTTCGGCCAGACCTTACAGCATCCTGGCCGGTTGCGGCTGCGATGCTAACCGCGACGGCGTAGCCAATGACCGCGGCACGATTGACGGCAACGATCAGCATCAGTTCGCGCCCAACTCGGCTCGAGGCGACTGGTTCTCGCAGGTAAACATCCGCGTCGCCAAGAACTTCAAGCTCCGCGAACGGATGAAGCTCGGCCTCTTCTTCGAGGCGTTCAACCTGTTCAACACAGCCAACTTCGGCGCCGCGTTCCAGAACGCTCAAGGCGCTGTGGACTTCGGAAAGCCGATCGGACTGTTTGGAGCGACGGGCTTCTCAGAGCCTCTGGGAATTCCATTCCAGGGCCAGTTCGGTTTCAGATTCAGCTTCTAAGCTAGGAGCTGGATCTCACTTCCTTAGGGGGCGCTCGCGGTTGATGCGGGCGCCCCGATCCTTTTTATGCTGACGGCGTCAGCAGTACGCAGCAGGATGCCTGTTAGACGAATCACGGTTGCGATTTCGCCAGAGGCCGCGACTGGACTATGTACAGAGCGCCGCCGGCGTATACCCACTCTATGTCCTGATCCATCCCTCGAAATACCTGCTTTATTTTAAGCGCCGCGGCCGCGATTCTTCTGACGAGCTGATCGTTAAGGACAGCGCGGCCCTGTTCGGATCTGACCTCTTTCACGCCGCCGGCTTCATCGAAGGTGAGCATTGTGTCATCCTCGGAACGGGTGAGTACCTGTATCCGCTTCGACGCGGTCCGATATAACACCTGCTCGGCGATTTTCTGACCTTCGACAACGCGAATGCCGAGCCCTCGCTTGGCGTTTATATAAACGGTTCCGGAGCTTTCCTTCGAACTTGAGTTGAAGGGATCGGTTGTAATCGCGACGCCGGCGCTATCAGCATTGATGCCGACCTGAATGAGGACTCCTGGAAAGACGCCGAAATGATTCATTCCGAAGCTTTCGCGCGCTTCGTAGGCCTCGTAGTTCCATACCGAAGCCCATACGGTTTTTATCGCCGACAACAATTGCTCGTCTGTCCTTACGTTGGGCACGGTCGTATATAAGCCGGCGCCGCTAAAATCCTTCAAGTCCTCGGCATTGGTCGAACTGCGAACAAACAGGCCTTTGCCTTCATAGTCGTGATGAGCTTTTGTCAGGATTGCTTGTTTGAAGGCCTCGTCGAAACGGCCGCGCTCGATCCAGCTTCGGATTGAGGCGAGTCTCGACTTGCGATATGCCGGATCGTGAACGAATCGCTCCTCTTCAACTGCATCGGCAATCTTATCTTCGAGGTTGTTGCGGCGCAGGAACTCGCGATAGTAGTAAAAGGGAATGGAGAAACCCGGCGGAATGGTTATGCCTTGAATTCTCGCATGTGCCAGTTCGCCGAGGTTCGCGGATTTTGCTCCAAATCGCCGCGCATCCAAAGCTCGCTGGTTGTAGAGATCCGTCAGATTCGCATACTCGAGATCGGCCGGAGGCGTAACAAGGTCCGCCCGCTTAATCCACTTCATATTGCGCTCGGTCACCTCGCGCGGGTCCGCCGGCTCGAGCGTGTAGTCATTGTCGCGCACCGCCAGTTTCACATATTTGCCTTCGAGCGATTTGAACAGCTCACCGGCGTTCTTGATGTACGCGTTTGGAATAGACCACGCCTTTGCAAGCAGGTTTATGTGAGAAAGCGGAGAGGCCGGCGACACCGTGATTATGCCCGAGAGAGGAGGCAGATGAACCGGCGTTTCCTTGAATATCACTATCTGATTGCGGTCAATCACCGTGTCGTCCGAAACGCGATCGAGAATGCGAAGCTGCCCGATCCCGCTCGCCAGGTTTAGCGCCTGGTATTCTTTGCTGCTCGCGAGATCGCCCAGCGTCAAGACGGGAATAACAGACGATGTCGAGATCTCTTTGATTCGATGCGCCGCGGCTTCCTGATCCGAAGAGTTTGGTTTGAATGAGACCGAGGTGAAGAATGATTTGGTTATTGCTTCGAACGCAGTCGACAGCAACTGCTCGGTTATTTTGTCTCCCTCCCAGAATTCGAATGCGAAACCGCTCATTGCGGGGTAGTAAGCGATGGTTCCCACAATGAATCTCCGGTTCGGCTTGAGATATGTATTTTCGAAGAGAACTGGGCCGCGCTCGAGCGAGAGATAAGTGGAGTTCAAAAAGTCCTTGTGAAACTGGTACAGCTTCGAGTTGACGTAATAAACGCGATTCTCCTTGCTTCGGTCTATTACGAACATCAAGTGTGGAAGCGCGTAAAACCGGCCTCGGTAGTAGATTCTGGCGAGCCTGTCGAAGTCGGCGCGTGAGTCTATGCGCTCAAGCCACCGAGCCGTGTTTTGTGAAGCTGATCCCTGCTGAGGGCGCCGCCGAGGACTTGATCGACGGCCCTGAGACGCTGTACTCGCGACCGCTCCCGCGAGCAACCCAATCGCAATCACAAATCGGAAAAACAGGATCATAGCTGCGCCATTGGGTTCGACTTGCGAGACTCGACGCCGCAATCGACTAACAATCGAAATTAATCGCGTTCCTCGATTTTATATATTCATCCCTTCCATTCGCCTCTAGCGACCGCGGGCACGAACGAAGCAAGGTTTGGCGGTGGAAATTCAATCTCGCGCTTTTCTTCAGCGCTCATATATGCGGCCATCAGTAGTTCAGTGACGGCAAGCCCGTCGTGGAAACTTTCCTCAGGCTGCTTTCCCTCAATAAAACACCGCACAAAATAGCGATCCTCATCCTCGTAGCCGTATTCCGATCCCTCATTGCCGACAACCGGCATCAGCCCTTGCTCCGCGTTCTGCTTCTCAACGAGGTCCTCGCCCGCTTCGCCCGTGACCCTCCGGCTGAAGAACAGCTTCAGACCGCTGTCTAGCGAGTTAATCGAGAGGGAGTATTCAGGCCCAAGCAGTTCCATGCTGAGCCTCAAGCCGGGCCCCACATAGCTCCACGAAGTTGTTGCTTCGGCGATGAGCCGATGTCCGTGTTCATCCGCGAAGGTCACGGTCGCTCTGGCGAAATCCTCGGCGGGTTTGTTCCTGTAGTCCACCTCTTTCCCGAACATCTTTGTGAGCGCCTCCGCGTACTCCGGCCTCGTCCATTTCAGAGAAGCGATTTGCGCCGAAATACTCATTGGACGAATGCTGCCGCGAGGCTGGCCTGGTTCGGTAAGCATGAATCTGGCAACTTCGATGCTATGGCACATCATATCGTTCAGAACGCCGCCCCCTTGTAGTTCGCCTCGCCAGAACCAAGCCATATGAGGGCCGCTATGTTCCTCCGCCGCCCGCGCCAGATACGGGCGTCCGGTCAAGGCTGCCGCGCGTGTCCACAAGATGCTGCGCCCGCGGGTTACCGACGGCGTGAATAACTGGTTTTCGAGATAGCCGTGGAGCACGCCCGCCTGTTCCACGAGCTCTACCATTCGCGCGGCCTCAGCAACGTTGCGCGCAAGAGGTTTTTCACAAGCGATTCCGATTAAATTGCCTTTTCCTGCTTTCAAGGCGTGAACGACAGCCTCCATGTTTTCGATGCGGCGATCGTTCGGTCCGCATAGCCAGATGCAGTCGATCTCCGGAGACGAAACCATGTCTTCAATCGAGTTGAATACCCGCGCCTCGCCCACTCGCAAAGATCTCGCAATAGCCGCGGCTTCTTCGGCGTGCTCAGAGGTCGGGCTCCAGATACCGTTTACGTCTGCATCGCGCACGCCGATCCACGACCTGATGTGGAAGCGCGCATTAAACCCGCTTCCTATGAAACCAACACCGAGCCTCTTCTTCATTGATTTTAACCTTTCAGCAATGCGGATTTTCGTGGAGGGATGGTCGATTTGCAAGGGCATCAACGGCGCGTGTAACCGGCGCAATCACCGGCGTGAAATATCATCCTCGAGGACGCTGTGGATTGGCTCCAGTATCGTTCCGGCGGTAAACCAGCGCGCTACTCTGGCGCCATCGGCCTACATGTGTCAGCCTTTCCAGCATACAGAAAATCGAATTTGAGACCGATATTGACATTCGTGTGATCAAAAGATAATGTCACTGCGCCGTGATTGTGGTATACCGAAGCGCGATGTGCGGATCACGCGTCACTTGAGTATCAACCGGAAAGAATCCTCTGACCGGTATGAATCCTATCACCCCTCACCCGTTGTGCCGGAGGAAACACATCACTATCTTGACTCGTTGGCGGCGAGTCCTTTCGACGAACATTCATTAGCGCTCAGATCGAGGAGGGAATAATGGCTAAGACGAACGGACAAAATGGACAGTCAGCGGCTCCTGATAATAGATGCGCGGCTGAAGATCCATCTAATAAGCGCGTTGATCCGCGAACCAACAGGCGCGGATTTCTTCAGACGGCGGGAGGGGCGGCGATCGCAGCAAGCGTCACCGGGCTCATCCCAGCTACAACGTTAACATCCGTTTCCGCGAATGCTCAGGAGATCGAACCTAACGTTGAAATCGGCCCCTCAGTTGCTAAAAAGCGCGCGAAGGCCGCACTCAGCATTCGTACCGCCGCCGCGCAGCGTGAAAGAGATCTTCCGATCGTCAGCCATCCAACCAACGGAGATGAGGAGCTTTTTCCCAATAAGATCGGTTCCTTTTCGAAAGGGCTGCCGCACAACAATCTTGGCGAGGTCGACGTGCCCGCGTTCAATACATTGATTCACGCGCTCACCACCGGTAACGCCGCTGACTTCGAAAGTATAACCATCGGTCGGGGAGTCAAGTTGACGAATCCTCAGTCGGGCATCGCCTTCGCGATGGAAGGTCCGGATTCGCATTGTCTCGCGCAGAGAGCCGCGCCCGCTTTTAGCAGCGCGGAAGAAGCGGGCGAGATCACTGAGAACTACTGGATGGCGCTCGCGCGCGACGTACCCTTCACTCAATATGGCAGCAGCAGTGTGATAGGTCGCGCGGCAGCCGATCTGTCAAGGCTCTCGGATTTTCGAGGGCCAAAATCGAGCGGCGCGGTCAATGTGGCAAATATCTTTCGAGGGCTTACACCCGGCGATCTGGCTGGACCATATATTTCGCAATTCCTGTGGAAGGACACTCCATTCGGTGTTGAGCGAGTAGACCGGCGCATGCGAACCGTCGTGGGCGGCGTTGACTATCTCACGGGCTACGGAGACTGGATCGCCGTACAAAACGGCGCCTCTACTCCGGGCGATGCGTTTGATCCCACGCCGCGCTACATCACCAACGGCCGCGATCTGGGCCAATGGGTGCATATCGATGTCTTGTTTCAAGCCTATTTCAATGCGATGTTGATTCTGTTCAGCATTGGAGCGCCGCGCGATGCGGGAAATCCCTATCGGACCTCGCGGACTCAGATAGCGTTCAGCACCCTTGGAGACCCCCACGTCGCGAGTCTTATCGCCTCGGTTGCAACGCCCGCATTGAAAGCGGTTTGGTATCAGAAATGGTTTGTGCATAGGCGGCTCAGACCAGAAGCGTTCGCCGGGCGAGTCCATAATCATGTGACTCACGCAGCGACTTATCCCATTCATTCGGATGTTCTGAACTCGTCTGTTCTTAACGAGCTGTTCACCCGAAATGGAAGCTATCTGCTGCCGATGGCCTTTCCGGAAGGCTGCCCGACCCATCCGGCTTACGGTGCAGGCCACGCGACGGTGGCCGGTGCGTGCGTGACCATACTGAAAGCATTCTTTGATGAGTCGTTCGTGATCCCGAACCCGGTAGAAGCGAGCGCGGATGGATCGCAGCTTCTGCCTTATACTGGAGCCGCGCTGACGGTCGGCGGTGAATTGAACAAGCTTGCGTCGAACGTCGCGATCGGCAGGAACTTCGCGGGGGTGCACTGGCGCTCTGATGCGACGGAGTCGCTGAAGCTGGGCGAAGAGCTCGCGATACGGTTTCTTAGAGAAGAGAAGGACTGCTTCAACGAGACCGCCAATCTTTCGGTGACGAAGTTCGACGGTACTACGATAACAATCTGATCGGCTATATTTGGCGCGTCTATTGTGCGCGGCTCGTAAAAATTTACGCGACTGGCCGTTGCGCGAAGGGTCTGTACTAGATGCTTCTCAGGTTGCTTCTGGTCATCTCCGCTTATCTACTCGGGTCGATACCATTTGGCTATCTGTTAATCAAGTTCGTTTTTACTCGGGGCGAAGATATCAGGGCCGTGGGATCGGGAGGAATCGGCGCGACTAACGTAACGCGTAGGGCAGGCCGCGCGGCCGGACTGATTACGTATGCGCTTGATGTAGCCAAAGGCTCGGCGGCAGTGATGCTCGTGCGCGCCGCGGCCGGAGATGATTATTTATGGATGGGCCTGGCAGCCGTTGCCGTGATTGTCGGCCATATAGCTCCGGTATTCCTTCGCTTCCGCGGCGGAAAGGGCGTTGCCACTGGAGTCGGAGTATTCCTGGCCATTGCGCCCTACGCGGTGATTACAACTCTGGTACTCTGGGCGGCGGTAGTTTATTTCAGCCGCTTCGTTTCGCTTGGCTCGATCATCGCAACCGCCGCCGTGCCGCTTTGGATACTGCTCTACTATGGCCTGTTGTTTCCGAGCCCGCATCTCCGCGCGCTGGTTATAATCGCGGTCATCGCGTGCGCGCTAATAGTATGGAAGCACCACGAAAACATTAGCAGACTGCTGAGCGGCAATGAGAACCGCATAGGAAAGAGGATCGAGCCCGGGCGAGAAGACGCGATGCGAGATTCAGTCTGAGCGGCGGTTAACGAGAATGACATTGCGGACAACGGCCGAGGAGAAACGGATTGCAATCATCGGAGCCGGAAGCTGGGGTACGGCGCTGGCTATTGCGGCCGCCCGCGCCGGCCATAGAATTCGTATTTGGGCGCGCGAGGACGAAGTCGCCGCCGGGATAAATAATTCGAAGAGGAATCCTCTCTATCTTTCCGAGTTCGACCTTCCTGAGAACATAAATGCTACGACCTCGCTCCAGGAAGCGCTGGAAGCCGCGGAGATCGTGTTGAGCGTAGTACCGTCTCACGCCGTGCGAGAAGTCTTTGCGCGGATGCGGCCGTGGCTTAAGTCTGAGATGGTCGTAGTGAGCGCGACCAAGGGTGTCGAGAACGGCACGCTGATGCGCGTATCGCAAGTCGTTGCCGATGTCGTAAAAAATGAATTCGAGCCTCGCTTTGTCGTGCTTTCAGGACCGAGTTTCGCGCTCGAGGCCGCCCGGGGCTATCCCACGGCGGTTGTAGCCGCGAGTACGAGCGCTGAGCTTAGCGAGGTGGTACAGCACTCGTTGAGCTCCAGCTCTTTCCGCATATACACCAATGACGATGTAATCGGAGTCGAGTTGTGCGGAGCCGTGAAGAACGTAGTGGCCATTTCGGCGGGAGTTGTCAGAGGCCTCGGCTTCGGAATGAACTCGGTGGCCGCGATCATCACGCGCGGACTGGCTGAAATTACGCGATTTGCAATGGCGCAGGGCGCGCGGGCTGAAACGATGTCGGGACTTGCGGGGCTCGGCGACCTGGTTCTTACCTGTACGGGCGACCTCTCCCGCAATCGACGCGTCGGAATCGAGCTTGGTCGCGGAAGAAAACTCGGCGAGATTCTCGCCGAAATGCGCGAGGTTGCCGAAGGTGTGAAGACCTGCCGGGCAATCCACGAGCTAAGCCTCAGGCTAAAAGTCGACATGCCGATAATCGCCGGCACCTATGCATTGCTCTATGAAGATAAGCCGGCGATTGAAGCCGCCAGTCAACTGATGGAGCGGCCGTTAAAACGCGAGTAGCTCCGGTAAATTGCCGACGCAGTCATACCGCCCGGCTTGGACAGCCGTGCTGTTTGGACAGCCGTGCTATCCCCAGGCGCACCGCGGTGATAGAATCCGGCATCTCGTCGGCCCCGGCATAGTCGATGCGGAAATCACATAAGGAGATCATTCTAATATGAGCATGAGCACTACTCCGATTAATCAGGGTCCGCCTACCGCGGATCAAGAAAAGAAGAAAACGAGCCCTCTTGTTTACATTCTCGTAGGCTGTGGCGGTCTTATAGTAATCGGGGGCATCGTCTTCGCGGTTGCGATGTATTTTGTCTACAACAAGGCGAAGCAAATGGGACTCGATCCCGAGTTGATGAGGAGGAGCCCGGCGATAGCGGTCGCGAAGTTTGTGGCGGCTACAAACCCGGATGTTGAAGTCCTCTCATCCGACGAGGCGAATGCAACCATTACTGTTAAGGATAAAAAGACCGGAAAGGTAATTACCGTATCGCTTGATGACGCCAAGAACGGCAACATCACCATCAAAGAAGATGGAAAGGACGAGGTAAAGATACAGGCGAAAGGAAACGGCGAATCCGGCAGCCTCGAAGTCAAGTCGAGCGAAGGGTCCATGAAGTTCGGCAATACCGGAGACAAGATGCCGGACTGGCTGCCCGCTTACCCCGGAGCCGCCGCAACGGGAACATATTCCTTTAGCGGCAATGACGCGGAATCGGGAGGCTTTCACTTCAGCACCAGCGACAGCAGCGAAAAAGTGATTTCGTTTTATGAAAGTGAGTTGAAGAAATCAGACATGAAGGTGCAGACGTTTAAGACAAGTCAGGCTGGTACCGTCACCGGAGAAGATTCAGATAAGAAGCGAGCTGTTACGGTTACTGCTGGAAGTTCTGACGAGGGCACTCAGGTGACGATTGCGTTCAACGTCAAAAAATGAGCTGGAAAAGAAATGATCCGGGCTCAAGCAGTTCAACACATCGAGCAGGCCATCCGGCGGGGCCCGTCGGATAACATGGCTGAGCCGATCATTATTGCGCGGGGTTGGGAAGCTTTCGGACCAAAATAACGGCCGCCATCGGATGGCGGTCGAGAATCCGAAACCGCTGCGTGAAATCGGACGGCTCCGCGCTGTCTCTGAGATCGGCGATCGCCAGATCGGCATCCGGTATTCTCTCAGCCGAGCCAAACACTCGGAAGCGAGACGCTCGCACAGCGACGAGCTTGACGTCTATATCGCTGGATCTCTCTGCTTCAGGTATGCTAAGGAGCTTCATTTGTAACCCCGCCCTCTGCTGCCCGGATACGCGTGACCAACGGCTGCCTGCCGGCCTTATCGCGACGCATCAACCAGTCAAAACCGTCCAACAACTTCAGAGAGGTGTTACTATCCCCTGTCGAATGGCCCCATAGTACTATTTTGACGGAATGCTGTACAGGGAATAGTGGGATGGGAAACGGCGTTATTACCACGAACGACTTTGTTGCGGCGCTGACGAATACAATTGAAAGGTTCGGAATTGAGCCGCTTACATCGACGCAATCGGGCCTGCTCGAGCGGCATTACGAAATGATGCTCAAGTGGAATCGACGTTTGAATCTGACGCGCATAACGGCCTTGGAAGAAGCCGCGCGGCTTCATTACGCGGAGTCGCTCATAGCGGGGCGACTTATAGGCGCCGCTAGAACCGCGCTTGATATCGGTAGCGGAGCGGGATTTCCCGCCGTTCCCCTAGCGGTACTCAGAAGTGACCTTGCGATCACGGCTCTCGAATCCAACTCTAAGAAGGCGACTTTCTTGAGAGAGGTTAAGGAAACGCTGGAACTGCGGAACCTCAGCGTCGCGAATACGCGCGTCGAAGTCTCTGATTGCGCGTCATATGACTTGCTGATAAGCAGGGCGCTCGATCGAGCCGGCGATCTGATCCCGGCCATCGCGTCAGGCTTGCAGTCTACTCAAAAGCTGATCGTTTTCTGTGGAAGCGATTTGATAAAGACCCTTAAAGAGGTGCTTGGAGCCGCTGCCTTAGAAGAATTGCTTGCTATTCCGGAGTCTCGGTCCAGATTCATCGCGCTGTTTGGCGCGCGCTCAGAGCCTTCCGTGATTAAATGTCCTTCTTGAAAGCAACCTGCTGAGTTGAAACGCGAGCCGTGAAACCAGCGGGTGGTCGATGGCTATTCCCACTCTATCGTCGAAGGCGGCTTAGAGCTGATATCGTAGACGACTCGATTGATCCCGCGGACCTCGCTCACGATTCTTGAAGAGATTCGCTGCAGCACGTCGTACGGCAAGCGGGCCCAATCAGCGGTCATTCCATCGACTGACTCGACGGCGCGAAGGGCAACCGCATTCTCGTATGTGCGAAGGTCTCCCATTACACCAACTGTTGAAATAGGCAGAAGGACCGCGAACGATTGCCAGACTTTGTCGTAAAGATCCGCGTTCTGGATCTCCTCGATTACTATCGCATCAGCCTCTTGAAGCAACTTCACGCGGTCGTTCGTTACTTCGCCAAGTATCCGAACCGCGAGGCCGGGGCCCGGAAAAGGCTGTCTTGAGATAATCTCTTCCGGAATCCCAAGCGCTCGTCCCACCCGACGAACCTCGTCTTTGAATAATTCTCTAAGCGGTTCGATGAGCTTCAAATGCATTTTCTCCGGCAAGCCGCCGACGTTGTGATGAGACTTGATCACGGCCGAAGGGCCTCGAACCGAGACTGATTCGATTACATCAGGATATAGGGTGCCTTGCACGAGATATTCCACTTCGCCGACGCGGCGAGCTTCTTCCTGAAAGACTTCTATGAACTCGGCGCCGATGATTTTTCGTTTGCGCTCGGGATCGGTTACGCCGGCGAGTTTTGTGAGGAAGCGCTCGCCCGCGGCGACTCCGACCACGTTGAGATCCATCTCGCGATAAGCTTCGAGCACTTCCTCGAATTCGTTCTTTCGAAGCAGTCCCGTGTCGACGAAAATGCATTTCTGATTCGGTCCAATGGCGCGCGCTACCAGGGCGGCCGCGACTGAGGAGTCTACGCCTCCCGACAACCCGCAGACCGCGCGGCCTCCGCCGACGCGAAGACGAACCTGCTCAATCGTGCTCTCTATGAACGATTCCATTGTCCAATCACAGCTAAGGTGACACGCTTTCACGAGAAAGTTTCGCAGAATTTCGATTCCCAACGGTGTGTGAGCGACTTCAGGGTGGAACTGGACTCCGTAGAGATTTCTCGACCGGTCTTCGATCGCGCCGATTGCCGCGTCGGTGGCGGCGGTTATTTCGAAACCATCAGGAGGTCGGCTCACATAATCACCGTGACTCATCCATACCTTGAGCGGGGACGGCAGACCGGTTAACAGCAGACCGTCGCGCTTTTGTTCGATCTCAGCGTAGCCGTACTCCCGTCGGCGTGACGGCGCGACTTCTCCTCCGAGAAAATAAGAGAGCAACTGCACGCCATAGCAGATTCCGAGGACGGGCACACCCATCTCGATGACGCGGCGATCACAGTGCGGTGCGCCCTGTTCGTAAACCGAAGCCGGACCGCCTGAGAGGATGATGCCTCGAGCGTTTTTGCGTTGTATCTCGTCGACCGGCGTATTGAAAGGAAGAATCTCGCAATATACGCCGATCTCGCGGACCCTTCGCGCAATCAGTTGAGTGTACTGAGCGCCAAAGTCGAGGATGATCACGATTTCGTGCGTGGTAGGCATACGGGATTATAGGTAGGCGGTTGATACGTGTAAAGTCTTCGACTTCTTGCGGTCTTACGGAAGCCTCTTTGACAAGCTCAAACGCGGCGGTTAAGATAGCTGTTCATTTTCGGGGCGTGGCTCAGCCCGGTAGAGCGCTCGGTTCGGGACCGAGAGGTCGTTGGTTCGAATCCAATCGCCCCGACCACTCTTTTTCAGACCCAAGACTTGCCAGCGCTAGACGCTGATATGTCTTGGGTCTAGTCGCGTATTGCGGTATTCTCGACGCGGCTTGCGCTCGAGACAAAGGCATCTCAATGACCATTGCGAGACGCTTTATCGTAAGAGGCAGAGTACAAGGTGTGGGTTATCGGTACTTTGCTATTCGAGCCGCGGCTGGCTGCAATTTAACAGGATACGTGAAAAATCTCGCGGATGGATCAGTCGAAGCGGTAGCGGAAGGATCGGCCAAGGCGGTCGAAAGCTTCAAGAAGGAACTGGCTAAAGGTCCGTCATTCGCCCGCGTTACGGATGTTGCCGAATTCGAGATCCCTCCGAGCGGCCGTTATTCGCGATTCGACGTCGAGTACTGATCAGCACTTTCTCTCTATTCCAGAGCCAGGAGACAACGCTTGGACAACCTCAAGAATATGATTCGCACCGTCCCCGATTTTCCAAAAGCGGGCATTCAGTTTTACGACATAACGACTCTTCTCAAAGATCCATATGGATTGCGAACTACGATCGATCGGCTGACCGAATTTATCGATAAGCCGATTGATACGGTTATCGGCATCGAAGCGCGTGGATTCATCTTTGCCCCGGCGCTTGCATACAGACTTGGGGCGGGCTTCGTTCCGGTGCGCAAACCGCGAAAGTTGCCGGCTGCGACCGAATCGATTTCGTACGCACTGGAATATGGAACGGACACTCTGGAGATTCACAAGGATGCGATCGGCGATGGGAATAGGGTGTTGGTGGCGGACGATCTCCTGGCGACCGGCGGCACCGCGGCTGCGGTGATCAGCTTGGTCGAGCGCCTCGGCGGAATAGTCGCCGGCCTGGCATTCGTGGTAGAGCTCAATTTTCTGAAGGGAAGAGAGCGGCTGTCGGGGTATAAGATATCTTCGCTGCTTCGGTATGATAGTTAGTGAAGCTCGTAAGCTGATCAACCCTGAATCTCTTGTTAGCGAGAAATTAAAGGAGCCACATGAAATTACGGTTCGTCCTCGTGCCTTTTATAATGGCGCTGACCGCGGTTTCGGCGTTCGCTCAGAAGAATGAAATCGGGGTGTTGATCGGCGGTCTGTCTCCATTGGATCGCGATGGGCGGGCTCCAAGTATCTCTTCTATTGCTATTGGAACCGGCCTCGCCTATCAGGTTAATTTTGCGCACAGGATCGTCAACGCCCATCTTGCGGCTCTCTATATTGAAGTTCCAATTGTTGGAGCTCCGAACACGGATGTGAATTCCTCGAATGTGTTTTCGCCGCGCAGCTACTCCTCGCTTTTTATCACTCCCGGTTTGAAGCTCAAGGCGCTGCCGGTCGCCGGGATATCGCCATACCTGGCTGCCGGAGTCGGCTTTGCTCGATTCTCGGGCAGCGGCTCTCGCCAGGATGGACAGCCCAATACGTCGAGCGGAGGCAGCACGACCGGAGCGTTCAATTTTGGCGGGGGTCTGGATATGAAAGTGGCCCCTTTTATCAGCGTGCGCGGTGAAATCAGAGACTACATAAGCGGAAACCCTGAATTCAATCTGAGCGTTTCGGGCAAACAACACAGCGTGATGTTCGCCGGCGGTGTCGTTCTGCGCTTCTAATCTTCCCGTGCCGAGCGGCTGATTAACTGTGTAGTCAGCCGGTCGAGACCTCGAATAAATTTTCAAATGATCAAATTCGGCTCGGAGACGTGTCAGAACCTGGAATCCGCGTCCTCACGCGAATGGCTGGAGACAAACGGCCTCGGCGGATACGCGTCGTCGACCATTACAGGAATGAACACCCGCCGTTATCACGGGCTGCTTGTGGCGGCGCTCGCGCCGCCGGTCGGTCGAAGCGTGCTGCTGTCCAGATTCGAAGAGGCCCTGATTATCAATGGGAGGCGAGTTGATCTTTCAACGAATTGTTATCCGGGCGTTATTCATCCAACGGGTTATCTCCATCTGAAATCCTTCAGACTCGATCCGTTTCCGATCTTTACGTTTGAAAGTGACGGCATAGAAGTAGAGAAGTCGCTCTTAATGATCCACGGCCGCGACGCGACCGTTACGCGTTATGAAGTGAAAACTCCGACAGCTATGAATTGCGTGCTTGAAGTACGGCCGCTCATAGCCTTTCGCGATTTTCACTCGCTCATGCGCGAAAACAGCGAGCTCGATCGAGCGGTTCAGAACGAGTCCGGACTCATAAGCATTCAACCGTATTCATCGCTTCCTCGGCTCTACTTTGCACATAATGCCGGCGCGGTGGATGGAGCAGGATTTTGGTACCGCAATTTTCAATATAAGGAAGAGCGGCGGAGGGGGTTCGATTTTGCCGAAGATCTTTATAGCCCGTTCGCGTTGAGCTTCACACTGGGTGAATCGGGACGCTGCGCTGATTTGGTCACGTCCACCGAGCCATACGAAATCGGATTTGTATCAGAGCATCGGCAGAGTGAAATCACGCGGCGCGAGGAAATCTCCGCAATGGCTCCGTCAAACGAGGAGTTTGCTCGCAGCCTGACGGTTGCAGCGGATCAGTTTCTGGTTTCACGCGGTAAGGGAAGGACGATAATTGCGGGCTACCACTGGTTCGGGGATTGGGGCCGCGACACGATGATCTCTCTGCCCGGCCTGACGCTTGCGACCGGCCGCGAAGACGTTGCGCGAGACATATTGAGGGAATTCGCGCGGCAGGTAAATCGAGGTATGCTGCCCAACCGCTTTCCTGATGAAGGTTCAGAGCCCGAGTACAACACCGTCGATGCGACGCTGTGGTTTTTCGAAGCCGTGCGCGCCTTCCGGCAGCATACAAGCGATCTCGCGTTTGTGCGCGAACATTTGTACAACGTCCTGAAGGACATCATCGAGTGGCATACCAGAGGAACCCGCTATGGAATAGTGGTCGATGGCGACGGGCTGTTGTCGGCAGGCGAAGAAGGCGTGCAGCTAACGTGGATGGACGCCAAAGTCGGAGACTATGTCGTAACGCCTCGCCGCGGGAAGCCGGTCGAGATACAGGCGCTTTGGTATAACGCGCTCAAAATCATGGAGGATATCTCTTGCGCGTTCGGCGACGATGAAAGCACGAGCCGATACGGCGTAATGGCGGAAACGGCAAAGCGAAGCTTCAACGAGCAGTTCTGGAACCCCGCGGCCGGATGCCTGTTTGATGTTGTCGACGGCGATCAACGAGACGGGTCGATCAGGCCGAATCAGATCTTTGCGGTGAGCCTTGCGCATTCCATGTTGAACAAAGAACGGGCAAGGCAGGTGGTGACGGTCGTTGAGAGAGAGCTGTTGACTCCATACGGGTTGAGGAGCCTGGCTGTTTCTGAAATTCAGTATCGAGGCCGATACGAAGGCGACGCCTGGTCGAGAGATACTTCATATCATCAGGGCACAGTGTGGGCATGGCTGATTGGTCCATTCATAGCGGCTTATCTCAGAGTCAATGACGGCGCTGAAGAGTCGAAGATTCGCGCGCGCGAGCTGCTGCGCTCGTTTGAAACTCATCTTGAGGAAACAGGTCTGGGACAGGTGTCGGAGATTTTCGATGGCGATGCACCGCACTCTCCCCGTGGATGCATCGCGCAAGCGTGGAGCATCGGAGAGCTGTTGCGCGCGCTCTCGGAGCTGCGCGGCTGAAAAGTTTCCATCCGCGAATTTATCGCAACCCGCTATGAGGCCAGCCGCCGTAATTCGCTGGTATTCCCGCCAAAATGAAATCAAGAAAACAAACTGTATACAATTCGGCTTCTTCCTGTGATACAATGAACGACCGGTCGGTAGGCTAGAACTCAGGCACAAATCCAATTCTTATTTGAATCGCTTTTGAAAATTGTTGAAAGCGGATTTATCGAAATGCGTAAACGTCGAGGAGTTTATGACGGAGTACGTCGAGAGCAGTCAGAAAGATATAAAGGTGGGCGCGCCCGCCGACCGGTTTTTGACAGCATCGATCGGCGGGCGATTCCGAAGCGCCTGGGCTTGACGGTGAGCGGCCGCTCAAGCCCGGGCGCAATATACTCTACCTGCTAGCCTTTCCATTCAAACACGAGCTCACAGCAGTCGTCGCCTTTGGCTACGCACTTTGGTTGTCGAACGCACTTGATGTCTATAGCACCCGAGAGCGACATGATCTCGCTAACGAATCCTACATGACTGCCGCAAATGGCGCGGCTCCCCGTCATCCCGTCGGTGTACCAATATCTGACCAGGCAAGAGGCGGGTCCGGTTACTTCGACCTCCATCTCCCGACCTCCATTGAAGATTAATTCGTTTACTTGAGTCAGCTTCTCGGCCTGCTTGATTGGATTCTTCGCGACCAGAATTTTGTAGACGCCAGTGAATGCGTGATGAGCCATGTAGCGGCCGATTTCTACGTCAAAGTCTCGGTTCGCGCGAGAAGATAATAGATGATGGCTGAGCTTTCGCAGCGAATAGAGGGTTTGAAACGGATACCAACCTGAAGCAAGAAACTTGGTGGATACGAGCGCTCGATCTTCGGCGGCCAAGAGCATGAGTTTCTCAGAAACGATGTGCGGGCCAAACCGCTCTTTCAATAAGCTCATCCACGCGTCGAGGACGACGCCTTTAACTTCCGGCATATTCTGACTCATTACTGGGGGCTATTGACGATAAGAGGTATTCCTGCGAGCTGCGTCTGTCTATTGCAGCGCTAGTGTACGCCGGTAGGTGCTTTAACTCAAGACTGGTAGAACAGAACACGAACAGACTGGTCCGAGCATCGGCCGGCATGCAGTCTGACGTCATCGGCTGTGCAGGGATGCAATTTGCCGGCGCTGGAGTATCAGCTCCGCCCAAGTCGGAGAAGCGCTCAGTTCGGTCAGAAGTTCAGCCGGAAGCTAAACTCGAGTTGTCTGGCGACGCTTGCGCTATTTGATCTCCCAAAGAACGGCGAGCCGAGCAACCCGCTGTATTGGCCGAAGTTGACTCGGTTAAAGAGATTGGTGATTTGGGCCGTTATTTGAGCTGTGAATCTGGAGGTCTCGACGTTGGCGGCACTCGAGTTTCCGCCCCGTCCGCCGCCTCCGCCCGCCCCGCGGCCTCCCCCCGCCCCGCCACGTCCACCACCGCCAAACCCGCCTCGCCCTCCGCCTCCCCGTGCTCCGCCCCCTGGCGCGCCACGGCCTCCCTGCCCAGCCCCGTCGCCTCCGCCCAACCCCGCGCCTTCTCCGCCCGGCTGATCTCCTCCCTCGCTGGGCGCGCCCTGCCCGCCGCGAGCGACCGCCCCCCCGCGCTTCCCACCCAGCCCGATGGTTTTACTGACGCTCATATTCACGTTGAAGAAGCCCGGCCCGACCGCGTGCACGCCGTTCGGGAAGTTCGCTCGCAGATAGTCTTGTAAGAGAACCGGGGCGCCGCCCGGTTCGCAGTTGGCGATGCAGCGATTCGGGATCAGCGAATAGAGGCTTGCGGGAAGATCGGAGTTGCGATCGATCCCGGCGGGCCGATCATTGATGACGGTGTCGCGATTGTCGTCGAGTCCCGTCGTTATGTTGAACGGCGCGCCCGAGGTAGCGGTGATAAACGGAGTCAGGCGCAGTCCCCACGGTAGATTCGATGTGCCGCCGATGAATAACGAGTGGCGCCGATCGGTGAACGCGGGGCCCCATTCCGGGCTAAGATCGTAGTTATTTGCCGGCAGCGAGTTCGGCGAATCCGAATCGCTCCTGGCCCATGAGAGCGTGTAACTCGAGAACACCGTCATCAACCGGCCAAACCGCCGGTCAACTCTGAACATATATCCGTTGTAGACCGAGCTCGCCGACGATTCGTTCTGATAGATATTGCTCTCGAGCGGATCGGGACGGAGACCCGTAATCGGCGACGGCGCGTTGATATTGCGCGCGCGAAAATTGTGGATGCCCTTCGTGTAGATATACATCAACGAGCCGATCAGCCCGCCTTTGAACTGGTGTTCGATGCTCCCAGTGAAATGAATCGAGTATGGAGCTTTGAGATTGCGATCCAGTGTTCGTGTGATCGTATTTCTGATATCCACCGTGGGATCTCCGGCGAACGGATCGGGAAACAGCGGATTACGAATAATGATGCTCTGCTCTCGAATGCCGTTGAAGCGCAGGCTATTTGCGTACAGGCCCCCGCTCAAACGGTTATAGAAGATGCCTCCGCCTGCTCGAATCGTGGTCTTGCGATCTTTAAACGGAGCCCAGGCTATGCCTACGCGCGGGCCGAAGTTGCTCGAGTCATCAAGATGTGACTGGAACTCATAGCGCATACCCAGCGACAGGGTGAAATCGGGTTTCAGGCGAATATCATCCTGAACGAATAACGACGCTTCGTACTGACCGTACCTGAGCTCCGGATCGCCCTTGTTGATAGTGAACTGAGTAGGTCTGACGAGCGGGCTCGTTGGATCGGAAGGATCGATGTGTTCGCCATTCACGACCTGCCTGTACTGCGCCAGGCTCGAAAACGTGTATGTGCCGTTGAAATTACTCGAAGTGACGTCGTCAACGCTTTCGCGAGTGAGTTGAACTCCTCCGCGAAACGTATGTTTCTTCCGGGTGTAAGTCAGGTAGTCCTGAAAATCGATATTGTTCTGAGTGTTGTCGGAGGGACAGCAGGTCGATCCGCCTCCGTTGAACGCATCGAGAACGTTAATGGCCATTCCCTGAGTGTTGGCTGTGCTGGATCGATCTTCGTGTTGAAATCTGAATCGCGTCTCGTGAACGAGTCTGGAGTTGACCAACATCGTCTCCGAGAATTGAAACGTTTGATTGGTGTTGTTGCTGTTCGATCCCCGCTCGGGGAGGGTGAAGAGATTGCCGGTCGCGCCGCCTCCGCCGCCGAAAGCTCCTCCAAACCGTCCGCCGAACTCGCGGTTCAATTGCTCGGAGCTGTTGTAGCTATAGCCGAAGTTGATGGTGTTGTTCTTACTGACTAGATAACCGCTTCTCAGGAAGAGAGACGTGCTGTGATTCGAAGCAGGCACGTTCACGATGAAAGGACCGTCAAGCGTCTCCGCACGCACCGTTGAGCTGCCGTCGGTCTGGCGCCGGTCGGCATTGGCGAAGAAAGACATCTTCTTATGGATGAGGGGCCCGCTCAGATTGAATGAGTAGACGTCCTGACTCAGATCCGGCTTCACGATCGCGACCGCATTTCGCGCGTCGAGAGCTGAGTTTCTCAGGCTGAACCGAAGGGCGCCGCGGAATTGATCGTTTCCGGGTTTAGTGATTATCTCTATGCGGCCGACGCCCGGCCTGGCGTACTCAGCCGAGAACGGATTCTGATTAATGCGAATCTGAAGAATCGCGTCTCTTGGAGGAAGTCTCCCGCCTGGAAAGCCGTCGACGTAGATTTGCGCCCCGTCTTGTCCTCCGTTCGCGCCTCCGGCTGCCGGACCGGCCATGGCTTGCAACAGCGCGAGCAGCTCATCCTCGTCATCCGGCAATGTCTGAATGAAGGCTTCATCAAGGATCGTCGCCGTCATATTCTGATCGGGTTCAACCGAGAGTCCTTCGCGTTCGGCTTTAACATCTATTTCGGCGTTGACCGGCGCCACCTTCATAACAATCTTGAATGGGTTTGTGGCGGATGAAATCTGAAGATCGTTCTCTACATATGTCAGAAACCCCTTGAACTCGACGCTGATCGTATAGGTTCCAGGGGCTATATTATTAATTGCAAATTCACCCGCGGAGTTTGCGACGCCCGTGCGCTTCTTTCCTTCGGCCGTGGCGATCGTGACGTGAGCGCCGGAGATTACCGCTCCCGCTTCGTCTGTGACTTCTCCACGAATCGTGACCGGAGCCTGGGCATAGGCCCCGGCGAAGGCAATGAAGATCAGTATCAACGTATTAAGCTTAGTATTCAGCTTGCGCACGGGCGTCACCTCTCTAGTTCTATTCAGGTTCGCGGGATCCCAATGTATTCGTTCGGCTGCGCGCTACGAATCATTGCTTTGTGAAAACCAGCGTTGATTGTTGAGTGCCGCGCGGGTTGTCGGTGGTTCGTTTGATCGTGAGCGTACCGCCGCTGGAAAGCTCCCACCGCTCATTGTTGGTAATAGTAACGTCGTTGCCCTGGAAATTCGCCTTGCGAGTCGAACTCAATTCGAGGCCCTTGTCGTTCGACTTGGCTTTAAGGGTCATGCTTCCCTGATTCTGGCCGCTGGTTTCCGTAATCGATTCTTTTCCGTCGAGGTTGTAGGTCAGTGTTCCCATTCCAAAGCCTCGGCCGCCGCCCATACCTCGTCCGCCTCCCATTCCACCTCGACCGCCTCCGCCGGGCCGCTCTCCCTGTCCGCCTGGGCGTCCCGCGCCCATCCGTCCGCCCGCGGATCCGCCATTGGGATCGGTCGGTCGGTCGCCCTGGCCTGCTCCGGCCTCGCCGCCTCGCCGATTGCCTCCGGTCACTTTAGTTTCGACGGTCAACTGGTGCTCGCCCTGAGAGACGACAAGCGAATAGCTTTCGGCGTTGGCGAGTTGCGGTGGAAGATCCTTGCTCTTACTCTTGTCCAGCACCCACGTGCCGGAGAAGTTAGGCGGGGCGGCCGCGCTCACCAGCAAGGTACCGAGCGCGAATACCACCGCTATTGTTAAACTTAGTACTGACATCCTTCTCATTAGTGTTACTCCTTAGAATCTCGAACTATCGTGCGGGAGAGAGTCGGCCGAGCCTGTGATTTCCTGCTCAATGAAGGCCAGTTTTATCGAGAGTTCAATCTACTTACCTTCATTCGGGTGGAAACCTCGAGCGTCGGGTTTTCCGCATTCGCTACATCAGGCACAACCAACCACAGTAATTCTCTTCGAGCGTCCGATTAGTTCCAAAAATTGATATGGCGGCGACTTTTACAGTCACCGCAAAAGCTAATACGTAGCGGTCTCCAATTGGGATACGTCTTTGTCGATCGGGGAGCCGGCGGCGAGGGTCGGGCAAGAAAAATATGGCTGTTTTAATGATAAGCGAATCGAACGAAGGCTCTCCGGAAATACCTCACACGGATTGTTCACAGACTATTAGGATCACCCTTATTCTTCTACAACTTTGCCGCCATACCATTAGGTTGCAGGGTCGATTATCGAAAGAGGTCGAGGATTGAGGCCTGCATCCTGAAAGAGCGCCTCTATGAACGACATTATCGCTGTCGATTTAATCTCGCGATTCTAGATGCTCGTTCTTTCCTGCCGTGATCATTATCTTCATCGCCGTCGCCATCCGCGTCTTGCCGCTCCTTCATTCCAACAACCATTAAATCGAACGCGGGCAGGCGTGCGATGCGAGGCATTGGGGCTCGGTCGCCAAGGACCGAAAACCAGATAATTTCGTTTAATGCTTGCGCATCGGCTTGATCCGGCTTTGACAGATCCTGTTCCGAAGTGCGCTTCATCCAATAAGCGGTTCTCCCGTTTCTTGCCGGCTCGGTAATCAAATTGTCCAATGCCACTTCAGGAATCAGCGCGTGATACGGCTGGAGATCGGCCTGATCTCGAAAGATCTCGATAGGCGCCGCGGAAGCGTCAAGCTGATTCATCGGCTGCATCCCAAGCAACATCTCCATGGTACGAATCAGGCTGACTGTGTTGTGAAATTCATGAATTAGAGATCCCGGCTTGTTGTATGCGCTGATCACTAGCGCGGGCGAACGATGCATATCGACATGATCCGGCCCGTTCTGTGAATCATCTTCAGCGATGAAGATGGCTGTGTCTTTCCAATACGGACTCCGCGAGATTTCTTCTACGAGCCGGCCTACGGCGTAGTCGTTGTCCGCAACGTAGAACTGCGGAGTCGGGCGGCCCTCTCTCAAACCATCCGTATGATCGTTAGAGAACCGCATTATCGAGAGGTTCGGAAGCCGATCCGGCTTTCCGCCTTCTACATCCGCTACATAAGAACGAAACTCCTCAAGCCACTCGCCGAGCCTTGAATCTCCGCGAAAGCGCGCGTTGGTCTGGGCGTGACTGATCAACGGGTCGGATTCGCCGTTTGCTTCTTTCGCCGCGCGATACGAGTCCGTAGTTATCGAATCAGGCGTAGTGAGATCGAAATTTCGGAACGTAGTGCTGAAGTGCCCGTCGAGCGAGCGCTTGGTTGGAAACGCATTCACATTAGGTGAAATATCCGGATAGCTCCTGCCTCGGTTCGTATTGATCGCCTTCAGCTCGTTCTCAGACAGGGTCGCGACAAACTCACCGTAGTTGCGATAGCTGAGACCTGCGCGCCGAGCGGCATCCCACAAATAATGCGTCTCAGGTTCGGCCACATCGCGGGCCCCATGCAGATCAGGCGCGTAGCGTTTGATGAAGCTTCCTATATCATCCGCGCTGGCGGGAAGGCGGAAGAACGACGGCAGGCCGCCCAATGGTTCAAAATTTGGAAGTCGATTGAACCCCTCGAAATCGTATTCCCTTCCGCGCCTCGAGTAATTCCAACGGAAGGCTTTGTCTACATAGTCGGTCGAGAAAGCGGCCGTCGACCAGTTGTGACCGTCGGCGCTTGCTTCGGCGTTGACGAAGAACCGGTCGAGCAAACCAAAGCGCGCCGCCAGTGCGTGATGATTAGGAGTAATGTTCTGGGTTGCGCCTCTGGGCGACCTTGCGGTTTCGCCGCCGCCGAAGATCGCAAGTGAGCCATCGCCGTCCGCGGCGGAACCGTCTCCTGACCTCGCCATATCGCCGAGAATCTGATCATACGTGCGATTCTCTTTAATGATGTAGATGACGTGCTTGATCGGAGAGGGTCCTCTGAAGAGCTGCGCTTTCATCTCGCCGATCAGCGCGTTGTTGCGCAATACCTGTTGAGTGAATTCAAGAAGCCGCTGCTCGTTCGGTGAGTCCACGATGCTCATGTTGCCGCTGATGAGCGAACCGCTGTACTGGCCGCCCTGCCCTCTCACTGCCGGAAAGCGATCGTTCGGTGCGTTGGGCGCTCGTCCTGAGTTGTTGACGACGACGGATGAGTTCTCGAAACCGGTTCCTTTCCCGTTTCCGATGATCAGGGACTGTCCGACGCAGGCGACAGCGGAAGGATACTGGCCCGTTGGGATGAAGCCCCGCAGCTTGGAAGGGTTTTTCGAGAGTTCATTCCCGGAGGACTGTGACAAACTCACCACTGCAACTGCGTTGCTGTGCGCATTGGCAACGAAGAGCGTCTTTTCGTCCGGACTCAAAGCGAGGCCCTCGGGACTGCTGCCGATCCGCGCCTTTTCACCAAGACGAACATTAATACGTTCGATTTCTCGGTCGGCCGCCGTGTCTATTACGGAGACGCTGTCGGCGTTTGAATTCGCCGCGAAGAGCCGCGTCCGGGCGGCATTCATGATCATTGCAGTAGGATGGCGATCGACCGCGATGCGAGCAACCCTTCCCGAGTTTGTATCAACAACGGCAATCGCTGATTCATTCCAGCATGAAATATATACCTTGGCGGCGCTCCGTCCGTTCGTCGAGGCAGGAACGGCCACGCCGTATGGAAAAACACATTGAGAAGGATTCTCACCGCGAAGATCGACTCGAACAAGATCGCGAGTCGAGCGAAGGTTCTTGATGATTCCAAGGCTGTCGCCCAGATTGTTAGCGACGAATAACGTTTCGCCGTCCGGACTAAGAGCCAACCCAGTCGGAAAGACCGGTGCATAGCCTCCATTGTAGCGCGGCGTAGGCGCCTGCGTTGCGAAGCCATTCACATCGATGAAATTTGCCTCTACTTTTGTTTCAGGACCAGGAGAGCCCGGTGTAATCGGATTGCGCGATCCCGGCAAGAATCGAAACAACCAGATTTTATTTTCGATCCCTCCGGCGACGAAGAGAGTGAAAGCGCCGGCTTCATCCGCTTGAGGCGAGAATACCGCTCCCACGTTCGCGCTCTGAGGAGTTGGGAAATAGACGTTCTGTATAACGACGGGCGCGGGCTTCGCATTCAGATCGATCACCGACAGCGATTGCTGTCCGCGATTGCCGGCAGCGCTGAACTGCACGCCGAAGCCGCTGTTGACCGCGATCAAATACCCCCCTTTTCCATCGGGACCGGTCCGATCGGGGCTGCGAATGAAATCAACCGGAAGGGCGCCGACCGCCGGCAGCTTAGTCGCGGAGTCGACTATAAGCGTTCCAGCAGGCGTAATCGGACGCCCTTCCGATGCAGGTTGATTCTGATCGTCAATGCCGGTCGCCTGGGCCATCCACCAATGACCGACTGCCCACAATGCGGCAGCAAATCCAAGCACGGCTATGAGGCTTCTTCTGAACTGTAAGTGTGAATGGCGCATCGACGACCTCCTTTTGATCAGAACCGCAGCCGCAACTAATTGGAAGCGCCTCGCGTTCGTGCCGTCCGGTTGCGATCCGTCGTTGTTCGGAACTCCGAAGTTCGTCCGGGCCGTCAGCGGTATCGGCGTCGAAAGCGGCGGCGGATTCGTCGCAGTGTACTTCAATCCAGTCGCAGGATTCACGGGAAAATCGCCGTCGTACCGTGTTTCGTTAAAACCGTTGAAGTTCGAGCGGTTGAAAATGTCGCGTGGAGGCTGCGCTCAGGATAAGGATCGAGTATGAGAATGGTGTTAAGTGAAAATGAATATGTTCTGAAATTGAGAGGCTGATCGTTCTTCATCTTGATGTCTCTCTCAAGCACAGGCCCGAAGGCAGCCCGAAGGCTTTGAATCCCAACAATGATGTGATAAGTATTACCGCAAAGAGATCAGTCTTATTGCGGGAGGATCCACTATGCGCAGACCGTTGCTGTGTGTACTCCTTTTGGTCGCCCTCATGGGGTGCGGCAAGAGCGCAAGTGTTGCTCGCGGCGAACTCGCGCAGATGAATATTGTGTATTCAGACGCAGCCTTCCTCGAGCAGGCGCGTCAGGGGAACGCTGAATCGGTGAAGCTCTTTCTAGAGGCCGGAATCAATCCGGAGACAAGCAGCAACGAGGGCCAGACCGCTCTGATGGGCGCGGCGTTGTCAGATCATCTCGAAACGGTGAAGGTTCTTATTCAGAAGGGCGCAAACATCAATGCGGCAAATAAGTTTGGAGGCACGGCGTTGATGAACGCGACATGGAAAGGGAACGACGAGGTCGTGAGGTTCCTGCTCTCCAAAGGGGCGAAGCATGACTTGAAAGACAATAGGGGAATGACGGCATTGATGTTCGCGGCCTGGGACAACCGCACGGAAAGTCTGAAAGCCTTGCTGGAAGGAGGAGCCAATCCAGAGGCCAGGGATTCGAACGATTGGACAGCGCTTATGCGCGCGGCATTCAAGGGTCATTCCGATAGTGTGCTATCGCTGTTGGAAAAAGGAGCTAACGTCAATGCGAGAACATCAAGCGGGGACAGCGCGCTGACAATCGCCGCAGATGCCAGCGGCGTCGAGACGGTTGGCATCTTGCTGGAACATGGGGCCGACATAAGCTCGCAAGATGGCTCCGGGCAGACTGCCTTGTGCAAAGCTTCCGCCAAAGGCAATACCGAAGTCGTGCGAGCCCTGTTGGCCAAGGGCGCTGACTCGAGCACGAAAGATAGTAACGGAAAGACGGCTATGGATCTCGCTCAAGACCAACATCATTCGGAGATAATCAAGATCCTCAAAGACGCGGCAACTCACTAATCGCGCGTCGTCCCGCCATGGGTCCTCGCTCAAAAAGGTGGTCAAAAAGGTGAAGCTGAGGAGCGTTTTTTGTTGCCCTCGCCTACTATTCGTGATATACACATTACGGCTTTTCGGGTCGACAGATTACACCTAAATACGCGTAATAATGCAGAGCTCTAAATGAGGGGCAGAAGCGGAAATTAACTTCAGTTTTACGTGGATGTTCCTTTTTGCCCTCTCAACGGGTTCAGAAGTTGAGAAGTCTCGGGTCCGTGAATGTGCGACACACACGCGCGCCAGAGCAAATACGGCTAGTTGAATTTGGATGAGCGTGGATTTGTGACGGCAGTCCGGGTTCACAAGCCGTCCATTTCGCGGTTAGTTCCTCTCAACAACGAGCCTCGGGAATGCTATGTCCCCGAGCCAAGAATCTTTTGCGCATTTGAGCTTGTATTATCTTTTGTTTCCAAGGCCTCACTGGAACTCTGTTTTCCGAACAGCAAGTTGTACTCGCTCCACTCCTGCTTCGCCCGAAAGGAGGAACTTCCTTTCAGGCGGATGCCTTGTCTACAACAACAGCTTGCAGCCTGAAGATTTCGAGGCTGCACCGTAAGGAGGCTTAAAGAAATGCGCAAAAAGCGAAGGACAACTACAACTCTATTTCTGTCGGTAGCTGCCTTATTTCTGGCAACTCTGATCATTCAGCCCCGATCCATGGCCCAGCAGAAGATCACTGGATCCCTTTCGACCGTGGTCGAAGGTCAGGGATTTACAAGCGACACAAACAAGCTCAATACCAAAGAGGTAGTCGAGTTTCCACAGGACCAATCCTTCGACAAAGCCGACTTCGAAAGCGGGGCAGTCGCTCCCGAGGAGGATGTGGCCGTCGCAGAGACGCCGGCCGCGACGACCGCCGCACTGGTTGTGACGCCTAATCCGACTCTTCCCGGAGGCGTGGATCATGCGGCGGCCGGCACGGGGACTCGCAACGCGGGATTCGGCACGATTCGTCTCCGCGGTGTGCCGGCGGGCGCAACCGTGATCAGGGCCTGGCTCTATTGGGGAACAGTTTACGCCAACCCCGTTCCCACCACGGCAAACGCGACTTTCAACGGAACAGCGGTCGGCGGACGACGGATTAACAATCCCACCGCCGAGCCTTGCTGGCTTTTTCAGAACGCGGGCTTCGCGGCTTTTCGAGCCAACGTCAGACCGTTCCTGACCGCGGCCGTCAACGGCGACTACAAAGTGACGAGCCTCGCAAGCGCGATAACAAACGGCACAGATCCCTTCAAATGCGCGCCCCCTTTTCCAACACCCGCAACACCCGGCTCCGAGGGGGCTACGCTCTTGGTCATATATTCACACAGCAGTGTACCGAATGCCGCTCGTACATACATCCATCAGGGACCAACTCTCGTAACCGGCAACACGACTGTTACCCACACCCTCAGTCCGCTCTGCCCCACCCATACCATCGTCAAGCAGACCCGCTTCGGGGCTGACGGCCAGATTGGGTGCAGCCTCTTCTCGATCGGCGCGTTGAATGGCGAAGTCACGTCCATTGGTCCAGGCATGGCGTCATTGTTTCAGATCAGAGGCCCCGGCTCGACCATTGACACGAACTCGGACTGGAACGGCGGTGACGGTTGGGGGCTCAACCAACTGTGGGACACGCAGACCAATGCGTTTGGCTCAGTCAACGGGGTCACGAATCTTGTTCCGTCCGGCTCCGCTCAGTACTTCGTGCAATACACCAGCGTGGGTGATTGCTTCGTTCCGGTGGCGCATATATTAACGGTCAAGTAAATGAATGCGCTGTGAAAGGCGTAAGCCAAAAAAGCTTTTCACGACCAGTCAAGGTACTGATGCTTTAGACCGAGGACCATTCCCTCTGAATGGACCACTATGTGTCATTCGGTGCGCGTGAGGCGCGGTCGCCGTGGAATGACCGGTAGTGAAAGCAAGCAATTCGAACCGCATCTCGTGGGAGTTGTCATCACAACTCCCGATCAGGGCCGAGTGAACCCTTGGCCTTTCTATGGGAGGAGGAATCAATGAAAGTCAAACTCGTTAAGCTAACTTCAATTGCCTTTCTGATGGCATGCGCGCTGGCGGTGGTCTTGATGGGGAGTCACAAGTCCCAGGACGGCGTGGAGTATCAATCAAACACCGGGCTTGGGAACGCCGAGACTCTTGTGGCCAGATACCAGGCCTGGGAGGCCGGCTACGTAAAGAGCGCCGGCGAAGGTAACATCGTATTGCCGCTGGCCCCATCCAAAACTCTGTCTACTGAGGTTGTTGACGCCGGCGGTCAGGCGAAGATAAACGTGATTAACGGCACGGTCGATGTCGAAGTCACCGGCCTCCCAAGATCCGAAGAGTGGGATGTCTGGGTGATTGACAATATCTCCGGCCCGAACATGACTATTATGCCCGAGCAGGGAGACGTGATGATTCGCCTGGGCACCTTGAAGCACGAGGGGAAAACGGCGAGACTTCACACTGTTCTCGACACGGCGATCACGGCGAAACTCGATCCAGATCTGGCCGTGCTCACGCGCGCCGGCAAGGACCCCGTCAGCGACAGAACTCTCGGGGGCATGATTACGCTCTACCAGGAGATGTATCTGAGCAAGCTACGCGGCAATTTCGGGGTGTTGAGCGATGTTGACTCTCCCGCGCCCAAGCCCGCGGAGGAACGCAGCCTTTGGGCACGAATCGTCGAGGCAGTCAGCCCGACAGCTAAAGCGGACCTCGGCCCGATACCTAACGCTACTACTGCTTTGCAGCAACTGATCAATTCGGGCAGGAACGACTTCTTCAACCAGACCTTTGACGGTAATGGCAGGACTTGCGGTACCTGTCACCGCGAAGATCAGAACCTCACTATCAATCCTCAGTTCATCGCAACGCTTCCGCCCAATGACCCGTTGTTTGCCGCGGAATTCACCCCGGCGCTGTCGCAGAATTTCGAAAACCCGGTGCTGATGCGGAACTTCGGATTAATTCTGGAGAACCCCGATGGGATGGACGACCTGCCGAACAAATTCGTCATGCGAGGCGTCCCTCACACCCTCGCGCTTCAGGACAATACTCTCACTCCCGTGTCCGGCGGAGCCGATGGTACGACAATTCCGCCGAACGAGAGAGTCGGATGGGGAGGCGACGGCGCGCCGGTAAGCCCGCCGGGTAAGCCCTTCCTGCTCTTTGACGGTAACACCCGCCAGGCCAATGGCTCGCTGGTGGACTTCATTATCGGAGCGATCATTCAGCATTATCCGAAGACCCTCGCTCGAAAGCCTTTCACGGTTCCGGGCGCCGCTTTCGACTTCCGTTTGCCGACCCAGGCGGAGCTGAATGAGCTCGTCGCATTTCAAAAGTCAACCGGCCGCCGAATTGACCCGGACCTGAGCCTTCTTCAGCTCAAGGGAGCGGTGCCAAAAAGAGGTCAGGCGATATTTACCGATCCCAATCTTGGCAAGTGTTTCTTCTGCCATTTCAACGCGGGAGCAAGCGACTTCTTCTTCCCACAACAGAATTCCAATTTCAACACGAACGTCGAGCAGCTCCCTGACAAGCCCGCCGATCTGATCCAGCCTCCCCAACCCAACCCTCACGACGGTGGTTTTGGCCGAGGCGTTCCACCGCCCGGAGTATTTGGCATCGGCAATGGCACCTTTAATACTCCCGTGCTTGTCGAGGCGGCGGACACCGGGCCGTTCTTCCATAACAATGCCATTTCCACAATCGAGGGAGCGGTAGACTTTTACAATAGCGCGGCCTTTAACAATCCGCCCGGCTTCGGCGCGCAGATCGGAGGCATAAGACTTGAGGCGACTCAAGTCGTCGCTGTCGCGGCCTTCCTGCGTGTACTCAACACCGCGGAGAATATCCGCTCCGCGGGCGATCTTGCGAAGCGCGGCAAACTGGCTAATTTGGCGGATGGGAAGGTCCTTATCAATCTCTCGATTTCCGAAACCAATGACGCCATCGGGGTCCTCGTCGCAGGAGGCTTGCACGGCGAGGCCCAGATAGACCTGCGGCAAGCGCTTACGTTTCTAACTCAGGCTGCCGCCACGACGAACCTGACTACTCGAAACTCGAGGCTTGATCAGGCATTGGCCCAATTCACGGCCGCGATGAATGAGATAATTGCGGTCAACGTTCCGGCGTTTCAATTCTGACGTAGTTAGCGGCCGCGGCAAAGGCTCATAAATCGCCAGTCTCCGCCGAGCGGTCGTAAGACACAGTCTTGATGCGGGAGTGCGTTAAACCATTCCCGCATCAATGCGTACCCTGCCTCGGAATCCGCAACGGGCACACCTCGAACCTCTGGTTCTCACCGATGCAACCTTGTCACGTGTACTTCTCAGAATCATCCAGAGGCTTTGCCTTCAATCGACATTGCTTTAACTTGGGCCCGCGAACCTGAACTTGTCAGCAATCTTGTCAGCGCATAATTAATTCTTCCCGAACTTCGCTTCTATGGCTTCGATGGAGTTCACGAGCGCGGTTCCAACAGGCTCGAGTATGTCAGGGCCGGTCATTTCCGGGCTATCGGCGGGAGTGTGATGAAATTTAGATGCCGCTGCGATCGCGAATACTCTATAGCCGGCGGCTGCGATCGGCTGATAGTCGCCGACCGCAGGCTCTACAACTGGAGTGAGGCCGGCCAGCCCCGAAAAAGGTTCGCGCAAAAGCTCAACCAGTTCCTTTCGGCACATCAGTCTTCTGCGCGAGTCTGTTTCATGCAATCGATGCGGACCCCTCTCGGTATCTTCCCATTCATAAGTAGCGATTCCCGCGCCGAGATGAATCCAACAGGTAACACGATCGGGTCGCGGCGCGAGTTGTTTAATGAATTTCTCGACTCCAATACCGCCCAGCTCATGACCCGAAGTGGAAACGAATAAAAAGCTCGAGTCTGAAGCGGATTTTCTCGCCCATTTGGCCAGCTCGACAAACAGTCCTATGCCCGGCCCTCTTTCCCCGGCGCATCGGAACCACCCGCTTTGCGGAGTCGATACGATAAATAGATTTCGACCGCGATCCAATCGGCCGATGACGTTCTTTGCTTGGACCGATTCTTCTCGTCCATCGATCAGGAGCGAGGCCTGAGCTCCAGTCGAGGCCGAGGTAATCAAAGCCGCTTCGTCTCGCGGCCCGACCAGCCCAACTGGAATTGGCCATCTTTTCACAGAGGGATTGGTGTTGAGTGCGATGATCTCGCCGGTAGATCCTTCGGTAACGGCAAGCACTGCAATGGCACCGGCCTTTGCCGCTGAAGAAACCTTCTCGATATGAAGCGGTGAGATGGCGGCTCTGGGATCAAACGGAAACTTCACGATTGCGATCGAGCCTTTGACCGGCCTGCCGGCTTCGAAGTTCGCAACGCGCGCTCGTATCGGCGTTGGGCCTGTCGAAAGAGGCGGCCAGAGCGGAAAGACTCTCAACTTTCTTCTCTCAATTTCCAGGCTGCTCAGCTTCGTTAAGAACTGCCGCACGATAAAAGGCTGAAACTCGGTTTTCATTCCGGCGGCTTTCAACTGTCGGAACATCCATTCCGATGTGCTCAAGTCACCTTCGCCGGCTGTTCGGTGTTCGCCGAGGTTGTAGTAGGCAATGATATTTGAATAGACGGCGGCCCCGGATATTGGGCCGCTCGGCGGAGGATCTCGTTCAATCTCTTTCTTCTTCTTTGAGCGCGTGGTTTTGCCGCGGACATTTTTCTGCTTGTTCAACGGCGCGGATTTCTTGCGTTTCTTCGTACTCGCCGCCGAATGCAGCGGGAAGAACAATTCCGCCAGTCCCACGGCGAGCGCCGCGCTGCCTTTAAGCAGCATCTCACGACGCGAGGTGGTGCCTGGGTCTCGGTCGTCAGACGAATCGTTCATCTTCAATCCAGCTTCAATAGTCTCGCGGCATTATCGTAGAGGATCTTCCGGCGCACTTCATCCGAAAAGCCTTCCAGTGTGTCGAAATCTTTAAGCCATCGCTCAGGCGTGATGAATGGATAATCGCTTCCAAACATAATCCGATCCTGGAGCCGGGTTCGCGCTTCATCCATGATCTGCGTCGGTATGTACTTCGGCGACCAGCCGGAGAGATCCATGAATACGTTCGATTTATGTCCGATGATGGCGAGCATCTCCTCGTGCCACGGCCAGGCTGGATGCGCGCCGATGATCGTCAGGTCGGGAAACTCCGCGGCCACCGAGTCGAGATAGATCGGACGCGTGTAATCGAGCTTGATACCCATCCCGCCCGGCTGACCGGCTCCCAATCCGTTAGTACCGGTGTGAAACAGAGCCGGCACGCCAAGCTTGGAGATTTTTTCGAAGAGAGGAGAGAAGCGCGGATCATTTGGATAAAAGGCCTGAATTCCGGGATGAAACTTGGCGCCTTGCATGCCAAGCTCAGTCACCGCTCTCTCGATTTCGTCGATGGCTCTTCGCCCTTTCCACGGATCAACGCTGGCGAAGCCGATGAACTGTTCCGGATACGTCTTTACAATACCGGCTACTTCGTCGTTGGTGAGCGGAGGCAGGCCGGTCGCGGTCTCGGCATCCCAGGCCAACAGTACTCCGACAATGTCCAGATCAGAGTAGAGCCGCGCTACTTCGTCCATGTCCCGGATGGTGACATTGGTCCGAAAGAACTTCTCCGCGGCGAGCCTGTAGATTCTTACAGCGCCGTCTAGAAAGCTCGCGGTCGGAAGATGCACATGCATGTCGATGGCTTTTGGCATTGTTAAATACCGCAGGGTTCAGTCGGCATCGAGCCCGCATTCGAGATCATTTTTTTAGGAGCTTGTTTGTGTTCACGGTTGTCGGCAGCGGATTTCCATCTTCACGAAGCTTATACAGCAGATCGCCTTCCACGGTTTTGCGCGCGGCTTTGATATCTATATTGAACAGCCGGGCTGCGTTCTCGCCGAATATCTTTCGCTTCACATCGGCGGTCAGTTGTTGATAGTGGTTCTTCTCGATCATTTCGTCTGGAATCGTGAATGCTTGAAATCCCTGAATCTGCCAGTGAGGCGGTCCCACTACGGGCGTGTCCGTTCCCCATAAAATATGATCGGGGCCGAGCCCGTCCATAAGCGTTCCCATCAGCTTTGCAAATCGCGCGGGATCGGACGACATAACCGAAGCCAATGCGCCAAGCTCGGCATAGATGTTCTTCACCTTCGCTTTCTTTGCCTGCGCCGCAAGTTCAGCTTCGTACGGGAATGCGCTGTGAAACGCTATGAAGTTGAGATCGGGAAAGTCCGCTGCCGCTCGCGACATATCCTCGGGATGAACATATTCTTCGAGAAATATCCCCGGCAGGCCTTTATGAACGCAGATGTTTTTGACCCCGTGCTTTCGCAGAATCTCATATAAAGGATAGGTGTTCTTTTCGTCGTCCATTCTCCAGCCGCGCATATCGGGGCCGGGCGGATACAGCTTCAGGCCGTCGATCTTCAGATGTTCGCACTGGTATGTAAGAGACTCGGCGGCGGATTGGCCGTCCGGCGGATCGACGCAACCGAGAACCTTTACCCGGGCGGGCGCCATCGACCGAATCATAGCCGCTTCGCGCGGCGGGAACAGATCGACCCCATCAAATGCGGCTTTCATTCCGAAACTGTTCAGGAAGGCCAGGTCCGTCTCGCTCTCCATGAAGAGATCTTCCATGAACATTATGCGGCCCATATCGGCAACGGGCACCGGCCTGCCGACAACACCGGCTCTCGTGCCCGCCAGTGTTTTCAAAAAAGTTTCGCCGCGTTGAGACATCCGCCGAATCCCTCCGGCGCGCCACCACACATGCGTTTGAAGATCGATGAGGATCGGCAGCCGCATGGACGGGTCCTTGTCCGCGATGCATTCTACGATCGATGGATCCGCAAAGCGATTCTCCGAAATCGGCCGAGCAAGCGCGCGCCGCTCGAGAATGGTGAAGGCCGCGGCTCCGGCGGTGAGCTTGAACATTTCGCGGCGAGAAAGCGGCTTCGTGTCTCGCGCCTTGGGTTGGTCGGATCTCTTCATGTGTTCCTCCGTTGTTAGAGAATGCGCCGGATGGCGGCGCCGCACAACTGCCGGCGTAATTCGGAAGAGTGCCGCGCAGGGCAGGAATAGTACCGTGTTAGCGGGAGCGGCCGCTAAGGCTGCGCAAAACGTCGACTTTTTCAGAGGCTTTTTTCCAAAGCCCGTTGATCAGTTTGTCCGCGCTGAACTTTGTTCCGCCGGCCGCGCTTTGTCTCACGTCGGAATAAAGGCTCAACGCATCGGCGACGGCGGGCGAATCAGTTTCGGACACGGCGGCATTGCCGCTGTAGCCGAATTTCAGAGTCCAAATCGTTCGCGCCCAACTGTAGTCGGTCAATGCGGCCGCGGCCAGCGCCGCGCAGCGCGATTCGGTTGCTTCTTCGGACGAGCCGTATTTCACTACAAACCTATCGGCGGCTCTTTTGAGATCGGTGATCTGTCTGCCGTACTCCGTATAACCCGTGTCGTTTCGCAGCTCCGATGCGAGCGATTGAAACGCGGCCAGCATTGTTTCAACATCGCGAGTGAAGTTCGCGCTCGACGGCGCCGCGGGAGATTGGCCCTTCGTCGGTGTGGCGTCCCCAAATGCCATTGAAGCGACCGTGTCCAGGCTGATCACGGATTCCAGATCGTCCGATTTCAGGCGAATGCTGAAAGCGGTGAGCTCGAGCAATGTGCCCCCCACGCGATCTCCGTTTCTGGTCAAGATCGATACATTCGATCCTATAACGGGAGGAGTCTCGGGCTTTTCCGCCGGCGTTGTTTTCTTCGCGCCGGGTTTTTGGGTTGGATGTTTCTTTCGCGACTGCGCCGGTACGTTCGAGGAAATAATCCCTGTGAAGAGTATCAGTATGAGAGCCTTGATCATCGCTCGCTCCGTCGGTGCTCAGGCGAGAATTTCGGCGCGCCGCGCCGCGCTATCGGCATATACGCCTTCCGCCGCCGATTCGGGAACAGGCGCGTGCTCGCGCGAGCTGCGCAGGGCTTCTTCGGCCGCGACATCGACCTCGGCAATAACGCGCTGCTCGATCGCGGCGAGCACCTCCAGATTTTTTTCACGAAGAGAAGCGCTCTTTCGGATGCGCCGGCCGCTTTCCAGATCCATCGTGTCATCGGCTAGATAGTATTCGAAGCACCCGATGGGATCTCGCTTGCCCCAGTATTCGAATAAGTCGGCGGGAAAGGTCTCGCGGGCCTCCCTCTCATCGTGAGTCGCATGGCCGCCGAGCCGAAATGTCTCGGCTACCAGCAGGTACGGACCGCGACCAGTTCGAGCGAAATCCGAGGCGAGCTTCATTGCCGCATAGGCGTCCAGCACGTTGTTCCCGTCAAAGCTCTCGCCTGGCAGCCCGTATACCCCCGACATCGCCAGAAACGAGCCGCGATGGTACTGGCCGAGTCTCGTTCCCAGCGCCACCTGGTTGTTCTGAACGATAAGTATGAGCGGCGCCCGCTGAGCGCAGGCGAAATTGATCCCTTCGTGAAAGGGACCCGCCTTGGTCGAGCCGTCGCCCACCCATGTCATCGCAATCCGGGACTCATTACGCATCTTGAACGTCAGCGCGATGCCGGCGGTCACCGGAACCATCTCGGCGACGTGGCTTATCGGCGCGAGCACACCCTTGCTCAGGTCGCCTATGTGAAGATCTCGGCCCCGCGTAGGAGAGTCCGCCGTGCCGAGATAACCCCGCAGCATATCCGCCACAGTCATCCCCATTTCGTGGCAGGCTCCCGCGTTTCGTATCATCGGAGCGATGAAGTCGCGCGGAGTATCGTCGAGTCCTCGATTCAATGCGTGCACGGGTCCGATTGTCGCGGCCTCTTCACCAGTGCCCAGCCAGGATTTCGAGATTACGCCCTGCTTCACCCAGCGTTTCAGAGCGATGTCGTGCAGGCGATTTCGAAGGAGGCCTTCATACAGCGAAAGCAATTGTTCATTTGATAGAGCGCGGATTATCTTCTGCCGCTCGGGAATCTTCTCGAGGGTGCGTCGATATTCGGCGAGCACCTCCGAGTCGGGCTTCCAGTTAAGGTATTCCGGCGGATCGAACGCGGGATAACGAATCATCTCTACCGCTCCAGCCTATTGCTCGATGCCGAACCGGGATTTCTGATCGGCAAACTCGCACTTTATTTCGTCGTCGTCGGCCAGCCCAAGCGCTTCGGCCGCCGCCGGTGAAATCGACATTATCAACCCCGTGCTCTCGTGCGGCCCGTAATCCACGGCTCGAAGAATTACCGCGACTCCGTTGCGAGGATTGATCACTCGAATTTTCTTATTGGCGAACCAGCGCTTTCCTTCTTCGGCGCTCATATGATTCTGGCGATAGTCCCATCGCATCGCGCAGTAGAAGTGGTTCGGGTTCAGGGTTCGATATCGCTCGTATTGAAAGTGCAAGCCGGTGGGCAATGCGAGCTTGTCCTCGGGCTTTGCGCTCCGATCTTTCGGCCCTCCAAAGATGCCTGTTCGCCCTCGCGCGGCGGGAAGTCTCACGCCCTCGAGCTCGCTGACCTCTTCTTGAGCCGTTTCTTGAACCGCGGGCGCCGGATGTGGCGGCGCCGGTTGATTGTCTTGCGCTTGCGGCGGAACTGCCTGATCGCCTTTCAACTCTGACTGCGCGGATTCGGCGGATTCAGTGTTCGAAGGCGCCGCCCCTGATTTTTTTGCGGACAGCGCCGCCTTATTTCCGGCTCCAGGAGCCGGGTTTGAGGTCTTCTTCGCCCCAGCGTTCGAAGGGGATTGTTTTGGACGTTTTACCGTTTCGGTTTCTTTCTTATCGCCGGCCTTGGCCACGTTTTCTTACCATTCCTTTCCGCTATGATTGGCGAATCCGAATCTTCACCCGAACAGGCCTAATTATACACACTGAGGGCGGTGCGTCATCCCGCCGCCGGCCTCAGCGAAGATGTTGTGAACCGCTGGGGTTCCCTGAAGAGGAACGCGTCAACAGCCGGGGTGAAGCGCAGCGAAGCCCTCGGTGCGAGGGAGTAGGCGAATTGTTTCCGAATGGGCGGGCTGGAGGTTTGATATTTCAGAAGTAAAGCCGTATTTGTGTCGCCGCGGCCTCGTATTTCAACCGTCTTTCAACATTGAGGGCTCGCTGATACGTGAGGCTCTATTCGTAGCGGAGAGCTTCGATGGGATCCAACCGAGCGGCTTTTCTCGCCGGCCAGACTCCGAATATCAATCCCACGGCGATTGATACCACAAGGCCGGTGATCACTGCCCAGAGTGGAACAGCTGCCGGCAATGTAGGCAGCAGCAACACGATTATTCGGCTGATGCCGATCGCCAGTAAAACGCCGAGTAAGCCGCCAAGAAACGTCAACGTCATCGCCTCGAACAGGAATTGGCTGACGATGTCCTTCCTTCGCGCGCCGATGGCTTTTCGAATCCCAATCTCATGAGTGCGCTCGGTAACGCTGACCAGCATGATGTTCATGACGCCGATTCCGCCCACGAGCAACCCGATGCTGGAAATCGCGATGGCTACAAGCCCGATCTTTCCGGTGATGCTGTCGAACTGCTCGATGACCCGATCGGCCGTGCTGAGATCGAAGTTATTTGGATCGCGGAATTTTAAACCCCTCTGCCGCCTTAATACTTCTTCGATCTGCGTAAGAGCGGTTCGGAGCTGACCTGTTTTGGCCTTGGAAATAAGAAGCATGTAGTCGCTGGTGGGCGAGAGCTTTTTAACCGTTTTATAAGGGATGAAGACCGCATTGTCCTGATCGTTCTCGCCAAAGAAGCCGCCCTTTCGCTTCTCGGTGACTCCGATAATTTCAAAGGGACGGCCTCCCAACAAGACCTGCGTTCCCGTAATCTGCCCTCGATTTGGAAAGAGCGCTTCGGCGACATTGATGCCGATCACCATAACCTCGCGCCGATGCTTGTCGTCCAGCTCGCTGATGAATCGTCCTTCTTGCAGCGGAACACTCGTGACCGAGGCATAGTTGGCCGAAACGCCAAGCATATTGCCCTGCCGATAAGTCACTCCCGAATGGTTAATCGTTCGATCCATCTGCCAGGTAAAAACCGACCAGGCGACGTCTTCCACGGCGGCGGCCTGTTCTCGAATCGCGATGCCGTCTTCTTCCGTCAGCGGTTTGCGAGCAAATTCCCTGCGGTCGCGAGGACCCAACTGCGGCCCGGTAGATAGGTGAAACGCGAATACGTTGCTTGTGCCGTAGTCCTCGACGAACGAGATAATGTTGTTGCGCATCCCCGTCAGAATCGATGCAATGACGATGACCGTCAGAACTCCGATAACGATTCCAAGCACCGTGAGAAAACTCCTGAACTTGTGCGCTCGAACGTTGTCGAGAGCCATCTTCAGTGTCTCCGCTGGAATGAATCGCTTCAGGTCCATAGCTGTCAAATCTTTGTGAGCGCGCGGATGGGATCGAGCTTCGAGGCCTTGTAGGCCGGATATATTCCGAAGATCAGGCCCACCCCTGCCGAAACGCCGATCGAGAGCACAACATAGGGTATCGTAATAGTCATCGGAACCGGAGTCGTTGCCCTCACAAGTGAGGCTAGTCCGGATGCCAACAGCAAACCCAGGATGCCTCCGACCGATGACAGCAGCGCGGACTCAATCAGGAATTGCATCAAGATGTGGTTGCCGCGAGCGCCGCAAGCTTTCCTCAACCCTATCTCGAAAGTTCGTTCGGTTACGCTCACCAGCATGATGTTCATGACGACGATGCCGCCGACCAGCAGCGAGATACAGGTGATAGGAACGACAACGGCGGCTATGGCGCCGGTAAACTGATCGACACCGTTGTTCATGTCGTCTACGTTGACCAGCCCGAAATCATCCTCATCGTTTCCCTTCAGCTTATGGCGGTTGCGCATAGCCAACCGAGCCTGTTCGATCGTCGCGTGGAATCGTTCTCGGTCTTCGGATTTGCCGTGGAGTTGCAGGCTCCGGCGCCTGCCGAACATCTTCTCAAAGGTAGTCAGAGGGATGTATGCGAGGTTGTCCAATGATTGTCCCACGAAGGAGCCGCGCTTCGCTTCTACTCCGACGACCTGCATTACGACATCGGATATCTTTATCGACTTGCCGATCGGAGTGGCGCCCGGAAAGAATTTCTCCTTCAGGTCGAAGCCGATGACGCATACGTTTTCGGCGTGCTCGACTTCGTAGTTAATCAGGAAGCGGCCTTCGCTGATGTCCTTGTCCTCGATCTCGCCCATATTCGCGGTGACGCCCATTATCTGGGTTCCGAACAGCTCTTCGCCGCCCTGGCGCAAATCGCGAGACGTTCCTGTTTCAGCGCCGACTTCCTTGCAGGTTTCGCATTGAGTCCTCAGCCAGTCGTAGTCGTCCCAGGTGAGCTTCTTATTGCGTTTATCGCGTCTCCGCCATTCTTCCTCTGTAAGATGAGTAGCGCTGACCATCCGGTCCACCATGAAATGATTGACGCCGAGGAGTTTGGCAACAGTGGTGAGGACATACGAGTTCAGCCCGCTTATAGACGCACCGACGACGACTACCGAGGCAACCCCAATTATGATTCCGATTAGAGTGAGAAAGGCCCTGAGCTTATGCGAGTAGATGGACTCGAGCGCGATTTTGAAAGCGTCCGTAAAGAATGAAATCAGATGTCTCATGGGCTACAACGGCGAAAAACCGGATGCGGGCAACTCGCTGTACGACGATTGTTCGCGCCAGGTTTAGAAAAACGGAGGCTTGTGTTTCAACCGGCGACAAGCAGATTAAAGCTAAACCTGCCAAGGCTGTCCCGCCAGCTTTGGTCGAGTGAAAAGCCCGTATCGGCTGCCAGCGCGGACAGTTGAGCGAGATCGAACTTGTAAGAGTCCTCGGTGTGAATCGTTTCGCCCTCCGCAAAGTCGATCTCCAGATCGAGGGCCTCAATGCGAACAGCCTGCGGGCGCGTGCTGGCGATATGCATCTCGACTCGCCCGCGTTCCTGGTCGTACTTCACCCGATGCTCGAATGTCGAAATATCAAATTCGCCGCCCAGTTCCCGATTTATCCGCACGAGAATATTCAAATTGAAGGCGGCAGTCACTCCGAGCGAATCGTTGTAGGCCGGCAGCAACACGTCAGGCGATTTCCTCAAGTCCGCGCCAAGCAGCAGCGCCCCGCCCTTTCCTACTACCTTGCGAACGCCTTGGAGAAAAGCGCGCGACTCTTCGGCGTCAAAATTTCCTATATTCGAGCCAAGAAACAGAGCCAGATTGCGAACGCCGGTCACCGGCGGTTCAGCGGAAAACCGCGAAAGCGCGGCTGCGTATCGCATGGCATATGCGGTCACGCTCAAACCGGGATAGTCGTGCAGCATCTCTCGAGCGCTTCGCTCGAGGCTCATCCGCGAGATGTCGACCGGCAGGTAATGAAGCGTGTGCTGTCGTCTGAGAAATGCCTCGATCAGGAACCGCGTCTTCTCCGAGCTTCCGCTGCCAAATTCGATAAGGCGAACCGCTCCGGCCACGGAACCGGCGATCTCATCCGCGTTCGAACTGAGGATCTCCGATTCGGCGCGAGTAAGATAATACTCTGGCAGCAGGCAAATGGCTTCGAAGAGACGCGACCCGAGATCGTCATAAAAATATTTCGGGAGCAATGCCTTTGGAGTCGAGGTCAGACCCGCGGCCACATCGCGAGCGAACTCGTTCGAGTCAATATCAGATCCCAGACTTATGATTGTTAATCGTTCGGATCGTTTGGGCGTCATAAGCTCCTCAGGTATCTGCCGGACGGGTCCCGCGCCCGCCGTTTTACAACCGTCGCATTGTCCCAGCCGGAGCGCAAACAGGCAAGCGGCGCGTCATTATTAAGCTACATCTTGAGGCCGCGGTCCCGGCGGTGCTCAAATCTCGTTGCGGCGAGCCGTCCCTCTGTACATCTCGCCCGAAACGCGAGGAGCGAACGGGAGTATGAAGCGATCCATGGTTTCGATAACAAGGCCCGCCTCCTGGAGAAAGCGATCGATCTTGCGATTGATGTTGCAGCCGCGGCCCAGGCATCGATGAAGCGGATTGATGAAATCCTGGCGCCTGGCAATTCGTGGATCATCGCTGCGCCCGTGCTCGAGAAAGAGATAGATTCCGTCAGGCTTGAGAACCCTGCGAATCTCGCTGAGCGCCGCTTCGAGGTTTCCAATCGAGCAAAGGGTCCAGGTCGTCACTATGCTGTCGAAGCTGCAATCATCAGCCGGAAGCCGCGAGCTTGCGTCCAGTGTTGTCCTGTGAACCGGAAAAGCCGCCGCGCCGATTCGTGCTTCAATCTTCTTTCCGGGCATCTCCACCGAATCGACGACGGTCAGGTCGGTGACCGACGAGGGATAGTGCGGCAGGTTGAGACCTGTTCCGAATCCTATCTCGAGAGTCTTTCCGCGAGAGAGGGCGAGCGTGATCTCCCGCTCGCGTTGACAGGCCGGGGAACCGAGCGCCCATTCGAGCAGCCGCGGAAGCAGATACCTGTCATAGAACCCGCCCTTCACTTGCTTTCTTCTTTGGAAGGCGCGAAGGCGTGCGTTATGTCCGACAGCAAGCCTTTCAAACTGCGCCCCAATCCGACCGGTTCGGCCGCGCTCCGGACCACAAGGACCGGACACTCCGCGCGATTTACGATCTCGCGGGTGATATTGCCCATTATATAAGTCCGCAGGTTTCCGCCGACGGGGGACGATCCGGTCACCACAAGATCGTAGTCGCCGCGTTTGATCTCTTTGAATACCTCGCTTATAACGAGGCCGTGTTTGAGCCTGACCTCGCTCGACACGCCCATCCGTTCGAGCGCTTCCTTCTCGTGTCGAAGATTGCGGCCGAGATCGGAATTGGAATGGAGCAGAACGTTGACGTCTTCCTCCATCCTGATAAGTTCGGAATACACTTCGGGAGGCTCCGCCATTACGTGCAGGACCGTCACCGATGCGGCCGAGGAACGAGCCAGATTTCCGGCGAAGGCTACGGCCTGGTCGATGTACTTCTCACCGCCGCTGCATATTAAGATTCGCGCGAGGCGCTGCCGTTTCCCGATCACGACCAGCACGGGAGGCGAAACGGCCTTGATGATCTTGTATGCCTTCGCCGACATCAAGAAAGGCCCTCGTGTTCCTTTTCGGACGGCTCCGATTACGACAAGGTCGTAATCTGTTTCCTGGGTCCGCTTGACGATCTCCTCGATGGGTTCACCGGATTTGATAGTCAACTCGGCGCTGACGCTTGCGTCTCTCAATAGCTGCTGGCCTCGCCTGAGCGAGTCGAAGATGGGCTCTTCTTCAGAGGCCTTTTCGGTGATCCCGAACAAGGTGACCTCGGCGGCGCTTGCCGCGGCAATCAGTCCGCCGAAGTTTATGGCGCTGTCGGCCTGAGCGGATCCATCGCTGCAGATCAAGATCTTCATGTAAGGTCCTCTAAAATAAAGGTCCGATCATACAACACGCTGTCAGCGTTCGGAAGCAGATAGGAATCGGCCAAACAACACATTCCCCGGGGTTCACATCAAACCCTCTCCTTGTTCCCCGCCGCGCAGCATAATAGAATCGAGTGAGGGTTGATTTTATGACAAAAACAAAACCGATTGCAGCCATACTGACGGCCTGCCTGTTTCCGCTGATGATAGCCGCTCAGACCCGTACCACCGCCGCCAAGCCTCCCAATATCGAAGAAATCATTCACAAATTTGCAGCCGCCGAGAGTCAGAACAGACTGGCCAGAAATAATTATGCCTTTACCCAGGACGTAGACATCATGACGCTGGGAGCGGCCGACTCGATAACAGGCCGATTCCGGCGCACCTCCGACATAGTGCTGGACGACAGAGGCGCCAGGATCGAGAAGATCACCTTCTTTCCGCCGTCCACTCTTAGAGAGATCCAGATGACACAGGAGGACTTTCAGGACCTCGCCGGTGTCCAACCTTTCGCCCTTAGCCTGGAAGAACTATCCAAGTACCAGATTGACTACCTACACAAAGAGAAGATCGACGAGCTTGATACTTACGTTTTTGACGTCAAGCCCATTAAGTTCATCAAGGGCGAACGGTATTTTCAGGGCCGAATCTACGTAGACGACCGCGACCTGCAGATCGTGAAGGCGGTTGGTCAGGCGGTGCCTGAGATCAACAATCAGAAGTTTCCCCATTTCGAGAGCTATCGCCAGAACATCGATGAACGGTATTGGTTCCCGGTCTATGTCTACGCCGACGATCTGCTCGACTTTAAGAAAGGCCCTTCGGTTCACCTGCGAATGGTCGTTCGCTACACCAACTACAAGAAATTCTCGGGCGACATTCGAATAGTCGATGGAGGCGAAGCGGTGCCCGATGAGGGCGCGAAGCCGTCTAAGACAAAGACCGATGCCGGCGGAGACAAGAAAAAGAATGACTCCGAAAAACCGCCCGATAAAAAGAAGCCGGAGTTGAAGACCAAGCCTCCGCAATTCTGATTCAATGTGATGAGATTTTTCTTCAAGTACCTCGGTCCGGTGATGGTTGTCTCGTTGATCTCGATAACTTTCGCCGGAATGGGCCCGTACCGATATCAGGAAAAGAAGTCTCCGCAAGAAATTCTGTCAATTGCAGCCCAGAACGGCGCGCGAGTGATGTCCGCGCTTCGCAACTACTCTTGCGATTCCGAGTTGACGTTTCAAACCGTCAACGTCGGCGATGTCGTGACCGGCGCTTACCGTCGCCTCTCCAAGATAACCTACGACAAGAGCGGAAATCGCCGGGAGAGAATCCTCGAGGAGAAATCTTCTCTGCCGCGAGACACCTACATTGGCTCAAACGCGGTCAACAATCTGATCCAGGTCTATCAATTCATTCTTACGCCGGAAGCCGTCTCGCGCTACGAGATCACCTACATCGGAGCGGAAAAGGTCGATGAGCTTGATACGTATGTATTCGACTTGAGGCCTTCGCTGAAACTTCCCGATCCGGAGAGCAGCCGGGACCGCTACCTCAAAGGCCGAATCTGGATCGATCAGGAGGATCTTCAGGTGGTCAAGGCGGCGGGCGAAGCCGTGCCGGAGCAGAGCGCGCATCGTACTCCAAAGTTCGAGACTTATTTTCAGAATAAGGACAGGTATTGGTTTCCGGCATACACATCGGCCGACGACGATATTCGCTCCGGCCACTCGGTGATGCGAGTGATCGTGAAGTTGAGATTCACCGGATACGAAGCAAGGAGCGGCTCTTAATGGAAAGTTCCTACGCGACTCATCTTGCGTCCTACGTCTTATATTGCCGCGACCTATGATCCAAATCGCAGCGATGGAGATTTGCAGGCAGCCGTCGGTCCGGCATGCACTAGAATTAAGCGGGCCATTCGTGATCAAGGCCGTCGCGATTGATGCCAGGTCTGCTGCTTTGCCTTTCAGGAAAAAATTGCCTGCCCGCCCGCGAATCTGTATAAGCTTCAACGTCGATGCCCGCGCTGCCTTCAACAAACGAGCCGTTCCCTGGTCAGCTTCGGTCAGAGAAACCGAGATTCGCGTGCGCGGGCGCGGTGGCCTTCGTAGCGCTGCTCATATATTGGGCGACGCTTGCTCCGACGGTGACCTTGGTCGATAGCGGCGAGCTTATCGTCGCGGCGAGCTCGCTCGGAGTCGCTCATCCGCCTGGGTTTCCGCTCTATGTATTGCTCGCTTATCTGGCAACGCTGTTTCCCGCCGCAAGCGTCGCCGTCCGAGTAAACTTCTTTTCCGCCCTCTGCGCCGCACTAGCTTCAGGAATGCTGACTCTAACCGTATTCGAGGCAGTGATCGACACGGGAGCGTCTCGTCTCTCCTCCAGTCGAGCCGCACACAAAAAGAAGAAAGGAGTTTCGAAGAAAACAGTCGCCGTCGAGTCTCGCGCCGTAAGAGCTATGATCGCTTTTGGACCTGCGATTGGAGCGGGATTACTTATGGCGTTTTCTCGCACGCTCTGGGCATACGCGACCATCGCGGAGGTCTACACGCTCAACGCGCTTCTGTCGGTTGCCATCTTCTTTTTGTTGTTTCGATGGCGTCGGAAGACTCTTGAGGCGAAGGAACAAGCGAAAGGATCGAATCGAGGAGCAGACGATCGTCTGTTAAACTCCGCGGCGTTTCTGTTCGGGCTTGCTCTCGGCGTCCATCACGTGACAGTCGGTTTGTGTTTGCTGGGCTATGCCGCGTTGGTCTACGGAACCGAAGGCCTTTCATTCTTTCGGAGCAAGCGGCTGCCGCGGGCTGCGCTGTTCTCTGTTGCGGGGCTGTCAATCTATCTGTATCTACCGCTGGCCGCGGGCCGCTCGCCGGTTATGAATTGGGGTGATCCAAGGACGCTTCAGCGGCTCTGGCAGCACGTGACCGGTAAACAGTACAGCGTATTCCTATCCTTGTCCCCTGACATAATAAAATCGCAGTTCGATACATTTATACAGATTGTCTCGCGTGAATTTGGTCCCGGTTGGCTCCCGCTTGCATTGCTTGCAGCGATAGCAGGCCTTGTATATTTATTCCGCCGAAATCGGCCGGTCTTCTTTTTCTTGTTGCTGATTGTGGCAGCGGATGCGGCTTATTCACTTATCTACGAGATCGCCGAAGACAAAGACGCCTACTATCTTCCCGCGTTCACCTGTTTTGTCATCGCGGCGGCCTTCGGCGTTAGATGGCTTCTTGCCGCGGTAGCGAAAATCGAGTGGAAGCCGATCTTGATAAATGCCGCCGCCTCGCTTGTCCTCGTAGCATTGCCGGTCGCAGCGCTGGCCGGGAATCTCTCCTTCGATAACAAGAGCCAGTACTTCATCGCGCATGACTACGTGGACAACATTCTGAATTCCATCGAAGCTGATGGAATGCTGCTGACGCTCGACTGGCAGATATATTCGCCGATGCTGTATGTGCGCGAGATTGAGCGCCGCCGGCGCGATGTCATAGCGATTGATATCAGTCTGCTGCGGCGTTCCTGGTACTACGACTATCTCAAACGGGAATATCCGCGGCTTATGATCGGCGCTAAGGACAAAGTAGACGAATTCATGGAAGATTTACTGCGGTGGGACCAGGACCCGGATCTTTATCAACGGGATCAAGTTCTGAATCAGCGAATCAATTCGCGTTTCATAGCGATGGTGACGGCCTTCGTCGAGCAGCGGCTTAGAGAAGCTCCGGTCTACTGCGCTCAGGAAATTCCTACCGGGAACGATTCTCTGGACGGCCAGCTCACAAAATTGCTTTCCTCGAAATATCAATTTGTTCCAAACGGCCTTGTATTTCGCGTCTATGGCGACCACGAGTTTCACGAACCGCCGACCGCGCAGCTTGTGACGCGAGGGCTATGGGATGGAACTCTAAGATTCGAGCGCGACGATACGATCGCGCTGAAGGTGCGTCCCGTCTATCTCAGCATGACTTTCAATCAGGGGCGTTATCTGGCGGCATACGGCCGTCACCGGCAAGCCATCGAAACCTTTCAGGAGGTGTTGAATATGGATTACGGGTACAAGCCGGCTCAACAGGCAATCGTCGAAAGCGAAGCGGCGCTTATGAAAACCGTCGCGAATCCACGTTGATAACTATACTGCCTCGGTAAGCCATTACTTGGGCAAGACATACTTGGGCAAGACTCTTGCCTGTGTCTGAGCCTCCTGTTAGGCTCAGACGGTCTTGATCAGCCCGACTGATCCGAAGTATCCAACATTTTGCGCCATCTTTGACCTGCGCTTGGTCGGCCATGAAGAAGTGCCCGCAATGCAGCAAGACATTTCCGGATAATCAAAACGTTTGTCTCTACGATGAGACAGCGCTGATTCCCGGCGATGGCCGCCCTCATCCTCCGACGGATCAGACGCCCGAGGCCCACGGAATCTCAACTGTACCCGTCACGCGGATAGCCGGCGTGGAGACGGATGCCTTCGGAGCGCCGAAGCCGACCGCGACTTACAATCCACGCGAGACAACGCGAGATGCGGCTGATAAAGAGCTCTCACCGGTGCCCGGTGTTCCCGAATCAATCAAATCGCCTTCTCGCTACGTGACGCGGCCATCGCTGGCCCGGCCTTCGGACAGCTTCGAGCCGCCGAACGATACGATTCGAGAGCTTCCGATGACGCAGGCTCAAAGCGCTGTTCCAATACAGCTTAACCGAAGCTCGAAGGCGATGCGGATCGCCGTATTGCTTCTCGTCTTGACTGTCCTTGGAACTGGAACCTTCGCTTATTTTATTTACGATAAATTCGTTTATAGTCCTTCCTATTACACCCCCTCGGGCGACTTCAGGCCTGTAAAGCCTGTAGCGCCCGATAAGATCGCCGCGGCATCGAGCACAAACGAACAGGCAGGGATAGATCCCAATCGAGAACGAAGGGCGAAAGAGTTCTACGATAACGGCGTCAAGCACCAGGAACAGGCCTCGAGACTTGCCGACGCCGGTTTGAAGATCGAAGCCGATGCGGAAAACCAGAAGGCGATCATCCAATATCGCGAAGCAATCGTCGCTGATCCGCGCATGGCTATGGCTCACGAGAATCTGGGCGTCGCGCTATATAGCATCGGCGACTTCGATGGCGCGGCAGCCGAATACGAAAGCACGCTCAGTCTCGCTCTGGCTCCAACTTCACAGTTGCTGACCAACTACGGCTATTCGCTTATCGCCTTGAAACGGTTCCGCAACGCGGCCGATGCATTCGAACGGGCCCTTCAGGTAGAGCCCACCGATTATGATCTGCACTTCTATCGCGGTTCGGCGCTCTACTTCGCGCGGGACATCCAGTCGGCCCGCGATGCTTACACTGAATATCTCCGTCTCGCGCCAAAGGGGCAGTACGCCGAGCAGGCCCGCGATTTTCTCGCAGGCCGTTCGGTTCCTGTCGAGACCGGCGCCAATTAGACCATTATGAAAACCTGCCCGCAGTGCAAGAATAACTACCCGGACAACCTGGAATTCTGTTCGATCGACAATGCTCCTCTGATCCCGCAGCGCAGCTCGCAGCTCGACCCGATGATTGGGAAGGAACTGGCGGGCCGCTTTGTGCTGAGTGAAAAGATCGGACAGGGTGGAATGGGAACGGTCTATAAAGCCCTTCATACGCGGATGAATCGGATCTGCGCGATAAAGCTGTTGATCTCCGACACGGATGATATTGAATCCGCGGCAGCCCGCTTCAATCGCGAGGCCCAGATGGCTTCAAAGATAGACAACCCGCACGCCGTGGTCATCTATGACTTTGGCGAGGCGGATGGAGGCCTGCTGTACCTTGCAATGGAGTACATCGAAGGTGAACCGCTCTCGAGCTTGTTGGGCCGCGAGCGTAGGCTGCCCGTAAGCCGCGCGGTAAACATAACCGAACAGATTTCGGAAGCGCTCGCGGCGGCGCATTCGAGGGGGATCGTGCATCGCGATCTCAAGCCCGAAAACATAATGATCTCGCGCCGGGGCTCTGAAAATGATTACGTGAAGGTGCTCGACTTCGGTATTGCCAAGCCCGCGGGAGATGATGGAACGGACAATCTCACGAAGACCGGTTTCGTGGTCGGCTCACCGGCGTATATGTCTCCTGAACAGCTCTCGGGTGACAAGCTGGATGCGCGATCCGACATATATAGTCTGGGGCTTATCGTCTACGAGATGTTGACCGGCCGCCTTCCGTTTGACGGAGATAATCAGCAGGCGGTGATGATCAAGCGGATTACCAGCGATCCGATTCCGATTTCGACGACACTGGCTTCCATAAGCCCGTTCGTGGCGCAGGTCGTAATGAATGCGCTGGCTCGCGACAGGCATTCTCGCACTCCGACGGTGACGCGATTTGCGAACGACTTGATCTCCGCGGCAAGTCAGGTGACTGAAGAAAGCGCGACCGAGTTGTTAAGCTCGGGATCCGGCGACGAGAATTCACCGACCGTTTTGATCGGAGCTCAGCAAACCACGGCTGAATCGCAGCCCAGAACAACTCCGCACATGAACCCTGTCGCTCCGCAAACGAGCCCTCAAGCGGGACCGTCTTCATTTGTAACGAGAGCTTCGCAACCGTCCGCTCCGCCCGCCGCGCCCACGCTTCAACAGCAATCGTGGCCTCCGTCTCACCAGATCAACGACACTCTCATGCAGCCCGCAGCCCAACGTTCGAATAAGACCTTTTTAGTTCTTGCGTCGGTCATGCTCTTCTTCCTGGTCGCCGCTATCGGCGGCGGGTATTTCTTGTACTCGCGTTATACGAACCAGCCGCAAGGTGCACAGCAGGACAGCGCGAAAGCCGGCGGTCCGTCTCAGACGAATGCCGCGCAGCCCGCTGATAAGCCTGCTGACGCTGCCGCAACAAGCGCCTCTTCTACTGAGGCCGAAGCGACCGCGAGTTATGAGCGAGGCAAACAACACCAGAGCCGCGCCTCGGAGATGGAACAGCTTGGCTCGCCGGTCGCCGTGAGGGAAGAGAACAGACAGGCGGTCGACGAATATAAGAAGGCAATATCGATTCGGCCGAACTTTCCCGAAGCCCATCTCAATCTCGGGGTCGCGTTGTATTCGCTGAACAAAATGGAAGAGGCGGCGGCGGAGTATAAGACCGCTATAGACCAGCTCACTCAGGCGTACGGCGCGCCGAGTTCAGCCGCAATGTCGAATTACGCGCTTGCATTGTTTGATCTTCAACGTTACCGGGAAGCCGCCGATGCTTTTGGCCAGGCCTTGAAGATAGATCCGAAGGACTACGATCTATACGCCCATCGCGGCTTCGCTTTTCAGAACTCCGGCGATCTGGAAAAGGCGAAGGCCGACTATAATGACTATCTCCACCTCGCTCCAGCCGGGAGATACGCCGCGGTAGTAAAAGAGATTCTGGCCGGTCGAGTGCGCCCTCCGGCCGACACGGGCAATCACTAGAAGCAGCGACTCGCATCTGTTAGTATCCTGCATCCCAATTGCAGTTTCAGAATCTCACGGAGGAGAGATGAGAGCGATTTCCCTGACTCTGATCATCGCGAGTCTGTGCCTGGGTCTGGCCCTTTCCACTCCGGAGCCGGCCGACACACTTTTCATTAACGGAAACATCTACACCGTTAATGATCGAGCGCCTCACGCGGAAGCTGTAGCGGTGAAGAACGGCCGCGTTCTTTTCGTAGGCTCGAACAAAGACGCGAAGGCATATCAAGGCGCAGGCACTCGCGTAATCGATCTTGGCGGAAGAACGGTCGTCCCCGGCCTCACCGATGCCCACTATCACCTCAGCGGCGTCGGCGAGCGGGAGATGACGCTCAATCTCGAAGGGACTGCGAGCCTCGAAGATCTCCTGTCGAAGATCAAAACTCGGGTTGACGCCGCCAAACCCGGCGACTGGATTACAGGCCGTGGTTGGATCGAGACATTTTGGAAGCCGTCCGTTTTCCCTACTAGATGGGAGCTGGATCGCGTATCGCCCAATAACCCTGTAATTCTCGTCCGAGCCGATGGACACGGGGCCGTCGCCAACAGCGCCGCAATAAGGATCGCCGAAATAACCAAAGACACGCCCAGCCCTTTCGGCGGCGAGATAATGAAAGATAAAAAGACCGGCGAACCCAATGGGATGCTGCTCGACAATGCGCAGGGGTTGGTGCGAAAGCATATTCCCGCGGCGGGCCGCGCGGATCAGGAGCAGGCGGTGCTGCTTGCCGTAAAGCGAAGTCTCGAGCTTGGCTGGTGTGAAATACATAATTCGGGGAGCAATTACGGCGAAGTGGCCTTATTGCAGCGGCTGTACGGCGACGGAAGGATCAAGCTTCGCATCTATGAAGCTATCCGAGGGCCAAGCGTCGATACGCAGAGGCTTCTTAAGGAAGGCCCGACCGTCGGCGCATTTGATCATCGATTGACCTACCGGCACATCAAGGTCACGTTCGACGGCGCGCTCGGGTCAAAGGGCGCGGCCCTGCTGGAGCCGTATTCCGACTACGATTCGAACGGCTTCTTGACCTTCAAAGAAGAAGACTTGATGCCGATGTTCATCGAAGCCCTCAAGAAGGGCATTCAAGTAGAGACACATGCCATCGGCGACCGCGCGAACCGCGTAATCCTCGACCTCTACGAGAAGGCGATGAATGCCGTGCCGCCCGATCAGCGAAAGATTCGGGAGCCTCGATGGCGCGTAGAGCATGCGCAGATCGTCAACCCCGTCGATATTCCACGATTCGCAAAGCTGGGAGTCATACCTTCAATGCAGCCATCCCACGCGATAGGCGACCTTCATTTTGCGGCAAGCAGGCTTGGGTTGAAGCGGCTTGAGGGCGCTTATGCATGGCAGAGTTTTCTCAAGAGCGGCTCTGTGATCGCCGGCGGTTCTGATGCGCCCGTCGAACGCGGCGAGCCGATGATTGAGTTTTACGCCGCGGTCGCAAGAAAGGACCAGAAAGGGTTTTCGGGCGAAGGCTGGCATCCTGAGCAGGCTGTGTCACGTGAACAGGCTCTGAAGATGTTTACGATCTGGGCGGCTTATGCCGCGTTTGAGGAGCAGGAAAAAGGCTCGATAGAGCCGGGCAAGCTTGCGGATCTTACCGTGTTGTCGGCGGATATAATGAAGATCGCCGAGCCCGAGATATTGAAAACGAAGTGCGTGATGACCGTGGTGGGTGGAGAAGTTGTGTACGGAAAGTGATGAAGAACGGTGAGCGCTGAACTGACGTTAATCGGCGCTCACCGTTCAATGAAGGGATAGGACTACTTCTTTTTCGCTTCCCATTTGCCTTGGAACTGGCTCGCAAAGTCAAGATCGCCGACCAGCTTGCCTTCCTTGAGAGTAGCATCCAGTTTCAGAGCGCCGTTCGGCGTATCAACCAAAATGCTCAGCTTATCGGCCGAAAATGATCCCTTGCTGATCGGAGCCGTGCCCTGTTCCGAGGTGCTTTCGCCGGTCACTTTATCGCCGTCGAGTTTGAGTTTGAGCGTAAACGGAATCGACATCCCCTGAACGTCCGCGTTTGCCGCCCATTCACCCGAGATCGGGTCGCTGGCGCTGGACGTTGAAGTCTTTGGAGCCGTCGGAGGCGGGCCCGCCATTGTCTCGCCGGCCTTCTTTAGTTCCAGCGTGCCGGTCTGGCCGGCCAGGGTCCACTCGCCTACAATCTTGCCGTCCTTCATCTGGGCGTTAACGGTTCCTTCATTTCCTCCGGCATCGAATTTCAAAGCGACCTTGCCGTCTTTATACGAGCCGTCGGTTATGTTTATCGTGCCTTGAGGAGTGTCGAGCTTGCCTGTGAGCTTACCGTTGTCGTTCTTGATCTCAACCGTGAGTGGTATCTCGCCTAGCGCCGCGCTCTTCGCCACACCCTCGTATTTTCCGGACACATCATCTTTAGTCTGGGCGGCCGCGGCAGCCACGAGCAGCAGCAAAGCGGCCAGAGAAGCGGTGAATCTTCGATACGCCATTAAAATTCTCCTATGTCTTGAAATAGATGGTAACGGAACTCAAGCCAATCTACGTTGTATGGTGGCGAAAGTTCTAACATCCGGTCATTTATACAGCAAAATAGACGCGGCGGAAAGCCGGTCACGCTGCGAACAACCGGTCGCGCATGGTCGCCGAATTCAGTTCCAGAGGCCGATCAGGAACGCAGAACCACTCGGGCCGGAGCGCCGTCTCCGTCCTTAACCTTGAGGGGCAGACAGACCATTTCATAATCGCCGGACTCCACTTCGCGAAGATCCAGGCCTTCAATGATAATCGTTCCTCCGCCAAGCAGCGTCAGGTGCGCCTCGGGCTCGTCGGCTTCGAACTTGTCCACCGAAAGATAGTCGATTCCCACTACTTTGATTCCATTGTTGACCAGCATCAGCGCGGCTCCCGCCGTAATGTAGACATAGTCCTTTACGAATTTCTTCTCGCTCCAGAAGTAGGAGTTCCGGGTCTTGAACAACACCCTTACGTCATTTGTGAAATCGAACTCGCCTAATGCCACTTCGTCTATTCGCTGCGCTGTAATCTCGACGACCCGCGCACGCCCCATCAAAAGCTCGAGCGGGAGCTTGTCTACCGTAATACCGTCTTTTATGAAATGAAATGGAGGGTCCACGTGCGTTCCTGAATGCGATCCAAACGAATAACGGCTGAGATTGCATCTCGCCCCGGCCTCGCCGATTGATGACTTCTTTTCGATTCTGGTAGGCGGATCGCCCGGATAGACAATAAGGTCTCTCGAGAGGGGGACAGTTACATCGTGGATCTTCATATGCCTGCTCGTTATTAGAGCGTGCATGCTACGTTGGAGCTAGAAGATTGTCAATTTGACCTACTAATACATGAAAGCTTCGGCATCGATCGTCCGCGCCGAGGGCTGTCCGATTCGCCGCGCTTCACAATAAATGCGGCTTCTGGTTATACTCGCCAGTCGCGTCAGTCCAGCTTCGAGGCAATCAATTACAATGAGCACAAAAAAAACTTCGCAATCCGAAGCGCTGTTCGAGCGCTCACAACGGTCGATACCCGGCGGCGTCAACAGTCCTGTTCGAGCGTTTAAGGCCGTTGGCCGCTCGCCGCTCTTTATCAAAAAGGCTCAGGGGGCCTGGATTACCGACGCCGACGGTAACTCTTACATCGATTACGTTGGCTCCTGGGGGCCAATGATATTGGGGCATGCGCACAGCGCCGTCATCGAAGCGATTCGAGAGGCCGCGGGCGCGGGAACCAGCTATGGAGCTCCTACCGAACTCGAAGCCCTCATCGCCGAGGAAATAATCGCGGCAGTGGAGTCGATCGAAAAGGTACGGTTGGTCAGCTCAGGCACGGAAGCCGTTATGACCGCCATCAGACTGGCGCGCGGGTTTACCGGGCGAGATCTGATCGTCAAATTCGAAGGCTGCTATCACGGCCATTCGGATGGTCTGCTTGTGAAGGCGGGGTCGGGTCTGGCCACTCTCGGAACTCCCGACAGCGCTGGAATTCCCGCGGACGTGGCTCGCAACACGTTAGTGCTTCCCTACAATGATCCGGAGTCTCTCGCGAAGGCGTTTGCTGAAAAGGGCGGGGACATAGCGTGCATTATCGTCGAGCCTATTGCCGGCAATATGGGCTGCGTGCCGCCTCAGCCCGAGTTTCTGCGAGCGATGAGGGACTTAACTACGAAGCACGGGTCGCTGCTGATATTCGACGAAGTGATTACGGGTTTTCGCGTTGCCTACGGAGGAGCTCAAGAGCTTCTGGGAATCAAGCCGGATCTTACCTGTCTCGGTAAAATAATAGGCGGTGGACTTCCGGCCGCGGCTGTCGGCGGTCGGGCCGACATAATGGAGAGGCTCGCGCCGCTCGGCGCCGTTTACCAGGCTGGGACCCTTTCCGGAAATCCGCTTGCTGTTACGGCCGGGCTGACAACTTTAAGGCTCTTGAAGGAGCTTAATCCGTATGCAGAACTCGAACAACGCGCTGCCAAATTGGAGCAGGGACTCCGAGACGCCGCCGGCGAGGTAGGCGTTCCGGCAACGACCAACCGCGTTGGTTCGATGCTTACCGCTTTCTTTGCGGAAGTGCCGATCGTAGATTGGCCGACCGCGAAGAAATCGAACACCGATCAATACGCGGCCTTCTTTCGCGCCATGTTGGATCAGGGTATCTACCTGGCGCCATCTCAATTTGAATGCGCGTTTGTCAGCTACGCTCACACAGAGGAAATAATAGAAAAGACGATCAAAGCCGCGCATGCAGCCCTGAGAGAAATAACTGCCTGAGACAATGAGAGGAAGGTGCGAGTCGCGAGGTTATACGATCTAAATTACTCGGTCTTGCTTTTGGCTCGTTTCAAGAATCGCGACATAAGGAATCTGGGCTCACCGCCTTTGAAAGCCTCCGCGAAATAGTCGATGCCGCGCTCGATGGCCTTCTCCGGCGACAACTGCTCCCATTCCTGAATCAACGCCTTTTGGAGCTTTATCGCATTGTGTCCGGCTTTGCAGATTGAGTCGATCCATACACTGACCGCGGTATCAAGCTGATCGAGCGAAGTAGCCCGTTCAACCAAACCTATTCGTACAGCCTCTTCGGCCGTGATTCTCTCGCCTGTATAAAGAAGCTCGCGGGTCTTTCCCCATCCTATCAGTTGGGGCAGCAACGCCGCTTCGATCACCGATGGTATGCCGACTCGTACTTCCGGCATTCCAAATGTAGATTCCATGGACGCAACGCGCAGGTCGCACGCAGCCGCGATTTCAAGACCCGCGCCGAGACAGTAACCGCTGATCCTGGCTATTACGGGAACCGGCAGAGAACGAATGGATAAGCACGCGCGATGAAGATCGGTTATGAAGCCGCGGGCCGTATCCTGATCGAGGCGCGACATCTCGTTGATGTCCGCGCCGCCGATAAAAGCGCGGTCGCCGGCGCCTGTCACCACCACGGCCCTCAACGTAGTATTCTCCCGCAAACTTTCGAGCGCTGATATGAACTGCTTTATCAGCACGCTTCCGAGAATGTTGAGCCGTGCTTCGCTGTCGACCACAACGCGCGCCACCGAGCCGCCGCGGCCTCGGTCGTCTATAGAGAGGGTAATCCTTGGATCGGCCGCCATCGGGTTGTTCACGCTTTGCGGAGATTTGGAATCAGAGCTGGGGGAAAGCTGGTTGAAAAGAATACTATCTCGGCCGCGGTTATAGAAGTGAATTATGGAAAACGAGCCGCCGCCAGGAGCTGTCCAAGAAGCGCGAGTGGAATATGTCAGTCAATCAAGGCCGTTCTTTAACGCGTTCGGCCTTGTCTTCGAGATATCTGGTCGTGTTTTCGGTAACGCTCACGGGAGGTATCGGCGGCCGTCGGTCTCTTTCAAGCTCTCCCGTTGTTCGAGGGTGCTGGGCTATGGGAGCGCTCAATGGGGGCGGCGCGCCTTGGATATTACGGGCGCTGAAAATATCCGCCGCGCCTTTACCGAGCATGGTGAATCCCGGAATGAGCATCCAGATCCCCCAGTGCTGATTCGTTATAATAAGCGCAAGCGCGAGCAGCAGGAACCCCGCTCCCATAAACGCGTTCCTTATGCCGCCGGCCATCAATCCCTCCTGCCCATGTCGACGCCGACGCCTACTTTCGACCGGAGCGGAGGGCAGCGCGCCCTGCAATGCATGCGGGATCAGGCTCAGGTTTGCGCCGCAGTTTCTACAGTACCTCGTGCCGTCGGCGTTATCGGCAGCGCAATTCGGGCAATACATCATATGGACCTCGATTGAACGGCCATTTTGTTCCCCTCAGATTCGCACATATTCGGAAAGCCGCACAGGCTTTTCCGACCCGTCGCTCGATTAGCTCTTACAATCGTCGAGCGCCCGGTGTTTTTGTCAGCGAGGGCTGCTAAAGATCAGCTCCACGCGCCTGTTCATAGCGCGCCCTTTCAACGTTTTATTCGACGCCAAGGGGACGCTATCCGCTCGCGAATCGACCTTAAGGCTGTCTCTCGGAACGCCTAACGCTCCGATGTAGTCCGCCGTCGACTGCGCCCGTCCAAGCGCAAAGGCGTCCGCTCCCGCCCTGGCATCCGAGTGACCGACGATGCTGAACGATACGTTCGGATGCGCGGCGATTGTGGTCGCAACGGCATCTATTTTGGATTTGATCTTGAGCGCGAGATCTTTTTTATTGAGGACGAAAAAGGCGTCGGGAAGCGTGGCGGTAAAGCCGTCGCCCGACACCTTTACAGGCAAAAGAGCCGAGAGCGCGGACTGTAGCGTCGCGAAGTCGCGGCGACGAGCCTCCAGCTCACGACGTTCTCTTTCCTTTCGTTCCATCTCTTCCGCTTTTGAGGATGCTTCATTGAGTCTTGAGCTGGTCGCGTTCAATTGCGACGATGTAGAGGACAATTGCGACTGGAGCGATGTGACCTGGGCTCTCGCATCCGAGAGCGATTTTGACATCCGCTCGTTATCGTCTTGAAGCTGATTCACCTCGGATTTGAGGCGGCGATTTTCCGCTCGCGCATCCGCGGCCTCGCGAAGTGAAATGTTGTGCTGTTCTTCGGCGTTGACTCGTGCTATTTCCGACGCTTTCAAGCGCGATTCGGTGTCTGACAACCTTGATTGCAGATCCGTCGCGCTCTCGGTGGCTCTTCGAACCTCTTCGTCTCGGCGGTTTATTTCGGCGCGTCGATCGGCCGCAAGCGCTTTCTCTTCGGAGATGCTCAACGCGCGAACTGCTTTGGAGATGGCGTCGCGGGCTACGCGGCCGACGTCATAGGCCGGCGCGCCTCGCCTGTACGAGGCTTCCGCTTCGTTCAATGATTGAACCGCCTCGTGGTAGTCGTTCGGGTCGAAGCGCTCGCTGTCGGCCATTCGGGCGATCTGAACCGCTCTGCGCCCCTGTATCAATTCAGGAGGTATCTTTTCATAATCGCGGCTCGCAATCTCCGGCGGAGACGAGTCGGTATAGTATTTTCCCGAGTCGCCGCTGAAATAGATCTCGGATGCCTTAATCTGTACGTTTCTCGAGGACGGCGCGCGATTTTCCAGCACGACTTTCTTTGACGGCAGCTTTACGAGGTAATGAGGTTCGGCAGTCACGATCAATGCGAACGTCTGATAGGGAGTTGCCGCCTTGAGACGGCCTTCGCCGTTTTTTAGCCGGAACTCGCCGAGATTATCGACCTGCCCTTCGGGAGTGATCGCCCACAAAACATATGTCGTATAATCGGCGCCGTAGTTGAAGGCGGGAATCAGGTTCTCCACTTTGACATCGATTTCGCTCTCATTTCGCTTGCGCCATCGCTCGACCGTGGCCTCGCCGCGAGCGTTCGGCCTTATCGTAGTCCCTGCCATCGGTACGCCTACCGGATCTTTTAAGTAAGTCATCGCGACGGTCTTTCGCCGTGCATCACCCTGGCCCATCACAAACGGGGCAAGGCTTAACGCGATGAATGCGACGAAAAAGGTAATCGAAAATCTGTTGCCTGTCTTCATAGGAGAGCACCTTACGAGAATTGAGGTTGACGAAGAGACGCCAAAGGCGTGCAGCTCCGTCATTGATATTGATTAAGTGTATGCAAACGCCGGTCTATTCATTGCCTGCTTCGCGAATAATTCTAACAAGCCCGGAACAATAGCGACAAGGAAGTCGAGTCCGAACAGCCTTCCTCAATCTGACGCTTATGAATAAGCGCGTTCTCGCCGGAACGCCTACCGCACCGGAGTCTTACTCAACGCTGAAGTCAATTTCCTGGCGAGCGACCGCCCGGCTATCCTTCTTCCTCGATCGATCGAAAACGGTTACCTCCAGGGTGTAGTCGTCCGGAGGCATGGCCCCGAGCTGAAGGACTCCGCCGGTTAGAATGCGGGATGGAACCTGACTGCCTTCGAGGATCTGAACCGGCCTGCGCTGACCCGAGTAGACGGCTTTTCCGGCTCGCAGCACCCGCGTTCTTATTTCCAACTCGGTTTTCTTGTCGGCGCCTTCGGCTTTCGCGTTATAGATAGCAAGCTGATAAGCAAACTGGCTTCCTCGCTTGAATCGGCGCTGAGAAAGAGTGCCGCCGCTTCCGGCGGCTTCAGGGTTATCCGTCAACCTTGTATCCGTGAAAATGCTGCTCAGCGAGAGCCGATCGCTCTTCATATCAGGGATATCGACGAGATTGTTGGCAGTGCCGATCCGGCCGGAAGACTCCTCGCGTACGAACATTCGCAATTGATAGATGCCGGGCCTCACTCCTAACGTGCGCGTCGAGAGCAAGCCTCGAGTGAGAGCTTCTTCGTAGGTCTTAGGCAGCAGGTTCAGATCCAGAGTATTGCTGAAGGAGTCGACGGCCTTGCCGCGCGAGTCGATTACAAATCCGGATACCTCGAGCTTGTCCTTGTAGCGGCCGTCCTGACTGTTGAACTTCAGCCGCGACGCGTCGATGTGCAGGAGCGTAACCATGTAAGGCTCGCGCTTTTCGGTATCGAGATAGAACGGCGTTAACTGAAGATCGATGTCGCGGCGGATCAGCGGCGAGTTTATCGCCTCGATCATCTCCGCGAGCTTCGGATCGCTGATCGGCTTGCCCTTTGGTTTTTCATCTCGCGCTTCATAGCCCTTCCGAGCCGAAACGACGAGATCTGGACGTCCTTTGACCGCGACTTTGACCTTGTGGAACTTGCCGTCCCACTTGCCCGCTTCCGGTTGGAATCCGAGTAAGTAGTATGACGAGTTCTCCTCGAGCAGGTTGTTCAAGCCGGCTTTTACGTCATTGGAATTCCGATAGAACCTGCCTCCGGTGTCCAGGGCCAGCGTGTTGAGAGAGTCCTGAGACTCACGGAAGTCGTCCCTTCTGTTATCAAGAAAGCTTCCAAGATCATCACCGATGTCGTCCGCCGAATCGGCCGCGCTCAGTCCCAACGGGTCGAGGCCGCGAGGATCGATGGAATAGAATACGACGCTGGCTCGCGTCGCTTTCGCGATTGTCTCGCTCAAGTCGAAGGTTGTCTGCGTCTGAAAGAGACGAAATCCCTCGGAAACAAAAACGCCGAGCTTTCGTCCGGGCAGCTTCTTCATCGCGTCGATAAGATTATTCAGCGTACTCAGCGTGTTTCTGACATCGGCTTCTTCAAGTGGATCGGGCCGGCCGAACACTCCGCCGCGGGACTGGCCTGGAAAGCCGCCCATCCGGCCTCTCGGCCCGCCCATTCCGCCCGCTGCTGCTCCCGGTCCTGTCGAAAGAGATCGATGAGGAGCCGTATCGTTGCTAAAGATAAAGGGCCGCAGCCGCCCCGCCGCGTTGCGCAGCACGCGCTGATCGGATGTGAACTGCTGGAATAGACCTGAGCCTCCCGCCGGCGGCAATATCAACACAAGATCGCCCGGCGCCATCTTTGTATCGATGAAGTCTTCCAGCATCTTCTGAGAGCGGTAGACGGATTCGGGTTTCATGTGCAGCGTGTCTACGACGAAAGCGATCACCCTTTTGACTTCACCGGCAGTAATCGCTTTAGGAAGCGAGGCGAACTCATCGCTGCTTCCGATCAATTGTCTCCCTCGGGTTTCTTCGAGAGAAAAGTGACTTATATGTTGAAGCTTGTTGTTGTCGTAGAGCTCGAAGTCTTCGCGAGTCAACCCGCGCACCGATTTGCCCTTCCTGTCGGTGACGACAATATCCAACTGCACAAGATCGGCCGTGATCTTAACGGTATCCTGATCCGACGTTTTTTGTGCGCCTTGAGACCAGGCTCGGGCAGAGAGTGTTGTGATCGCGACTACGGCGAAAAGCGCCGAGATCAGCAAGAGCGTTCGATACTGATTCTTGTTCATTGACTCACCTCGTTCGAGTAGTCCGGGTTAAAGCGAGTCGCAAACGCCTAATCAGGATACGGCCATGCCGACTTCGGCGCAAACGACAGGTATCAACAAACGACAGCTATTAAGAAGGGGCTGCGTCAAACGCGGTGTAAGGAATCTTGGAAGCAAACAGAATCTTGGAAGCGGCTTGCCTGAAGGCGGCTTATGAGATAGAAGTTCTAGCCGCTTTCTTAGTTACTAAATTGGCTTCTTATGGCCGAGCACAGCTTCAATTTCGAATTCAACGACGGCGCGCTTGCCGGGCAAATGATACTGATTGCTGGGGGTACCGGCGGACTCGGGAGCGCCACAAGCGCCTTGCTGGCGCGCGACGGCGCGCGTGTAGTTGCCGGCTATCGAAGCAATCGCGAACGCGCCGAATCGCTGCGGAGCCATATCGAAGAACGTTACGGCAAGAGAATAGAGTTGGTCGAAGGAGATATCGCGAATCCGGCTTTCAGAGCCGAATACACGGCCTCGCCGGCTATCGCTGAGAACGGACTCCATGGCCTGGTCTGTTTCGCGGGCGATCCCGCTCGCGTCAAGTTTGACGACGTTACCGACGCCGATTTGCACCAATCGCTGCAAGAGAATTATGTCGCGCCGCTGATGCTCGCGCGCGAGGCGGCCGCGAGAATGAAAGCGAGCAAGATATCGGGCTCGATCGTTCTGTTTTCTACCATGCAAGCCGTTGCTCCATTCGAATCGAGCATCAATTATGCAGGTCCGAAGACCGCGCTTATACAGGCAGCCCGAATCCTGGCAAAGCAGTGGGGCGGACCGGGCGGCATTCGGGTAAACGTTATAGCTCCGGGCGTAAACAAAGCCGGGATGGCGCTGGCATCGATAGAGTCCGGCAAGTATGACTTCTATGTGGAGCAGGGAATCATTCCGAGGTTCGGCCGCCCCGAAGACATCGCACGCGTGGTTCGTCTGTTACTTGAACCGGACAACTACATTACCGGGCAGGTGATCACCGTTGACGGCGGTCTGACTCTAAGACGTGATCGCGGATAGCGGATCGAACTAGGCCGGCTGCTAAATTGTCCAATCGAATCTGAATTCGCAGGAGTCGGCGCCCTCCAGCACGCAGGCTGTATGCTCACCGCTCACATCCCGTCCTCCCGACAACTCAATCATGCTCAGCCAAAAGCCCTTCAAGTTTTCGCAAATCGATCTTGCAGGGGTCATCTCGCTTTCATAGGTGAACTTCATAGCGCAGGAAGTAGGTCCTAGAATCTCGGTATCGACGCTGCATGCTCCGCTGAGGAAGAAGCCTTCCATCCAGGCCGCTTTCTCTACCTGCTTGATGGGATCGGCAGCCAACAGCGAGTTATAAATTCCCGTAAAAGTATATTGAGCCATGAATCGGCCGATCTCGCCCGAGAGGTTTCTATCACCGGTTCCGGCAAGCTCTTTCGTCATTCTCCTCAACACGGAGACCATGTCGTAGGGGTACCAACTGGATGCCAGAAAAGGCGTTGACAGAATTCGGCGATCATCAGGGCCTAACACGTCAAGCGCGGCCGTGACTGCCAGGTCTCCGTATCGCAATTTGAAAAAGGTAAACCAGGCGTTGAGCAACACGCCCCTTATTTGAGCCATCGTGCTCCTCCTGCCCAATAAGGCACTATTATGCTCAAAAAAAATGGACCCAGTTTGATTTCTAATTTCTGCCGGGATAGGACGCCGACCATTCCGAGAGGCCACCGGATCGCCATCCGCAAGGAGCTAAATCGCCACGACTTTACAACAAATGCGCTCTGTAATTCATCGTCCACGAGCAAGTTACGATTCTAATGTTTCACTTGCACCATAAAGCGCTTGCCGTTATCAATGTGACGAATAGGTATGCAGGTTTTTTCTCTTCTCACGTCGGGCGGGACGGAAGCGGGGACAAAGATTCTTCGATTGAAAATCGCCGATGGAATCGAGTACACCGATTGTGGAAATGTCAGGACTTTTTTGTAAGACGCTGCCGGTTCGACGCGAGGGAGTTTCTCTTTAGATTGGAATATGGATGGGAATGGGAAGCCTTCGAGGCTTCTTCTTATCTTTTGGGTGTTCCTTCTCCAGTTCGTCCTGGACTTCTCGTAAGGTGAGCTGGCGCCCAAAGGAAAGCTCTTCGCGATATGAAGCAAACACTGGTTTGCCGTTGAGTAGCGCGGGGGAAAAGCGATATTGCCTGTAGGCCTCTACCGCGCGCGTATCGATGGCCGGATCGAGCGATCGGACGACCCTTACATTCGTGATCTTTCCCTCGGGCGTGACCACGCCGCCCAGCATTACCGAACCCGCGATTTGTCGGATCGCCTCAAAACTCGGCACGGTCCTTTCGAGTACTACCGGAGGTGTAAAACGATCGCCTTCTCTCAGTTCAATTCGAGCGCCGTATTCATCCACCGGCTGAGAGATCTGTTCGGGGCGATTGCGAAGATTGGTCGAAGGAACGATCTCAGGAGTCACCGACAGCAGAAGAGTTCGCTCGATTGGGGCGCTCTCCTGACGGCCGCCCGCTCCGACGAAATACTTCACTCCGAACATGCCCTTGCCGCCTCGCAGCATGACGGTTTCAAAGTTTCCCAGATCAACGCCTTTCTTCTCCAGCAGAGGCTCGTTTGCATAGCGGACGCGGGCATCGAGTTTCATTTCGCCGCGCAATACTTCTCGCATCGAAACCGTCACGAGCAGGTAATCAGGTCCGAGCAGGACTGCGTCATTGAAAGACTCCCCCGTTTCCAAACCCACTTCGCGGATGTGACGAACCTCAACGCCTTCCAGCTTGTACTTTTCTTTCAGATGGATAATTTCGTCCCTGGCATTGCTGAAGGTCTGCGCCAAAAGAGTAGTCTCTCCGAGTTCGGGAGACCGAACGGCGTCGTACTGATAGATCGCGAATGTCAGATTAACTCCATACGCGTGGGTCGCGAGGCGCTGCCGGGTTGCACCGCTTTGAGCGTTCGCGGCAACCATGAGCGACAGGATCACTACAACTGATAAAAGTCGAACGCGCATTCTCGTTATTACTCCAAACGGGTTGGCCGGAGATTCTTCGCAAAGTAGTATCCTCAAAAGTCGACGGACTCACAACCGGCGTCCGGCCGCCGACGCTGAGTCAATCAGCGCCATTTCGAATACAATGAAGCGCGCAAGTCGCTTACGGCGCGCGCCGCTTCCGCTATTGCCGGCCTTTTACCGCGATGACTGGACTGGACACAATTAACAGCTTCCAATTCGCAATGGGGGTTCCGGCCGTATTAAGCCGAGAGGTCAAGTAGAATAACCTCTGAGTGCCTTTCGCATTCGGCGCCTGCTCGAATCGTTGGGTCAGGTAATACGGCGGTATTGCCTGATAGTACAACGTCGCCTTCACCGTGAGTTTTGAAGGATCGATCCCCTTTGGCAGTTGCGAAAGCGGGATTTCGTATCGCACGAGGCTGGAGCCGCTGCCGTTTATGTAGCTCGGGTCTTTTGCCGCGTCTCCCTCGGGAAATGTCGAATGCAGAAACTCTCCGTTGAGCGATTTCGGAGCAGGTCCTTTAGCGGTCCAGCCCTTCGGCAATATTCGGTTGTCCTTCAATATGTCGTCTCGCCGAATGAAGCTTGTAGTGAAGTTGCCGTCGGAGTCCTTAACCAGTTCTTCATAGATCTGAACTTCTTTCGACGAAGTGATCGGGTGTTCTTTGCCGTAGAAGTGCGGCTGATACGGGCCCTTCTTGTTGCTATTAGTTCCTATGTATTCCGTCTCCAGAATATTGCCGTCTTTATCTACTATGAAGCCGGCTTCATTTGTCCCGCCGGAAGACCAAACAACTCGCGGCTGCTTAGTCGTAGGATCGACGTTGCTGCTGTCTAATACGTCGAACTCGATGAATGCACGGCGGAATCCGACGCCGCTTGGGAAGCGATGTCCGACCTTATTTGTCACCGTCACATCGGCTGAGAGCTTCTGCCCCGCGATTTGCGGCTGTGAAACTTCAATATTCGCCGAGTCGTGCTGAGCCGACTGGACAAGATTCGAAATCGCGTTAGCGAGGTCGTTGTCGAGCGTGCTCATGTAATCGCTCTTGCGCACGCCGAGGATGTCGTTCGAGTAATTAGGCGGCGTGCTTCTGTCGGGCGTCATGAACTGATTGAACATCTCGATCAGGAACACATTGAGACCTTGCAGTTGATGGCGAACGAAACCCTTATCACGGAATCGCGCGCGAATCTGATCGAACGGGGCGGTATTTTCCGCCGCCGGATAGGTGTCGTCCTGCACGTCGGCAAACGCTGTCTGAATCAGTTTTACATCTACTTTATTCCGCGCGTTAGCATAGCTCACCGGCATATGACAGTCTTGGCATGATTTCGCGTACGGGCCCGGATTGAAGTCGGTCTGATATTCGCTGTTGAGCCATTCCAGATACGTCACCTGTTCGAGCGAGTGGCCAAACGGCTTCTGATCCATGACCGGCAGATTGATCGTGTGACAATTGCCGCACAGACGCGAGTCCTTGATGTAGTTGTCGTGCTTTGGATCAATCCCAAGCGATTCTTTCATCGGATGCGGAGAAATTTCCTTATCTTCAAAGGGACCAAAAAGCTCGCCGGATTTGCCGGTCGTGAACTGGCCGGTTATGTTGTGATTCAAGAAATACTCCAAAGGATCCTGACCGGCTGGAGTCTTGTCTTTCACTATATGATGGCAAGTCGCGCAGCTAACCCCGTCGCGCGCAAGGGCTCCGTACTTGAAATCCTTGCTCGTCAAATCGGTGTTGTAGACAAAATCGAGTTTGAAATTTGGCTCGGGCGTTTTGTTGTCCGGGGATGCTGGATCATAACCGTGATCCGCGTCGAGTTGGCGCTTGCCCATTACGCCGTGACAACGAAAGCATGTATTGACGACCGTTTGTTGATCCGAGGGCCGATCCTTCAGGTAGGCAAGCTCGCTGTCGAGCTGAGCAAAGAAGATCGGATCTCTTCCGGCCAGTCCCATCGGCGACCATCTCCACTCGCCATATGGAGAAACATTAACCGGATTCTTCGAGGCGCCCTCCAGAATCATTGTGTACTTCTCACCGAACCACGCGTTGCCGCTGTGGCAGGACATGCAGGAATCGGACGTAATGAATTCTTCCGCGCCGTCGCGCCCGGCGAAGACGTGATCATATGTCTCGGCCGGCATCGTTTGAACCCCGCCTGGGATAGGAACATCTTTGAAGAACTTCAGGAACTCGGCGTGAGTTGCCATCCTGACCATGACTTTTTCCCGGAGCAGTTGAATTCTGTGACCAGGCGCCGTATGGGCGAGCACCGAGGGTTCTTCGGGTTGCGAGGGACCTGTCCGCCATGTGTTGTCGATAAAAAAGCTCAACGGGTTTCCAGGAAAGCCTTTGATGTTTTTGGTGGAAGCAAACGTGAATTCCTTTTCCGAAGAGGCGTGGCAATGCAGGCAAGTCAAACCGAAGCCTTCATTCAACACGTTGTACGGAGGCTTGTAGCTGTCGCTTGGCTTCGGCATCGGCGGATCGCTTGCCCAGAGTCCTCCCCAAAACCAGCCGTCCTTCGAAGCCTTTGAGTCCTTAATCATGATGGTCCACGACGCGGGCTTCAGTTGCTGGCCTTCATATCGAGCGGCGGGGCCGGGGGAGTACATCTCTTTGACGATCATCGCGCCGTCAGGAATGCTGTCGATGCGGCCGTTGATCAGCCACTTCATTATGCCGGGCGAGTAGTACACGCGGACCGCGGGATGCGTGCCCAGATATTCCGAAGCTACGTATGGCCCGGTATCCCTCACACCCTTATCGATGCACCACCCGAGCTTCACGTATTCGGTGCTCCGGAGAAACGTCAGCAGCTTGTTATGAAAGTCGTCGGGCGCCATAGAGCTTGGCAGCGGCAATGGATTCTCTTTGGCATCGGGACACTGAGCAATGCCGCTCTCCTGTGCGGCAGGACGAGGCATTGAATTTGCCGATGCGTGCAATGATCGAGTAGAGCAGATGAGGAATATTGATGAGCACAAATAGAGTGCCAGCAACGATGATTTGATCGCGCGTTTCATTACGGCTCCTGTACAGACAGTCTCGGGGCTTCCGGAAGCGGGGCTACAGTGGGCGGGATTATACGTGTGATCCAATCAACGTTCAACGTAATGAATGCTATTTGTGCGGCTTCAAGGCGGCGGAGTGGAGGATTGAGCATCAATCCGCGGCCCAGGGTTCTTGGCCGCTCGATTATTAGGATCGCGGGTTCTTCAAAAGAGGGAGCCCTGTGTTGGCTTGTCGTCGAAGACCGAGCGACCATCGAGGGACGGAGAGATTGATTCTTCGTGTTCTATGACAGCATCGAAGTCGGCTTGAGGCTCCAGCCGCGTTTCAACCGAACGGACAAATCGATCGAGGCGCTTGAAGCCCTGCAATTTTTCTTCGTCGCCAATCCTCGCCTTGTCGAGCGATGCTCGCAGGAAATCGAGCGATTCGTCATAGGTTTTCAATGGAACAGGAAACGGATGGCGGTCCTTGCCGCCATGCGCGAATGAAAATCTCGCCGGATCGGAGAAACGGCTGGGCGCGCCGTGAACGACCTCGGCTACCAGGGCCAGAGATTGAAGCGTGCGCGGACCGAGATTCTCCAACAACAGAAACTCCGCGAAATCGTGAAGATCGCGTTCATAGGCTACCGCGAGTACAGCGCCCAGGCGTTTCAGATTCACATTGTGGGCTCGCACGTCGTGATGACGCGGCAGACGAAGATGCCGGGCTTCGGCGAGAGTCTTTACAGGGTCTTCGCGCGATATGTTCAGCAGCGCCTCCTGCGCGGGCTTAGCCTGAGAGTCCACGAGATTAAGTATGACTCCCTGATTTTCACCAACTATTCCGGTGTGAGGCTCGGCGACAAAATTTCTCACAGCCGGCGAATGCCAGTGATAACGCCGGGCCATTCCGCTGTGGTCGTTCAGGCCTTGCTGCACAACCGCCCATTCGCCTTCGGCGGTGACTACGAAACAGTGAAGATAAATTTGAAAGCCGTCGGCGATCGCGTTGTTGTCGATGCGTGCGGTAAGCCTGCTGGTGCGGACAAGCGCTTCGCCGTCAAACCCGCGGCGCTCGGCGATAGATCTCAGCTCCTGAGGTGTATTGCGCGAGAATTTTCCCCGGCCTCCACAAATGAAAATTCCAAGCTCGTCGGCCCTCGCTGCGAGACCCCGCTTCAAAGCACCCATCACCGATGTAGTGATGCCCGACGAGTGCCAGTCCATCCCCATTACCGAGCCCAGCGCTTGAAACCAGAACGGGTCGCTGAGCCGCGACAAAAAAGCCGATCTTCCATAGTCGTGAACAAGGACCTCGGTAATGGCTGAGCCAAGCCTGGTCATTCGTTCGGCGAGCCATGACGGCACGCGGCCTCCGTGCAGTGGAAGGTCTGCGAACCCGGAGCGTTTCATGAGATCAATTCTAGCTTAAGTTGGGAATGTTGGAAGCCCCGTTCGCAAAATAGCCCTCGGCAGTAATAACTCGGCAAGACAGAAAGATAGGAATACGTTGTAAGACTTGGGCGCTGTCCTTATTATCGATCGGTGAACAGTACGCACCAACGAAAGGTGACCAAAGAAGCGGAGAGATTGGAAGAATCGCGTTTGCGCAAGGCTCACTGGAAGCGGTGGGGTCCTTATCTGAGCGAGCGCGCCTGGGGAACGGTTCGTGAGGACTATAGCCCAAACGGAACCGCGTGGGAGTACCTGCCGCACGACCACGCGCGCTCAAAAGCCTACCGCTGGGGAGAAGACGGCATAGCGGGAATATCCGATCGCCATCAACTTATCTGCTTCGCGCTCGCTCTATGGAACGGCAAGGATCCATTTCTCAAAGAGAGACTCTTTGGCCTCACCGGGAATCAGGGGAATCACGGCGAAGACGTAAAAGAATGCTACTTCTATCTCGACTCGACTCCGACGCACTCGTACATGAAGTACTTGTACAAGTATCCACAAGCCGAGTTTCCATACGGCCTGCTCATCGAAGAGAACAAGAGGCGAGGCAAAGACGCATTTGAGTATGAACTCCTGGATACGGGTGTGTTCGACGGAAACAGATACTTTGATGTTTTTGTTGAATATGCGAAGGCCTCCCCTGAAGACATTCTCATTAGAATCGAAGCTATAAATCGCGGCCCGGAGTCCGCGACGCTTCATTTGCTCCCGACTATATGGTTCCGAAATACCTGGAGCTGGAATGGCAGCGATAAGAAGCCTTCGCTCGAGCAGAATACTGACGTTGAAGGTACGGTGATTCATCTTCAACACGATTACTATGGTCAACGATGGCTCTATTGCCAGAAAAATGCCGAGCTGCTGTTCACTGAAAATGAGACCAACGGCGAGCGGCTGTACGGCGCGCCGAAAAATACCTCCTATGTTAAAGACGGCATCAACGACTTCGTCGTCGACGGCAGAATCGACGCAATCAATCCCGCCAGACGAGGCGCCAAGGCTAGCGCTCGATATGTGCTCAATCTCGGCCCCGGCGAGAGCACGGTAATAAAATTGAGGCTGGCTGATTCGCCGCCGCGCGCGGACTCGCTTGGCGTTGGTTTCAATTCCATCATTGCGCAGAGAAAAACAGAGGCTGATGAATTCTATTCAGCCATCGCACCGGCTAATGCGAGCGCGGATGTGAATAATGTCTTTCGCCAGGCGCTGGCCGGGCTGCTTTGGAGCAAGCAGTTCTACTATTACGATGTTCGTAATTGGCTGATTGGCGATTCGGCGGCGCCTCCGCCGCCCGCGAGCCGGCTGACCGGACGCAACTCCGACTGGCGTCACCTTTACAACGACGACGTCATATCGATGCCGGACAAATGGGAATATCCCTGGTATGCGGCTTGGGATCTTGCCTTCCACTGCATTCCTCTTGCGCTGGTGGATTCCGATTTTGCGAAGGAGCAACTGATCCTGCTTCTGCGCGAGTGGTATATGCACCCAAACGGCCAGTTGCCCGCGTACGAGTGGGCGTTTGGCGATGTTAATCCGCCGGTTCACGCGTGGGCTGCGTGGCGCGTTTATAAGATCGACAAGAAGCGTTCAGGAGTAGGCGACACGAATTTTTTGGAGCGCATTTTTCACAAACTGTTGCTCAATTTCAACTGGTGGGTGAATCGCAAGGACGCCCGCGGACAGAATGTCTTTCAAGGCGGCTTCCTCGGATTGGACAACATTGGTGTGTTTGATCGAAGCGCGCCGCTGCCCGGCGGCGGCTGTCTGGAACAGGCCGATGGCACAAGCTGGATGGGAATGTACTGCCTTAATATGATGGCTATTGCTCTCGAGCTTGCGCGCGAGAATCACGCCTATGAAGACGTAGCGAGCAAGTTCTGGGAGCATTTCCTCTACATAGCTCACGCGATTAACAACATTGGCAGCGGGGATATCAGCTTGTGGAACGAGCAGGACGGCTTTTATTACGACGTGCTTCACACCGGCTCGGGCGAGGGTATTCCGCTCAAGATCAAATCGATGGTCGGATTGATCCCGCTGTTCGCGGTCGAAACGCTGGAGCCGGAGTTTCTTGATCGAATGCAGGGATTCAAACGGCGGCTTGAATGGTTCATCGACAATCGCAAGGACTTGACGGCCAATGTGGCCGGCATGCGAAGAAAAGGACACGGAGAACGGCGGCTTCTATCAATAGTAACGCAGTCGCAGTTGCGCCGAATTCTGTCCGTGATGCTCGACGAGAATGAGTTCCTTTCGCCTTATGGCATTCGTTCGCTTTCTCGTTATCACCGCGAACATCCGTACGTGCTCGAGATGGCGGGCGAGAAACATTCGGTAGACTACGAGCCCGCGGAATCGACAACGACCCTGTTCGGAGGCAATTCGAATTGGCGAGGGCCGGTTTGGTTTCCGGTCAACTATCTGATCATCGAATCACTGCAGAAGTTTCATCATTACTTCGGAGATAGCTTTCAGGTTGAGTGCCCGACCGGGTCGGGCCGAATGATGAACCTTTGGGAGGTGGCAGCCGAATTGTCGCGCCGTCTTGAGAGTATCTTCCTTCGCGATTCGAGCGGCAGGCGTCCGGTCTACGGAGGCGTGAGCAGGTTTCAGACCGATCCCTACTGGAAGGATCTCATTCTATTCTTCGAGTACTTTCATGGAGACAACGGCGCGGGTATCGGAGCAAGCCATCAGACCGGATGGACGGCGGTAGTGGCAAAGCTGATGCAGCAGACCGGAGTTAGAGGAAAGCGAGGCAGGCAGGAGATGTCCAGCTTAATAATGGAGCTTCCAAAACCATGATAAACGATATGAATGGTAAACGGATTATCGTGACCGGCGCCTCGAGCGGCATCGGCAAAGCGACCGCGGAGTTGCTGCTTCAGGCTGGAGCCGCGGTCACGCTGGTCGGAAGAAATCGCGGCGCATTGACTTCTATTACGGACGGGGCGCCTCAATCCAGTGCTTTTGTCGTGACCGCCGATTTAACGGAGCCGAGAGAATGCGCGGCCTGCATAGAAACGGCCATCAGCGCGATGGATGGGTTGGACATCCTGATCAATGCGGCTGGAATCATCAAGTCCGGGAGCATCGAATCAACGTCGCTGGAGCTCTGGGATCAGATGATGAACATCAATCTCCGCTCGGTGTTTCACTTGATGAGTCTGGCAGTTCCGTACCTCGAGCAGTCGCGAGGCAACATCGTCAACGTATCCAGCGTCACGGGTACGCGGTCTTTTCCAGGAGTCCTCGCCTATTGCGTAAGCAAAGCAGGGCTCGATCAGCTTACGCGCTGCGCCGCTTTAGAGCTCGCTTCAAAAGGTATCAGAGTCAACGCGGTCAATCCCGGCGTCGTCGTCACGAACCTGCATCGGTCGAGTGGAATGAACGAAGAGGCTTATGCCGCGTTTCTGGAGCACAGTAAGACTACGCATCCACTTGGACGAGTCGGCGCTCCGGAGGAGATAGCTGACCTGATAATTTTTCTTGCTTCCGACCGCGCAGGTTGGATCACCGGCGCTACCGTGAGTATAGATGGCGGCCGGGCGCTCACCTGCGCGCGATAAGCGTGAACCCCGCTGTACGGGCGGGGGCGTTTCTGCCCGCCCCTCTTTAGGCACGGCTCCCTTTTTAATGATGAATATTGGTATTCGCAGTGGGGCGGGTAGAGACGCCCGCCGCTGCAAATGGCCATTGCTTGCCCGGACGGGACAGCATGCGTACTATTGCTGCGGTATCATTTCAACAAGGGGACACGATCGTGCGAAGCTTCAAACTCATAGCAGCACTTTTATTTGCCTCATTCTTAATTTCAACGGTAGCTGGAAGCGCCGGCGCTTATCCTCCTTTTCTGGTTAAAGCTCGAAAATTTGGCGCGAAGGACTGCACATTTTGCCACGTACACGCCGAGGGCGGAGAGCCATGGAACGATCGCGGACAATGGCTCATCAAGGAGAAGGAAAAGCGAAAGGCCGAGAACATCGATGTCGAATGGCTTTCCGAGTACAAGGCCGAAAAATCGGATAGCGGCAAGCCTGACGCGGGTAAAACCGAATCGTCAAAATCCTCCGAGCCCGCCAAATCAGAAGACGAACTAAGAGATCCGATAGCAAACGACCTCTTGAGACTGGAGCGCGCCTGGATCGAGCTTGCAAAGAGCAAAGACCGCTCGGCTCTTGACGGAATACTCGCGCCGGATTTCATGGCTATCGATGAAGGCGGGCGGACCTCCAGCAAGTCGGAATTCTCCGCGAACTTCGCAAAGTTCAACCTGGACTCTTATAGAGTCGATGATTTCCGCGCGCGCGTGTACGGCGATACCGCTGTTGTGACGGCGCGCTGGTGGGTGAAGGGCTCCTCGGAGGGCGTTTCATTCGCGATCGACATGCGCGAGACCGACGTCTGGGTAAAGCGGAATGGACAATGGCAGGTCGTGACCGCTCATTCGAGCAAGGTCGAGCACAAATGATATTCAGCAGCGGCTTGAGCCGATGGTAGTTGATCATATGCCTGAACGAACCGCGGCAATTGTAGTGATCGGGAACGAGATCCTGAACGGGAAATCAGAGGATCAGAACGCTCGATTTTTGATCGGCGAATTGTACAGGCTCGGCGTTTCACTTCGGCGCATCGTTATTATTCCCGATGTCCTCGATGAAATCTCGGCGGCCGTTCGCGAGTGTTCCGAGAAATTCGATTACGTATTTACCTCCGGGGGCGTTGGCCCAACTCACGACGACGTGACGATCGAAGGCGTGGCGCGCGCTCTCAATCGTCGAGTTGTGCGGAACCCCAGGCTTGAATCATTGATAAGGAATTATTTTGGAGCCGCCGCCGACGAGCCCCGGCTGCGAATGGCCGACGTCCCCGAGAATGCCGAGCTTGTAGGCGAGCAACAGCTCCGATGGCCAGTCCTTGCGGCGGGCAATGTATTCGTGCTTCCCGGCGTTCCCGAGCATTTCAGGAGCAAGTTCGAAGCTATACGCGAGCGATTTCGGATCGAGCCGTTTCACTCGCGGGCCGTATTCACGCGGCAGGATGAATTCGATCTTGCGATCTCTCTTAGTCGCGTTGCATCCGAGCACCCGGCGGTTGAGATAGGGTCTTATCCGAACTTTCAAAGCAGCGAGTACCGCGTGAAGATCACGCTTGAATCCAAGGAGCAGGCGGCTGTTGAGCTCGCGCTGGCGGCTTTGCTTAAGAGCCTTGAACCCGCGTTAATAGCTCGCACGGAATGAAAAATGTGGTGAAAAAAGGGTCAGAATATTACCGCTGTAAGAGCTCCGTTGTGCCGATTAATGCTCACTAAATGCTTGTTAAAACAGGATGCTACAAGCCATCATCGTGGCTGTTGAGGTCGGGAAAAATAGTGTTGACATCATTCTAGGCGGATGATAGAAATGAGATCGCCAAGAAAAGTGTCAATCGCTTTTTGATTTGTTTGAAGACTGAGATCACGGGATTTAGCGGTAGATGCAGAAGCTGCAAAAACCGCAATCCTCGCTTCTCTTTGAGCGGTCGCGCCGGACTGAAGCAGCTTGGGAGCAGGCACTCACGGGCTTTCAGAAGGGTGAGATTGAGAGACGCGAAGGATGATCCGGCGACCCAACAGAATTATCCCAGTCTTCGTGTCTGTCGTCGTGCGGCCCCTTTAGAAACTGCTCCTCTCGTAAACTGAAAAGCTTCACACCGTAAGTCGTACCCCCAATATTTCTGCCCCTAGCCTTGAGCCGAACTGGGCGTGACGTAGTGTCGCAATTGATCGCCCAGCCTAACCGATTAGTCTTTGTAATCAACGTCGTGCTGCAATCTTGAATAACCTTTATTAAGCATCGGTATTAGTCATCAGGGACCGCAACGACGGTCGTGAAAGACGTCACTGGAGGACGCATGCTGGGAAAGAACAGAAAGCGCAGCGTAGTCGGACTCGACATAGGTTCAAGCGCTCTGAAGGTAGTCGAGCTCAAGGAAGTCAGGGGCGGATTCGAGCTGCTTCACATCGGCCATCAGAACCTGCAACCGGACATCATCGTCGACGGCCACATAATCGATCTGAATTACGTCAGCGATTGCATAGGCCGAATTTGGATCGACTACGGCATAAAGACCACGCAAGTGGCTACCTCGCTTTCCGGCCACGCCGTCATCGTCAAAAAGATCACGCTTCCTACGATGTCCGAAGAAGAACTCGACGAACAAATACACTGGGAAGCGGAGCAATACATACCTTTCGATATCAACGACGTAAACCTCTATCACGAGATCACCGGACACGATTCCTCCGGCCAGAACATGGATGTGCTCCTGGTTGCGTGCAAGCGCGACAAGATCGCGCAGTTCACTCAGGTTATTTCCCAGGCCGGCAAACAGCCGGTCGTAGTGGACGTCGATGCATTCGCGCTTCAGAACGCCTACGAGGCTAACTACAATCCGTCTCCAAACCAGACTGTAGCGCTGCTCGACATAGGCGCATCGGTGATGACGATCAATGTCGTTCGCGGCGCCACCTCGATTTTCGCGCGTGATATTTCCGCGGGAGGCAACCAGTACACCGACCTGCTTCAAAAAGAATTGAATCTGACATTCGATCAAGCGGAGAGCTTGAAGCGCGGCGGCGACGGCGACTCGGGCGCTACGGTGGAGCAGGCGGCTCCGGCCATACAATCGGTATCGGAGATGCTCGGCCTCGAGATCCAACGAACGCTGGATTTTTTCCGCTCGACCGCGGTTGATTCGCCCAGCATCGACAGGATGCTGATTGCGGGCGGTTCATCAAAGGTCGGCCATCTGACCGAATACCTCTCCGAGAAATTCCAGATGCCGGTGGAGCGGTTCGATTCATTCCGCTCGATCAGGTTCGATCACAAGCGATTCGACGAAGAATATCTCAGAGAGCTGTCGCCCAATATGGCGGTGGCTGTCGGGCTGGGGGTCCGCGTTGCGGAGGTGACTAAATGATCAAAGTCAATTTGCTGGAAGGCACCGCTGAACAGCGGGTCACTATTCAGAAGATCAAAGTATCCGCCAAGCGCGGCCAATTGATCTTTATGCTCGGCGCCGCGCTGTTGATCTTCGGCATTGCCGTAGGCATCGATCACCTCTGGACGAATAATCAACTGGCGAAAGCGGAGACGGATCTCAACCGCGAAAAAGAAGACGCCAAGAAACTCGAAGGCGATATACAGCGAAAGAACGATCTCGAATCCGAGCTAAAGCAGGTTGAAGATCGAATCAAGGTAATCAAGCAACTGCGCGCGGAGCAAAAAGGTCCGGTAGGTATGCTCTCGGCGATCAACGAGCGCGTTCCGGGCGGCACAACCGATTTTCAGCTCAAGGCCATTACGCAGAAGGGAAACCGGCTGACGATCGTGGGCAACGCTCCGGATCAACAGACGGTCGCGACTTTCGTACAGAAGCTCGAGTTCTCCAACGGGATGTTCACCAATCTGACATTCTTTCTCGAAGGAAAGGATGAAGTCGCGGCGGCTGCTTCAAAAGACGGCAAGAAAGCCGAGACGGACGAGATCGCGCGAATGTTCCATTTCAAGATCGATTGCGACTACAACAAACCTCACGATGCGTCCGCGGACGAATCAAAACCGGCGGACAAGCCGCAGACAACCCAGGGCAAGTGAAGGAGAGCATCGATGGCAGCTTCAGTTACGACTCTAGCGAAACCGAGTGATGAGACCGGCAATTTCTTCAGCCGTATGCCGTGGTTCTATCAGATGGGTATTATGCTCATCCTTGTGCTGCTGCTGACCTATGCCGCGCACGTTCTTCTCTATAGCGAAAAGCGCGCTCAGACGGAGAAGCTGATCGAACAGACCCAGACGTTGAAGCAAAAGAACCTGCAGGGCAGCATCATACGGCAGAACATCGCCGAGGTCGAAAAGGCGCTTCAGGATAGACGAGACGAGATAGATCGGCTGCGCGATTTTCTTCCGGAGCAGGTCGAGATTTCGCGCGTCTACGACAGCATCAAAGACTTCCTGCGCGGCCAGCGCCTGGAGCTGAAACGATTCGCTGAAGAGAAGTCGGAACCTTCCGAAATTTACACCAGACAGCCGATCTCGGTAGACGTCTCCGGATCCTATGACAGCCTCGGACAGTTCTTTTCACAGCTTGGCTTCTATAAGCGCATAGTCAGCGTGAGCGAGGTCGATGTTAAGCAAGCCGGAGACCCGGCGCAGGAAGCCGGCCGTTCTATAGACGCTTCATTCAGGCTAACCATCTTCTTCATGTCACAGGAGAACCTGGAGAGAATGACGGCGAAGAAACCACTGGTTCCCACGGCGGCAGACAAACCGGCCGGAACAGCTTCGAAGTAGAGATCACGAAAATGACGGCAAGAAAATCAAGACGCGTACTTATTCCTGTCGCCCTGGCGGCGGGGTTCATCTTCTGCTCGGGTTCAATCCTAGCGGCGCCGCCGCAGGATGCGCAGAAGGGCGATCAGGGCAAGGCGCCGGCTTCCCAATCCGGAAGCGGGCCGATGTCCGTTACAAGCCTCAAGAAAGAGAACGTCGGACCTGCCGCCGATACCATACAGCAGTACAGACCGGTGGGCCGCGATCCTTTCAAGAAGGCCGTCATCAAGAGCACGAAACCCAAGAAGCCGGTATCGATCGGCTTTCCACCGCTCGACGTTCGGCGCGCTCAGTTTCAGCAGCGCGCGCAGCGAGCGGCCGACGAAGGCAAGCCGGAACCAGATCCGTTGAGCCAGTATCTTGTAAGCGAGCTTGATGTTCTTGGCGTCTTCAGCGACGAGCAGGGTCTGGGCGCGTTTGTCCGCGCGACGCCGACCGGCACCACGTTTTATGCGCGGCGGGGAGCTCGCTGCTTCAACGGCGAGATCCTCCGGGTCGAAGTCGAAGGCATGGAGTCGTCAGGCTCGAGGGTGGTCTTCCGCGAGAAGTCGTTTATCGAATCGGGAGGCAAGCAGGTTGAACAGGAACGGGTTGTCGCGAAAGCCGCAACCGCGAAGGCTGCTCGGTAGAGACCGGGATTCGGATGAGGGTCCACTCCGAGGACTCCGGGCAGAAGGAAATCGTGACTAGGTGCGAGGGGGCTATGAAGATCAAAATCAGGTATTTTACGTCGCTGGCGCTGTCAGTGTTGATAAGCCTAACGGTAATCTCCGGACCATGCGCCGCATCAACAATCTCTTCCCGATCGGTAGAGGCTGAGCCCGCCGGCCAAACCTTTACTCTGGTGTCGCTCAAGCATGAGACGGTTGGAGCGCTCACGCGAATACTTGTCGAGTCCAATGCACCCCCTCTGTACACAGTCTTCCGTCCGACGGATCAACTGATCATTGTCGATATGCCGGGCGGCGACGGCTCCGGGCTCGCCGCCGAATATCAGGTCAAGAACGCGCTTGTGGATTCAATAAAGGTACGAAAGACCGGCGGCGGGGGTGCGCGCTCTGAGTCCGCAAAGGCCGTCACGCGGCTTGAAATATCGGTTCGAGGCCCAATGCGCGACAGGTCGTCGCTTAAGGGAAACACGCTCGTCATCGAGTTGTCTCCCGAGCAAACGGCGGAAGCCGCGGAAGTTCAGCCGCTGAGCACGCCGGGCATCGAGCGGCCGGGTGTCTACGTTCAGCCAAAATCCGTCAGCGCGACCGTGAAGACGGCTTCGACCGATACGGTTGCAAAGCCGTCAAAGGCCGACTATTCGACTTCGCGTGTCAACGCCGATAAGCCCGCCACGCTGGTTCGCGATGTACGAGCCGATCGAACCGCGCGCGGCGTCAAGATCTTCATCGATACCGACGGCAAGGCTCAGTTCAAGGATTTTACTCTTACCAATCCTGACCGGATCGTCGTCGATGTAGTCGGCGTCAAGAACGCGCTCGGCAATCGAAACATCGAGCTGGGCAGTGGAAGCGTGGAGCGGGTCCGCGTCGGTCAACCGAGTGCGTCGGTAGTCCGCATCGTGCTCGATTCAACTTCGAAATCGGCCTATCACGTCGCACGAGAGGGCTCTTCGCTTGTGGTCAGCATCGGCGAAGGCTCGGCGGAAGATGCGGGTGCGAAGGCAGTGCCCGTGGTAAACCCGCCGGCGCAAACCCGGGCACAAACCCCAGCACAAACCCATATTCCAGTTACACAAGGCGTAAAAACGAATTCCGCCGAGAAAACAAAACAGGATCTCGCGCCGAGTACATCGACCAAAGATGATTCGAACAAGAACCAGACTCAGGCCATAGCCAGGAACAATCCGCCGGCACAAGTACCTCCAGCGGTCTCAAAGCCGGGAGTGACAAACGGCGGAACGACATCAGGCAAGACAACGCAGTCGACTTCCGGCGCAAAGGAGAAGATCACATCGGAGGTCAGCTCACTCCCGATCAATACTCCGGCGGGATATCGCAGCGCCACGGAAGCTCAACGCGGAAATGAACGCATAATCGCCGGCAATTCTCCGGCGACCGGAACAACTCCGAGCCGTCCGCAATCCGGACGAGCACGCCAGGAAGGCGCGTTCTGCGATCCCGGATTCGTCGGAGGTCCGACAAGCTTCGATCTTAGATCGGGTGTTGATATTCGAGATATGCTGCGCTTCATCTCGGCGCAATACGGCGTCAACTTCATCGTGGATAAATCGGTCGGAACGGTTCCGGTCGACATTCGCGTGACCGAAATGCCGTGGAACATGGTGATGGAAGAAGTCATGCGCGCTAACCGCCTTGGAGCCGTTTGCGGCGGCGGCGGCCGCATCATCAGGATTGCGACTCTTGCAGCCATCAAGGAAGAGCAAGAAGCTCAGCGCAGTCTCAAAGAAGAGCAGGCGAAGTCGATTCCGCTAGAGACAAAGATCTTTCACCTGAAGTACGCAAGAGCGGCGGGCGCACTGAGTGCAACGGGCTCCGGAAGATCCGGGGGCGGTGGATCGGGCGGCGGCGGCGGGAGCAGCTCGGGCGGAGGAGGCGGCGGGGGCGGGACATCCGGAAACCGTGGAATCATTCAGATAATAAACAGCCGCTTGAGCACCAGAGGTAAGAGCGAAGTGGATGGCAGGACCAACAGCCTGATCATCACCGATCTTCCCGAGAACATAAAATCCATCGAGGATATCCTTGCGAAACTCGATCTGCCCGAACCTCAGGTCGAAATTGAAGCTCGAATAGTCATCGCGAACCGCAGCTTCCTTCGGGACATCGGAGTTGAACTGGCGGCGGCTGCCGTGAATACAAAGACCGGCGCGAGCGCCATAGGTGAAACGTCGGCCGTCGGCATTTCGCCCACCGGCGGCCTCGCCAATGCAGGAGGCACCGCAGGCGGAGGAGGCGCCGGAGGCAGCTCCGGAGGCACGAATCCGCTTGGGCCGAACCTCGTAGGGCCGATCTCCACGAATGCGTTGAGGGCAACCGCAAGCTCAGTCCTGAGTTTGACCACGGGCCTTCTTGGAACCAGCATCATCTCGACTGCCCTTTCGGCTCACGAGCGAAAAGGTCAGATACGGACGATTGCCGCTCCGAGGATCACAGCCCAGGATAATCAGACGGCTGAGATAGTCAACGGCGTGCAGATCCCGGTTCAGACGGTATCTAACAACACCATCACGACGACCTTCGTCACCGCGGCTCTGCGGCTCGAGATCACTCCGCAAATCATCGAAGAAACCGGAGAGGTCCAGATGCACGTAGTCGCGGAGAACAACTCGGTCAATACCGCGATCGCGCAGCAATTGAACAGCGGTATTCCTGGAATCGACACTCAGTCCGCCGAATCCACCGTGCGCGTTACCGACGGCGGAACAACGGTCATGGGCGGAATCACCGTAGACCGCGAATCTCAGTTCCAAACGCGGACTCCGGGGCTCTCGAAGCTGCCAATTTTCGGCAATCTCTTCAAGCGCCGTGAGACGGAGCGCAACGCGGATGAAATTCTGTTTTTCATCACTCCGCGAATTGTCAGAGGCGAAGGTCCCTCGAACCTCGCGCCGCAGCGCAGCGCAGTCGAAGGTGCGGCCGCCGGAAACCAGGTTGCCTCAAAGGGAGCCGGTGCACAGCCTGAGCAGAAGGCTGCTCAGAATAACCAGCCCGTAGCAAAGGCTCCGGCAGCCCCGGCTAAGGGCGGCCAGCAGTAATTCTCCGAAGAGGGAGGCGCCGCGGCAACGCGCGCCTTCCCTCTACTACTACCTGCCGTTCAAGACGCAACGAGAAACTGATAGAGTTCTTGCGGCCCCGCGCTGGAGGAAGCAGCTTGAGTTTTGAAGAGACGTTAACCGGGATATTGGGACGCGTTGAAGGCGGCATCGCCGCGGTGATTCTCGGCATTGACGGTATTCCGATCGAGCGCAGCATCCTGGACAAAGAACGCGATCTCGACATCGATCTCATAACAACCGAGTTCACGACTCTGCTTCGACGCAGTATGCGCGTGGCGTCGGACACGGCCCTCGGCGATTTAAAGGAACTGGTTCTGGTGACCAATCTAATGACTTACCTGCTTCGTCCGATCACTCCTGAATACTTCATGCTGCTGGCGATCAGCCCTCGCGGAAACGTCGGCCGTGCGCGATTCGAACTGCGCAAGGCCCAGTTAAGCCTCGAAGAGGAGTTTGCAATTTAGTTGTCATTGATCAGCGGCCGTGGCGGGCGCAATCTAACAAAAGAGGTTCTTCACCTAAAAAACAACTGTTCAGCGAGCCAACCTCAATATCTATCCACCTGAGGTCTACAAACCTTCGTCTTACGGCCGCCGGCCGCCGATCAATGACAACTGTTCCTCCCGCCTGACGCTGCCGCAATAAATGTGGGCGGCGCCCGCTTAATAACAACGCGATCGCCGCCCTGCCCAATTGGACAAACTAGTGGACAAACTAGATGGTTACCGGTGTTCCATCAAACTTATTGAAGGTCACGGTAAAATCAGGTTCCGGATATGTCGGTTTCAGCTCCGTCAGCAGACGAATAGCAACCGCTTCGCCTTGCTGATTGCCCGAATAATTGTCTGATACCCTGTAGTGGAAGCCGAGCATATTTCGGCCTTCGCTCAGGTTCATGCAGACTTTGTTCAGCTCTCCGTGAACCGTGAGCTGCGGACCGTCGACTCCGTACACGTAATTCTGCAGAGCCGTCCCTGCCCTGTTCGGCTTTTTCGGAACCGTATTGCTCAGTGAACCCTGTGGAATCGGCGCGTCCGCGAACCAGTACTTCAGGAGAGTTACGCAAGCGCCGGCGGTGAACGCATGTCCCGCGCTTGCCGATGGATGTGATGGAGATCCACCGCGGCCGGCCTGAGGCAGCAGGAAGGTGGTTTCATTCGAGCCGAACTTCACGTTGTTCAGGTGCTGATTGTAAGGAGCGATCAGTTGAAGGATCTGTGAATTCAGCAACTGCGAATGGAGATTGTAGCCTGTTACGCCTTGCATACGGCGATCGACAAGTCCGCCGAAGGCCTCCGGACGAAGATGGCGATGGAGCTGCCACTTGGTGAACCATGAGTGGCGCTCGCCCTTGTGGACGTTGCCGAGCAGCGAGCTTAGATAGCCGCCGCCGCCCGCGCTCGAGAAACTGCTTTGTCTCACGGAGGTTCTGTACGGGCCGTTGGCAACACCGCCCAGTCCTCCCATTACGTTCGAAGCGCGAATATAGACGCTGTTGATGTTGTCGGAATTCGCCAACTGCGCGATGTCGCGGACGCTGTGCATAAAGAGAGGTCCGTCGGTTGTCGAAGTAGCCGGAGCGGGATTCGCGAATCCGTTCTCTACTGCCAGCCACTCGTTGAAGCTCGTGAGGAAATCCATTCCGGGACCGAAGCTATTGAACGTGCCATCGGGATTCCAGATGATGGCGGGCAATTGCGATGTCGGCACAGGTTGAACCGGAATACCGTCCACCGTGAAGTTTCTGTAGAGGAACTGCGAGACCATCGGTCCATCGGTGCAGCCGGCGTACGGGTATCGGAATAGAGTCTGTGGAGTGACCTGGCCTCCGATTTTTGGACCCTGAAAGTCGGCCAGACTCGACAGTTCCGCGCAGGCTTGCATAACGATGGCATTGCTCGTGTTGTAATCAGCCAGGGGCACGTCGCGGAGGTATGCCTCCCAATACAGCTCGACAACCTCGGCAGCGCCGCCCGCGCTCGCAATCGGCGGAGGGATCGGTCCAATCGGAACCGCTCGCGAGTCAGGCCCATCCATGTTGAAGGCAAGCCCGCCGAGCGGGTTTGCGAGCCGGCCGTTCGCGCCGGGCAGCCTCGGAACCGCTTCGAAATCGGCGAAGCTCCCGGTGCTAAGGGCGTGGAGCATCGTATTGTATGCCGCTTGATCGACCTCTCCAGTGATCGAGTCATGCGGAAGGGTCTTGTGAAAGTTTCCAATCCGATTCGGATATAACTCCTCGTCGCCGTTGGTCGGATGAGGAAACGCGCCCAAATGCTTCTCGTCTTGTGCGGCGTCTTTGCGGAGCTTTTCCGCGTCGTTCACTCTCTTGTGATCGTCGTCGGGCGCGATTTCGGCCGCTTCGACAGTCACCCTTGAAGAGAACAGAGGCTCCATTCCGATGGCTCCGGCGGCAACGCTTGCGGCGGCGATGCCGCCGACATCGCCAAGGAATCTTCGTCTGGTGCGGCGCGAAGATGAAGGAATCGTCTGAGATTCGACCGCGACATTACGGGACTCTTTGTCTTTGATTTCGCTCATTTTGATCTCCTATTTCCGAAAGAAGCGACACGACTACTCATCCCACTGAGCGACGTGTATGTTGTTGCCCTTACGTGAGGAAACGTTCCTATCCGGGAATTTTGCTTTTGCGCTGCTTCGGATTCCTGCCAAAAAATCCGCGCAGCGCGCTCACGAAACAACCCGTTGGGCGATCCTTTTGATTCGGTCTAGTTGATTTTGGTTTAGGTAGCGGCTTTCTGCCACTCTATATCAAAGCGGCGTAGATCATATGACGGAGTAATCAACCTGTCAAACAGCGGGCATCTGTCGGAGCATGTGTAACTGAATAGAGGAGACTATTATTACCGGAGCGCTACGAAGAACGAGTGCTTTAAATTTGGACGGTAAGATTTCGATTAGGACTGCGAGGCGATCGGCAGAGTCATCACGAATCTGGTTCCAACTCCGATTTCGCTTGTGACAGTAATCTCGCCGCCGTGCGCATGAACTAAATGCTTGACGATCGCCAGCCCGAGGCCTGTTCCTTCCGGCTTGCGAGATCGGGATTTGTCGACTCGGTAGAGCCGCTCAAAAATCCGCGGCAGATCATTGCCTGAGATACCGATGCCCGTGTCCTTAATCTCAATTTGCGCGTGACCGTTGATTGCGCTCGCCGTGATCGTAATCGACCCGCTGTCTCGATTGAACTTCAAAGCATTATCGATGAGATTGAACAGTATCTGCTCCAGGCGAGTTCGGTCGGCGTTGGCGAACAATGCCGCAGGAGTATCGTGCCTGATCGAGATCCCCTTCTCGGCGGCGCGGGGCTCCAGAAGCGAGGCGACGTCGCCGATTACTTTCGCAAGCGGAACGGGCTCGATCGACAGCGATATCTCGCCGGATTCGATGGCAGAGAGATCAGATATGTCGCTCACGAGCTCGCTCATTCTCAACGCCTGACGATGAAGCCGCTCCACGAAACGCGCGCGATTCTCTTCGTCGTTGATGGCCCCGTCTAGCAGCGTCTCGGCCGAAGCTATGATCGCCGTGAGCGGGGTGCGAAGCTCATGCGAAAGATTCGCAAAGAATTCCCTGCGGACTTTTTCAAGTCTTTCAAGTTCCGTAATCTCGAAGAATACGCCTACCGCATAAGCATCGCCGAGCGGCGCGACGTTCACCAGATAGACGTGCCCGCCGTTTCCGATCATTTCAAATCGAGTGTCGACAGTCGTGCGCTCGTCCAGCGATTTTCGAAACGCGTTGTTGACGTCCGGATCGCGCGTCGCATTCGTAAGGTGAAGCGGCGCGACTCTTCCGTCTTGCGATGAGCCGTCTCTTAGCGGCGTCTTGACGATTCGGCTGCACGCGTCGTTGTACAGAATGATGTCGAGATTTGAATCGACGATTAATACGCCTTCTCGCATGCCCGTCAGCACACCGGAAAGCAGGCGGTTGCTCTCCTCGGTGATCTTGCTCTGACGAGCGATTTCCGCCAGGGCGATCTGATAGCGGGAGAGCGCGTATCTGGATACAAAAAAGGTGAGGACTCCAACAGTGATAACCGTGATTATGTGGGATGTCGCTATCGAAATGTCGGGCCGAACGAGTGTCTTGACGATTTCGTAGAGCGCGAAGATGAATACGGCGGCCAAGGTCGCCAGCCAGACTCTTGGTGCAAGGTCTTTGGAATGTCGCGGCCGAGTTTCGCGAGTGTTCTTCGAAATTGAACTCATCAAGTTGCGGCCGCGGGTGCGCGGCCGGGTCCGCAACGCGGCAATCCATCAGCCCTGATTTCGAGAGCCCCTGAGCCGATAACCTATGCCGGTCATTGTCTCTATAATAGCGGGGTTGCCGAGCTTCTGACGCAGTCTTCTTACGTGAACATCGAGTGTTCTTGTCTCGCCGTGATAAGCGAGTCCCCAAACATGATCCAGAAGAGATTCACGGGTCATCACTCGCCCTTCATTGCGAGCCAGCTCGTAAAGCAGGGCGAACTCTTTTCTAGTCAAGCGGACCTCTCGGCCTTCGCAGCGAACATCGAACGTGGCGGGATCTATAGACAACTCGCCGCCTTCGTAAGCGGGCTGCTCGGTCTCAAAGCCTTCCGATCTTCGTAGCGCGGCTTTTATCCGCGCGACGAGTTCACGCATGCTGAACGGTTTCGTTATGTAGTCGTCGGCGCCCAGTTCCAGCCCGAGGACTTTATCGGATTCGTTGGCGCGGGCGGTCAACATCAGAATCGGAGCGCGCGAGGCGCCGGGCTCTGAACGCAGTCGCCGGCACAACTCGAAGCCGCTCATCTGAGGCAGATTGAGATCGAGAATAATCAGGCTGGGTGGAAATCCAAGAACGGAGTTGAAGGCCTGTTCACCGGTTGAAGCTATTCGAACTCGATAACCTTCGCGTTCAAGTGTGTATCGGATGGATTCGGCTATATCTTCGTCGTCCTCGACGACGAGGATAGGACGCATACGGCTCTTTTCGGCTGTTGTCATAAGTACCGCGGGTCATTGCCAATCGGCCCGCTTATCAAATCTCTCCGCTAACAATGCTCGCATTCTCGAACTCCGCCGCGGGTGCCGTTCAACGTGAATTGTACCAGTTAAGCTGTTACGGAAATGTGAACAGCAAGTTAAAGCTCGCTGAAAACTCTACTTTGCTCCACCGGCCTTTTTCACTTCCTCGACGATCATTTCGTCGGTCGGCCGATCAGTCGGATTCTTGCCGATGTAGACGTATTTAATCAGGCCGTCTTTACCGACTATAAAAGTAGATGGATGCGCGATGCCGTCGTGTTCCGCCGCGTTCAGCACTCCGTATTGATCGATCACCTTGTGGCCCACATCCGACAGCAAGTTGAATTTGGCCCCGGTGGTCTGGCCCATCGACCAGGCGTGAGCCTGATCGTCTACGCTAATTGCTATCAAATCCCCGCCCGCCTGCTTAATCTTGTCATAGTCCTCAGCCAAACTGGTGAGTTGAGACGTGCAGGCCGCTCACCAGTAGCCGCGATAGAAGATCAGAACCAGCGGGCCGTGCGTCAAGGTCTCGGTTAGCGATATCAGCTTGCCGTCGCCGTTGGGCAGCGCAAATGCGGGCGCTTTGTCGCCGATCTTGAGATACGCTCTTGCCCCCTGCGGAAGGGCCGCCGATGCCGCCAGAAGCAGAAGAATGGCCGATATAAATGTTTTTTTCATCGAGGATTCAATCTAAGTGCGGTGTTCGCGATTGTCAATGACCCGAGGCGGCTAAACGTCCGATAAACGGGGCATCGATATCGGGGGGATAATTCCGGTGATTTATATTCGAGGATGTCGCCAAAAACCAGTTGAGTCGAATACCCATTCTGAATATACTGGCGCGTAGAAAATGACCCCGAAACCGTAATGAATAAGTAAAATCAGAATGAGAAAGGAATCGCTCCAGACTCTCCCAGGGTCCACTGACGGAGATGTTTAATATGTCGGGCGAGTGTGACCGATGTGGTGAACGGGCGAACCAGCTTCTCGATATGGCTTATATGCTGATTCGAGCCTGGGAACAATCATGAACACGCCTGGGTCTTCCGCTGTTCTCCGGTGCTCCGAAAGTCAGTGTCTCGCCGGCTATCCGATCAATGAAAGGATATATTCCTGCCGCGAGTGCGGCGGGCTTCTGGATGTTCATTACGACTTCTCGCTTTTACCGGCCGCATCCGAGCTGAAATCGATTTTTTTGAATCGGAGAGTCTCGCCGCGCAATGAAGATCAGAGCGGAGTCTGGCGCTATCGCGAGCTGCTTCCCTTTGTGGCCGATGAAAAGCGAATAGTCTCGCTGCGCGAAGGCGCGACGCCGATCTACTCTGCTTCGCGCGCGGCGGATTATTGCCGCCTGGATCTAATTCATCTGAAACATCAGGGTATGAACCCGACCGGCTCATTCAAGGACAACGGGATGACGACGGGCGTGACTCAGGCATGCGTATTGAGCGCAACAGCGGTTGCCTGCGCGTCTACGGGAAATACATCGGCCTCGATGGCGGCATATGCCGCTCGCGCGAACCTGCGAGCATACGTTCTCATACCCGCGGGCCAGGTCGCGTACGGAAAGCTCTCTCAGGCTCTGGAATACGGCGCGACGGTAGTGGAGATCGAAGGGAGCTTCGACGATGCGATGCGGATCGTTCGCGAGATCGCCCTCGAAACCGATCTCTACCTGTTGAATTCGATAAACCCGTTCAGGTTGGAAGGCCAGAAGACAATCGTCGTCGAGATGATGGAGCAGCTCGAATGGCGTGTGCCTGATTGGATCGTTTTACCTGGAGGCAATCTCGGGAATACAGCGGCGTTCGGAAAGGCGCTTGATGAATTGCTGCGAGCGGGATTGATCGATCGTACTCCGCGGCTCGCGGTTATTCAGGCGGAAGGCGCTTCGCCGTTTTACTCGCTGTTTAAATCCACGGATCGGTCGCGGCTTGTTCCTAACCCGAATGCCTCGACGCTTGCGACCGCGATCAGAATCGGAAATCCCGTCTCCTGGAAGAAGGCGCTCAGGTCGCTCGATCTCTCCAACGGCGTGGTTGAGCGGGTTTCTGAAGAGGAGATTGCCGACGCCAAGGCGGTGATAGGCCTTGATGGGATAGGCTGCGAACCGGCTTCAGCAGCTACGGTGGCGGGTGTAAAGCGGCTGGCGGCTTCGGGAGTGATCCGCGCGGGAGATTCGGTTGTGTGCGTTCTTACCGGCAATCTGATGAAGGACCCGAACTACACCGTTGGCTATCACACGGGAACGCTGAAGCTCGACGATGCGACGGAAACGAATCCGATTCCTGGAAGGTTTTCGAATCGGCCCGTCAGAGTGAGCGCCGATCATCAGGCGATTCGTACAAAGCTCAGATTGTGACCTCTACTTCTTCTTGATCTCGGTAACGACCATCCCCTTTTCGGAGTCCTTCAGCGTGAAATCGACTTTATCGCCCGGCTGGATTGAGTCAAGCAATGCTTTTGACTTCACGTGAAACGGCATATTCATTGCGGGCATGTAATCCGGGATGTCTTCGTGGCTGATCTGAACCATCGAGTTGTCTTTGTCGATCGACTCTATTACTCCCACACCGTGATGAAGCGTGGCGCTGATCGGTCTCTTGTTCTTGTTGCATCCCGCGCTCAGACCCGCGACAAGGATGACTCCAACCAGAACGAATCCGATGCCAGATCTCAATTTACCAACCATCATTCTTAATCTCCCTCATTCTCCCGGAGTAGTACTTGAGGCATGTTCTTTTGCGAGTACATTCTTGATGTCCGCGGACACATCATCTACTTTCCAGTCGCTTCCGCGATAGAGCTTGACCAGATTTCCGTCCGGCCCAATTAGCGCCGTCGAAAGAGAATGAACTATCTGTCCGTTCTCCGGCCAGCAACTCATTCCGAACCAATCCGCCGCCGCTTTGACCTGCTCAGTCGTTCCGGTGGCGAATTCCCACTGGGCAAAGTCAGCGCCCGCTTTTTGTCCATACTCACGAAGGACTCGCGGCGAATCATATGCCGGATCGATCGTTATGCTGAGCAGATGTACCCCTGATGAATCGCTCGATGAATCGCCGGCGCGCATCTCGCGTCGCAGCGCCGCGAAATTCGCCGTCATCAACGGACAGTAATCCGGCAGCGGGCACCTTGTATAAATAAACGTGATCAATAAGGCCCGCCCCCTGAAGCGCGCAATATCTATCGGCTTGCCGTCCTGATTGATCAGCGATAAGCTCGGAACGATTTCACCGGCGTCCGGCAAATGCGGAGACGTCTTACACGAGCTCGAAGCTGGCGCGGCTTCGACTCGCGAGACGACTATATCTTCGAGCCACGACCTGGCCCCCGAAACGGCCAGAGTAGCCTGAATGCGGTCGCCTTCGGCCAATTCTCGATAGACCCATTCATCTCTGGCAGTGAACGGCATAGTCATCGCGGGCATGTAGCCGGGAATATCTTCGTGAGCGATCGTGATGGTGCGGCCTCTCGAATCGAAAGATACGACCTTGCCAACGAGATCGTAACGCCTGGCGTCCTTTGCATCGGTCGACTTGCACCCTGAAAAAAGACATAGCGCGATCCCGACGCTGGATATCAGAACAATGTAGGGGCGGCCGTCCGTGGCCCCCGCTCCTCGAGAATTGCGCCCTCTACGAGCAATCAGCCTCGCCCCTGCGATACGCAACGTCTCAAAGAGCCGCGCGCTCGTCAGGCGGCGAAATCGTCCAAGATAGTCACGCCTCATGGCTTGGCCTGCATCCAGTTCTTTCCAACGTGGACGTCTACTACCAGAGGCACGTCCATCACGTGCACGCCTTCCATCTCCTCGCGAACGACTTGAGTTGTGCGCTCTACCTCGGCTTCCGGAACTTCGAGCAGAAGTTCGTCGTGAACCTGCAGGGTCATTCGCGCGGAGAGCCTCTCTCTACGAAGCCGATTGTGCACGTGAATCATCGCGATCTTTACGAGATCGGCGGCCGTGCCCTGGATCGGCGCATTGATGGCCTCGCGTTCCGCCCGAGCACGCAGGTTGTAGTTCTTGTTGTTGATGTCCGGAATTGGGCGGCTTCGGCCAAAGATGGTTCGCACGACCCCGTTCTTGCGAACCTCTTCCGGCGTTTGCTCCATGTATCTGCGAACGCCTGTGTAAGTCTGGTAGTAGTTCTCGATGGCGGCTTTTGCTTCCGCCCGCGACAATCCCGTCCGCTGCGCGAGTCCGAAGGGACCGATGTCATACGCAATCGCAAAATTCACGATCTTGGCGACACGCCTGAACTCGGCTTCCTGTTCTTTCGTCTTGGCTCCGAAGACCGCTCGTGCGGTTCTGGCGTGAATGTCGTCGCCCTGAATGAACGCCTCGGTCATTACCGGATCGCCGGTTATATGGGCGAAGATTCTGAGCTCGATCTGTGAATAGTCCGCCGACATCAACACTCGTCCGGGACACGCCACAAATGCGGCGCGAATCTTCCGTCCCATCTCGGATCTGATCGGTATGTTCTGGAGGTTTGGATTCGTGGAAGAGAGGCGGCCCGTCGCCGCGACCGCCTGATTCAGAGTCGTATGCAGCCTGCCGGTCCTCGGATTGATGAGCTTAGGCAGCGCGTCTACATAGGTGTTCTTGAGCTTGGCGATCTCGCGGTATTCAATTATCAGTCGGGGCAACTCGTACTTGGCGGCCAGCTCTTCGAGGACGTCGGCCGATGTCGAGATTCGGCCGGTTTTCGTTTTTCGGCCGACTTCGAAATTGAGCCTTTCGAATATCTCGCCGAGCTGCACGGTCGAATTGATATTGAAGCCTTCGCCGGCGAGCTCATATATTCTGGCGGTGAGCTGCATAAGCTCCTGCTCCATCTCCAGCCCGGCTTCCCTCAGCTTCATCACATCGATCAGTACGCCGGTCTGCTCCATCTCGAACAGGATGTGGACGAGCGGCAGCTCGATCTCTCGATAGACGTACTCCAGTCCTGCTTCCTTTATTCGAGCATCGAGAACGGGAGCAAGCCTCGCGGTCACCTCGGCCGCTTGAACCGTCTTTGCGCCCGCCGCATCGCAGCCTTCAACCGAATCGCGGAATTCATAACGGAGATGCTCGCGAGCCATGTCGGTGATCTGATAATTGGCGCGATTAGGATCGAGCAAGTAGGAAGCCAGCAGCGTGTCGGCATTGATGGAGTTGACCGTTATGGAGGGCTTGAACTCCACGATGCTGCCGTCTGATTGGGTTGCACTGGAGGCGCCGGCGCCGCCGAATCTATTCAAGGCAGTAAGCACGCCCTTCAAATCGTGGATCGACTTTGAAATCAGACCGTTCTCCAGCAGTGCGCGAATCTGGTGAATCGCGTCGGTCGGTGAATCTAGCTGCGTAAAATCGATGAGCGCGGCGGCTCCGGCTTCCGAAGAAATTGCAACCGATTCCAATCGCCCGTCGCGCTCGCACGCGGCCAGTCCGAAGCTGTCCTTCTCCCAAAGAGCGTCAATGAACTCCTTCAATTCGGCATTCGTCGTTATGAGGGAGTAACTGTATTCAGCGGACTGGGCCGCTTCTGAAGCCGTCGCCCCCTGGCCTTCGCTTGCGGCGTCTTCAAATTCCTTTTTTAACTGTGCAAATTCGAGTTCGGAAAACAGGAGGTAGGCGGCGCCTCGATCGGGCTCTTCGAGTATGAGCGCATCGAGGTTGAGATCGATCGGGACGTCGGTTCGGATGCGCGCGAGCTCGCGCGATTGAAGGATAATATCCGTGTTGTTCAGCAGACTCTCCCGGTAAGACTTGCGGCTGATTTTCTCGGCCCCTGCCATTGCGGCATCGATCGAACCGAACTCCTGGATGATCTGCTTTGCGCCTTTTTCACCAATTCCCGGAGCGCCGGGAATGTTATCGATGGTGTCGCCCCACAGACCGAGCAGGTCTACCATTTGATCCGGGCGCACTCCATACCTTTCCTCGACTCCGGCGGCGTCCAGGATCGAAGTAACGTTGCTGCGGTCGGTTCTCAGCATCCTGACATGCTCGTTTACGAGCTGGCCCATGTCCTTATCGTTCGTCACTATCATGACGTCCAGCTCGGCTTCGACCGCCTTCTGGGCGAGCGTGCCGATGATGTCGTCGGCCTCGAATCCGGCTGCCTTGATGACGGGGCAGCGCAGCACGCCGCAAACCTGATCGATGTAGGCAAGCTGCGGAACCAGATCGTCGGGCATGGCCAGGCGTTTCGCTTTGTACTGCTCGAAAGCCTCGTGACGAAAGGTCGGCTCGGGAGCGTCGTCGATGACGCCGAGATAATCGGGCTTCTCCTCTTTGATCAACTTGCGGAGGATATTGGTGAAGCCGAAGATCGCGTTTGTGGGAATGCCGGTCGAGGTAGATAGATGACGAACCGCATAAAATGCGCGATAGACCTGGGATTTTGCGTCCACCAGATAGAGCTTCTTCCTGGCTTGGGGCATAACCGCGCATGCTATCGGCGGCCATTTCATGGTGTCAAGGAATGCGACTCAGGAGATATTGAAACAGATTTGCAAACGAGATCAACGAGGAGTAATCATTGTGTCCGGCAACCAGCTATGACCTTATTCGATGCAGCCCCGCAAACTCAAGACAGTCCTCATCCTAGGGGAGCTAATGAAAACAATAAGCTCTACGCTGAGGATCGCGCAGCTCACGATTGGTATCGTTTTGTGCTCTCATTTCCGCCACATCTCGTTAGACAATACGTTGAGAAATTTGGGCTCGACGAGAGGCACATAGTTCTGGACCCATTTTGCGGTACCGGTACGACAGCGGTTGAGTGCAAGAAATTGGCTATTCCCAGCATTGGAATCGAAGGCAATCCAATGGCAAAGTTCGCGAGTGAAGTAAAGCTCGATTGGACTCCGGATCCTCAAGGGCTGATGGAGCACGCTCAAAGGATTAGGACTGCCACTTTGCAAGCACTCGACGCTAATGGAGTTAACGATGACCCCTTACCACTTTTTAACTCTCGTAAGGGCACTGGCCTTCAATCCGCTAAATTGCGGCAATTACCGATTGAGAAGATGAAACTGTTATTGAACAATTCGATCAGCCCTCTTCCTCTGCATAAAGTGCTCGTACTCATTGACCAGATCAGTATCAACGGCGACGATAGGTACAATCGCCATCTATTACTGGCGCTCGCGAAGGCACTGGTTTACTCGATCAGCAATCTTCAGTTCGGTCCTGAAGTCGGCTTGGGGCCAATAAAACAAGATGCCGCTGTTGTAGCAGCATGGTTTGCAAATGTAACGAGCATCGCCAACGATCTCGTTGGACTTCAGCGCCTAAAGAACGCTTCGTCTTTCGTGCACTATGGAGACGCTCGAAGTTTGCCAACACAGGTTACTGGGCGAGGCGTGGATGCCGTAATAACCTCTCCCCCATATCCCAACGAGAAAGACTATACTCGGACGACAAGGTTGGAATCCGTGCTGCTTGGCTTTGTCCAGGATAGAGAAGGTCTTCAGCGGTTGAAGCGCGGACTGATGCGGTCCAACACCCGCGGTGTCTATAAGGGCGACGCAGATGACAAATGGGTTTCTTTGAATACCGAAGTACAGCATATTGCGGACACTATTGAAGCTCGAAGAATACAGTTAGAAAAAACAAGTGGCTTTGAAAAGCTTTACGCAAGAGTAACCAGACTTTATTTTGGAGGAATGGCACGACATCTTGAATCGTTGCGCGCTGTGCTAAGACCTGGTGCAAAACTCGCTTACGTAGTCGGCGATCAGGCATCTTATTTGCGCGTCATGATTCGAACGGGTGACCTGCTTGGCAGGATCGCCGAATCGCTCGGCTATGAGATAATGGGTAAAGATCTCTTCAGAACACGTCTTGCCACGGCTACGAAAGAGCAATTACGTGAAGAGGTGCTATTGCTGCGGTGGCCCTCGAGCCAATAGTACGATATCTAGACCTCTCAAATTGTCAGTCTCCTAAGCCATGGCCAAACACACCGCTAACAGATATGCACAGATCATCGAATGCATCTTCCTAAACAACTATAAAGAAGGTGCGATAGAGGTACCGTTCGAGAGAATCGAAATCGAGCGCGTTGCCGATACGCTAGGAATTATCCTGCCGAAGAACCTGGGCGATGTCATCTATAGTTTTAGGTACAGGGTCTCGTTGCCTCAGGCAGTTCAGTCAAAGGCTCCAAAAGGTAAAACCTGGATCATCCGTCCCGCGGGCCGGTCTCGTTACTGTTTTGTTGCAACGGAAGAACCTGACATTCTCCCGAGCAAGCTAATGGCTGAAACCAAAGTACCGGACTCCACCCCAGGGGTGATCGCCAAGTACGCGCTTTCCGACGAACAAGCGCTCCTGGCACGGTTACGCTACAACAGACTCATCGATATCTTCACAGGGGTTGCTTGCTATTCGCTTCAAAATCACCTTAGAACAACTCTGCCGGCGCTCGGTCAAATTGAAACAGATGAGGTATATGTCGGTGTGGATCGGAAAGGTGTTCATTATGTCTTTCCGGTGCAAGCGAAGGGGGGAAGGGATCGTCTGAGTATTGTACAGATTGAACAAGATGTAGCTCTTTGTGCGAAGAAATTTCCGTTGTTGGTTTGCCGCCCAATTGGAGCTCAGTTTGTTCAGGGTGACCTGATCGCCCTTTTTGAATTCGAAGAGGGAGACAAGGGTATTTCGGTCTTATCCGAGAAGCATTACAAGTTAGTACCACCCGAGGCCGTCACCTCGGATGATCTTGAGGTCTATCGAAGCAGGCCTATGTGACGCCACTGTGTCCCGATTACTCAGGTCGAACTCCATCTCTGGAGGACGTATCGTGATCGTTCCGCTCAATGAATACGATTTTCTTAAGCGAGGGCTCGTGACTCACGCGTCGAAAGAAGCCATCGTGTGCGGAGACACTCGGCTCACCTACGGCCAGTTTGGAGAGCGCGTTAACAAGTGGGCCAATGCGATGAAAGCGCTCGGGATCGGCAAAGGCGACCGTGTCGCGATGCTGTCTCAAAACTGCCATCGCATATTGGAGGCGTTCTTCGGAACTCCGCTGCTTGGATCGATACTCGTGCCGCTCAACTTTCGACTTGTACCGGACGATTTCGAATACATCCTCAATCAAGCTGGAGCGAAGATCATCATTGTAGAAGAAGGACTCTCGCACCTGCTCGATCCGATACGCGAAAGACTCACGGAAACGCGGCATTTTATGTTGGCGAGCGATGCGCACGATTCCGAGGCTCCCTGGCTGAGCTATGAAGCGCTGCTTGCTGAAGCCTCGGCCGAGCCTCCCGCGCCGGCTCAGATAGATGAGAATGAAACATCGGCATTGCTCTATACCTCGGGAACCACTGGCAGGCCAAAGGGAGTGATGCTCACTCACCGAAACCTCTACCTGAATGCGATGAACTCGATATGCGAGTTCGGCATTCACGAGCGAGACATCTACCTGCATACGCTTGCGCAGTTTCACTGCAACGGCTGGGGTATTCCGTACGCCGTGACTGGAATGGGCGGAACCCATGTGATCATCAAGAAGTTCGAGCCTGCCGCCTTCTTCGACCTTGTCGCGCGCGAACGCGTCACCTTCGCCTGCATGCCTCCGACGATGATCAACATGGCTCTCAATCATGAATTGAGCACGGATCAAATTGCCGCCCTTCCTACCGGCATGCGAGTCGGAACAGCGGGTTCGGCTCCGCCGATGGCTACGATTCAAGGCGCGCAGGAGAGGTTTGGCTGGAAGGTTATTCAAATCTACGGACTGACCGAAACCTCCCCGTTTCTCACCGTATCGAAGGTGAAACCGAGCATGGACTACTGGCCGGATCAGGAGAAGCTCCGGTTTCAAACCAAGACAGGCTATCCGATGATAGGAGTCGACGTTCGAGTGGTTGACGACTCCGGCATCGACGTTAAGCCTGACAGCGGCGAAGTAGGGGAAGTAATCGCGCGCGCCAATGTGGTGATGTCCGGCTACTGGCGGCAGCCGGAAGCTACCGACGCCGTGATTGTCGACGGCTGGTTTCACAGCGGCGATATGGCGATGCTCGACAGCGAAGGCTTCATCGAGGTCTGCGATCGCAAAAAGGACCTCATAATCTCCGGCGGCGAAAATATCTCATCAATTGAAGTCGAAGGATTCCTCTACAAGCATCCGGCGGTACTCGAAGCGGCAGTCATCGCCGCTCCGGATGAACGATGGGGCGAGGTTCCGTACGCGATAGTAGTGTTAAAGGCGGGAGTTGCGGCAAGCGAACTTGAGCTGGTCGAATTTTGCCGCGCCGGCCTGGCGCATTATAAGTGTCCGAAGCGGATTGAATTCATGGATGCGCTGCCTAGAACCGCGACCGGCAAGATTCAAAAGAATGTTCTCAGGGCCCGAGTGTGGGAAGGACGCGACAAACGGGTGAATTGATGAACCCGAGAGCTCGCGGCGACTGAGCGCTCAGATAGAATTAGCCGATCGCCTTTCGATTAGTAAACGTCCCGCTGGATTCGCGTCGACTTAATCTCCCGCCAGCGCGCTATGACACAGCCTGCGCGATTTCCGGATTGAGCCCCTCCCACTTCTTCATGTATTCACGCCGCTCGGATTTAAGACGTTCTACGATTTGTTTGTACTCGTCCAACCGTCCCTGGCGTTCATAGAGCCTGCGAGGCTGCAACACTTCGATGTCCTCGCCTTCCATGTCGGGCGCCGATGCCGCAACTTCGTAGCCGAAGTCGGGATCCGTCTCCCATTCAATAGTTCCTTCCGCGATTGCCTTAACGATCGCGGACGAGTGGCGTATGCGGACTTTCTTGGAGCGGTCATCGCCGTCACCGCCCCCAACCCGGCCTGTGTTGAGGAGGAACACCTCCATCGGCGAGGATTCTAGAAGCTCACAGAATCGATTGCCTTGTTGGGCGTGTTTAAGAGGAAAGAAAGGGTTGGTTCCGGGCACTCTCAGGAATTTGCCGGCTTCAGCAGCGCCTCCGGCGGACGTCCCGCGCGTCTCGCCAAGCATGAAATAGGCAGCTGCCTGATGACGATTGAGCCTGGCGACTCCAGGGATAATGTTGTCGTTGCGATTCAGAATCAACATGAAATCCGCCGAATTGATGTTCCGGGCGTCCATTGCGCCGGCGATGTCTTCCATTCTCACCACAGCGCGGCCATTCTGAGTGTAGCTCGTGTCGTAAAAATCCAACTCGCCCGCCTCGTTCTGCGACACGTTTTCGAGATAAGCCTCGCGGCTCGTAACCGCTCCATAGATTGTAGGCTCGTCTTGCTCGTTTAACCCGAATGTTTTCGCAAAGCAGCCGTTCTCCGTCGCATACACTTTTCCGCCGGGCATCAACGCCACGAAGTCGTCCTGAACGGGAGATGAGTTGTTTTGCTTTGTAAACGTGGTGGTAGTCTTGCCTGTACCGGACAAACCAATGATCAATCCCACGCGGCTCCGATCGCCCACCGGTATGACTTTGCAGCCCGCATGTAGAGCGAGTCCGCCGCGGTCGTAAACCAACTGATTCCACATGCGGAGGCCGCCTTTTTTCGACTCTCCGAAGTAGTCGCTGTTAAACACTCGAGTTATTCCGCGCTCGAGATCGACCGCTATCAGCCTGTCCGAAGGATATCCCTGCATAGCAAGGTTCGGTGTGTAGATGACCGTGAGTGTCGGTTCGAAGCTTGCCCGTTCAGCATCAGTAGCCGGGTAATAAAGGCGGCTCTGCATGCCCGCGATGTTTGCGTTTGAGCTCTCGATGATCAAGCGGGCCGCGACTCGAAACTGCGGATCGTTGCCGATCCACCCGTCGATCACCAGCATCTCCTGCTCGCGTATATAATCATCCTGGATTTTAGAGACCCGATTGAGCTCGGCGGTGGTGATTGTCTGGGAATCGTACAGATCAGGAGTGTCGGTGGCAACATATGTCGATAACTTTGAACGGGCGTCAACACGAGTATGAGTGTTGGTGTTGTCGTAGCGTGTCTGGCGAGTGTTGGGCATCGCTAGGGTCAACTCGCGAATAAGCTCCTCGGGAGGATTTAATATGACTTTTTTGGGTTCAACCGGTAAGCCTGAGTGTCTATGAACTGGTTTACTCATTAGTGCTCCTCGGGACTTTTTATTTTCTGGTCAGGACCAAAAATCATAGCTCAGAGAGTAGGCTTGGGCAACAGAAACATTGTGTCTGTTTATTTTAGCGGAGCTGCGACTATGGCGAATTTTCGCGATCCGTGTATCCTTTAATGGACGTTGGAGCGGGCAGACCGCTTGGCTGCTTTTCAATGAGAAGAACGGATCTCGACGATCACATACGAGAGTTGATGAAACCCTTCGCTCACTTCGGCGCCTCGGCGATAGAACATTCGGTTTTTGCCTCTACGGACAACGCGGCGTTCATGGCCGAAGGGGTTCCGAATCTGATCATGCTCCAGGACGAATCCTCCTATTTCCCGGTGCATCACACGATCTCCGACACCGTCGACAAAGGCGAGTCGCGCGATTTTGCGACATGCGCTGCGACTCTGGCCGCCGCGGCTTATTCGATTGCGGATTCGGTATCTCGCTTCGGCCGAAGGCTCAGCAGCGAGGATGTGAAGAAAATGGCCGCCGAGTCGAAGGTCGATGTGCAATGGCGCGCTGCCGGAATTTGGCGATAGATGCGAAAGACGACTTGGCGATGCAAGACTACATAGATCAGTTCGGCGAGCACCTCAGATATGAGCGCCAGGTGTCGGGTCACACGCTGCGCAACTATCTCAGCGACCTTCAGCAGTTTTATGATCTCATCTGTCCGCCGGACTCCGAAGGAAACCGCCCTTACATCGACATCAAGCAGATCGATCATCTTACTATTCGCGAATACCTGGGCAAGCTGTACGAAGGGCAACGCAAGAAGAGCTCGGTTGCGAGAAAGCTCGCCGCCTTGCGCAGCTTCTTCAAATTCCTCTGCAAGCAAAAGGTGCTCGAACGGAACCCTGCGAAGCTTGTGTCGACGCCGAAGCTGGAGAAGAAACTACCGAGGGTTCTGTCACTCGAAGATGTCGTCAAATTCATCGAGACCCCCGACATGAAGAAAGACCTGGGCGTACGCGACCGCGCGATGCTCGAGCTGCTGTATGCAAGCGGCATCCGTGTCTCGGAACTGGTGGGGCTTAACCTGCCGGATATAAATTTCGCGCGCCGAATGATCCGCGTGCTCGGGAAGGGCAGCAAGGAGCGATACGTGCCGTTCGGCTCGAAGGCAAAGGAAACATTGGAAGCATATCTTGTCGTGAGAGAGAGATTGCTCGCGGAGTGTTCCGAAGATAAGCGCGATACGAAGGCGGTCTTCTTCAACTACAAGGGGACGAGGATCACGACCAGATCCGTGGGAAGAATGGTAGACAAGTATCTCAAAGAGTGCGCGATGGCTCACGACATAAGCCCGCACTCATTGAGACATTCGTTTGCGTCGCATATGTTGTCGGGCGGGGCCGATCTTCGAGCCATTCAGGAACTGCTTGGTCACGCGCGACTGGCGACCACCGAGATTTATACTCACGTATCGATCGACCAGTTGGTGGAGGTCTATAACAAAACTCACCCGAAAGCGAAGTCATCCGAATAGTCGAATTGCATCAAGCAATTAATTCGGAATGGTCGCGCAGGAGCGACTTTCGCAGCGCCTCCGAAAACACCTGGCCCTCTTCCACCGAGAGTTGGAGCTTCTTCAGCTCGTACTCGACTATCTTCCTGTTATCGCTCACGAGCGAATCCGAAACCCCAAGCAATTCGGCGAGTTCTAGCTGCGACCGCTCTTGCGGGTCGAAGTAAAAATAATAGATGGTTTTCACCAGGCGGGCATATCGGCGCTCGTTGTTGTTAACGGCTCGCTTGAGCAAATTCAGAAATTGATCGGCTAGTTCCGCCACTTCGCGATGCCGCTCGTCGAGCAGCATTTGTGACTCAGGCGTCTCCTGCCCCTCGGTCGCCAGCGTGTTCAGCAGCGTGGCGCCGCGCGTTCCATCGTCAGCCGTTCGAAGCGGCTCATCAAGTGAGGCGAGACGGTAGTCCTGAAGAGGAATTTTTGAGAGTGCTATCTGTCGTATTGTCCTGACGTCGGCGGGCGAATCGATGGTGTTTAAGATTTCTACCAGGAGCGATTCGAGCTCCGGATTGGAGATTATTAGCTGAGAGGTTCCTGAGCGCCCGACATACCGTATGTCTCTTATGCGAACGTGTACGTTTCCAGCTAACTCGCCGAAGGACCCCGGGTCCTTGCGGGCCTTGTTAGAAGGCCACTCCTTTAATCCGAAGAGCTGATTCACCATTCGCTGGCGCTGAGGCTCGGCAGGCTTTTTCGGAAGCGGCGTGTCGTCCGTTGCGTCGTCGTCGTCGGGATCGGCCTCGACCAGCGCTTCAATGTAATCATCGGCGGACGCAGCCTCTTCCAGAGCTGGACGAGGCGGAGTCTTTCGCGAAGAACGTCCGGCCGATTTCTTGACGGCGGTTGTCGTTTCATCAAGCCTCGTGAAGCGTTTGAATTTCGGGCTTGTCTTTAATAGAGCGCTGACTCGCCGGGCCATTCTGAAAGACTCGGGGTAGCGCCGTCGAAGCCTCTCGCCGACCAGATTCGGAATTTCAATGCGCGAAAGCTCGTTCTCTATGTCGGCGCTTGTGTAACCCTGATCCACGTAGTGGTCAAAGCGCTGCTTTTGAAACAGCTCCAGAAAAAGCTCTTGCGTTATGTCGGCGTTGATTTCAGTCTGGGATGAGACAGCGGCCTGATCAGTATTGAAATGGAGCGGCCTGGCGGCGGGATGTCGTGAAACCAGCCTGTGGAGCCCGTTCCACAGCGCTTCGACATCGCCTTCGGCGAGCATGCCCGCCCAATCCATTTCGGCCATCTACGTTCTCCCACTATGCGAGCGAGCCGGCAAGCGGCTTCGCGTTCAGAGGCAGCGCTTTCTCAACGATGCAATGCGGCGGGAGGCAGCTAGTTCATCGTGAGGCAGGTCCTTAATTCCATTCTCGGGAGCGTGAGGTCTTCGACAGGGGCTGTGCCGAGACCGCTAGCTTATGAGTAAGCTTGTTTACCGGGTTCGTGGGCCGGCTAAGTGCGCGAGCCAGCGCTCACTTCGAGTGAGTAGACCAGAGGAAAAGATTGGATGTCAAGGAGATGTGATTGCCAGGTTGGTTGAGTGAATTACTGAGAGCGCAGGATCGACAGAGGCTTTTTGGCAAGTACATCGAGCGTCGAAATCGCTCCCACGCCGGTAACGAGAACAAAGGTACCCGCCAATCCGTAGGCCGTGATACCGGGCATATAACTCCACGGAATTTCAAAGACGAATCGAGATGCGCAATACGAGAGCCCGATCGCGAATGCCGACCCGATAATGCCGGCCACCAGACCAATCAATCCGTATTCGGCCAGTATGATTTTGATCAGGGTCTTTCGTTTGGCGCCGAGCGTCTTCAACACGGCTGCCTCATAAACCCTCTGAAATTTCGTCATCGCTATCGAACCCACCAGGATCAATGCCCCGCTCAGGAATACAAATAAGCCGATGAACGTCACTGCCAGCGTTATGTTGTTTGCGATCCGCTCGACGTTTCGCATGATCTCCGTCACGTCTATGATCGAGACGTTTGGATAGTGGTCGAGCATCGATCTCTGGAACCGCGAACGCTCCAACTCGTCGGTCGGTCCGTCTACGGCTCCAATCACCATCTGCGGCGCGTCGTCCAGAACTCCGGGCCTAAACTGGATCATAAAGCCGGTTTGTGAGTTCCTCCAATCCACGTGCCGGAGGCTTGTTACAGTAGCCGTGATCTTTCGTCCCTGAACATCAAACATAATCGAACTGCCTACGTCGAGTCCGTTCAGACCTCGCATGCTTTCTTCGAGCGAGACTTCGGGTTCGCTTGATGGACTCGGCTCCCAGAAGCCTCCCGCGATTACAGTCTCGTTCTTTTCGAGGGCTGAACGATAGGTCACAACGTATTCGCGTCCGAGCCGCCCTCGTTCACGTTTCGCCTCGCCCTGGTCGATATCAAATTCCTGCCCGTTGATCGCAATTATGCGCGCGCGCATCGTTGGAACCAGTACGGGCTTATGGCCGGTTTCTTTCTCGACCAGATCGGCGACGCCGTCGCGTTGATCCTTTTGAATGTCGATAAGAAACATATTCGGCAGCTTGCCGCTGCGGCCGAAGTCGAATTCACGAACGAGGTTCGCCTGGATGGACTGAATCGATAAAACGAGAAATGCTCCCAGGCCGACCACCATAACGATGACGCGCGTCTGATTGCCGGGCCGGTACATACTGTTGACCGCCTGTCGAATCGCAAACGAGGACGCGCCTCGGATCCTTCTCATCGCCGCTATCAGCAGCGCCGCCGCCGCGAAAAGCGTCAGCGAAGCGGCCGCGAGCGATCCAAGAAAGAAGAGGCCGACTCGCATCGAGCCTGCCTGCCACGAGACAAGGAGGAGCACCCCTAGAGTGACGATCGCGCCCGCTCCCAACTGAACCAAATCGAACCTGCGGCGCCCGACACTTGCTTCGTCCCGAAGCAGAACGTTGGGCTTGATCTTCCGAATGCGCAGCAATGGAATGGCCGAGAACAGCAGCGATATCAGGACCCCGACTCCCAACCCCTGCGCCACCGCTCCGGACTGGAGCGTGTATTCCATATTCTGAGGCAGGACCTGGGACCAGAAACGATGGACGGCCAACAGCGATGCTCGCGCCAGCAGTATGCCCAGACCGCTGCCTGCCAATCCGAGCACCATTACCTGAGCCAGATAAACAACCGTGATTCGGCCCGCCGTACCGCCCAGGCACTTCAGGACGGCGATCGTTTTCATCTTCTGATCGACAAAGACTCGAGTGACGTTGGAGATTCCGATTCCGCCCAGGACCAGAATCACCAGCCCCGTCAGCGATAGATAATTCTCGGCCCGCTCGTACTGTTCGTTCAGGTTTTGCTCCGAGTCCCTGTACGAGTGCACATTCACAAGCTCGTTTTTCAGAGCAGCCCGAAGGCTCTTTACCAACGGCGCCATCCTGTCTTCGGCAGTGGTGAAGAGAAGCCTGCGCCGGGCGCGGCTGCCGAATCCGATGAGGCCGGCTTTTTCGACGGCGTTCCTCTCGATTATCACTCGCGGTCCCAGCCTGAATCCGCCGCCCGCTCCCGGTTCGGTTTTGAAGGCGGCCTTGATTTGAAAGGTCGCGGCGCCGATCTTCACCTCGTCGCCTACCTGAAGATCCAATCGATCCAGGAGCCCGACAGAAACGACCGTCCCATTATTCCTGACGAGCGAGTAGTCGAATCGCCGGCCGTCGGCGAGATCGAATTCACCCACGAGCGGATAGCCCTGCTCGATCCCTTTCAGCTCGATCATTATCGCGCCGGGATGGGATGGATCGGCGGGCCGCAGCATTGTCACGGCTTCGATTGTTTCGGTTCTGGATTCGACTACAGGCGCGGCTATGGCATTGATTTCCTGCAGCGTTTCGTCTTTCCAGGGACGATCGCTGTCGATTCGCACGTCGGCGGTCATCAAGTTGCGAGCCTCGGACGCAACGGCGCGATTCGCGTTTCTGATCATGGATCGCAAGGCGACGATCGATCCGACTCCGATCGCAATGCAAATAAAAAAGAAGAGCAGCCGCTTCCATGAAGCTCGAAGCTCGCGCAGGGCCATCTGAAAGACGAATTTCATGACCGGAGCGCCTCCGCCATCTGTTCTTCTCTCACGACGCGGCCATCGCGCAGCGAAATGCGCCTGTCGGCTTCGGCCGCCAGTTCCTGATCGTGAGTTACCAGGAGCAACGTGGCGTTGCGCCTTCGATTCATTTCGATCATGAGATCGAACACGTGGCGGCCATTTTGAGAATCGAGATTACCGGTGGGTTCGTCGGCGAGAAGCATCTTTGGATTGTTGGCAAACGCGCGAGCGATGGCCACCCGCTGCTGCTCGCCGCCCGAAAGCTGCGAAGGATAGTGGTGCGCGCGCGCCGAGAGGTCGACATCTTCAAGCAAACGACGCGTTCGCTCGGCAGCCTCTTTGATACCGGCGATCTCCATTGGGACGATGATATTTTCGTAGGCGGTCAGAGAAGGGATCAGATGGAACGATTGAAAAACTATACCGATCTTCTCGCCTCGCAACTCGGCGAGAGCGTCTTCGGTCATCCCGGTGATCGATTGTCCATCAATCCGTATATCGCCGGAACTCGGCGAATCGAGCCCGGCGATCAGACCCAGCAGCGTTGATTTGCCGCTCCCGCTTGGCCCAATGACCGAAATGAACTGGCCGTCCGGAATAACGAGATCGAGCTCGTGAAGAATCGTGAGGGTCTCGCTGCCGGAAGGAACTTGTTTGCAAACCTTGTATAATTCAATCATGCGTCGTTATATGGATTGCTCGCGCAAAATATCGTTTCCTCTTGCTTTCGTTACCTTGCTGATGTCCGTTTCGTGCCGCGAAAATGGCCCTAAGCCGAGTCCCTCATCTTCGCCTTCCGCCAAATCCGCTTCAACAGCGCCGAAAACGAGTGTACCGAAGATAGTCGCGTTCGGCGACAGCCTGACGGCGGGCTTTGGGCTCCGCGAGGCCGAAAGCTATCCCTCGTTACTTCAAAAGAAATTGAGGACTGACGGCTTCGATTACGAAGTCGTGAACGCCGGAGTTTCAGGGGATACATCGGCGGGAGGACTTAGGCGGATCGATTGGGCGCTGGAAGGAAACGTTAAAGTTGTGATCCTCGAGCTTGGCGCAAACGACATTCTTCGAGGGCAGCCAATTGCCGCGATGAAACAGAACCTTGCTGAAATAATCGAGCACGCAAAAACTAAAGGGGCGACCGTGCTGCTCACCGGAATGGAAGCGCCTACGAACTCCGGAACGGATTATCGCAGCCAGGTCCACTCCGCCTTTGAAGATCTGGCTCGCGAGCATCAAGTCGCTCTTATCCCGTTTCTTTTGGATAGGGTCGCCGGAATTGAATCGTTGAATCAAGCGGACGCCATTCACCCGAACGTCGAAGGAACAAAGATTGTCGCGGACACGGTCTATAGTTATCTGCGCCCGCTGATTGAGCCGCGAAAATAGAGGCGCGAAAATAGATGTTTATGTATCGACAAGAAGGCTGGCGATCAATCAACCGGCGTTCCGATTCAGTTGTATTCGCCTTGCAGGATAAATGGAGCCCAAAAGAAGGGAGATCGCCATTTCGGATTGGTTCTCAACGCCATTTGCGCGGTCCTTAACGCCTCGGTTGGGGACTGCCCCTTTTCTAGAATCGCTTTGTAGAAGACCTTCATCAATTCAGCCGTCGCCTGGTCGGCGACCTTCCATAAGCTCGCCATAACGCGTTTGGAGCCCGCGTACATGAAGCCGCGAGTCAATCCCACCAGACCTTCGCCGCTGGTGTGTTTTCCCAGAGCCGTTTCACATGCGCTCAGGACCACAAGTTCCGCGGGTAAGTTCAAATCGTAGATGTCCTGGAGCCTCAAGAAGCCGTTGCGAGGACGACCTTCCTCATCGACCAACGACAGCACGACAGCCGAGCGATCCGGGAATTGCGTCTCCAGAAGTCCATGGGCCGCCAGGTGCACTATCTGATACTGCGCCATCTCCGCACCATTGCGGTCTCCCGATTTGCTCGGAAATCCATCGCCAGCATTACATCTTTTGAATCTGCGAGCGACGCGATGTCGGCGGCTTCCTGTCTGGTGAAGCTCAAGCGGGGGAAGCGTAGATTGCCGCCGGACGATCCAATCTCATTCGAGTCGGAGGAGAGCGCTTCGGCTTGGAAGAATGCGGTTTTGGCGTAGGTGACACCTTCGCTTTTCTCTTCTACTTTGTCACCGGACCGGCGGCCGATTGCAGATGAGTATTTTCCGAGCCTCGCGTCTTGGGAATCGTAAACCGGGTCGCCGATTACAGCGACTCGCTTCGGCGCGAGTTTGCGCCCCGCCGTCTCGTGTCTTATCAGCGCAAGGGTCGATGCTGAAGGCAGGCTTACAACTTCTCGGCGCGCCATCAGCGGCCGGTCCGGGGCCGCTGGATCGGGCAACTCTGGCTGGAACCGGGCCGCTGGCGTCGGATCTCCGAGGGCGTTCGCGCGCGACTTGATTACTTACTCAAGCCATTCGTCATCTGCTCGTGCTCTTGCCTCGTTTGCTTAGGAGCCACGAGTCAATGCTCCAATCGCCGGCCCCTCTGGCGGCCATATACAAAAAGACAAAACAGAATAAGACGGCGGCCAATCCCTGATTTTGAATAGGCCAGGTTCCGTTGGGTGCATGAAACTGCCAATACGCAACAGCCATTTCGCCTGACAGGATGAATGCGACAGGGCGCGTGAATAGCCCGAGCATGATCATCAGACCGCCGGCAAATTCCAATATTCCACCTATGCCGGTTTGAGACATCAACGGCGCGGATTGTCCCTGGGGTATTCCTCCGAACCAGCCGAAGAGTATCAATGCGCCGGACTGGGCGAAAAGCAGACCGGCCACGATTCGAAGAAGGATATAAGTAATCTGTACAGGGCGCTCCATATTCATGCTTGCTGTCTCTCCTATGGTTTAAGAAAACGTAAAGAATCGGTTCCTGATAAGAACCTGAAGATCATTATACGGTCAAGTCTCAATGCCCTTTCTGCGCTACGTACTCCGCTAACAGATGAAGATTCTTCAAGAAAGCTATGACGGAAGGCGACCCTACACGCGGAAGATCTTCAGCCACAACTCGCGATTGCGTCTGACACAGGTTTCGTCCGCTATGCGGAACTTGTCATATGTTTTCGGCCCCGATGCGACTAACATGCTGCGGAGATCGTAAATAAGGCCTGGCGGACCGACAAGAATGGACGATTCGGAGCTGCGAACACAACTGGAACGTCACCATGCCGAGAGCTATGGTTGGGCGCTCGGTTGTTGCCGCCGCAATCCCGACGACGCCGAAAGCGTTCTCCAGAGCGCTTACTTGAAGGTGTTGGAGGGGAAGGCGCGATTCGATGGGCGCGCCGCGTTCAAGACCTGGCTCTTCGCGGTTATTCGCAAGACGGCCCTCGACAAACGCCGTAAGCAGTTCTTTAGAGGAATAAGATTTGTCTCAGACACTGGAGCAAGCGAAAGGGTTCATCTCGGCAACATGGCCGACGAGATGGTTTATCTCGCCGAAATGCAATCGCTCTTCAGGGAAGCGCTGTCACATTTACCAAAGCGCCAGCGCGAAGTCCTTCAATTGGTCTTCTATCACGATCTGAGCCTGACGGAGGCGGCTACGGTGATGAATGTATCAGTGGGCTCGGCTCGGACGCATTACGATAGGGGCAAGAAGGCGCTTAAAACCTGGCTGACGGAATCGAAGGTGTTCAATGAATCAGGATTGGCAAGAGAAGAGAATCAAGAGGCTGTTCGATGAAATGAGACGAGAAGATGAGCGGCTCGCTCCTTCGTTCGCTCGCGTTATCAACAGACCTGAAACTCTTAAACGACGGGCGAGGCTTTTGCCTCGGCTGGCTTTCGCCGCCGCCATTTTGATTATGCTAGGCGGATCTGCATGGTTCGCTGTGAGCATCCTTAAGCAGCCATCGCCGCCCGGTGACGTCGAAACAATGAATCGACCGGTCGCGCATAACGACAAGATCCTCAACCCGATAATCGTTGACCCGGTACGGAACGACGAGCCCAAGCGGATGGCGCGCGCGGTGCGCAGGCCGAGGATAAAACCTAAAGGCGATGGAGGCTTGATTTCGCGATGGCAGGCTCCTACCGATTTTCTTCTGGCAACGCAGGGTGAAGAGTTGCTCAGGACTGTGCCCAGGATTGGAGAACCGAGCGGATTCATAACGATTCTTAAAGATTCCAACAAATGATGGAGGGGATTATGCGACTTAGAACTTTTTCTATGCTGATTGCGCTGACGGTAGCCTGTATTCCTGTTCTTGCTCAGAATCCCGGTGATCCGCTCGGCGAGTATCTCTTTCCGCCCGAGTTGATAATGCAGAATCAACAGGCGCTTGCTCTGACGGATCAGCAGAAGGACTTTTTGAAAAGCGAGTTGAGGAAAGCTCAGATGAAGTTTACTGAGCTTCAATGGCAGCTTCAGGATGAAGTCGAAAAGATGGCGGCGCTGGCGAAACAGGAACGAATCGACGAACAATCGCTTCTCGCGCAGATGGACAGGGTGCTGGCTGCCGAACGCGAGATCAAACGTACGCAGATATCTCTGATCGTTAGGATCAAGAACAATCTCACCTCCGAACAACAAACAAAGCTGCAGGAATTGAGAAAAAGATCAGCAAGCAAGTGAGAGAGTTCGACAACGCGAGGCGCGAGGCTTATGGCGCCGACAGTTGTAATGCCGACCTTTTTCGTCTATCGATGTAGAGTCAATCTGGATGCGATGAATAATACTATCCGGGTTGGATTGGTGGTGGGCTTAAAAAAAAAGTAGCGGGCGTTGCGCGATATCAGACGAGGAGGAAAGGCTGTTCGTCGCAACGCCCGATGAGTTTGGAGGAAGATCACCTCAAGCTCTGCGCTTGGCGGTTAGGCCGTCGGCTTCAGGCGCATTCGGGTAACCGGCGGTCAATTTTATTCCGTCACTCATATTTGTTATAACGCGACCTCGGCGCCCAGGTTTCAAAAAATCCTACGAGTTTAAAAGAGCCATTCCGTCGATGAAATTTCTTCACCTGAAAAAGGTGATGGACGCCATTTTAACGGCGTCCATCACCCACGGAGAAGTTGCTATTCTGTTCTGAACCAGGGTTTCGGATTTCGGTTGAGACCTTATTGAGCAGCAAGACCTCAGTTCCGGCGCCCGCTCCTTTGTTCATTTATATCAAACGTCCGACCTCCATTAATGTTCCCCTGCGTGTATAGAGCGCGGTCACTCTTGCGAGACGCTACGAGCGCGAGCGGCGCGGGCGACGCTCGCGCCGAACAGGAGACGCAATCCGCTCGAGATATTTCAGCGCATCATCGAATTGCTCGTAGAGGCGCTCGTCGGAGCGAAACTCGCGGCTGTGATAAATAGTTCGGCCCCGAACCATCTTCGGAGGATGCTTGATGTGAAGCATTTCGTGATACAAGACATATTCGGTTACGAATCGCGGAACCTTTGGACTGTCCAGAGTGCGGCTGATTGTAATCGTTCCGTGCACGTGATCGTGGTGCCCGAGCACCCGTCGGGTCTTGCCCTGACTCCATGAAAGGACCGGCCGATCCAACTCTCCGCCGAAATACTGCTTGTTTAGACTCGAAAACGCCTCTTCGAGATTATATGTGCGCCCCAATGCCGACGTGATGATTTTATAACCGCGTTTCCTGCGTGTTCTCTCGGTTGCATGAAGCACCGGCGTGCTGGTTGCGTACTCGTGATAGACCTTCTCGTGCTCGCTCGGAGCCTTCACGCGATAGAGTTTTGCCACGAGTATGCACGCAAGCGAATGTAAGACCTCCGGAGGAGACTGGATCAAAACATCGGATACTCTGGCGAATACTCGCCCGTTTCGGAGTCGAATTGTCGAAGAGAGTCCTGCGTAAGGATAGAAACAAGCCTGGACCTGCGGCGTATCTTTCCGTCTGGTAACTTCGTGCAACGCGGCGTTGAAAATAGAATCCAGCCTCGCGTCGCGCGAACGCACATCGAGGAGTTCGGTCATATTTACAGCTTCAAACTATTTCTTGGGTGGATTGTCATCCGGTTCTACGTAGCGCTCCCTGAATCGCAGCTCCAGCTTGTCGTTGTCAGGCTTGCCGTCTCCATCCAGATCGACCTCGACTTTGATCTTGCGATCCTTACCGGCTCGTCTGGTATTCGAGGGAGTGTAACCGAGGCTGTATTGCGTACGGAGTAGCGCCTCGATGCTGCGCATGATCGACGGTATCTCACCCTCAAAAGTCATCGGAAAGAACGTCCCGCCCGTGTACTTCGCGAAGGTCTCCAGCCCGTTCTGAGCTTGGAGGTATGTCAGCCTCGACTCCGGCGGAAACCTGTCTTCATATTTCTTATAAAAGAGATTTCCGACGCTGACCGCGAAGATCGGCACGCCTGCGCGAGAGACTATCTTCAGGGTCTTGTCATAGGTCAGCCTGCTGAACGTGTCGACGCCCGTGGTGATCAACAACACAGCCGTGTGACCTTCTATCTCCTGAAGTCCGGTGTATTCGCTTGGCCCGGCGTTTTCGTCATAGAGCTGAATCGCCTTGCCGCCAAGGAGCGCGAACGAAAGCGCGTCATAGATGTTCGACTCGCTGAAATTCAAGGTATCGCGAGCGGCTGACATTAATGCCCCATAGAGCCGCTGGCGGTCTCCCGTGAAGTCCTGAATGACTTTGGGCTTTAGGCTGAACGTCACGAGCGCGACGAAATCCTGCGGCTTCACGAATCCTTGCACAAATGCGGCTGCCGATCGAAAGATTTCTTCAAATGTGCTCGGAGTGAAATAGCCTCTGAAGTACCTGTTTTGGTAGCCGTTGTCGATCAACAGAACCACGGTCATCGGGCCCTCGCCCGGAGCGAAGTTGGTGACCTCCTGCTTCAAGCCGTCTTCATAAATGGTGAAGTTCTTTTTCGTCAGACCGGGAACTAGACGGTGAGTTTTCTTGTCTATCACCGTGACTTCGACATTCACGACCTGGGTCGAGAGCTTGATAGGAGGTTCGTTCCGCTGCTCCTGCGTCAATGGCGGCAGCGGCGGCTCACCCGGTTTTCCAGGCTTCTCGGATTGATCTTGTTTTTGTCCTTCGGTTTTTTTCTCGACCTTTTTCTGAGGAGGTTGCCTGCCGCTTTGGGCTCCGGTTATGGAACCGGCGGCCGGCAGAATTGCGCACAGCGCTAACGCTACGACGGCCGTCAAAACTACTCGGGCAAGCAGGGACAATCTGAAATTCATGACGCCTCCGGTTACTTCTAATCCTTATGAAAAACGGGCTGGCATTGACCTTTAGTCTCCGTCGAGTCTATCAGAAGACTATATACCGTGCACGGCCCATTCAAAGCCATCCGCGCTGGGACTGTTGGTTGACGGTGTCCAAGGGCGAAAGTATATTACTCGTTAGCTCATTATCCACAACAACCGACAGAACTTCCGGCGCGGGCGCCGAAGTTAGTCAGTCCTGAATTGCAATCGTAATCGGTTAGAAAATTATAGAGTTTACACAGGGGAGAATATGCCGGATTTCAGTCCTGAATTGAGAAAGGATCCGATAACGGGTCGCTGGGTAATCATATCGTCTGCTCGGGCTCAGAGGCCCGAAGCGCCCGAGCCGCGCAGGGAAGAGGAGAGCCCGGAGGCCCGCGCCCGCTGCCCGTTTTGTTATGGCCATGAAGAGATGACGCCCTCCGAGATATTCGCTCTTCCGAACAACGGCAGGTCTATAAACACGTCCGGTTGGATCACACGCGTCGTTCCCAACAAATTCCCGGCCTTTGGAATATATCCTGAGATAAGTCTCAGGCGAGTCGGTATGTATCAGATGGCAACCGGTTACGGCGCGCACGAAGTCGTGATCGAATCACCCGAACACGAAACCTATCTCGAGCATAATGGACTCGATCAGATCTCTCGAATCGTCGATACGTGGTGGGAACGAAACGTGGATCTCGAACGCGATCCTCGATTGAAATATGTATTGATCTTCAAAAATCACGGCAAAGCCGCCGGAGCTTCGCTCGCCCACCCTCATGCCCAGATAATCGCCACGACGATCATCCCCGATGCTCTGAAAGTAAAGCTGATCAATGCCCGATCCCATTTTGAAAACGGGGAAGGCTGCATCTGGTGCCGCCAGATTGAACACCTCTTTTACTATGAAAATCGAATATACAATCCGGACGGCTCGGTTCTGGTCGAGGTTCGACAGCGGGATCGAATGGTGGCGGAGAATGCGAAGTTCATCGCCTATATACCCTTTGCCGCTCGGATGCCCTACGAAATTCACATCCTGCCGAAGAGCCATCAGTACTCTTTTATTCAAACGACCGAAGAGGAGCGAGGCGAGTTGGCCCAAATGCTCAAGGTCGTGCTTTCAAAGCTATATGTCCTTCTTGGGAACCCTCCCTACAACTTCTATGTTCATTCGGCGCCGAACCTGAACGTCCGGCCGCGCACCGGCGACTACACAACCATTCGCGAGGATTTTCACTGGCACATAGAGATTCTGGTGAGAACGACTATTTGGGCGGGCTTTGAGCAAGGCAGTGGGATCTACATAAACCCGTTAAATCCGAACGACGCCGCTCGATATCTTCTCGAGACAGCGGTCGAGTGATTAGAACCTCGACCGGCTCACGGGCAAGTTAAAGGATATCTTGATGTGGGCTGCTGATCCCTGCGCCGCGACCCACCAAACTCCATCAACTATTTATCAATTATTCATCAACGGGGCGGGGGAGGCATTCTGCGGGGTCTGCCGCCGCGGCCCGGCATTGGCGGAAGGCCTGGGCGTTGCGTACCCGGCACAGCTCCTGCCGATGCGGCCTGGAATACATCATCATAAATGATGATCTTTCCTTCGTCTTTCAATCGCTTTTCCATCGTTGCCAGAAAAGTGGAAAACAGCGTATCGCGCTTGTTCTGAAGTAATCGGTCTTCGATTCCGCGTTTGTCCTTCTTGTACTTCTCCCCCATGTCGGGATCTTTGCGGCTCATCAGGCCGACAACTACGTACGTATCCGAGTTGGCTGCCTTAATAGGCTCCTTGGTGATTTCTCCCGGATTTAACTTGTGTACGATAGCGCGGTCAGCTTCTGTGACCAGCGGGCCGATGGAGTCGGTTCCGCCCGCTCCTGTTCTTTCATCGACTTTGAAGCCCATTGATTCCGCCGCGGATTTAAGCGCATCAGGGTTCTGAGCAGAGGCGGCGAGTCTCTTTGCCTGTTCGGCGGCCATATCCTTGGCTTTCTCGCTCTTAACCCGATCCTCGACCTTTGATTTTACCTCGTCGAATGAAGAGTCGTGCGGATCCTTCTTCTCTATGTATTGAGGAATCGCGAAGCCGTTCGTTATGTTTTGTCGCTCCCCAACGTCGCCGATCTCGTGCAGTTGAAACAGGTCCGTAGTGAAATCGATGGCATCGCCGATCCCCGGGACCTTATCTCCTTCAGCGAAGAAAGATGTTTCTTTGACCGAGGCGACCTGCTCGCCGTATTGCTTATTGATTTCGGCGACCACGGCGTCCGCGTTCTTGTTTTCTCTAAATTTCTTGGCTGCCTCGTCGGCAATAGCGACCGCTTTCGAATATCCTTTGGTCGTGCGAGCTTCCTTGAGTAGCTGCGCCTTTGACTCTTCGAAGGCAGGGACCTTTCGCTCGGTCACTTTCAGGATGTAGTACTTATCGCCCTTTCGTATAGGCGGGCTTACCTCATCCTGCTTCATGCTGAACACTCGAGCCAGCGGGTCGTCTGTGTTGCGGTTATCTTTTTTGTTAACCCAACCGATATCCCCGCCCGCCGCCTTGGATTTCGCGTCGTCGCTTGATTGCCGCGCGAGCTTTGCGAAGTCTTCGGCGGCGCCGCTTTCTCCGCGGGCCCGGCCGACCAGGTCGTCCGCTTTTGCCTTGGCTTCTTCTTCGGCTTTGGCCTTCGCGTCCGCTTTCGCTTTTTCGTCGGTTATGGTCTTGTTGTTTTCAGTGGAAGCGATGTTTACGACTATTTCACTTACGCGAACCTGCTGGATGCCGGCTTCCGGATTGAAGCTCGAACGCAGCTCGTCGTCCGAGACCTGAATGCTCTCGCCTGCCTTGTTCTGGTCTATGAAAATGTACTTGGCGCGGCGCTCCTCCAAGTTGATTCTAAAATCTTGTTTGTGCTGATCGTAGTAAGCCTGTAGCTCCGCATCCGTGGTCTTCACCTTATCGCGGAGCTTCTCCGGGCCTACTTCAACCCATCGCACGTTGTAGTTGGTATCGGCCTGTCTGTAGTCATCCTCAACATCCTGCTCCGATACCTGCGCGGCCGCCGCGACATAGTTCTTGAGCTTTTCTTCGGTAATGCTCGCCCGCAGACTGTCCTCGAACTGTTCTACAGTGGAGCCCTGCTGTTGAACGATGGTGCGATATCTTTCATAGCCGGGCCAGGGATTCGGGCTAAAGAGCGACTTCAAGCGCGTCTGGACTTCTTCGTCGGTCGCCTCCAGATTGAGGCGCTCAGCTTCATAGTCGATCAGCTTGGATCGTATGAGTTGATCCAGCGCTGCTTTGCCGTATAACTGGGCCACATTCGCCGGATCCTGTCCTTGCCCCTGCGAAAGCTGGCGCGCGAACTTCGCAAGCTCGTCCTTATATTCTTTTACGGTAACCCGGTTGCCGACTACTTTTGCAATTGTCGCATCGGCTGATGACACGCCGCCGAAGAAGCTGGTTTTTTGAATGATCGATATGGAGAAGAAGCCGATCAATCCGGCGGTCAGTAAGATAACGAAAAGAATCAGGAATGCATTCCTAGAACGCTTGCGCTTGCTCAGGAATTTCAACATACGGTTTTGTCCCTTCAGTACTGAGTCTGCCAGTCTGGTTGTTCTGGCGGAAAACGCGGCCTTTGAGAAAACAGCAATTGTAATGAAGGTACTGTGATATGACAACCGCGACAGATTCGAAGCGGCGGATTCGAAGCGGCTTTCCTAAAGCGCGGCGCGAGCCTTAGAATAACGAACTCGCCGACGCCGGTAGCCCTTAGAGGAGGATAGAAATACTGATGCGAAGAAATGAGAATCGACCGCTAGTTCCAAACAGTTTGATGCGAGTAACTATCGCCGTCTTCCTTTTGGCCGCGCTTGCTTGCGCCCAAAAACCAGGCGCCAACAATGCGCAAAAGACCGACTCTTCGCTGGCCCATCACGAGATCAAGCCGAACGCGCTGGCCGCCGCCCAGGTATTAAAAGGTCCGGTGAATTTCTCGAAGGTAGTGCCGCGGCCTGACGGCACAACGTTGAATCTGCCGCCCGGCTTCAGCATCAGTGAATTCTCTACGGAAAAGCTGGACAGGCCTCGCTGGATGGCGCTTGCTCCAAACGGCGATGTTTTCGTAGCCGAGTCCCAGGCCGGCCGAATAACGATACTGCGAGATACAAACGGGGACGGCCGCGCGGATCAACAATTCGTCTTTGCATCGGGTCTTATGCAGCCGTTCGGAATGGCTTTTTGGCGCGACTATATCTACATAGGCGACACGAACGCGGTCGTCAGGTTCAAGTACAAATCCGGCCAGACAAAAGCCGAGGGCGCAGCCGAGAAGATCGCCGACTTGCCGGGTAAAGGCTATCGCGAGCATTGGACGCGCAATCTCCTTTTTAATCGCGATGGATCAAAATTGTATGTGACGGTCGGCTCGGAAACGAACGTGGATGTCGAAAGCGATCCCAGGCGCGCGGCGATTTCCGAATACAACCCTGATGGCAGCGGCCATAGAATCTACGCGTCAGGAACCCGCAATCCAATCGGGCTCGCCTTTCAACCCGGCACGAATCGGTTGTGGGCGGCGGTTCAGGAGCGCGATCTGATAGGCGATGATCTGGTCCCTGATTACGTCACATCGATTCAGGAAGGTGCGTTTTACGGCTGGCCTTACGCATACATCGGACACAACGAAGATCCACGCCGAAAGGGTGAGAAGCCGGATCTGGTCGCGAAGGCTGTCGTGCCCGACGTGCTTATTCAAGCGCATTCGGCCGTGCTCGGGCTGTCTTTTTACGAAGGCAATATGTTCCCGGGCGATTATAAAGGCGACGCGTTTGTGGCTCTACACGGCTCGTGGAATCGAGCGAGCCGAACCGGCTACAAGATCGTCAGAATACGGTTCAAGAATGGAAAGCCGGTCGGCGGTTATGACGACTTCATTACGGGCTGGATGTTGGGCGAGGACAATCCGGAAGTCTGGGGCCGGCCTGTCGGGGTGCTTGTAGCAAAGGATGGCTCATTGCTGATCGCGGACGATGCAGGCAACAAGATATGGCGCGTTTCCTATTCCGGTAAAAAATGAACGGAAACTCCAACAAGAAGTCACTGGCAATCGGAGCTTAACTACTGACATCGAAGCCGACCAGAGGAGGCGGCCAAGAGTGATCAAGCGCAAGTACTCATGCATCCTCGCGATTCTGTTCGCTCACCTGATTGCTCTGCAGGCATCGGCCTGGCAGCAGGACGGCCGGCATTTCAGAGTTGAAGGCGTCGTCAAAGACGAGAATGGCGCTCCAATAGCTCGCGCCGAAATAACGATCGATCAAGCCGGCCCACGGATCCGAACAGTCACCGACAACGAGGGCCGGTTTGTATTTGAAGACATCGGCGAGCGCTCGGGAAGAATGACAGTTCGGGCGGCCGGTTTTGGAGCGCACGAAATCGAATGGAAGGCTGAAGGCGGCAAGGCGAGCCTCGATATCAAGCTGTCGCCCGCGCGAGTTGCGGAGGAGATCACGATCACCGCGGCAAGAACCGAAACCCGCGTCGGAGACACGCCTTCAAGCATCACCCTCATTTCCAGAGAAACGCTCAACACGACTGGAGCCCTCGCCCTCGACGATGCGCTGCGACAGGTTCCGGGCTTTTCATTGTTCAGGCGCTCGGGAAGCAGGTACGCGAATCCTACCTCGCAAGGCGTATCGCTGCGCGGAGTAGGGCCGAGCGGCGCAAGCAGGGCCGCCGTCCTGGTCGACGGAATTCCATTGAACGATCCGTTCGGGGGCTGGGTGTATTGGACGCGTGTTCCGCGCGAGACGATCCAGCGAATCGAAGTCCTGCGCGGCGGCGCATCAAGCCTCTACGGAACGGATGCGCTCGGCGGCGTCGTTAATATCATCACCAGAAAACCGAGCAATAACGTGCTTTCGTTTGATGCGTCCTTCGGCAATCAGTTCACGCCCTCCAGTTCGGTTTTCGCTGCCGGGCGTCTCGGCCAATGGGGAGCGACGCTGGGGCTCCAGAACTTTCACACGGATGGCTACATCATCGTCGACGAAAAAGATCGAGGTAAGATCGATACACCGGCGGCTTCCGAAGGCTATGACGTAGACCTGACTCTTGATAGAAAAATCGGCGAGTTGGGGCGTGCCTTTGTGCGCGGCTCGCTCTTCGGAGAAGCAAGAGATAACGGGACGCCGCTGCAGACGAATAGGACTCACGTCAGGCAAATCGCCGTGGGAGCCGATTGGGAATCGAAGCCGGTAGGAGTCTTCTCAGTGCGAGGCTTTGGCGGCAGTGAGGTGTTTGACCAGTACTTCACCTCGATAGCAGCCGACCGGAACAGTGAATCATTGACTCGAAGCCAGCGATCACCTTCGCAGCAAACCGGCATGACCGCCCAGTGGTCGCGCTCCGCGGGATCGCTCCAGACCTTCGTTGCGGGAGTAGATGCGCGACAGGTGCGCGGCGCCAGCGATGAACTTGCGTTCGTTGCGGGTAAAGTGACTTCGGGAGTCGGCGCCGGCGGCCGCGAAGCACTGATCGGCGTGTTCGGCGAAGACATAATCAGGATCACTCCAAAATGGTTCGTTACCGCGGGTGTGCGCTTCGATCGATGGCGCAACTATGACGCGGCTTCGACAACCAAGCCGCTGGCGGTTCCTGGGAAGGCCGTCGTTACAGTGTTTCCTGATCGCGAGGAGACTGCAGTCAGCCCTCGCTTATCGGTTCTCAACAAGCTCACCGAAAATGTATCGCTGATCGCGTCGTTTTATCGCTCGTTCCGCGCGCCTACGTTGAACGAGCTATATAGATCGTTCAGGGTCGGCAATGTGCTTACGCTTGCGAACGACAAATTGACCGCTGAGCACCTGACAGGCGGAGAGGGCGGCGCAAGCTTCAACGCTCTCAATCACAAACTAAACGGGCGCGCTATCTTCTTCTGGAGCGAAGTCGAAGATCCGGTTGCGAACGTCACGTTGACCGTCACGCCGGCGCTCATAACCAGACAAAGGCAAAACCTCGGCAGCACTCGCTCACGAGGCATCGAAGCGGATGCCGAGGCGAGGCTCAGCAGAACCATCACGGTTTCGGGCGGGTATGAATTCCTCGATGCTACGGTATTGAGCTTTCCGAAGAACACGGCGCTCGAGGGCTTGTGGATTCCGCAGGTGCCGCGACACCAGTTGACCTTTCAAACGCGATATAGCGATCCGTCGATATTCAATTTCGCATTTCAAGGGCGGTTTTCGAGCCGTCAATTCGACGACGACCAGAATCAATTTGCGTTGAACCGCTACTTCACCCTGGATGCTTTGGCGTCGAAGTCGATCGGCAAGGGCATCGAGCTATTCGCCGCTGCCGAGAATCTCTTCAATCAGAAATACGACACGGGACGGACACCGGTGAGAACAACAGGGCCCGGAATATTGGCGAGATTCGGCATCAGAGTGCAGCTCGAAAAGTGAGCGCTTCTCGCTATGTTGAGCACGAATCGATGAAAAGGTGATCTTCATCGGTCATCACCGTCGCTGGAATTCAGCCGTGCCCATCAAAAGCCCGATTATCTGAGCGACTCGGCGGTCCGCGGCTCGTCGATCCGAAGTCGGCTCTTGCGGACGATCCTGCGCTTGGCCCTCGCGATTCATGACCGAAATGACTCGCTGTCCGCCGTTTTTATCCGCGTCGGATAAACCGGTATGCAGCGCCTTTCGGCTTTCAGCGGACAACTCTGTGTGAACAATAAATGCCGCGAGGTTCCGGATCTCGGCGTCCCCATTACTCTGACTTGAACCCGCGATCTTGTCGGGCTCGAAGCGCGTTCCCGGTATCTGATTGTTCGCGAGCGCCACCGCGAAATTCAGCCGCGTGAGAAAGACACCCGAATTAACCCAACGCGAAGAATCCTCGCCGTAGCCGGTTGGCTGTTGATATTGATACAGCGGCTCACCCATTTTGCGCAGCCATTCATGAAGCGCGGGAGCTCCGTTCGTGTCGCCGTCCACCGCGCGAATGGCGGAAGCAACAAGCTCGAGCGGAGACTTTATCTTTGATCTGAACGCGGAAGCCGAGTTGAATTCAGGCGAAGTGAATATGGCTCTCAGCACTTCTCTGATATCGCCGTCGGTCTTCAAGAATACTTTCGAAACGCGGTCAACAAGCGCGGCTGGAGGATCGTCCGCCACAAAGCGCTCGCACAGCTTCTTCGAAATGAAGCGCGCCGTCGCCAGGTGATGCGACAGTATCTCGATTGCACGATAGCCGTCGCTGATGCCGCCGCCCGCCGGTATCGATATGCCGAGCAGCTTTTTACTTCTCGCATCGTGAGCCCAGGCGCGAAATATGAAGGGGCCTCCCTGAAACGGCCGATCTATCGTCCATCCGGTTAAGCACCTCGCAAGCTCCTGCACGTCTGTCTGAGTGTAGCCGCCGTCGACCCCCATCGTATGAAGCTCCATCAGCTCGCGAGCGAAGTTCTCGTTGATTCCCGGCCGCCGCTGCGGTGGTGGAGGCGGCTTGGGCGCTTCAGGCTTATTTTGCCCCGGCGCGCTTGAATCCGCTCCTTGCCCGCGCGCTGCGGGATTAGCGCCGCCTTCGGTCTTCATTTCTTGCGGGCTGACGGATGTCAAAGGCCGTTGTTGAGGTGGTCCTGGCGGTCGAGGCATCGTCGGAATTCCGGGCGGTTTCGATTCGGGAGCCGTCGACAGCCAATTGTCCAAATAGAACAGCATCGCGGGACTCTCGGCGACGGCGAGCAGTAGGTCGCTGAATTTCCCAAGCGCCCGCGGCCGAATCACGTCGCGTTCGTAGCTCGTCACCAACCACAGGTCGGCTTCTTTGTTTGCAAATATGTTGAAGTGATTGAACCAGAAATCGGTCATCACTTCCTGAAGCTGGCGGTTGCTCGAAACAGCTCGAACCAGCTTCTGCTGAACCATCTCGACAAGCAGTTGCTGCGGTCGTCCGTAGACGGGCGGCGAGTTCTTCGCCTTGACCCGTTGCTCGACAACCGGTCCCGGCGGATAGAAGTTGTAAAGCTCCGCCGAGGAAAAGCGTTGGGTGGGAAGCGCGGCGAGCCGCTTTTCCAAATCCTCGTCGTCGATCGATTCCGGATGAAGCTGTTCTTCGAGCAACCTGTCGAAGCCGGCTTTTCTCGCCCGCTCTATATCGCCCGGCCGTGGTCCGAACGCAGCTCGATTCAACAGGTGTAGTATCCTCTGATCCTCAGTCAGCCGAGCCGGCCGCTTGCTCGCCGGTGATACTTGCGGAATCAGCGGCGCCGAAATCGGCTGAGATGCGGCGGAACCGCGCGGCGCGATTTCGATCGGCACGAACGTCGGAGGCGGAGGAATCGGCCGTAGATCCGCGGAGGCCAGCTTTTCTTTTTGTTCTTTGTTGAGAAATACAGCGAGCTCGTCGCGGATCGAGCTTTGTTCAGCTTCGACGTCCGCCTGTAGCTGAGGTGAGTATGGTTGAGATCGCGAGCGGTTTCTCAGATCGCCGATCTTCTGCGATCGTTTCGCGAGGATCTTTCTAAATTCCGCGGTTTGATCGTCGGTTAGATCGAGTTGCTGTTTCACTCGCGCGACGAAGGCTTCGGGCGACTGCGCTTGCGGAGGACGCTGCGCGCTCGCGATGCCGCTAAAGGAAGCAATGTTCATTGAGCAAACAGCGAGAAGGGAAACGAGCCTGGTTGGGAATCGCATGCGAAAACTCCTTTGGCGCATGGTACAACAGACCCGGACCAGGCCAAAAGATGTTTCGCCCGGATAGACCCAGATAGAGACGATCAGCGGTCGATAAAGAAATACGATCAATTGCGGGAAGGCCATTTTATTGACTTTGGATGGGGGCGGTCATAGAATTCGACCCAGTCCAAAAGGACGGCCGGCTTGACGATCAGAGAACTGAAGCGAATCCATCGAAGAGAACAAAGGAGAATAAGGGATAGGCTGGCCGAATTCTCCGATCTTGGGCGCACCGCGCCCGACGAAAAGCTATTTGAAGAATTGGTGTTCTGTATATTCACCGCGGGGGCCAGCGCGCGTATGGGCCTTCGCTCGGTCGAGCGCGTTCGCTCATCCTTGATGACAGGCTCTGTTGGAGAGATTCAGGACGCGCTCAAGGGCGCCCATCGTTATCGACTGTCTCGCGGACGATACGTGCATGAGACTCGCGAGTATTTGCGGCTGAGTTTCGGGCTTCAGGTGCGGAGCATGTTGACCGGCATTAGCGATGTGAACTCGCGTCGAGATTTTCTCGCGCAGAATCGCGATGTTCGCGGAATCGGATACAAGGAAGCAAGCCACTTCCTGCGAAACATAGGGTTCAACGGTTACGCAATTCTGGATAAACATGTCCTGACGCGCCTTGCCGAATTCGGCGTCATAGAGGAGCCCAAGCCGCCGTCGACCAGAAACCGCTATCTGGAGATCGAAGACAAGACTCGCAGGTTCGCCAAGCGCATCGGAATAGATGTTGACGAGCTTGATCTGTTGTTGTGGTACACGAAGACCGGGGAGATTTTGAAATGAAAATCCGGTATACCGACCACGAAGCTTCGGCGAACGGATCCGAATCAACACCGCTATGCATGCTGCGCTCAAAAGCATTCGCGCTGTCTCTATTCCTGTTGTGCGCAGCGCTGCTGAGCGCAGGCCGCGGGCAATCAGCTTCTCTCCAGCTCTTCACCGCTTTTGCGGACGACGATCAAACTACCAAGGAAGCCGACAAGGAGATGAAGAAGGGCCGCTTTGAAAAGGCAGCCAGAATTTATCTCGATTTGATAAAGAAGAATCCCGGCGATGTGCGATCCAGGCTCGGCGCAAGCATGGCCTTCTTTAAGATTCAGAATTACGAACTGGGATTCGACCAGGCGTATGAAGCGTTAAAGCTCGAGCCGAATAACTCCAGGGCGCATGCACTTGTAGGCATCACGCTGCTTCGATCAGGGTTTCTACCGCAGGCGATGGCCGAGTTGAGCCGAGCGGTGACAATCAATCCCAAAGAGGCTCTCGCGTATGGAGGCTTTGCCGAAATCGACTACTACGAAAACCGCGCCAAAGAGTCGCGAAGCAAATCCTTTTATGCATACACGCTCGATCCGGAAGAGCCGGATTATCTGATCACGTATGCAAGGGCCTGCTCGCGGCTTGAGATGTTCGGCGAGGCTGCCGATGCCTATGACAGGTTCCTGCAAATAGCTCCCAGAACCGATTCCGAAAGACGCGACCGAATTCGGGGCCTGATACAGTTTTATCGTGAGTTGAGCGGCATTCGACTCCACCAGATCACTGGACCGAAATCTTCGGCGATTCAGTTTTGGCTTGGCTCGGACCGGCGCCCGTACGTTCGCTTGAAAATCAACGGAAGAGACGCGAACCTGGTCATCGATACAGGATCCGGATTCACGGTTATTGCCGCGGCATCCGCGAAACGGCTTCGGGTGTCATCGCTGGCGCGGGGAGGAAACTCACAGGGTGTGGGCGGAAACGGCAAGTTCCCGATCATCTATGGCCTGATCAACACCGCTAACATTGGCGAGTTCAGAATAGAGTCCGTGCCCTGTTTTATCCGTGAGTTTCACAACACGGACGACCGGCCCCGCGAGGAGAAAGCGGACGGCTTCATAGGTCTTTCGGTGCTCTCCAACTTTCTGACCGAAATCGATTACGCGGCGCACTCGATGACTCTTACGCGGAGCTCGGAGGTCAATCAGACAGCCGCAATCGGTCCGGATGCGCCTACCGTCGTGAAGTTCAGAACGACTCAGAACGGCTTGATAAGCATCGAAACTCAATTGGACGGCAATCACAATATCAACGCGATTTTGGACTCGGGCGCAAGCTCGACCGTGATTTCGACCGCCGCCGTTACGCGGCTAAAGATGAAGGAAAAGATCATCAAGGGCCAGACCGTTCCCGTCGTCGGCGCGGCGGGCATCTCGCCGGGAGTCGAGATGCTGTATCTGAGCGATTGCCAGGTCGCCGATCTCGGCCAGAACAACATGCGAGCGCTTGTGATGGATCTCGGAGCGATAAACGAAACGTCGGGATTTGAACAGAGCGGTATTCTCGGCGGCGATTTTTTGCGTCATTTTCGCCTTACGATAGATTTCTCTCGCAGCCAGGTCGCCTTCGAACCTCAAACGGCCGCGATTACTCGACGGCAATCCAAGACCAAACTCGAAAAAGTGAATTAATCAGGCTCTACGGCTTTGGCGCTCGCATCCAGGGCGGTTTCTGTTTGATCACTCGCTTATAGATCGGACAATCTGGGTCGTGCGCCCCGGGTAAGTAGCCGGTGCTAATCAGGAACTCACCCGTTATCTCACCTCCAGTAAAGAGAAAGGTCTTCTTGAAGAGCTTCACCCATTCCGCCTTTTCGAGAGGATGTTGTAGGTCGAGCCATTCGGCGAATGACCCGTGTGTCTGGCGAAGAGTATTGATGCGCCGGGCGTTCTCGATGACAGCATCGATCTTTAGTTTGTTTCGTATGATCTCCGCGTTTTGAAGCAATCGTTCCCGCTCTTTCGACTTGAAGCGCGCCACGCGATCAAGATCGAAGTCGACGAACGCTTTTCGAAAGCTCTCGCGCTTCTTGAGCACCGTCAGCCATGACAAACCGGCCTGATTGATTTCAAGCGCAAGCCGCTCGAATAACAGATTGTCGTCTCTGATCGGAAAGCCGTATTCAGCTTCGTGGTAGGGTCCGTGATAGGGATGTCCCGGAGCGAACGTGCAGTAACTCATTCACACCTCTCAAGCGATGACTCGGTATCGCGATTGGAAACCGCAAGTCAGTCTAATACCTCGGTGGACAAGAATCCACGCCCCGTATTTGCACAGTGGGGACTTCCGCCGCACTACCCGTCGAAGTGTAACCAATTCGATCCCTGCAAAAAAATATTGACTAACCCCTAGTAATACCTGAAACTGTTGGCCGTAATAAACACCACGCAGGCAGGGCTCGACGGGTTTGCCGGTAATTTTCTCGGTAGACCTGGTAGAAAACACGAAAGGATCAGGAGAGAAAAATGAAAGAGAAGAGTGTGTCACGTTGTACGCGATGGGCCATCGCCGCCCTCGCTGTAGCCGCGTTTGCGATCGCATTACCGGAGCAGGCGCGGGCGCAGAATAGTGTTGGAGGACACATCGGAGTCGTCTTCCCGCTTGTTACCCGTGCTGACGGCGTAACGACAAATATTGGCGATAACTTCACGGTTGGCTTTCCGATGGGCATCACGATCAAGCGTGACGGATCGAAGATGGCATTCGACCTCGAATTCGTTCCCGCGATTCAAGACAGGCCGCGCAGGGTAAACCTCACCGTTCATCCCGGATTGGTCTGGGATTTGGGTCACAACTTCGCCGGAGGAGTGAGGGTCGCCTTCGACGTCAACCAAACGTCCTGGGGATTCACTCCGCTGCTCGCTTATGGCTGGTCGATCAAGGGTCACAAGAACAATAAAATATTTCTCGAATTTGACCTGCCGGTCCGATTCGCGAAACCCGCGCCGGGAGACAATGTCTCTTCGGTGACTGCCGCCATTCATTTGGGCACGGCATTTTGAGCAAAAGGGTGGTCGCTTGCAGTAGTTGCTGTCTGCGACAAAAAGACGCCGCGTTCGCGCTCTGAGCTGGAATTGCTTTTCGGGTCCAGGCAATGTCCAACGGTTCTTGAATCGCTCGGCCATAGCTAATCAGAGTAGGCGCGGCGTCTTCACTCAAGGCGCTCTTTCTGGAAATTCCTAAATATCAACTCTCTCTGCTGAAACTCTCCCGCCGCCCGTACTCACATTCGATTGTCCGCCGACCACGAATGAGGCCTATCGACAAATCGACTGGCTTCGACAGCGAGCCCTACCATACTATCTATCCTCTTCTCTCAGTGGATCCAAAATGTTTTCTTCGAACAGGAGGATGCGATGACTGCTTCCAGGCAAGCCGACGTCAAGATTCACGACAAGCTCTACATCAATGGCGAGTGGGTCGCACCCACAGGCTCGGGAACTCTTGACGTTATTAACTCCACGACCGAAGAAGTCATGGGGCGTGTCCCAGAAGGCACAGCCGAAGACATAGATTGCGCGGTACGAGCGGCACGAGCGGCATTCGAGTCCTGGTCCACGACTGACCCGTCCGTTCGCGCTGCGATAGTCAAGAAGATCTCCGACGGCCTGAAGGCGCGACAAAGCGAGATCGCGAGCGTAATCGCAAACGAAGTCGGAATGCCGCTGCCGCTCGCAACCGCGGTTCAGGCTGGAATGCCGGCGATGGTCATGGGCTTCTATGCGAAGATGCTCGCCGATTACTCGTTTGAAGAACAGATAGGCAATTCGCTTGTGATCAAGGAATCCATCGGCGTCGTCGGCTGCATAACACCGTGGAACTTCCCGCTGCATCAGGTTGTCGCAAAAGTAGCTCCTGCGTTTGCAGCCGGATGCACGATTGTTTTGAAACCGAGTGAGGTTGCTCCGCTGACGGCATTCATCCTCGCGGAGATAGTTCAGGAAGCCGGATTGCCGCCAGGAGTATTCAACGTCGTTACGGGACTGGGATCGGTCGTCGGTGAGGCGCTCGCCGCCCATCCGGGCGTCGATATGATCTCTTTCACGGGCTCCACCAGAGCGGGGAAGCGTGTCAGCGAGCTTGCGGCGCAAACGGTGAAACGAGTTGCGCTCGAGCTCGGCGGCAAATCGGCGAGCATCATTCTCGATGATGCCGATTTCAACAAAGCGGTTCGGAGCGGAGTCAACAACTGCTATTTCAATTCCGGGCAAGCGTGCTCGGCTCATACACGAATGCTGGCGCCGCGCGCTCGCCTTGATGAAGCGATTAAGATTGCAAAGGAGGCGGCTGAGAGCTTCACGGTCGGCGATCCGTCCGAAGGAAAGGCGAAGCTCGGGCCTCTGGTTTCGGAGATTCAACGCGATCGAGTGCGAAACTACATCAAGAAGGGCATTGAAGAAGGCGCGACTCTTGTCACCGGGGGTCCCGAGCCGCCCGACGGCCTTAACACGGGGTACTTCGTCAGACCAACCGTGTTCGCGAACGTTCGAAACGACATGACCATCGCACGTGAGGAGATCTTCGGCCCGGTGCTTTCAATCATCGCCTATGAAGACGAGGATGACGCCGTTCGTATCGCCAACGATACGATCTACGGTCTGGCCGGCGGCGTATGGTCACAAGACCTTGATCGCGCGAAGCGTGTGGCCCGGCGGATAAGAGCGGGTCAGGTCGACATCAACAATGCAGGCTTCAATCCTCTGGCGCCTTTTGGCGGCTACAAACAGTCGGGCAACGGTCGAGAGCTGGGCAGATATGGCTTTGAAGAATACCTCGAAATAAAATCGCTTCAAACGTAGTCCGTCGACCCAGCGATGAGTGTCGATCATCTTTATCTAATCTGCGCGGCCATTGCGATCGTAGCGTTTTTGTATTCGGCCGTAGGTCATGCGGGCGCCTCCGGCTACATAGCGGTGATGACCTTGTTCGGTCTCGCGGCGGGTGTAATCAAGCCGGCTTCCCTCCTTCTCAATATTCTGGTGGCTACGTTGACGACGTGGCAGTTTTGGCGCGCCGGTCATTTCTCGTGGCGACTGTTTTGGCCGTTCGCGATCCTGTCGGCGCCGTTGGCATTTGTCGGCGGATACATCAATCTGCCTACGCACATATTCAAAATCCTCGTAGGAATAGTGCTGCTTTATTCGGCGGTTCGATTTTCTATTCAAACCAGGGACGACGAAGAGATACGCGAGCCTTCGCGGACCATCGCGGTTTCGGTAGGAGCGGGGCTCGGGCTACTGTCGGGTCTCACCGGAACCGGCGGCGGCATCTTTCTGACACCGGTACTGATCCTGATGCGATGGGCGAGAACAAAGACGGCTTCGGCGGTATCGGCGCTTTTCATACTGGTCAACTCGATTTCCGGCCTGCTTGGCAACATCAGCTCAACCAGGAATCTGCCTTTGTTCGCGCTTCCGTTTGTAGTCTGCGCGGTATCGGGAGGGGCGTTGGGTTCCTATCTGGGCAGCCGCCGCTTCTCTCCGAATTTCATAAAGAAGCTCCTGGCCGTAGTTCTGACTATTGCGGGAATCAAGCTGATCTTCACATGAGCATCAAGCGCCGATAGGCGAATGCGTGCTCATTTTCTGAAGATCCTTAGCGTCACTCCGGCGGTGAAGGTGAGGGGATAGCCGGGCGTTCCGTGAATCCGCGCGATTACGGGATAGCCCGGCCGCGGTCGCGATTCAAAAAAATTCTGCGTTTCGAAATAGCGTTTGTCGGTAAGATTGTCTATAGAAAGATTGAAGTCGATCCATCGTAGAATCCGTTTCGCTATGCTGAGGTCCATAACATCAAGACCGGATGCTTTCACATTCGAGTCGTCTCCCTCCAAACGATAGTTGCTCGTGTGCCGGTATCTGAGCGATCCGCTGAAGCCATGCCATTCGGCCAGCACCAGTGCGGCGTTCGAGACAAGATGCGGCGCGCTGTCCACGTAGATCCGGGGAAACACGCCTCTGAAGAAGGCGTTTCCAACACGGGTCAAACCGCCGTTGAGGGAAAGAACGCGGGTCACCTGGATTGAGGTTTTGACCTCGCCTCCGTAAGAGCGGCTCGGCCCCTTGAACTCAAAGCTGCCGTCGTCCGGGATGTAAATCTGTTCATTTGATCTATCAATCAGAAATAGGTCGGCGCTCAGCGCGAATCGCGTGAGATAGAACGACGCTCCGGTCTGGGTGAAATCCGTTGTCGCGATTCTCGGCGCATCCGGCCGTTGTACCACTCCACGAGCATCCTCGCTCGAGATGCCTCTTCCGAAGTTCAAATAGAATGTTGCTGGAACCGAATGCCATGGCGCGTATGAGATGTTCGCTTTCGGCTGCAACCTCGAAGCTCCGTGATCGCCCGTGCCCGCGGGGTCGAGGCGATCTTCGACATTGAACTGAAAGTAGTCGTAGCGCAGGCCTGCATCCAGATGCAGGTGCCCTTCTTTGAGGTCAACGCCCTGCTGAAAGTATCCCGCTGAGTTAGTCACTCGCGCGTGGGCGCTTGTGACCGCGTTTATTGGATCGCGCTCGAAGGTATGATTAAGCCCAACGTTGATTTGATTCGCATGAAAATTCCCTCCGAGGCTCAACAGAGCTCGAAGCCCGAAGAGCCGGTAAGGATGCAGGTATTGAGCGGTAATTCCTTCCTGCAGACGCGAATCATGCTGTTGAATCTCATCGCCCTCGCTCTGATCGTTCAAAAAGAATGTGAAGTTCGAATAAAGATCGAACAACGAACGAGCGACGAAGCCGTCCACCTTGAATATATCGCCGGACTGCCGCTCCTTCTTATAGTAGGCTCCCAGGATGCCGGTTCGAACGCGGCCGCCGTCGAAGGGATCTATAAAACCGAATCTGTCGAGGCTTCCCGCCGCTACTTGATCGAGCGGAAGCTGGCCGGATGAAGAAAAGTTGTTTCGCCCAAAATTCAGCTTGAATCCGAGACTCTCGCTTGCGCTCAGTTTTCGAGTATAAGCGCCCGTGATGTTGTCTCGCTTATATCGAAGTGGGTTCTCAAAGGGTCCATCGGTTCTCGATGCTTCGTAGGCGATGAATGCGTTTGCATTTGCGATTGACGGACTATACGCGATGAATGAGCGAAACGTGTTGAACGAGCCGGCCTGAATTCGCGCGGTAAGCTGATCGGGCAAGGATTCTCGCAACCGAATGTGCACGACGCCCAGGCCGGAAAAATCGCCGTACTCCGCGCTGAATGGACCATTCAGAATGCTCACGTCCTGAATCAACTCAGGAGTCAGGCTCTTCAACTGCCCGAGGTACCCCTGCCCATGACCTTGCGTCCCCTGATTCTGCTGAACATCGTCGACCAGCACTTTCAGGCCGCCGTTGACTCCTCCGTGATCCAGGTTGAAGCCAAATCGCCTGATCTCCAGCGATTTCCCGCCGCCTTCGTGCTGGCCTGCGTCGATTCCGGCATTGAGAGTCTGAAATACCTGATCGTCTCTCGAAAAAAGCGTTCCCTTATAAACCGCGTCGTCGCGGCGATCTATGCTTGGATCGAGAGCGGAGGCTGTGATGACGATGCTCTCGTGAACTTGCGGAACGATGAATGTGACCTTGATTCGTAGCTCGGATGTTGATTCGTTTGCGCCGATGTTTGTTTCGAGAGGGTTTAAATTCTTACCCTCGATTCTCAAAGTAACAACTCCGACGGGCGCCGTGAGGCTGAAACTGCCGTTGGAATCCGTCACTGCTGTTTCGGAGCCCCAGAAGTGAGAGGCCGTTACTGAAGCGCCGGCGACCGATTCGTTCTTGTCCGAAACCACTACACCCGAAATAATTCGAGCCGCCGGCGTTTGGGCTGGTGCATCAATCGCCGCCAGCCCGATGAGACCGAATATAAGAATCGTGATTAGGTTAACTCGAATCTTGAGCCGCATTGTTGAAACTCCGGAGTTCGTACGGCCGGACCAAACCGCAATAGTCGCACAGTTGATCGCTGTGCGCACTACGATCACGCGAACTGAGCGACCTGAAGTACTGTGACTGCCGCGCTGATCCTACCACTCTGACGCTGGTGGTTTGTTTACTTGTAGTGGCGACGTAATCAATTCTGTATCTTGTCGCTTGATGCATTCGATTGGTCAGAGCCCGGTCACTATTTTGGGCTGCGCTCAATATTAAACTAAGAGGCGGACAACCTCCGGGAGAGGGCGCGCATCACGCCAACGCCGTCCGGGCGGGATTGCTCGCTGAAGACGGACGTAAGCACCTAACAAATGAGGAGGCATTCTCAGATGCTCAGGAAAATGGCTGGTTTCTTTCTGGTATTGGCGCTTCTGGCATTGGCGCTGCCGGTTAGCTCCTTTGCCGATGATCGCGAGTACCGAGGTATTGTGAGACGAGGTAAGAATGGCGTCAGGATCGGGGACAGCGCTGTGACGCTGTTCGATGGTCCCGGGATCCTGAATTATGAGTACAAGCACCGATGGATGGAAGGTCCGGGCGGAGCTGCTACCGTGATAGGAATTGGCGCAGGCGGAGGAGCCGCGGTCGGCGGACTGACGAAGGGAAAGAAGGGCGCGATAATCGGCGCGGCAGCCGGAGGCGGTGCGGCTACTCTTCTCTGGTTGTACAAGAATAGGACGGAGCGACGCAAAATCTTCTAACGCGCCGAATCCCATAACACAAGGCAGCGCTTCTGATACCAAGCGCGCTTCGAACTTACAAATAGCTGCCCTGCCGTATTTCGACGCAGGGCGGCTATTCTTTTTTCTAGTCGCATTTTTCAGATTAGATTAGGCCCGTGCACAAGTTTGTAACGCTCAACGGGATTCCTTCCTGTGTTAAGCTGCGTCCTTGTCGCTAGAACCTCAAAACAGAGGCTTCGCTCGACTTCGTGAATCGCTCGGGCTCGAGCGCAACATTGCCGTGATGTCCGGCGCCGTGTTTCTGGTCGGCGCGGGAGAACAGCTTTCGCTCAGCTTCCTGCCTAAGTATCTCGAAGCCCTGGGCGCAGGGACGGTTGCAATAGGATTTTTCGGCTCCGCTCGGGATTTTTTGGATGCTAGCTATCAATATCCAGGGGGGGTCATTTCGGACCGAATCGGCACTCGCCGCGCGTTGATCTTATTCAGCCTGACGGCGGCCCTCGGCTTTGCGATTTACGCGATGAGCGGTCACTGGATGATGATGTTCGTCGGCCTTACGTTCGTGATGGCTTGGTCCAGTATGGCTTCACCCGGGATGTTCGCGATGATAGCCGACCGCTTGCCGCCAAATCGCCGGACGATGGGATTCACGATACAATCCATCCTAAAGCGGGTTCCTATAATTCTCTCGCCGGCGCTCGGTGGAGTGTTGATCGCCCGCCTCGGAGTCATTCGCGGAGTTCGGCTCGCTCTGGTTCTCACAATCGCGCTAACCCTGATCGCAGCCGTGATTCAGTGGAAGTTCTACTTCGGAGAGCGAACGAAGGACAAGCCTAAAAAGATCAAAATCCTTAAACAATTCAGATCCATGCACACTGCGCTGAAGCGGCTCTTGTTATCCGATATATTCGTCAGGATCTGCGAGGGAATGACCGACGTGTTCATCGTGCTGTACGTGATCGACGTCGTTGGAATCTCGCCAGCGAAGTTCGGAATTCTGGTCGGAATCGACAAAGCGACCGCGATAGCTGTTTACCTCCCTGCCGCGCGGATGGCAGACCGCTTCGGCAAAAAGCCCTTCGTAATCGCCACATTCATATGTTTCGCACTGCTGCCGCTCGCGGTAGTGCTCTCGCACAGCTTTACTATGCTGGTGCTCGCGTTCATCGTAGGCGGCCTTAGAGAAACCGGGGAGCCGTCAAGAAAGGCAATCATAGTGGGCCTCGCCGATCCGACCCGCAGAGGCCGCACTGTAGGGTTATATTATCTGGTTCGCAGCCTGAGCATAACGCCCGCGGCCGTGATCGGCGGGCTGTTGTGGAAACTCAACCCGGCGCTTCCGTTCTTTATTGCCTGCGCAATCGGACTGATCGGTGCAGCGGTGTTCGCGGTTACGGTAGAACGCAGATACGCCGGCTGACGACAGCCTCCAGGCGGTCTCATATCCCCATTACGTGATAGCCGCAGTCTACATGAAGGATCTCGCCGGTCACGCCTCGTGATAGATCGGATAGCAGAAAGAGGGCGGCGTCGGCTACTTCGGCTTGATTCGTGTTTCGCCGCAGCGGACTGTGCTCTTTCATATGGGCAAGGATCTTTGAAAACCCGCGGATTCCGGCCGACGCAAGGGTCTTCAGCGGTCCCGCGGAAATTGCATTGACGCGGATTCCCCTGGAGCCTAAATCCCACGCGAGGTATCGCACGCTCATATCGAGCGCGGCTTTTGCTACGCCCATTACGTTGTAATGAGGGATGACCCGCTCGCCGCCAATGTAAGTAAGGGTCAATATACTGCCGCCGCGCTCCTCCATTAATGGGGCGGCGTGCTTTGCGATCGCCGCCAGCGAGTAGGCGCTGACATCCTGGGCGACTCGATAACCCTCGCGCGAAGTGTCTACATAGTCTCCTTCGAGGTCTTCCCTGAGCGCGAATGCGATGCCATGGACTACGAAGTCAAGGCTGCCGAATTCTTCCCGCACGCGCTTAAACGCGCTCTCGATGTCTTCGTCCTTAGTCACATCGCAGCAGATCAAAGCGGGATCGGCCAGCTCGCGGGCCAGCTCGCGTGCGTTTTCTTCGAGCCGTTCTCCCTGATACGTGAGGGCGAGTCTTGCCCCGTGCTCGCTTGCTCGTTGAGCTATGGCCCACGCCAGACTTCTTTGATTGGCCACTCCAAATACAATCCCCTTCTTTCCTTGCAGCAGCATTTGTCTCCTCGAACTTTCTTCTTGGCGTGACGCCTATTGCGTCCTGGTGAAATACTACAGAGTGAGATTGCGGTCCTACTGGCGTTTATCCGGAGTAATTTTGAGTGTAGCTTCTTTGCCGTCGCGGCGGATTACGACTTCAACTTCCTGGCCCGGGCGCAATTCGCCAAGCGCGTAGGTGTAGTCATACACATTCTTGATCGCCATATTTCCAAGTTTGATTATTACATCCCCGGCTCGCAGGCCGCCCTTCTCGGCCGGCGAAGCTGGACGGACTCCATCCAGTTTTAAGCCATCGACCTGATCTGAATAGTTGGGTACGGTTCCGAGATAAACCCTGAAGCCGCGGCCGGCCGGCTGCGTCTGGTGTTGCACGCGCGAAAAAGCAATTCTCTCGGATTCGTTCGATAACTTAATTGTTATCTCCCGCACGAATTCGGCTACGTCTCGCACTCCGTCGTTGTTGATCTTGTCCGCCGTGTCGGAAGGCTTATGATAATCATCGTGAGATCCGGTAAAAAAGAAGAGTACCGGTATGTCACGGACGTAGAAGGATTGATGATCGCTGGGTCCGAATCCGTCATCCTGCAGTGTGAGTTTGAACGCGCGATCGCCGAGAGATCCATCAAGTTTTTCGAGTAGGGCCTTCCACTCAGGCGATGTGGCGGCGCCGCCCACTACAAGCTTGCGATCGCGAAGACGTCCGACCATATCCATATTTATCATCGCGACTATTGAAGCGAGAGGAACCGCCGGGTTCTTCGTGTAAGCTCCGGAACCCAGCAACCCTTCTTCTTCTCCCGAAAACGCAATGAAGATGACGCTTCGTTTTAAGGCGGATTTTTGCGCCGCAAGAACCCGAGCCAGCTCGAGCAGAGCGCTCGTGCCGGAAGCGTTGTCATCCGCGCCGTGATGTATCTGGCCCTCAGGGTTCTGCGCCAGCGATTCGGTTCCCCCCAATCCAAGGTGATCGTAGTGGGCTCCGATCACGACATACTGCTGCGCGAGTGCGGAATCGCTTCCTCTTATAATGCCTTCGACGTTGACGCTGGTTCTGTTCAGCCTTACCACATCGGTCTTGAAGTCAAGCGCTACTCGATCGAGCAGGAGCGGCAAGGGCGAAGTCTTGCTCCGTTTTTCGAGATCGGTCAGCGATACGCCCGCCGCGGTCAGAATCGCTCGAGCGCTATTGCGGCTTAATCCGGCGGCGGGAATGCCCGCATCGAGAAAGTTCAAATCGTGATGAAGCCTCGAGAGCGAATCGCGCTGGAAATCCTCTTCGTCGGCAACGAACAGAACGCCGCGAGCGCCTTTCTCACGAGCCTTGATCGTTTTGTTCTGTATCTCAAGTCCCGGCTCCGTGAATTCGGCGAAACGCCCGTGTGGGTTGTCGCCGTCCGGACTGCCGCGCATCACAATTACGATCTTGCCGGATACATCCATACCTGAGTAGTTGTCATATTGAAGCTGCGGCGCGCTGATGCCATAGCCCGCATATACCGCGGCTCCCTTTGCTCGCTCCGACGAAGAGAAAGCAAGCGGCATGAAATCAACGCCCGCCTTGAATGATCGCGGGCCTGTGGATCCGACAGCGCCGCTCTGATCCAATTGAAAGCTGTTGCCGTCGCCGAGCTTTACTTCCGCGACAAAGGTGAAGGACTGAAGATAATCGGGAACCAGCGGCTGCAAGCCGTATCGTTTGAACTCTCCGCTGATGTAGCGCGCGGCCTCGTTTGCGCTCGGCGTGCCTGCTCGACGGCCCTGCAATTTATCCGAAGCCAGATACGCGATGTGCCGCGCGATGTTTTGAGAAGATATCTGCTGATCGGATGGCGCGCCCGTGCCGGCGTTCAAGCGCCCGGGTTGAAAGACCGTCGTTACACTCAGGAGCGCGGCGAGGACCGTAAAAATGTACGTCTTAATCTTTATCATAAGAAGGCGAATGATATAGACCACGATAAATCAATGTCAATTAGCGGTATAGCCGCTCATTGAGCGCACGGGAAGAGCCGAGTATACGCGCACCGACTTTTTCGCGCGGAACTCTGTGTTTGTGCCGATTTCGTGTATACTAGCTGCCCTCCAAGGGTATCCAGAGTTGTTCAGAACCAG
>QHVH01000069.1 GCA_003222245.1 Blastocatellia bacterium AA13 | reverse complement strand
AATCTTTACGAGGGGCACTGGGCCGGATGGCAGCAGTCACTTATCAGGCGCAAGCATTGGGACTAGGTGGCAGCCGGGCGGTAGAGGCATCAAGCGACCACGAACTTATCGCTGGCGTTCGTGATGGCAATGAGGACGCGTTTCAGGAGATAGTTCGCCGCTATCGGAACCCGATCACCAATTTTGTGTACCGCATGCTTGACGACTATGACAGATCAGTTGAACTGGCTCAGGAGACCTTTATACGGGTGTACACGAGCGCTTCGCGTTATCAGGCCAATCACAACTTCTCGACTTACATCTATCGAATCGCGTCGAACCTGGCCATCAGCGAAATCCGCCAACGGAAGCGTCGAAAACTCGTTTCCCTGTTCTCTCCCTTTACCAATGAAGAAGGCGACACCATCGAGCTCGATCCGCCGGACCACAGCTCGCTCCAGGATGAATCGCTTATCCAAGATGAACGCCGGCGAGCGGTTACTCGAGCGATCGCCTCGCTGCCCCAGAAGTATCGCGCCGCGATCGTGCTTCGCGACATAGAAGAAATGAGCTATGACAGAATCGCCCAAGTGCTTAGCCTGTCCGAAGGAACGGTTAAATCGAGGATTAATCGCGCGCGCAACCTGCTGAAGGAAAAGCTGGTCGCTTACATCTAGCGTTGCTTTGTTTGAGAGGAATTATGGATTGCAGGAACATCAGAATACTGATCGATCAAGCCGATAAAGGCGACTCGCTTCCACTTGAAGCGTCGCGGCACGCAGACGGATGTCCCCAGTGCCGCGGCTTTGCCGACGAACGCTTGCGGCTGAGGCGGTTACTCGCCGCGTCCTCCAGGGTAACGGCTCCCGCCAATTTCGACGCCATGCTCAGGGCGAGACTCGCTCGAGGCCGAAGCCGGAATTGGCTCGGGTGGTTCGTTCCAGCGTTGTCGATGAGAGGCGCCGCGGCCGTCGCGATGCTCGCAATAGCTGCATTCGCGGTCCAGCTCTTCCTGATCAATAACAAAAAAATCCCGGTAGAGACTGCTGTGAATCAAACCGCGGCAACAAATGCCGAAAATGCCGCAACGACATCAGGCGACAACAAAGCTCTGCCTGGAGTTGAAATCAATACGGCGCCCGGCGCCGCAGCCAACACGAAGTTGACTCCAATAAAGTCAACCGGGCGAAGAGGAATTAATGCCGCGCATCAGATCCAGGCGCGCAACGATATTGAGCCGATAGAAGCTGCCGCCGTGCTGCTGATGAGAGATCTCACGTTGGACCGGCAGTTTACCGTTTCGGCAATTAGTATTGGCGCACAGCCGATTATGTCGCTCGATGGAGACAGTCAAAGATCAAGGATCGTGCGAACCTCGTTCTAATCGAATCTCGTTCTAAGAGAAGTGAAGGAAGTTGGATGTTTGGTTTATCCAGAAAAGTCAAAGAGTCGATAGGATCGATAGTATTGATCCCGCTCGCATCTCTCGCCGCAGCGGCCCAGCAACCGCCGCGCGCCGCAACGAAAGCCGCTGCGGTTCCATATAAACGGCTTGCCGATCAGGTACGGCCCTTCGTCGTTTCGGTAGCTCATACAATCGATCTCGAGAAGCTGATTACGCGCGTGCGGCGTCAGGGCAACACTAGGGTCGGGGTCAGCGGATATGCCGCCGGTCGAAACCCGATCAACATAACTACGGGCCTGCTCATCGATGGAGAGGGTCATATCGTAACCAGGCTCTCGAACGTCGATCCAACGGATAAAGATCAAACAATCTCGGTCACGACCAGTGAGGGGAAGACGGTCAAAGCCAGGCTCGTCGGCGTTGATTGTTCATCCGGCTTCACGGTGCTCGAAGCGACTGATCTGAAGACAAAGGCTCCCGAATTTCCCAATTTTACCGCGCTGCCCGAAGGAACGGTCGTCAATATCGTAAGCGCCCGCGTGATTGCTAGTACGGTGGCGCCCTCAAATGAAGTCCAATTCAGACCGTCGCTGTCGGTCGCCCAAGTCTATGTTAGCGGCGGCACGGCGGCGCCGAGGCCCAGTCTTACAGTTGAGTCGCCTCATTTGCTTGCTCGTACTGACAGCGGCGTTGCCGAGAGTCAGGAAGGGCAGATCGTCGGCATGGTGCAGTTCACCGGATTCGGACGCGCTCAACTGTATCCCGTTTCCTATATAAGCGGTACGGTCGCGCGACGAGTCATCGAGAAGAACGGCAGCGTCCCTTCGGCATGGCTTGGAGTTAAAGGAGCGGGTTTGGGACAGCTTTCCGAATCCGAGTGGAGTCAGCTCGGATTAAAGGACCGTTCGGGTCTATTTGTTCAACGGGTCGAGCCCGACAGCCCCGCGGCAAGCTCCGGAGTAATGCCCAACGACGTCATAGTGGCCGTCGACGGCATCGCTCTCAAAGGGCCTGCCGAAATGAGCTCGATTCTGCAGTGGTCCGCCGCGGGCCAGACCGTAAAGCTCGACGCGGTCAGAGCCGGCAAACCAACGAAGCTGGACGTGGTATTGGGCGCTCGGGATTTCACTTTGAATGATGGGCAGTGGGTATGGCCGCCCGTTGAACAACCTGAAGCCGCCGGTACTCAAAGACAATCGCTAACGGACGCCTACAAAACGCTGACGAGCTTGGAAGAATCGTACAAGCGAGGACTCGCCGAACGCGATTCTCCACAGCGAGCCGAAGAGCTGGCCGAGCTGCAGCGAGAGATAAACGCCCTCAAGCAACAGCTCGCGGGCCAACCGCTTCTGCCAAACAACGTCGACAGACCTGCGATCGAGGCATCGGTTCAATCCGGCTTCACCGTGCGAGAGCTGACTCCGCAGCTTGCGGTTTATTTTGGCGTAACCGGCGGATTGCTCGTGACTACCGTCAAGTCCGACGGCGCCGCTGCTCTGGCCGGTCTCAAGGCCGGCGACATCATCACGGCCGTCGACGCAAAGAGCAGTTTAACGGCGAGCCAGTTCGCCTCTCTTGTTTCGTCCAATCAAGCAGCAATCAAACTCTCAATCACAAGAAACAAACAGACGATGATGATCGACGTGGTCTCTCGCTGACAAATCTTCCAATCCGTTCTACTACAGCACCGGGCGCCCATCCGGGCTCTCTCGCCGACGCCGCTTGAAAATCCGCGCGTCGGCAATAGACATTCAACTTCTCTGCTAATAGATTCGCGGGACCCTATGATCTTGCGATCTCCAGTCGCGGCATGATAGGTAGCTTGCCTTGCGATGGACTCCCGCTTCCCGCGAATACAGTTGCTGCTGCTAATCATCCTCTTCCTGGGGATCGTACCTTATTTCGTCGGACTGGGCTCATCATCACTCTGGGATTCAAACGAAGCATTCTATGCCGAGACCCCGCGAGAGATGCTCGAATCCAACGACCTTATAAACCCAAGCTTCAACTACGAACCGAGATTCAATAAACCGCCTCTGAGCTACTGGATCGTTTTCGGCTTTTATAAATGCTTCGGAGCCTCGGAAGCCGTCGAACGCATACCCATAGCTCTGGCAGCCGTGGTGATGATATTCACGGCCTTCGCCCTGTCGCGGCGAGTGTTCTCGTTCGACGCTGGACTGATAGCCGCGCTCTCGCTTGCGGCCAGTCCTCGGTTTCTCATGTTCTCGCGCCGGATAATGATCGATGTCTATCTGGCGATGTTTATGTCTCTCGCTCTGTTGTTCTTTCTCCTCGGAGTTGATGCATTGAACGAGGACCGTCCCGCCCGACGACGACTATTCTTTAGCTTGATGTACGTCAGCATCGGACTTGGCGTACTGACCAAGGGCCCGGTAGCGCTGGGACTGCCCGCGCTGGCTCTGATAGCCATTCTTGCGGTAGGCAGGCGTCCGGACATTCTTTGGAAGATGCTGATACCGGCGGGAGCCGCCATTCTGCTTATAGTAGTGCTTCCGTGGTACGTCGAAGTATATCGGCAGCATGGATTCGAATACATCGAGTCGTTTCTGCTCAAAGACAACGTCTCCAGGTACGCCGGCGTGGCGTGGGGTCCAAGCCGGGGACTCTGGTTTTATCTTCGCGTGCTCGGAGGAGATTTGTTCCCATGGTCTCTGTTCTTGCTGGCGGGCGCGCTCTTACCGCTGTTGAGAAGAATTCAGACGGTAAACAACCCGCGGTCTCATATCGAAATGTATCGACTGGATCGCTTTGGAATGCTTACTCTCATCGCATGGATAGTCGTAATCGCGGCGTTCTTCAGTCTTTCAAAGAGCAAAGAAGATCTTTACATTCTGCCTGTCTATCCTGCATGCGCCGCGCTCGTCGGCGGATTGATTTCACGCGCGCGGAGCCGCTGGTTTAAGAGCAACGTCCATTTTGTATCGCCCTTCGCGTTTACCGCGGGTCTGATGCTTGCCGCGGGGGGAGCGGGTCTCCTTTATGCATGGTCAAAGACAACTGCCGAATACAGATTCGCCGGCGCGAATCTGATCGGTATGGTAGCCGCTGCCGGAGGGATCGCTATTATAGCGTTAGTAATTATCGGCAAGAGACAGCTCGCGATTGCCGCCATAGCCGCTACGGTAATAGCCGCTAACTGGGTATTCGTCTTGCGCACGCTGCCGGACTTCGAGAGATTCAAGCCCGTGCGACCAATTTGCGAGATCATCGAGCGCAACACGGCTCCGGACGCGCAGATTGGCTACTACGGTCTTCCGTCGCCGAGCATGGTGTTTTATCTTCGGAGATCGATCTTCGAGCTTGGGGATGATGAGGCGGATAGGAAGCGTTTTAAGGCCTCGCTGCTCTCTCCGCATCCCGCTTTCTTCCTTATACCGGAAGCAGTTTATGAAGAGATCAAAGCAGCGATACCGGTCCGAACCTATGTGCTTGCAAGCCGTCCGGCGTTTCAAGTAAAGTTGAGGACCATTTTAACTGGAGCGGAACCTCCCCGAATCTTACTTATCTCGAACAGGAACGGGACACGGCCCAATTGATCAAGAAAACCGGCGCAATCGTACTCAAGATCGCGGTTACTGTTGGGTTCTACGTCATCATTTTTCTCAAGGTCGACGTCGCCCAGCTTCTAAGCCAACTCAGAAACACGCGGATTTCTTTCTTTGTAGCGGCCTGCTTCGTCTACATAGCTATTCAGGGCCTGAGCGCCTATCGATGGTACCTATTACTGAGGCCGCTCGGGCTCGGCACGCCTTATCGAAAGCTGCTTTCGTATTATTTTCTGGGAATGTTTTTTAACCAGTTTCTGCCGACTTCAATCGGCGGGGACCTGATGCGGGTCTATTATCTTAATAAGGAGACCCGAACATTGAGCGGCTCGACTGCGTCGGTTTTTCTCGACCGGGATCTTGGCATGCTGGCGCTCCTGATAATCGCGCTGGCGGCCGCTACCATCGCCGGAACCACCTTTAACGGATTCCTGTTGGCGCCTATATTCGCGGGAATTCTTGTTCTCTTCATAGGCGCGAACCTGGCTCTCTTTTATCGGCCTACATACAATCTGCTTCACAAGGTGCTTGCGCTGTTAAGAATGAAGCGGGCGGACGTTCGAGTCGAACGCCTGTTCAATTCGGTGAACTCGTTTCGAGGAAACGGATCGCTGATTACATGGACGATGGTGCTGTCTTTCATGATTCAGTTCGGCTGCACGGTGGTGAACATGCTCTGCGCGATCGCTATCGGAATGACTACGCGCAACGGCTGGCTTGACTTTCTCGTATTCATACCGGCTACCGGCTTGATAAGCATGGCGCCGGTCGGCGTCAACGGTATGGGCTGGCGCGAGGCTTCATACATCGTCCTGTTTCAAACGGTCATCCTCAATTCGGCTAAACCTGGAGCGCAGGCGTTCGCGCTGTCGGTTCTCTGGCTGGCGGTACTGGTGATCACGAGCCTTCCTGGAGGCCTGATCTATCTAATGCAGGGCGGTAAACAAAAAGCGAATGACGGCGAAGAAGCAGCGCGTATGGCGAGCGCTTTCTGAGGCGCGTCGGCTTCTCGAACAAAGCGCGGAGAGAGCGACTCACAACTCGAGCCCGAAATCACACCTTCGAAGTAAAGTCCGGAATCCAAAACGAGTAGGCTGATCCCGCGTATTCATTCTCAACCCTTCTGAGACCCAACGCTGGAAGATCGTCCGCGGAATAACCCAGATATGTGAAGTGCGGGAGATCGCTCACTACGGTGCGATGCCAGCCGTGCAGGGCAAGAACTCTTGCTACGGCGGGATTCTCGTATTCAGCGACATCGAACGCAAGCATGGAAAGATGTTGAGAGGCTCCTGGCGCGGCGACCGACTGCAGGATTGACTTGTCAAAATAAGTGCTGAAATACAACTGCCTCTCGTCTTCAAGCTTCAGGATTGCTCCAACCTGATCAGAGAGCGACAGTCCGAGCACATTAGCTGCCTCATCCGGCGACATGCGCCCTAAACCCACCCAGTGATGGAGTCCCTTGTCGACGTTCCTCTCCCAGAGCTTCGCCGTATCCGCGTAAGATCGTCGTCCCGAATCGCCTGATCGACCCGTAATTGAAAAGCCCAAACGCTCGGCCCCGCGAACCGTTCGCACCAGAGATTCCATGGCGTCGCTCTGCAGCTCGAATTCGTAATCTCCAATCGGGCGTCTTGAAATCGCCAACGAAGCCTGAAACCGCTGCACAGTTTCTTCATTGGGAAAAATCACGAAAGGCGGCGCCGTCGCCCTTGTAACGAACACCGAGCCATACTCGACTAGAAGCCGGCGCTCCGTTTGCGATAAGGCACGTCTGAAGAGTTCCTCAAGAGGTGATGACATTCAATAAACGGCTTTCGAGTACAAAAATAAGTTGCCAGAGACCGCTTCTACCGAGAACTTAGAAGCTCGAATTTTCGTTAGGCGCAGCCATAATATCAGCTCAATCGAGCTGATGAAACAACGTCTAAGCTGCTGCTATAGTATCTTTGTATGTCTTTCAGAACTACTGGTCGTTTCCGAAATTATCGGACGACAATCAACCTTCTTGTTCTCTGTCTACTTTCGATCTATCTAGGCTCACCTCACATTTCCGCCGCGTTTTCGAAACGACCCTTCCCAATCACCGCTAATCAAGAGCGCGGTATCGTCGCCCTCGATCAGGCGCTGCGCGATCTTGGAAACCCGTTCACCCTGATGTGCATAGCGGCGCATCCTGGAGATGAGGACACCGGAACCCTGGCCTACTGCCGCAGAAAACTCGGAGCTCGCATCGTAGTCGCGTTCGCGACACGAGGTGAAGGAGGCGAAAACGCAATCGGCCCGGAGCTTGACGACGAATTGGGCGCAATCAGAACTCGCGAGGCTCTGGAAGCATGTGAGCTGACCGGCAGCGATGCCTGTTTTCTCAACCTCCCCGATTTCGGATTCTCAAAATCCAAAGAAGAACCCATAAACACCTGGGGGCACGACGAAGCCGTGCACCGGCTCGTTAAGACGATTCGACGAGTTCGGCCAGATATAATAATCACCGGCAACGAGGTGAACGGCTATCAACAAGCGCTGATCAGCCTTCTCGCAGAGGCTTACGGAGCCGCCGCCGATCCGGCTCGTCTTTCGGAGAGCGAATTCGAGCCCTGGCAAGTCAGCCGCATATTCGAACGCACCGACGAGCGCAATGCCGCCGTAGCCATAGATCTCTCAGAATACGACCGCGTCCGCGGCGCCACATTCGTCGAGCTTGGCTCAAAAGCAATTCAGCAATACGCAAGTCAAGAGGCAAGTCGCGAGACAGCTCCGGTGACAAACAGTTACTACAGGCTGCTAAAGCCAGTTCCAGGTCCGCCGCTTTCTACAGGCGCTTCCTTTTTTACAGGACTCAGTCTGAGTGACAATCTGTCGAGAGAGCTGGCTCCGCTTCGTGTAGGAGATTTTCCAGCCATCGAAGCAATTGGCCAGACAGACGCGCTGGTACATTCGCTTGTGGAAGCTCTGGTGTTGAAACAATCGCAGGGATCGGCCCGCGATCTGCAGGAGCGCTACGGTGCGGACTTGTTGCGGTTCATTCGCCACGTAGAAACGCTGCAGCGAGCAATCAGGTACGCTCTCGGTATTGATTTTCAAGTCAAGCTGAGCGACCAGACGGTTGCTCCCGGAGAAAGATTCAAGGCCAGTCTGTTGGTTCGCAACGGAAGCGGGCGCCAGTTGCCGATCGTCCTGCACGCGCCGAAGCCGTTGACCGCGGCAAGCACGGCCGTTGAATACGACGAGTCTGAAGTTAAAACGCTCTCGCCGGGCTTTGCGCTCACTCAAGATTATCAATACGAAATGCCCGGCGATGCGCAACCGACGGTTCCGCACGCAAAACATCTGCGCGAGGAGGAATATTATGCGACCTCGCTGTCAATTGAACCCTTCGGTCGCAAGTTGAATTTCTTCCTCGAAGCGCAGATCGAGCGAACAACTATAACGATCCCGACGACAGTCCGCATCGACGTTCCTTCCAGATTCGAAATTAATGTCACGCCGGAGTTCGGCCTTGTAAAGGACTGGCAGTCGCCGCGCGAGCTGAATGTTTCCATCGCGCTTATTAATCACACATCCGAGCGGTTCGAAGGATCGCTCTGGATTGTTTCACTCGCGCTGCTCTCCGATGACTACGTCCCGACCGCCGTTTCGCTTCCGAGTAAAGGGCGGCCGGTTCGACTGGATTTGAAGCTTACTTTGCCTATGTCTAAGCCGCCCCTTTCACCGGATGTTTTGATCGAACTCCGCAATGCCGCTCCTGATTCGCGCGTTGCCGTCGCCTCCGCAAAGATAAGGGTTCTCCCCGCGGGTATCTCTACCGCCGAAGATCTAATGGTCGGTTACATTCAAGGAACCGGCGACTCACTGCCCCTCGCACTGAATGAGCTTGGCGTGAGCCGCTCGGAGTTATCGCTGAAGGAGATTCAATCGACCGATCTGACCCGTTTTTCGTGTATTTTAATCGACCGCAAAGCGTATTCGCTCAAGCCCGAGCTGACGAGATACAGCAAGCCGCTCCTTGACTACGTTGAACGCGGCGGTGAGCTCGTAGTGTTTTCACAGCAGCCGGAAGACTGGAACGCCGATATTCTTCGGTTTTTGCCGTCGCCTTATCCGCTCAAATTGTCCACGAAACGAATCGCGCTAGAAACCGCTCCAATCAAGCTCCTGGAGCCGGACCATGCTTTGATGACGAAACCCAATCAGATTTCGGAGAAAGACTTCGAAGGATGGGTGAAGGAGCGTGCCGATAACCTGCCGATCGAATGGAACTCGGCATACACGCCGTTGCTGGAATCGTCCGATCCGGGAGAGCCCCCGCGGCGCGGCGGATTCCTTGTCGCTTCATATGGGAAGGGCGTATTCATCTACACAAGCTATTCGTGGGCGCGACAGCTTCGAGCGGCACACCCTGGCGCTTATCGGATTCTTGCAAACATCGTCAGCTACGTGAAGACGAGATCCAAGTAAAGATCGTGCGGCCGGCGTAATCGTCCGCCATCAGGACAATAACTTTAACCGACAACAACATGAATAATGTAGGGGCGGTCATCGCTGAGGGCCGCCCCTACATTATTGCTGAGTATTGAGATTGTAACGAAGCTCGAGCGATTGCCTGATCGCCGCTGGAGTCACTCGTGACCGTTTTACTCGTGAGCTACATCTCTCGCAATGTCTTCGTGATCGGCATTCGAGCCGCGAGCCGCGACGGCAGCAGCCCGCCAAAAACCCCCATGATCGCGGCAAAGATGAGAGCGGAAATCACAAGGTCTGGAGTTATTCGGAAGCTGAATGCTACTTCGCTAAAGGTCCTGAAATTGGTCGTGCCGGTCGCGATTCCGTTAAACGGAATGGAGAGGATGCAACCAACCACGCCTCCAATCAAAGCTATGATCACGGACTCGATGACGAAGCTGGTTAGTATGCTCGCCTTTGAAAAACCGAGCGCCCGAAGCGTGCCGATCTCGCGGGTGCGGTATGCAACGGCCGCATACATCGTGTTCATGCCTCCAAAGCAGGCGCCGATGCCGAGAATCACTCCGACAAAGATTCCGAGCGCTTTGATGGGACCGCCCACGCTTGTCTGCTCCTCATAGTAGGTGACTTCAGGCTTGGATTCGAGTTTCAGGCGCTGCTCGCCCGTTATGCGGCTTGCAAGCTGATCGCGAGCGGCGACATTCTCGGCGCGAACGAGCACCGAGGAGTAATTCAGCCGATCGAATGCGTCCGCCACGTCGTTCACATTCGACCATATCTCGGAATCGAATGCGGTGCCCCCCGCGTCGAAGAGCCCTACGACTTTCCAATCGCGCCGGCCGAGATGAATCGTCTCGCCGATCTCTGTTGATTCGAATCGATCGGCGATTTTGCGGCTCACGATCGCTTCGCCAAGGCCCGGCCTGAGCATCTGGCCCGCGACAATTTTCACCAGCGGGCGCAGGGCGAACCCTGCTTCCGAAACTCCCCGGATCGTCACATTGGAAGGTTCGCCCGATCCTCGCCTGGGCAAGTTCACCAGCACTGCTATCTCAGCCGAAGCCAACGGCTTTCCTTGCGGGTCGCGAGCGACCCCGGGAAGAGTCTGAATTATCTGAAAAGCTTCGCGCGTCACGCTGCTTTGAACTTCCGACTGCGAGCTCTCTCGAATCGCAATTACATTTTCAGGACTGCCGGTCGATACGAGGGCGGATGAGAGGCCATTCGCCAGCGACATTATCGCTATGAACACGGCAACCACGAGCGCAACGGTGAAAACAGTCATCAGCGTGGTTACACGTCTGACGAACAGATTCCGAAGATTGTATTTTAAAGGTATCGCCATCTAATCACCCGATCACGCGACTCGCCGCAACCCATCGACTATTTTGATTCGCGCGGCATTTATTGCCGGCACACCGCCGCTGAACAATCCGATCAATGCCGACACGACGAGGCCGACGATAACCGTCGAAGTCGTCACATCGAAGTTCTGAAGAAAGCCGAAGAAGTCGACTTTCGTGACCTTATAAAGAAACTTCGCGCCGAGAGCGCCGACCAATCCGCCGATCAACGAGATCGCAATGGCTTCGGTGAGCACGAGCGTCAGAAGAAGACCTGGTCTGAACCCGAGCGCTTTCATCACGGCCAGTTCGGTGAATCGCTCACGAGCGCTCATTGCCATCGTGTTCGCTGCTATCAAGCTGATCGTGAACACGACAACTATTCCGATACCCATAATGAGCCCTTTGACATTTCCAAGCATCGAGACAAAGCTGGCTTGAAATGCAGCCTCCGTTTCGGTTTTTGTAGGCGCGGGAGAATTCGCGAACATTCTGTCGATCGCTTCCATCACGTTTGGAGCGCTCTCGGGTGAGTCCAGCCGAACGCGATAAGTTCCCACTGTTCCCGGCCGGCCCATTGCCTCTTCTACGTATTCACGATGGAAAAAGAGCGCGTTGTCCTGCGGCCCGGTGTAGATCGCGCGCAAAGTCAATCTCGGATTCACCGGATAGATTGCGCCCTTCAGCTCTATGACATCGCCGACTTTCCAGTGATACTTGTCGGCAAGCGCTCGTCCGGCCATCGCGGCTGTCCGCTCCTGTTGAAACGCGGCTTTTTCCGAATCTGGAACCTGATACTCGCTTTGAACGTCGAAGATTGTCTTTGCGTCTACGTAGAACTGTGCGAAGAAATTCTGGGGCCGGTCTTCTTTATAAATCCCGCCGAACCAATTTGCCGGCGTCACCACTCTCACGCCGGGGATCTGCGCGATCTTGTCGCCATACGACTCCGGCATCGCGTCAACCAGCGAGGTATTGCGGCGTACGATGACGCGCAGCTCGGCTCCGGAAGGCTTTGAGTTACTGTCAAGCGTCGTAATCACCGAGCGCATTGTTGCCAGCAGGAATACCGATACCGAGACGCTGAGCACGGTCAGCACCGTGCGGCGCTTGTTTCTGCCTATGTTCTTAATTATGAGCCGTAGGTACTTCATAGACGCCTCCCGTCTTGCTGAGCACGCCTTTTTCGAGGTGCAACACCGAGTGCGCATAGCCGGCCGCATGCGGGTCGTGAGTCACCATTATGATCGTCTTGTCGAATTCCTCGTTAAGGCGTTTCATCAGATCTAGAATCTCATCGGCCGATTTTGCATCGAGATCGCCGGTAGGCTCGTCCGCCACCAGCAACGTCGGATCGGTTACGATGGCGCGTGCAATCGCGACTCGCTGTTCCTGCCCTCCGGATAGCTGCCGCGGATAATGATTCACTCGTTCCTCAAGCCCGACGACCGAGAGAGCAGTCATAACGTGATCTCGCCTCTTCTTCTTCGAAAGGCTTGTTAGAAGCAACGGCAGCTCTACATTCTCGAAGGCATTCAGAACTGGAATAAGATTGTAAAGCTGAAAGATGAATCCGACGTGCCGGGCGCGCCAGCGGGCCAGTTCCTTTTCGTTTAATCGGGCGATGTCTTTGTTTTCGACGACTACCTTTCCTGAGCTCGGCCGATCGATTCCAGCAATCAGGTTCAACAGCGTGGTCTTTCCCGAACCCGAAGGCCCCATTAGCGCAAGGAACTCACCGCGAGCGATATCGAGAGTTACTTCGTCGAGCACCGGTATCTCAATCGCGTCGCGTTTGTAGTGCTTTGTTACCCTCGCAAGCTCAATCAATGTTTCGGCCATAGTTATTCTCCACGCATGTCCGTTTGTTTAACCCGCGCCCTTCACTCGCACGCGAGCTCCGTCAGTCAATCCTTCGGCGGGTTTTAGCACAACAGTCTCGCCGCCTGCCAGCCCCTGCTTGATCTCGATCCGATCACCCGATTCGCTTCCGACTGTGACTGATTGCGATTGAATACGGTCGCCTATGAGAAGCAAAACTACGCTCTTCCCCTCCCTCTGTTGAACCGCGGTCTTTGGAACCGTTATTCGCGAAGGCGGATTCTTGGCGGCGGTATCAGGTTTCTGAAGAAACGTGACTTTTGCGTTCATGTCCGGAAGCACGCGAGCGTCTACCGTGTTGAATCGGACCTTCACCTTCACGGTGGCCTTTTGTCGATCCGCCGTGGGAACAATGAGGTAGGTTTCTCCGGGCAGCTTTTCGTTCGGCAGCGCATCGAGAGTGATGTCGGCGGGAAGCCCCATCTTGATCTTTTCGATGCTGGATTCGTTGATATCGGCTTCGACTTCCAGGGTGTTCGGATCGACTATAGTAACGACTGAGCCTCGCGTCGAAGCTCCTCCAAAGATGGCCGGAGCTACTGTCTCGCCTACTTCGGCGTCTTTCGAGATCACGAGGCCGTCAAACGGACTCCGGATGTTCATGTATTCGAGCTGAGCCTCTATGAGCTTTATCCGCGCTTCGGACGAGGCCATTTGGGCTGAGACGGATTGCACGCGGGCCTGAGTCGAATTGATCTGGGCTTCGGCTGATCTGACGGCTGCCTCGTCGACTCGCGCCTGAGCAAGCGCCGTATCGTAGCTCGACTTCGAGGAAACACCCTGCTCCTGCAGCTTCGTCTGCCGGGAAAGCTCCAGTCCGCTCTTTTGCCGGTTTGCCTGGGCCTGCTGAAGAGACGCTCGTACCGATTCCAGATCGGCGGATGCTTGATTTCGAGCGGCGGCGAGATTCGCGAGGTTTCCTTTAGCGTCGGCTAACTGCGCATCGATGTCGTGATGCTCGAGTCGGGCAAGTATCTGCCCGGCTTTTACGCGGCTCCCGGTATCCACGCCGAGATATTCGAGCCGCCCTGAGATTTTGGGGCTTACGGCGGCCTTTCTATGAGCTACCACATAGCCGGTGGCGGTCAGCACTTCTATACCATGGTCGCCGGATTCAACAACGGCGCGCGCTGTTTCGATCTCCGGCAGCCTAGCCGCCCGGAGAAATCTGACTCCTACGATTGCGGCGCCGCCGATTATCACCAGCAGGGTTCCAAGCAGTATCCATTTTATAGCGCGTCCTCCGCGTTGTGATTCATCTTCGTCCCGATGAATCCTTAGCGACGCAAGATCCGCCCTGGTTTTTTCTCGCGCTTCCTTCAGACTCGACAAACTGTTCCCTCCGAATGTGAGAAGCTCGATTGCGCTACGCGATACGTTATCGCCCGAAATCGGTTCGACGCAATATACCAAAGGAAGTGCTTCGGGTCACCCTTCACGTTCAGCTATGCCGCGCGCTTCGACTCTGCGTTTGCGACTGACGTGCCAAGCATATTGCTCTGGTTCTCGGGCAAGGACATCCTCGCTGGAATGACCGATTGGCTGCGCGGGAAGAACGTATCGCATCCGGGAGAACTTCGTGCATCTCTACGCGATTGGATAATTGGTAACCCGGAACGAGCGATCGAACTGCTTCCGGAGTGGAGATCCCTGACCGAGGTTCTTAGCAGGCTGCTGAAAAACCCATTATTTAGTCATTCTCATCTTGTCTGTGCGTTTTGAATCGTAGTTGAGGGATTCTAAGACGGAATATGGCGGGTTATTGTGATCTTTAATTAACCGTTTTTTTGCTTTTGGACTCCA
>QHVH01000068.1 GCA_003222245.1 Blastocatellia bacterium AA13 | reverse complement strand
TCGCTATTATCAGTATGTCTATTAGCTTATGCCGTTTGGTTCGATCTATCCGTGGATCTCTGATTGTGCTCAGGTACTCTGCTAAGCTGTGTGGCCGCTCTTCCATTTGCAGGATATTCCCTTCATCGATAGTTCTCCTGCTTCTGGGGCTACTCAGCTTCTACATTCTATTACTTTTAAGATGCGTTTGCCCTGATACCACCGCTTGACAAGCGCGTCACCCTTCCAGTATTCGAATAGGTTGCTTGTTTATCAAACAAAGCGATCCAGAAGACAGATGAAAGAGGGGATTCTCGCGGAAGAGTCTTTGCCTGCCATCTCCGGCGAGAAACATTGCTTATCGGAACCTCTCGCCTGCCCTCTTCCCCTCCTCAGCAACCCTTTCTCTCGAGAATCATGGAACACGACATCTATAACTGACCGGCGATTGTGGGCCGGCTCGCGGATGAATTCGCGGCGACTCGCTCGGAAATCGGCCGCCGCGTTTTTCAATCCAGTCTGGATCGTTCTTTATTCACCTGACCGAGTACAAGCCGTTTTGGAGAGTGATCGATGACAACCAAGTTTGTTTACCTCTTTGCGAATGGAAAGGCGGATGGCCGCGGCGATATGAAAGACCTGCTGGGCGGAAAAGGAGCGGGTCTTGCGGAGATGACCAACGCCTCGCTGCCGGTGCCGCCGGGCTTCACGATTACGACTGAGGCCTGCAATGCCTACTATGCGGCCGGCGAACAATTTCCCGAGGGGCTGTGGAAGCAGGTTAAGGACGGGCTCGCCGAAATCGAGCGCGCCAGCGGCAAGCGGCTCGGTGACGCCGCCAACCCGCTGCTCGTTTCGGTTCGATCGGGCGCGAAGTTTTCAATGCCCGGCATGATGGATACGGTGCTCAACCTCGGGCTGAACGATGAGACCGTGCTTGGCATCGCGCGCCTGACTTCGAATGAGCGCTTCGCCTTCGACGCATACCGGCGCTTCATTCAGATGTTCGGGAAAATCGTCCTTGGAATCGACGGCGAGATATTCGAACACGCGCTGACAACCGCGAAGAAGAACGCAAAGGCGGCGCTTGATACCGATCTGAACGCCGCGCAACTGAAGGAAGTCTGCGATAGCTTCAAGCAGATCGTGCTCGATCAAACGGAGGCGGCCTTCCCAACCGATCCGAAGCAGCAGCTAGACGAAGCCGTCAAAGCCGTTTTCAGGTCATGGAACGGCGATCGAGCGAAAGCCTACAGACGCAAAGAGAAGATTCCGGATGATCTTGGAACAGCGGTGAATGTCGTGACGATGGTATTCGGAAATCTCGGGAACGATTCAGGTACCGGCGTGGCCTTTACCAGAAACCCCGCAACCGGCGAGAAAAAACTCTTCGGCGATTATCTCGCCAATGCCCAGGGAGAAGATGTCGTCGCAGGCATCCGAACTCCGAAGCACATCGAAGAGCTGAACCAGGACATGCCCGAGATTTTCACTCAGCTTCTCGAAGTCGCCGATAAACTCGAACGCCATTATCACGATATGCAAGATCTGGAGTTCACGGTCGAACGCGGCAAACTGTGGATGCTCCAAACTCGCAACGGCAAGCGAACGGGACCGGCTGCCGTGAGGATGGCGGTCGAGATGTGCGGGGAAGGGTTAATCGACGAACGCACGGCCCTGCTTCGAGTTCCGGCCGGCGACCTCGATCAGCTCCTGCACAAGACCGTCGATCCCAAGGCTAAGGTCAATATCTTGACGACTGGAATCAACGCCAGCCCTGGAGCCGCCGTGGGTCGCGTCGTGTTCACCCCTAAAGAAGCCGAGCAATGGGCGGAAAAAGGCGAGCCGGTGATCCTGGTCCGCCGCGAGACCTCCCCTGAAGATGTGCGCGGTATGGACGCCGCACAGGCGATACTGACATCGACCGGCGGCGCGACTTCGCACGCAGCGGTCGTGGCAAGAGGCTGGGGAAAGCCCTGCGTCGCCGGAGCCGGAGAGATCTTGATCGACTACGAGCGCAATCAATTCAGCGTGAACGGGACCAGGATTCGCCGGGGAGACTGGCTGACGCTTGATGGGACAAGCGGACGCGTGATCGAAGGACAGGCGCCTCTGGTCGACCCAGAGCTGGGCTCGGATTTCAACAAGTTGATGCAATGGGCGGACAACAGCCGGACACTGGGGGTTCGAGCCAATGCCGATACTCCGGGCGACGCAAGCGTTGCGCGCAGCTTCGGGGCCGAGGGCATAGGCCTTTGCCGCACCGAGCATATGTTTTTTGAGGGTGACCGTATCGATCAGGTTCGACAGGTTATCCTGGGTTCGTCGGATTATAAGCGGCTTGAACGCGATATTGCCTCTCTCGAAGACGAGTTGAAGCGGCCGTTGTCTCGGCGGAGAAGGCATGCAGTTTCGAAGGAAATCTCCGAGCTCAAGAAGGAGATCGGCGAGCCCAAGAAACTCTACAAGGGAGGATTGACCAAGCTGCTTAAGCTCCAGCGCAAGGATTTCGAAGGCATCTTTCGAGCGATGGACGGGCTGCCCGTTACGATAAGAACCCTCGATCCTCCGCTGCACGAGTTCCTGCCCGGCGATGAAGAAGGCACGAAGAAGCTCGCGCGGAAACTGGGCGCGAAACCCAAGAAGCTCTGGGAGCGGGTTCAGGCGATGCACGAGGCAAACCCTATGCTCGGTCATCGTGGATGCCGGCTTGGAGTTGTATTCCCCGAAATAACCGAGATGCAGGTGCGAGCCATTTTTGAAGCGGCGGCAAGGGTTCAAAAGAAAGGCGTAAAGGTACTGCCGGAAATAATGATTCCGCTCGTGAGCACTCCGCGTGAATTGGAGTTGCAAGCCGCCCTGGTTCGTCGAGTGGCTTCGGAAGTAATGGCGGAAACAGAGCAGCGGATTGAGTATCTCGTTGGTACGATGATCGAGCTGCCGCGCGCGGCTCTGGTTGCCGATCGGATAGCCGAGACAGCGGAGTTCTTCTCATTCGGTACGAACGATCTTACGCAGACGGCCTATGGCATCTCGCGAGACGACGCTGGAAAGTTCCTGCCCTTCTATCTGGAAAATCGAATCTTCAAGGAGGATCCGTTTCAGGCCCTGGATCAGGAAGGCGTGGGAGAACTGGTCAAGATAGGAACTGAACGCGGACGCGCGACGCGGCCTGACTTGAAAGTCGGAATCTGCGGTGAACACGGTGGAGAGCCTTCGTCGGTGGGATTCTTTCATCGAGTGGGCCTGAACTACGTTTCCTGTTCTCCGTATCGAGTTCCTATCGCGAGGCTCGCTGCCGCGCAAGCCGCGCTGGGTTCGGAACAGGCGATCTCGCATACGGCGTAAATCAGATTGTAGATTAGATCGAAGCCGGCCGTTATAGCGAATCGTACAGCTTCGGTAGAACATAAGAGCCGCATTGTAGAGGGCGCGCCTCGTGCGCGCCCTTTTTGACTCCCGTGATTGTTTAATCATCTCGTATATACAGGAGAAGAAATGACAACTACGGTATACGTAGGCACAAGTCTTGACGGCTTTATTGCAAGAGAAAACGATGACATCGATTGGCTGGTCAAGTTCGAGAATCCAGAAGTTCACGACAGCTACGCGGAATTCATGAACAGAATTGACGCCATCGTGATGGGCAGGGGCACGTTCGACAAAGTCCTCACTTCTCCTTCCTGGCCATACGACAAAAAGGTCTTCGTGCTGAGCACCACGCTCCGACAGATACCGAGTGCGTTAGAAGGAAGAGCGACAGTCCTTGCGATGAAGCCGAAGCCGTTGCTGGATTATCTCTCAAGCGAAGGCTTTTCGAGGATCTATATTGATGGCGGAAAAGTGATACAGGAGTTTCTGAGGGAAGATTGCATCGATGAACTGATTATCACTACCGTTCCCGTGCTCATCGGAAGCGGCATACCTTTGTTCGGCCGGCTCGATTGTGATCTTCAGTTCGAGCATATAGGAACGAATGTTTATTCGAACGGATTGGTAAAAAGCCGTTATGTGAGAAGCCGAGCATAAATCTCATGAGACTTCGTTCTTCAACGAGCAAGAGCCGCAAGTCCAATTTCTAAACCAAGGTAGGGGTTGGCCTACTCGCCGTTTACAAGAGTAGGCCCCTGCGGAAGTTGACGCGCACTCCTTATGGGTGAGATCCCGTGTCGGTCAACCCCGGTGTCCCTCAACCCCGCAAGGGGTTGGTTGCCACCCCGTTGACCGGGGTTCTTCAAGGGCGCGCATATCTCAGCGTGAGCATCGTCCTTCACAAGTGAATGGGTTCGGAGCTCAAGTCCTGGCCGTCAGGCGCCTGATCAATCGCCATGACTCAGGCCGATGATAACCAGCAAAGCCAGCGCGGCAATGGCTATACCGACGCCGATCGCGATTTTGGCTCCGGTGGAGAGATTCTTCCCGCGAATCTGATCGACATCCTTATACTCTACTGTTTCGGATCTTCCCGTTCCCGGATCGGTGATGACGAAGGAACTATCGTCTATCGAGCTGACGTATCCCGACAGTGTTTTCTTGTCGCGAAGTTTGACTCTGACTCGCGCCTCTTTTCCCACGCCAAACTTTGTTACCGCCGCCTTGATATGCGCGATCGACTCATTCTGAGCCGCGGGCGCTGCGTCGGCGGATACCGGCATTAATGAAGCGACTGGAGTGACCGACAATACAATAAGAATGATTGAGCAAAGGGCTCGGGGCATACATTCCTCCGATTGAGAAGACTGGAGGTCTGTGGAACTTCTGCGGAACCGTTGCGGCGGGAAATTTCGCCGCAACGGTTCCATTCGTTTATCTCAGCGCTCACTCGCTTCAAGCCTTGCCTGCTGAGTCAGGCCCATCTGCCAGAGCACAAACGCATATGTGACGCCGTCTCACGCAACGCGTCGTAGCGGCCGGATGCGCCTCCGTGACCGGCGCCCATATTAGTCCTCAGCAGAAGCGTGTTCTTATCGGTCTTAGTAGCCCTCAATTTCGCCACGAACTTTGTGCCTTCCCAGTAAGGCACCTGGCTGTCGTTCAGCGAGACGTGAACGAGCATAGCCGGATATTTCTGCGGCTTGACGTTATCGTAAGGCGAGTACTTGATCATGTAGTCGAAGGCGGGTTTCTCGTTGGGATTACCCCACTCGATATATTCGCTGGTGGTCAGCGGCAAGGAAGCGTCCAGCATCGTGTTCATAACGTCTACGAAAGGCACTTGCGCTATTACTGCTTTGAACAGATCCGGCCGCATATTCACTACGGCGCCCATCAACAGGCCTCCCGCGCTTCCGCCGTTTATTACGAGATGATCCGAGGAGGTGTATTTGTTTTTGACGAGATAATCGGCGCAGTCGATGAAGTCGTTGAACGTGTTCATCTTCTTCATCATTCGGCCCTGCTCGCGCCACTCTTCTCCAAGCTCGCCTCCTCCGCGGATGTAAGCGAGAGCGTAAATCACGCCTCGATCCAGCAGGCTCAGTCTTGTAATCGAAAATGTAGGCGCCATGGACGCGCCATAAGACCCGTAGGCGTACAACAGCATCGGAGCCGAGCCGTCCAATTTAACGCCCTTTTTGTAAACGAGTGAGATCGGCACTTTGACTCCGTCTCGCGAGACCGACCAGATTCGCCGCGCTTCGTAATTCTTGGCGTCGTATCCGCCCAGCACCTCTTGTTGTTTGAGAAGCGTCCGTTTGTGCGTGTTCATATTGTAGTCGTATACCGAGTTCGAAGTGACCATCGACTGGTAGCTGAAGCGCACGGTGTCCGTATTGAACTCGGGATTCTGCGACAGAAACAACGCGTAATCCGGCTCGTCGGTAGCGATTCGATGCGACTGCTTATTACGCATATCGATCACCCGGAGGTAGTTCAGACCTCCTTCTTTCTCGGATACGACTGCGTGGTTGGCGAAGAAAGTAAGGCGATCGATTTTGATATTGGGATTATGCGCGATGAACGGCTTCCACTTCTTCTCGGAAGGATCGTCGACCGGCGCTGTTACAACGCGTGAGTTCTTTGCATTCTTATTGGTAAGGATATAGAACAGCCCGTTGTAATACTCGACGCCGTATTCGTGTCCGTTCTCGCGGGGAAGCACGACTTTGAGTTCTCCGGTCGGATTATCGGCGCGAAGATAGCGATACTCTCTGGAGGTTTTTGCTTCCGAAGCCAGAAAGATCATCTTGCGATCAAGCGAGCGGCCGGCGCCTACATCGAAAAGCTCGTCCTTTTCTTCATAGAGCAGATCATTCTTGTCGGAACCGACCACGTGCCTCCAGAACTTATCGGAGCGCTTGGAAACCGCGTCTTCGGTTGTATAGAAAATCGTTTTGTTGTCGTTCGCCCATACGATCGCGCCGGTGCGCTCTATCTTCTCGCCGAGCACTTCGCCGGTCAGCAGGTTTTTCACGTGAAGCGTGTACTGCCGGTAGCCGGTCGTATCGGTGGAGTATGCCAGCCAATTGCTGTCATCGCTTACATCGAATGCTCCCAGCGAGAGAAACGTGTTTCCCTCGGCCATCTTGTTCAGATCCAGCAGAATTTCTTCCTTGCCGTCCATGCCGCCTTTTTTTCGGCACTGGTACGGATACTGTTTGCCCTCTTCGGTCCGCGAATAATAATAGTAGGCGCCGATCCGAGCTGGAACCGACAGATCGGTCTGCTTGATGTGGCCGAGCATCTCCTTGTAGAGCGACTCCTGCAGCTCTTTGGTCGGCTTCATCACCTCGTCGGTGTAGGCGTTCTCGTCCTCCAGATACTTGATTACCTCGGGGTTCTTCTTATCGCGAAGCCAGAAGTAATCGTCCTTCAGCGTATAGCCGTGAATCTGAGTGACGTGTTGCGCCTTCTTTGCAACGGGCGGTTGTCTGTCTGTGTATCGCGCGCGTGCGACCGGCGCCAACAGCGTCAGAACGAGCGCTATCTGCAGTAGCAATACTCTACTGCGGGCTTGAGTTTGTTTTTTCATATTTCCTCTCGTTACTTTGTAAAATCTCCGCCGTCGCAGGGCTGTTCAATAGCGAACCGCGTTCGAAATCGGACTTGGAGAGTCTGCCGGACCTCCTGAGATATTCACTGAGTCTCCGCGTCACATCAAGCGCGAAAAAGAAGCTTATTGTTTTGATGAACCGCGATAACCGAGCAGAGTGCACCTGCAACATACACGGACCACTTCGCTTCAGGGGTGTTCAAATAAGTTGAATACAAGATGATTGCCGAAGTCAGAGCAAACACGGCGCTCAGAGCATTGAATACTACCATGCTTCTCATCCGGCCTTCTTTCTTCTTCAGCGCCTTTTTCTGCGCCGATTCGACCTCGATGAGCGATTGGCCGCGGCGGCGACAGTAGTCGGCAGTCTGATCCGCGGAGCCGCAACCGGGGCAAAACATAGCAGCCTCTCGAGCAAGCTGGAATCGCTATCAGGTCGAATGAATCTTAATTATTAACGCCCGCCGATTCAATAGAGCCGGTAGTCGGCGCGCTTATCTCGCCCATTAAGAAACAAGCGGCTATCGCGAGGTTGCTAAACTATAAGAGCGATCTCTGATCACCCTATCGGGACTCTTCGGTAGGGCTATATCCGTGAGAAACCAATCCAATGGTCTTATTCAACTTCTTTCCCAGGTTTCCGAAAGGCCACCATCCAATTTGACCAGGCATCATCACTACTCGAGCGCCTGTCAGAGCAGCCGGTGGACTCGGTTGGGTTGTCGTTCCCAGGTATAAAATTCGTTCCAAAGGCACATATCTCTGCAGCAGTTCCGCTTCCCATGCGAGGCCCTTTTCGGAGTCCGCTGGCGCCTCACCCGAGACAATTATCATATCAATCTTATCAGCCAGATATGATATGACTAGTTTCCATACCTCATTCTCTTCTTGATGTGGACAAGTCAGAATCGTACTGACAGGTGCTTTTCCTGTTTTCGCAAGCCGAACAGCGGTAGCTGCACAATGACGGTAGTCCCATTCAGAGAGAATGCGTGGTCTTCGCCAAATTCGAGGCGAAAGAAACCTTCCTGAGAAGGTCGTTATGAGAGAAATTACAGTCTCGACAATGGAAGCGTGAGATGGCCATTGGCCGCTTATGGTTAACGCTCCAGCACCTAAAACCGATAATACAACCCACCACCAACTTCGTTCGAAACGACTTGCCGAGTTTGTCTTAACGTCATCGTTTCCCAGGGTGATCAGATGTCCCCGCCCAATCACTGCGACTTCCAGTAAGACTTGTAGGCGCCTGGACGACCTGTTCAGTCGTCGCTCGCCAAAAATACGGGAGAACCTGGGCACGGATTTTTTGGGGTGGAACTTTCGAATCCATAAGATCACGAGTGGCTTTTGAGGTTTCAAGATGTTGCGGTAACGAACGAGGTAGTAGGTCAAATTCAGGCCGCCGCCAAGGCAGATGATAAATGCGACGATGCGAGCGCTGCCCTTGGCCAGAAGAGCAATCAGGAAGGTTACAACCGAAACGAACAATATCCTCAGCGCTTTCCAGCGCGTTTCTACCTGCCCAATGATATCCGCGGGATCGGCGACGCCTTTCTCAGAGAGATACTCATTATGAGCCAAAGGCGGCCTTTCAGTAGTGAGTTGAACAGAAGATGGATCTGGCCAGGACACGTTTGCCGTGCTGGATGCGTTGAAAGAAGCACGGGGATTACAATCAGTAAAGACAGCGTTGCTCAAGTTGGACCTTCGAAAGCTCGTGGCGCCAAGCACCTGCATCCTGTGGGATGCCGAATTAAAAGCCCGCAAGCCGTCCGCGCCTCCCATGGTCCGCCTTGCGCACGTAAGCACCAGAATAATCACAATGACGGCGGCAATAGCTGCGCTGAAAGCCATCGGAGTGGAAGAAACCTCTTTCATCCAGATTCGACTGCTGATCGATAGAGCCAGTACCGTGACCCCGCTTAAAAGAGATCCCCAAACCGCGCGGCTGCCCAGGACCGCGATTCCAACGGTCGCACAGAGTATCGTTCCGACGGCTACCGCGCAGGAACACGACGCAGCTCCCGCACAGGGCAGACCGACGGTAGCCGCTAACGAAGTGAATCCAAGAAGCTGCCAGAGCGCACGGGTTCCGTATTTTGCGAATACAGCCGCGGCGATCAGCAACCAGGCAAGATAGAACAATGGCAACAGCGATTGCTGTTGAAATCTTTCGGCGACAACCGAAAGAATTGATACGCACAGCCACAGGATCGAAACTCCAGAGCCAAAAAGCCCTGAGACAAACGCGAAGAAGAGGAAGAGCTTCTCATATGAACCGCGCCGGCCCATGCAGGAATGCATGAAGCTGGCATCGGTTAGGTCGCAGTCGATGAATCTTGTTGATGTCAGTACTCCATCGTCAAACCTGGCGAAACGCAGGTTGCACTCTCGAAAATCAGTGCCAGTCAAATCCGCTTTGGAAAAATCCGCGCCGACAAAATCCTGTCTGCCCCTGAATTGTTTTCCCTTGAGGATCCGCTCACGAAAGTCTGCGGTCATACGAATGTTTGGAAGACTGCTCGATAAAGCAGAAGAGGTGAATGTCGTCCATCTCAGAGTGTAAGGCGGCTGTTAAATATAGGGGTCGAATTCACTCCCGCTCATGACCGAAGGATCAATGAAATCTCGTTGCTCAGATTCGAGGTCTGGAGCGTCGGCGAGGAAATTACTTCTTTCCGTGCGCTGGGCGGAAAAGAGATGCATGGCCAGCAGCAATCCGACGCCTATCCACAGCGGCAGCAAAAAGAACGCGTGTAGAACCATGTAGCTTGTGGCTATGGTCGCGCCAAGAAAGAAGAGGCACGATGCGGAGCTCGATCCAGCCAGCCACGCCGCCGACCGGAATCTCCGATATGTCAACACGCAGAGCAGAAACCAAAGGCATACAACAAAGCCTAAAATAATCTCGGCGCTGAGCGATTTCATGCCGTCTCCTTATATATATGTGTGGTCGCTTCCCCCGGCGCCGCCGGAATGTCCAAAGTCGGAAAAGAAATCGAAGTCGGTCGGCTTGCCGCTCGGTCGCTGAGCCGCGAAACCGCCCGATCCCGCGCTGGAATGCAAGGTCACATCGTATGTAGCTCCGTCTTTAGCGAACTGCAGCGGCGTCCCAAGGACATACTCGGAACTTCCCGTCGACTCGAAACCGTTGACTTTCATTCGGAAGCCCTCCGCCGGCAGGACCGCCAATTTGCCTTTCATCGCGGTCGACTCGATCGAGCCGAGCACGATGCCGTCTTCGACACCGGGTATCTGTAGAGTGCTGCCGGCGCCCCCGATTTCAATGCGTTGGTTAGGGCCGAGGGCCACAGCGTTTCCTCCCATGACGCCGATCAACTGTGGCTGGTGGCGTTGATGCGTGCGCTTGCGCGTTACCGTAGCCATGCCCAGGAAAACCAGGAGAAGAACAGCAGCAAGCATTACACCCCAAAAAACTCCGTAGGCGGAGAGGTAAGAGATCTCTTTGAGCGCTACCCGTGAAGGCCTTGTCGCGTAGATCGTCCTCTCGGTGTTTCCCTGATCGAGCACGAGCTGTACGATTGCATCCGACGATTCGAGTCCGGATCGCGACAGCGTAAAGGGCAGGCTAAGATCGCTCGGTTCAGGATTCACACTCATGTTAGTGACGGTTCCGATCTTTATGATGTCGTTGCCGCGTCGAAGCTCTGCCCTGAATGAACGGAACCTCGAGACGCACTCATTCTTCACCTTCAGGGTAAGGGCGCCTTCGACGGTGCTGGAAAATGGGTTGAAGCCAGGCTTCAGAGTTACGGTATCGCCCGCCTCGAATACGAGGTCGGGATCTACCAGGCATTCAGGTACCGGTCCGCTCAGCCTGGTATCCTTTTCGTTGGCGGGCAATGGATGCTTGAAGAGCAGGGTAAGATCGAGACTGGCGCCGCCCTCAACCGCAACTCTCCAGCCGGTGACCGCCGGCGCCGCATATACTCCTCTCCTGCCAAACGACTCGAAGGGGATCTCACGAAAGTTTATGCGGCCGTGTCTCGCGTCTTCCGGGGCGTCGCTCTTGCCATCTGAAATGACCAAGATTACGGGTTCGAGCCGCACCGATTTCAGACGCTGGCTCAGGTAGTCCGCGAGCGGTTTGAAATACGTTCGCGTCTGCTTGGCATTCCGGATCTCGAGATCGTCGAGCGTCCGATTCAGCGAATCTACTGATCCGCTCTGCGGTACGGTGAAGGTCGTTATCTCACGGGCCGAACCCTGCGAGTCCATGCCGAAAGCAACCAGCGATATTTCTTCGTTGGGCAGCGTATACATCGATGCATAGCAGGCAACCAGCGCCTTCATCTCGTTAAAACTGGCGGCCACGGTTCCGGATGCGTCGAGAGCCAGAATGTGGTGATATCGCGGCGGGCCTTGGACCGCGCGAGGACATTGATGCGTCTGTCCTTTTGTCATTGAGGGGAACAACATCGCCAGGCATGCCGCTAGTACGCAGGCCCCGGAGGAGAAGGAGCGTCCTGGCGATTGGTCTGACCTTGACCGCGCAATCGCGACTGACGCCCCGACGACCATGAGTCCGAGCAGCGCTCCGAACCATCCGCTCCGCGCGAACAAGACAAGGTAGAGCGCGAAAGATCCGGCGACTCCCACAATAGTGGCGATCGTGGAAGCGGTCTGCGTGCTCCATTTCATCACATAATATCCGTGACGGTACGAGACGAGTGAAGCAAGCATCAACGTAATTAAACCAAGCACCAGAACCACGTAACGCCATGGATCGAGTTCAAGGAAGGGAAGCCTTGCTAAATTCTTGGTCGAACCTGGCTGGGAGAATATTCCGCCGGTAGAGTCGGTCACGCATCTGAATTCGCTTTCCATCGAGGGCTCCGTAACCCACGCGACGACGTCGACCACTATTCCGTAGTCGCGGTGCAGCGCGCGGACGATTTCGCAAGTTGATTCATTAGGCGAGCACGTGTTCAGGCCGTCAGAGAACAGCTCGATCCTTTTTGTACCTTTAACGCCCATCGCGAACAGCGAAGGCGCGGTTTTGAGCACAGCGTTCAAGGGCGTTGCTCCGTTTGGCGCAACGTTTCTTATGGCTTCGGCGATTTGAGTCCGGTCGGTTCCCGTGCGTAGGCTTATTGAAGGCGCTTCTCCGCAGTTCCCACCGACGGAAACAGCGCCGACAAGTGAGCCCTCCGGTATCTTTGAGAGCCATTCAGGAGCCAGCTTCTGCACCAGTTGCCATCGGCTGGCGAAAGCGTCGTCCGGGTAGTGCGCCAGTTCGGTCATCGAAGCGCTGTTATCGATCAAAAATAAGACTTGCTGCGCCTCGGCCGGTATGGCGCCGGTCTGGCCGCTTACCGTTCGCGAGCCGCTCCATATCGAAAAGAGAATGAGCAATGTCGCGAGAACGAATGGCATTTTCTTCTTCATATGCCTCTCCCGGAATTGTCGAAATAGATGACGGTCAGTCGGCTGTCCAGGAGGCCCTGGATTCAGGCCGGCCAGCGTCGAGCTTGGCTGGATCGACGCGCAGGTTGAACAGTTCTTCCTGCAGGTATTCGCGTTCCCGCGGTTCTGCGTTCTGCCAGGCGTAGAACAGGGTCAGCTTGTATTGTTCGGGGTTCTCGTTCAGCGCGTCGTTTAGACTCTCATTCAGGGCTTTTCGCACCTCGACCTGTTTTTCGAGCCAGACGACGAGTTTGTCGAAACCTTCCAGCCGAATATGATCGGTGGTCTTGAACCCCTTCGCGCGCTCGACTTCGTAGTACAAGATCCAATGACCAGAAGGCTGCTGGAGGACTCTGTTAGGCAGCACAGTTCTTGCCTTGTATAACAGAGCCTCGGTGTAAGTGCGCAGGTTCACCTGAGACGCCTCGATCGACATATAGCCGTGCGCGCTGGCGACGGAATAGGGAGTGATGGCGCCGGGCTTCTTGAGATATTCGTCGTGCCGCTCTTTGTATTGGTTGACGGCCATGATGGCGCCGTACGGTAAGCCGTCCCGCAGGTGGAACAATCGGATCTCGTCGTCCAGCGAATCGACAAGACTGTTCGCGTCTTCTACAACGGCCCGCCGCAGCAATTCACTTCCGAGGTTTCCTTCTCTGCCGCCCGGCACTTCCAGTATGACGAGCTTATCGCGGCGGCTTTTCGCGCTGAGCCCCTGCTGATCCTCCACGACGTGATCGGTCTGTGTGAATGGGGTGCTGTTCTTGAGCAATTTGACGACGACATCCAGCTTCGAAGAATCTTCAGTCAAAAGCTGGGTAAGGCTCCTGGTGCTCTGCGCGTAAAGCGGGAGAAGCGGCTGCAACTCAGCCAATGTTTGTTCGAGGCTCTGCTTTCCCTGCCGTAGATTGGCGATCGGAGGAGCATCCGGAACATGGCTTCGAACCTCAGTTACGAGCCTATCAAGCATCGATCTTTTGAGACCGTCGTACATGATGGATCGTTGGAACACCTGAGATCTTTTTTCAATGCCCAGCGCCAGTATCTCAAGCCTGCGATTCAGTGACTCGATCATCGTGGCGTGATGTCGGCGCGTGGCGGCCAATTGTTCGACCTGATTATCACGAAGAATCAGGATGGCGCCTCGCACCGTGGTCTGCTTGCCTCGGCCGTCTAACAGGCTGATCTCACCTTCTAAAGATCGGTTGAGATACTCGTGCTCTTGTTGGCGCGTGCGAGCGCTTGCGGCGGAGAAGGCGTGATTTAGAGCTTCAAATGCCGCGTTGCGAGTTACTTCGTCCCAGCGAAACAGGCGGGCGATCGGACCCGCGTCATCAACATGGCCCAGGGATTGGCCTAGCTTCTTGCCTGCGGCGTCTCGTTTGGCTTTATCGCGCTCAGCCGCCTTCACAGAATCAGCTGCGATTGTTACCAGGAACTGAAGTAACCGGCTTTCTGCCTCAGCGGCCAGATGGGGAGCGGCTGCCAGTCTCGTGGCGATGTAGTCCTCGATTTCACGCGGAATCGAAACCGCCAGCTTCGCGGCCTGACTTTCCCACGTTCGTTCGAAGTTCGCGAAAAGGTCTTTCACCCGATTCGGCAATCCCTTCATGGTCTCCTTGATCGGCCTCGCCCTCATCGCCGCAATCGTCGCGCGGAACTGCTCGAAGAATGACAGGAGCGTATTCGCGGGAACTCCCTGATCAAGTCTGTTCAGCAGCGCCGGAAGTGTGAGGTTCAAGTCCTTCTTTGCCTGTTCGACGAACTGCTGCAACTGCATGTCCTCGTCCGCGTTGAGCCGTCCGTCCTGACACCAGCCTTCAAATCGTTCCTGCTGCTGATCAACCTCCTGCCTGACCCACTCCGTTGCCAGATAGTCCTGAACGCCGGGGTGAATGGTACGAATCGACACTGCCGTCGTCACTCTAATGTGCGTCGGCTTGTCATCGAAATCGTGTAGAATCACATCGGTCAGGTCGGCCTCGCGGGAGTTGATCGCGGACTGCGTGCGTGGACGAAGATAGGCAGACATGACGGCGACTTCCTGCATCAGGGCATCCACGGGAGAAAGCGTCACACGTCCGTTGCCGACAAAGATGTAGCTGGCGGTATCGAATGGTGGAACGAGCTCTTTGCCGCCTCTCATCGGGAAGTAGCCGTGATAACGATGATGGTGCTGGTTTTCAACCATCACGGCGAACGCGTTCGCTTTCGCGCGATCGTCTCCGCCGAAGACGCAAGGCATTATGCAGCGCAGGTGGATCTTGCCGTTGGGCAGCACTGATCGGATGACTGCACCGACCGGGGTCGAAGCTCCGCTGCCGGTGCCGCCGCGTGCGGTGGTAACGAGGAAGCAGACTACTCCCGGGCGAAGCCCGAAG
>QHVH01000008.1 GCA_003222245.1 Blastocatellia bacterium AA13 | reverse complement strand
TGCCGCCTTTAGATAAGCACCGGCAGTCTCTCTTCGTACACCGGTTGCCTGCTCGATCCGCCTCAGGCTCCATCCGAGTCGTCCAAGTGCTATGACTTGTTGTCTTTTTTCGTCGCTCAATACGTTGCCCATGCCACCCGAGGCTACTTTCCCCCGGGCTGTCGTCAACGTCCCGCGCGACTATTCTCTATGGCCGGTTTTGAGGTGACCTTCTATGGCCGGTTTTGGGTGACCACCGAGGCGGCTTCATTCCGACGCGGATCGCGGTGCGGTGGCAAGTGCCAGGCCCTTATGTCTCAATCCGCTAAAGAGCGCGGCTTCATTCCGACTTCCTTCATTCGTGAAGGACTCGCTCGCCATCGTGAAGTCTCAATCCGCTAAAGAGCGCGGCTTCATTCCGACGCGGCCATTTATGGCCCATCACGCTTTTAGCGCGGTGGGCGTCTCAATCCGCTAAAGAGCGCGGCTTCATTCCGACGCAGAGATCGTTATGTGCAGATTGACCGGCAGCTTGGTCTCAATCCGCTAAAGAGCGCGGCTTCATTCCGACGGGGCCAAAACCGGAGTGTCAGGCAGAAACCTGACTGTCTCAATCCGCTAAAGAGCGCGGCTTCATTCCGACAAGACCTATATGACGCCATGGATTGGGCGACAAACAGTCTCAATCCGCTAAAGAGCGCGGCTTCATTCCGACCCCAGAGACAGGATGGCTTCAGCCAAATCGGCGTAAGTCTCAATCCGCTAAAGAGCGCGGCTTCATTCCGACACGACGCCAGCGGCCAACAGCAACCGTACCCATTGAGTCTCAATCCGCTAAAGAGCGCGGCTTCATTCCGACGCATCGAGAAACGCGGGAGCGGATCAGCCCGCTCCAGTCTCAATCCGCTAAAGAGCGCGGCTTCATTCCGACATGGTCAGTCCGCCTCTGCCGCTCTCAGCAGAGTTTGTCTCAATCCGCTAAAGAGCGCGGCTTCATTCCGACTGGGACGGACTCGGTGAAGGACATCGCCTGGACACGGGTCTCAATCCGCTAAAGAGCGCGGCTTCATTCCGACGTCTACGACTCCGGTCAGCATACGGAATGTGGAAAAGTCTCAATCCGCTAAAGAGCGCGGCTTCATTCCGACGCAAGCTTTTGAACGGCATTAAGATAGTCGGAGTAATGTCTCAATCCGCTAAAGAGCGCGGCTTCATTCCGACTCGAAGTGCGGATCAGCTCACAGGCCACAAACGTCGTGTCTCAATCCGCTAAAGAGCGCGGCTTCATTCCGACACGCTGCGCGCACGAGCGGTAAGTTCTCATACTACGGTCTCAATCCGCTAAAGAGCGCGGCTTCATTCCGACCCCGTGATAAAAACATCACTCTTCTAGTGATTTTTGAGTCTCAATCCGCTAAAGAGCGCGGCTTCATTCCGACCGGCAATGAAGGAGGTCGAATAACACAAAGCGAGGAAGTCTCAATCCGCTAAAGAGCGCGGCTTCATTCCGACTACAAAACAGGCAGGAGGTTTTGTGCCGACATCATACAGTCTCAATCCGCTAAAGAGCGCGGCTTCATTCCGACGCCAATGAAGTTGCCGCAAATGCTGCCAAGGCGAAAGTCTCAATCCGCTAAAGAGCGCGGCTTCATTCCGACTGTGGCTTGTTGGGGGGCCTTTGGCCTTAACATTTAGAAGGCTCAACTTGCAGACCCCCCATCCACTCATCAAAGTACGATCTTCAACTCGCCGGTTAGGACTATTCTATTGTCAATGAACTAAGCGACTTACGCTGACTTGCAGACCCCCCTACCTTTTTTCGGTCATGGGTACCCCTGCAAGTTTCGTTCTGACTGCGGCGGAAACTCTAGTATCGCTCCCTTCGCTGCCATCATCGTATTAATTCCATGCAATCGCCGACGCTCCGATAGCTACTCATCTGCTCTCGGGAGCCGAGGATGGCAGCGCCCAAAAGGGCGCGGTAATCATAAGTAAACTCATCTAAAAAGCGATCACATGAGTAAGTGACAAGACCGGGTAGAAAATTACATCAAGCAGAAGCCGGGTCCGCACTTTTATCATTCAATGCGTATCCCGACGGCCAGCCATTCCAGAACGAAACCGGCCACCCATTCCAGGGGAAACCGGCCACTGATTCCGGGCTGAAAGCGCCGCTTACTTCTCAAGCCGCTCCTCTCTATGCTCATGCATCTGGCTCCTTCCGACATCGCCTTTTGTCAGGCAACGATCGAGAGTCGGGGGAATTGGTGTCGGGGTTCTTCTTTCGGATATGCAATGGGATCTATTTACGAGGTATAGATTACTGATTGACACCCTGCGGAGGCTCATAATAAAGTAGCAAACCTCACGGTAGCTATTTCTCGATACAAACCTGAAAGAGGTTTCTTATGCTCAAGATATTCCGAAAAGTTTTGAAAAACCGCACCTTGGCAACGTGCTTTGCGACTGCCGCGGTCTTCTTTTCAATGACCGTGTTCTTAGCCCGTGGCTCGGTTGTTAAGGCTTATCCCTACCAGCTTGAGGACAGTTGGTACTACACTGACGAGACACACACAACGCAGTGTGGGTTTAGACATGAAGATTGTAAGGGGCGGGTGACGATCTACGGGACCGTCACGCCTTACGATGACACAACAATTGAGCAGTGTTATTAGGCGAGCTGTGGATGAGAATTGAGCCAGCCAGATCAGGGAGAAGACAATGAAAGTCAGAACTTCACTCATCACATTGATCCTGGCGATAATCGTTGTTTTTGGGGGAAGTTCTAAGACCAGTACTGCATCAGCATTTGGTTGCAACGCTTTCTGCGCTTCCAATGCCAACGGCTGTATGAGTACCTGTAACGGCGATCCCGCGTGTGAGAATCAGTGCAGGGCAGACTTTGACTGTTGCCTACTCTTTTGTCAGGGTCGGGGAGATGAGTGCCCATAACGGGTTAGATGAAACTGAATTTCGTCCGGGCGTGCGGGAAGTTAATCAACGAAACTAAGGCGACCGCGCAGCTCGAAGCTCTCGCGCGCCATCACCATCACATATCCAGATGGGCCAAGAGTTCAGTAACGGTCATATTGTGGTGGGCTGCTATATCTTTCAGGATTCCTTGAAGTGTTCCAATTTGTAGGGGGCTATGGTCCGGTATAGCGACGTGATGCTCGCCGTTCTGTTGCGTTGTGAAGCGCATATGCGAGCCTCGTTGGCGGGTAAGGCGGTGACCCAACTTTCCCAATCTACGACCGAGCTCTCCCGCCCGAGATGTCTCGCGGGACCTTCATCGCGCCATCACTTCGTCGCGCACAAAGTGAAGCCGGATGATCCTGGGGGCTTCCATCGTTTCATCAAAATAGCAATCCGCCGCTTCCTTTACATTTTGGCGCAGATTGTCGATCGTATCCGCTTCCGTAAAAATGGAGTAACCCAGTGCGCGGGCACAGTAACCCGCTTCTTCAGCCTCTGTAACCTCAAAGATGATCTCACTTGTTATTGCGCTCATAGCCGAGAACATACCGCCCTTCTCCACCTGGTCGCAACCTGACCGACCTCTCGTTTGACCATCCTGTCTCAAGCGTGGGCCGCCTCTTGGGATCAGATCTGTATAGCAGTCCTTCGATCTACCTTTCGCCGAGTCTTGCATGTCGTAGCCGTTCCAGTTCTGCCCTGAGGGGTTTCCAGTACTCTCGATCGGCCTCCCGCACCATTCTTTCCTCCTTGATTAGCGCCTCGGCCAAATCTTGCTCGTTTCCAAGGCTGGCGCGCAGCAACAGAGGCCGCTCACTCGACAACTCCTTCACCAGCCGGCCGTGCCCGCGGACAAGCTCAATCAACAGCTCGGGTGTGCGCAGTTCGCGGAGCCAGAATCGAATCTGGCTTGTGGTCGGATTCGCGCGATTCGCAAAGTAGTTGACCTCAACCAATCGCCGCAGCATAGGCCAGTGTTTGTCGCGTTGCGTCTTCTTGGCTCGGGTCAGGTCGGGAAGCGACATCAGATCGCATACGGCGCCGTCACGCAATGAGATTGTGGTTCGGCGGCGCCACAGTTGCGGGAATGGGTCAACGCCGCGCATCTTTGTCATTACGTCGACCCGCAGCGCGGCGGCATCCGGATGATGGCATCTGAAGTGAATCGCGTGACCCTTGTGCAGGTACTTCTCCTCGAACGGCGGAACTGCAATGACCTCCGCTTCCAGTTCCGCGAGCGCTTTGTTGAGTCTGGCCAGATTGGCCGAGCTGGCGAGGATCGCAAGATCGGTGTCACGGCTAAACTCCGCTGCGCCGTACAACACGCAAGCCTGACCGCCCATCAGCAGGGCTCTCACACGGTGATGCTGGATCGAAGAAAGGACTTTGCGTATCGGGTTCGGGATCAAGGGAGCCCCCAAGGTATTGGTATGTCCGCCAGAGCTTTTCAGACTCCAGCCAGCGTTCGAGCGGAGTAAGGCTATACCACTCGGCCCATTCCTCTCCAACAAGTTCTTCCGGTGTAATCATGTCCGGTAAAAAGGTCAAAGTAAGCGACCAGTTTTCAGGTAGAGAATCATAGCCCAACTTCGTCACGAAAACGAGCGATAGAACTTTGGGATCGCGCTTGAATAAAGGCGAATAGGCTGGAATAATAAGCTCCGCTTAACCCGAATCGTTCGTGCACACCTTGCGGTTTTCTGAACCAGCCGAGTTACAGTCGATAGAATCGCTGAGTCATGAAAACCAACTTCAGGGATGAGATTGCCAGGAGCCCGGCGAATTGTCGCTGAATTTCTTCTCAAGAGCCAATTCTATGAAACATCATTCAAAAGCGCGTGCGCGGTTCCTCATTACCGTGATGACCTACCTTGCCGCAACCGTATACCCGAATGAGATGCGAGCCTGGACTGACAGAATCGAGTCGGCCCATCGCCAGGAAGTCGGTGACCGCAGTCGTGGTCAATCCAGCCGCGAAGGAAATGCTTGCCGCTCCGACGAAATCAGACGGTATTTAGAACAACACGCTTTCGCCAGTCAATCTGCTGACTCAGCCGGCGCCGCGTTAACGCCAGAGGTAAGAGTGATCTACTTGCTGCCGTCAGATCGGCAGGTACACGCCGAAGCTTCGATTGCGCTCGAAAACGGAATTAAGCATCTCCAACGTTGGTATGCCGGACAGATTGGCAATGGCAAGACTTTCGCATTGCATAATCCACCTGTCGATATCATAAGATCGAATCACGATGAGCACTGGTTCATTACCAACGGCCCCAGCGACAGCCCTTCGCTTCACCTATGGTTCAACTCAGTGGATGAAGCGTCGGCCCGCTTTTACGATCCTACCAGCGTGTATGCCATTTACATCGACGCTGACCCGCAAGGCCAGGCAACTGGCGGCGCCGGCGGCGTGGCGCTGCTTCCCAGAAACGACCTGCTGGGCATGATGGGCAAGAACACGGCCGAACCTAACGTGTGCCGATGGGTGGGCGGTCTCGGCCATGAACTCGGACATGCGCTTGGGCTCCCGCATCCGCCTGAGTGCGATAGCCATCAGGCGCCGGATAACTCCTTTCCGTGTCAATCGCTGATGTATTTCGGTTATGGGATTTATCCGAATACATACCTGCTGGATAAGGACATAGACCAGTTGATGCACAGCCCATTCATAGTCTCGGTATTGCTGAGCGGCCCGGCCGGCCCCTGCTCAGACCTGCTGCCGTTTTCAGTTTCCTTCCTGACCCCCGAACAAACCGTCACCCGGGGAGCAACTGCGAATTTCATTCTTGCGGTTCAAGGGACGTTTGGATACATTCAGGCGGTCAACCTGGCCGCGTCGGCATCGCCGCCTGACAATACTCTGACTCTGAGCTCATCGTCGAACATAGTCTTTCCGGGTGCTTCCACTCTCTTGAGAGCCTCCACCTCCTTCAACACAAGCCCCGGTCAACATACAATTACGGTCATCGGAAGCAGCCTGGGAATCGATCGTTCAGTGGCCGTGCGACTGAACGTTCTGACAGGCCCCTCGATCGATTCGGTTAACTATGATGGCAAGAAGAAAGTGACCATAAGCGGAAGCGGATTTGGAGCGTCGCCAGCCATAGTCCTGAACGGCGGCGAAGTAACGACTTACATTAATACCTCTTCCGATTTGGAGATCGTGCTCAAAACGAAAGCAAAGAAACTCGGCTTGAGAGATGGCGACAACACAGTTCAAGTCATCACCGCTACGGGAGACAGATCGAATGTTTACGCCCTGAGACTGTAAGAGTAGAGAGGCCGAGCTTTAATCAGACGGATTACCGGAGGCGCCTTCAACGCAAAGATCCATTCACAATCGCTGAACTGCTCGGACACGCGGACCTCCGAATGACCAAGCCCTATACTCCGAATGACCAAGCGCTATACTCACGCAACCGATGAGACGGCGGAGCGCAGTAAGAAAGGTTAGCAAACCAGTCCAAACAAGCTGCGGATTGTCACAAGATTGTCACAATTGCCAAAAAGAAAGCGGCCAGCCAAGCCGCTAAGTGTTATTGGTGGAGCTGACGGGACTCGAACCCGTGGCCTCCTGAATGCGAGCCAGGCGCTCTGCCAACTGAGCTACAGCCCCACAAAGACAAGCTCCAAATGTACGGAACGCGATTCAGACTGTCAAGAACCGCGAATTCAAAAATACATTGCGCTCGTTTGAACAATCGTCATGAGCCTCAGAACATTAAGGGCAATACACAAACCTCGAGCGGTCATTTTTCCGGCGCGACCACTCCGACGTTAGCTATGGTCTCACCTTTTGTGAGTGACGGCACGGCGCGAATGAACAGGATCACGCCCTGAGCCGGTGCGTGCGCTTCGAAAATAGTCTTGCCCACATAGTCGGTCACATAGCCGACCTTCATGCCCTTTTCGACGAAGGTTCCTCGCCGAACAAGCGGATAAAAGATGCCGTTCTGATCAGCCGTTATTGAAAGAACTTTTTCAACCCACACGGGATGCTCAACCGAAGCCGGAGCGCCCTTGAGCATTTTGAGATAGCGCATCACGTTGAGGCATCCGTTGATCAGCGCATTCAGATCATCGGTTTCGACCGTACCCGCGTGACCTGCCTCCACCGTGATCGAAGCCTTCCGTCTGGTTGTAGCCGTGTTCTCGAGGTAGCGCGAGGCCGCGGGGTCTTTCGGCCTTTCGCCCGATATGATTATCGTGTCGAGCCCGAAAGCAAGAACCATCTCGCGAGAGATTCGATCCTGTTCGGTGTTTCCGGTAGGCGTCCAATAGCTGTAGGGCCTGAGGCTTTCGTCGAGATCGCCTCCGTGAAGGTCTATGAGATGATCGCATTGCTCCACTACCTGTTTGGTGATCAAAAAGGAGGCGCGGTCAGTCTGCGTACCATCCATCTTGCCGGGATAGAAACGATTCATGCTCTTTCCGTCCACCGGGTTCACGTGTGCTACTTTTTGCTCGAATGAAGCTACGTTCACCAGCGGAACGATTATAACCGTGCCTGATACTTCCGCTGGATCGAGCATTCCGATCAGTTTTTCGAGCGCGATTATCGAGGTGTATTCCGTTCCGTGCGCTCCGGCAACGAGCGCGAGAACCGGGCCGGGCTTTGATCCGTGCACTACGGCTACGGCGATGTTGGTTCCTGCGTCGCTGCCCGCGGGAACCTCGATAACTCCGGTCGCCTTTTGGCCGCGAGCCGCTTTTGCCGTTCCGACAGTGAATGCCGCACGACCCTGAGCGAATGTGGGAACCGCATTGATTAAAGCGAGCGCGAGCAGCGCGGACAACATCCGGTACATGTTGATGTCCTCCTAAAAGGCGTTTTGGGAACCGCAGTATACGCGGACGCTCAAGCGAGCCGCAATATGGATTCTATATCCGGTAGACGGTTTCACGATGAGGGAAGAATTACTTCTTGCCTACGTCTAATCCTCCGTATTGAGTAGGATTGAGAAGAGCAGACGTAAGGAGAACCGCGGTTATGAAGATAGGCGTGAGAACTATTCTAAGAATCGCCTCGAGCGGGTTGGTAGTCTTGGTTGTTCTCGCTCAATTCGTGCGGCCCGCAAAGACAAATCCCATCGTGCAGGCGGACAGATCGATGCAGGCTCACGTTAAAATTCCGGATGACGTTGCCGCGCTCCTGAAGCGCGCGTGCGCGGACTGTCATTCCGATGAAACGGTCTGGCCGTGGTACAGCAACATTGCTCCGGTCTCATGGTTTGTGATTGACCACGTCAACCACGGCCGCAAACACCTCAACTTTTCGGAATGGCAGAATGAGGCTCAATCAATCCCCACACGCACGCTGGATCATCGACTGGAAGAGATTCTCAAGGAAGTGAAAAGCGGCGGAATGCCTCTGAGCTCGTACACGCTGCTGCATCCGGAGGCTCGTCTCACGGACCAGGAGCGCGATCGAATTTGCAACTGGGCCTCCGAAGAACGCCGGCGAATTGTTAGGCGCCTAAAAAAGGCAGGTAGGTTGACACTAATTGAAAGCCTTTGTTAATTTTCACGGGTCTCTTTTGTAGGCGCGTAGCTCAGGGGTAGAGCACTACCTTGACACGGTAGGGGTCTGGGGTTCAAATCCCCACGCGCCTATCCTTCTTTTGTAAGGATAAATCAGGAAATTTTAGGATCTTGCGTTGGGCTTCTGTACGTTCTGACCGCAGAGCCGCTTTTGACTTATTGAGATAGAAATAACGCGACGGGAGCGGCGGCGATGCATTTCAGGCTCTCCCCTTTCCTGAAATGGCAAATGGCCGAAACTCCCGTCGAGTATCCGAAAGGCAAAAAACGAGGACAGAGGTCGTCACCGGTTGATCTGCTCATCCATCGTGTCGTACCCACCACGAAGCCGGTATTAACGACTCTCTCTACCGATCTCAAATAACCATATCTAAGGATTCGATAACTATCGGTTCGTTCAAATATGCCTGGTTCGATTCAAATAGGCCGATTCAAATAGACCGCCGGAATGCCGCTGCGCGGGCGAGCACTTCGGGACGAAGGGCTCCAAACCCACGCAGCCGGCGATGCTCTATGTTCGTGGATCCGCTGCGCTCAGCTATTCCGCGGCAAATCATGGAATTCCTCTCTCCCCTTATCATTCCTCTTGGGGCCTCTTTGAAAAAATAATAGGCCGGAGCGCCTTGCTGAAAGTAGTTGAGTGAAGTTGTGACGCTTCCCTCGACATACTTTCGAATCAGGGCTCTCCGGCCGGATGCCAGCGCTCAACTGGCTTTGGACCGCGCAACTTGCGCTGTCCTCGAGGAGGAGGTTCCCAATCAATGACAATCTCGGCGATCCTTTCAAACTCAGCATTTGTGCGAGAAAAGGGTCTGTGCAACCATCGTGCCGCCGAAAGATTAATCACATTCGATTAACGGCCATTTATGTGCTGAACCCTCAAAACATTAGGCGATTGGCCAATCTTAGGGGAACCACGGACAAATCGGTTACGGGCTCTCACTGTGAAAACTTTTCCGCCTGTCCGAAGATCGTTCAATGGCGACAGCCGCCCGGACTGTAGTAACTGACCACTGTCGAGTACCAACTTGCCACATGACTCAGATCGTAATCTTCTTTCCGAAGAGGCCGCCGCGAAGATAGAGACAGCGCGGTATTGTGATGAGCGGTCGATTAGCTCTTGGTTTCTCTTCCGAGGAGGCCTTTGGCCGATGCTGCTGTCGGCATAGTGAGATGAGTCTCGAATGAGTCCGGCCTTGCCGCGGGCGGGTTGAAAACCTGATCGCGCGAGTCTATTAATCTGATCTAATGGGCGCCACTGAAAATTTGGTTGGCAAGGAAGTTGCCAACGCCGTGAGGAGCACTTCACCGCTCAGAGGCCCATCACAGCGAGATGGCGGAAACGAGACGCCTATGACAACCAGTACCAGATTAATCCTGTTCCTGACCCTCGCGGTGGGACTGGTAATCGGAGTCATCAACTACACTGGGTTGCGGCGGCGCGAGGCAGCCTTACAGGCGACAATGAGATCGGAGTTGCTTGCTCATGCTTACACGCTTCAGATTGCGCTCGAAGATCTCTTCAAAGCCGATCGCTCGGGCGACGCCTCCAGGCTCGTCGATCGCCTGAGCGAAAATCCATATCTTTTTCGAGTGATTCTTTTTGATGAGAATGCGCGTGTCTTGATGTACTCCGACCAGGACAGCCTTGGAGAGCAATCCTACCAGCCTGAGGTATTGAGCGCGCTTTCGTCCGGCGAGCGAGTTGAGTATACCCATCTGATTGCCGGTCAGGAGTACTTATCACTTATTCTTCCGGTTCAACTCGGCTCGGGCCGAAGAGGCGCCTTCGAGATAGCCCAGCCCACCGCCTCGTTGCTGGCGGATATAGCGCGCACCAGATTGGATCATGCAATCAATCTCTCGGTCGTTGTAATAGTGATCTTTTTGATCGTCACGTTTGTGTTGCGAAGAAGCCTGGGACGGCCCATCAAAGCGCTTCTCGAGGGTGCGGCCGCGATAGGGCGAGGCGACCTGAGTTATCGAGTGTCTCTGGCGACAAAGACGGGTGAGTTCGCTCAGCTTGCGAACGAATTCAATAGGATGGCCGATAGCCTCTCCGCTCAGAACGCTGCCGCGCTTCAGGCATCCGAGCAGCGGCTCAAACTCGAGAGAGAGCTGCAGCATCGGGATCGACTCGTGATGATTGGAAGGATTTCGGCAAGCGTGGCTCACGAAATGGGGACGCCATTGAATGTAATCGACGCAAGGGCCGCGCGGTTGATGCACACTCCAGACTTGCCGCTCGAAGTTCGCCAGCGCAATCTCACGATTATTCGCGAGCAGTCGCGCCGCATAGGGCGCGTGGTCAGACAGCTACTGGATCTGTCGCGAACAAACGGAATCAGGCGTCAGCCCGTCGACCTCAATGAAGTATTCAGCGACGTCGGCGAGTTGATCGAGCCGCAAGCGCGACGTAATCGCGTGTCGGTGGAGATTGAACGCACGCCTCTTTTCTACATCGACGGCGACAAGGATATGCTGCACCAGGTGTTTCTCAATCTCTGCATAAACTCGATTCAGGCTATGCCCAGGGGCGGATTGCTGCGTCTCAACTGTCGACCTGGCGTGGTCGAAAGAGACGGCGTCGAGTTCGCTGTAGCCCAAGTGCTCGATACCGGGCCTGGTATCGAGCCGGAGCATCTGGAGCATATATTCGATCCCTTCTTCACGACCAAGGACGTCGGCCAGGGAACCGGCCTGGGGCTGGCGGTCTCGCGCCGAATTGTCGAAGATCACAGAGGCTGGATCGAGGCCGCTAATAACGAGAGCGAGCCTGGAGCGATATTCACTGTATTTCTTCCCTGTTCGCAAGAACTCGCGATTACGGTTTCCGATGAGCTCCTGGCGCCAGTCGATCAGGAGGTTGGATGAACGAACGAGTGCTCATTGCCGAAGACGACGCCGATATGCGCGACCTTCTGCAGGAGGATCTCGAAAGCGTCGGCTATAAGATCGTAATAGCGGTTGACGGGGAAGCCGCAAGAGAGCGGATAAAGTTCGAGCGTGAGCCGGTCGACCTTGTGATCACCGACGTACGGATGCCCGGCCTCAAAGGAGATATGCTGCTGCAGACGGTGCGAGAGCATCGCGCGGAGGTTCCCGTAATCGTCATCACGGGCTTTGGCACCGTCGAGCAAGCGGTGCAGATGATAAAGGCGGGAGCGTTTCAATATCTGACAAAGCCGTTCGAGACGGCCGAGCTGCTTCAGGCGGTCGACAACGCTCTTAAGGCGAGCGCTCCGCAGCGGGAGCAAGCGCGGTTGCGACGCGAGCTGCCGGCGGCGCCCGCGCGAATCATAGGAGCGTCCCGCCCGATGCGTGAGCTATTCGAGCTCATAGCGCGGGCGGCTCGCAACGCGAGCACGGTGCTGCTGACCGGAGAGTCCGGGACGGGCAAGGAGCTTGTAGCGCGAGCCGTACACGAATCGTCCGGTAAGCGCGGAGCGTTTGTGCCGGTCAATTGCGCGGCGATTCCGGCCGATCTGCTCGAAGCGGAATTGTTCGGTCACACGGGCCAGGCGTTTACCGGAGCCCGGCAAGCTCGCCCGGGTCTGTTTGAAGCGGCCGAGGGTGGAACAATCTTTCTCGACGAGATCGGCGAGCTGCCGATGGCGGTTCAGCCGAAACTGCTTCGCGTTTTGCAGGAAGGCGCGGTGCGGCGCGTCGGGGCGGATCACGAGCGCGAGATAAAAGTGAGGGCCGTGGCGGCTACGAATCGCGACCTGGAATCCGAGGTGCGAGCGGGGCGTTTCCGAGAAGACCTCTATTGGAGGCTCAACGTCATTCATATCCGCATCCCTTCTCTGCGTGAACGCAGGTTCGACATACCTCTGCTCGTCGAACACTTCGTGACAAAAGCTTCAGAGACGTCGAACCTGCCCCCGCTGGAAGTAACGACTGAGGCTCTCGCGATGCTGACGGCCTATGATTGGCCGGGCAATGTTCGGGAGCTCGAGAACGCCATCGAACGCGCGCTCGCGATGGCGGATGGAGCGGCTCTTCAGCCATCGGACTTTCCGGAGCGGATTAGAACAGGCGGCGCGACGGCGGCGCTGATTGCCCGGGGCTCTGAAAGACGATTGACTCTTCGCGAGCTGGAGCGTGAGTACATCCTGGAGATTTTGCGCGAGACATCGGGGAACAAGCTTCGAGCAGCCGAAGCGCTTGGAGTCGATCGCAAGACTCTTTACCGCAAACTGGACGAGTACCGCGCGGAAGACCCGACCCTGAGTTTTTGAACTGTCTCAATTCGAACGACACATCGACACCAAAGAACCGTTCCCTCTCTCTCTCTATTCCCACTTCCCTCCCTGTTTCCTCCTCCCTGTCCGACTCATGGTATATTTTTAGAAATTGCGTGAAGGAGAATGACTCGTGAGAAAAGCGCTTATCACAATTTCATTGTGCCTCTTGATGCTGTTCGCTTCCGCATCAGAAGCGCAAACCCGACGTCGCACTACATCGAAGCGAAGGGCCGAACCCTCGAGAGCAGCAGTCGCGAAGACCGCGGCCGAAGTGCAATCAGGGAGAACTCGGATCGGAGCCGAGATCAAGACGCTGACACAATTTGTCTTTGTCCTCGGAGGCGTATCCAGGAGCATTCAATCGGCGGAGCTCGCGAATCGGACGGGAGATCGAGCCGCGGTGCCCGTCGAGGAGATCGAACGAAATAAGGCGCGAATACGAGATAGTTTCAAGAGCGTAGGCTCCGGCCTCAACGCTCTGGAAGCATCATTTCGCCCGAATGCAGCCTTAGCCGCGTTCTATCCGTTCGTAGCCGAAGCGTCGCGGCTCGGCGAGGCGGCCCAGAGTCAGGCAGCTTCGAATCTCGATGAGGCAGGCCGCTCAATCATCAAAGCTGTCAGCCAACTGACGGATGCCCTGGCAACAGCGCACTGAAACATTGCGGCGATAATTAAGCGATCTTATGCTAACGCGACTTGTTTGCGCGCCATTGCTGTTGTTGAATTTTATCGCAGGCGCTTATCTGCCTGTTCAGACACAGAACTTCGCCGTTCCGGCCTCGCCTGAAAGGTCGCGCGCCGTTCCCTTCACCGCGGGCGAGACGCTCGTTTACGAAGTTACTTTTTCCAAGCTTTTGTTCTCCGGAACGATTGGATCTCTCACGCTGACGGTTGGAAATCCTGAAAGCGACAGGCAACCGGAGAAATTCAGATTTCGAGCTGAAGGAACATCAAAAGGGTTCTTTACCTGGTTATTCAAAATCAACGTCCACGACAAGTATAGTTCTCAAGTTAGCCCGAATGACTTCGGACTTGAGTCATCGAGTCAGAGCATTCAGGAGGGAAGGATCCGACGCGAACAAACGCTCACCATCAATCGAGTGATGGGCCGGGCGACCTATGCCGTCAGAAATCTCGCTCAAAAAACCGGCGACAAAATAGTCGAGGCGGATTCGCCTCGCTGGGCTCAGGACCTGCTTTCCTCGCTCTATTACGTTCGCACCTTGGCGCTGAAGGAAGGAGACAGGATTGCTCTCCCGCTCGTCGAAGCCGCGAAGCTGTACAACGTCGATGTAGTAGTCGGAAAGAAGGCCGAGATTGTCGTAGGAAAGACCAGGTACGATGCTATCGAATTGGATGTCAAAGCGTTTGACGGCCGCTACATCAAACGAAGCGGCCAGTTATTAATCTGGGTTACTGAAGATGCAGCGCACGTACCGGTAAGAGCCCGGATCAAGACCTCCGGTTACACGGTGAACGTAGATCTCGTGCGCAGCAATCCGCGCGCGTGAAGCTCACTTTCAGGGATGGCCCACGGTAGATTCGGCTGCAACTTCGGCGGTGCAGCTTTCCTGGTTAAGAGCGTAAGGGAAACCGTCGGGATCGACGGGTAGAAGATCGGCGCTCAGTCTCAAGCCTGCTCCGCGAAGCCGCGCCGCGAGTTGTTTCAGGTCTCTTGGGCAGGCGCCCCGCTGCTGCTTATATTGAAGGATGATCGCATTGATCGCATCGATTTCATCAAGAGCATCGAGTTGCTTGATTCGAGTCTCGGCCTGAGTCCGAACCATTTCGTTCTCATCCTTCAAGTAGGTCGAATAGATACTGCGAGCGAGATTGCGCTCGCCGCCTTTTATTTTCATGACGCCGGCGATGTCCCTCATCCACCACATTGCGCCTTCGATTTCGCTGCCCGCTTGATACACTTCCGCGGCTTTTTCATAGTTTCCCATTTGCCAGTGGATGTAGCCGAGATCCTGATAGAGCCGCCATTGATCCGGATTATCTCGAATGCCTCGCTCCAGAAGCGCGACCGCTTCCGGAGGATCGACATCGGGCAAGAAGATCGCTCCAAAGCGATAGGCGGTAATGTTGTGTGGGTCCATGTCGACTACGACGCGCAAAAGAGGCGCCAGCAGATCCATCCTGATGTTGCGCACGTCGCGAATGCGAGTCTTTTGATCGAGGACCTTTTGGCCAAAATACTGAAGAGTTCGAATCCAGTAAACATCGGCGACCAGAGAATCGATTCCGAGGCTGATCTTCTTAATCGTCTTGCCGGAGGTGAAGTAAAGGCTCTCTTCGCTTATGACCGACCGATACGTGCTTGCGTCTACCCATCGCCGGAGCGGATACATTGCACCGAATCCAATCAGTATAAGCGCTATCGGGATGCGGCTCGCTTTCAAGATTTCTCCGTTATTTGAAATTCCGTCTTTGGAGTATCGCCGCCGAAGCAGACAGGAGAATCACCACGTACAGGATCGCGTACAAGGTGGCTTTTCCGGCAACCGCAAGCGGAACCATCTGTCCTCGCGAAGCCTCCCCGATGAAACTGAATGTCGAAAGATTCGGCATCACGTAATAAAGTCCGTAGAGCACGCCCTTCACCAGGCCCGAATCCGACATCTCCGCGGCCAGCCTGAGATCGCTGCTGAAATGCCCAATCACATAGACGGCGAATGAGAACAGAGTCGAGAGCATCGGCGTGCTGAAACTCGAGAACATCAGCGCTACCGCGACTATCAAGGCCAGCTCGAGATAGATCAGGTAGGCGGATGGAAGCACGGCCAGTTGGAGCCGTCCGAATCCCTTATTGGCGAAGATCAAAGCGACGATGGTGCCCGCGGTCATAACACCCGTGTTGACGAGTAACGTCAGACACAATCCGAAGTATTTACCGATGATGAATTGATACCGGTGTACGGGCTTTGAAAGCAGATTGTAGATGGTGCGCCGGTCTATCTCCTTATAGACAAGTCCGACGCCGATGAAGATCGCGATTATGGCTCCGAAGATGACCATGGAGCTGAGCCCTAGATCCGCGATGAATTTGTTTTCCTGATCGATTGAAAGCTCGCTGATGAACACAGAAGCTCCAACCAGTATGAGCACGAACAGGATCAGGTTATAAAGCACGCGATCGCGAACCGACTCTCGAAACGCGTTGAGCGTGATTGCAAGAATGGTCTTCCAGTGGCTCGGCATAGGCGCCGCCAGAGTTGTTTCCGAGTGAATTAATCTAGCTTCCGTGGTTTCCATCAAGCTTCAAATCAAGAAGAAAGTGTCCGCGGGGGCTGCTGGAAAAGGGGTCTCTTAAAGGGGTCTCTATGCTATTACCATGCGTGGTTCTACAGTTTCAAGAGTCGAGTTTATTGATGTCGAGTTTATTGAGAGGCGGCGGGCGCGTGCTCGTGATCTCACGAGCGGTCGCGCTGCCCGCAGGCTAAACAAATGAGTTCACCGCCTCGGCTACTCGAATAACCTCATCGTCTCTCAGCTCTGGGAACATCGGCAGCGACAACACCTCATTGCAAAGACGCTCAGCGACCGGGTAACTGCCTTCAGCCAAACCGAGATCGGAATACGCCTCCTGAAGATGGACCGGCACGGGATAGTGAATAAGCGAGCCGATTCTATTCGCCTCAAGATGCCGACGGAGCTGATCACGCCGTCCGCACCTGAGTACATAGAGATGATAGTCATGATCGCCGTAATCCATCTCCGCCGGTTTCGTAACCGCGAGATTGGTAATTGTGCGATTGTAGAGATCCGCTATCTGTCTACGACGATCGTTCCATTGATCGAGCCGCCCGAGCTTTTCCCGGAGTATCGCGGCCTGAAGCTCGTCGAGCCGGCTGTTGAAGCCCTTGCTCGTGTGAAAGTACCGCCGTTCTTCGCCGTAGTTGCGCAGCTTTCTCAATCGGTCCGCCGTTGAGTCATCGTCGGTCACGACCGCGCCGCCGTCCCCGTAGGCGCCCAGATTCTTGCTGGGATAGAAGCTGAAGGCGGCCGCCAGTCCAAAGCAGCCGAGTTTTCTGCCGCGATAAGTTGCGCCGTGACCCTGCGCTGCGTCCTCGATGACCGGGATGTTCTTCTCGCGCGCTATTGCGAGTATAGGTTCCAGGTCGGCCGCTTGCCCGTAGAGATGGACCGGAAGAATCGCTTTTGTGCGCGAGGTGATGGCGCGCTCGAGTTTGTCCGGATCGATGTTGTAGCTGCGTTCATCAACGTCGACAAGTACGGGGATCGCTCCGGCAAACGAGAGAGCTGATATCGTAGGCACGCAGGTATTCGGGGCCGTTATGACTTCGTCGCCGGGTTGAACCCCCGCCGCAATCAACGCTAGATGTATTGCCTCCGTGCCGGAGCCGACCCCGATCGCGTGATGAACCCCAATGTATGACGCGAACTCGCGCTCGAAGCTCTTGACCTCTTCTCCGAGAATGAACCAGCCGCGATCCAGAACTCGCTTTATCGCCGAGTCAATTTCTTTTCCGATCGAGTGGTACTGGCGTCCGAGGTCTCCAAAGGGAATGGCGGTAACAGGGTTTGGGGTTGTTGTCATTCAGACTCCGTGTCTATGTACCTTTGAAGATGATTGCGATAATACTCGATTGTTCTCTTCAGTCCGTCCGCAAGCGGTGTCTTGGGTCGCCAACCGAGCGTCTCTCTGATTCTGGAGTAGTCGCCGTAGAAATCGCCTATATCGATCCGCTTCTTATCCTCCGGAAAGGGAACAAGCTTATAGCTGCCGCCGCCATTCGTATCGATCAGCAGTTCTACCAGCCGTTTCAAGCTGAGCGGTTCACCGCCGAGATTGAAGATCTTTCCATTGGCTTTTTCGGAGACAGCAGCCATTAACATCGCATCGACCACGTCGTCGACGTGGTTGAAATCTCGAATCTGATTTCCATCGCCGTATAACTGAATCTCCTGCCCTTCAACTATCCGACGAATAAACCAGCCGATGAAGCCCTGCCGCGAGTGTTTCACCAACTGCCGGGGGCCGTAGGTATTCGTAAGCCGAAGCGAAACCGCCCTTATGTCGTAAACGTCGTTGTAGAGTATGTGATACAACTCGCCCGCAAGTTTGTTTATGCCATTGGTGTCCGTCGGGTGGATGAGATGTTTTTCGTCCACGGGCAGATAGTCGGGTTTTCCATACAACTGGCGCGTGCTGGTATAGACGATCTTCACTTGCCGATTTTTCTTCCTGCAGGCTTCCAGAATCGATACCTGAGACCGCACGTTAATTTCGAGATCCGTGTACGGATCTTCCACGCTGTCGATGTGACTGACCTGTCCCGCCAGGTTGAATATGTAATCGCGTCCTTGAACGAGATAAGCCATGCTGTACTCGTCACGAACGTCGGCGATATTGATTGTGATCCGGTCTTCAATGCCGCTGACGTTGAACATATTTCCGCCGTAGGCCGGAACAAGCGAGTCAACAAGCGTCACCTTTGCTCCGAGATCCACAAGGCGATGAGCCAGATTGCTGCCGATGAAGCCGAGGCCTCCGGTCAGCAAAATATTCCTGCCGGCGAGTTCGGCGCGAAGAAGTTTTGGATCAGGCATCAGAGGAACCTTGAGAAAGTCCGGCGAAAATTGTAGCAAGGCGGCGCCCGCGAGGCTATCGAATCGGCTCATCCCTGCTCTCTCGGCTGTCGCTATTAAACTACCGTTCACCACGCAGCCTGGCGAGCGCCTCGGAGGCTCTGGCAGCCAGTTCCCGCGAATCACTGAGATCGCGGCTTCGGATCAATGCGAGCCGGGCTTCATCCAGCCGTCCGAGTTTCTCATATGCCAGACCAAGATCTAAGAGAGCATTGGCATCATCCGGATGGGACTGGACTACAGACTCGAGTTCTTGCGCAGCTTCTGAATAACGCTTTTGACGAATGAGGCACAGCCCAAGATTATATCGAGCGGCGACAGCGTGAGGACCGGCTTGAAGAGCCGATTTGAACAGCCGTTCGGCTGACAAATAATCACCTTGTCGAAAATAGAGCCCTCCCAGATTGTTGAGAGTCTCGAAATTCGAGGGATCGATTTCGAGCGCCCGACTATAGTTCTTAAGCGCGTTTGAGCGATCTCCGAGGCCGTCATAAGCCACGCCCAGTTCATCAAACACCGACGCTTCATTCGGCTCGAGCCCCGCCGCACGCAGCAACGCATCCCGTGCTTCCGTGTATTTACCTTCATTCACGAGAGCAAGGCCCGCGTTGTAGTGCGGCGCCCAGAAACCCGGACTCACGCGAGCCGCATTCGACCACAGCGAATACTCATCCGCCCAATGCGTATTCTCATGCGCGGTTGCAATAGTGAACACGGCCGTGAGCAGCAGGCCCGCAAGCATACTCGGATTTCTCAGAATGCTGAGCACGGGCGGATCTTGCCGCTGTTTCTTTTCCGGTTCTCTTTTCATCCACCACGAAGCGGCGCGATCCAGCCCAAGCACAATCAATAAACACCAGCCCGCAGCGGGAAGATAGAGGTATCGATCGAATATCAAGTACTCTTCACGAGAGATCTGCCCCAGGTTGAGCACCGGCAGCAACGGCGCGAAGATAAGCAGCAGGCAAAGCCGGACCGTGCTGTTTAGCTTGCGCCGGTATTTGATCAATGCAGCCGCGGCGATGATGAGCGCGGCGGAAGGGACAAGAAACTGGGGAGTAGAAAATCGAGTTACAAATCGAGTGTCATAAGTGATGCTCAGTCCAAACGGCCAGACCAGATGCCATAGGTATCGGCACAGAATCCAGGGAAGGGTTAGCACGGTTAGCGTGAGGGGCCGATCAGGCGCTTGAGGGTTCGTCCACATCAGATCTCTCAAAGCGATGTAACGAAGCAGAAGATATAATCCGGTCACGGCAAAATAGGGAGCCGAACGCTTAGCGGCCGTGAGGATTCTTTGCGGCCAGGCTCCGCGGGCTTCCCCAATTTCCCAGCCCAACACAATCAAAGGCAGCGCCAGAGCGGCCTCCTTGGACAACGCCGACAGCGCATAAAATCCAAGAGAGAGCGCCAACATGCTCCACGCACCGCGAAGATTCGTCGCTCCCTTTGAAGCCAGGAGCTTCTGATATTTCAAGTAAAGCCAGAATGACAGAAGCAGGAATAGAGTGAAGAGCAGATCCGACAGCGAGCTTATCCAGCTAACGGGCTCTGAGTGAATCGGGTACACGGCAAAAAACATCGCGGCCAGTGCGGCCGGCTCCCGCCTGTTTAGCATCTCTCGAAACAGGAGGTACACGGCGATCGCGCAGAGTATGTGCAGCAACAGACTGATCAGATGCCATCCCCGCGGATTGAGATGAAACAGGTGATACTCTATCGTCACCACCGCCGTAAAGATGGGCCGATAGTAAGGCAGGGGCGGCGGAGTTTGAGGTCCTGTGTTCTCACGAAAGGCCCATACATGGCTCGTGAATGCCCTCCCGAGATTTCCCCACGATTGAATATCATGGTTTTCAAGCACCACGTCCTTGTCGTCAAAAACAAAGTCACCGGAAAGTGAGTTCGAGAAAGCGAGAAAGGAAAGAAGCACGATAATCAAGACTGCCCAGCCGGAACCGAGTTTCAGATCACTCGTGGTGGCTCTTGTACTAGTCATCTATAAGCGAAGGGTTCAATCGTTGCAGCCAGCCAAAGTCCGTGCTCAATCACTTATTTCAAATTACATCTTCCCTTCTTAACGGCGGTGACCGGCGGCGGTAACCGGCGATGCGTCTTGATTAATTTGGTCCGGCGGTCTCGGGTTTGCGCCCATTATCAGCGGGTTTGATCTGTGCGAGACGGAGTCGCCAGCCTTCCGATTGCTTGCTTGCCGCCTCTAGCTGAATGGCTGCGCCGAGTTGAGCAGCTTCTTCATCATTTCGGCCGAGGGCCGCATATGCGACCGACAGATTGAAATGAGATATAGCCTTCTTTGGTGTGATGGCCGCCACCTGCTCGAACCGGCGCGCTGCAAGCATCCACTTTCGCTGATGCGCATAAACAAAGGCCGAGTTATTCAGGGCATCGACTGCCTCAGGGTTTATTCTCAGCGCCAAATCGTATTGCCGCATCGCCTCATCCAGATCCTGCTTTGCTTCGGCGTTTTCGCCAAGCGCCATATGAACAATTCGTGAATTTGGAGCGCGCTCCGATGCCCTCGACCACACCTCGGAGTTATTTCGCCAATAGCGGTTTTCAGCCATCGTCAACAGACAGAGCGCGACCAGTACTACGGCCGCCGCGCCAAGGAACACGCTCTCCTCTTTTTTCGGCATCAAAATCCGTGCTCCCCGCATAAGAGCTACGCCGACGAGCAGACCAAAGCCAATGATCGGCAGGTAAAGATAACGATTATGTTGAATCTCTTCGCTGACCACCGCTCTTGTGTTTATAAGAACCGGAAGAAGCGCGGACACAATCCAGATCAATGCGACTCGAAGCTCGACCGTTTTTCTAGCGAGCACGACGAGCACGCCGCCGCCGAGTATCAAAAGACTCAAAGGCAGCCAGAACCGACCAAAGGCGAGAGTGCGAACATATCCAACGTCATAAAACGCCGACAGCTTGAACGGAGCGATCATCAGCCCCGCGTAGCCAACTATCAGGGTTGGTATTGTGCGAATGTTATCGAACAGCGTAAGTGCGGCATCATCCGGAAAATTGAGGCTCCGGCTTCGCGTGAAAAGAGTCCCGAGCGCGACATATCTAAGCGTCACATAAACCCAGCCCGCGATGACGAAGGGTACTAACGCTATCGCGGCAGGCTGGAGTCGTCGGGCGAAGCCGCCTTCGTTCCTGAATACAAACAGCTCGTAGAGCGCAATGACCAGGATAAGCGCCAACGTTGCCTCGTTAGTCAGCGCCGCGAGCGCGAACAGCAGCGCCGGTATAATGAGTCCCGCCGCTTTCCATCTTCTAAGCCAGGACGTTTCGGAAGCGGTTCGAAGGGTCAAATAGGATAGGAACGAGGAGAGCGCAAGCACCGCGCCAAGCGGGTTCGCAATCTGAGAGACCCACGCGACTGACTCGACTTGCACGGGATGAATAGCAAAGACGGCTGCCCCGAAAACCGCCAGCATAATCCTCTCATTCGCGGAGAACCGGCCCGCTCCGAAGAGCGATTTGGAGATGACAAAAAAAACAAGAATCGCGGCAAGACTATGCAGCAGCATGACCAACAAGTGCCATCGCATCTCGCGAGTGCCGGCGCCTTCGAGCGCTGCCATCATAAACACTGAAAGAATAGGTCGGTATCGAGCGCCCTCCGATCTGTCTATGCTCGCATCGGCAGCCGCGCCCTCCGCCCTCGTAAAGATGTTCTTGAGCGTGGTTCGATTCCATTGGCCTTTTAGAGGATTCGCCGTGATCCGCGGGACGTCCTCGCGCAAGAACGCACCCGAGATTGCGCCGGAGAAGATGACCAATGTCAGTAAAGCGATAGCAGCCGCGATGAGCCTGGAAGATGGCAGCGATATTGTCTTGGAGATATCGGCGGTACGATCTTCGCTCGAGAGTGTTTCGCTCCGGCTTAAATCGTGATTTCCAGTATCGGACTCTTCGACTATGAATTCGGAATGATGCGATTCGGGCATGCTCTAGTTCCCCTTCGAATCGGGCTTGGGCCGTTCAACGGGGGGCATGCGCAGAGAGGGAATCGACCAGGCTCTTAGGGGCGGCCTCCGTGCCGGCGTTAAGACACGGAGGGGAGCGAAACCGCAGTGTATATCGCGCGACGGGCCGGTGTCACTGTGAAATAGGGACGCCGCCCGCGGGCCGTCGATCAGTGGCCGTACCCTTCAAGTCTACGGCGCCGTCCGCATCGTAAATGATGTTTGTCTCATTGGAGCCGAAAGAACGATTGCCCGTTCCAAAGGTGCCGACGGCGCTGGGCTTGGCGGTCGTGTCATACATAGAGGGAGCGTTTTCAACGACGAGAGGATCGGAGGCGAAGATATAGCCCCCTTTGTTGCCGGCCCCGAGAGTGGAGTCCAGATAGCCTTCGGCGGCGAGAGTCTGGAGCGATCCAAACTTGCCGTGGCCTTTTGTGAGTGAGTAGGTCAATTGTTCCTTGCCGATGGTGCTGCAATCCGAGAGGGCCGCCGTCTCGTGCGCGGCCTGCTGTGATTTGACCAGATTGGGGATTGCGATAGCCGCGACTATTCCGATAATAGCGACCACGATAAGCAATTCGATAAGCGAGAACCCTCGCTCGCGATTCCTGTTCATTAATATTCTCCTCTGCTCAGAGATTGTTGGCGCCTTGTGGGGAACGCTTCCTTCGCTTTCGAACGAAATCCCCAACAGGCGGTTCAATTATATTTTGAGTTAAAGGAGAATACTATAGCAAAAACGGGTAAGCCCGAGAGCTTACCCGTTTTGATTATACACTGACCTACAGCTACAGCCAGACAAGTCTTAGTCGATGGCGACCGCGCCAGCCGGAGCAGGAGTTCTGGCCGGTGACGGGAATGCCGTAGCAGGCGGAGTGGCGAATTGATAAACCACCTGTGTTTCGTTGGAGACGAAGCCCCTGTTGCCGGTTCCGAAATTGCCGGTCGACTGTGGATTCGCCAAGTCGTCGAAATTGGCCGGTACGCCCGTGGTGGCGTCAGTTGCCTGAACCGTGAAAGTGAATCCGCTCTTGGAGCCGGAAGCCAACACGCCGTCAATAAATCCGCCGTTGGTGCCGTTCGGGCCCAGGGTCGTAAGATCGGGCGCGTAGTTCCTGTTGCCGCCGTTCGTGGATTGATATGTCGCCTGCGACGAGTTAATTGTCCGAATCGAACTGATTGCCGACGCTTCGTTCGCAGCCTGGCGTGATTTGAGCAGGTTAGGAACAGCGATAGCGGCAATAATACCGATGATCGCCACTACTATCAGCAGCTCGATCAGCGAAAAGCCCTTCTGATTCTTCATAGTAACATTTCTCCTTGTTTGAACATTATTGCCGTAGGTCTGTGTTCCTAGCGGCCCAACTTTTTTACTTGATTGCAAGCCAATGCCGGGCAAAGGCCGTGCCAACATTGAGGGCTGAAGGCTGCGCGTTGAAATTGTTGTTCGTAAAGGCCGTCGGTTCGTGATCATCGTTTTGATCCCTGTTTCCTTAACAAAAAGCGGGACAATAGCTTTGCCATTTTTTGTCATTGGAAGCCCGTTTCAACGAGGAATAGGAGAGTCGGCGACGGTCGCAGGCGCGCCGATTTTGATCCGGATTACAAGCGTTTCATCCGTGAAATAATGAGCAAAAGTGCCGTCGTCTTCCGGCGGATCCGCGTTGGCAGTGAACTTACGTTTGTCAAAATTCGGATCGGGATCTGAGATTACAGCAATAATAAGATCGTACCCGCTCTTGTTGCCCGAGCCGACAACCGGGTCTATGTTCCCGTTCAGGAGCAGCTCGCTCAATGTGCCATAAACCCTGTTCTTTTGGAGATAGAGCTGCTCACCAGAGCTTATCGTTCGTATTGACTGGATCGCCGAAGCCGCGTTCGCGGCCTGCCTGGTCTTTCGCAAATTGGGTACAGCGATCGCCGTGATAATGCTTATGATGGCCACCACGATAAGCATTTCTATCAGTGAGAAGCCGGCTTCACTCTTCATCGCTTTCTCCTCCCACCAGTTTTCAAATGGGGCGCAAAATTCGCCTGATTACTCGAGCGAAACTCAGCAACGCTGATGCCAGATGGATCAACGGGAGGCGGGCAAGTCGCAGAGGCGATACGGGAAGAATGGGGCATACCCGGTCAGGGTATATAAGGTAAAAAAAGAACAGAATTCAGCGGGGCCGAATCAAAGCCGTCGCTGACGATTCATCACTTGTGACCGGTCTCACCTGCTACTGTCGATTCGCGCAACAGGCTCGCGGTCTGCCGAATCTTATGCTTGTCGAGTAGATGGCGGAGGCTTCTCACCGACATATTCAAAATCTCCGCGGCTCTTGTTTGATTGCCGCCCGTTCGCTGAAGCGCTCTGATGATGTAGTCCTTCTCCATCTGCGCGAGATACGCTTCGAGATCGATCCCCTCTTCGGGGAGATCGAGATCGGTTATGGCCCTCGGCTTGAACTTCAGTATCCGCTCGGGCAGGCACTCCGGACGAATCACGCTCGTCTGTTCGAGCGCAACCGCGCGCTCGATCGTGTTCTCAAGCTCCCGCACATTTCCCGGCCAGTCGTACGACTCGAGGTAGCGCATAGTATCGTCCAGGACCTCCAGGACCTTGCGCCCCGCCGACGAGCTGTACTTATCGAGGAAGTGACGCACAAGATCCGGTATGTCGGTCCGCCTGCCTCGCAACGGAGGCATCTCGATTGGTATGACGCTAATTCGATAGTAGAGATCGTTCCGGAACGAGCCGTCCTCGACCATCTGGCCCAGGTCTCGATTGGTTGCGGCAACCACTCGACAATCCGTCGGAATCTCTTCCACGCCGCCTACGCGACGGATGCAGCGTTCTTGCAGGACGCGAAGCAGCTTCACCTGCATTGCGGGGGTCGTTTCACCGATTTCATCAAGGAATATCGTGCCCCCTTCAGCCGATTCGAACAGTCCTTTCCGATTTGAAACCGCTCCCGTGAATGAGCCTTTCATATAACCGAAGAGCTCGGATTCGAGCAGCGTTTCGGTAAACGCGCCGCAGTTTATGGAGACAAATGGCGCCGCCGCCCTGTTCGACATATTGTGGACGGCTCGAGCGACCAGCTCCTTTCCGGTGCCGGATTCGCCGGTGATCAATACCGTCGAAGTCGTGGCGGCGACCGTTTCGATCATCTGATAAACCGCCTGCATCTGGGGCGACCGGCCTATTATGTTGTCGAGTGAGTTCCGTTGACGCAGCTCGCGTTTTAACAGCACGTTCTCCTGACGGAGTTTCTTCTTCTCAATCGCCTTTCCAACCGTTACCTTGAGCTCTTCTACGTCAAAACCCGAGTCCTTTATGACGAAGTCTTCAGCGCCGAGCTTGAACGCGCGGCGAGCGGTGTCGACCGTGGCAAAGGCCGTTATCATGATGACCATCGTGTCGGGCGATATTTCCCTCACTCGCTCCAGTAGTTCGATGCCGTTGATGTCCGGCATCTTTACGTCGGAGATAATCAGATCGAATAAATTTTGTTTAATGAGATCCAGCGCTCGCGAGCCGTTTTCCGCCGTGTGTACCGAATAACCTTCGCGCTTGAGAACAAGCTCGAGAAGCTCGCGCATGCTGCGCTCGTCGTCGACTACAAGGATCTTCTCCATCTTTTCCCTCGAAAATAGTGCGTTGCTCAATAGCGGGGGCTTCACGCGACAGGACTGGCTTCCTGAGCCCGCGCGGAGGCTGCCGCATCCACGCGCGGCCGTCCGGACGCCGGCAATTTGATCGAAATGCTGGTGCCCTTTCCGGCGTCGCTATCAACGACGATCTTTCCATTGTGGTCGTTGACCAGTTGATAGACTATGGCCATTCCAAGCCCCGTCCCGCCGCTGGACGAGCTGAACGGTTCGAACAGCCGCTCCTTTTGATCGCGGCTCATTCCCTGGCCCGTATCGCTGAACGTGATCGTCAGCTCGCCCGCTGAATTAGTGTCCAGCGAAACGCGAAACTCTCCTCCATTGGGCATCGCCTGAATTGCGTTTCGAGCCAGATTCCAGAAGATCTGCCGGATCTGATTGGGATCGCCGTAGTAATGAATAGGCTTGTGCGAGTGCAGCTCCGTTATTCGATGATCCGGCCTCAGCTCAGAGCTGTTCCGCAGCAGCGATATCGTCTCCGAAAGCAGGCTGTTCAGCTCGACGACGCTGCGCTCCATTCGGGGCGGCCGCGCGTAGATCAGAAAATCCGAAACAGTGCGATTCAAGCGGTCCGATTCGCGCAGCACGATCTCCATCAACTGCGATTGATCCGGCGAAAGGTCGAGCTCGCCAGCCAGCACTTGCACCGAACCGCGCATGGATGCGAGTGGGTTCCTGATCTCGTGAGCCAGCCCTGCCGCCATTTTTCCAAGCGCCGCGAGCCGCTCCTGTCGTCTGACCTCGCGCTCCAACTCGATGACTTCGGTCAGATCCTGGAAGGTGAGCACGTAGCCCGGTGTTCGCCCGGACTCCTCGACGAGCGGCGACACTGAAAATCCGAGGTGAATATCCCGTCCATCGGCCGTCTTGCAGCCGATATCGAATCTCGGCAGCCTCGACCGCGAACGGATCGATTCAAGCCCGGTTTCGATCTGCTTCTCAATGTCGCCGAAGATCGCGTAGATGTTTGTGCCTCGGACATCCTGGGCCTTGTAGCCGGTTATCTCTTCCGCCGCGCGATTAAACGTGATGATGCTTCCCTGCAAGTCCGTGGTGACCAGGCCGCTGCGCATGCTCTCGATGATTCGATCGTTGAATAGCCGATAATCGGCAAGATCTCTTGTTGCAATGGCGAGCTGGCTCTCGCTATGCCGAATGCGCTCCGCGAGCTGGCTGGATAAAATGGCGACCACAAAAATCGCTACGAGGTTCAATGCAAGCATGAACTCGATGGAAGGCAGTCTCGACGCTTCGTAATAGTCTCCGGACGCCGCGAATGGATTGATCACTCCGCGTCCTCGAGATACCGCGCCGGTTATCGTAAGCACGCCGCAGAGCGCGTAAGACGTCGCGCCTATGAAAGCAAGCGAGAATACCCCGGCCCTGCTGAAGAGGATGCTGCCGGCAAAAACCGCGACAAGATAAAGCGGAACGAACGGCGACTCGACGTCTCCAGTCGCGTAGACGAGCCACGTCACTACCAAGGTGTCCAAACACAACTGCGCATAGCCCTGGGTGTCCAGCGATAGCTGGGTGAAGAGCATGCCGTAATATGCCGCCGACAGCAGGCAAACGACGGCTACTGCCGCGGTCAATATCGGCGTGAAGGCCCGTTCCAAGCTGCTTCGCTCGATCAGGGCGACCGTGCCAAGGAGCACCGCCGCGATGATCAGGCGCCAGATCAGCAGCCGTTGAATCTTCCTTCGCATAAGACCTTAAGCCCGCAGTGTTCCGACTCGACTTCGTGAATCTCGCTTCCGGTGTGGCGTGAAAATTCGATGCAGACCGCATCAGACTAGAACCGAAACGGTCTAAGATTAACCTAAAGATTGAATATTGCGAAGTATCTTCCGCGTAGTCCTATTTTGAGTTCTCTGCCAGGTTTATGAGGGCGAGTTGTGGGTTCGACGTTGGAGGCAGTCAGAAGGCGGAAGCGACTATATCACGCGTGAATTGTGGGCTCAAGGGTCTTCCATTTCATTTCATAGGGAGGCTCCTTGCGTGGAAGGTGACTTGGCGATCTCAGAGTGGTTTAGTTGTTGCGCGGGTGAATGGTTGAGGACGTTGATTGTGCGGGATTGAGTTTTAGACTCTCCGCACGCAGCAGGAAGCTTCCCTCCGTAACAACTCGCTCACCTGTGCTCACCCCGCTATAAATAGTCACAAAACCGTTCGTTTCAGGACCTACTATCACATCGCGCTGCACAAAAGTACCGGACTGATCCGTAGCTACATAGACGACTTGTTTTGTTCCGATACTCTGCATTGCCGCGCGAGGCACGAGTACAACCGGCTGTCCGCTTGCCGCCGTCGGTGTTAAGCCGCCGAAGCTCACATCAACGAACATGCCTATCCTAAGTACCTCGCCGTGATTCGCGACTTCGATGCGCACTTGGGCCGTCCGTGTCTGGGGATCAACTCGTGGATCAATGTAGGAAACACGCCCGGTGAAGCTTCGCCCAGGATATGCGGATGTAGTTATCACCGCGGACGTTCCAACATGAACTTTGGCGAAGTCGTTTTCATACACCTGCCCGATGATCCAAACGTTTGAGAGATCCGCGACACGAAACAGTTCCTTGCCTGTGGCAATCACCTCTCCCGGATTCGCGGTCCGGCTGATGACTGTGCCCGACGCCGGAGCCGGCACGGAGATGAGAGACTTGACTTGATCGGCGGTACGCAATGCCTCGACCTCTCCGGTGCTCATGCCGAGCAATATGAGCCGCTGCCTCGCGGAGGACACATTTGCCTGTGCTGATTTGTATTTCGATGTTGCATCCTCAAGCTCCTCACGGCTTATGGCGCCTATTTCAACAAGGTCGGTCGCGCGCAGGTGATGTTTGTGATGTTCCTCAAGCTCCGCGGCCATTTTTAAATAATCACCCTGAGCGTTGGCGAGTTCCGTGCTGAATATGGTAGCCAGCGACTGTCCGCGCTTCACCTTATCGCCGAGCTGCGCCCTGACCTCTCTTGCGATTCCACCGGCAACGGGAAGAACGGCGACTTCTTTGTATGCGTTCGACTGCACCGTCCCCGTCGTTCGCGTGTCTCCGCCGCCAGGCGCGGGAGCGCCAGTTTGTGCGACTGCTACATCAGTCTTGATTTGCGTGTTCTCGAGTTTGTCGGGTGTGAGCGAGATAGTTATCTCGCCTGGACGCGGCTGCGCTCCGCCCGCGGAGTCCCCCGAAGGCAACGGAACCGATTCACCGCGCGGCGCGGGCACAGCCCGTCCCGCCTGGCTGCTTGATCCGCGCGAAAGCATAACCGTGAGCGCGGCTGCTGAAATCGCGAGCAGCACAATGATGGCTGTCAGCCACGGCCTGCGCTTAATCACATGGTTCAGGCGAACACGGACTCTCGACTCCGCACCCGTTTGTGAGTCGTATTCGTTGACCTGATCCGAGCGCGCGATCCCGCGTTCGTTCTTCTCTTTTTGATCCATCTCTTTATCGTTCTCCATCTCTTACGCCCGTCACGCAGTGGGAACGGGTGAACCCGCGGCTCGCTCAATTTCGATGAGCGAATTGAAATATTCCTTGAGCGTATCGGTATAGCCGGTCTCGATATCTATGAAGCGACGATGCTCATTGATGTAGTCCAGGAATGATTTCTGACCCAGCGTGTACGTCTGCTGGACTACATTAAGATTGAGTTGCGCCTGGTTACGAACGTTATCCCGATAGACCGCGAGCGCGGCGCGCGCTCGTTCCAGTCTTGCGTACGCCGCGGCCACTTCGTTGCGTACTACGATCTCGTTAAACTCACGTCGCTTGCGCGCGCCTTCCGCTGCCGCAATGGCAGCCTCGATGTTGCCCTCGTTCTGATTTCTGACCGGCAGCGTCAACCGCACTCCGAACGCCGCGTAGTGAAAGATTCCCTGAACAGGAGCGAGCGCGCCCGCGTCGTTGAACCCGCGCACGCCAAAGCCCATATTCTGTCGCTGGTAATTTGCAAAGATGCTGGCATCAACTTTACCTTCGACGCGAGCCTGCTCGATCTGCGCCTGCGCGAGAGTCTCAGCAGCACGAGCGACGACGAGATCTGGGCGGGAGGAAAGCGCACCACGGATCGCATCGCTCTGAGTCGTTGGCTGTCGGCCGTTGTCGAACTCTCCTCGCAACTGCAGCGACTCGGCCGGCGGCATTCCGATGATCTTCCTGAGTTCGAATAGGGCGCTTTCGGTCTTGCTCTCGAAATTTATTCGCATTGCGTCGACACGGTTCAACTCTACGAACACTACATTCTGGTCGAGCGGCGCGCTCTTTCCACGCTCGACTCGCGCCTGCACGAGGCGGTGTGAATCGCGGGTGAGGGTAAGCAGATCTTCGGTGAATTTGAGATTGCGGGCTGCCGCGACGGTGTCGGCATATTTCATTCGCACTTCGGCTGCCAGCTTGCGCTCGAAGTCGGCCACTTCAGCTTCTCTAAGCTCAAGCTCGCGCTGGGCCTCAGCCTCGCGCGCTTTTCGGCGCCCACCCAGTTCAAGCGGCAGCTCGGCGCCGATCATTGTGTTGTTATCAGGGCCTGTAACCGCGCGCTGGTAGCTGCTCTCAACCATCGGATTCGGGCGCAGACCAGCTTGACGGAGCCGGCCCCGTGCTTCGGCAATCATCTGCCGAGCCGCGGCAAGCTCTCCATTGTGCGCGAGCGCGTAGCGGACAAAATCGTCGGCCGTAAGTCCATTCACCGGATCTATGAACCTCGAATATGAGGACGCTGTCTGAAGAGACAGAACCGGCTTTGTGGGATTTCCTGAGCGCACAACGCCTATTTCCCCCTGTTCGCTCGCCGCGCCCCGCGCCGCGGCGCCTTCTTCAGGCTCAGTTGCTTTCTCTCGCGCCTGCCGTGCCTCCCTCTTCGCCGATTGCGGAACCGCGCTTCGAGCTGAAGAAACCAGCAACAGCGAAGCGATAACGACTTTCAAACAAACCCTTCTTCTCATGTAGACCCCACTGAATTAACTTCCACGGAAAACTCTCACAAAGAGCTACGTTTCTGATGCCGCTTCCTCGTTTGGCGGCTCTTTGGCGGCGTGGCGTTTGATTTCGCGCTCGTGCAGCCAGAAGAAAATCACCGGCGTCACGATGAGCACATGCACAAGCGACGAGACCATTCCGCCCAACACCGGCGTTGCAAGCGGCTTCATTACCTCCGCCCCCGAACTTGTGCTCCACATAATCGGCAAGAGTCCGGCGACCACCGTGGATACGGTCATCACTTTTGGCCGCAGCCTCAACACCGCGCCCTCCATCACTGCTTCTTTTAACTGAGTCACCGAGAGGTGCTCGCCGACTTCAGCCTTCTTGCGCTCTACAGCTTCATTCAGATAGATCACCATCACCACACCGGTCTGCACCGCCGTTCCGAACAGGGCGATGAACCCGACCCACACCGCCACCGAGAAGTTATAGCCGAGCAAGTAAAGCAGGTAGACGCCGCCGGTGAGCGCGAACGGCACCGCCATCAGCACGTGCGCTGCCTCGAGAATTGAGTGATAAGTGAAGTAGAGCATCACGAAAATGACCACGAGTACTATCGGCGCCACAAGCTGCAAGCGAGCGCGGGCGCGGAGTTGGTTTTCGTACTCCCCCGTCCATTCGACGTAGTAACCCGGCGGCAATTGCATTCGGTCATTCAAGACGCGCTTGGCTTCATCGACAAACCCGCCGACATCGCGACCGCGAACGTTGAGCGTTACAGTTCCGCGAAGAAGACCGTTCTCACTCGAGATCATGGTCGGTCCCTGCACGGTTTGAATTGTAGTCACCTGGGCAAGCGGGATCTGTGCTCCATTAGATGCGGGTACGAGCAACTGGCCCAACGCTTGAGCATTCGTGCGAAACTCAGGCGCGTAACGAACACGAACCGGAAATCGTTTCCGACCTTCTGTTGTCATCGTCAGATTGTTTTCACCGATGCCGGTGTTAATTACGTTCTGTATTGTCTCGACATCGATGCCATAACGCGCGGCTGCCTGTCGATTGACCTGAATGTCAATGTAGGGCGCGCCGGTTATCTGTTCGGCGTAAACATTGGCCGCGCCGGGAACGCTCCGAAGGACCGATGCGACTTCGCGCGAGCGCTGTTCAAGCTCATTGATGTCACTGCCGAATAACTTGACGCCTACTTCTGTTCTTATCCCGGTTGAAAGCATCTCGACTCGATTCTTGATCGGCTGTATCCAGATGTTATTCACGCCCGGCATCTGGAGTTTCTCGTCCATCTGATTTACCAACTTCTCGGGAGTGAGGCCGGATGGCCACTGGTCGCGCGGTTTCAGATGAATGATGGTTTCATTCATATTGATAGGCGCGGGATCCGTGGATGTCTCGGCGCGGCCGGCTTTGCCGACAACCCACGCGACTTCTGGAAATGATTTAAGAATTTCGTCTTGACGCTGCATAACTCTCAGCGCCTCATTAGCTGAGATGGCCGGATCGGTTACCGGCATATACATGATGTCGCCCTCGTCGAGATCGGGCATGAACTCGCTGCCGATTCTAGCGGCTAGAAGAAGGGCGCCGGCAAATAGCACCGCCGCGCAAAGGACCGTTACTGCTCGGTGAGCGAGCGCACGATTCAGGGCTGGCCGATAAATGGCGTGCAGTACGCGCATCACGGGGTTTTCGCCCTCTGAATGAAAGCGACCGCCGAGCAGGAACGAACACAACACCGGCACGAGCGTCACCGCGATGATGGTTGCTCCCACCATGGCGAAAGTCTTCGTGAAGGCGAGCGGATGAAAGAGTTTCCCCTCGCGTCCCGTTAGAGCGAATACCGGTACGAACGCCAGGATGATTATGGCCATCGAAAAAAAGATCGGCCGGCCGATTAACCTTGTCGATTCAAGCACTCCCGACCATACACGGCGCCGATCGCGTGGATCGATGCCGTTCTTTTCCATGTAGCGAAAAGCATTCTCGGTGACGACTATGCCCGCGTCGACTAATACGCCGATGGCGATTGCGATTCCCGAAAGCGACATCAGATTCGAGCTGATGCCCATATAGTGCATGAATAGAAAGGACATCAGAACCGCGAGCGGCAGTGGGATGGTCACGATCAGAATCGAGCGGAAGTGAAAGAGAAAGACTATATGAGCGAGCGTGACCAGAATTATTTCCTCTATAAGCGCGCGCTTCAGCGTATGAGTGGCGCGCTCAATCAACTCCGTCCGATCGTAGAATGGAACGATCTTGACACCCTGAGGGAGCCCGCCCTCAAGCGACTGTATCTTCTGCTTAACACGTTCTATTACATCCAGCGTGTTCACGCCGTAACGCGCGATCACGACTCCGCCAACCGCCTCCTTGCCGTCGCGATCCAGCACGCCGACACGGAACGCATCTCCTATTTTCACGTTGGCGACATTGCGGATGTAAATGGGCGTGCCGACAGAAGCGCTGAGGACTATGTTCTCGACATCCGCGACTGAACTGATCAGGCCTACTCCACGGATGACCGACCATTGCCCATTTTGCTCGACGACGTTGCCTCCGACGTTAGCATTGCTCCGGCGAACGGCATCGATCACGGCCGACAGCGGAATCTTGTAAGCGAGTAGACGATTGGGATCGACATCGATCTGGTACTGCTGGACGTACCCGCCCACGCTTGCAACTTCGGATACGCCCGGCACCGAATTCAACTGGTATCGTATGAACCAATCTTGCAGGGTACGCAGGTCTCGCAGGTTGTAGCCCTCTCCTTCGACCGTATACCAGAACACTTGGCCCACTCCCGTAGCATCGGGGCCGAGATTTGGCACTATACCTTCAGGCAGTTGTTTCGTTACGAGGTTCAATCGTTCCAGCACGCGAGTACGCGCCCAATAGAGGTCAACATTATCTTCGAAGATAATATTGATCATTGAGAAACCGAACGCCGATTGGCCACGCACCACTCGCACGCCTGGCAAGCCTTGAAGCGCGGTTGTGAGCGGGTAAGTTACCTGATCTTCGACTTCTCGTGGACCGCGGCCTACCCAATCGGTGAACACAATGACCTGGTTGTCGGACAGGTCTGGTATCGCATCAATCGGCGTCCGCAGCAGCGCCCAATAGCCCCAGCCGGCGAGCACCAGATAGCCGGCTACGATGACAAAGCGGTTCCTAAGCGAGAACTCGATGATTCGGTTGATCATAGATCACCCTATTCGCACGGCGGCGATTCGAAGATTCGCGTCATGGCGCCGATAGACACGCATTTCATTGCTTCAAGCGGCGTCATTGACGCTTTACCTGTTCTCGACTTCGCCTATTTGGCCTGGACCGTCATGCTCGCCCGTCCGTTTCCCTGCGGTCCCTCGTAATTGATGATCGCCTCCCAGGTGCCATTGACTTCAATATCGACGTTCGCACGATACCTTCCGGGAATACTCGTAGTAGTGAGCTTCGCCGGATCGTTCATCTCCGCCATTGAGCCCATCGCGGGCATGTGAAACTTGAGCGATACAGCACCGGCATCCACCGTTTTGCCTGATGCATCGGTGAATGAAAGGGTCAGATCGTTTTCGCCGGCTTTGAGCTGGCCCGTGAGGCTCGCGAGCGTGATAGTCAAATTCTCCGCCTTTGTGGACTTGATTGTTTTCTCACTGTTTGAAGTTCCTCCGCCTCCGCCGCACGCATTGAGCGTCAGCGCCGCGAGTGCAATCACAACCATGGTAATGATGATCTTCTGTCTCATTGTTCGTTCTCCTCAATCTCGTGATCGCCCAGTTCAATGGAGTGACCGGACGTGCCGTGGTTATTCGTAAAACCCAAAACTTGGTCCGCACTGGTGCGGCGCCGAAGCTATTTGGCAACGCCAACGAGCCTCTCGCGAGCGCCATCCGGAGCCGAGTTAGACGCTTTACCGGTGAATGGGCGCACTACGCCCTCTATATCAGGAGTGAGCCGGTTTTGAGATATCGATCAGATGAGTCGGCGATGTTTCTGGTAGGTGAGTTCGGAAAATTTGTCTGCGCGATGGATGATCCAGATTTAGGTTTGAAGATGAAATAGGTCGCGGAAAAATTCTTATTCCGCGGGCGGATAGTCTGACTTGTCGCGGACGATGAATTAGTCTCGCCAGATTGCCCGCCATTCAGGAAACAGCATAGAATTGCTCTCACATCGTTTCCCTTTTTGCGCGCGGCTCGGCAGCATTCTGGTGAACAACCCCCTTCGCCTGCAAAGTGAGGAGTAACCCCATCCAGCCCGTTCATGCCGGAGGAGATTACAAAACCTAAAATTAGGATCAGTCTAAACATCGAAGGTTCAGTCTAGGTTGACACATTAGAAGTGTCAACGAGCGTAGGCAGCGTGCATCTTGTAATTTAAGTATTGAATTTCCCAACACCGCTCAATAGACTTCGATCCGTGACCAGCCATGAAGTAGGCGCCAAAATCGAGACTGCCCCTATCACTAATACAACCCCTTCAAAGCAGCCGCCGTCATGGTCTGCCCCGCTTGCCATCGTTGTTCTCGGAGCGCTGAGTTACTCGAATAGCTTTCATGGGCCGTTCATATTCGACGACATGATCATGATCACGAATAACAGCGGCATCCGGGAGTTGTGGCCGCCATGGCATTCGATGTTCGCGCCGCTGCTGATTTCAAGACCCATAATCGCGCTCTCGCTTGCCGTGAACTACGCAATAAGCGGCCTGGATCCGTGGAGCTATCACGCATTCAATCTGATCTCTCATATTCTCGCCGGACTTGCGCTCTTTGGCATCGTCCGGAGAGCTTTGCTGAGCGATCCTCTGCGCGAGAGATTCGGCAGCGCTTCAACGCCTCTCGCCCTTGCCGTAGCCATTATCTGGCTGGTTCATCCGCTTCAAACCGAATCCGTAACCTATGTCATTCAACGCTGCGAATCGTTGATGGGGCTCTTCTATCTGGTCACACTCTATTGCGCGATTCGAAGTTTTCATTCCCCGCGAAAGGCGCTCTGGTATTCGGCGGCCATTGCGGCAAGCGCCGCCGGAATGCTCTCCAAGCAGGTGATGGCCACCGCGCCGCTGTTGGTGCTGCTTTACGATGCAATGTTCGAATCCGGATCTTTTAAGAAGGCGCTTCAGGTTCGGAGATATTTCTACGGAGGTCTGGCAGGCACGTGGGCTGTGTTGCTCGGAGCGCTTCTCGCCTCGCCCGCCAACTCAACGGCGGGTTTCGAAGTTAAGGTGATCTCTTCCTTCGACTACTTCATCTCGGAGTTCGGAGTCATCGTCTACTATCTTCGCCTTGTATTCCGGCCCGACCCGCTCGTGTTCGATTACATGTGGCCGGCGGCTAAAAGCATCCGTGAGATTCTTCCGTTCGGAATAATCATCGGCGCGCTTGCCGCGGCAACGGTATGGGCGCTCATCAGGCGAAAGCCGGCCGGGTTTCTTGGCGCGTGGTTCTTTGGAATCCTGTCGTTGACCTCGACCATAATGCCCTTCGCCGATCTCGCGTTCGAACATCGAATGTATTTGCCGATTGCCGCTCCGATTGCTCTTGTCGTTATTGGCGGATACGACTTGATCCGGCGCTGGTCATCGGCGGCCCCGGCCAGAGAGCCGGCTCTCAAGTGGGCGGGCGCAGCGTTGACCTTGATTGTCATAGCGCTTCTGGCCGCCGGGACCGTGCAGCGAAACGCCGAGTATCAGAGCGATCTCGTAATGTGGGCCGGCGTCGTCAAGGAGCGCCCGGCAAACTGGCGCGCTCGAAACAATCTCGGCAAGCTTCTCGCACGGCGCGGGCTCTTCGAAGACGCGGCCGAACAATTCACGGAAGCCTGCAAAGAAAACCCTTACTCAGCGGATGCGCATACCAATCTCGGATCGGCGCTATGGCTCGTAGGTAATTTCGAAGAGAGCAAGTTTCATCTTAACGAAGGCGTGAGACTGGGCCCAAAGAATGCCTGGGCGCATTACAACCTTGCGAATGCGCTTTCACTGGAAGGAAAGTCGGACGATGCGGCCGACCACTTCCGCAAAGCGATCGAAGGCGATCCGGAAAATGCCGGAGCGTATTTCAGTCTCGGTCTGGTGCTCGAACGTCAGGGCAATTTTGCGGAAGGGGCTTCGACATTCGCGACGGCGGTGAAGCTCGAGCCGGGTTCGTATGCCGCTCTCAGCCACCTCGCGATCTGTCTCGCGCTTCGAGACGACTCCAACAGAGAAGAGGCGGTCAGGCTCGCGGAAAAGGCGGTGGCGATGACGAGAGAGCAGCAGCCGCTTCCGCTTGATGCGCTGGCCGTGGCTATTGCCGAGACCGGACGATTTCAGGATGCGCTTCTGCTTGAACAGCGAGCGCTGGAAATGGCTTCGGCGGCTAACTCGAAGGAGATGGCCGCCGTAATCCAGGCCCGTCTCGAAAGATATCGCGCCGGAGCCGCCTGGAGACCTCAGGCTCAAAGCGCGCCAAAGCCTCAATAGTGCATTGTCTATTTGCGAGTGTCCCCGAGCAATCGAAGGCTCTTCATTAATTTTCAAAGCGGTATAACTATCTATGAGCGACGGGGATTTATCGGCGAGCAGATACAAGGTACTACTATGCGCGCTTGTCATCGCGGCTGTAGGAGCTGTCGCTTACTCGAACAGCTTCAGGTGCTCGTTTGTTTTTGACGATCTGTACTTCATCGGTAATCGCGAGAGCCAAACTCTCTGGCCTCCGTGGCAGGCAATGTTCTCGCCGCGTTTCGTCTCGCGGCCGTTGATCGGGCTGTCGCTCGCAATAAATTACGCGATCAGCAGGTATGACGTCTGGAGTTATCATGCGGTCAATTTCCTGATTCATATCTTTGCGGCGCTGGCGCTTTTCGGAATCGTTCGTAGAAGCTTGCTCACAATACGTCTCAGGGAGAGATTCGGAGCCCACGCAACCGCGCTCGCGTTGATAGTCTCCATGATCTGGGTTGCTCACCCTCTGCAAACGCAAAGCGTCACATATATCATTCAGCGCTGCGAGTCGCTCATGGGATTGTTCTATCTCTTGACCGTCTATTGCGCGCTCAGGGCCTTTGATTCCAGGCGACGAAGTATCTGGAGCGCCGCGGCTATCGTCGCATCGGCCCTGGGAATGGTGTCAAAAGAGGTGATGGTCACCGCGCCGATAGCCGTAGTCCTCTTCGACGGCATCCTTCTGTTTCCCTCGTTCAAAGAAGCCCTTCGCGCGCGTTGGAAGTTTTATACAGCGCTGGCCTTCACGTGGAGCATTCTTGTTTTAACGTTCATCGCCTCGCCCGTAAACGAAACGGCCGGCTTTGCGGTGAAATCGATAAGCTCGCTGGACTATCTCGCTTCGGAATTCGGAGTAGTCGCGTACTACCTGCGTCTGTCTGTTTGGCCCGCCGGATTAGTTATTGATTATGGCTGGCCGCGAGCAACGACGTTGGGGGCCGTCATTCCTTACGCGGCCGTGGTATTGGCGCTGGCCGGTACAACGGTATGGCTGCTCATCAAGCGCAGACCGACGGGAATCCTCGGAGCATGGTTTTTCCTGATTCTTTCAATCACGTCCAGCGTTGTTCCCTTCTCCGATCTCGCATTTGAGCACCGCATGTACTTGCCGCTCGCTGCCGTGGTGACATCCTTGGTGATCGGCGGCTATGTTCTCGGCGACCGGCTCCTTGGCCGTTTGACGATTGCCCGCGAGAGGCGAACGAAGATCGGCAGATTGCTGGTATTCGCGATTGTCGCGGCTGTCGTTTCATCAGCGGCCTGGGCTGTGTTGAGACGCAATATCGACTATCAGAATTCGCTTACCCTGTGGCGGGACGCGGTTCGCAAACGGCCGCACAATGCCCGCGCCTATTCGAATCTGGGAAGGGTCTACATCGCTCGCGGCAACTCGGAGGCAGCGCTGAGATGTTTCGAAAAGGCCTGCGAAAATGATCCGGGCTCCTGGGTCGCGCACAGCAATCTCGGAGAGCTGCTTGTTAAGCGCGGTCAGCTCGAAGCCGGCAAGAACCATCTGTACCAGGCCCTTCGATTGAGGCCGAGCTTTGAATATGCCCACTTCAACCTTGGCCAGGTTCTGGCCCGCGAGGGCAAGCTTGACGAGGCCGTCTCGCATTTTTCACAGGCTATATCGGCCGACCCGGGCCACGCCCAGGCATACTGTGCAAGAGGACTCGCGCTCGAACGCAAGGGGGCGACAGAAGAGGCGATAGGCGATTACAACACGGCCCGACGGATCGATCCCGACCTGTTCGAGCCTATGAATTATCTTGCGCTGCTCCTCGCGACTCAGGAGGATCCAAAATACCGAAGCTCTTCAGAGGCGATAGAGTTAGCGGAGAAAGGCGTCGTCGTAACGCACGAAAGAAATCCGGCAGCGTTTGACACTCTCGCCGTGACCTATGCTGAAGCGGGGAGATTTCCGGAAGCAATTCAAGCGGCCGAGACCGCGTTGAATCTCGCAACGGAAGCACGCGATCCGGAGCTTGGCGCGGCGATAAAGGTCAGGCTGAGCTTGTATCGAGAAGGCCGCGCACACAAAGAAGGCCCGGCGCCTTAAACGAGGCGGGCCCAAATCCAAGTTCTACCTCAGGCTTGTACGCCAGACACTCGAGCCCGTAAAGACGGGTTCGATGTCCACCGGCACTGAACCAAGAATGTCGAAGGCCTTCTTCATCGCGGGCCTAATTTCAGCCCACCTGGCGAGCATCGCACGCGCTTTTTCATAAGAGCCTTCCGCCTGAAGCGTCATTATGTCGTGAGTGAGTTTACGAACCGACTCTTTGATTCTGGATGGCACGACCCTGAAGGTCGCCGTCTTTTCGTCGTACGCGAAGCCTCCGTCGTCCATTACGTAGTTGAACAGGAGCGCGACGGCCTTACCGTGAGCTTCGGTGATTCCGAATCGGACTGAGCGAAACGCGCTCGCAAGGTAGGTAGTATAAAGCGAGGACTCGAGCTTCTTGTCGACCGCGCCTTTATCGATCAGGTACTGCAAGGCGAACAATCCGGCTACGTCTGCCTTGGCTTCCTCTATCGCGGAATAGAGATCCTTCAATTCCTGGCGAACCGTTGTGTCCCGCCCGCCCACTTTTATGCCGTGCGGCCCCAATCCGTGCATCAGCTCGTGAGCGAGAATATGAGTGAAGAAGGCGTCGAATGAAATGTCCGCCTGCTGACCTTTGTCCAGCACGACTCGCGAGATTGGTATCAGCGCTTTATTGAACTTTGCTTCCTGGACGTTCTTCAGCATCACTCGTTTGGAGCCCTTCTCTCGAATGACTCGGTCGTCATTGGGCAAGTTGTATGCGGCGGTCTGCACTCCCGCGTTTCCCTCGCCTCCGGCAAAGACTTCGTCTACTACGCGGATAGGTGAAGCGGCGCCGAGCTTTGAGTTCCGGTACTTGGGATCGATTGGAAGGTTGTTCTCGACCTCCTGCAGGTACGCGCCGAACTTGGCGAGCTTGGATGATTCAGCTTCGTCGCGGAGCGTCACATAGACCTCGAAGCCTGCCTTGTATCCAAACAGTTCGTCTTCGTATGTCTCGTATGGCCCAATGGTCAGCTCGATTGGTGAATCGAGATCCATCCAGGCGACATCGCTTTCATAGTAATCGTTGGATGAAAAGGCCGCGGCTCGCTTGGTCAAAAAGGACTTCAGAGTCGCGTTCTTCGTGAGCGCGGCCGCTTCGTTGAGAAGCCTGGCCGCCGGAGCCAGGAACTCGCGATATTCTTCGCTGTAGGGCACGATCTTGAGCTTTCGGTTTGCATCGCGGCGAATCACATAGAAAAATCCGGTCGCCCGTTTCTTATCTTCTTCGGAGAGACCGGCGATCCAGCTATTGAATTCATCTTTTGTCATGTCGTCGGGATAGAAACCCGCGTGCGCCGGTTTTTCAGCCGGCACGCCGTCAATGAACGGCTCGTTCTTGTCCAGACGAGACCACGGCCCGACGTTGATCAAGAAGTAATGTAATCGCTCCCGGCCTGCTGGACTGGAATCAGCCCTGAGCTTCTTCAAAAGCGCGGCATTGCCGCTCCAGGCCTGCCGCAAAAAAACGGGATCCATGAGCTTCGCGGCTTCGACGATCTTCGCGAGCGCCTGGCGGTCGCCCGGCGTTAGATGTGACGTATCGGCTTTTACTTCAGTCGGGGCAAATCGCTTGATTTTGGCCGGAAGCGAAGACGAGTCGTGCTTTTCGGATTTGCTTCGTGACATCGAATGAGTCCTCGTTTGATTAGTGAATCCTGACGCGCCGGACGCCGCGACCAGGATCGATAATAAAAGGAGCGTTAACCAGAATCGCATTTGTCACCATCCTCATACTAGACGTGAGCAGTTTCAAAGAAGACCGATCTTCGGCCGAATTCTATATGAGCACGATGGCTGCGACAAAGCGACGGAAGGCATTGAAGCCGACCGGCAACGCCGCCCAACCGCGAATTGAGAGTCTAGTCTTGTTCCGCCTGGACGGTGTGATAGAATCGCGCGTGGTTGGATTCACGCCGACTCCAAGTGAAACCAACCGACGACTGTTTGCTCCCATCTGGTAAGCCCCGCGCCTAATTCCGCCCCGCGATCTGATTGACCATTTTTCGCCGCCGTATACACGCTCTGACGAAAGGACCGAAGATGAGTTCTGCTATTGCAGACGGGCCCGTTAACTCTCAGCCGCTGAGCCGGTACTCGAGCCTGTCAGTTCCCGTCGCGGCCGCGCTGATAGCCATCTTCACACTTATTTTCTACAGCAATAGTTTCACAGGCCCGTTCGTATTCGACGATCACGTTTATATCGACGAGAATCCATACATTCATCAGCTCTGGCCGCCCGGCGCGGTGCTTGTCGGACTCAATAACATTTCGCGTCCGTTGATCGCCTATTCACTAGCTCTCAATTACAAGATAAGCGGGAGCTCTCCGTGGTCCTATCACGCATTTAACATCCTGATTCACGTAATAGCAGCCATCGCGTTGTTCGGAGTAGTACGGCGCACCTTACTCTCTGAGAGACTCTCGAAGCGATATCAGGATATTGCGACGCCGGTTGCGATGGTGATCGGGCTCATATGGGCGGTGCATCCGATTCAGACGCAGGCGGTCACCTACGTCATCCAGCGATGCGAATCGCTCATGGGCATGTTCTATCTACTGGCCGTCTACTGCTCGCTGCGAAGCTTCGAAGCCGCGAGACGAAATCTCTGGATTTTCGGGGCTGCCGCGGCCTGTATATGCGGAATGTTGAGCAAACAGGTGATGGTGACCGCGCCCTTGATGATTCTCGTATTCGATTACCTCTTCTTCTCCAACTCCGTTCGAGAGGCATTGCGCTCACATTGGCGATTGTACGCGGGGCTCGCGCTCGGATGGGCAGCGCTTCTCATCACGGTTCTCATATCTCCGGTAAACGATACGGCCGGGTTCGCCGTGAAATCGATCTCGCCCTTCCGCTATTTCATTTCCGAGTTCGCGGTGGTCTGGCACTACATTCGACTGTCGCTCGTTCCAGCGCCGTTGGCGTTTGATTATGCATGGCCAAGGGCGGAATCAATTTGGGCGGCGATTGCTTATGGCATTCCATTATTTGTGCCGGCGGCGTTGACGGCATTTGGATTATGGCGGCGCGCTCCATGGGCGATCTTCGGCGCATGGTTCTTCATAATTCTGTCGGTGTCCTCATCCATAATGCCTTTTAACGATCTGGCCTATGAATATCGAGTGTATCTTTCACTGGCCGGAGTCATAAGCGGCATGGTGTTTGGCGCGATCGAACTCTGGCGCGGATGGCTTCATTCCCGAGTTGCGACGGCCTGCTCCGCAATCAACGGAGGACGGCTTGCCTTTCTGCTTGTAATAGTGATGGTTGCTTCGCTGGGTATTCTGACGTTATCGCGCAATCAGGACTACAAGACGGAGATGGGCCTGTGGGCGGACACGATTGTGAAGCTCCCCGCCAATCCACGTGCGAGGATAAATTTCGGGACCGAGTTACAGACACAGGGCAGGCTTGCGGACGCGGTTGCCCAATTCACCGAATCGATCGCAATCGATCCGAGCAACGCGGGCGCTTTCTATAATCGGGGATCGGCCCTGAAGACACTCGGCCAGTTCGATCAAGCCGCGGCGGATTTTAACGAAGCCTTAAGACTGGAGCCGCGATACGCGAAGGCCCATAACAACCTCGGCAGTCTTCTGGTTGAGCGCCGAGATCTAAAGTCCGCCGAGGTTCATTTTCGAAAAGCCCTCGAGATTAGTCCCGACAGCAAGCTTGCAAGACTAAACCTCGCGGGCACTCTCGCGGCGCAGCGTCAGTTCGGAGAAGCACAAGAACACGCCGAAAAGCTTCTGGAATTCGCGCCGAAGCTCGCCGAAGCACACTTCATTGTGGCTTTGTGCCGGGAATCAGCCGGGGACCTCGTCGAGACCGATAAGCATCTTCGACTGGCCATCGAATATGATCCCTCGCACTCGCGCGCACGCACTGAGCTCGCCAAAATTACAGATCAGCAGCAACAGCCGCCAACCAACAAATGACAAAACGATCAGGGACAAAAGACCAATCACAACTCACAAGACTTTGATTAGTTGTTTACCCGTATTTTCGCCCTGCAGCATGCCGATGAACGCACGAGGCGTATTCTCGAATCCTTCTATTATCGATTCTCGGTATTTCAGTCTTCCCTCTTTGATCCAGACAGCCATCTGACGTATGCCTTCTTCGTATCGATCGGCGAATTGAAAGACAAGAAACCCTTCAGCGCGTGCTTGCCTTATCAAGAGCATCGACAGCAATCGAGGCCCCATTTCCGGCTTATCGAGATTGTATTGCGATATCTGGCCGCAGATCGAAATTCGGGCCCTGGTGTTAATCAAGCGGAATACAGCGTCCGTGATCGGGCCGCCCACATTGTCAAAGTACACGTCGATGCCGGTCGGACACAGCTCGGCGAGCTTGGCCACGTAGTCCTTCACGGTTTTGTAATTAAATGCGGCATTGAATCCAAGCTCGTTGACCAGCCAATCGATCTTGTCATCCGATCCCGCGATGCCGACTACGCGACATCCTTTGATTCTCGCGATCTGTCCTACGAGCGAGCCCACGGCTCCGGCGGCCCCTGAAACGACTACCGTTTCGCCCGCCTTCGGATTGCAGATATCAAGCAAACCGAAGTAAGCGGTGAGCCCGGGCATTCCAAGAACACCAAGCGCCGTAGAGACGGGCGCTATGCTCGGATCGACTTTCCTGTAACCGGCCCCATCGGAAGTTATGTACTCCTGCCAACCTATGAAGCCCTCTACAATGTCACCGGCCTTAAAGCGCGAGTTCCTGGATTCCATTACTTCGGCAACGGCTCCTCCTACCATCACGTCACCAAGCTGCACGGCCGGCGCATAGGACTCCGCATCGTTCATTCTTCCGCGCATATAAGGATCGACGGATAAATACAAAGTCTTCGCGACAAATTCATTTTCGCCCGGATCGGCCACGGGCGTCTCGATGAGCTTGAAATCGGACTCCTTAGGTAAACCCACGGGGCGCGAGGCAAGCGTGAATTGCCTGTTTACTCTCGGCATTATTGTTCCTCCTCGAGGCATGTCAGTTTGTGGTAGGTCATATTATTCGTGTGTTTTGCTCTTGGCAATCGTGAGATTGATCGCTGATGCGCAAACGTCGGAGCGGCGTCGCGTGTATCGAGAGATCCTTTATCGTTCTTTTCGGAGAGCCGGTATCACACCTGCTTCTCTGAGGCCCGCAATGAAGTCGTCATCATGACCAAGCTCGCGCAGAATCTCTTCCGTATGCTGACCGAGCGTCGGAGGCGGGCTTTGAATCCGTCCCGGTGTCTTTTCGAAGTTGATCGCAAGGCCGACTTGTCGAACCGGCCCAATCGTTGAATGTTCGATAACGGGATTCATCTCCATTGCTTCGACCTGTGGATCGACAAAGAACTCCTGGAAAGACTTGACCGGCGCACAGGGCACGCCGCGCTCCACGAGCAGCGCCTCCCATTCGGCCGTGGTCTTATCGCGAAAATACTGGCTCAGCAATTCGAATAGGGCATCACGGTGCTTGAGCCGTTTTGCATTGGTATCATATGCGGAATTCATCGCCAGTTCGTTTGCTCCGATCGCGTCGCAGAGCAGGCGCCAGAACTTGTTCGTAGCGGCTCCGATGAATATAAGATCGTCCTTTGTTTCGAAGAATCGATAGGGAAAGATGCCGGCGGGCCCGTCTTCTTCAAGCTCCAGCGACTCACAAAAGTAATGCGCCTGAGCCGACATTATGCCCTGCAGCAGCGAGGTCTCGACCAATTGGCCTTCGCCGGTCCGCTCGCGATGATATAGAGCAGTGATAATTCCGGTCAGCGCGAGCATCGAGGCTTGATAATCCGAAACCGCAACTGAACAAATGGCCACCTTACCACTGAAATTCGTATTCAATTTCGCTGCTCCGCCCATCGTCTGGAGCACCGGATCATACGCTGGGCGATGCGCATACGGCCCCTTCGGACCGAACGCGGTAGACGAGCAATAGATGAGACGAGGATTCAGCTCCGACAGCGATTGATAATCGATCCCCAGCCTCTTCGTGACACCCGGCCGGAAGTTCTCGACGACTACATCGGCGTTTTGCGCGAGCTCGCGAACAATTTGCTTTCCGGTTTCAGTCGAGAGATCGAGCGCAATGCTGCGTTTGTTTCTATTCCAGCCCAGAAAAAAACGGCTCTCGCCGGCAACGAACGGCCCCCAGGCGCGTGACAGGTCGCCGGTCAACGGCTCGATCTTGATTACGTCGGCGCCCATATCCCCCATCAACATCGCGCTGTACGAACCGTTGATGAAACGGCAAAAATCCAGAACTTTTATGCCCACGAACGGGCCCGAGGGCTTCACTGCGCGAGATGATGTAGTCATAGGGTTTTTCGCCGATTGATCAAATCAGATCGGCGAAAATACGTCCAGCGATAAGAGGTTCGCGACGCGGAAATTGGCGTTCCGCCGCCGCGGCGGACGTAAGGACAAAATGAAAAGGCGCCAAATCGCAAGTGACGATTATAGATTCCCCTTATCTAGGCTCTTTCGGCACGCGACATTAAGCTGATTCACTTCGCGTGCAATCGATCATTCCTTTCGGGCGACATAGTGCAACAGATAGTCGTTTGCGCGACTGTATTCATCAAACAGCCGGCCGTCGGCCCCGACCGTCACTACTTTGGAAAAACCGAATTCCGATAATTGCCGGAGCTGCTCTTCCTGCCGAATGTAATAAATGGGCAAGACGATGAATTGCTCGTATTCGAGTATCATCGCCTGTTCAGGGTTATGAAACTTGTGTTTGAGGCGACGTATCAAACTAGCCGCATACACTTTGATTGGTCCTTTGTTGAGACGATAGAGCTTCATCGGGCTGGGCGAAAGGGAAAGCCGGCGGATCAACCTCAACTCGCGTCGATTCCACCAGTCGAGATTGTGGGCCGAGAAAACAAAAGCCCCGTCTCTTCTGAGAACGCGATTTACTTCTCTCAAAACTCGGCCGCGATCTTCTGGACTCACCGAATCAATTCCATTCCATGAAAAAAACACGGCGGCAAAGCGGTCGCTTTCGAACCTCGACAGGTCCCTTGCGTCGCAGACCTCGAAAGCGACTTCCGGCATCCGCGCCCTGCAAAGCCTGATCATTATTTCAGAGTAGTCGATGCCCACGTAGTCGCCGCTTATGCGTAGAAGATGCGGTGTCGTTCTGCCGCCTCCGACTCCGATATCGAGAATCGGCTGATTTCGTAGCTCGTTTTTCAAGTACGTCAGAATCATTTCTTCGGCAGGAAAGAGGCCGGCGTCGGAGCCGAACATCTCGGGCACTCCGGGTGTCTCGTAAAATTCTCGGTTGGCATCGTAGTTTCTCAACGTGTCACCTCGGCTTTGAATAGGCTTCCAGAGCCGACGATCAGTCGGCGGCCTCCGATCGCCAGCTCGAGGCTGCCAATATTACGAGTATGCGTCCGCCAATCGCTCTTATAGCTTTCGCTGCCTTCGCGGAGATCGTATTCAGCCAATCCGTCGGCGCAGGCCTGCCGAATCGCCGCATGAAGCAACAACCTGCCCGGAGACAGGCTCGCAATTTCGTCCGTGAAGCCGGCGTTCCAACCTATAAGACTGTTCGCGCCAATCATCGCGAGATGTATGCCTACAGTTTTATCATTGAACACCAGGGCAAACGCTCTCATTCTCCGCTCAACGAATAACGCCGGGAGCAGGGTTTCGAGAAACACGCGAGACGACCGCAATACCGTTTGCTCACCGAACCTGCTGAAATGGAGCGACATGAAGAGCTCAGGCAATGTCGAAGGATCGATCTCGCCAGGGGTGAGTTCAGTAGCAGCCACGCCTTCTCTCGATGCCTTGTTCTGAACCCTGGTCATGTTGTGACGCAGGTTCCTGCTCCGCGTATTCATGTAGTGCTCGTAGCCCTGCTCGAGGCTCGCGTAATAACATGCCTCGATGCTCCGAGGTAAAAATGGCGGATCATCCTCGCCAATAAGACCGAGCGCCCTTGCCGCGCGAATGCAGTTGGAATCGGGCCGGATGCGCCTTAGCAGCAACTTCTCATAAGATCGCTTGCTCGAAAGAGCGTAGTTGAGCAATCCGCGCGAGATCTCGCAATCATCGGCATCAGCGAGAATGTCCGGATAGGCGCTCCACGCTCCCTGAAAACGGGCGGTTCCCTCTCGAGAATCGACGACCAGAGGAAAAACGCCCGATAGCGTGGCGCCGCGTCGCGCGATCAGGACAAGCGGGCTCAGCTCAGGATAAAGAGCGATTGCAGCCAAAAACCACTTCGAACAATTGAACGCACGATTGGCTCGCGAGCCATTGAGTAATCGATCCCAGTAGTCGCCGATTGAAGCGATCTCGGACGGATCGGTCAATGTTTCATAGCAAAATGAGTCGCCGGTGTTGGCTGTGCTCATTCATAGACCCCTGAATTAATCAGTCACACGCTCCGATGTCGGCCGCGCTTCGTTTTAGGCGGCGTTCAAATTGCAACTGGCAAAGCCTCCAGTAGATGCCCCGAAGAGCGATCAGGCTGTCGTGATCTCCTTCTTCGCATATTTCGCCTTTGTGCATCACTATGATTCTATCAACGGACCGGATGGTGGAGAGTCGATGCGCGATTATCAGCGAAGTCCTGCCCGCCATCAGTCTTTCAATAGCGTTGTGAATCAGCATCTCCGTTTCGGGGTCTACCGAGCTCGTGGCTTCGTCGAGAATAAGCACAGGCCGGTTAAACGCAAGCGCGCGGCTGAACCCAATCAACTGTCTCTGGCCGCCGGATAGTTGTGATCCGCGCTCGTGAAGCTCGGTTCTATAACCGTGCTGCAGCCGGGATATAAACGCGCCGGCGTGAACCTCGCGCGCGGCTGACTCGACCATCTCGTCGGTGATGCCCTCATTTCCAAGTCTTATATTCGAAGTCATATCCGTCGAAAAGAGAAAGACGTCCTGCAAAACGATGCTGAAGCTGGATCTGAGCTCTTGTAGATCGATGTCTCCGATATCGATGTCGTCGAGCAGTATTTGACCGCGCTGCACTTCATAAAATCTAAGCAGCAGGTTCGTAATCGTTGTCTTGCCCGCGCCGGTATGGCCGACGAATGCTACCCTGTCGCCGGCTTCGATAATGAACGAGACATTCTTCAGCACCCACTCGCCTTCGTCGTAGGCGAACCACACGTTGCGGAATTCAATGCGTCCGCGCGCCGCGTCTATTCTCTTTACCTCACTCCTCGCCGCGACCGCCGGCGCCGAGCTGTCCAGTAAGCGAAAGATGCGTTCAGCGGATGCAAGCGCCGCTTGCAGTGCGTTGTATTTCTCGCTGATCTCAGAAATGGGCTCGTAGAAGGCCCGGGTAAGCTGAACGAAGGCGATGACGGTCCCTATGCTCACGACGCCTCTTATAGCCTGGCCGCCGCCAAACAGAATAATCAACGCCACGCCGACCGCCTGAATGATCTCCACCAGGGGATGGAACCCTGCCGTATATACAACCGTTCCAAAGTTGGCCTGCAGGTACCGATCGTTTATCTGGTCGAATCGCTCGGCCTCTTCTTCTTCGCGGTTGAACAATTGAATTATCTGGACACCAGTCAGGCGCTCCGACAGGAAAGAATTGATATTCGCGATGCCGGCTCGGACCGCTCCAAAGCGGGGTCTCGCACCTAACCGGAACCATATCGCCAGCAAAATAAGCAGCGGCAGTATCGCCAACGACACCGCGGCCAGGCGCCAGTTCACCCACAGCATCCACGCCACGACATAGAAGATCATCATCAGGTTGCCGATCGCTCCGACGACTCCCGATGTCAGCAGTTCGTTGAGCGAGTCGACATCCGCCGTCAGTCGCGTCATTAATCGTCCGGTAGAGACGCGGTCATAAACACTGATTGGAAGGTATTGCGCTTTTGAGAAGATGCTGTCTCTCAGGTCAAACAATATCCGCTGACCCATGCGACCTATGACACGTATTTCAAAGTATCGAAGCAAGAACGCGCCGGCCGTAGCCGCCAGAAAGACAATCGCGATGAAGAGTATTCCCTGATGTCTTGTTTCGCCGAGACCGACCGACTCGGCTCCCATCTTTAAGAGAAGATCTAACCCGGCCGGCTGTATGGATGAATCAGGTGCGATGAACAAATCTACGGCCGCCTTGGTCAACGGAGGCGCGGCCAAGACCAACGGCGCGCTTAAACTTGAAAGAACGACCGCGAGAATCGCATGCCATTTATGCGGCCATATGTAGCCGAGCAACCTCCTGAACAGTTGCAAATCGGGCTGTACGGTTACGGTTGCATCTTCCTCGTGCAAGTCAGACATGGTCTACAACCGAACTCTGGCGTTCCGAAGGGCTCAACGTAATGCCGGAACCGGCTACCAATCGGCCGTCAGCTCCTCCTCCAGCAATTGCCTTTCATACATATCGGCGTAGGCTCCTCCGGACTCGAGTAGTTCACCGTGGGTTCCCTGCTCTACGATTCGGCCCTCATCGAGGACCACGATCACGTCAGCCTCTTTTACGGTGCGCAGTCTATGAGACGCTATGAGGCAGGTCTTGTTGCGCATAACCTCGCGCAGCGACTTTAGTATCGCCTCTTCGGTAAATCCGTCCACCGCTGAAAGCGCATTGTCGAGAATTAGAATCCTCGGTTCCCGAATAAGAGCGCGCGCTATCGCCAGGCGCTGCTTCTGGCCTCCGGACAAACTGCTCCCGCGCTCTCCAATGCTTGTTTCGTAGCCGGCTGGAAAGTCGGCAATGTCTTCCGCAATCGCAGCCTGGGAGGCAGCTCTCTCGATCGCTTGTAGAGAAGCTCGTTTGGTCCCAAACGCAATGTTGCCGGCAACGCTGCCGCTCAACAGGATTGTTTCCTGTCCGACATAGCCGATCGAGGAGCGCAAGACCCGAATAGGGATTTCATTTATGGGAACGCCATCAAGGAGGAGTTCATACGGCTCCGCATCGAGCAGCCTCGGAACCAGATTCAACAGCGTCGATTTTCCCGATCCTACCGGACCGACAAAGGCAACAGTCTGTCCGCGTCGAATTCGCAGCGTTATGCCGGACAAAGCCGGATTGGAGCTTTTCTCATATCGAAAAGTGAGATCGCGAAACTCGATTTCACCGCGAATCTCTCGAACATTCACGGGCTCGCCTGCGTCGGTGATAGCCGGCTCAATCGACATTATCGAGTTGATTCGGCGCATCGAAGCCTTTACTCGCTGAAGCGCGCCAACAGCCCATCCTACGTCGGAAATCGTCGCGACCAGAATTCCCCACAGCAGGCTGAATTCAACGAACTGGCCGATCGACAGTCTTTTTTCTATCACCAGGTCGCCACCGTACCAGAGCACGCACAGAAAACTGAGCCCGGTCAAAAACTCGAACAGCGGATGCAGAACGGCCAGTAGACGAATCAATTTCAGACTGTGTCCGACATATTCGCGATTCAAAGATCTGAAGCTTTCGATTTCGGCCGGCTCCTGCGTATAGGCCCTGATGGTGCGAACGGCCGCGAATGATTCTCGAGCGCGGCTGGAGACTCGTCCGAAAAACTCCTGCACCTTGTCGAAACTCTCCCGAAGCCGCTTTGCATATAACTGCGAATTGAGCGCCAGAAGCGGCGTGGACGCGAACGAAAACAGCGTCAGCCATCCGCTCAAAGAAATCATCAGCGGAACGATCACTGCCAGGACGAATAGAGCGCTTACCGTCGACCTGAAGACCGGGCCTATACTCGCGATGACCGCCGTTAAGTCGTTAGTCGCTCGCGCAATCAGATCGCCGATCTTGTGGGTTTGAAAAAACTCCATCGGCTGCCTCTGAAGCCCCCGGTAGAAATCTTTCCGCAGATCATGTTCGATTTGATATGAGGCTCTCTGAAACAACCGCTCTCTGATAAAGAGCACGGCTCCCTGAATAAGAGCGATACCGACTATGACCGCGGCATATCTTACGAGCACCGTTTTTGTGGTCTGCCGAATCAGATCATCGACGGCCCTTTGCATTACGATCGGAGCTATCGCCGTCAAGGCGCTGCCGGCCAGGCTCAACAACACACACACACCGATCTTCGCCCTGTTTGGCCGAATGTATTGCCACAACCGCTCGATGTCCGTCATAACGTCTTCCGCGTCGATTGAACGATTCACTTCGCTTCGGAACGCTTTCATCACGTGAGATTGTGCGACTTTCGATGGGAACCCAGCTTGCGGAAAACGGCCGCACGATTCGGATGTCGGATCGCTTCGGCGCGCCGCGAATCAAAATGGAGTCCTGCATATCAGCAAGCTCTCGTACTCTTCCTCAACCGCCATTTCATTGTTCGACAGGAAGTTCCTGACGATGTCCCCCGCATCCGTGTTGTCTCCTGAATAGCCGTGGGACTGAGGAAAAAAGAAAATTCTTCCTCCGGGATTAAGCTTAGACAAAAATAGCGAGACGATTTCCGCGCCGTCCAATCGTGCATATTCCGCTACCTGTTCATCCCAGGTCTCGCATAAGTGAAACAGGGTCACAAGGTCGAACGCGGGGAGCAACCGGGGGCTCAGAGTGTGTATGTCTCCGAACAGAACCTTGTAATAATTTGCCGCAAGCGGATTCCTGACGATGTAGTCTATATAGATGTCGTGTTCTTCGCGGCAGGCAGTCAAAGCCAGAACCTCGTTGGGATTTCCTCGCTCATAGTTGTTCTTGCCGACCAGATGATGTTCTCCAGTACCGAAATGGAAGATCGACTTGCCGACGAGATTTCTTTCCTCGAGGTATTGGATAAAATGCACATCACACGGACAGCAATCTACGGTCAGGGGCCACGCTTTTTTGAAAGTGCAGAGCTCCATGCGTCACTCTCTTACACTAACGCCCTGAGACGCACTGAGATTCAAGAGCCCTCAAAAACAAATTTTGATTAGCTCTCATACGGATCCCAATTTGCGTCTGGAATTGAATCTCCTATCATCGCATGCCGTCTATACTCTTCGGGGGGAGGCCAGTTCCGATTGCGATTTTCCGGCCGTTGCATCCGGGCGCTCATATACCAGCTTTCGACGAGCCCTCGCCTCTCGATCTTGTCTCCGTCTGTCGGACAGCAGAGATATTTGTTTATATCCAGCTTGAGCACCTCGATTTCACCACCGCGATACGGAAAGGCCCCGAGCAATTCGGTGAGCCGTTCTTGATCTTCAGGATGGTTTTCCTTGCCCACGGGCGGTGGAGTCACAGTGTAACCAAGGCAGTCCTGAGACCACTCGTCTATGAGCCTGTGGATCGTGCCGTCGGATTTCCCCTGAAATAGAAGCAGTCCTCCGCAAATCATTTCGCGATTTTGTGACCAGCACCCTGATACCAGTTCCGAGTCGGGTTGAAGCTCTATATCCAGCGGTCCGTTGAACCTGTTGTCGGCATCCGACCACAAAACCCGCTTAAGCCGGCCGTCATCGGGCAGAGAACACATCCGCCACACTTGAGATATCCACCACGGCTTCAGGCTCACTATATTGAAGAAAGCCGTTTCAAAGTCGTTTACATCAAGCGCGACCGGCGGCGTCCATCGATGCGTACCCCACGGAGACTCTACCTCCATGCTTCCCGGCGGCAGCCCCGACACGGGACCTCTTCCGGCGACAATAAGCCAGTCGGGATGGTGCTCTCTTACCGTGGTCAGCAATCCGTCCAACTCCCGAAAATATTCCTCTCTGTAAGCGAAGCTCGTGAGAACAACAGGCAGCTTATCTATTCGCTCGGTCATCGCTTCTCCTCTCAGTAGTTCTCCGCTTCGTCGAGCATTCCCAGAAACTGTTTTCGATTTAGACGAAACGCCATTTCGCTGGTATAGGAGGAGCCGGTTCGACCTCTACCGATGATAAAATGGCCGTCCTGATCGACGGCGGGCTCGTCGGTATGAACCAGATCTTCGTGAAGTTTTTCGCAGGACCTCAGCCCGACCTCTTTGACCTGCGCGCCCGGAGCAATCATCTCCGCCATTTCAACGAGCGAAAGCGCCCCCATTTTAGGAACAATGATGGGGCTGTCGGACGCGTTTATTGCTCGAGCAATCAACGCCACGGCGTCGCTAGGCGCCATCCAAAACCGCGTGCATCTCCTGTCTGTTATCTCGATGGGCCGTCCCGCTTCCGTCTGTTTGCGCCATAGGGGGACTACGCTTCCGTTTGACGCGACGACGTTTCCATATCTAACGATCGTGAAGGCGCAGGGCTGCGAAGCCTGTGCAAGAAAAAGCTTTTCCATTGCCAGCTTTGAAGCTCCGTATGCGGTAACTGCCCTGACCGCTTTGTCCGTGCTGATTCCAATGCATTTCTTGATACCGTGCCTTATGCACGCGTGAATGACGTTGGAGCTTCCTATGAAGTTGGTCTGGAAACACTCCTCCGGGTAAAGCTCGCACTCGGGCACTCGCTTCATCGCCGCAGCGTGTATGACCAGATCGTGACCGCAAATTGCCGAAGCGAGCCGATCCTCATCCCTGACGTCGCCCAGAATATATCGGCAATCGGAATGGCTCATTCGCATTTGGGCCTGTCGAAGCTCCGAACGGCTAAAGATCGTAAAGGAGCAATCCCATCGCTCGGCCTTCGCGGTGCGCACGATCGCATTCCCCAGCGTTCCTGAACCACCGGTGATCAGAACATTGCCAGTAAGTTGGTTCATACGGCCCTCCTATTCGACGCTCACTCCATAATTTCGTTTTTCTCTGTCGGCTCGGCGACGGGCCTCCTCCGGTGGAGGCCAGTCACGCTCGCGGCATTCCGGAAATTTCATCTTTCGGCTCATCTGCCACTGATCGACCAGCGCGCCAGGCAGCGTGGTGCCATCCCGATTGGCATAAGCGGCGTACTTGTCGTGTTCCAACTTGAGCAGCTTGTATTCATCCTTCAGATCGGACAGATCGGCTATTACTTCATTCAGCACTTCCTGGTCTCCATCAAGCCAGGGAACCGTGGGAGGCCGCAGATCCTGAATCTGCGCAAGGCAGGCGCTCGACCACCGATCGAGAATTCGCTCGACAGGCCCCCCTGCCGCGCCCTGAACGAACAGCAACCCGCTGCAAATGATGTCGAGATCGGGATAGTCGGGATCGAGATCGCGAGGCGCGGCGATTGTCTCGCGCTCTGGCTCGAGCTCGATATCGAGCTTGCCGTTTAGCCTTGCATCGGCATCGAGCCAAATCACGCGCCGCGGTTCGCTTTCTTCCAATGCAGCTAGGTGATGCCATACCCGTGACATCCACCACGCCTTCATCCTTGTAACTTTGCGCCAGTCATCTTCGCTTCCATCAAGGTTCAATGGAACCGGCAGCGCCCAATGGAGGTTGCCGGCCAGAGATACAACTTCGAGTGTCGGCAGTGCGGCGCCGGGAACCGGACCCTTTCCCGCGATGATGCCCCACTCCGGGTGATGCTCCTTTATCGTCGCCAGCATGCCGTCAAGCTCGGGAAAGTACTCGCTTCGGTACGCGAAGCTTGTCAGCACCACTGGCAGCTCATCTATTTTCCGCAACACTACGGTTCTCCAATTCAGTTCGGCCGTTACCAGGTTCGACGGCAAACCAAAAGCGATTCGCTTTCCTCATCAACCGCCATTCTCCGCTGCCTGATGAATTCGCCGGGCAGCCGTTGCGAATCGGCGGTGTGCTTCGAAAACAACAGGCGCCCCTCAGGATTGAGTCTCGACAGAAAGAGGACGAGTAGCGTCTTGTCGGTCAACGGAGCGTGAGCGCTCGGTTTCCTTTCGGGCGACTGACACAGATGAAACAGCGTCACGAGATCGAATGACGGGAGCATGCGAGCGCTGAGAGTGTAGATGTCCGCGAACATCACCTTGTAATGAGTGGCAGCGCCCGGAAAGTCGGTTATGAATTCTATGTAGAAATCGTGCTCCTCGCGTGATCCGACAACGGAGATAATTTCATTTGGATTACCGCGCTCATAGTTGTCTCTTTCGACGACGTGATCCTGTCCTGATCCCCAGTGAAAGATTGTTTTTCCCTCGATACCCTTCTCCCTGAGCCAACTCACGAAAAGAGCGTCGGACGAGGAATCCGCCATCGGCGAAACAATCGCGTTGTCGTACTGATTGATGATCACGGACATCGATTCCTCGAATTAAAACTCCAGCTTCAAGGCCAACTGAATCTGGCGCGACGGCTCGGCGCTCGAGATGCGACCGAAGCTCGGCGTAAAAGCTATTCGGTTCGGCACATCGAAATTCGGATGATTGAATACGTTGAAGACTTCGGCGCGGAGCTTCAGCTTCAAAGCCTCGTGTAACCGTGTCTCCTTTTGAAGCGACAGGTCCATATTGGTGAACCCCGGCGCGAAGACGATGTTTCGGCCCGCGTTTCCGAAGCTGAATTGATCGGGAAGCGAAAAGGCCGATGTATCGAACCACGCTTCGGGACTCTTCCCGCTGCTTAGATTCGGATCACGCAATAAGTTCGGGCGCTGAGCGGGGCCGGCGCCTATGTTAGCGCGATCGACGCCCAGATTAACGGTGAACGGCGCGCCGCTCTGCACCGTGGCGATTCCGCTCACCTGCCATCCCTTTAGTAGGGCTGCTCTGGCGCCCGTAGCGCCGGACCCGAATGGAAGGTCATAAGAAAAGGTCCCGACGAATCTGTGTCGGTGATCGAAGCTCGACAGAGCCCGTTCCGATGGGAGATCGCGTACATTCTGCGGAAGATTAGTTTCAAACGTAGTCGCTCCGGGATCGGACGCATCATCAATGGACTTGGACCAGGTATAGTTCGCCGCGAAGCTTACGCCGCGCGCCAACCGCCGTTCGATCTTGAAAGTTAAGGCGTTGTAAGCAGACCACCCGTCCCATCGAATAGTATTGAACCCGCTCAAGACCGGGATGGGCCTGCGCTGATTGATCGGACCGGGCCCGGGAAGTGGTACGTTTCGCACCGTGGAGCTGTCCGCGCCTATCGTTCGAGAGCCGATGTAAGAAACCTCGATTAGCGTATTGGTCGTCAACAGACCTTGAATGCTGAGAGTCCACGCTTCGTTGTATTCGATCCGATAGTCGTGATCCATGTTATTGCCGCCGACCGTGCCAAGGGCGTTTGAAGTCAGGATGTTTTCAGTGGTGAAAGCAGGGTTTCTAGCATCCGCCGCTGTGTTGATGCTCTTGACGATGAAGAACGGTAGATTTCGCGCGAGAGCCTGCTGAACGCTGTAGGCCCATTGATTCAAGAAGACTCCGAACCCGGCTCTGACAACCGTTTCGGATTTTCCTGGGAGCTTCCAGGCAAGTCCCAGCCTTGGAGCGAAGCGGTTGTAATTTAGCCGAAGCAGGCTTCGATCCCAACCGGCAGCCTCAGATGTGACGTAAGGCAGCGGCAACAGCGGAAGCAAAGGCGCCGCGGTCGGTGAGATGTTTCCATGATCATCCGAAGCAATCACGATCCGGCCGCCGGGAACCGACAAATCGATTGCCGAGAGCCCGTTGTTCACATCGACCATCTGCTGGTTGAGCTCAAATCTCAATCCCGCGTTAATCGTGAGGTTTCGAGTTACACTCCAGTCGTCTTGCGCGTAGAAATGCAGCCAATTCGTTCGGCCGTCTTCTTCTCCGCGACCGAGGCCTACCTGCGCCGTGGTCGGGTAACCCAGGAGAAAATCGGCGAACGCGTTGCCGTCCACGGCTCCGACTGCTGAGGAAGTCCACTTGTTTGTGAAGGCGAAGCTGCCGCGCGCAGTATCGGGATTCGACGGGCGAAACGCGAAATGAAACCAGTAGGCTCCAAACTTCATCGTGTGGTTTCCGCGGCGAAGCAGCACGTTGTCGAACAACTCAAAGTCGGAATCTCGCCTTGAGACAAAGGTCGTTGGATCGCCGATCGCGCTGTATAACCCGGCAAAAGAAATCTGCGGAAAGCCGCTGTCGCGCGGATCGTTCGTCACCCCTTGAAGCCCTGCTCTTGAAGCGAAATCCGATCCTGCATTCTCGCTCAGTTGTCCTCCCGACACGCCAAGCCAGCCAAATCGAACCTCATTCAACAGATTCGCGCTGATGATCCGAGTATGACTCAGTGCGATATTCGAGGTACTTGTGGCGACCTGCCGGCCAAAGCCCGGAATAAGACTCTCGTTCAACTGACTCGTCCCGAACGGCTGAAACGACTGTGCGTTGTAGATACTCAATCTTGCGAATACCGAGTCTCGCGGAGTCAACTGGCCGTCGAAGCGCAGATTGAACTGGTCTACGTCATTCGTCTCTCCGACCGCACTCACGAGGTTCTGAACTTCGCCCGGTAGATTTGGAAGCGGAACTTTTGCAAGAATCGCGAGCGCGACCGGATCGAGTTGGCCGGCGGGAATGATGTTGCCCGAGAACGGAAGCCGTCTTCCGGATGAGTCCACTCTCGAAGGGTCGTAGATTGTTGAGCTATGAGAAAAATCGCCGAGCCTCGCGGCAGCCGAAGGCGCCGAGAAAGTCTTCGTAACCGAGCGGCTGCTGCGCTGGCCCTCGTAGTTGACGAAGAAGAAGCTCTTGTTTCGGCCGTCATAGATGCGCGGAATGAGGATCGGACCTCCCCCTGCAAATCCAAACTGGTTCTGGCGAAATGGAGGTATCGGCTTGTTGGGATTGTCGAAGAAATTCTTCGCGTCGAGCACTTCGTTTCTGAAGAACTCGAACAAGCTTCCGTGAAAAGCATTCGTCCCGGCTTTGGTGGCCACGTTGATGAGGGCCGACGCCTTTCCTCCGAATTCAGGCGAATACATCGACTTTTGAATCTTGAATTCGCGTATCGCTTCCACCGACGGGCTGATGACGAGATTGTTGAGATATTCATCGGTGACCTTCACGCCGTCGAGTAAATAGATGTTATGGCCGCTTCTCTGTCCTCCAACATTCACGAGATCTCCGGCCTGCTGCAAAGCGGCGCCGCGCGTACCTCCGGGCGGCTTTATTACGCCTTCGCTCAGCAATGCCAACTGCAGGAACTGCCTTCCATTCAACGGAAGCGCAATGACCTTTTCCTTGTCGATTACATCGCTGATCTCTGCAGTCGTGCTTTGCAGAAGCGCTTCGCTCCCGGTGATCGTGACCTGATCGGTTACAGCCCCGACCTCAAGCGTGAAGTCAAGATTCACTGTCTGCCCGAGCTGAAGAACGATTCCGCTCCGCACCAATCTTTTGAAGCCGTCGCGTTCGATAGAGATTGTGTACTCGCCGACCGGCAGTGATGGAAAGAAGACGGCTCCTGACTCGTTCGATATACGTTCGAATTTGACTCCGCTCGCGGCGTGAACCAGAGTTACGGATGCGTTCGGCAGCACCGCGCCTCCAGCGTCCTTGACCGTTGCCATCAGTTGCGCTGTATTAGTCTGCGCGAGCGCGCTTACGAACAGGACCAGGCACCCGACGGCTGCGCCCGCAGCTCGTACGCATAACGGAAGCGCATGAGAATCGCATCGCGACGATTTATTCCGGTTCAGATTCATTACCGCTGCTCTGAGCATCTCTACGCACCTTCGTTCACAGAACCCTGATTCGAACTAGGCCGCTCCCTGCCTTGCCAGATGCTAGGCCAGGCGAACTGCGTCGAGTCGGACAGCTTTTCGCGTTGATACGCGATGACGCTGGTGAGGATTTCGTCGAGACCGACCTTCGGTTCATATCCGATCAGGGCGTTTATCTTCGAGAGATCAGGCACGCGCCGCATCATGTCCTCGAAGCCCTCTTCGTATGCCTTGTCGTAAGGAACCTTTACAATCGGGGAAGAGGAACCGGTAAGGTACTTTATGCGTTCAGCGAGCTCCATGATCGAAACCTCGCGATTGCTGCCGATGTTATAAACCTGGCCCGGGGATTCCGAATGACACGCGACCCCGATCAGAGCCGTGACGGCATCCGAAACATGCGTGAAGCATCGGCTCTGATTTCCATCTCCGAAAACCGTGAGGTCGTCGCCGACAAGGGCCTGGCGCACGAGATTCGGAATGACCATACCGTAGCGCCCGGTCTGTCGAGGTCCCACGGTATTGAACAGGCGGACGATGATTGTCGGCACACGCTTCTCTTTCCAGTATGCAATCGCGAGAAATTCATCGATTGCCTTTGAGCAGGCGTAGCTCCATCTACCCTTGCTAGTCGGGCCCATCACAAGGTCGTCGTCTTCGCGGAAAGGCACGACCTCTCGCTTGCCATACACCTCGGAGGTTGATGCGATCAGGACGCGTTTTCGCTTCTTTGCAGCGAGACTCAGCACTATTTCAGTGCCGCGGATGTTGGTCTCAATGGTACGGACGGGGCTCTCGACAATTAAGCGCACCCCTACCGCGGCCGCCAGGTGATAGATGAGATCACATCGATCCACCAGTTCGGCGGTTAGATGCCAGTTGGTCACGGAATCGATGTTGTAGTTAAAGCGCGGGTCGGTCTTCAGGTGATTGATGTTGTCGATCGAGCCGGTGGACAAGTCGTCGAGGATATATACTTCGTCTCCGCGTTCGAGATGCCGCTCGGCCAGATGTGAGCCAATGAATCCGGCGCCGCCTGTGATCAGGACTCTCATTCTCCTCCTCCTTCGCGGGCTCTCGACAGCAGTTCGCTCTACCGAGGCTCAAATCGCCATCCGTCCACGCAGGCCAGCCAGCGATCGCCGATCCAGTGCGGGTCGACATTGTGCATTCCAAGCAGATTCCACGACTGATCTCCGCCGCGCAGAATCGGGCTGTTCTCAATTTCCTTTTCACTGAACGCGGATTGAGTGAGTTCGGAGATCTCGAGCGCGCGAATGCTCGTGCCATAGTTCGGATTGCAGTCCTGCGCGAACCGGATCACTCTGTCGTCCCTTACGACTACTCTCCCGGCGGGACGGGCGATTCGATTGTCACCGTCGACGATCGGGTTCAGTGCGTGTGGGCGCCACGGGCCAAAAATGTCCTCCGCATGAAAGAGCGCGAGTTGATCGTTCTTTGGAGACGCGTGACACGCAAACATCCACCACCTGCCCTCGAAAAAGAACACCGACGGATCGGCCCACAATCCTTCAAGGATGTTTCCTGCGAAAGACCATTTGTCCGGGAAACGATCTGCCTTATACAGCCGTACCGCTCTCGACTTAATGCTCTCCGGAATCATGTAGAACTGGCCGTCGACGCAAAACACATAAGGATAAGAAAGATGAAAAGGCTCCCTCAGAACTACTTTCCTGTAAGTCCAACTCAACCCGTCGTCGCTCGTCGCCCACCCGATCTCGCCTTTCTCGGATTCGGCTAAAAGCACCTCGAAGAACATGTGCCATGTACCTTCGACCTTGAGCATGAACGGATCGGCAACGAACAGAGCACGCACGTCATCGACGTCATTGGCCCCAAGAACCGGCTTCGCACACAGCGCCGGCTCGAGATTCGAGAGCGTTGCGCCCGAGTAGATTCCAATTGACCAGATCTCGATGTCGGTCAGAGCCGCGGCGGATCCACTTGTCGCGATCTTGCCTGTCTCATTCATTTCGGCTCAGCCCTCCGCTCGCAGCTCACAGGCAGGTCCAAGGCTGATGAGCCGCAGCGACCAGAGCTCAATCAACTCATCAATAAAAGGCCGTGAAATATTCGCACCATTCAGGCCCATCTCGGTAAGCACTTCGGCGACTGGCCGTTCACCATTGGATCGGCTCAACAACTCGTGCATTTTTTGTGACAACTCGTGCCGGTCCCTTCCGTACTGATCCGCTTTACTATAGCTAACGCCCAAATAGAAGGAGTCTGCTATTTTTCCGCGAAGGGAGCGGCCTTTTTTGTGATATAGATTCGCATACGGCGGCAGAAAAGCCGCAAGCCTCAGGTAATCTTGCGGGCGATGTCCCGCCTTCTTCTGTATTAAGTAATCTCCTACTACAAGGTAGTCGAGGCCGGTTGTGAGGAAGCAGGCTATGGCGTCCTCAATCGACTCGACGATCGGCTCGGCGTTGTTGTTAAACGAGGTATTGAGAAGAATGGGCACGCCCGTTCTCTCGCCAAAAGCCTGGATTAACTCCCAGAAGCGAGGGTTGGTCTTGCGGGACACCGTCTGGACTCGCGCGGTTCCGTCTATATGAGTCACGGCGCCCAGCAATTGCCGCTTCTCTTCCTTGACGTGAACGACGTAGAGCATGAACTCAAGCTGCTGTTCCGCGGCGCGAACTTCAAAGAACTTGTCGGCTTCTTCCTCGATCACGGATGGCGCAAAGGGCCTATATGCCTCGCGTTTTTTTACTAACTGATTGATTCGATCCTTATTACTCGCGGGCCGCGGATCGGCAAGTATGCTTCGGTTTCCCAAAGCACGCGGCCCGAACTCCGAACGGCCCTGCACCCAGCCTACTACGGAGCCTTCGGCGAGAACTCTTGCGGTGCTCTCCGCGATATTCGTTTCTTTGCGGAATTCCAGTAAGTCCCATTTTCTAAGCGATCTCTCTATCGATTCGCTGCTCCCGACATCGGCTCCCCAATAGACGTGAGCAAGGCGTCGATGACCTCGGGTACCTTTCCCCTGCGCGTAACAACTGTGCAGGGCCGCGCCGAGGGCACAACCGGAATCGTGCGCCGCCGGCTGTATAAACACGTTCTCGAAGAGGCCCGAGCGCAAGATCTTTCCGTTGAGAGTACAATTGTGCGCCACGCCGCCCGCAAGGCACAGGTTCTTCTGCCTGGTGACCTGTTTGAAATGAGTGAGGATGTGAAAGGCCAGATCCTCGAGCGCTTCCTGCAACCCGGCTGCGAAATCCTTATGGATTTGGCTAAACGGCTCACCTTTTCTGCGCGGCGCGAGTTTGTCAAAGAGCCACGGCAAGTTGTTCCTGAAGAGAATCTCGTATTCGCCGTTCGGAAGCAGTTCGTAGAGACTTCGGAAAAGAGATCTGAATCTCTCCGGGTCGCCGTAAGGCGCCAATCCCATCACCTTGTATTCGTCGAACATCGTGTAGCCGAGGTAGGCAATCAAGTCACTATAGAAGTAGCCGAGCGAATTACGAACCGAGAAAATCCGAAGCTCCTTCCACTCAGCGCCGGCAGCTTCAAGCGCAATCCCGGAACAGCCGTCCCCTTCTCCGTCCAGCGTTATCACCAGCGCCTGATCGAATCCGGATAGCCCAAAAGCGCTTGCGGCGTGCGCATAGTGATGATTGACGAACTGAAATTTCCGCTGGTCGATCTCCTTTCCCCACGCGCGACGAAACCTTTCTCTGACGAACGCCGCTTTGTCGACCGATTCGAGAGGCTCGTACGGATTAAGCAGCACCTTTTCTTTGCGAAGCGAATCCACGTCTTCCCAGTAATAAGAAAAGAGATCGACGTCCTGTAAGCGAATGCGGGCGTGCTCGAGACAGGCGTTGATTGACAGCACCGGGAACTTGTCACTGTGCTTGATTCGGTCGAGTCGTTCTTCCTCGATTGCGAATAGAACCTCTCCGTCTTCAACGAGGGCGGCGGCGCCATCGTGCCAGTATTCGGCGGCGTAGCGAGTCTCATCTATGAAGTCGAAACTTCCGCTGAAACCTATTACCCTCATATCAATGTCCTCGGCTCCACGCGCCGCGCAGCAAGACCTCACTCGCCGCGTTTGCTTCCTTCAGCACGAATCCATCTACACAGGCGAGCCACCGATCGCCCGTCCAGTGAGGATCGACGTGATGCATACCGTCCATATTCCACTCTTTGCCGCCGGCCAGAATCGGGGTTGAATCCACCTCTCGCTCAACATAGGTTGACGTGCTCAACTGAGTTATTTCAAATGCACGTATTCGCGTGCCGTACCTCGGATAACAGTCCTGACAGAATCGAATGATTTCGTTTCCCAGCGCTATCACTCTGCCGCCGGGGCGCGCTATTCGATCGTTCTCCACGATAAGCGGGCTCATCGCATGCCGCAGCCACCGGCCGCCAAGACTCTCCGAGCAAAATAGCTCGAGCGAACTGCTCCTCGAACCTGCCGGGCATGTAAACATCCACCACAAACCGTCAAAAAAGAGGAGTGACGAGTCGACCCACCCTCCGTCCATGATCGTACCCACGGACGACCATCGATCTGGAAACGGATCTCCCCGATACAGCTTTGTTCTTCCAGCCTTATGGCTCTCGGGGATCATGTAGAATTCGCCATCGGCGCAAATTACATATGGGTACGACAGGTGAAAGGGTTCCCGCAGGACAATTCCCCGATATGCCCAGCCGAGGCCGTCCTCGCTCTGCGCCCATCCAATTTCGCCCCTCATGGTTTGCGCGTTCATCACCTCAAAGAACATATGCCACGAGCCGCCAACGCGGATCATAAACGGATCCGCAACGAACTCAGCCGGAACGTCGGTAACGCTTTCCGCCGAAAGAACCGGATTCCTGATGTCAGCGCACGGACTCAGATTGAACGGCGTATCGCCGGAATAGATTCCGATAGACCAGATAGCTTCGCCGGCTGGCTTTGAACCGACGCCGGTACTTGCTTTTGTCTGATCGCTCAAGCTTCAACTCCTTAAGGAATCGCCGCAATCGGCCATCTTCGAAGAACGACATCATCTCGCCGGGGCCGGTCCTGGTTCGGGCTTGCTGCAGATGAGTATCGACTTGTACTCTTCGTCGACAGCCAGTCTGCTCTGTGCAACGAAGTCGTTTATCATTTTCACAGTCGTCGCTTTTGCTGTCTTGCACTTCTCGCCTATATCGTTTGGGTCGCCGTGCCAACTCGGGAAGAACAGGATTTGGCCGCTCGGCTTTAGCTTCTCCAGAAACATCTCGAGCAAACCGAGATCGTTCAGCCGCGCGTATGACGAATACTCTTCGTCATAGAATTCACACAGATGAAACAAGGTCACGATGTCGAAGTCCGGCAGCAGCGAAGGGGTCAATGTATAGACGTCCGAGAACAGTACCTTGTAGTGATTCGCCGCTACCGGATTCTTGTAGATGAAATCGAGGTACGTCTCGCACTCCTTGCTTCTGCATTTAGCCGGTTGGTATGAAGCGGTAATTCCAAAAATGTCGTTGGGATTCCCTCGCTCATGGTTCTTCTTGCCGACTATGTGATGTTCTCCCGTGCCGAAATGAAATATCGATTTTCCGGTGATATTTCTCGATTCCAGGTATTCGACAAAATGGACGTCACACGGACAGTTATCTGGATAAAGATCCCACGAATGCTGGCAGTAGTAGAGAGTTCCCTTCTCCCGCTTCATTAATTAGATCCTCCCAATCTTCGGTCCGCTCTCATCTCACTGAGGCTTGGTCACGCCGTCGCCGTGTTCGATTTGTGCGGGAAAGCCGCTTTCGGCGGCAATGCGCCGCCTGTAGTCCTCTGGCGGCGGCCAGGGCAGATGACCATCTTCATCCTGTTCGGAACGCCAGAAATTCGCGCTCATCAACCAGTGAATCACGAGGGTTCCCGGCCGAGCCGCGCCATACTTCGTCAGGTGACCGCAATACCTGTTGTGCTCGAGCCTCAGCATTGTGTAGCTGCCGGGACCGCCCGGCTCGTGTCTGAGCAACTCGCGCAGAACTTCGCCGTCGCCATAAAGCCAGGGTAGGTTGCTAATTGGCAGATCCTCTATCTGTCGAAGACATTCGTCGGACCACGCGTCCAGAATCGTTTCCACCTTGCCTGATTTGCGTCCCTGAAACAGGACGATGCCGCATCGTATGCCGTCGTATTCCGGATTTTTAGAATCGTAGTGCCACGGTCCGGCCAGAACTTCGTCGTCGGGTTCGAGCTCGATATCGATCGGGCCGCCAAGCCGCGCATCGGCATCCAGCCATAAGACTCGCCTGATACCGGGCTGGGCGAGCTCACCGAGGTTATGCCATACCTGAGCAATCCACCACGCCTTCATAAGGCATATTCGGCTCCAGTTCTTCTCTCTATCCTCGCCGATATTCAACGAGACCGGCAGCACCCAGTTTGTCTTGCCGCCCGGCCATTCGACTTCGAGACTTCCCTCGCCCAATTCCGAAACGGGTCCTCGGCCGACGACGATCGTCCAGTCGGGATGGTGTTCCCTGATCCCTTCGATCATTCCATCCATCTCCGCGAAGTATTCCTTGTTGTAAGCGAAAGAGGTAAGCACCACTGGGATGTCGTATGTCTTCCTCGTCATCAGTACCCTCCGACTGGAACCGACGTTTAACTTTCGACGATTCGGTTTGGCAAAGGCTCATTCAATTCGTGCTGTGATATCGCCAGGATTCAGCGAGCCTGCTTTTCAACTTGAGGCCGCTCTTCGATTCGCCATCCATCCACACAGGCGAGCCATTTCCCATTCACCCGATGGGGATCGACATGATGCATCCCCGAGCGATTCCAATATTGATTCCCCCCCAGGAGGATCGGCGCCTGCTGAATCTCTCTTTCTTCATAAGAAGAAGTATTCAGCGCGGTGATTTCAAAACCGCGAATGTGCATTCCATAAGCCGGGTAGCAGGCTTGAGTGAATCTGACCGGCCTTCCGCTATCGCCCATCACGACTCGGCCGCCCGGCCTCGCGATTTGGTCGTTGCCCTTTATGACCGGGCTTGCGGGGTGCCGTCGCCACGGGCCGAGAACAGCGTCCGCGTAGAACAACTCGAGTACGTCGTCATCCGAAGCCATCGGACAGGTGAGAAGCCACCACTTGCCCTCGAATGCGAAGATCGAGGAATCCAGCAATTCGCCTTCGAGAATCGGTTCAACCAGCGACCATTTTTCGGGGAAAGGGTCTCCGCGGTACACCCTGACCGCGTTTGCCTGATACGACTCCGGAATCATGTAGTATTCGCCCTGTTCGCGAAAAACATAGGGATACGAGAGATGAAAAGGCTCCGTCAAAACGATCCGCCGGTAGTCCCACGCAAGACCGTCATTACTCACGGCCCATCCGATGTCTCCCTTGTGTGCATCAAGGTTCCAGACCTCGAAGAACAGATGCCACCTGTCTCCGTCATTTATCATGAAGGGGTCGGCCACGAACGATGAGCGGACATCCGTAACGTCCTGAGCCGACAGCACCGGATTGGAAGCCGCGGGCGCCGGCTGGAGGCCTTTTAACGTTTCGCCCGTATAAATGCCTATCGACCAGACTACCGGATCTTCGTAATTCGCCGGATCCGGCGCTTCGGCGACGGCGTCGTTGTTTGCCGAATTCATCGTCATACTCATCTTTCGTTTTCAACCGCCTACTTGAATTCTTCCTTCATTCCGTAGAGGCCTCTTCGTCCGGATTCCAACCAGGCAACGGGGTTCCGATCGGAGCGTATCGCCTGTAGTCTTCGGGCGGCGGCCAGTCGACGTCGTGATACTCGGGCAGCCTCATCCGCTCGATCATGTACCACGAATCGATGAGCGCCCTTCGCACGAGCCTGCCGTCTTTAACAGGACACCCCGAGTACTTGGTCATATCCAATTTGAAGAGCTCGTAACCGCTGTCGGCTTGCGGATGCGCGGCAAGGACCGCGGTCAGTACCTCCTGATCGCTGTCCCGCCAGGGCTTGGTCTGGGGCGGAAGGTTCTGAATACAGTCGAGACATTTGGCCGACCATTCGCTGAGCAGTTTCGAAACGACGCCGTTTTTTGCTCCTTGAAACATGAGCAGTCCGCTGCAAATGGTATCGAAGCCCCGGTTCTCACGGTCATACCACCACGGTCCCGCAACAACTTCGGATAAAGGGTCGAGTTCGACATCAAGCGGACCATTGAATCGATTGTCGGCATCCGACCAGACGAGCCGCATGTGGCTGCTCTCAACAAGATGGCCGAAGTTCCGCCACACCTGGGCCATCCACCATCCCTTCATCATTATAATTTTGAAAAAGTCGTCTTCTGTTCCATCTGCATTGAGCTGCACGGGCAGAGTCCAGTGGAGCTTGCCTGAAGGCGACTCGACTTCAAACGTAGGAAGATCGAATCCGGGCGCCGGCCCTCTTCCAACGATCAGTGGCCAGGTCGGATGATGCTCTCGCGCCGTGGCAAGCATCCCTTCCATCTCGGCGAAATATTGCTCCCGGTATGCGAAGCAGCATAAGACCGCAGGTAGTTGATCCATTCGCTTGATCATCAGGCGTTCTCTCCCGTGCGAGCCCGGCTCCGAAGCACTTCCGGCTCCTCGCCAATCAACCGAGAGGCGTCAATAGCAGAGCGAAACACAGCCTCTATGCGCGGCATAACGCTTTCCTCGCTCAGTCGATTGCCAACAATTTCGATACTCGCAGATCCCATTTCCTGTCTTCTCGCGGCGCCTGCCCTCAGCAATAATTTCAGGCCCTCGCGGAGGCTCTTCACGTCTGCGGGATCGAACAGATAGCCGTTCACTTCCGGAACGACGCACTCTTCGTGAATTCCCGTGCGCGACAACACAAGCGGCAAGCCCTGGAATGCCGCTTCAACCGTCGTGAGGCAGAAGCCTTCAAGCTCGGAAGGCTGGACGTAGATATGTACCTGGCCGAGCAGCTTGAGGACTTCTTCCCAGCTCTTGAAGCCGGTCACGCCAAAACGGTGGCCCAAACCCGCTTCGTTCGCCTTTTCTTCCAAGTCCTTCGTCAGAACCCCGCCGCCGATGATCAGCAGCCTGAGACCCGGGAACTCGTCGACGAGACCGGACGCAGCTTCGATCAGATCCTCGAATCGCTTGATAGGAACCAACCGGCCGGCGGAAGCAATGACCTGCACTTCCTCGCTCTGCTGAACAGGGCTGTCGGCAAGATATTTCCCGGGCAGATTGTAGGGCAGCACCTGAAGCTTGCCCGGCTCGAGATGTAGCGGAATTCCGGCGGGCGGTTTCGCAAGCGGCCGCTCTCCCGTAAGAATATCGGCCAGGAATTGACTGACCGGACATATTGCATGCGCAGCATCCGCGATTTCCGCGAGCCTCGGCGAGGTCCTCGAATGAACGTCCCCGCCGCGCATTCTCACCGTGAATGGAATGCCGCTCGACGTGCTCAGATCACACGCCAGCTCGGCAGGTTCCCGCGCGAAATGTGCATCGATCAATTCCGTCCGGTGATGGCGGGAAAATGAGAGGGCTTGATCAAGCAAGCTCTCTCTCGACAACTTCGTTGATTCGAGCTGAAGCACCGGCACATCTTCGACTCCGAATTCAGCGAGGTTCACGCGCTGTCCCGACTCATTCATGAATCCAAGCGGACCGGCGCTGGACAGGGAGACGATCGCTGTTCGATGGCCGCGATTCTTCATCCAACCGACCTCCCGAAACATGTATGTCTCGAAGAGGCTCGGCCAATATTGGACTATGTACAAAATATTCATTCGACCCGCATTCTCAATCAGATTGAAATCGCCGGACCAGTGAGCGGCAGCTCATAGAAGGCACGCTCAAATAAATTCGTATCAGATGTCTCCTGCTGTTCTCAGCGATAGCAGCTCTCCCATGCAGCATTCTATGATTGTCGATAAAAACGCTCTCACCTCGTTGAAAAGGCACGCGGATCGTTTGCGCATCCGATTTCTCGCGCACGTAATCAGAGAATCTCGCAAGCAGCTCGCTCTCCTGCTTTTCGTATGAATCGCGGAGCAGCCAGGGTATGTAATAGACGCGGCAGCTCGTCTCTCCTCTCGACAACAGTGGGGCTAGATAAAAGAAGTCCTCCTTGCCTGCTCCCGTTTCGGTAACAGGCGGAGCCCAGAGATCGATGCCGGATAGAATATTCAACTCCTCTTGCTTGAACCGCTCGGCAACGTCTCGAAGATCCAGCAGCAGGAGCGCGCCATCGGTCGCATCCTGCTCCACGCAATAGAACGAAACTACGTCCACCCTGATGTTGTCGGTGTGAAACCCAAAAGCCGCCGAGCCGTAGGGCCCCGGCCGGCCCTTAACAACCCGCGTCTTCTCCTGAGCCGTCTCGCGATCTTTGTCGATCTTCACATCGGACCGCGACATTAGGGCGCCCAGTTCAGCCGCGATCAGCTCGCAGTAATCCGGCGGCATCGGCGAATTCACATGCGCGTAGCCGCGCGCGCTCAAAGCCCCGGCTATGCAGGAGGCGAATTCGGATTTTGTGGCGGGCAATCCTCGAGCGAGCGATTTCCAATCCGGCTCACAGTATTGATGTCCCGCGCCCACGTTCATCTTGCTTTCCCCTATCAGACAACCAACTCCGATATCATGCCGCTCCCGGCGATTACCTCGGCAGTCAACGCGATGCGTTCGGCGCCTCGCATCTGCCCGAGCACGCGTAAGCAGCGGCCTCGCTTTCCATTTCTCTCACGATGGGAATTACGATTCGGCCGAAATTCACCATCTCATCGAGCTTGGGCCATCCGGAAAGAATGAATTGCGTTATTCCAAGCCTCTTGTATTCGATGAACGCCCGCGCCACTTCTTCCGCCGAACCTACGAGGGCTATAGCGGCCGGCCCATAAATTCGCGCCGCCCCCGCCCACAAACACGGCGTGAGCCATTCTCTGCCGCCCATCTCGTAGCTCGCCTTGAACGATACCGAATCCATATGTCCCACCGAGGTCTTCACAAACTCGCGAGCTCGATCAACCCCTTCAGCCATTGCCATTGCGGTGTTCAGCGCTTCTTCGCGAGTCGGCCTCGCAATCACCGCCAGGCGTAAGCCCACTTCGACACCGCGCGCAACAACAGGCGCTACGCTTTCCCTCAACGCTTCGGACGCCTCCGGCAAGCGCATCCAGCAGGTTCCCTGACTCAAGGCCAATCGGTTAGCTTGCTCCGACCCGCCTCCAATGAAGATTTCCGGAAACGACCTGTCCGGCGATACGTAGCGCGCCTTCAACGCGCCTTTTTCCACGCGGTAGTGGTTGCCTTGAAAGTCGACGCTGTCCTTTGATTCCCAAAAAGCTCGACAGATCGCGAGGAACTCTTCCGTTCGTTCGTACCGCTCGTCGTGCGAGAGGAAGTCTCCGTAGGCCCGCTGCTCGTCCGGTGAATAGCCCGCGACGATGTTCAATGAGAGTCTCCCGTCTATAAGCGACGACAGCGTGTTGAGCTGCTGCACGAACATCGTCGGCGCGAACAGACCGGAGCGATACGCCAGAATGAATTTGATCTTCTTTGCCTGCTGCCCCAATATGGCAGCCAGCAACATTGGATCGGGCTTGCCGTATCCGAAGTCGGTGAGCAGAGAATCGATGCCTGCTTCTTCAGCCTTTCGACAGAAATCTACTTGCATCTCGATGTGAGGAGCGCCGTCCTCAACACTGAACTGGCGGTCCCAGGTAGTCGTTTCAGCCTCGCCGCTATAACTCAACCGCCAATGAAATTTGAGATCCTCATTCTTCATCTATTGACACCACGCATTACCGCCGGGCATGTACCGCCGTCGATCTCATTGATTCGACCCGAGCTATCCGCGGGCCGCGAGTTGGCACTCGCCTTCCATTTCCAACTCCCTCTTTCGAACGAGCGGCAAAATCTCACGCCCAAAGAATGTCATCTCATCCAGATCGGGCCAGCCGATGAACAGAAATTGAGAGATGCCGATTTTCTTGTACTCAATAAGCGCCGCGGCAATCTCTTCGGCGCTTCCGACGAGGGCGATAGACGGAGACCCCATGTACGGAATCGCTCCCGTCCACAGATAAGGCGTCAGCCAATCGGACTGGCTCTTTTCCGCAAGCTCGAGCGTGGCTTTGTAAGAGACCGAATCCGTTTTCCTCGCAAAGTCCTTTCCGAAGGTGCGTTGCGCTTTCAGGGTTTCGACCATCGCATAGGCATCGCTGACAGCCTGTTCGTGTGTCGGCCTCGCAAGAATCGATACCAGCAGGCCGACCTCGACGCCCCGATTCAAGATCGGCGGAACACGCTCGCTCAGATTTTCCGGGGTATCCGCGAACCGCCATAGGCAGTCCGCGTGTTTCATCGCGAGCTGCTCCGCCAGCTCTGAGTTGCCGCCGAGAAAGATTTCCGGGGCAACCCTTTCATCCGAGACAAAGGGCGTGTTCAGCCTGCCGCCCTTGATCGTGTAGTACTTTCCTTCGAAGTTGACTTCTCCATCGCGCTTCCAAAAGGCGCGACAGATCGCGAGGAATTCATCAGCCCGCTCGTACCGCTCATCGTGTTCAAGAAACGCGCCATAGTAATCCAGTTCGTGCGGCGCATTTCCAGTGACCAGGTTTATCGAGATACGGCCGCCTGTAAGAGCGGATATCGAGTTCACCTGTTGAACAAAGTAAGTCGGGGAGACGATGCCGGGTCGCACCGCTGCCATGAACTTGATCTTCTTCGTCACCATTCCAAGCGCCATCGAGAGCGCCATTGGGTCAGGCCTGTATGAGCCCAGAGCCATCAACAGCGATTCGATTCCGCTCGCTTCGGCCGCACGGCTGAATTCCGCCTGCTCATCGAAATCGAACAGGCCGCTCATCTCGGTCCTAGCTTTGGCTCCCCTGAATTTGTCGCCAACCGAAGATAAGCTCCAATGGAACCTCAGAGGCATCGTTGGTCCTCCCGATCGCTCGCAATGATCCCGTCCTTAAAAATGACCTGCATCAAAAATCCAACTGCATGCCCGCCTGTTCGAACACTTCATCCAATCGCAGCCGAATCAAACCCTGAATTCGCCGGGCGCAATTCATGAATGCATCCGCCTCGCTTCCCGCGGGCTCTTCGATATCGCCGTCAGGATCGAGGCATCTGGTCTTGAAGGCGGCCCACGGATGTTGATCGACCACCTGACTGCGATGTCCCTCCGTCATGCAGTAGACTACGGACGCCTGCTGAATCAGATCCGCCGTCAACGGCCGTGCAGTGTGCGCTCCCGCCACCGGCAAGCCGAGTCCGATCACGGCGTTCGTAGCCGCCGCAGTCATCGGTGAGCCCTCTTTCGCTGTAATGCCCGCGCTTAACGCTCGCAATGGAAATCGTTCAAGCGCTTCAAGCGGAAGCCTCAACCGAGTCGAGATCTCCGCGTTGCCGATCGCCTCGGCCATCGCCGAGCGACAGGTGTTTCCGCTGCATATGAAGAGGAGCACTCGCTTGAGCCCGTTTAGGTAGGCCGTCGCCATTGTTCTTCCCGGATGATTTGCGGCAGTCGCCGCCGTCGCGATCCGCCTGGACGCGGAGTCAAAGGTTCGCTTAGACGTGTCCGCCACATAAATCAACAGGCGGAGTCTGCCCTCGGCAAGAGCCCGTTCGATCTTGTCTTTTATATGGTGCAACGGCGATAGGAACGCGAGCGCTACGACAATCAAACCGGTGCTGGCATACTGCGCGGTGCTCGGAGCGCTCTGGTTGTAGAGATGTGCAAGCACGCCCGACGCAACCACTCCTGAAACCATGCTCGGGCCGCAGTGCATCGGTATGCAGAAAGTGTTTTCGCGCCGGTCGAGAAAGATAAAGGTCGTACAGATCATAAGAGCCGCGTACGACACGCCTACGATTAGAGCGGGCAGCACGGAACCGGAGCGCCATATCTCAATAAAGCCCCACGTGAAGCCCCCGCATAACTGGCTGGGCCCGAAAGCGGCCAGCATCGCAAGGAATAATGCCAGCGCCGGAGTCGCTACCATCTGTTCTTCGACGAAGTAGCGCAGCGTCGATTCGCGATCGTCGCACTTCGCCAGTGTCGTCATTATGCGAAAGCGGAAGAAATAAGCGCCGAGATAGGCGGCGACGTCCAAAGCCGCGAGCAGTCCGATCTTGTAATGCTGAACGTCCACGAGCGCTACCAATACCGACAACAGGCTTACCGACATCGCCGCCCACGAAAACCACCTGACTCTCCGGTGAAACAGCGCGTCGACAACTGGGCCGATCAGAAGCACGCCGCCTCTCAGCAATATCAGGACAAATAGAATCGATGCTCCGCTGAAACTGAATGCGAGCGTCGTCGTCGCGATGATCGCGGCCATGCAGAGTCCGGACGCAATTGCAGGCCGGGAGGGGATCGGTACACTGAAACCAAATACCATCGCGTGCCCGGCATACTTCCACCAGCGCATCGCCGTTATGAATCCGTAGATGCCGATGACGGTCGCCGACACGGAGAGAGGCAAGAGCTCAAATCCGGACAGCGGCCGCGACATGCCGGGCAGCAACCCATTCGTGATCCCCTTGGTGAATCCGCTGTAAGGCGTATAGAAGACGAAATATCCAAAGCCCAGCGCCCAGATTGAAAGATCGTATTTTCGCTTTCGCTCTTTCGTCATGGCCTTCAAACCTTCCGGATCGTAATCTCGATCAATCCTTACTCAGGGTTTATAAAAAGACTGGTCGTGAGTCTGTCCCAGCAGTGACTTTCCAATCATCGCCGCGATGTGATCATCGTTGTCGTGCCTGATGTAAAACGCTAGATCGCGGAAGATTCGCTCGAGCGGGCTCGGCTTGTTTAAGCTCCTGGCGCCGCACGCTCGAATCGCGTGTTGCACCACTTCTTCCGCGAGATGTTCTATCAAGTGGCGAGCCCGGCTTCCGGCAATCCGCGCTTCGGCGTGATCGCCGGTTTCCCACATTCGAGCGACGTGTCTCAGCCAGAGGTGCGCGGTTTCAAGATCGATCGCCATTTCCGCGACTCGCTGATGGATGTACGGATCGCTTTCTTTGGCCTGCTTTCTTATATAAGTCATCGCGTACTCGAAAGCGGCTTCGGCCGCCCCCAAGAAGCTCGCGGCATAATGTGGAATGAAACAGGTCTGCCAGCCGTCGTTGATATACGCACCGGGTTTTCCAACGAGATTCGAAGCCGGAATATAAGTTCGGTTGAAACGAACTACGTGGCTCACCGTTGCTCGCATCCCGATGGGATCCCACCATTCGCTTTCGATGCTGATGCTCGGATCCGAAAGATCGCCGGCGAGCATCAGGAGTCCGTCATGCGAGCCTGTCGCGTGGCGGGCTCCGCCTGGTCCCGCCGTATTCACCAGAAGCAATGCCCAGTCCGCGCCGCCGGCGCTGGTGCAAAACGCTTTGGTTCCGTCGATGATGTATCCGTCTTCGACCGCCTGGACCGTAGTGCCGAAGGTCGACCTCTCTCCAGGAGCGCGGCTCTGAGGCTCGCCGCTCCAGGCGACCCATTTCTCGCCGCGTTGAACGACGCCTTTGAACCATCGGCTCTTCTGCGCTTCGGTCGCCATTCCATCCAGAAGAACAAGCGAGTTGGCGTGTCCTTCCCAACAGCGGGCCAGCGACAGGTCGGCCTTGGCGATCTCTTTAGTGATCATCCAAAGAGTAAGTACATCGCCTCGGTACGGCCCCAATCCGAGACCTCCGTACTCGGCGGGAACGGCTGCGGCATTCAGGCCCGCCGCAAACAAATCGTCAAAGTCCTCTGCGGGAAAAGCCGCGGCCTCATCAAAAGAGGCAGCCCGGGGCGCAAACTTCTCATGCGCTAAGTCCGCGACGGCCTGAACAAGGCGGACCTGCTCTCCATCCAGACCGAGCCTGGCGTAAATGGAATTGCCTAGCTTATTTGTTAGCGCCTGAGCTTGTCCCATTCTTCAATCCACTCGGTAAAAAAATTCCCTAGAGAAATAATTCGAGCGCCCGCTCTGATCCTTGAACCTGTCGAACTTGGCGATCACAAGAACGCCGAGCTTCACGTGCGCCAGTAGCTGGCTCTCCATAAAATCGAAGTCATAAAAGGCGGTGAATGCCATCGCCTCGTGGACGCAAGCCTGATGATCGAAAAAGCATGCGCCGACTTCGCCCCAGTCACACAGCGACTGATCGCCCGCGCCGTATATCTGCACGCGCAACTGATCTTCGTTCACTCTCAATACGACCTTCCGGATACCCCGGCTGGCGCTGTGGGTGTTCTCCCAGGTCCCGGGCAGAATGTCGGGAATCTGGTTCCGCGCGTTGCTCAGACCTGTCTCGCTAGCTTCTTTCATCGCAATACTCCAATCAGGCCGCGGCCACTCGCCGATAGAATTCTCTCGAGAACGAGACAGGGCGTCCCGCATCTCTGGCGGTTTTGCAGATTGCAACAATCAGCAGCCCCAGCGAGAGATTCGTCAGCAGATGGGCCTCTTTTGAATCAAACCGGTATTTGGCGGAGAAGGCCGATGCCTGCCGCGAAGCGATTCCGGACGCGAACACCGAATCCGCTTCCACCGTGCCCCAATCATCTTCGGGCGAACCGGTTCCTCCGAGCATCCGGACCAGCAGCCTATGGCCGTTCAAAGTCAGAACGACCCTCGCTACTCCTTCACTCACGGGGTTGGTGTTTACCCATTCTCCAACGAGAGAACTGAAGTCCAGTTCGGTCGCGGGAGGCTTAATCGCCGATTGGTCCAATGAGTCTTCCGCTTTTACGTATTTGAAAGAATCCATAACGTTTCTCCGTCTGCTCGCCGGCGACGCCGGCTCGCGCCTTCTTCCTAACTGCTCTCGCAGCAACTGCACGGGCATGCGTTTACCCGTCATCATGTGAAACTGCCGGAGCACCTGGGCTTCGAGCACATCGCTGCCGTCGACTACGATCAAGCCCGCCTTTCGCGCTCGAGATACGAGCGGCGTCGGTTCTCTTCCATAGACGAGATCGATCACCGCCGCGTCGCGGCCCAACGCACCGATGTCAAAGGGTATTCTGCCGTCATTGCGCCCGACCGGAGTCGCATTCACGACAATTGAAAAGCCGCTGGGGTTGAAAGACGACAACGGAACGCATGGAAGGCCGAGCATTTCCGACGCCATATGTCCGCGAGTAGTACCGCGATTCACGAGAGTGACGGAGGCGCCCGCCTGTTCAAGCGCTACCGCCATTGCCCGTCCAGCCCCGCCGCAACCTACGACCGCCGCGGCTCGCCCGCGCACCGAGAGGCCAAATTTCTCCCTGGCAAATACCAACCCCTCGGGATCGGTCGTCTCCGCGCGCCAGCCCTCGCCGTTTCGCACAAATACATTCGACGCTCCTACTCGTTTGCTCATCGGGCTGGCTGTCGACGCATGAGTGAGTGCAACCTCCTTATGAGGCGAAGCCACAGTTAGACCTTTTATCGAGCAGCCCAGCGAATCGAGCTGATCGCTTCCGATAAGCGCGTCCCAGAAATCCGAGAACGATTCCTCTTGAAATGCCACGAACAAGCCGCGATGACCGAGCGCGCTGTAGGCGGCGTTGTGAATTCGAGGAGAGAGGGAGTGGCTCACTGGATAGCCGACTATTCCAAAGATGTCGGCGAACTCGGTCTTGCCGGGTAACCCATAGTCGGCCACAAGCTGTTCGACGGACGGGGCGCCTCCCGCGGTCCACGCAGGCTCGACTGACGCGAAGATGACAGGCGCTCCAAGATGAGAGGCGACCAGTCGGGTCCAGAATCCGGTCTCGCCCGCCAGAAAAGCTACGACGTCCGCGCGCTTCAGCGTTTTTAAGAAGCTCATCAGAGCGACCCCGTCCGACGCGCGTCCGTTGCGGATTTCCAGCTTGTATAGCATTGCGGGAACCGCGGAGAGCCGCTCGAAATACTTCGTCAGATCTGTAGCGAGTGGCGGATCTCCCGACCAGGAGATCACTCGCTGCTCAGGGGCGATTCTGCTAAGTACATCGGGGTGGAAATCGCGTTCCTCGAGGGTGACAAGGTCGTAGCGACGGGCCGCTCCGCACAAACGGCTTCGACGATCGCTGTCCGAGCCCGCAAAGCAGCCGCCCGCATCTATGCTTGGCAACGAGTAAAGCAGTTTCCCCGGGAAGACATCTCGTAGCCTGGCCGTTCCTAGATCGCCAAGTATGTCCGCGCGTACTTCAAGCCACTCGCAATAACGTCGGAGCGGATGCAGTTCCCGCTCCTCAGACGAGAGAGGAGTGGCCAGAGAGGCGACAATGCACGTCTCTGCCATAGAAATCCCTGAATGCACGAAGGACCGCGCTCTGGACCGAGTCACACGACTAACTCGCTCCCGCCGGATTCCTCCGGAATTGGCCTTAACGACAGATTGTGGAACAAAGCCCGTGATTACACGCCTGAATCAAGCGTGCAATACGATGGCAGCAACACACACGACGCTGATTGGCTATCTTCGAAACCGCCGATCAAAACCCGCGGCTCAAGGTAGCTTAATTTAAACTCGGCGAAAATGGACGCTAATACAAATACGATTAAGAGCTGTCGAACGGAAACTACCCTAATAAATCACTGGGCAGCCGCCAAGTACGCCCGATTACGCAGGATCCCTGGTCATCGACCAGCAGGATCGAGGCTGACCGTTTGCGCCATGAATTCCTGGTCGCGTACGTGGCGCTCTTCGTTCAACTCGCGCAATCTTTTCAAATACTGAAATGGAACCTGACGCGCGTTGTAATTGACCGCGACTTCGTCATCACTCCGCCAGTTGAGATCGTAGAGCTTGATTCGCTGGACACATTGATTCAAGTTCTCGGCGATCTGCTTGAGCAATACGCTTGTATCGACATACAAGCCGCGCGGTTGTGCCGGAGGATACGGAAGAGTTCGCTCCTCCGCGCGCCGGCGCCAATCACGCAGGATCGCGAGGCTCCGATCGAATTCGCTCTGCGTAATCTCGATCCGAAGCATCACATCCGTCTTGCTGTTTCGCTCTTTCATGAATTCTTCGTAGAGAGGCTTTGGAATCGCTCCGAACTGCCGATGCTCTTGCACAAAATAAAGCCCTTCGGCTTCTACCGTAGTCTGACCTCCATCCTTCTTAATCAACATTGCGAACGCCGGACCTCCGATCAGCGAATTGCCCTCGCGGCCCGCAAAAACAAGAAAATGGCGTATGAGTTCGACTCTGGTCCAGCGCAGCGTTCCGGCGCCGATGCCGGCGGATTCGAAGGAGGCGTCGTTGATGACGTTGATCGTCATCGATTGCTCTGTGGCTCTAAGAAAAGCTCCGGTCTTCGTGATTGCGAACGCGATCTTCTTCGGCGACTTTGGAGCGTCAAGTTTATAAGAGCCCTCGGCTATCACCCGTCTTTCCACTCCGGCCGAGCCTCGAACGGCCACGGCGCCGTCCGATGCAAAAGACACATACGTTGGAACCTTGTTGTCATCGCCTACTACGCGCCAGGTACCGATTATGTTGAACTCACAGGGCTCGCTGCCCAGAGCGTGATACGGAATCACCGTCAGAATGAGAATTGATAAGGACAAAAAAATACATCGCTTCATAAAGCCAACTCCCCGGGCCGAGCGCGAGAACAGGAAATTTGGGATAAGAGCCGCCGTCGCGCACGACGGCCCCTATCCCTCGGCAGTTAACCTACAGGACGCGCTTCCCGCGCATAGGGCTCTTATAAGGGCGAGCCCTTACGCGCGAAATGGCGATTAGTCCTCAGCGCCAAGAGAACCAAGCCAGGTCGGCAAGACATCCATCTTGTCGATCTGGGCCTGAGCTCTCGCATTCTGGCGCATTCGCTCTTCAAGCGGCTTGATCGGATCCGCCCAGGTTATGACCTGCTTCATCGTCTCCACACTCGTAAGCGCGGAGCAGCCCGTCCACCGATTGATCGAGTCGTTGATAACTCGAATCATGGTGGTGTGCTGAGTTGCGTTCAGGTCAAATCCCGGGTGGTTCCAGCGGCCGATCCGGAAACGAATCGTAGTCAGATCGTGGGGATCGCCGGTTAGAAATGTCCAACCCGATTTTACTCCGTGCATCTCCGCGTATTCTTTCAGGGCCTGCGGAGTATCCTCTTCCGGTTTTAGCGTAAGGGAATAGAAGAAGATGTCCTTGCCGACGCGTCCGTTCAGCGCCTTCTGGACCTTGAGGAGGTTGGAGGTAATAGCCGGACAAGAGCCCTCGCAATTCGCATACATGAAGTTGATCACCACGTGCTTGCCTTTTATCAGGTCGTCGTAGAATCGAACTTCCTTGTTGTCCTGCGTGCGAAGGACCGCGTTTGTGTAATACGCCGGGCCTTGTGAAACAACCGGCCTGGACGCACTGCTGGCGAAGTCGGTAAAAAGGTTTCTTCTTTTCATTAGCCTACCACCTCCTTCTTAAACTGATCCTTCTTCGCGACATTATCGACGATGTCCCACCGCGTCATCATGAACGCGTCTTCATGGTTCATGTTGTGACAGTGGATGAGGTACCTGCCAAGGAACTCTCTGAACCGCAGGAAGAGGACTAGCTCGTTGCCGGGCGGCAGGCGGAACACATCCTTGCGGCCAGTCTCAAGCGGCGGGGGCGGAGCGCCATTTCGCTCCAGAATTCGCGCCTCTTCGAAGTGTATATGAACCGGATGCGTCCAGTCGGAGGCGGGAACGAGATTTCGCAGCTTCCAAATCTCGGCAGTCCCTCTACAAACCTGATGATCTGACCTATTTGCGTCGAAAGTAAGGCCGTTGATCTGGAAATTCAATCCTGCCGGCGCATTGTCGTTCCGAGTGAATTCCCAGGTCTTAACAGCGGCAATGTGCTCGTTCGTGCTCGGATATTGGGTCAACGTGTTTGGAACCTGACTGTTGTCCGTGGCGTCTCCGACCACGTCGAATCGCATGTTGACCTGTTCGATCGCGACACCCGGCGGCAGCGGAGTGGGTGATGGGAAGCCGACAAACTGCGGGTCATCATCGGGATTCAGATCCAGGAGATAAACCTTGTCGCCGATCCGGGCTCTGGAGAAGTCGATAATTACGTCGTAGCGCTCGGCGACGCTATGAGTTATCTGGCTGACCGTGATCGGGTTCTGAAGTAGGTTGCCGTCGGTAGCAATGACCTTGAAATTATATCCGTTTGTGAGCTGGTGGACTCTCGTCCGCTCCGGACCGGTATTCAGGAGGCGGAAGCGGTACTTGCGCCTCTTCACCGGCATGAAAGGTTGAATCGCTCCGTTGACGCACCACTTATCACCTTGGAACACGAAGCCGCTCGGATCCGCCAGCAACGTGCCGTCCGGACAAATGAGCTTATCGGAGAATTCCAAAGGAACGTCGAATACGCCATAACCGCTCGGGAGCCGAAGCGCGCCCGGCGTCGTGTCGTTTTCATTCCCGCTGTCCTTCTTATCGAACAGGAGATACATGCCGGCGAGTCCCAGATACGTATTGGCCGCGGTGAACATCGCCCGGTGGTCGTGATACCAGTAACTGTATTGCGCTTCGCGCGGATCGCCCTTCGTGCTGGTGAAGGTGTCAAACCCGGCATAAATGTTGGGATAGTGATTGTCTTTCCAGAGACCGGGTCCATAAAAGTCGCCGGCAAATCCATCGCTTTCAGAAGCCGTATGTCCGTTGTGCAAATGGATGGTCATCTCTGGAATCCCGAAGCCGAGACTGTGGTTCGTCGGAAGATCGTTAAAGAAACGTACGACAACAGGATTGCCATAGTTATTGATGAGAGTAGGAGCCTGGATTTCACCATTGAAAGCCCATACGTAGCTCTTGGGCAGATCGGGATGAAATCGCCACAGCGCCGGCCGGGCATGAAGAGCGTATTGCTTCACGGGAAGGAATTCATTCCACCGCTGATGAGCCGCGCGAGGAGCTTCTCCGGCGTTGGTATTCGCGGTTCTCTGTGGGGCCGGATTCAAAGTAGTCGGCTGTAGCAGCGACGGAATTGGAAGCTGCTGCCGGAATGGCCGCGTAGGCGGGCTGCTCACGAAATCGTCAATACTACATGGAACAGGCTCGGGCGGCACAAAGGTTCCGCCTGAAGCAGTCTGCGCATATACATCATGAGTGCGAAAAGATTTCTTGGCCGTGAGGAGGGTGACGCCGCCGGCCACCACTCCCATTTTCAAGACGTCTCTTCTAGTCGTTTTCGGAGTATCGGTACTACCCTCCTGATCTTTCTTTCCTTTTTTGGGCATAGAACCTCCTGTGACTCCCAACCATCGAGCGATGGAAGTCTTATAAAGAAAGTCTCCACTGGTGAATTTCTAATCGGGCGAAAGAAAATCTCGACACCGGATCATTTCACCCAGACAACTAAGGTGAGAAAAATCCGCTGTCGTTAAAACACTATGGCTTCACACGAGCTATAGCGTGCTCTGACAAAGGACCGGGGCCGAGATATTACGGTAATACAACCTATGTGCATGCGAGGTAGACAGATCGCTCACTCCCCACCAGGAACGACTTGCCTCATGCAAGGACGATTCAAACCCGCTTCATAAAACGTACTTATTCCCTAGCTTGTTTGAGCCCTAAAAGAAAAACTTGATGTTAAATCCCCTGTTGAACCCTGGGTGCCAGCTCATCGATGATCTTGCTTGTGGTTCGACTTACTAGCAGGGCCCCTTGTATACCACAGGCCTCGAATCGATGTCAATAACTTATCACACCTAAATTGAAAATTTCCGAAGCATAGATTAAGCGTCTCTAATATCCCACTCGGTTAGCTGTTGCGGAAATTATTACATTTCGTGTAGCAATATTTACTTTGATGGATGATCCAGTCCGCCACACTCCTCTCAATTCAAATGCAATTTCAAATACAGTTTCCTGATTTTAGATAATTAATAAATTTTCATCATTTAACAATGACGAGTTAGAAGTTCACTATTCCTACGATCTCTTGATGGATCGCAAGAATTCGAACTGGGGCGTTTCGCTGCACTTGAACTCGCTTCTTAGAAAACAGCCTCAGCAAAATGAATCAGAATACATGCGATTCCAGGTCAGACGAAATCAGATCGGTCGATAGCCTGGTGATGGTAAGAAAATCTAGCGGGACAGATCGAGCGCCTTCTTCGCGACAATTGCCTCGGTGAACCAGATCAGCTCATCCAAGAAGCTCTGCGCTCGTTGTTCCAGCAAGGGGTCGAGGGGAGCGCCGTCCTCGCGCAAACGTTCAGCGGCTTTTGGAATCGGCAGGCTTGCCGGGATCGGAAAAGCGCCCATAGCAAGCGTAACAAGCCTCAATTGCGCGAGGCAATTTACTCCTCCGAAATCGGCCGACGAAACCGTGACGATGCCTATTGGCTTGCGGCGATACTCAGGCTTGAAATAGTCGAGGCAATTCTTTAGCACTCCCGGAAAGCTGTTGTTGTACTCAGGCGTTACTATCACCAGAGAATCCGCGCGAGAGAGTTTCTCGCTGAACTCACCGACCAGCGGAGGGGGATCATCGCGGAATCTCAGGCGCTCCTCGAGCATAGGAAATTCATATTCCAAGAGATCGAGCAGTTCAGGTTGAATTCGACGGGTTTGTCGCATTCGCTCAATAATGAAATACGCCGCCCGAGCGCTTAGCCTGCCCCGTCGCACGCTTCCCAATATTACTGGTATATATAACATCAAGCACAACCTCCTATGACGAGTTTGATGGCCGCACTACTCCCGGCGGATTTCTTAAGACTATGGAGGTCAAACCGGGTCTGAACGCGAGTATAATCCAACCATTTGAGCTTCGGAAGGGGGCGTTATTCCCCAACAATGTAATTTAATCTACGCAAGCCGCATCGGTTACGACAATCATCAGGAAACGTCATCTTCCGGTCTGATCACGTCTTAAAACGATGCCCTTGAAAAAATGAATCTAGATATTAAAAAAAGTTGTTACTATTGCAGAGCCTATTTGGTACAATGCCGCCCGGCCCTAAGTAACAAGCTGACTGTCGGTGGGGCATGGTTTTTCCTGCCGTTGCCGACCGCCTCTTGAAGCAGCAGCATTAAGTCATTCGCGATTAGCCTTAGCATCACCAAGCGGCCGCTCCTCTCTCAGACTTTTAACGATAGCTCGGGGAGAGAAATATCCCGCGAATCGGTAGTTTTGCGGTCCAATTCGCGCGAGATTGCAGGGGAACAATGCAATTCCAGGGGTTGCAGTCGCCGCGCTGATGAGACCGATACATTTGTAGGCAAATAAGCACCCTTGCACCATCGAGCGGGCCAGGGAGTTGGCAATCTCATTCGAGTCGCGGCCTTCACCCATCGGGCAAGCGGCGTGTGTTGAGCGCACGGGGCTCGAAGAAGCAACTCGAACGAGCGCGCGACGATGCCGCTTGATCCTTGCTTCCGCAAGACTGGTCCGCGCAGCGTGAGACTCGCGAAGCAGAGAATGCGGCTGTACGCCGGAAGCCCATGTCGGAACGTTCTTCCAAACTAGCGAATCTCCAGAGAAGGCACAGGCTCACTTCCCGCATGAGGGCCCGCTCGGTGAAGATCCTGGCGTCCAAGGTCGGATACTTTAATATCGACAGTTCACGGGCAAGTCTTGAAGCTGCGTCGACCCTCTCGTTTGTTCCGGGCCAGCTCATACCCTGTAAAAATCTGCTTTGCATCGTCAAGAGCGGTTGGGTTCAAATCCGGCACTCGCAATATAAATATGTCATCAAGCAAATAGTGCCGGGCGGTGTTTTCGGAGAAATGCCCTTACTCGGCCAAACGATGCTTGTCACCGAGCCTGTGGCCGGCGCCGCCGGAAGCATCATCACGACTATGGACACCGACGCGGTGAAGGAATGGATCGCCGTCGAACCCATAAAGGTCCTCGAGTTGATTGGTCCCAGACTGGTGCTCTCCGAGCGAGAATATTTTCAGACGCAGTGTCAGCTAGCCGACTCGGCGGTAGCAGACATCCTGTTGCGCCTTGCCAATAGTCACAAAAAAATCGAAGGAACAACACAGGCCGAAATAGCCGAACAGATTGGAATGTATCGCGAAACCGTGAATGCCGTCCTCAATGAATTGAAATCTGCCGGACTGATCGACATTCAAAATAAGTCGATCACTATATTGGACCACGACGCGCTCGCCGAGTTGAGCGAATTATGAAAACTCGAGAGATGCTGTGAAGCGGTGCTCAAATACAACGGCATGCGCCGGTCGGTCACACCGGAGGCCTCGCGGATTAAAAGAATTTCGGGGCTGAACGTCGGATACACAGGTCAGGGTCATCATTCAGTACCAAAGCTGGAATTGAGACTCACCGCGATTTGAGACTCACCGCGATTTGAGCCGCAATACGTGCATTGCTAATAAGCAGCTTTTTGTTAGCCGCAACCGCGCGCCCTTTGGTAAGAGCGGCGATCCTGGAAAGCAGGAATGGAGTAATCTCACGTCCCTGCACTCCGGACTCGATTGCGTGCTCCTGCACGTCTTCGATCAGGGCATTCAATTCAGGCGCGGGGATCTCATATTCCGCGGGAATCGGAACGCAAATCAGAACCGCCGTCGGTGAACCGAGGCGCCAATGAGCCAACGACAGTTCCGCGGCTTCATCGGCTGTTTCAACGGATGCATCAACCTTCAGACCGCTCCTTCGACAATAGAATGAAGGAAATTCTTCTGTTTGAAATCCGATAACGGGGACGCCCAAAGTCTCGAGGTATTCGCGAGTTTTGGGAAGATCGAGTATTGCTTTTGCTCCCGCGCATACGCATATAATTTGTGTGCTTGCCAAGGCGTGCAGATCGGCCGAAATATCGAGTGAGTCGCCGCGATGTACTCCTCCAATTCCTCCTGTTGCGAACACAAGCGGCCGCGGAGTCGAGTCATAAGGAATGCCGCCAAGCGATGCTATTCGAATCGTCGCAGCTACAGTGGAGGCCCCGCATCCGCGCTTCGAGACCACCGCCGCCATATTTCCGAGACTGACTTTCTCGATTATTCCGTCGGAGTTTTCAGCAAAGGCCTTCAACTCGTCCGCGGTAAGCCCGATCGTCGGAACTCCTGAGACAATTCCCACGGTGGCGGGCTCGGCTCCTTCCGCAATGATTGTTCGCTCGCAGTCGAGCGCGGTTTGCAAATTGTCCGGATAGGGCAAGCCGTGTGAGATTACGGTCGATTCCAAAGCCACAATCGGCCGCAGCGAAGCTAATGCGGACTTGATCCGCTCCGAATATGCGAAGATGGAATTTGACATCATTTCGATGGCTTTGAATTATACAGTTAATAGCGGCGTTCGCGGGCAATCTTTCTTGCTTCAACTAACCGCGCTATCGCATACTCGCTAGCTCGAATCAAACCCAAACATCTGGACGGAATTTAGGAGGGTCGACAATGCGGCGTTGGTTAATTGCCTTCGTAGTTCTTCTATCCGCGGCGGCGGCAGTTCGTGCGCAGAACAAGCTGCTGACGATTGATGACATCTACGATCCGGAGCGACGCGTTAACTTCGGCGGCACTCCGTCCGCCGGCATTCGCTGGTTGAAAGACGGCGATCACTACCTCCAGAACAAAATTGATCCGCAATCTCACCTGCCGCAGATAGGGCGGGTCGATGCGGCTTCGGGCGAGGCTGTTCCGTTTTATGATGCCGCGAAAATGGAAGCTGCGTTCGCGAAGCTTGGCGGCTTCGGCTCGGAGGAAGCGAGGCGGATCGCTCATCGGCCGACCTATCAAATGAATCGCTCGGAAACCGCCGTTTTGATCAATCACGACAACGACCTCTTCTATTATGAATTCGGAGGCGATCGGGCCGTACGGCTCACCAACAATCCGGAGCCGGAGGAGGGCGAGGAATTCAGCCCGGACGGCCGTATGGTGAGTTATGCGCGCGGCAACAACCTCTACGTGATCGATCTGACCGAACCGCGCGAAAGGGCGCTTACCAACGACGGCGGCCCGAAGATTCTGAACGGGCGGCTCGACTGGGTGTATCAGGAAGAGCTTTATGGACGGGGTAATTTTAAGGGCTACTGGTGGAACCCTGATTCGACCCGCATTGTCTACCTGCGAATCGATGAGTCGCCGGTCCATGAATTCGCGGTGGTAGACCATATTCCGCACTTTCAAAACGTCGAGACCACTCCATATCCGAAGGCCGGCGATCCGAATCCAAAGGTTCGGCTCGGCGTCATCAATGCTGCAGGCGGGCCCACTCGCTGGATCGATACCTTCAAATATCAACCCGAGGATCTCCTCATCGTTAGGGTTGGCTGGACCCCCGACGGAAAGAAGGTCGTTTATCAGGCTCAGAACCGAGAGCAAACATGGCTTGATTTGAACTTTGCCGAACCGGCGTCAGGAAAGAGCGACACGATTTTACGCGAAACGACAAAGGCCTGGGTTGAAGTTATGGGCGAGCCTGAATGGCTCAAGGACGGATCCTTCCTATGGTTCAGCGAGCGCAATGGTTGGAAACACCTCTACCGCTACGGAGCGGATGGTAAGCTCATCGCGCAGGTCACGGATGGAAGGTGGGAAGTTCGCGGTCTTGTCGGCGTGGACGAGACGAATGGGTTCGTCTACTTCAACGCCACGGAACACAGCAACATCGCCGCGCATTCTTACCGGATCAAGCTCGACGGAACGGGATTGGCCCGCCTGACGGAGTCCGAGGGAACCCACCTCGTAAGATTCAATTCGAAGTTTACCTACTATGTTGACTCCTGGAGCGATGCGGCGACTCCGACGCAGACAAGCCTGCACAGCTCGGACGGCAAGCTTGTACGGATGATCGAGGAGAATAAAGCAGCGGCACTCGCTCAATACAAGCTTGGCAAAGTCGAGTTCTTACAGGTGAAGACTCGGGATGGCTTCTTGATGGATGCCATGATGATCAAGCCGCCCGATTTCGATCCAACGAAGAAGTATCCGGTCTTTGAGCATACATATAGCGGCCCTCATGCTCCGCAGGTCCGCAATGCCTGGGGAGGCAACTCTTATATGTGGCATCAGATGCTCGCGCAAAAGGGGTACATAGTTTGGATATGCGACAACCGCACGGCCAGCAACAAAGGGGTCGAATCAACCTGGCAGGTCTATAGGAACTTCGGAGAACTCGAGCTTCGTGACCTGGAGGACGGACTGGAATGGTTGAAGAGTCAGCCTTATGTAGACGGCTCCAGGATTGGCTTGTCGGGCTGGAGCTTTGGCGGCTTCATGACGGCATATGCGCTGACACATAGCCACAGCTACAAAATCGGCATCGCGGGCGGAACGGTCACTGACTGGCGACTCTACGATACCATCTACACCGAGCGCTATATGGGAACGCCTCAGAACAACCCGGAAGGCTATAAGAAGAGCGCGCCTCTGAACGCGGCAAAGAATCTGAGCGGCAAGCTCCTGCTACTCCACGGAATGATCGACGATAACGTTCATATGCAGAACACGGTTCAGTTCGTCTACGAGCTGGAAAAGGCGGGCAAGCAGTTTCAACTCATGGTTTATCCGAAGTCTCGCCACGGAGTAAACGACCCTCAACTGGTTAAGCATATGCAGACGCTGATGACGGATTTCATTGTTAATAATCTGTAAGCCGCCATTACGGATTCAGCTAGTCGGCCCTTCGCCGAGTGATTCGAGTTTCGCTACCCAGCTATTGAAGTGAGGACATTTCTTCCGAGTAAGATCGAGGCCGATGAAGTCAGCAATTTGCGGCCCTACTGTAAGGTCACTCATGTGCGGCCTCTTTGATCGTGAAGCAGGACTGCAATAGGTCGTACATCGGTATTATGCCAGATGAAAGCTGTGCTCGCCTATTTTGAGCAAACCGTTTTGAGACAAGCCGGTATCTCAGCTTCCGAGAAGACCAGTAATCTCTCGTCGCCTTTTTCGCTATACACAAAACCCGCCTGAGCCTTCAAATGAGGACTCAGGCGGGCTTTGAGTTAAATAGTGAATTGTGTCTTCTCGCCGCTCTTTATGCTTGGGTGAGCGACAAACTACGTCGCACAACAGTACAAGAGCCTCAAACTAATCTCCGAATCCTGCTCCTGCAGTTTCCGGCGCAGGGGCGTTCTTACTGAGCTTGATCTGAACCAACGGCGCCGCGGGTTCGGCAGGCTCATTGAGGATGTGCTCGCGATAAAGCTTCGCCATTCGCTCGTTATCCTGCTGCTGCGCGAGCCGTTCGCGCTGCGCTCGCAGTTTTTCTTCGCGAGCCGTCTTGGCGATCCCCAGCTTGTCCAGATCGTGCTGAACGTCGTCGGTTATGATTCCCTCCTTCAGCTTGAGCGAATGCTCGGTCGTTTCGAGCCCGACGTGTCTGCCGCCCGCGAAGATTTCATGCCGCCCATGCTCCTCGTACCATTTTGTGAGCGTAGCCGTCATATGCATCTTCTCTACGATGTTGCGCCAGCCCATACCTGTATTGTAGGCACAGAATGATATTTCACCCTGCTGAGTGGCATACGGGATGATGCATTGCTCGGTGCGTCTGAAATCGTAATTGAACAAATCCTGGAACCACATTCCGGCGATGAAGAGGAAATTCCAGCGATCCTGCCGCCGCTTTTCGATATCTTCGAGGGTGCGGTCGCCCGATACCTTGCCGTAGTCTTTGCCGCTGGCGCCGAACGTCTTGTCGAACTTCTTCAGCAAATCCGTAATCTTGAAGTGCCTCGGAGACATGAACGGATCGTAATTCTTAAGCAGCGCGAGCGCGCCGCCCACCAGGGAAAGAAATCTTCCGCGCGCCGCGTCGTTGACTTTCGTGAGATCACGCGCGAACCGTTCGGCATTGAAGAAGGCTGTGATCGGAGCGGCTTCCTTAGTCTCCTTATCGATCATCACGGCCATTCCGATTCCGCAGTTCGGATGGCAGCCGCAGTTCAACTGACCCCAGTCCTTTTGAGGACCGTGAACCAGGTCGCCCCAATCTGAAAACGTACCCATGAATGAAATGGGGAACCAGTCGCGCGTAGGCTCGCCCATGCCGGTTTGATTCTTAACGTCGTGAGCAAGGTGCGACAGCGTATAGCGCTGCGCCGCCCTGCGCTCATCGGTAATCTCTTCGTCGCGCCCCGTGAACGACACAGGTTGGAACGACAGGAACGAAATCTTCTTAGGGTTGTCGAGAGCAAACTGGATAATTCGTCCGACCTGCTCGTTATTGATCCCGTTGACGATCGTAGTAACCGGAACAATGTCGACTCCGTTGCTGTGAAGGTTCTCGATCGCCCGCAGCTTAACATCGAACAGGTTTCCCACCTTGCGGTGTTCGTTCGCGGCGTTGCCGATGCCGTCAAATTGAAGATAGGCATAGCGGAGACCGGCGTCCGCGGCCTTTTTGCAGAATTCGGGACTCTTGGCGAACTCGATTCCGTTCGTCGCCGCCTGGACGCTGTTGTATCCGACCTTTCGAGCATAGGAGACCGCGTCCAGGAAGTAAGGCGACAGCGTGGGCTCGCCGCCTGAAAATTGCACCGACATCTGGCGGCGCGGCTTGATCGAAATCGCGTTGTCGAGCAGCGTCTTGATGTCTTCCCAGCTCAGCTCGTGCACGAACCCGACCTGATTGGCGTCCATGAAGCATGGATCGCACATCATATTGCACCGATTCGTAAGATCGAGGGTCAGCACCGAGCCTCGTCCGTGTTTGATCGTGCTGCTGCCGTGATTGTGAAGCCCCTCATCGCTGTGCGCGCGAATATCGCGGCCCGGAAAAACTTCTTCCAGATGCCTGAAAAAATCGGTGTCAATCGCCATTACATCTTCGAAGTGTCCGTGAGTGGGACAATCCTTGACCATCAGGATATTACCGTCGCGCTCGATGATTTGCGCCTTGATCTCTCCGATCTTTTCGTTCAGGAGAATCTCGTGAGGAACCCTGCCGTCGACGATTTGCTGTCTAATTTCGGGCACGCACTTCGGACAGAGTGAGTCGGTTGTTCGCGGCCAGCCAAGCGGCGGCTTCGTCTTCTGGTATGACTTAAGAAGAGGCTTGTCGGACCACCGCGGCGTGAACGAAGGGTTTGGCCGTATTCGATTCAGCTTTTCGAAAATGGACCATGCGGCGCCGGCCGTCATCGTCAACCCTTTCTCCACGTATTTTATTGGTTTGTGCATTGTTATGTCTCCTTGTCGCGTGAGTCGCCCTCGAACTATTCGATCTCACTCATCTAATGATTCTATTCTCGCTCACCTTATGATTCTATTTGATAGACCGTTTGTATCGCCTGGACGGATTCCCTTCTGACCGCGCCTTTGACGCCCAGAGTTTGAGGATCGCGCCAGTTGTCGAAGGTCGCGACCTGATGAACGCAGGCGATCGTGCAGTAGTCGGCGCATGCTTTCTTTGTCAGATACTCTCTCCGAATATCCGCGGGCGTGTATTGCTCCAGCGGTATGCCGGGATAGCCGCGCTGCTGGGAGCAATAGTGAACCAATCCGTCTTCGCAGATGTACAGGTAACGGGCGCCGGCCCGGCACCTCCAGTTATTGGGTTTGCCCTCGGCGAGATTCTCCTGGAATTTCTTGAATCGGGTATGGCCCTTTTTCCCGAGCGTCTTCATCTTCAAATAGACTTCACGCTCGACGCCTTTTAACGGCTTCAACGTGCCCAGCCCGTCATGAATGATTCCCAGCGAAGTCGAAAATCCGAGTTCAACCGCGCGGTTTCCAATCGTGAGCGCATCTTCCGGGCTCTTAACTCCACCGCCTATGACGGAATTTATGTTTACGCGAAATTTCGCAAGCTGCGACAACCAGACCAGCTTCTTGTCCAGCACCTTGAGGCTTTTCTTTGAGACTTCATCCGGAACGAGGTTATCGATGCTGATCTGGAGATATTCGAGTCCTGCCTTGTTCAAGCCTCGAATCTTCTCTTCGGTGAACAAATACCCGTTGGTGATCAGACAGGCCAGCATACCGTGCCGGCGAATCCTCTTGATGATTTTTTCGATGTCGGGGTGTAATAGCGGCTCGCCTCCGCTGATGATGATCGCCGTAGTGCCAAGATCGGCGAGCTTGTCGAGCCGGGCGTACATCACTTCGAGCGGTACGGGCTCGGAAACCGCGTCGTACTCGTTACAGTAGGCGCAGGCGAGATTGCATCGGCGCATTGGAATTATATGGGCCAGGACAGGATGCCCGGTCCAAAATAACCCCTTCGCCATGAACTTATATTCTCGTAGATATAACTTCAGCCGAGTGAAGGTATTCATAAGCTTCGGTTTGCGGGAAAAAACAAGCCCTGGAATCTAAAATATTGAACAACCCTACAAGGGCCGCGATGATTGCTGCAAACCACATTCCCCATTCGACCTATTCCTCCCTTCCATCATCGGTATTCTGAACTCTCATCATTACTTCAGATACTATGTCCGTCATATTACGACTGCATTCGATCTGTTGCCCTAAAATAGTATTCTGACACAAGCACCCCGCAAGCAGCAAAATCGCGCGCCATTATGACCCGGAGGGCTAGATCCGCACGCTAATCTCGAAAAGAATCTATGAATACCGGGCTTAGCCTTGCTTGATTCGGGCTTGATTCGGGCTTGGCTCGGAATATTTGACCTTCGACGATCCCTCTAGTAGCATTGCCCGGCTTTCAATATGTGTAAGGAGAATCCCAAATGAAAGCAGTTCGCGCTAAAGAGTGGTGTGAGCCTTCTGGACTGATGGTCGAAGAGATTCCACAGCCCGAACCTGGGCCGCGGGAGGTTCTAATAAAAGTCGCTTTCGCTTCACTCAATTTCCCGGACATGCTCATTATTTCCGGTAAATACCAGGTCAAGCCGCAGCTACCGTATACTCCCGGCTTTGAAATCGCCGGCGTCATAGAGAAAATCGGCCCGGAGATAACCAGGTTCGCGCCGGGCCAGCGAGTTCTTGCGCAGCTCTCCGGCGGCGGCTTTGCGGAATTCGCCGCGGCCGACGAGGCCGCTGTGCGAGCGATTCCGGAATCGATGACCTTCGATGAAGCTGCATCGTTCCCGATGGTATATCAGACTTCTTATTTTGGTCTCGTTCATCGCGGAAGACTACAACAGGGCGAAACCGTACTCGTTCACTCGGCGGCCGGCGGCGTCGGACTGACCGCCGTTCAGCTCGCGAGAGCATTGGGCGCGGGAAAAGTTATTGGAACGGCCGGCTCCGACGACAAGCTGAGGGCCATTCTCGACAGCGGAGCCGATGCCGCGATCAACTATCGCGAGCAGGATTTCGTCGAGATCGTGAAGAAAGAGACAAACGGCGCGGGAGCCGACATCATCTACGATCCGGTTGGAGGCGAAGTCGGCGAGCGCAGCACAAAGTGCATCGCTTTTGAAGGCCGCTTGATCGTAGTCGGATTTACGAGCGGGAAGTTTCCGAGTTACGCAGCGAATCATATTCTCATCAAGAACTACTCCGTCGTCGGACTTCACTGGGGTTTTTATCGGAACCGAAACGATCCGAGGATCGAGGACGCCTGGGGCGCGCTGTTCGACCTGTACACACTGGGCAAGATAAGGCCCGTCATCGGTGCTCGATTCCATATGACTGAAATCGCACACGCGATGAATCATCTGGCTTCGAGGAACGCAATCGGCAAGATAGTCTTACATTGGTGAATGTATGACAGGGCGAGGCGAACGAGCGCGCGCCGAGCTTTTCACTTCGTATTTGTGAAAGATCATCACGAGCACGCCCTTCCAAGGGCTCAGAGATCCTTGACAGTGCTTTCGATCTTCGCCGCGATCGCCGCATAGTTATCTTCGCGAAAATATAAGGGACGCCCGATTGCCACGCGAACCCTGCCCGGTCGGGCCATCTTCCATCCGATCTTGAGAACGCGGTCGAGTCCCTCGATTCGAATTGGAACCACGGGAAGCTCCAAGCGCGACGCGATCATTCCAATTCCCGGCTGAAACCGCTCTATCGCACCTGTATCGCTTCTCTGCCCTTCCGGAAAAATGAGAGTCGAGTAGCCGCTGCTTGCCAGGGTTCCAATATATCCGAGCGCTTCGCGGGCGCCCGCCTCACGTTGCGGCAGCGGAAAAGCATTGAAAAACAACGCGGCCAGATAATAGTTCAAGCTATTGGTCAGCCATTCTCTCTTTGAATGCAGCTCCGGATGAAAGTGCGCCGAGAAGAACTCCTTCGCCATTGCAACAGCCAATTTGTTTCTCAACCTCCATGGCAGCGCCGCGAATACCACCGGCGCATCCAAATGGCTCTGATGGTTGGCCGCGAATACCACCGGCCCATCTATTGCCCGAATGTTCTCCGCGCCCTCAACTCTTATCCATGCAAACAAGCGAGTAAGAGGAAGAATCCAGGCGGCGAGGCTGATGTTCCGTATCAGGCGGATGATCATTCCGGTACTCCACGCCGGAACCGCCGCGGGCTCCAGCGAGAGGTGTCGCGGCCGGGCTTTATTCGTGCGTGACACCAACTCGCGAAGCTGATTCAATTCGCTGGATTCGTTGATGACGGTTTCGTCTATACTGGCGCCGAAGGCCGCTTCCAACTCGAGCATTAGCTCGATTCGTTCGAGCGAACTCAATCCAAGTTCCCCGATAGTAGCGTTCGAATCCAGATGGCGGCTGCCTGCATATTTATCGACAATGGACTTGAAGGCGTCGTTAGCCACAGGAGCGCGCTCCACGGCGCCGGCCTCGATGAACTGCCTGATGTCGCGACGTTTCAATTTCAAGGCGCCCTCGGTACGCGGCAGCCGTTCACCCGGCCAGATCGTGATGCCTCGCAGTTTCTGATGATCGGCGAGTTCGGCATTGGCCTGACGCAGTAGTTCCGAAACCGACACTAGACTCGAGCTCGTGATTACCGCCGCGTGAACGCGCTCGGCGGAGCCCTCTCGAATCCCAACCACCGCCGATTCGACTACGCCGGGCAAGGTGTTCAACAGACGCTCGACATCTTCCGGAAAGACGTTCAGGCCTTCCGGGGTTACGATCATCTCCTTCTTTCTTCCGCGGATGTATAACCGGCCCTCTTCGTCGAGACCGCCGATGTCTCCGGTATGAAGCCAGCCGTCTTCAAAGACTTCGGCGCCCGCATCGGCGTTTTTGTAGTAGCCGGTTGATACGCTGTCCCCTCTCACGAGAATCTCGCCGTCTTCGGCAAGCCTGACCTCCAGGCCTGGCATTGCCTTTCCGACAGAACCGGTTCGTGCGTTGAGCGGATGATTGAGGCTGACAATCGGAGCCGTTTCAGTCAGGCCATAGCCTTGCACGACGAGAAACCCGAGCTTGGACCAGAACTCTTCCAGCGCCGGATCGAGCGGGGCCGCTCCGACAACGAAGCTCCAGAACTTGAACCCAAACAGCCTGTGGACGCCCCAATGGCCGAGCCACCTCAGTATCCAGTGGCGCTTTCCACCCGTCGAATCGTTCTTAGCGTAGCCGAGGCCCACAACGTAGTCGCGCACGAGCTCGAGCACTTTGGGCACCGATACGATAACCGAGATCCTCAGGCGTTTAGTCAAAGCGACTATGAGCTTCGGATCGTAACGATTCAGGAAAACAACCGTGCTCTCGACAAGCGGCGGAATGAACAGCGCCATCGCCTGGCCGAATAAATGGCTCATCGGCAGGAGATTCAGAAACCGCAACGGAAGAAAGGGACGCGCGTACTTGCGATACTTCGCCCACTCACGGCCAATCGGGCCGATGTTGGCAAGAATGTTTTTATGAGTTATGACGACGCCTTTTGGTTCGGCTGTCGTGCCGGAAGTGAATATGATTTCAGCGGTATCGGCGGCGGACACGGCAGCCCTGACAATCGAGTGCGCCTCACTGAGGCCCTCCAGCATATTTGTCAATGGGAGAGCAATTGCGTCGATCCGGCTTGAATTCAAGTCAGGGCTTGCGACCTCGTCGCCAAAGAAGATGAATCTGGCCTGAACTACTGACTGCACTCTTTCGACAAAATCGGCGGGAGAGCGGTAGTCGATCGGAACTATGATCGCTCCAGCCAGGAGCCCGCCCCAGAACACAACCACCCACTCCTGACGGTTCTCTCCCCAAATGATAATCCTGTCGCCTTTCGCGATCCCCCTCTCGGCGAACCAAGCTGCCATCGCGGCTGAATCGCGACCGAGCTCGGCGTATGAGTAATTAAAATCCCTAAGCCCATTGTCGTAGATGATGCAGTCGCCTTTTATCTTTATGATTTCGTCAAACAGGTCCAGGAGGGTATTGAGGGGCATCTTTCCAAGAGTAGAAGATGCCCCGATCGCCTTCAAGCGAAGCGGGTGCTTGCTGCACTCGGACTACTCGGTTGCCGCGTAATTGTACTCGGGAAGCTCTTGAAACTTTTTGCCGGATTCTCGCACACACCAGAGCGTTTTCCATTGACGAGGGATGCTGTTTTTTTAGCACATATTGAGATAACGAGTAACTAACCATGACAGACTTCTTTCAAGATATCCGATACGCTTTTCGCATATTGCTCAAGAGGCCCGCGTTCACCGCGGTTGCGCTGATCGCACTGGCGTTGGGCATAGGCGCCAACAGCGCCATTTTTAGTGTGGTGTACAACGTCCTGCTCCGTCCGCTTCCTTACTCTGAGCCTGACCGGCTGGCTATGGTGTGGGGCAAGTTCGACAAAGAAGGAATCCCGCGAAATTGGATATCAGAGCCTGAACTGTTCGATCTCAAGGAACAGAATCAGTCGTTCGAAGATCTGGCTGCGTACAGCACGACCGGAGTAAATCTGACCGGCAATGGCAATCCTGAATGGGTTCCAACCGCCGTCGTATCGGCAAGCCTGTTCGATATACTGCGAGTCAACGCGGAGCGGGGGCGAACCTTTGCGGCCCAGGAGGATGAGGCCGGGAAAAACAGAGTAGTTCTGTTAAGTCAGGCGCTATGGAAACGCCGATTCGGAGCTGACCCCAACGTAGTCGGATCGACAGTGTCGCTGGATGGCGAGAGCCTCACTGTCATTGGCGTGATGCCGCCCGGCTTCAGCTTTCCCGATGAAGTCGATATGTGGCTGCCGTTGGGACTCGACCGCGCCAGACTGAACTCTCGCGGGTCTCATTATCTTCAGATGATCGGCCGTCTAAAGCAGGGCGTTTCGTTTGATCAGGCAAGAGACGATCTAGCCCGCATAGCAGGCAATCTCTCGCAGCAATTTCCCGACAATTACAGAGAAGCGAGCGGCTGGGGTCTCTATGCCGTTCCTCTTCACGAGCAAACGGTAGGAAGCGTGCGGCCGGCGCTGCTGGTCTTGCTGGGAGCGGTGGGATTCGTGCTGCTGATCGCCTGCGCGAATGTCGCCAACTTGCTTCTCGCGCGAGCGAGCGCGCGGGAAAAAGAGATTGCGATCCGGGCGGCGCTGGGTGCTCGTCGCGCGCGAATAGTCCGGCAGCTCATGACTGAGAGCATTGTGCTCGCCCTGGTCGGAGGTATTATGGGCATCGCGCTCGCATTTCTTAGCCTGAAGGCTTTCACCGCATCTGGTCCGAGAAACATTCCGAGGCTTGCCGACATTCAGTTGAATGGAATCGTTCTCGCCTTCAGCTTCCTGGTTTCTATTATCACGGGCATCGTATTCGGATTGGCGCCGGCCATTCACGTCTCCAGGCCGAACCTTCAGGGCTCATTGAAAGATGGAGGCCGCACATCGGGCTCGGGATCGGGACGTCTGCGCAGCGTCTTAGTCGTTTCCGAAGTAGCTCTCGCGCTGGTGCTGCTGGTTGGAGCAGGCTTGATGATGAGGAGCTTCAGCAGGCTCACCGAAGTGAAGTTGGGATATCATACCGATAATGTTCTTACGGCCAGGCTGTCGTTGCCTCAGGCCCGCTACCGCGAAAACGCCCTGGTTGCGACGTATTATAAGCGACTGCTTGAGAGCTTGAGAGACGCGCCGGGCGTCGAATCGGCCGGAATTGTCTCACAGCTTCCGCTGAGCGGATCGGGCTCATCCGGTACTACGATGGTCGAAGACACGTCGGTAGATGAAGGGCTGCTTCGACGGAACGGATATGCGTACATAGAGGCGGATCGGCGCTCGGTCAGTCCCGGATACTTCGCCGCCATGGGAATCCCGCTGCTAAATGGGCGATTGCTTTCTGAATCCGATAACGAGACCGCACCCGCCGTGGTTGTAGTTGATACTGGGTTCGCCAAGCGCTTCTGGCCCAACTCTGACGCCGTCGGCAAGCGCATTTCAGTGGGCGGCGGGCCGCAGGGGATAAACTGGGGGACGATCGTCGGAGTCGTAGAGCATGTGAAGCACTACGATCCGAGCAAGGAAGGGCGCGAACAGGTCTACTTTTCGTATCTACAGCGGCCCCTGAGAACGATGTACGTGGCTATTCACGCAGCGGGCAGTGCTCCCTTGATGTTGGCCGGCCCGCTGACCGAGAAGGTTCGCGGCTTGGACGGCGATCAGCCCGTTTATGAAATTTCAACGATGGATCGCCTCCTGTCGGCGTCCGTGGCACAGCCGAGGCTCAATCTGATGCTGCTTGGCTTCTTCGCGGCGCTTGCTCTCCTGCTGGCGTCGGTGGGCATCTACGGAGTAATGGCATACTCGGTGAGCCAGCGCACTCATGAGATTGGCATTCGAATGGCGCTGGGAGCTGAATCCAAGCATGTCATAAAGCTGATCGTCGGACAGGGTTTCGCGCTTGTGATCGCGGGAGTAGTGATCGGATTGGCCGGATCGTTCCTGCTTGCCAGACTGCTATCGAGCTTCTCGGGCTTATTGTACGGAGTCACCGCGACTGATAGCCGGACCTTCGCGGCCGTTTCGATACTCATTATAGGCGTATCGATCTTCGCGAGCTATATACCTGCTCGAAAGGCAACCAGGGTAGACCCGATTATCGCTCTGCGATATGAATAAAACAGCCCGGATGTTGCTCGCTTCATACATCGAGAAGGTAAATTATTCTCTTCGGCTTGTAACCTTTTTGAACCTGGCCTCACTTACGACCGGAATGTGGTTCGGCAAATCTTATGAAACGGAGCTAGGAAAATGAAGAAAGTATTTTCGCACGTTCTTGCAGTGATTGGTGTATTGGTTGTAGCGTCCGCGGCAGCCTCGGCGCAGGATTTCAACAAAACATATCAACTCGGGCCGGGCGGCCATATAAACATTCGCGGCGTGTCGGGAAACATCACCGTCGCCGGTTATGACGGCGGAGCCGTGGTGGTGACGGCGGTTCGTGAAGGGCGCGATCTCGACAAGGTCTCCGTTGAAGATCTGAGCGCCGGCGACCGCATCGAGCTTCGAGCGAAGTATCCCGAGCAATGCAACAACTGCGATGCGACCTTGCACTTTCAGATTCAGGTTCCACGCTCGATCAAATACAACTTCGATAAGCTCTCGACCGCGAGCGGTAACATCGAAATCTCAGCCGTGACCGGCGTCATAACGGCCAAGTCGGCCAGCGGCAATGTGAGCCTTCGCGATGTTTCCGGCGAGGTGAACGCTTCTTCGGCGAGCGGAAACGTGAAGGTCAGGAACACGGCCGGCGTGGTTAACGCGCGTTCCGCAAGCGGGAACGTCGAAGTGGAGATCTCGCAGCTTGAAGGGTCGGGAAACATGGAATTCTCGAGCGCCAGCGGCGACGTATCCGTTAAAGCCCCCGCGAGTCTCGATGCGGACATCGAGATGTCGAGTTTGAGCGGCGCGCTCAAGACTGATTTCCCAATTCAGGTTCAGGAGCGTCAATACGGACCTGGACGCACCGCCCGCGGCAAAGTGGGATCAGGCTTGCGCACTATCAAAGTAAAATCCGTATCCGGTAACGTGAGCCTGGAGCGGTTCTGAAATTCAGGTGCAGCGACGAGTAGCCTCGTCAGGCGGCCGTCGTCGGGCGGCATGGAAAGTGACGGTTTGTTTTTCACTGGACAAGCCAAAGAATTACTACCAACTTGAATAACTTGTTGGGGGCGGCACATCCGTGGCCGCCCCTCTTTGCGTTAGGTTCTTTTCTCGCGAAATTGAACTGTGCCGACGGCGGGTGTTTAAATTATGGCGTAGAGAGAGGCGGCCACGGCGTGAAACACGGCGTGTCGCCCCTACATTGATTTCATTTTGAGTCGCGAAATCTTCTCGCGTACCTTCCCATCGGACTCTGACTCTTCCTTATTCAAATTCATTTCAGAAGCCGAATCGATATCCAACGATCCATTTGACGATCCAGTGCTCGCTTGATCCAGTCAGTCCCTTGCCCACTCCGAAATTCAATTCCCAGTTCGGAGTCGTATTGACGTCCACCGTGCCAAAGACAATGTGGTGTTGATCCTCAATCGGCTCGAAATGTGAGATCGGGCCCGTCTCCGCATAATATTCGATTCCCGGCTCGACCTTCTTAGTGACCGCGTATGAAACCTTGACTCCGGGCTCGAAGCCAAAGCCTCGGTGCGAGTCGGTTCCTTTGAACGATTTTGCGAAATCGGGATTGAACGACAAGTACCACTTCCCAAGCTCCTTCTCGATTATCGGCCTGAGCTCGAGAGTGATCGTATTGCTGTCGAACTGATGTTTATTGAAGCCGAGTTCGGTGCTCAGGCTGAACTTGAACGGTAGATGCCACTCTTCAGGAAGCCGAAAGCGCGGACGGATCCTTGCCCCGGCGAATTTTGGCCCCACATCCGGAACCCACGCAGTGACAATATAGCCTGCAAGCTCAAAGTGCTTCGTGATTCCGTGCGTGATTTCAGTAGTAAAGTGAAACTGATGATTGACGGGAAACTTTCCGTTCTCGGTCGTCTTCGTTCCGCTCGGAAAGAAGTTCATATGGAATTCAAACATCGTGTGATGCGGCTCGACGGTATCGTACGGATAGACCTGAATCTCGAATAAATCCTGTGCCCCGGCATTCGAAGGGACAAACAGAAATGCCAGCGCCAGCAGCGGAATACACAAACCAGTCTTGCGGTTGAAGAACACGCGACGCGCCATCAATCACCTCTTCTTTTTAGTGGGATTTGATTTTCGGGAACTGAGATAGTAGTGCCAGAACAACCGGGCGGCAACCGCTCGCCAGGGTCTCCATCGCTCGCTCATCCTGCCAAGCCGGTCGTGATCTGGAACCGAGCCAAGCTTTTTCACCTTCTGAACGGCCGAAGCCAGCGCGAGATCGCCGCGCGGCCAGATATCGGGTCTTTGCAGAGCCATCAGCAGATAGATATCCGCGGTCCATAACCCGATGCCTTTGATCCTCATGAGCTCCGCTCGAGCTTCCTCGTCCGCCATAAGAACAATGCGATCGAGGTCAAGCTCTCCACTGACGATAGACTCCGAGAGAATCCTGCCGTAGATAGTCTTCTGCCGGCTGAAGCCCGCTGCTTTCAACGTCGCGTCGTCCAATTCCAGAAACCGCATCGGCGTCAGCGGAGACGCGATCATCTGAAGCTTTTCAAAAGCGGATCTAGCCGACGCGAGCGAAACTTGCTGTTCGAGGATTATGTGCAGCAGCGTGGGAAATCCCGGCGTTCGCTCCCACATCGGCGGTCGGCCGTACGCCTTGACGATCCGGGCAAGATCACGGTCGCGCTCGCAGAGCGCCCTTACTCCGAGTGAGAGCGTACGTTCAGTCAGGATCCTTGGCACAGTTCCTCTTGTCTTGATTGTTTTAGAGCGCGGAATCCACTGAGGACTGGTGAATATACGCCCGCAAGGTTGAGGCGGCAAGCAGATGTATTTCGAAGTGAGTTGAATCAAATCAGATTCTTTCTTATTCTTTGTCCGCTTAGAAAACTCAGTCACTCAAGGAGTCGCCCATGCCAGTCCCCGCACCCACAAAAGCCGATCTCCAGCGCATTGCGTCAAAGCTCGGTTTCGAAGTCAACGATTCGGAAGCCGAGGTGTTCCTCAACATCGCCGGCGGAACACTAGCTTCATATTCTCGATTGGATCAACTCGAAGCTCCGCGGCTCAGTCCGAACGAGAATCGCGACAAGGGCCGAGCGCCCACGGTTGACGAAAATCCCTACAACGCCTGGGCATGGCGCTGTTCGATCAGAACGGCCGCGGAGGGAAAACTCGCGGGGCGCAAGATCGCATTGAAAGACAATATCGCCGTGGCGGGACTTCCGATGCACAACGGATCCGCCGTGCTCGAGGGGTTCGTTCCCGATGAGGACGCTACGGTAGTCACGCGCATTCTCGAAGCCGGCGGAGAGATCACCGGTAAAGCCGTCTGCGAGAATTTCTGCTTTTCAGGAGGCAGCCATACCAGCTATCCGAAGCCCGTGTTGAATCCGGCAAATCCCGAGTATTCCAGCGGCGGATCGTCGAGCGGATGCGCCGCGTTGATCGCCGCCGGCGCAGTCGACATGGCGATGGGCGGCGATCAAGGCGGATCGGTTCGACTCCCCGCTTCGTGGAGCGGCATAGTAGGCCTGAAGCCGACGCATGGTCTGGTGCCCTACACCGGAATCTTTCCTATCGAGTCGACTCTCGATCACACGGGACCAATGACTCGCACCGTAGCCGACAGCGCTCTTCTGCTCGAAGTGACAGCCGGGCCTGACGGACTCGATCCGCGGCAGATCGATGTAAAGACCGCTCGCTACACCGAAGCATTGAATGAAGGATTGTCGGGACTCAAGGTCGCCATCGTGAGCGAGGGTTTCGGATGGGAAGAGATGTCCGAGACCGCGGTCGATGAGACGGTGAAATCGGCCGCCCGAAGGCTCGCTGACGGCGGAGCAATCGTAAATGAAATCTCGATACCGCTGCACCGCGACGGCATTCACATATGGAACGGGATTGCATTGGAAGGCGCGACTATGCAGATGGTGCTTGGCAACGGAGCCGGTTGGAACTGGCGCGGACATCATTCGGTAGCCTTGAGAGAGTTCTACGGCGCGGCGCGCAAAGAGAAAGCGAATGACTATCCCGCCACTGTGAAAGCGGTGGCGATGCTGGGCTGTTATATCGGCGAAAAGACCGGCGGAGTCTATTATTCGAAAGCGCAGAATCTGAGTCGAACGCTTAGAGCCGCATACGATGAAGCCTTGAAGGAGGCTGACGTCCTGGTGATGCCTACGACGCCTATGAAGGCGATGCGAATTCCTCCGCCGGATAATCCAACGGCCTACTTCCAATCCGCGCTCGGCAACATCGCCAATACTTGTCCGTTCGATGTAACCGGACATCCAGCCATTAGCCTTCCGTGCGGAAAGATTGATGGCCTGCCCGTAGGATTGATGATAATTGGCAAGCACTTTGACGAGAGCACGGTTCTTCGCGCAGCTCATGCATTTGAAAGGATATCGAGCTAACTTCAAGCGTCCTGAAGGGGCGAGACCCTGAAAAGGGTTTGAAACTTCTGAGTTTCCGATGCGGATGACTCAGAGCCATCAATTCGAATCAGCGGATTGGGCGTCATAGCGTTGATATTCAACATTCTGACCGCGATGTGGACATCGTAACAGTGCTGTTGAACGCTGGAGCGGATCTTAGAGCAAGCGATATCCACGGCCATACACCATTAATGGTCGCCGTAACGTGGAGCTATCCTTCCGTTGTCCGCCGCCTGCTCGAAGCAGGGGCAGATCCAACGGCAACGGACAATGATGGAAAGACAGCATTGAACCAACTGCATGGTGAATACGAAACAGCGATCGCCGAACTGCACAAACAGGCGGGAGCCAGACAATAAGTGATCGTAACGTAAAATTCTTGAATAAGGCGAAGAAGTTGAAGCGACGTTAAATCGCCAATGAGATGTACGGCGCCGCGACAGCTCCGTTAGTTTACACCTCAATATCACGAAGAGCTTCTCTTGTTGGGATTAGGTTCTGGCGATGGCATTCGCTCCGTTGCCCTATCGCGAGTCTTCGAGATATCGAAGTTTGCCTGCTGGCTCAACGCAACAAGCCCTACCACTGCGGGCTGAGCGGGCCAGTTCATCGTTCGACACTTGCCGACGCTCCTGAGAAGTACCGGCCTCTACGCGCCGCTTTCTCTCCGCTAGCTATAGCTAAGCTAGATGAAATTGCTGAGGCATAGCTGGCAACAGCAGCTCTGCCTTTCCGAGGAATCCGGAAAGGCAGAGCAAGAGACTTTAAAGGCTCAATTTTTTCTCGCCTGGGTGTCCCGCCCGTTTAATGTGACAACCGCGTGGCTCACATTCCCGCTGTCGCCCTTGACGAACTTGATTTTCGCGTCGAACTCCTTAACGAAGAACTCGTTCTCAGATGCGGGGAACAACTCGACTTGCGGATGTCCGGTCGCCTGCCCCATCAGCCTATCCCCCTCCTTCGTAATTGTGATGATGAAATTAGGGGCAAGCTCATACTGCCCGACGTAAGAGTCGTAGATTTTAGAGTCGATTTTGACCGCGCGATGCTCTTCCGGAGTTTCGCGCCTCAGGCCGAGCGCAATCGCCCCTAAGTTTCGAGCAATTGTATTGACTGGGGCGCTGTCCAGGTTGCTCAAGACGATGACTGTGACGCGGTCGTCCGGGTAGCGCCCGAACGAGGCGGCGAAGCCGTCAATCCAACCGCTGTGGCTGATGAACCGATGGCCGTCTTGCTCGGCGATGTACCAACCATATCCGTAATTGCCCGTGAACGCAGTGAACATCATAGCCAGGGATTTCTTCGACAAGGCCCTTTCCGTGTACAGGGCTTGATCCCACCGATACAAGTCTTCCACCGTCGAGTACAGCCCCCCTGCCGAGTAGGGTATGGACATATCCACGTACGACGCGTTGATGATGGTGTCGCCGCGTGACGAGTAACCCGCAGCGCGATGCATGAGTACGCGGCGCGGATAGTCATAACCGGTGCTGGTCAGTCGTAAAGGCCGAAAGATGTTCTCTTGTAGGAATACATCGTATGACTGACCCGTAACCTTCTCGATGATGTGGCCCAACAGGATGTAGTTCGAGTTGGAATACCGGAACAGCCTGCCCGGCGCAAATTCCAGGGGCTTGTCTTTCAAACGCTCGACGCTGTTGGCGGCGGACATAGGTAACTTTATCGTCTCCGTATAGTCCGAGTTCTCGATGCCCGAAGTGTGCGTGAGGAGGTGGTGAATAGTTATCGGCTGCCAGGCAGCCGGGCACTGTGGCAGGTAGTTGCAAACTGAGTCTCGCACACTCAAGTCGCCACGTTCTTGCAACATGAGAACCGCCACGGCCGTGAATTGTTTAGTAAGGGAGCCAATGCGAAACCTGGTTTGCGGCGTATTGGGTACTTCGTCCTCCAAGTTTGCCATGCCGTACCCGCGGCTGATGAGCACGTTACCGTCCCGCGCGACGAGAATCGAGCCGCTGAATCGGCTTGTCTTGATTGCGGTGCTGACGTATTCCTCAACTTTCGAGGCGAGTCCCTGGGCTCCGCAATGGCCGACAAGGACAAACCACACCAAGCATAGAAGGGCGACGCAGCTTATTCGATTGACTGCTCTTTTCATGTAACCCTCGGACGACTCGTCGTTCCTCAATGTTTCGTTCTCCTCGACGCTATGGAGACAAAGCGCCAAAGCCGATCCACAGCAGGTATCAATCCTCGGCAGAGGCGGCATAGAAACTTACTGATCCTATTCCGCCTCCGCCGACCAGCAACGATCCGGGTTCGGGGAGAGCCGGATGCTTCAATCCTTACGCTCAATCTACGAGCGAGGAAGGTTTTCCAATTAACCTCCGCAAGCGTGGGTGTTGAACGCGCAGACAATGGATGAAGCCAAGGCTCCAAAGCCCAAACAAACAAAGAAGCCCGCGAAATTCGGGTACTGTGCGGGGGGATGCGGCACCGCGAAGGCGCCGAAGCAGGTCATTGTCGTCAGCGCCTCACATCTCCTGACGCAACGGAAGTAACGCTTGAACCACCCGATGATGCCGAAGGGGGCTGGCGAACCCTTTCTGAACGCGGCGTTAATCACTGTTCCGGTCGGGCTGCCTTTCACATTGTTCTTCGCTACTGAGACGTCTAAGAGAGGGCTTTCGAAGCCCCCCCTTCCCCCTCCCCCTCCCCCGTCGCCGCCGCCGCCGCCATAAGGTGTGCTATCTACATTTGTGGGCGGCTCTTCGCGGATGGGGTAACTCCCATCCGGCGGATAATACAATTCGTCAATCACGTCCATCGTCTCCAGTTGTGCCATCACGAGGCCGGTGAGGACGGCAGTGTAGGTTGAATCCAGGCCGGTGGTGGCATCATGCACGTAAACGATGCCAGACCAGTATTCCTCAGGTCCGCTCTGCGTGATCAGGACCATCTCGCTGCCGGCGCCATCGTCGTAAACCTGCGATTGAGGGGCAAAGGAGTTGGCCCCGACTACGGACGGAGTCTGAAGCGTTGCGGTCTTCTTCTCAGGCTCCTCGATGAAAACAGCGCTGTTCTCCCACTCGGGATGTTTGCCGATTTTCTCAAAATCCTTCAGCGCGCGTTTAAGGGCTTTATCTTTGCCTGAAATCTGCATGACGCGCAATTTAGCCGCATCATTTTTGAGCGTAGTTATTTTCCTGCCCTCGTGATTCTGCGGCTGGCTAGGCGAAAGTGCTTCGACCGAGACCGAAGGCGGTGCGGCCAGTGTTAGACTAAAGATTATCGCAACGAGCACTAGGCTCGTCGCAGACCGTGGTAGATTTGTCATTCGAGTCTCCTCCTAGTTCAGAGTCATTTTTTGAGAAGCCGGACAGGCCTCTCCTTAACCGGCGCAAAGTACCGAGATGCAGCCGTGGTCAGAGTAAGAGTGCCTCGATACGGTCTGGCCCAACCTGGACCGTAAGGTATCTCATTCGTTTCGTTCGGCTGCGTGTCGCACGGTGTCGTATTGATGATCGCTTTGATACGAAACTTATAGGTGCCCGGATAGGAACCATGAAATGAAGTGGACCGCTTGAATTCGAGGCGCTTGTATCCAGTACGTGAAAAAAGTCGGTCTGTACCATTGCGGCTTCTTCCTATGGACGTTGCCGACGAAATAGGTGCCGTTCGGCTCGTGTTAGTGGAAAACGTCGACATACACTCCGATATGGTTCACAGTTCGTTCATAGATAAATCCCGTCTGCGGGCAAACACAGGCCGAGGGGCTGGCAGTACACAAGGTTGTATTGCAGACTGAGGTCTCCCGTGAACGTGAGCCAATTAGGGCTACCGACGAATGAGGCCTCCCTATTATCGAATGCGATCCTACGCCTTGATTAAAGCCGGCGCGCACAAAGGACGTATGGATCGCATTGCCCTCCGGATCGGAATCGTTTTTCAATACTCCATTCGGCGATTCCAACGGTGTATCGAACTCGCTGCCCCTGACAATTTACAAGTCGTTAGCGGCAATAGGTGAGCGATTGACAACGTGAAAGGTAACACTTCCCTCAGAGCACACTCCTAGATTGTCGCAAAACAGTGTGGGTGATACTTACGTCGCCAGTTTGGCCGTTCTTATTGTCCAGCAAAAATGCAATCGATCAGTCGGGAGCGATCTCGGAGAAGAAACCTTCTTCGCAGGAGGTCGCGGGAGTGTCGGGACTCGTCTGATCTTTATAAGACGGAACTGCAACAAATCTCGCCCAACGGTCTGTAGTGTTCCTTTCTTGTTGTATCGCCAGGCATGGAGATAAGAAAACCTATTTCCGCTGTCTGGTGAAAAATAATGGGTTAAAGGCACCTGCAATACCGAGGCTCTTCAAATCATGTGGCCAGTGCTAACTCTTCATCCTCTGCGCGACGGTAATTATACAAATACTGGAGACAGGAAGTCTTTGGGTGACTATTAGAGAGTTATTAGTTAATTGTTTGTTCCGGATGATGAGACGCGAACTCCGCGGTCGGCGATGAACGGATATCGGCTCCTGAGCATGGTTAGTTAGCGGGTCGCTGAGAACCTGCGCGAGACACAGAGCGACTGATTGGGAATGGCGCCTCGATTCGTTGCTGCGGCTCGAACGCGTCGGGGCTTAGTGTAAAGGACTCTGGTCGGCCAGCATTCAGACCATTCGCCTCCAGGCTGATGGTCACGGCTTTGTGGCAAAATCCGCAAAGCCAATACGCCTCAAAAGACGATGGAATGTCTTGTCCGAGCGAAGGCGGTCAAACATCGGCCAGACCTTCAACCAGATCAGCAGACCGGAGCGCTCCTCGTAAGCCCTCTCTAACCATTCAATTGTTTGATCTATCCTGTCCTCGAAGCCAGCATAGATCAGAGCGATCGTGGCGCGCGAGACGTACTGACTATGGGAGAGTTCCAACAGCTGGTTCAAAAACTCATCAGCTTTCGCTCTGGCACCGAAGGAAGCGTGGCAGTGGCCCAGCGCTGCGAGCGTCCAAGAGTTCTCGCTGATCGATCTCGCTTTTTCAAGTTCGGCTAGCGCTTCCGGATACATCAGCTTGCTCACGTAACACATACCCAGATGGAGGTGCGCACGGAAGAAATTTGACTCCAGTTCGACGGCGCGCTTCAGCTGTGCAATAGCGTCATCGTAGCGGCGCGCCCAGTAATAGTTGAGTCCGAGATTTGCATTGATGATCAGCGACAATGGATCCATCTCCCTCGCTTTTTTCAGCTCGGCCAGCCCCTCGTCAAACAGGCCCATGGACACCAGATGTTCACCACGCCACTGGTGGGCGGTTGGATAAGTTGGATTGAGGCGCAGAGCCTGCTGGAAATCAGCCTCAGCAGCCGGCCAATCCCAATCATAGATTAATTTAATCTGCCCCAATGATGCGTATGCCTCGCCTAGCGATTCATCGGAGGCGATGGCTTTCATGGCGGCAGCTTTGGCTTGAGGCATGATCTCTCGTGGATCTTCCGCACCGAACAGGCCAAGCAAAACGAGACAGTCCGCGATCCCGGCATTCGCAAGGGAATAGTCGGGGTCTTCAGCAATCGCCCGGCGAAAATACTCAACCCCTTTTTTGAGATCCTCGATAGCCCTCCTGGCCCAGCAATAACGCCCCTTTAAGTAGAAGTCGCGCGCGTCCTTGTTCACCGTGAAGCGTCTCGCTAGCCGTTCCCTCTGCCAGCCACCTAATTTAAGGCTTAACTTTTCTGAAATCTCCGCGGCCAACTCAGCCTGCAAAGAAAAAATGTCCGAGGACTTTTTGTGATATAGTTCGCCCCAGATCCGTGATCCGTCCGCGACATCGAGCAGCTCGACGCTTAAGACAACTTGTTCTCCAAGCTGTTGAACAACGCCCGTCATTACTGCGCGGACTCCAAGACTGCGGCCAACTTCTCGCGGGTCAATACCCGAACCCTTGTAGCGAAAGGCCGTGCTACGCGCCATCACCTTCAACTGCGGGAGCTGCGAAAGGCTGTTCATAACACCTTCCGCTATCCCATCCGAAAGGTACTCCATGCTTGGGTCATTACTTACATTTATAAAAGGAAGCACTGAGAGAAAATCGATCGGCTTATCATAGTCATCCTCTTCCTCTGGCTCTATCATCTCGGCGACAAAGCGATAGCCTCTGCGCGGAACTGTTTCGATATACCTGGGACTCCCTGTGCCCTCGCCAAGAGCCTTGCGCAGAATGAAGATGTGTTGTGCGAGATTGCCTTCCTCCACGTACTCATCCGGCCACACTTCCTGCATTAGAACGTCTTTTTCCACGAGATGCCCGCTATTCTGCAGTAGAAGGATAAGAGTATTCAAAACCTTTGCAGGCAGCGGTACTAGCCGGCCATCGCGCAACAGCACCCTTTCGTCCGTATCCAGAAGGAAACCACCAAATCGAAAGAGATTGTTACCTCGACCCATTGACGCGTCCAAAATCTGCTCCTTTTCGTTCCCTCCATTTTGGTAGGAGATTACGCCCTAGACCTAGATTCCCTTACGGTCTCTCGTAGCACGCACGCGCCGCTCCAGTCCACTCTGACGTTTATGTAGCCTCGAAAAAGGCGAACTCTAAAGCCAGTTGACACTTGGGGTCTCGTGTTCTCTAGATACTCATGACTGCTACGATGACGTGACGGCATTTACCTTGTCAAATGATTGGGACAAGACCTAAGAGTGAGGAGTGCAATCTATACACAGGTCCTCGCAACGATGCCTATCCACCCATCTCGTCGCTTCGCGCTGCTCGCTGCGGGTCAAAACGCCGGTCCCTACACTCTAGAAAGACGTAAACCGCATCTTGAACAATTCAGAAATCGACCAATTCCAAGCAACGCAGTCCTTCTTGAATACTCGTCAACGCTGAGCAGTCCCGAGGTCAGCGATCAGGCAGAAGCTCGCTGTGTCGGTGCTTATCGGGGCCGTGAACGGTAGAGTGATAGAAGTTCTACGCCGCGCCGCCGATGGCCGCCCGATTCCGATCGACTCGAAGAACTCGAGGCGTACGTTGCGGCTACTCGCCGAGGTTTCCCAACGGACGGAGAGGCGGTGCGGCATAGCAAATGCGAGACCAGAATCGATCTAGAGAGCGCAATTGCTTTGCGCTGTGATCGAGCAGCAGTTGGCAATCGAGTGAAGAGATGACCAAGCAAGCGATGAACGCAATGTTGCCCAAAAACATCTAGCTTAGCTTAGCTTAGCTATCACTAATCAATATCGTATTCCGCAAACAGCTTCGAAATCGGAAAAATGCTCGAAGGTATCATCTGACCCATGCTTCGTTAGTTGCGTGAAGAAAAAGTTCAAGGAATATACCGACTACCCATTGATGATATATGAGTTTGTGCGATGTGAGGTGTACCCCATTTTTCGACCACGAGAGGGCAAAAATAAGGTGGAAGGCTGCCCTTGAAAAGGGACAAGCGACAGCTTGTCCATAACCAGCTCCCAGCCGAAGCGAGGAGGGCTGTCAAGGATCGCGAGCGCAGCGAGCGACCGCGTAGCGGGCGAAGCTCCTTGACTGGCCCCGTAGCGAAGGCTATCCGGATTTGCGCTGTCGACTCGCATATCAATTAATGCCCTTATACAACTGCTCCGGCGATTTGTATCCAAGCGATTGATGCATACGTCGAGTATTGTAGAACTCGAAATAAGACCTCAGATTCATAATCGCATCATCAACCGACTGGTAGTCTTTGATGTAGACCTCTTCGTATTTGACCGAACGCCACAGCCGCTCGATGAACACATTGTCCAATGCTCGGCCTCGTCCGTCCATGCTGACCCGTATTCCCCGACTCTCCAGTCGTCCGATGAACTCAGCGCTGGTGAACTGCGCACCCTGGTCAGTGTTGAAGATCTCGGGCTGGCCCTGAGCCAGCGCCCAGTCCAAGGCCGATAAGCAGAAATCCGTCTGCAAGGTTGTCGATACTTCCCAGCTCAACACGTACCGACTGTACCAGTCCATGACGGCCACCAGATAGATAAATCCGTGCTTGAGCCGGATGTAGGTTATGTCGGTGCTCCATACCTGATTTGGTCGACAAATCGTCACTCCTCTCAACAAATACGGGTAGATTCGATGCCCATCCGCAGGCCCGCTCAATCGAGGCTTTGGGTATATCGCCTCCAACCCCATTACCTGCATCAGCCGCCTCACTCGTTTGTGATTTACCCTCTCGCCCAGTCTGAGCAACCACTGGGTCATCTTTCGTACCCCGTAGAACGGCGTCTGGGTGTATTGCTCATCGATCATTCGCATCAACGCCAGGTTTTCTTCTCGCTCGCTCAACGGCGCATAGTAGACGCTTGATCTCCCAATACCGACCAGCCGGCACTGCCGTCTCACGCTGATCTTCAGATTGTCGAACTCTATCCATCCTCGCCTTACCTCTACTCGAAAAGTCCGGACTTTTTTTTGAGCCAGTCCAACTCCACTTTCAACTGCCCGATCTGCTGATACAGTTGATCTCGCAATTCTCCTTCAGACCTCTGTTTCCGATCTCTGCTCTCCGAAAATACTTCCGACAGTTGTTCCAGCGCTTGCTTCTTCCACTGCGACACCTGATTAGGGTGAACCTCGTATAGAGCTCCTATCTCATTGACCGTCCGCTGGCCCTTGATCGCCTCGATAGCTACCCTTGCTTTGAACTCCGCCGCGTATCTCTTCCGCCGTGCTTTCATCGTTTTTTCTCCTATACACGGCAGCCATTTTACACCTTAAGGGGTGGTCTGAATTTTGGGGTACACCTCAATGGGCAGCTTTGAAAAGGCGACCCAACGCGCTACGAAACGTCCATTGTCTCTGTGATATCGGCCATCGAAATGTGTGCCAGGTTTTTGGTATCCACATTAATCCATATTCCGAACTGAAGGATGGACATTTGCGACGGCGGATCCTTCCATCGACTCACCTGTGAGTCACCGCCGAACCAATAGAGCGGTTCCATGCACACGCCCCATGGCCGCGAGCAGTGGAAGACAATTGCATAGCCGATAGCAAAACGGTTTCCTTGAGCCTTTTACTTCTCGGGCGCTTTGGGCGGGTGGGTCTTAACCGACCAAGAATCTATATCGCATCACCGATGAGACTAAAACATGGCAGGTTGTTTGCGGTTTCCTCGGCATATCGTGGGCGCACGCAGGTACAGCCGCTGACGACCTAAAACCGACAGGAGACCTCGAAGAAGATTCCGGCATATTGTGGACGCGTGCAGGTCCAGCCGCTGACGACTGTCTGTCGGCAGTTACTGCGAAATCTGAATTCTTTTCAATATTCGTTGACACCCCCTTTCACCGCGATTAAATTTACTCCGCAAGGAAGCTGCCGTGATTAGGTTGCGATCCGCGGCCCGCTCCCGCGGTTTCGCGAGTACTTCCAGAAAAATCTTCAGCCCTCGGCGAGAGAGGATCTTATGAAACGCACCTACGGAACGTGTCTGATTCTTTTTCTGATGATAGGAGCATTCTTTCTGGCGCGCTCGATCAACGCAGGAACGGCGGGTTCTACGGTTACATTCAGCAAAGATGTTGCCCCGATCCTGTACAAGAATTGCACGATTTGTCACCGGCCCGGCGAGATCGCTCCGATGTCGCTGCTGAGCTACAAAGACGTTCGTCCGTGGGCCAAGTCAATTCGCGAGGTCGTCACCGAACACCGAATGCCGCCGTGGCTCGCCGATCCGCATTACGGAGAATTTTCGAATGATCGAAGGCTCTCCCAGAAGGAGATCGATACGCTCGTAGCCTGGGTCGATGGAGGCGCAAAAGAAGGCGACATCAAAGATCTTCCGCCCGCGCCCAAGCCCGTCGAAGAAGGCTGGAAACTCGGAAAGCCGGATGTAATCTTGTCGATGACCGAAGAAGCCGCGGTCCCGGCCGACGGGGTAGTCAACTACCGATACTTCGCGATTCCCACCAACTTTACCGAAGATAAATATGTGCGATTCGCCGACATCAAGCGCGGCGATCCCAGCGTCGTTCATCACGTCATTGTAACCGTGCGTGAACCGGGCCAGGGTCCGATGCCTCAACCGGGAGAGATAACCCTGGGAGCCGAGCGGCTCGGCGGAGGCGAGGCCCGGACGGCTCAGCAGCAACAGACTCAAAACCGAGGCAATAACCCCGACGGGATGCTGGTCGGCTGGGCGCCCGGGATGAGCCCTCTGATGCTAAAGCCGGGCCAGGCAAAGCTGATCAAAAAAGGCTCGATGCTGATCTTCCAGATGCACTACACGACCAACGGCTCGCCTTCCAAAGATCGCACGAGCGTTGGTCTCTATCTCGCAAAAGAGCCGGTCGAAAAGAGGGTAATTACCACCGGCGCAGCGGCAAGAGCGCTCATTATTCCGCCCGGCGAGCCGAACTACGAGTCCACCGCGTCATACACCTTCAAGGAAGATTGTCACATCGTCAGCTTCATGCCGCATATGCATGTTCGCGGCAAGGATTTCGTCTACAAGCTGGTCTATCCGGATGGAACTTCGAAGATCATCCTCAACGTACCGAAGTATGATTTCAACTGGCAATTGAGCTACTTCTTGAAGGAGCCGCTGGCGGCGCCGAAAGGAAGCCGGCTCGATTGCGTTGCGCATCATGACAATTCGGAAGCGAACAAATTCAACCCTGATCCTTCAAAAGAGGTACGGTGGGGTCCTCAGACTTGGGAGGAGATGATGATCGGCTGGTTCGATTACACAATCGACGGTCAAAATCTCCGCTCGGAAACGGCCTCGAAATAGGATCGTCGCGGGATAGGATCGCCGCGGTTCAGCCTTGCTGCTGATGCGGTATTCAGGAGAATGTATGACAAAACGCTTGCTGGGAATCACGGCCGCCGCCGGCGCTCTATGCGCAATTGTGGTTTTCGGTGTTTCCGCTAACGCGCCCTCTCCAACCGTGAACTTTGCCAGGGACGTGGCGCCGATTCTCTATAACCGGTGCATCGAGTGTCATCGTCCGGGCGAGATCGCTCCGATGTCGCTGGTGACCTATCAGGATGCGCGGCCCTGGGCCAAATCAATCAAGCAGCGCGTCGTCGAGCGTTCGATGCCGCCCTGGTCGGCCGACCCGAGCCACGCAGGCAAATTCGCCAACGATCCGAGCCTCTCGCAGAAGGAGATCGACACGATCACGGCCTGGGTGAATGGAGGATGTCCGAAGGGTGATGATAAGGACATGCCTCCGATGCCGAAGTTCGCGGAAGGCTGGACCATCGGCAAGCCTGACGTGGTTCTCAGCATGCAGGAAGAATATCAAATTCCGGCGGACGGCACGGTTCCGTATCTCTACTTCACCATTCCCACCGGCTTTAAAGAAGACAAATGGGTTCAGGCGATAGAGATTCGTCCGGGCAACCGCGGCGTGGTTCATCACGTGATCGCGTTCAGCCAGGACGCAGGCTCCTCGGACGCCGGCGGCGAAGCTCAGCGAGGCCGAAATCAACTCGGAGGGATTACACCGAACAAGACCGGTGTTGTTTTTGGACCGGGAACTGCGCGGCTAATCAAAGCGGGCTCTAATATCGTATTTCAGATGCACTACACGACAAACGGCGAGCCCACCAAAGATCGAACAAGTATTGGACTCGTATTCGCAAAAGAGCCGCCGACAAAGACGCTCGTCACCGGAAACGCGTTGAATGCGCGATTCGTGATTCCTCCGGGCGCCGCAAATCATGAAGTCAAATCCTCGATGACCTTCAGAGACGATGTTCATCTGACCTCGTTCATGCCTCACATGCATTTTCGCGGCAAAGACTTTACGTACACAGCCGTTTATCCGGATGGACGATCCGAGGTTCTGTTGTCGGTGCCGAAGTATGATTTCAACTGGCAGTTGACTTATATATTGAAGGAACCGAAGGCGCTTCCGAAAGGAACAAAGCTGGAATGCGTCGCGCACTTCGACAATTCTACCGGAAATAAGTTCAACCCCGATCCGACCAAGGAAGTCCGATGGGGAGATCAGACCTGGGAAGAGATGATGATAGGTTGGTTCGGCTATGTCCGCGACGGAGATCAACGCGAAACCGCGAAGTCCGCTTCACGGAACTGATCATAATCCAATATGCCGTCGTCGATGAGGAGGAAATTTTGATGCGCCGATCGTTTGCAATAGCTTCAATGTTATCCGTTGTTCTTGTGTGCTTCTCGCATGTGTTTGCCCAGCAGGATCAACTGGCGGGCCGATGGCACGGATCGATCGATTCGATACAGGGACAGCGGCAGGCAACTGTCACGATTAAAAAAGAGAGCGCCGGCTACACCGGGGCCATCGCGGGCATCCGGCCGGACGGCGGCGATGTCAGCCTTAAAGAGATCAAGCTCGACGGCGACAAGCTGACCGCCAAGTCCGAGATCGAAGCTCCCCAGGGCAGCATCGTCATTAATTATTCTCTCGTGCTGAAAGACGATACATTGAAAGGCAAGGGCGAGATTGACTTTGGCGGCCAGACTTTTACATTGACGATTGACCTGAAGCGAGGCGGCGAAGAACCCGCGCAGGCGCCCGGTACGCGAGGTCAAGGACAGCCTCAAATGAGGGTCGTTCCGCAGCCGCAGCAGAAGCAGTCTCTCGAGTACTTCGTAGGCCAGTGGAATTTCAAATGGATCGGCCGCGAGAGTGCATTTGGCCCGGCTCCACGTGAGGGCGTTACTACTTTCACTCTTAGATCGGACGGGAAGGCTCTCGACAGCCGCACGGAAGGTTCCTCGGAAACCGGCGCGTTCAAAGAGAGCGGGACAGTCACCTTCGACGACGCAACCAAGATGCTCTCATTCACGGAACATCTGGGCAACGGCATCCAGATCAAGAGTCAGGGAGACTGGCGCAGCCCGATCGCTATTCGCTTCACTGTCGAGCCCATTAAATTAAAGAGCGAGACTCTGGCGCTTAAGCGCACTATCTCAGTCGTCTCGGCATTCTCATTTACCGTGACCGAAGAGCTATCGGAAAATGGCGGCCCGTTTGTAAGACTGGGCAATGCCATCTACACAAAGGCGGGCGCCGGCGCTAAGTAGGCGACGTAGCAGATTCCTTTTTCGCCGCTCTCAGGTGGTGAAAGCGCGTAACAACGGCGAGTGAAACCAGTACCACGATAATCACCCATCCATCGCCGGTTGGGAGGGAGGTCTTACCGCCAAACCGCAATCTGGAGAAACCATGAAACAGAGGACTGCTCGACAAGCAGCGGTATCCCTCGCGCTGTTACTGCTCGCCTCGTTACTGTTCGCTTCGGCGTCGATCCATTTAACGGCAGCCTCTCCGGCTCCGCGGGTTTATTATCCCGGACCAGGCGACAAGTGGGAGCGAAAGAGTCCCGACCAGCTCGGAATGGATCCGGCTCTCCTCGAACAAGCGATTAGCTTCGCCAAGACGCAGACTGAACCGGAGAGCATCGCGGAGGTAATCTCCGCCCGCCAAAGACAAGAGAGCGATCCCGAAATCATCGGCCCAACCAGGGAGCACGGGACTATAAACGGCCTCGTGATCCGGCACGGTTACATCGTAGCCGAATTCGGAGACACCAATCGCGCCGACATGACCTTCAGCGCCGCGAAGAGCTTCCTATCGGCTCTGGCCGGGCTTGCGTTCGACCGCGGAATGATCAAGAGCGTTGACGATCCCGTCAGAAATTACATTCACGACGGCGGCTATGATTCGCCGCACAACGCCGCGATAACTTGGCGTCATATGCTCCAACAGACTAATGAATGGGAGGGCCGTTTGTGGGACAAGCCCTCGACCATAGACGAGCCGAAAAACCACAAGCTTCAAGAGCCCGGCGCCTTCTGGAACTACAATGACGTGAGAGTCAACAGATTGGCGCTTTCACTTCTGCGGATATGGAAACAACCCCTGCCTGAATTGCTGAAGAAAGAGTTCATGAATCCGATCGACGCCAGCGATACCTGGGAATGGCACGGCTACCGCAACTCGGATGTGGTAATCGACGGAAAGAAGATCAATTCAGTAAGCGGCGGCGGGCATTGGGGAGGCGGGTTATTCATAGGCTCGCGCGATATGGCGCGCTTTGGATACCTGTTCCTCTGCGGAGGAAAGTGGAAAGACAAACAGCTCATTTCCCAAAAGTGGATCGAGATGATGACTACGCCTTCGGATATCAAGACCGATTATGGTTTCCTTTGGTGGCTGAAGAAATGGCCCGGCGACTCCAGGATTACCTTTGCGGCTCGAGGAGCCGGCGGAAACGTCATATGGGTCGATCCCAACAATGATCTCGTCGTTGTTCTAAGATGGGCTGCCAATCACGACGAAATATTCAAACGAATCCGCGCAGCGGTGAAGTAACCCGGCCTCGAACCTGTAGAATTAACCAAAGCGGGCTCTTTCAAGCGGGCTCCTTCAAGATTGCCCGCTGTCCATCTTTAAAGTCCATCTTTAAAGTCTTGCCCGCCAAACCGACTTCTGCGACACTTGCGCAATTAAATAAATCATCAATGAAGACGATTGCCCTTCTCTTGCTTGCACCCTTTCTGGTTGCCGCTTGCAGCCGAACAAAAGATCGGACGCCGATTATAGCCTTAATCGACGGCCGGCAGGTGCACAAGTCCGAATTCGATGGCTTTCTTGCGGCCAGATTAGGCGAGTTTACCGGCATCGAGACCACCGATCCGTTGCGCAGTCAAATGTTGGATGAGTTCATCGAGCGGCGACTGGTCATCGATCAGGCGATCCAGGCGGGCATATCAGTCACGGAGTCGGAGATCGACCAGGCGACGCAGGAAAATCAGCGCGCAAGCTCCGCCAAAGATTCATCACCTTCGCGCCGGGAGCTGATAAACGACTTGATCATATCGAAGTACTACAAACAGGTAATACTGCGAGACGTGAGGCCGAGCCAGGAAGAGGTTCAGAAATACATCGATGAAAACCAGGTGCGATTGGCCGAGCGCGCCGGTTTCGTCATTCGTGAGATCAGGGTGGAAACGAGGGACCGGGCGGAGTCGTTACGACGCGAAGCCATGGACGGCAGGCATGACTTTGGCGACCTCGCCCGCGCGAACTCGCAGGCGCCCAGCTCGGACGAGGGCGGTCTTTGCAGGTATGATGAAGGACAGCTTCCAGACGTGCTGGAGCGCGCGATCAGGCCGCTCAAGCCCGGCGAAGTCAGTCCGGTGATTCAGTCGAGCTTCGGGTTTCACCTGTTCAAGATCGAGCGCAAGATTCAGCCGCACGCGCCGGACGACAAGCGGGCTCAGGTCGAGTCGAAGCGGTCACAGTTGATCGAAGAGTTGATCGCGCGGAAAAATCAGGAGGCCGTCGACGAAACTGTCTCGCGGCTGGTCAATTCCGCGAACCTGCGAGTAATTGACTCATCGCTGGGCTTCACATATTCGGGACGGCTAGGGCATAATTGATGTCTCAACAAAGCTACCAGCAACCAGACTGAAGTAATAAGGTCCGTGTTCTCAAAGCGTTTACTCTAAAAGCGTTTACTCTAAAAAATGGGAAGTGCAAAAATGAGTTTCTCCAAAATGTGCCTGTCGATAGTTATGCTCCTGGCGGCCGCCGGGCTCGCGATCGCCCAAGAACCGGTGCACGTGAACGGGATAGCGGCCCGCGTCAACAACGACATCATAACGCGCGGTGATTATGTGACCGCTGTTCGCGATTTCAGAGAGGAGCTGGCGAGACAGATGCAGCAGCAGGGCAAGAGTCAGCCGGAAATCGATGCCGAATTCGAAAAGCTAAGGCCTACCGTGATGGATATTTTGGTCGAGGATCTGCTGCTCGAGCAGAGAGCGAAAGAGATGGGCATCGAAGTCGAAGCTGAAGTGAATCAGCAAATGATCGAGATTGCTAAAGAGAACGGCTTCAAGAACCTCATCGATTTTGAAGAAGCGCTAAAGAAACAAGGTGTTGATCCTGAAGCGGCCCGAAGCAATCTCCGCAAGAAACTGCTTCAGCAGTTGGTCATCCAGCGTGAAGTCTGGCAGCCGATCTTTCAAAGCATAACCGATAAGGAACGGCGCGACTTCTATGAGAAAAACAAAGAAGGATTCACGATTCCGGGCGAAGTAGTTCTCTCGGAAATATTTCTTCCGCTGGAAGGCCACACCGGAACCGAGGTCGAACAAAGAGCGCGGCGGTTGGTGGCGGAGTTGCGCGCGGGCGCTAATTTCGTCGAAGCCGTGAAAGCAAATTCGGCTGCTACCAGAGCGTCTCAGGCTCAGAACGGAAAACTCGGGTCGTTCAAACTTGCTGATCTCAAGCCGGATCTGGCGGCGGCGATAAAGGATCTTAAGCCCGGCGAAACCAGCGAACCGATCAGGCTGCAGGACGGCTACCAGATCGTTCGTCTGGACGATAGAAAGCCGGCCGTGCTTCGGAAGTACGAAGAGCCGGACGTTCAGAGGGTCATAAACAACAACGTAGTCGCCATGCGCGCCGAAGACGCTCGGAAGAAATATGTCGACAGGCTTAGAGAAGAGGCCTACGTCGACATTCATGACGGATACCCATCGGCGAAAAGTCTGGAAAGGACTTCGACAAAACAGGCGAAGGGGAAGGCTCAGGCCGAGGCGAAGTAGAGACAGTATAGACGCGGCGGAGTCGATCCTTCCGATCAGCGCCTCGTAAAATCTATTGGTTCAAAGCCGCCGATGCGCATCGGCGGCTTTTCTACACTGAACCGGCAATGAAATCATTTGAACGTTAAGCGATGACTCTTGCTGAAAAACTCGAAAACCTCCCCTCGTCGCCGGGTTGTTACCTGTATCGCGACTTTCGCAATAAAGTCATCTACGTCGGCAAGGCAAAAAACCTCCGAAATCGCGTGCGCCAGTATTTTCACTCCGATCGCGCCAGTGAATTCAAAACCGGCGATCTCATCGCGCGCATTGCCGACGTCGAACTAATCGTCACCGATAACGAGATCGAAGCGCTCGCCCTCGAATGTAATCTGATCAAGAGATTCAAACCCGTATTCAACGTCCTGTTGAAGGACGACAAGCAGTATCCTCACATCAAGCTGACCAGCGAGCGCGCGTCCCGCGCGACGATCGCCAGAAAGATTCTAAAGGACGGCTCGAAATATTACGGGCCGTTCCTGCCGATTTCGCTGGCGTGGCAAACGCTCGAATTGATCAACAAGAATTTTCAACTCCGTACTTGCACGATGGAAATAGACGGCAAGGCGGACAGGCCCTGCCTCGAGTATCACATCAAGCGCTGTCTCGGCCCCTGCGTGAAACAACTCTGTTCGCTTGAGCAATACGAAGAAGCGGTGCGCGACGTTGACCTTCTGCTTCAGGGCAAAACAGACGATCTCAAAGATGAGTTGAAGGAGCGGATGAAGCTCGCCTCGGATGAGCTCCGCTATGAAACCGCCGCGCGATATCGCGATCAATTGAAGACGATTGAGAAGCTCGGGCAGCAGCAGAAGATGATGATCATCTCGCGCGATGACATCGACATCTTTGGCTACTATCGCGAAGGCCCGCAGGTGGCGATGTCTTTATTCACGATGCGCGAAGGAAAGGTCGTCGGCAAGCGGGAATTCTACTGGGAGGATATGCCTGACGAATTCGATCCATCCGCCTTCATAGGTCAGGCGCTGAAGCAATACTACGCCTCGGGCGATTACGCGCCCGGCGAAGTCTATGTGCCCGTGGAATTCGAAGACCGCGAACTGCTGGAAGAGTTTCTCGCCGATCAGCGAAAACGGCGTGTTCATATCACGGTCCCCTTGCGCGGCGTGAAGAGAGATCTCATCGATCTTGTGGAGAAAAACGCGCGTTTGAATTTCGATCAGCGATTCCGAGTGCAGCGGCCCGACATGCAAAGAGTGCTGGAGGAATTGCGCGACATTCTCGAACTCGGCGAGTTGCCGGACCGGATAGAGTCATTCGATATCTCTAACATTCAAGGCGCCGAAAACGTCGCGTCGATGGTCGTGTGCGAACACGGAGTGATGAAGAAGTCGGATTATCGAAAGTTCAAAGTCAAATCAGTCGAGGGTAGAGCCGATGACTTTGCTTCGATGTATGAAGTCGTAGGACGACGGTACTCTCGGCTGCTTCGCGAGGGTAAGCCGCTGCCCAATCTCGTGCTGATCGACGGCGGCAAAGGGCAGCTTCAGGCGGCCGCCCGGGCGCTCCACGAGATAGGGCTGGAAGCCCTGCCGACCGCGGCGATCGCTAAACGTGAAGAGCTGCTGTTTCTGAAGGGCCGCGAAGAACCGATCAGAATCGACCATCACTCGCCGGTGCTGCACCTGATTCAAATGGTTCGGGACGAGACCCACAGATTTGCGGTCGCATATCACAGACAGCGGCGCGCAATGCGCGATTTCACATCGGAGCTGACTTCTATTCCAGGTGTCGGCGACAAGCTCAGAGCCAGGCTGCTTCGAAATTTCGGCAGCCTGAAAAAGGTTTCCGAAGCCAGTTTCGCGGAGCTTAAACCGTTCGTCGGGGAACGCCAGGCCAGGCGCATTGTCGATCATTTCGCCAAGCTCCGATCTTAACGCAACCTTAAGAGCACCCGTTCACGAGACGCTAACCGAAGGTACGGCGGCCCTCGATCCTGAATCCCTCTTTTAACACCCGAGCAACGGCCTCGGCATAGAGCAGGTGCTCCTGTTTGAGAATGCGTTCAGAGAGCGTATCCACCGTGTCCTCTTCGAAAATCTCAACGGCGCGCTGCGAAATAATTGGACCGCCATCAAGCTCCTCATCCACAATATGAACCGTGCAGCCGGTTATCTTCACTCCGTAATCAAGAGCTTGCCTTTGCGCGTCCAGCCCGGGAAAGGCAGGCAGCAGCGACGGATGAATATTCAAGATACGGCCTTTGAACGCCTTGATGAACAACGGGCTGATGAGGCGCATATAGCCTGCCAGACAAACCAGCGAAACCCCGCGCTTGTTGAGCTCGTCAATCATCAATAGATCGTGTTCCTCGCGAGTGCGTCCTTTGTGGCTGATGAAAAGCGTTTCAACGCCTCTCTCTTTTGCGGAGGTCAATCCGAAGGCAGATTCGACGTTGCTGATTACCACGCCGACGTCGGCATCGAATTTCCCCTGCCGCGCGGCGTCAATCAACGCCGTCATATTTGATCCCCTGCCCGAGATCAGGATGCCTATGATCGGCTTTGCCATGGACGCGCAACATAGCGCATCGACGTTCCGCAGGCAAGCTCCGCCGATCTCCGACGACCCCAGGTCTGGGGATCGATTCATGCAATAGAGTTACGCGATTCGGTTAAGCTTTAGCGCGGAACACGTTGTGCGGAACACGTTCTTGCTTACGAATCACAAAAGAATTATCGTTAACGCCGCCAATGGAGCCGGATAGAATCAAACACAGTTCCGCTTATGCCGATGAAGGCACGGGCGATCTGGATGTTTTGGTTCGAAGATCCGGCGAGGATCTCGCGCACTTTGATTCGACGGCCATTGTCGAGGCGCTTGTTCGCGAAGCTAACCTCGATCCGGAGCTCGCCAGCCAGATAGGCGCCGAAGTCAGGCGATTCATCCAGAAGCTCGGTTTTCGCGCTCTCAACTCTTCGTTAATACGCGGGCTGGTCGACGCCAAGCTCCTGGAGCTCGGACTCGAAGAAGCGCATGGAAGCCATACCAGGCTTGGCGTTCCTCTATTCGACGTCGATCGAATGATTCGGAACCAGCTCGGAGGAGCAGAGCTGCCAGCGCGCGATCCGGAAGCAACGAGCCTGATGATGGCTGAAGCCATCAAGCGCGAATATGCGATCAAGGCGGTTTTTTCGGAGCAAACCTCGAACGCCCACCTCATCGGCGACATTCATATTCATAACATCGGCGCTGTAGATCGGCCTCACTCGATAACGTGCTCGGTTGAACAAATAAAGCAGCTTGGGCTCGAGCTGCCCGGAGGCGCGATCGCGCGGCCCGCCAAACGCGCGGACGTTTTGATCGCGCACCTTGCAAGGATGTCGAGCGCGTTGCAAGCCTGTCTTGCGGGGACGCTCAGGTGGGATTCAGTGAACTTCGCCATTGCGCCGCTTCTTTCCGGCATCGACTACGGAGTCATCAAGCAATTCGCTCAGACACTCATTTTTGAGCTGTCAACGTCGACGGTTTCTTCCCCTGTGCAATCGGCGATTATCGAGTTGCACGTCGACTGGGACGTGCCGCCGCATTTGAAGACTCGCGCAGCGATAGGCGCCGGCGGCAGGGTGACCAACAGGAGTTACGAAGAGTACAGCGGCGAAGCGCATAGGTTCCTCCAGGCAATCTTCGAGGTGATGATCGAAGGCGATGCGCGTGGACGGCCGTTCCTTGCGCCCGCCTTAGTCCTCCATATCGGTCCCCGATTCAACGAGATTCCCGGCTATCGCTTCATCCTCGAAATGGCCGGCAAAATGGCCGCCGAGCGCGGCGGGCTGGCAATCGCATTCGACCGCGACGACAACGCGGCGTTCTTCAGCAGATACGGGCTCAGCGAAGGTGGAAGGACGGGAAGCGCTTCGGCGCATCACTGGCAATCAGCAAATTTTCAAGCTGTGTCGTTGAATTTAGCGCGCGCCGGATACATCGCCGGAGGGAATCAGGTAAAAGTAATCGAAGAGCTGACGCGGCTGATGGAGATCGCGGCGCAGGCACATCTCGAGAAACGGGTGTTTCTCGAAAAACTGCTGGCGCACGGTAAAAAGGGGCCGCTCGCGGTCCTCACTACAAGGATTGGAGACGAGCCGATTCTCAAGCTCAACTGGTGTACTCATTCAATCTCGGTGACTGGGTTAAACGAGTTGTGTCGCTGCGTAATGGGCGCCGATCTTCACAAATCCGACGATTCCATGCAGTTCGCAATGAAGCTGCTGTCGCATTTGAGGTACGAAGCAGAACGACTGTCTAAAAAGCACAACGTCCTCTTTCACATGAGCGGTGACAGCAGCCAGGCGACCGCGCACCGGCTCGCGCAGTTGGATCTCCGATTCTTCGGACAGGTTGCGGCGGACATCGTCTGCGGGAATGGCATGCCCGGCGCCTCTTATTACACGGATGGACCAAGGCTCGCGAGCGATGGAGATGTTGCGGTGCTCGATCGGGTGCGAGCGGAGGGCGCATTTCAAACACTGGGGTTTTGGAATGCCTTCGGCGAGGTCTTTCTTGGCCCGAGCCAGAACGATGAGGACGTCGGCAGGTTGATTTCGCAGGCCTTTTATCAAACATCATGCAGCATGCTTCTTTTCTGCCCGGAGTTCACCGTCTGCGGCGACTGCGGATTCTACGCGAAAGGGTTGCAGGAGGTATGTCCGGCTTGCACGTCAACACATGTGGATGGTCTCGCGTACGGGGGAGGCCGATACGGGTATGTCTCCTCGTGGGATGCTGCTCGAATACTCGAACTGCAGCGACGAAAGCGCGTCACTTAGTTAGCTATGTGCGTGTGATCCCGGGTGCATTTTTGATCGCACCGCCGGCGTCATTCCGCGGTACATCCGGCGCTAAAAAAGGTGAGCCATAAGGCCCACCCTTTTTTATTCCGAACTGACCGCCATTGTCGGGGCGGCCTTTTTTATTGTTAGAAGATCAGCTTCAATGCGAATTGAATCTGACGTGAAGAACCAGAGTCGCCCGTCGCGAACCGGGTGTTCGTGATCACGCCGAACGTGGTGCTGTTCGGAACGACCGTGCGGCCCGGCTGACCGAAGTTCGCATGGTTGAACAAGTCAAAGAACTCGGTCCGGAATTGAAGCTTGACGCCTTCGGTTATTCTCGTCGTCTTCAGAATTGAGAAGTCCGTGTTGGCGAAGCCCGGGCCGATTATGACGTTGCGGCCGAGATTGCCAAAATGGAATACGTTTCCGTTCGCCACCGGTATCGTGAAGACCGAGCCCGCGGGACAAGACCCGCCGGTGCGAGGATCACAAACCGAATTGCTGAAGTACTGATTCGGATTACCTGTCACAACGATCGAGCCCGTTACATCGGGTCTCAGAGTCGCGACACCGGTGAACGCGGCGCCGTTCAAAGCCGGCGTGGTGATGCTGCCGACCACCAGGTTCAGCGGGTTGCCGGTCTGAAGCTGGACGATGGTTCCAAGCTGCCAACCGTCCGCAAGCCTGCTGCCCTTGAACGGCAGCTCATAGATCGTGTTGATCACGAATCTGTGGCGAGCGTCGAAGTCGGACAGGCCTCTGTCACCGTGAATGTTGTTGCTGTTCTGCACGACTACGCCCTGGCCATTCTGCGAATTGTAGTCGAGCGATTTCGAGAACGTATACGATGCGTTGAACTGAAGTCCGCGCGAAAGCCGTTTATTGGCGGTGAGCCAAAGAGCGTTGTAACTGGAGTTTCCCCCGAAGTCCTGCTCCGTGATGTTACCCAGGCTAGCGCCGGGCAGAATGGGACTGGCAGTCGACAGCTTCGCGAACGGACGCACGCCGCCTATCAACTGGTTCAGATTGCGTGAAAGCCTCAGATGCGTGCCCTTTGAGCCAAAATACCCGGCGGTCACGCCCAGAGACGGCGTGATCTCATGCTGGATATTGAAATTCCAGGACTGGACGTTTCCATTGATGAAGTTAGGATCGACTGCCGCTGGAGCAAGCCCCACTCCCGCGACAGTAAGCGCGTTTTCGAACTTGATCGCGCCGTTGAACGACAGAGGCGTCGCAAGAGGCGGATTGGCGGAGGTTCCCGTTACCAGGTTTGTGATCGGCTGATCGGCCAGAATCGCGTAGGCCGCGCGCACAACGGTCTTTCCATTGTTGAACGGATCCCACGCGAAGCCGATGCGGGGCTGAATGTTGTGATTCGTCTGGTAGATCTGATCAATCCCCGAACCGACTCGAATGAGTGAATTCGTGCCCGCGTCGAAGTTCACGAAGCGATCGAACCGTTCCGTCGGCGACATGAACCAGTCATAGCGCAATCCCAGCTCGAGCGTCAGATTTGACCTGACCTTGAAATTGTCCTGAACAAAGAAACCCAGAGCGCTTTGCGCGATGCTGCTCGACGAGTCGCCTACCGTCACGGTGAACGCGTTTGCATTGCCCGCCTGGAATGCGCTGACGCTCGGGAAGCCGAAGGAGCCGATATTCCTTGCGAAATTGTTATTCAGGAATCGCCTCCACTCTCCGCCGAACTTCAGGGAATGGCGACCCTTCAAATAGCTGGCGGAATCGGATGCAACGAAGGTCATATCGCCCCGGCCTTGGGGAAACCCGGCAGGCCCGCCAAAGTTGAAGTTGAAACCGGTGATGCTGATTTGAGGAAGCCCGATGTTCTCATTGATTCCATTGTTGATTCCGAAATCCGCCGGATTCAACAACTGATTGGGCGTGAACGTAATGAAGATGCGGTTGAATCCAAATCTGGCTTCATTCACCAAGCTTGCCCCAAACGTGTGAGTCTCGTTCAGCGTGAAGATCTGCCTGTGGGAATGCCGCGTGTCGCCAAACGCAGGAAGCGTGTTTCCTTGCAATGTCGGCTCTCCGCGAAGGTCTCGCTGGAATGCATAGTAGCCGTGCAGCCTGTCATTCCTGCCAAGAACGTGGCTGATGTCGCCCGTGAATTGGTCGATGTTGACCGGCGCGGTGGCGGCGCCCTGGAACCTGCCGACCGGCACGCCGTTCACGGTATCGACTCGGGTCGCCTGCGGTATGAACGGAAGAAGCCCCTTTACGACGGGGTCGGTAACTCCCGCACGCTGCGCGTCGGTAAGCGTGTTTGAGTTCAGCGTCAGACCCTGCCGCTGTCTCACTCCTTCATAGGTAAAGAAGAAGAATGTGTGATCTTTTCTGATTGGCCCGCCGAGCGCGGCTCCAAACTGGTTACGTTTGAACGGAGGCTTCTGCGCATCGAAGAAGTTCCGGGCGTCGAACACATCGTTTCGGATGAATTCAAATGCCTCGCCATGAAAAGAGTTGCCGCCCGAACGCGTCGCGATATTGACGATGGCGCCGGAGTTCCGGCCATACTCGGCGCTGTAGGTCGAGTTGTCTACCTTGAACTCCTGAACCGTGTTGATGGACGGCTGGAAGGTGATCTGGTTCTGCACCATATCATTTAGGTTTATGCCGTTGACCATGAAGTTCACGGTATCCTCGCGGTTCCCTGCCGTGTTGAACGCGAAGGAGCCCTGGCCTCGAAGCGGGGCCGTCAAAAAACCGTTCTGCGGCGGCGTCACCGAGCCCGGTATAAGCAATCCAAGGTCGACGAAGTGTCGGCCGTTCAGCGGAATCTCCTGAACGGTCTTTTGATTTATCACCTGGCCCACCGTGGTAGTCGTGGATTCAACCACGGGCGAGTCGGCGGTGACGTTTACCGACTGAGTTACCGCCCCAATCGTGAGTTGAAAGTTCTGAACGGCGATCTGATTCACCTCGAGCTTCAACTCCGCGATGACCTGTGTCTGAAACCCTTCGGCGTGAACTTCGACGCGATAGGTTCCGATCGGCAGGGCGGCTATTTGAAAATTTCCCGCGCTGTCGGCCTGTGCTTCGCGCCCCAGTCCGGTAGCGATGTTTTTAACCGTGATCTTAGCGTTTGCGAGTAGAGCGCCTTGCTGATCGGTTACCGTACCTTGCAGAGTCGCCGACGACTGGGCGAAAGCACCCAACGGCGTAGACGCAAGAAGCAGCACCGAAAAGAGCGCTATCAACCCTTTTCTTGCATTGGACATTATGGTCATTGCTCCCCTCCTAATTAGTGAGCTGGATAGTACTGCGCCGTCTCGCCTCGAGAACGCGCAGTACTTGAACGTGCCTGATTTCACGACAACGACGCCGCACTTACGCGGGCCGAAAGTGCCTAATAGCGATTCCTGACGAGCAGCCGGTCCATTCGGACTCTTTTATCAATTTGCCCCCGAAAGGGCTGAATGCTTAGTGCATGGTGTTACGTTGATTAGGCCATTATGATAAGAGCACGTCTCTACTCATTACTGGCTTCGGAAAATAACATGGCAGTCCTCAGGGTGTAAAGAAAAGAGGGACGAAACGGCTCCAGCCCAGGGAACGAACCAGCGCCCCCCGGCGCGCAAGAAAAAAGTAATTGCGCAAACCGGCTACGGATCGACGAGATGCCACTGATCGGGCAGTCCAAAAATTAAGGTGCTTTTCTACGTTCGCTCGTTTCTGCTAAGGTAATCCGTTCCGGCCTTCACGGCCGACCCGATCATGAGTTGGAGCGAGGATTAAATGAACAGAGATTTGGTTATACTTGGAGGCGCGCGGACTCCGATGACTGAATATGGCGGCGCTCTCCGTGACCTGAGCGCAATCGAACTGGCGGCCAAAGCCTCTCGCGCGGCACTCGAACGCTCTGGAATATCCGGCGGCCTCATAGATCATGCGGTCTTTGGAAACGCGCTTCAGACATCCGGCGACGCCCTGTACGGCGCTCGCCACGTGGCGCTCAAGGCGGATGTTCCGATCGACAAACCTGCCCTGACCGTCAACAGGCTCTGCGGCTCCGGTATTCAGGCGATCGTCTCCGGCGCACAGATGATTCAACTCGGCGAAGCGGATTGCGTCCTTGCAGGCGGAATGGAATCGATGAGCCAGGCCCCTCACGTGATCCGAGGCGCTCGATGGGGGTTCCGGCTCGGCGAAGGCAAGCTTGAAGACTCCTTAATGGTCGCCTTGCTTGATACACATTGTGGGCTCTATATGGCGCAGACTGCCGAAAACCTTGCCCGCCGGCACGACATCAGCCGCGACGAACAGGACGCTTTCGCATTGATTAGCCAGCAACGGGCGGCTGCGGCCTCGAGTGCGGGGAAATTCGAAGACGAAATAATTCCGGTCGAGATTCCAGGCAGGCAGGGCAATGTAACGATAAGCCGCGACGATCACCTCAGGCCCGACACTACTCTGGAAGGACTCGCGAAGTTGAAGCCGGCTTTCTCAAAGGATGGCTTTGTTACCGCCGGAAATGCCTCAGGCATTGTCGACGGCGGGGCAGCTCTCGTGATCGCCGCCGAAGACGCGGCTCGGCGAATGGAGAGACAACCGCTCGGCAGAATCGTCTCCTGGGGTATTGCGGGAGTCGCACCCGACATAATGGGAATCGGACCAGTGCCGGCCTCCAAACAAGCGCTTGAGCGAGCCGGTCTGAGACTGCCTGACATCGACCTGGTCGAGGTTAATGAGGCCTTCGCCGCGCAATACCTTGCCGTTGAGCGGGAGATGGGACTGGATCGCGAGCGCACCAACGTCAACGGAGGCGCAATCGCGCTGGGCCATCCGCTTGGAGCGACCGGCGCCAGATTGACGCTGACCCTGCTGCTCGAGCTAAGACGCCGCGGCAAGAAGTACGGCCTCGCGACCGCCTGCATAGGCGGGGGACAGGGTATAGCGATCGTGATCGAAGCATTTCAATAACCGCTTCCCGCTTTTGACGATGTTCGGTGCTGATCGAAAAAAACTTGTGATGTGTCAGGCTTGCCGCGGCCTTATAGAGCCGCGCCTTAAGACCTGCCCGTTGTGCGGACGCGAATCTGTCCCGCCGCTGCCCGCGAGAATCGTCGAGAGCGCGAGCAGCTCACATTTCATCTCGCTCCTCCTGCTCAGCATCAACATCGTTCTCTTCGTTCTGATGGCGTTCGCGGAATCCAAGTCCGGCGGCGGCGGCGCTTCCTTCATCAACTCGGCAACTGAGCCCGTTCTGACCAACTTTGGCGTCCGGAGGCCGGACCTTATCGCTCAAGGGCAATGGTGGCGGCTGGTCACGCCCAACTTTCTTCACCTTGGCGTAATGCACCTGATGTTCAACAGCCTGGCGCTCTACCAGATCGGGCCGCTGGCTGAGGAACTCTACGGCTCGCAGAAATTTCTATTCATTTATCTTGGCACGGGAATTATCAGCAACATCGCCTCTTTCGTTTTTGGCATACGGGGGGCAGGCGCGTCTGGAGCAATCTTTGGCTTGATCGGGCTGCTCGTCGTCTACGGCTACCGTCTTGGAGGCGCTGGAGGACGCGGCCTTGCCAAGCAGATGCTGATATGGGCTGGAGCCGGGATGATCTATGGATTCATCCTTCACGCCGACAATGTAGCGCATGCAGGTGGATTCATAGCCGGCGCTGCATTCGGACTATTGCTCGCGCCCAGCGCTCCGTCGACGCATCGAGACGCCATCGTCTGGAACGGAGCCGCGATTGCGTGCGTGCTGCTCATAGTCGCCAGCTTTGCCTGCGTTGGAGCGGCCTACGGCAGGACGGCGAGTCCTGACGACGTGAAAACCTTCTTTGGCACATTCAAACAGCTCGAAGGGGATCTCTCGCGTTCCTACATTACGCGAAATACCTCCAATACCGATGTGATCGCCAACGCGAAACTCCTGCGCAGCGAGATTTCGGACATCAAACGGGTCCGTCCTATAGACAATGAAAGCGAAGATATAAAACAGCGGCTCGTAGCCCTGGCGACAAAGCGGGCGGTCGAGCTTGAGTCGCTCGACGCCAACGCTACGACGGTCCCGCAGATGTCATTTGAGGAAAGAGCGGCAATCGAGCAGATCGTACAAAGCTTCAATACGTGGATAAACAGCGGAGTGCTGGAGAAGTACGGACTGGAACTTAAATCGAAATAGATTCTGATCGGGAGGTGGAAAATGGCTCTTCGTAACGTTGCCGTACTTGGTTGCGGGTTAATGGGATCGGGTATCGCTCAGGTGTGCGCGCAAGCTGGAAATGACGTAACGATCATTGAAGTGTCGGAGGACCTGCTTCGAAAAGGTCTGGGCAAGCTCGAGACCGGCCTCAATAAACTGGTTGAGCGGGGAAAACTCGCCTCGGACTCTCGAGATCAGACGATGTCGCATCTGCGCGGCAGCACGAATCTCGAGGATGCCGCGAAAGCGGATCTGGTGATTGAAGCGATAATCGAAAACCTGGACGAGAAGCACAAGACTTACTCTCAACTCGATCGAATCTGTCAGCCCGAAACCGTATTTGCCTCCAATACGTCGAGCCTTTCGATAACCCAAATGATGGTCGCCGCCGGCCCCGAGCGGCAGCGTCGATTCATCGGCATGCACTTCTTCAACCCCGTGCCCATAATGAAGCTCGTTGAAGTGGTCCGAACAATTGTGACCGACCCCGACGTTTACACCCAGGCAGTAGAGTTTGCCCGAAGCATCGGCAAGGTTCCGGTTCAAACATCGGATCGGACCGGCTTCATAGTCAACCGGCTCCTCGTTCCTTATATGCTCGATGCGATCCGGGCGCTTGAAGAAGGCGTGGCCACGATTGTCGACATCGATACGGCCATGAAACTCGGCTGCGGCTACCCCATGGGCCCGTTCACGTTGACGGACTTTGTCGGTCTCGATACGACCTACTACATCGCGAACATCATGTTTGATGAGTTCAGAGAGAAGCGATTCGCGCCTCCTCCTCTGCTCAAGCGAATGGTGATGGCAGGGTTCCATGGTCGGAAATCGGGCCGTGGATTCTATGACTATCAGGACCCTGATAATCCAAAGCCGCTGAGTCTGTAGCTCCGGACCAAGAGTCAATCACTAAGCTGCCGGTCTATTGTGCCTCAATCCGCGCGAGGTTAGAGGTCATCGCGAAGGTGTTCGGTCCAGAAGCCCTCTGAATCGGGCTCGACGACGCCCGCGACACCATAAGTTGTTGTTGACTCAACTGTAAGCCGGTGCGAGAATTCATCTGCTAGTCCCCCCCTTAAAGCCCCTTGTGCCGGCGTCTAAGCCGGGCTCGATATCAATTTTGCAGGCAACAGTATTTCGCAGTTGGAAGATGATGTTATCGTCGAAATCACAAGACAGTCCTAAAATTCAGCCGCCGCCCAGGTGGAAAGTCGGCGTCGACCGAAGGCATGTTGCGATCTTTGTAGGCATGGCTCTCATCGGAGGGTTCATCTTCGGATTCGCTACCGCCAGATTCATGAACTCGAGCGCGAGCCCGGCTTTCTCGGGAGCCGCCGAAGCGGCGAGCAAACGCGACAAGGCCATTAAGAATGAGTCCGATCTCGCGTCGTCCGTAGACGCCTCGCAAGCCGGACAATCCGATTTTCATATGGTGACTCGCGTTCTTCGCGCCGACACCATGGAAATTCAGGGAGTCGGAACGGTTCGAATGATCGGCGTGGAAACACCCGATGGCAAGGAGCCGCAACAGATCTATGCCGCTCACGGGCGAAATGCTCTCGCCTTCGTCGAAAGCTCGCTTTTGAACAAAGAGGTTCGACTTGAATTCGATCCCGCGACCGGACCAAACGGCAATCGCGACTCATCGGGTTTTACGCTAGCGTATGTGTTCACTCGGGATGGCGGCTTGTTCAACGGCGAGATAATCAGGCAGGGACAGGCGTTCGTACAGGCGTCCATCACATTTAAATATCTCGATCAGTTCCGCTCTCTGGAGAGAGATGCAATGCAGTCGATGCGGGGAGTCTGGGGCTTCGCCGCAAATGGCGCTTCGAGCAGCGATACTTCAACTCAGACCGCCTCAAATAACAAACCTGCAACCGGCGATAAGAAGAAACTGTCGCCGCTCTCTTCCGCGGATCTCGATCCGAGAGTCTCGAGTGCAAATCCATCCACCGATCCGACTGTTTATGTTTCGGCTTCGGACCGGCTTTATCATAAAGAAGATTGCGAGTATCTGAGCAAGAAGAAGCAGGCCTTGTCTCTGTCTCAGGCTAAAGTGGGCGGCTTTCTCGCGTGCGGACGCTGCTTCGCATCAACGGTAATGAAGGCGCCTTAGCCGGACGAATCGCGTATAGCTCAGCAGGAATAAATATCCCTCCCGGGATTTCAAAGCCCTGAATGACGGTTTATACTCTTCGCCGCCTGTCTCGATTTGCGTTGACAACGCAAGCCTCGCGAAGAGTCTGAGCCGTTCACTCAAAAGTACAGGATCGAACCATGCTGTTAAACAGATATACGACTGCTGCCATCGTCGCTACCTCACTGATGACAGTTACGGCACTCGCATCCGCGAGAGCCGTTTCTCATCCGAGTTCAACGCGCGGAGCTAACGCTCCTTCCAAACGGGCAAGCCTGGTCAAGAATGCTAGGTCGATCAAGCTCGACGAGTGTGGGGAATGTAGTGAGAAGCTTGCCAAAAAAGGGACCGCGACAAAATCCAGGGCAAAAGTGCCGTGTCATCCCTCGGGCTACGTGGATAAATCCGTTGCTCCGCAATTCAACGCGGCGATGCGCGACCTCAAACGGAGGGGCGTAGAAGCGCGGATTACCAGCGCCTGGAGGTCTTCGGAAGACCAGGAGAAACTGCACCGCTGCTCGTTGAACGCGCGATGTCGCGGCGCGCACCCAGGACTCTTTGGCGCTGCTCGTTCCGGGGAGTCGGCGCACGAAGGCGGCTTCGCGGTCGATATCTCGGGCATCGCCGCCGGCGCTCGCGGCGAGCGAAAACTCACGCCTCAAGGCCGGAAGATAATAGAGGTGATGAACAAACACGGATACAAATGGAAGTATGGACTGGCTGATCCCGTCCATTTTGAAGCGGACCCGCGAACGCATGGATATAGCTCGCTTAAGCAGGCCATCGCGATAAATCAGACGAGATGTCAGCCCCGTTTCATTACCGCAAAGAAAACCGCGGCGTCAAAGAAAGCAACGAATCCCCGCGCGATCGTCGGAACATCGAACGTGAAGTACCGAGCCGCGGCCGCGAAATCAAAATCGCTTCGCCGCACATGAGTTCAATTCCGGCGTTCGGTTTGAGCGCTGGATCGCTGTTTCTGTTGTTTTGTTAGGATGAGGTTTGGTTGACCGCGGCTTAGTGCTGCTGTTTTGGAGGTCTGCTTGACCGGCAATAAGGCGTTAGGGCAGCATAGGGCCGTATGGCTGACCACGATCGATCCGATTCCGAAGAGATCGAAAACGTCCGGATATTCACGCTAACGGAGGCTCGGGGACTCCTGCCGACTCTCCGGAGCCTGTTGGCCCGCGTAGCCAGGGAACGCGAAGCTCTCGTAGATATGCGGCCGGAGATTGACCGCGCCAGAGAGAAAGCAACCGAAAACGGCGGCACTAAATTCGGCGCGGCATATCTCAGGCATATGCTGGAATTCACCTCAGCCGTCCAAAAGATTCAATCCCTCGGAGTTCACGTAAAAGATTTCAAAACCGGGCTTGTAGATTTTCCTTATGAGCTGGACGGCCGAATAGTATTCCTATGCTGGCGGCCCGACGAGGACGAAATAGGCTGGTGGCATGAGATCGAATCAGGCTTTGCCGGACGACAGCCTCTTTCCGACGGCCTGGATGAAGTGCATTGATACACCGCCCACGGATATAGCCCCGCGAACCCTCGGGCTCACTGCACAAACATACTGAATGGAAAGCCGTTCGTGTGAACGGTAGAGGGAGAGAAATCAGCTAACCGCATTAGGACCGTTGCGTTTCCTTTTCCGCCTCGGTGAACTTGCGATCCTCTTTTCGTTCATCTCCGTGTAAACCCGTTTTGAAACCGCGTATTCCTTCTCCGAGTCCCTTTGCGAGCTCTGGAATTCGACGCGCACCAAACAACAGGATCACGATCACAAGAATGATCAACAGCTCCGGCATCCCAAGTGGGCCCATTTCAGTTACTCCTTTTTACTTCGATTGCTAAGTATGGTGGATTGTAGACCGCCGCCATGGGGGTGTCAATTCAAAAGCCCTTTAAGACCTTCAAGCATCCGCGAGTCCTCCACCCACCTTCTCCGGTTCCGTCGCAACGGCGCTTCGACCGTCGTAGAGCGACTCATGCTTCTCGATCATGGATCTGATGCTGAAGCGCTGTGCGACGAGGCGCCTGCCAAGCACGCCCATCCCCTCCATGCGCGCCGGAGACTTGAAGAGATCGATAATCGCGGAAGAAAGAGTCCTTGCATCTTCCGGCGGCACGAGAAGACCTGTTTCGCCTTCGATCACCACTCGCGATAAGTCGCCTACCGCGGTCGCAATTACGGGTCTACCCGCCGCCATGGCTTCCAAAACCGCTATCGGCAATCCCTCGCGATCCGACGACAAAACAAATAGATCAGCGGCTGCAAGCAGCCGCGCGATGTCTCGCCTCACGCCCAGCATAAGAACCGATGAGCTCAAACCGAGTTTTACAATCTCAGCCTCCAGAGCGGCGCGCTCCGTGCCCTCTCCGGCTATTATCAGCTTTGCGCGCGGAAGCGCCTCAACAACCTTAATAAACGCATTCAGCAACAGTCGGTGATTTTTCTCGGGATATAATCGCGCTACTATGAGCGCAACGTGGTCGGATTGCTCCAGCCCCAGGCTTAGTCTTGCGGCCTCTTTGTCTTCATTGAAAGATGTTGTATCGACGCCGGCCGGGATGATGCCCACTTTGCTCGCAGGCAATCCAACTTCGGATTTCAGCGCGCGCGCGCCGTCGTCCCCAATGGCCAGTACCCGATGACAGAAAAGCGACAGGATTCTTAGAGCTATTCTCAACCGGCGGCTCTTCAAGTATTCAACCGAGTGTTCGGTGTGAATTAATCGCGAGCCCGCCAGCCGGGCTCCAAGCGCGCTATAGAAGAGCTGGTTGAAGTGATGCGTGTGAACTACGTCGACGCTCTCATGGCGAAACAGCTTATACATTCGCCATATCAAGCTTACCTGAACGCCGGGCTTGCGATTCATGATGTAGTAGGGAATCCCGAGGCTTCTAATCTCAGGCTCCAGCGCGCCGCCTTGATCGATAGCGCAAAGGACACTGCAATACCGATGTGAATTCAGGCCCGAAGCGATCTTAAGCGCGTACATTTCGGCGCCGCCCGCGACTAACGACCAGGTCACCTGCATGACCGTTGTTGAACGAGAGGCAGTAGGATTGTCTGTTGATGCCACGGATAAGTTCTTTTTGATGGTTGCGGGCGCCTTAATCAGCGGTGTTCGAACATGGGGAACAGTCGTCAATTACCTGCAAGCGGTTTCGTCTATGCACCTACCAGCAGGCTGCTGAAAGTAAGGTTAGCTCGGAACAGGCTCGCGGAGTGGTCCGCCTCCACGTGTATGCGAGGCAACGTGAATCTATTAGTCTGCTCTCGACTAATGGCCGGCTGCCGATCGTCGATCGCCGACTGCTGATAGGCAAGGCCTTCGTCGTAAGAGACCGCAAAGCTGTACCCGGCCTCTTTCACGGCGGCAATCGAAGCGTCATTGAAGTTGCCGCGGCGACCAACCGGATAAGCGAATACCAAAACCGGAGCTCCCGTCTCTCGCTCGATCGCGCTCTTGCTGAGGACCAGTTCGTCTTTCAGCCGCTCCGGCCCTACATTCGACAGAACAGGATGCGTGATCGTGTGGCTGCCGAATTCAATTCCAGCTTCGGACATAGTTCTAACTTCATCCCAGGAGAGATGCATTGCAAACGCGATGTCGGATTCAAGCACAACTCCGAGGCGCTCAGGGAGGCCGGCAAGAAAAGACTCTTTCGTCTCATCCGGCACGCGCTTTATCCAGTCGAGCACGCGTCCGATTGCAATATTGCGCGCCTCTTTATCGGTCAAGTTAATCGGTTCGCCGGACAACTCTGGAATGAGAATCGATTGATTCGCGGACCGCTTGAAACAGAGCGCCGCTTTGTCCCACCAGAATAGTTTCTCTTCTCCGATATGGCCGGTCGTAAGAAAAATAGAGGCAGGAAGTTTGAGATCTCTCAGAATTGGAAACGCGTTTGTGTAGTTGTCTCTATAACCGTCATCAAACGTGATGATGAGTCCTTGCGCGGGCCAGCTACGACCATCCTTCTCGCATTGCCACAAATCTCTGAAGGAGATCACATCAAAGTTTTCTCGCACAAATCGCATTTGCTCGTAAAAGGCTTCACTGGTTGCGCTGACAACTCCGGAGTCAAATTCAAAGCTCGTGAGGTCGTCATCCAGAATTCGATGATAAGCAAGTATGCGAATTCCTCGGCCGCCGACCAGGCGCCCAATGCTTCGCAGCATGCTGCTTCCAAGGACTTTTCCAGCGATGTCTCTCTTGCTCATTCCTTTTCTCTGAACGGAGGTTTTTGCGTTAGCATCACGCCGCGGAATCACTGTACGGGCGGGCCTCCGTGTCCGGCTCTTTTGGGAATCCGAACGTCTTATTAGTAAGATGTATCCCAAGGCAAAGATCCAGCCCCTACAATGACTGTGAGCCTATCGTCGCTTCTCAATCCCAATCCTCCTAAGACACCGCTCGTTTGATTGAGCGAAGGCCGGCGATCACCTTTGAAGTCGTATTGTAAATGGCTTCCTTTGACTGCGCGCGCGCGAGGCGCACCTGCAGTATGCCTCGGAGCTTGCCCTGCCAGCCTGATTTGTAGCCTGCCGGATCGCCCTTCATGAAGTCACATTCAGTCAATTTCTCTTCAATCGCAACCTCCATCGCATAGCTCCTGATCAAAATGCCGGGGCTGTGGATCGGAGTATCCGCGATCTTGAGACCGCTCTGGTAATAGAATACCTTCCGGCCGTAGATAAAATCGTAGAGAGCGGCCAGCGGCTCGCCGTTCAGGTTTAGAATGAAAATCCGCAGCCTGCCCTTTGGAAGAAGTTTCGCCGCGAGCCTCGTGTGAAAACGCGTGAACTTCTCGCTGGAGAACACTCCGGGCCTGCCTTTTTCGATCCAGCGGCTTTGATGCAGCCGCACGAGAGTATCAAATCCGTTGGCAAAATCATCGGGTTTGTCCACGACGACCAGTTCAGTATCAAGGGAGCTTGCTGCTCTCCAATCTCGCGTAATCTTATGGCGGTATCCGCGGCTTAGCCCCTTCAAGAATTCATCCCACGTTCGCGGCAAGGGCAAAAAGATGCAATGCTGCGTCTTTAATATACGCCAGCTCATTGCAGCGTCTTCACAGGCGTTTCTCAAGATGGAGATGCTCGGGGATTCCTCAAGTATGTCAGTCAAAACCATCTCATCCCACTCGGAATCCTGACTGATGAGATGTTCGAGCATCGCTCCGAGGACTTCGGCTTCGCGGCCTTGCTTGATTATAAAATCAAGGTATTCGGAACAGATTTCATCGGCTTCATCTTCTCCAGAGGCGATAAACTCAAGCCGCTTGAATGGCAGCACGCCGAAGTGCTGTACGGTTCTCTTCAAAAGCGGCGCGATGCCGATCAGTTCGCCGCCGGAATCGCGCGCGATGAGTATCATCAACTCGCGATCTTCTCCGAAAACATCCCACCACGTCGACAGCCAATCGAACGTAAGCGTAATCGTGTCCGCGGCGCTTTGAACGAGCAGCGCGTCCCACTCAGGCTCGAGCCTGGCAAACGCTTCTCTCGTTAAAATTCTCTCTAACGTCAACATTGAACTGCTGCTTCGATGGGTCAACCGCGTTAAGGCGTGTCGCTCACGGCTTGGTCAGGAGCCTCTTCGCGCGGCTCAACGCGCGAAGTCCAAAATACTTAACATTATCGATAGTATTGGAGCGTCCAATCGAAATTGGGTTCCGGACTCCAAGTTTTCGCAGGCGCGAGTTCAGCGCATAGAGCGTCTTTCTTCGCTCACAGAACGGCGTCTCGAAGGTAATGCTGAACGAAATTGAGACCTGGGAACCGTTCTCGACCCAGTGAGGCGCCGTGACTGGAAAGTGTAATCCCCTTCCCGGCTCGAGCTCGAAAACCCGTGCGCGCTCTCGAAATCTCTCTTCGAATCCCAGCACGAACTCTCCGGAAGGGGCCGTGTAGTAGCGCTCCAAATCGCTCTCCGACAGCACAGACCGATCCGCCGGATCGATAATGTTCACGATCTTACGCCCGCGGATCTGCAACAAAAAGTTGTATTCGGGATCGACATGTAGTGGAGTGATAGAACCCGGCGACGAGATGAAAACGAAGCCCTCTCGCTTCATCATCGGCGTCGCGATCGGGCCGGCCGTTTTGCCTATTTGATCGAGACATTCATCCAGTAATTCTTTGTACTCGGGGTCCTTTTCGACAAACTTCAATACCATCCACGATCGGCATTCTTCAATTTGTCTTAAAGTTTCCTCGATTGAGAGTCCGTTTCGCGGTCCCCGGTACAATCCCTGACTAAGAGAAACATCACCGGAGTTGTACGCTACGCAGTCCTCGGGCAAGCTGGTGGATAGCTCGATCAAGCGTGAAAGCGTGAACAACGGGTGATTTGCAAGGTTGTGGCCGATTATAAACGGCTGCCGGTTCAAGTTGGATTGAAGTGTTGTCGCGTCCAGAATCAGAGGCTCATCCGTCTGACTAACCGCGCTTGCGGGTAGAGAGGCGGCCGCTGATTTCGAGATAGCAATCGAGCTCATATTGAGGTCACCTTGTGGACTACCGCGTGCCTGGCATCCGGGATTTTGCTATCGATCTTGCGACGGAACAGCGCGCGATTGAGCCACTTCAACATCGGCATCGCCGATAAGACGAAATCGCCGGGCGCTCGGCTCGTCCCTATCACGACGTCGCGAATTACCAGCCGATCACTCCACAATCGATTGATCATCGCGTTGCGAGGATTCGCACACGAATTCATCCACTCGATATCGGGCATAAGGTGCAAACGGCGGATGTTTTCGAGTTCAAGAAGGACTCCGGGAGAATAGCGGGCGAACTCGTCGTCGTAAGCGATCTTGAACGCAAACGAGCCGGGTTTGCTGAGGAAATTGCACTTGTGCGCTATCGCTCTGCCGTCCAATCGCAGCGCCGACATCATAAGCTTTCCACGGCGGAAGGCTTGAACCGCGATCTCTTCGAAGTAGGCCCGATCCTCCGGCCGCGATATAAGGGCGCGCCCTTCCTGCCCTTTCCAACTGATCGCCTCGAGCTGCAGGAACTCATCGATCCAGGCATTAACATCTCCACCGTATTCGAGTGAGGCGAATTCGAGATTACCTCTTTCTCCCAGGCGGTTCTGTTGCCGCCTGAATTCCTTTCTCGACGGACCTCCTATCGATGCCTTCAGATACTCATCAGCATCGGAAGCGGGCCGAAAGAAAGCGCGGGTAAAACTCTCTGAAATGAAACTGAGAGAGCCGCGCTGATTGAATTGGTCGACCAATAGATTGTGAAACGGCCCTTCGCCGGGAACCGCTCGGAACTCCATCAAGGCGCACCCGTGATCGAACGACGCGAGCCAATCGAAGAATGCCGAAAGGGCTTCTTCCGCGTAGCCTCGCCTCAGCAGCGGCGTGCACATATAGCAATATTTGTGCTTCCAGAGGCTCAAGGTGCGAATCGGAATATTCTTGTCGAGTCCTTTATATCGGTTTGAAATCTCGAGTGGGAACATCCCGCATAGAACTGCATCCGAGTGAGGCCGCGAGCGATCGGTTCCCACGATGAGCACGAACGCTATCTTTCTCCCGACGCTGTACGGCTCGATTGCAGGTATCAGCATCCACGGCTCATAGAATACGTTTGGCTCAATAGCATTCGCCGCCAGGTCATCCCATTGCGCGGCGTATTCGAGCAATCCACGTCCGTCCTCCAGAAACACCGCCGATATTTCAAGGCCCGCGGCTGCCGCGGGAAGGCCGCCGATACTTTCGGTCCGACGCGCCGCCGATGAGACGCGAACGGCCGCGGGTTCTCTTATGATTTGCGCAATCGCCTTCATTTCTATTTCGCGCGCGATCCGACGCGCCTGAAACGTGCTTTGCGAGCCAGCCAGCGAACAAGCGGCATCATCGCCACAAGCAAATCGCCCTTTCGTCCGCCTGTTCCCACGACAATGCTCTCGATCGCTCTTCGATCTTTCCAGATTCGATTCAGATGACTGTCGGCAGCGGAACACGAATCCATCCATGCGATTTCCGCATCATTATGAAGCTGTCTCACTTGCTCGACTTGCAGCAGAACTCCAGGAGACCGGCGCGCATATCCCTCGTCGAACGCTGTCTTGAATGCAAATGCTCCTTCGCCCGCTGTGAAATACCATCGTTGGGCGATGCTGCGGCCATTCATGTTCAGACTCATAACTCGAAGCGCTCCGCGCTGAAAGGCCGCCTCGCACATCTCGGTGAAAAACGCCCGCTCGCCGTGATCGCACTCGATCGCGTCGCCGGCCCGGCCCTTCCAACCGCCGGATTCCAACTGCAGGAACTCGTTTATCCACGCGCTAAGATCGCTTTTGGCTCCAAGCTGCGACCATTCGATGCGGCCTTCCTCAGCAAGCCGATTTAACTTGCGCCTCAGCTCTTTCCGAGTAGATGCGGCCAGTGCGGATCGAAGAAAGACATCGGCATCTTTGTCGGGGCGAAATAGAGCGCGCGAATGGCATTCCGACTCAAACGAGATCGAACCATGCTCAAAGAAGCGATCCACAAGGAGCCTGTGAAAGGCGCCGTCGCCTCCGATCGACTTGAATTCCATAAAGGAGGCTCCGACCGGCTCCGTGGCCAGCCAATCAAAGAAAGCATCAAGACATTCTTTACCGTAACCGCGCCTGATGAGCGGCGTACACAGGAAACAATGGACGTGTTTCCACAGGCTGAGCACACCGATCGCGCCAAAGGCACGGCTCGTACGTTCCAGCGGAAACATCCCGCATAAAAGCGCGGGCCCGTTCGGCCTTTGCCTGTCCGGCAAATAGACAAATACGAAATGAAGTTCAGAGTCGCCGGCAAGATGATTCACGGCCGGCATCAGCATCCAAGGCTCGTAAAACACGTTGGGTTCGATCGACGATTCGGCAAGCGATTCCCACGCGGGCAGATGCTCGTTCATTTGACCAGGATTGCTCGCAACAACAACATCCGGCTTCTGGTTTGGCCGCGCCGCTATCATAGGCTCGGGCGAGCGGTGCTCGGACTTGGCGGACCGCGCGGCTTTGATCTGTTGTTCTAAAGCAGCCACGTGTACCTCGACTCCTACCTCTCGGACCATGTGCGCCGAGCCCGGATCGCACGGTTCTTCGCGCCTCTTTTTCGAGTGAACGCCATGGCCGCAACCGCGGCCAGCGCGCCAAAGCCCGCGCCGCCGATCAGAGCGGTCGAGCGAGTCAGTGCTGTTTCGGACGAACTCTCAGATCCGGTGGTCTCAGCTTTCGGGCGCGCGCTCGCAGCGCCTCCAGACGCGCGGCCTTCGTGTGCGCCGATGTCATAACCCGAGCCCTGCGGTCTCGCAATGCCGGCGTAATCCGTCTTTACCTGCGGCAAACTCTCCCCGTTGTCAAAAGCCGGGCTTCCGGAGCGCGGTTTAAGCAGATCACCCTCGAGCATCGGATCCGCGAGTATGGAATGCGAATCCAGGTTCATATTTGCTTTCCAGTCTACAAAGCTCCACGCGTCGTATTGTTCGCCCGTCGATTTGGTCTCGCGTCGAAATGGTTTGCTTGCATTCGGCGCGTGGTAAATATTCGAGTCACATACAAGCCGATCCGCGAGATTGAGAATAAACACGGCAGGCCGCTCACCCAGGATCACGACAATGTTGTTCTTGAACGTGATTCGCTGAGCGGGGACCCCTCGACCGTTTGTGACAACATAGAATCCCGCCTGATTCTTTCTGGCCGCATCATACACAGTGTTGTTCTCGAATCGGATATTGTCTCCGGAATAAGTTCCTATTCCGGCGGACTCAACTGCTGAGATGATGTTGTTGCGAGCGACGCAGTTAATGGCCTCATACTTCGCTCCGTCCCTCATGTATTCCGGATCGGTATCCTGGCCCAGCAGCAAGCCCGAGTTGCCGCACCGCTCGAATCGGTTTCTCTCGACTATTCCATCTCTGGCCCCGCCCTTGAGATAAATCCCCGTGGTGGCGGTGTCATGCACGAAAGAGTTTCGAATGGTCACTCCAACCGAACCAATCGAATCAATCCCCTCCGCGTTTGAAGGATCGCGAAGCCCCGACGGACCTATCTCGCAATCTTCGATCAGCAGGTTGTCGGCATTGAAAGTCTTGACGCAGTCGCGGCCGGAGTTTCGAATGCGGCATCCCTTCACTACGACGCCGTTAGTAGTCTTATTATTGTCGAGATCGATCTTTAGCGCGTAATAAGAGCCGCCTTCTATATCGAGGTTAATCAGGGAAACGTTGTTCGCGACAACGATGATTATGCTTGGCGGGCTTGTTTGACTGTCAGTGTTGCTGCCGGCCAACAACGCTCGTTCGCCGGACTGAGATGAAATGGCGACATTAGGCTTATCGATCCAGAGAAATCGCTCCATCGGATACCGGCCGCCGCGCAGAAAAATCGTGTCCCCCGGCGATGCCAACTGAAGCGCTTTGCGGGGAGTCGCAACAGGCTGCGACTGAGTTCCCGCGTTGGAATCGCTTCCGCCGGGCGCCGCATAAATATTTTTCGCTTGTGCCTTTATGGAAATCGCCAAAAGCAAGAAGGCGATCGCGCACGCGGCCTTTGTGAATGCGAACGCCGCAAGATGTTGTCTACAGTTGAGCCGTTTCAATTCTCCAACCCCGCTCTCTTGATTCTGAAGTACTCAGGATCGAAACCGGCGATCCTGGCTCTGACGGCCAATCCCGTCAGATGCCCGTTGCCGACGTCAACGCGCCTGATCCTGAAACGATCGGTATCCCTGCTGTTCGCTCCGCCATACGCCGATACGGCCGCGTAATAGCCTGCCCGTCTTGCTTCATCAATCGCGAATTGGTTGATGTCTTCCGGCTTGCCCCACGGAAACGAAAAGGGACGCGGCGCTTCTCCCAAATGCTCGTTCAATGCAGTAAGCGAGTCGTGCAACTCCAGCGTCACGGTTTGTCGGTCGGCGGTGCCGAGATTCGTGTGGTTCACGGTATGGGAGCCGATTTCAAAGCCGGAAGATTGCATCGCTCGAAGATCGTCCCACCGGAGCTTTGGGAAACAACTCTCGGGATCATCGCTCAACGAATCGTACCTCTGGGCCCTTAAATCGTGCGGGAACTCCCGCTCTGTTTCGATGAACCCAGTAGCCACAAAGAAGGTCGCCGGCACACCGGCTTGCGTCAGCACGGGCGCGGCTTCGGTGAAATTGTCGCGATAACCGTCGTCAAAGGTAACCACGACCGCCCTCCGCCTGAACGGCTTGTTCGCGGTCAACCGTTCAGAAAATTCGCGGAGGCTCATGCAATCATAGTTTTGCTTGAGATACTCGATATCGCTTCTGAAATCATCAATGGATCTAGTGAGCACGTCCCGTTCGCCGATGCGATGGTAGTACAATACGGTTACTCGCGATCGGCCCAGAAGCGACCGCACCGCGTCGCGCAGTTGAACCCAACCACAGTACAGATAGAAAAAGAAGAGCGCTTCTTTCGCCCATGATCGCGGACTGGCTTTTGGCGCGCGCTCGGCTTGCGGGCCAACCGATGCCGCGGGATCCACCAGACCTTCTACAAAGTGATTGCGCATCGCTCGAGCTCAGAACGCCTGCCGCGCCCGTTCTCCTTTTGCTTCTGTCTGCCCTTTGAACAACGTCTCGGGAATTGCAACTCCCGCCAATTCGGGGTCCTCATATGCCCGCACTGGTCGTAAGGAGATCACTTCTTTGTAGATCTGAATGAGCGAACGAGTACGAGCTTCGATCGTGTGATGCGTCGTCGCCTTCTCGCGAGCGGCGGCCGCTATCCGCGCCGAAAGAGCGCCGTCGGTCAACACTTTTGCGAGCCCGTGGGCCATCGCGCTCCTATCGCCGGGCTTGACCAGAATCGCGCTCGCTTCGTCTTCGACGATCTCGGGAATTCCTCCTACGTTAGCCGCTACAACAGGAATTCCGAAAGCCATTGCTTCAAGAAGCACGTTCGGCGAGCCCTCGCTGTGCGACGGGATCGCCAACACATCTCCAATCGAAAAGAGCGCGCGAATATCTTCGATATAACCCGCAAAAACAACTCGATCGTCAACTCCAAGTGAGCGAGCGGCTGTAGCAATATTGCCGCGCTCAGGTCCATCTCCCGCCAACACCAGCTTACAATCAACATCGGGATGCATCCGGAGCAATTCAGCGAAGGCCGCTACTAAATCGACGAAGCCCTTTTCTCGCGAAAAGCGTCCGGCCGCGACAATGATCGATCCGTTATTTCCGATCCCCAGTTGAGCTCGAATTGAGTCTGCCCGCTCCTTGTCCGCCTGCTCGAACAGCTCTTTCTCGACAGCGTTATGAACCACGGTTATGCGTTCGCGATTGACTCCTGACTTCGCGAGGTCGCGGGCAAATTCCTGGCTGACGGTTATCACGCGAGATGCCGCCCGGAGCGACCAACGATCGAGCTTATTGTAGGCGCGCATCTTGAGATCGGTTGTCGTGTAGCCGTGATGAAACGCGACCCACGGCCGTTCTCGACAGATCCCCGAAAGACGCGCGAGAAAGTGGGCCTTGACGCTGTGAGTCTGAATAATCGCGGGGTCGCGCCGCCTGACGCAGTCTCTCAGCATTGCCAGTACACCAAAATCAAAGCGGCGCCGTTCATCCAGGTACTCGGAGTCGATCCCGGCTCTCGCGGCCGCGGCAAGAAAGTCATTCTCGCCAGAGTACGGACCCCTTCGAAAGGTAGCTATCGTGGTGTTTATTTTAGGAAGATCGCGACATGCGTGGTTGGCTGCTTCTGTCGCGAAGGTTAGGAGGTTTTTTGCCGGACCGGTGACTTTGCTCGCCTCGATTATGGCGAGAATCTTGACCCGAGAATCTGATGACTGAGGTCCGGCTGTCATTAGCAATGGTCACTTGGGCTGATCTCGCATTTATGAAAGGATCAATTGGCTGGCTTATCCAGTATTCTGGACCGCACTCTCTCATACGCCGCTGTTCCCAAGATGCCTTTTGCAGCCGCAAATACCGAATCGGTGGCCTTTCGGGGCATAAGACCTTCACCGCGGCACCATCTATCGAAATCCGCCAGCGACGTGCCCCTTTTTACCGCGATCCGAGAAAGCGCATAGCTATCCGAAGTCGAATCGTTGACCCCGGTGCGGCTGGTCGCCACGGATTTGTAACCCGATTCACGAGCCGTCAGTGCGATCCTCCGGTTCCAGCGCCCGCCTGGACATGAGAAATGATCTACCGGCGCCCCGATGATTCCCTCCAGACGGGCCTTCGCTCCGGCTATCTCGATCTGGAGATCGTGGTCCGAGAGATTGGACAGATAGCGGTGGCTCATCGAATGACAACCTATCTCACATCCGATGCCGGCCAGCTCGACGAGCTGTTTTTTTGATAGGTAGCCTGTCGCTCCGACGAATCCGGCTACGACATAGAAGGTGGCATTGAAGCCGAATTCTCTTAGCAGCGGAGCCGCGACTGTCAGATCAGTTTCGGTTCCGTCATCGAATGTGATCGCGACCTTCTTGCCTGCGCCGTTTGTAGAAAGCGCCGCGCTCACGCTCACACCTTTGAATCCGGCGTTCTTGATACTCGCCAGGTGGCGGCAGAAATCCGAATCCGAAATAACGTAGCGAAGATAGCCTGCTCCATCTTCGCACAAAGTCCTGCCGGGAGTTTCAAGCTCGTGATACATGAGGAATGCTGTATTGATCATTAGTTACTAACCATCAGCACGAGTGGGGCAATCTCGTTAGTCTTTTAATTCGGCCATACATACCAGAGGGGCCGGAAATCAGAAAATTCGTCGCAACCGCGCCTTCACCGAAGCAGGCACGCGCACACCGACGCGATCGAGCGCTCGCTTAGTCGTTTTGATCCAGCCGCGCCTGCGAGTCGACCGCGCGTGTGCTATTGCGAATGAATCCAGAACCGCGCGAGGCAGCCGGCCGTTCGATGGAAGGTGCAACGAATCTTTTTCCGCCGTGTATCTTCCCTTGCCGATTGAGCTCAAAAGTGCTTCCCTCGAGAGGGTCTCACCTTCAACGTCACCTTCAACGATGTTAAAGAGACCGCGATATTGATTTCGCCAGTGCATGTCCTGCCCGTAGAAGGCGAGCATCCCTTCGCGTCGCTCTTGCAGCTTGTTGAGAAGACGAAAAGTACCGGGTCTGGGCGCATAGCGGCCGTCATATTTCGAGTTCCAGGTTTCGATCCCGTCCGGCAGCGAATCGAAGCTCTCGATCCACTCGAACATGCTGTCCATTGGGTGCGCTATGACGGACAGACCTCCACAATTCTTGATATGCCTGATGACGCGTTGAGGATCGGTCGTTCCCGCGAGCAAAGGCGCTCCGAGACCTAGCACGTGCATTCGGCGCTCGCATTCAAACTCGAGACCCGCTATGAATCGAAACTTCTCGTCGGAGAGCGATTCGCATTCTGTCAAATAACGGTCGAGTTTCGCGGTATCGAACGCCTCTGCATGATCCGTCATGAAGGCAAAGCTACAGCCCGCATCCAGATAGACCTCGCGGAGATCGCGCAGCGTGAACTCGCCGTCGCTATACGTGCTATGAATGTGAATAACGCCCTTCAACATCTATTCTCTCAATCGAAGTCTGTTTGAGCAGTCGAGGAAATAATTTTCTAATCCCGAAATCGAGCCAGTCGCCGGCCTCGGGGAAAGGATCTGAGAGCATGAAGTTGTCGTGAAATGCTCCGCGCACGGGCAGCAAGAATTCCGCGAGTGTGCTCCACCGATTCGGAAAGCGGCCCGGATATCCCGACGGAGCGCCTCTCATGACCTCAACCAGATGACGGGCGTCCCCTAACAGCCACCGGCATCTTACGTTCTCTCGATAGCCGCTAGTTCTCTCGCAATCACCCAGCTCTGCCATCTCCGCAAGCAATCGAGGAAAGTCAACTCCCGCATACACGGCAAGCGGCAGCGAGGTCCAGAAGCGGCCGTTGACTTCCATAAATACGGGGGTCCCATCGGGCCTGATCCGGAATTCCACCATAGCGACGCCGTGCCAATTCAGCCCCTTGAGAATAGACAACGCCGCTTCACGCACGACCGGATCCGGAGTTATGCTCACTCGAACGGCGCTGCCTGATCCTGTAGGGTGCACGTCGCGCACTCTTCTGTGCGCGAATTCGGCGCGCGGCTCGCCTTCGCGCATCAGAGCGAAGTAACCGGAGCCCCGACCTTCGACAAACTCCTGCACGAGTATCGAAACGCTGCGTGCGCTCATTTCGCGGTGGGCCTTCAAGAACTCACGTTTATTGCTCGCGTACAGCGGGCGTCCCGCTGCTTTGATTCGTCCTGAAGCCGAGACTTCAGAGCTGCGCGGCTTAAGCACCACGGGATAAGGCAAGCTCTCCGCCGATTCAGCGGCTTCGCGCTCGCTCATTATTAGCTTCGTCTCGGGAACGGCGATGCCGAGCGATCGCGCAATGCCTATAGTTTGCTGTTTGTCGAAAGCCCGCAGCACATTCTTGTGATCCGGCAGCACCAGCTTTCCACCCGCGGCGTAGATGAGATCTCGCGCGCCGGAAAGAGGCAGAGTTGTGCGCTCGGTCATGGGAAGGACCAGAGTTCCCTCCTCGCGGCGTACCTCTTCTATTATTCGCGAGATGAAGGCATCGATATCGACCTGAGGTCCGGGATACCTGAAACTCCCGCGACAGTAGCGAGACCAACCCGCCTTTGACCACGAAGAGTCCGCGCCTACGAAGACGGCATGACCGGCTTTTCCGAGAGATCGAACGCAGGCAACCGCCTGGTTCTCGTTGCCGTCCAGCACGAGGATTCTCATGCGCCGACCTCCACTAAGGCCGGTATTTGAGCGCGGCGATCGCCAATTAACGATCTGTATGCGAAGGCGAGGTCTTCTCCAACCACCGACCAGTCATATCGCTGCCGCACAAGCAATCGCGCCGATGTTGTTAACCTCAAGCGGAGCTCTTGATCCTGGAGTAACTCGCTGAGCGATCTGCTAAGCCGCTCCGCCGTATTCGCGATGAGAATGTTCTCGCCGTCCGAAGCTTCAATGCCTTCGGCGCCAAGCTCTGTCGAAACCACGGGGACTCCGGCAGCCATGGCCTCGAGTATCTTCAAACGCGATCCGCCTCCTATTCTCAAAGGCACGACGGCGGCAAGCGCCTCGCGATAGTAAGGCCGCAGATCGTCCACGGTTCCGGTGACTTCAATGGCGGGCATTCGCTCAAGCGCGCGGACCTCGGAAGCGGGCTCGCGGCCAGCGATTGTAAAAATCAGCTCAGGATATCGCGCGTGTAAATCGGGCCAGACTGTTTCCGCGAACCACGTGACAGCGTCTGTGTTCGCAAAATAATCCATTGAGCCCGCGAACAGTATCCTGTTTCGCTTCGGATGATGACCTGGCGCGACGAAAGAATCGCCATCGATCCGTCTTTGCGCCGTGCTTCCTTGCCAGGCGCGGTCGCAGGATTCTTCGGAATAAAAATCAGAATCGACGCCATTGCTGGCATGGAAAACATTCGCGGAAGGATTGATTTCTAACAGCCGTAAACGGTCGCGCTCGCTAACGGTGAGGTGAGCGTCGAACTCCCGCAGTGCTTTTCTTTCGAGAGAGCGCACGCGAGCCGCGGTCCATCGAGCATAGGCCGATCTTGCCAATGAAGGCGCGCGCCTGCCGTATCTCTCAAAGACTTCGGAGTCAACGTTATGCCAGTCGGCTATCGCTATCGGATTGCCGCGCGCCTTCTTGATGATCGGGAGATATGCCATCAAAGCCAGGCTCTCAATCTGAACCGCGTCAAATTCGATATCGTTAAGCAGACGGTTCAATTCGCTCGCCATTTCACCGGTTGTGTAATTGAGCACGGTGATGGGCCAGCGGCCTATCGCTCCTCTCACGAGGTTTCCGACGCTGTATCCAATTGGGCGCCGCACTGAAACAATTCGCTCGCACCATTCAAGACTATCCATTGCGGGATTGGATATATCTCCGTCCGAGAAACACAGGTAAGTAACACGAGCGTTCTCCGCAAGCGCCTTCGCGAGATGATAGTTTCTCAGCCGCGCGCCGGTATTGGCGGGCAGGCATTCACACGGCGCGAAAAACAAGATACGCGGCGTCATCTCAGGAAGTGATTTGGTTAATACCGAGATCATCGTTTGGTATAGACGCAGAGCAGATTCGTACGGAGCTTCCTCAATTCTGAAAGCAGCGTAAGCCTGATGTAGGCGAGCTCGATCGACGCAAGCACTCGCGAAAAATACAGCGCACAGGCCGATGCGATGCAGCGGAACTTCTCTTTTTGAAATCCCGCTTCGACCAGCAGCGAGTCCAGTTTCGCCGGCGTGTTCGCCCGATAATGAGCAAGAAAAACGTCCTCCGCCGGCCTCGCCTCCAGGATTCCGGCGAGCTTCACTCGCATTCGCTGGGGCAGCATCCTTGCCGCAATGGTGGTGTAACCAAGCGCGTTCGGCGTATGAATAATGACTCTACCGCCGGGCTTGAGAACGCGGTTGAACTCGGAGAATACGGCCGCCGGGTTGGCGAGATGCTCGACAACCATGTTGCACGTGACAAGATCAAGGCTCTCATTAGGGAGAGGCAGCCGTTCCAGATTCGAATAGAGCACGTGATTGATAGTGCGATGCTTCTTTATCCCATCGAAGTCCAGGTCTGTTCCCAAAACCAGATCGGCGCGTTTCGTCAGAGCTGCTTCTTGTTCAAAACGCCATTCGGGCAACAACTGATGGCCGCAACCCGCATCCAGCCATTTAATGCCCTCGCTCACGAACTCATCGAGCACTTCTTCATATATCGACTGCGAATACTTAAGGCCGGGTACGATCCGGCGTTGAATCGCGAAATATCGCTCCTCCCATCGCCCCTTTCGACTCGCCGCACCCGTCGAGCTTTGTAGATACTTCAGGGGCCATATCGTGCTAGGCATATTCGATCTCCAAAGGCGTTTCAGCTTCGAGTTTCGGCTGTTGTTTCGCGATAAGGGCCGCCGAAATACCAACCAGAAAGCAAAAGATCGCGGTGTAGGCGTGGGTGAGAAAAAAGGCCGAGACTGCAAATCCTATGAAGCTGACTTCGACCGCCGATGCAAGCCAGATGATGTCGGCTTCGTGTCGTCTGAGGGCGCGTTTGCGAATTCGCTGCGCGCCTCGAATAGAAACGAAAATGATTCCGACAAAGAGCAGAAATCCAGGCAAGCCCAATTCAGCGGCGACCTGCAAGAAGGTGTTATGAGGCGATATTTCTATCCTGGAATTGCTGAACTTTGCGTACGCGGTTTGAAAGCCGGATATTCCGACGCCGGTCAACGGCCTCGCCGCAACCATTTTCAATCCGGTTTCCCAGACCACGAGCCTGCCTACCTTCTCGGTGACGTTGTAGTCTTCCTGGTAATTGATCATCGTATCGATGCGCTCCCAGTAGGCGCGCGGAGCCGCAAACGCAAAGAGCAGCACTCCGATCACCACTGCCGCAATCGAATAGCGGCGAAACTGGGCCGAGCTCCTGATCAGTATCAAAATGCCTATGGCGATCAAGCCCAGGAATCCTCCTCTCGACCCCGTCTTGACCATCCCGATCATCATCAATGCGATGGCTCCGATCAGAAATATCCTCGTTCGCGGTTTCGCGTCCTTCAGCATGAACACGGCGAAGGGGATCGATACGACAAAGAGGAGCGCCATATCGTTCGGGTCGTAGCTGCCTCCGACTGAGATTCGCGTGGGATCGGCTTTATAGGTCACCTGAGGCCCGAATCCGCTCAGCATCGCAATGACCAGCAGCGCCGAACCGGTTATTAACGCGCCTGCTATTACTCGTGAATTGCCATAAGACCTGGCGGTCTGAGCAAGCAGATAAACAAACACGACATTCTTGAGATAGGCCTCTCCAATGAATCTAAGGCTGCCGGACGGCCATACCGAAAAAGGCACGCTGATCAACGCGAGCGCCAACATTCCAAGCATGAGCTTCAACTGGGGAGTGGTCCTCAGCCTCGCTCGATCCGCAATTTGATCGGGAGTCGTGATGAAGAGAATGACGACGACTAGCGCCGCGATCTTAGCAACCTGAAAACCCTCCAGCGACGGGAATAGTTGAAGGAACTGCGCGGCAAAAAAGATCGTGAGAATCGCCATTCCCCACAGCAACGCCCTGCCGCGAAACGCCCGCGGCCGCGCGATTTCCTGCTCGATCTCCGAACCGAGCTCGATTCCGTCTTCCTGTTGAAGAACCCTGCTCATTTTGTTCGCACCCAAACGTCGCGCTTTCCACGGATGAAATAGAACAGTCCCACCAGGGCCGCCGCGTTCATTACCGAGAACATATAGGCGGTGTTGAATATTCGAATTTTGGGCTTTTGTCCCGAAGGCCGGCTGCCGAGAATTACGCTTACGTAGAATACGAGTTGAGCGCCGGCGGAGGTTAAATAGAGAGTGTTCGCATTGCGCGCGGCTAAGACCGCATTGCTCGCCAGTAGGAACATCATGAAGAGCGGCGTAGCCAAACGCATTAGCTTATGCGAAAAGAACTGCGCCCAGAGTCGGTAAGTAGGCATCATCAGGCGCGGCATCAGTTGGCACAACTGATAGTTGCCCATAAGCGTTCGCGCTTTGCGCTTGAACTCCTGGGCGGCCGAGGCAGCCGCCACATCGTAGGCGCGAGCCTGTTCTTCAAAAACCACTCTGTATCCTTGCAGGGCGATGCTCATCGGCGTGTAAACATCATCCAGAATTGTCGAGTCAGGCAGCGGCCTCCATAGCGCCCGGCGAACGGCGAATATGGCTCCAGTAGCTCCAACCGCGGAATCAAATCTGCCCTCGCTCTTCCTGATCCACTTGTCGTATTTCCAATACAGACCGACGCCTTCGCTTGCATTGCCGCTGGAGGCCGGAGTTATGAACAACTCCCCCGAGACGGCTCCGACGCTTTCATCCCCGAAATTTGAAACAAGATGGGTGATTGCCTCAGGCTCGAACCGTTGCCGCGCATCCGTAAAGACGAGGACTTCACCGTTTGCGGCTCGGACGCCGGCGTTCAGCGCGGACGCTTTTCCGACGCGCTCTAAGCGGCTAACGACGCGGCACTTGCTCGATTCGAAGCGCCGCGCAATTGCCTCGGTCTCGTCCGTGGCTCCGTCAATGCTTATGACGATTTCGAATAGGTCGTTAGGATAGTCAGATTCGAGGAGGTTCTTGAGCCTCGCTTCGAGTCGAGAGGCTTCGTTATAACAAGCCAGTACAATGGATACGGAGGGCCTATATGGGGATTTCTTGATTTTTCGGGTTCTAATTATTGCCAGAAGCCATATGCCAAGAGGATAGACGGCATACGTATAAGTCAGAGCGGTGAGGGATATCCAAAATATCAGGGCCATCGTTGCTGTTCTTCTCTAAGCTTGGGGGCTGAGATCGTTCAGGTAGCAAATATTGGTAAAAGAAGCTTTTTTCCAGGCTTGGAACGCGCGCCGTCCCGTTTCCGTTGAAAACGCCCTCAATCCCGCGGAAGCAGGTCAAGCCTCCGGTTCGAAGGCCGTCGTAAGCGCGGGCATCCGAGCATTAATTTCGACGAGGTTTGAATCTCTACAGGTAGTTTCTTCTTGACTTCAACTTCGATTTTTAGATATTTTGCGGTGCGCTCCTTTGAGGCGAAAACGGGCAAGAGCGGCGGGGCTCTGAGGAATTGCGATCAGCAACGTAGGCAAGAGTCCCAATAACCGACGTGCAACAAAAGTAAGCCGCCAAAACCCCATTCGCATCCTGTAGAGAATCTAGGTTTGAGACAAAACGAAAGCGGCACGGCAGCTATACGTGTGTGAGGTTTGCTCACACGCGAGTGCTGCTGTAGCAGGGTGGAAGTAAAAGAAATCTCCACACAGGCACGCCGCTATACGTGTGCGCGGCTCGCGACCTGAGCCGAAGTCCGTTTACAAGAGCGTCGTGTCCCGACGCCGGCTAGAGCACAATCTGAAACCTTCAGTCTGCGAAGAGGGGAGAAGATGAATAAGGGGAGATCAAATAAGAAGTTGCGACGGCGTAGCTTCATCAAATCGCTCGGCGCAATTACGGCAGCAGGCATTACCGGCGGGCGTTCTACAATCGAGGCGCTCGCCCAACAACGCACTCAATCCAACCATGTGACCCAGGAAGCATTACACGCCGCTGAGCAAGTCATAGGCGTCGAACTAACCTCCGATCAGGAAACTATGGCACTGGCCGGAGTCAACCGAAATTTTTCGGCTTATGAAGGCCTTCGCAAGATCACCATACCTCTGGATACCGAGCCTGCCATCGCGTTTCATCCTGGAAGCCGCTCCAGGCAAACGCCTCGCTCTCAAGAAAATCCGAAGCACGCACCCAAACGCGTCAGGAAAGTCGAAGTTCCACATCATAGATCGGTTGACGATCTTGCCTTCTGCACAGTGGCTCAGCTTGCGGAGCTTGTTCGCACTCGTAGAGTGTCCCCGGTAGATCTCACTCGAATGTATATCGATCGGCTCAAACGATATGGGCCGAAGCTCAACTGCACGATCACGCTCACCGAGGACCTGGCCCTCAAACAGGCTGCTCAGGCCGAGCGCGAGATCAAACGCGGAAAGCACCGCGGACCGCTTCACGGAATTCCCTGGGGAGCAAAGGACCTCTTTGCCACGAAGGGAATTCCAACCACCTGGGGGGCGGAGCCGTTCAGGAATCAGGTGATCGACTACGACGCCACGGTCGTGAACCGGCTGCACGAGGCCGGCGCGGTGCTGGTAGCGAAGTTGTCGATGGGAGCGCTGGCGCAGGGCCCTCGTTGGTTCGGCGGCGTTACTCGAAACCCCTGGCAGCCCGATGAAGATCGCCAGGGTTCGAGCGGTTCTTCGGCAGGACCCGCATCCGCGACCTCCGCCGGACTCGTGGGCTTTTCAATCGGAACCGAAACGCTGGGATCGATTGTTTCTCCATCGGCCCGCTGCGGCGTCGTGGGATTGCGTCCGACCTATGGCCGCATAAGCCGCTATGGAGCAATGGCGCTCAGTTGGACTATGGACAAAATAGGGCCTATCTGCCGAGGAGTCGAAGACTGCGCGCTGGTGCTCAAAGCCGTCTACGGCGTAGATGGCCATGATACGACCGTAGAAAATATTCCCTTTAACTGGAACCCTCATCATCCGATAGCTTCGATGCGCATTGCTTATCTGAAAAATGAATTCGAGCAGGGCAATGATGAACGAAAGAAGATGTATGCGGCGGCGCTCGACGCGTTGCGCGGAGCCGGCGCGAAGCTCGAGCCGCTGGAGCTTCCCCAGTTCAATACGCAGAACCTGCGAATCATCCTAAGCGCCGAAGCGGCCGCGGCCTTCGATGACATAACTCGCAGCGGAGCGGTCAATCAATTGGCGGGACAGGACGCGGGAGACTGGCCGAATGTGTTTCGGACTTCGCGCTTTGTACCGGCCGTCGAATATCTGCGGGCTCAGCGTGCAAGAGCACTGCTGATGGATGAGATGGACAAGCTCATGTCGCGGTGGGACGTAATCGTGTCGCCGGCGCCGAACAGCGCGAGTTTGGTCATCACGAACTTGACCGGCCATCCCGCCGTCTGCGTACCTTGCGGCATGCAGGGAGAGCTGCCTCAATCGATAATGTTCACGAGCGGCTTATATGACGAAGAATCAGCGCTTCGAGCAGCATTCGAATTCGAGCGCGTCACCAGGTGGCACGGCATGCACCCCAAGGTGGATTGGTCATAAACGGCAGAAAATCAGACGTGCGTTTGTATTGCGCGTAGGATCCTGGCAAGAGAAGCGCTGCTGACGCTCTTAGAGACGAGGTAGGTCATCCAAGTTTGGCGCGGTGATGTCGTCCGTTGTTTCGACGCGATCTAATGGTCGGACCCAGCCTTTCACTGGGCAGGCTAGCAGGAGCTTAACGATGCCTTCATTCGGCCGGCGCGTCTTGCGCTTGAGCAGGTATTCGCCCTGGTCGATCCGCTCGATCTCAAACTCTTGCCCAGCCTCGACGCGGTCCCGCTTCCTGATCTCCGCGGGGAGAACGATCTGACCTTTAGTTGAGACTGTTGTTATCATAAGTCGTAAGATATCGTCTTACCTGGATCCAGGCAAGTGAAGGCAAGTGAGACCGCGTTGTAGACCACCTTCGCTTTGTGGTATACGTCTCCCGCTTGTGGTATACGTCTCCCGCGGTCACGCGACTTGATCTCTGATTCAGAGCGTGATGAAGTTAAGGCCCTTAATTCTCCGCTGGCTCTGACCGGCGCCCTTAGTGGCCGCGGTTGTAGAACGGTTGGCGCCGCGGAAATAGATTCAGTCCAAAAATTTGTCGAGCAGCAGGCCCCAACATGCCGATTCAAGAGCGTGCGAGGTCTCGTTTCGAATACCGGAGATCACTGGTAGATTGGGACTCCCTCGCGTGCGTCAGAGATAAACCGCGCCGGATGCTGGAAGATGAGGAAGCAGACGGCAAAGTCTATTTCTCGACTCGGCTAGTCCCATACATAAGCCATCCTCTTGTCGCGGCCCTGGGACCCGAGACCCAGCGCGCTCTCATCGTGCATCACCTCTACCACTATCTGGACTTCACCGCGCATTTTGAGATCGAAGTGGTCAACGCGGAAGCGCGGCGAATAGCGTTGGGCAAGACCGGCCTCCCCCTCCCGCCGGACATGCTGCTTGATGCCTACAAGATTTATTGCGACGAAGGATACCATTCATTATTTTCAGCCGATCTCAAGCATCAGATCGAACTGGCCACTCGCATTACGCCTTTGCCTTACGAATTCGAGCGCTTCTTACTTCGGCTCAATGCGGCCCGCGAAGGCCTACACGCGAATCTGAAATCCGTCAGCGGCTCGCTTACGGTGATCGTGTTCGAAACGCTGATATCTCTGATATTGAATCAGATTCCCAAGGACCAATCGGTTATTACCGCGGTCAGACAGATGATATCGGATCACGCCGATGACGAAGCGAGACATCACTCCTTTTTTTCAACTCTATTCGACATACTCTGGCCGTTTCTTTCCAGGGACGAGCAATCGGCGTTGGGTCCGACATTGCCGCACTTGATCGTCAAATCACTCGAGCCGGATCTTGCGTCGATCAGACAGCGCCTCTTCGCATTTGAGCTTGGGCGCGAGCAAGTAGATCAGATTATCGAAGAATCCTATCCAAGTTCGGATGTTATCGCCGGACTGAAGAAGACTGCGTTTGCTACGATCAGGCTCTTTGAGCGAAACGGCGTGCTCGAGGACTCGCGAACCCGCGATGCCTTTTACTCCAGCGGCTTGCTTGGATAGGTACGCCTGGATGGAATCGGCTACTCGGCCCGGACTAGACCGAGGACTAGAGGTGAGGGATGGCGAGACACATCCTGTCAATATCGGATCTCGGCCCTGAGACCCTGGCTCGACTGGTGAACCGGGCTTTAGAAATCTCTTCCGCGCCGCTTGACCGCTGGCAATCTCTCAAAGGAAGACTTGTCGGCATATACTTTCGCGGTTCCTCGACGCGAACGCGGACAGCCTTCACCTGCGGCGCAATTCGACTCGGCGGGACGCCCATCGCTTACGGACCAAACGACCTCCAACTCGCCACTGGAGAGTCTTCGCGGGACACGGCGAGGACACTGGCCGAGTTTCTGGATGTCCTGGTCATTAGAACCAACGAGTCGATTGAAGAGATGAGAGAGATGACCATCCAGAACCGCATGTCAATCGTGAATGCAATGAGCGACAACGAGCATCCGACTCAGGCCGTCACCGACCTGGTTACGCTCATGGAAGAGTTCGGGCGGCTTCAGGATATTCACGTTCTTTACGTCGGCGAGGGAAACAATACGGCGTCCGCCCTGGCGCTGGCCGCATCGATGACCCCGGGGATGTGCCTGACGTTGGTCACGCCTGAAGGCTATGGGCTCCCCCTGGCTTTTATGGAAGACGCAACGCGGCTCGGGCGTGAACACGGGTCGCTTATCGAGCAGCACCATCGCATTGATAAGTTGCCGAGGAATGTCGACGCGGTGTACGCAACACGATGGCAGACGATGGGCGCCCCGAAAGCCGATCCCACTTGGCGCTCGGCGTTCGAGCCTTTTAGGATAACGCAGGCGATGATGGCTGAGGTATCAAGGCCTTCCGGGACGATTTTCCTTCACGATCTTCCGGCGGTGCGCGGAGGCGATGTTGATGACGAGGTACTCGAGGGCGCGCAAAACCGAGCTTTTAGACAGGCGCGGCATAAGCTGACTGGCGCGATGGCAATACTCGAGTGGTGCGTCAACCCTTGACGGAGGAAGAATGTCCTTCGAGGCGCGCGCCTTCGTATCGCTTTTGAGATCTGTTTCTTCAGAGTTTCTGCGCAGCCTGGTTCCTTCACACCTTCTACCCGGCGTTGATCCCGCTTCCGCGGCGCGTGCCTATTCCTGGCGCAAGGCGATTGTCGGTTCGACGCGAGTTGCCTTTTGCGCGGGCAGGAATGTGGCGGTCATGGCGACCGCGGTCAGAAGCAGCGAGACTCCGATAAAAGTGCCGGGGTCCGTAGAACTGACGCCGAAGAGCAGAGTGGCCAGAACGCGATTCGCGACAAAAGCGCCGATGACGCCTACGATCACACTGGCGACTACCAATTTCGCGCCGCCCGTTAGTACCAGCCGCAGTATATCCCCGCGTTTGGCTCCCAGAGCCATCCTGATTCCAAGTTCGTGCGTGCGCTGGCTGACTGTATAAGCCATAACGCCATAGATTCCAACGGTGGCCAGCACGAGCGCCAACAACGCAAACGTGCCCAGAAGAAGCGACAGCACTCGCGGTTGAGCGAATGACTCGGCAAGGACCTCGTCCATAGTTCTGATGTTGAAGACCGGTTGATCGGGGTCAGCGGCGGTGACGCTCGCGCGCAGCAAGCCGGCTTTTTGCGCCGGGTCGGATGACCGTACAACGAAATTCATGAGCAGGGATGGGCTTTGCAGACAGGACAGATACATCTGTGGGATCGCGCCGTCTACAAGACCGTCTTCCCGCGCATCTCTGACGATGCCGACAATGGTCAGGGCGTCAATGGCGGAATCCGGACGCCACGGCGCCTTCGCTTTAGGAAACTCCGGCTTTATTCGCTGCCCGATCGGATCGTCATCAGGCCAGAAGCGTTGAGCCATAGTCTGGTTGATCACAACCGCGCCGGCTGCTCCTTCGGCATCCTGATCGGTAATGTCCCGGCCGCGGAGAACGGACATTCCCATTGTCTTAAAGTAGTCAGGTCCGATTATGTAATAACGAGACGACGGTTTTTCATTTGCCGATGGCGGGGCCTTTCCTTCGATCGTAAAAGTTACGCCGTCCGAAAGACCACTGAGCGGCAGGAAACTTATCATGCTGGCCGATTGTATGCCCGGCGTCGATTCGAGATGTCCGAGCGACTGTCGATAGAACTGCACAAGCTGAGCCTTCTGAGGGTACTTCGCTTTTGATATCCAGACTTGTCCCGTGAGTATGTCCGCTGTACGGAACCCTCTATCGAAGTCCTGCAATTGAAGGGAGCTTCTTATCATCAGGCCCGCGCCTATAAGCAGCATGACCGCCAGCGCGACCTCGAGGCCGACCAGAAGATTGCGCAGCTTGCCGCCGCGCAGACTCGTTGAGCCTCTAGCGCTCTCTTTAAGCACCTCCAGCAGATCCGTTCTGGATGATTGAAGCCCAGGCGCAACGCCGAACAGGAGGCCGGTCAGAACTGAAATGAGTGACGTATAGACCAGCACGCGGCCATCGACCTCGAAGCTGTCAACCCGCGCCACGACGCTGTTGGGTATCAAATCATTGAGCAAGCTTATGCCGGCGTAAGCGAGCAGCACTCCCAGCAACCCGCCGATCAAAGCCAATAGAACGCTTTCGGTGAGCGCCTGCCTGAACAGACGGGCACGGCCGGCGCCAAGCGCGCTGCGAATGGCCATTTCCCTCTGCCTGACTGTGGCTCGCGCGAGCAACAGGTTGGCGACGTTCGCGCAGGCAATTAAAAGCACGAACGCTACCGCCGCGAGCAGTATCAACAGAGTATCGTGAATGCGCTCGCCATAATTTTCCTGGAGCGGGACGACCCGCGCGCCCCGGCCCGTATTGCTCTCAGGGAACTGTTCTTCGATACGGGACATAATAGCGTTCATTTCGGCGCGGGCCTGCGCAAGAGACACCCCGTCCTTTAACCGCGCAAACACGTTAATCGAATGATCCTGACGACTCACCTGCTTTGGTTCGATTATGAGAGGAACCCATATGTCGAGATCGCGGTTCAGGACTTTCATGAACCTGAAGTTGGCCGGCAGCACCCCGATCACGCGATATGTTTCGCCTTCGATCGTCACCGGCTTGTCGATGACGCCGAAGTCTCCGCCGAAGCGTCTCTGCCAGAGGTTATGACTCAAGATAACTACCTTGTCATTGCCAGGATGCTCGTCCTCCGGCGCAAAGGCCCGCCCGAGCCGCGGCTTGACTCCCAACAAATTGAAGAAATTCGAAGCGACGAGGAGTCCCTGCACGCGCTCAGGTTCATCGGCGCCGGTGAGATTGAAATACCAGAAACGCCACGGCGAGAGATCATCGAATGATTGACTCTGCTCCTTCCAGTCAAGAAAGTTCGCCGGAGAGACAATGCCGCGTGTCAGCCCGCGTTTGAGATCAGTTTCCCAGACCATTACCAGGTGAGCAGGGTCCTTGTAGGGCAAAGGGCGTATGAGGACGGCGGAAATCACGCTAAAAATAGTCGTGTTCACTCCGATGGTGAGGGCGAGAACGATTACCACCGCCATCGTGAAGCCCGGATTCTTCGCCAACATCCGAAGTGCATAACTCAGGTCCTGCTTTAATGTCCCCATCAATCCTCCTGTCCTTCAATCCGCGGCCGAAGTCATCTTTAGCGCTGCGTCGATGCACGACTTCAACTGCCTTGCCAGAACCCTGACGTGCGGTTCAAGAACGATAGTGTAATGATGGCCCGGAGTTTCGTACACGTCGACTTGCTCGGTTGAAAGGCGAAACCAACCGTTGGTTCGGTCCCGATAATCAATCGCTGCTTCGTCGAGGGCGTTCTGGGCCTTGATGAACTCCGCATCGATTTCGGTGCCTCGAAAGAGCGTGATCTTTCCCGCATAAATCCGAGGCGAGTAACGCGTGAGACTTTGGCTGCGCGATTGAACGCCTTCGAGCAGCTTTTCAAACCAATCAGCCTTTGTCTCGAATGGAATTATTCCAGCGCGTTTAAGCTCGGCGACCAGCAGACTCAAGGCATCTCTCATCTCCAGTTCGCGGATGGAATCGAACGAAACGGCCAGGTCCCGTCCGGAGCTTGCCGCCATTGCCTTCGCATAAAGAAAAGCCATCGCTCCGGGATCGAGCTTCGAGGCCATAATCGACCGCGGCATACAATCCAACAGGGCAAGCAGAGCTACTTCCTGTCCCTGGTTCTTCAGTTGACGGGCCATCTCGAAAGCAATCACACCACCGGCTGACCAGCCTCCAAGCAGATATGGACCAAGAGGCTGGGCCTCACGCACCGCTTCGAGATAATAAGAGGCGGTGTCTTCGACTGAATCGAAGTTGTACGGCGACCCTTCGAGATCGCCGTGCTCGGGGGCCTGAATTCCGTAGAACGTCTGATCCGATCCGAGATGGCGGACAAGGTCGAGGTAGCACCCGACACCTCCGCCGCCCGCGTGAACGCAGAAAAACGGAAGCGCGGAGTTTCCATGCTGAAGCTCGACAACCGGCGTCCATTTTTTGTCGGCCGACTTAACGCGCTTTGCGTCTTCGACAGCCCTGGCGAGCCCCGCGATAGTCGGAAACTCGAAGAGAGACCGCACCGGTACGCTTACGCGGAGCAGAGTTTGCGCTTTCAATATGATCGAGGGCGCAAGCAACGAATGACCGCCAAGATCAAAGAAGTTGTCGTGGATTCCTATATCGTCCACGCCGAGCACGCCGGCCCAGATTCCAGCCAGCACGGCTTCATAAAATGTCCGAGGCGGCGCCATCTCTGCTTGCCTCACGTTTGAATTGGATGAAGCAGGCAGGGACCTCCAATCTATCTTTCCATTCGGCGTCAACGGCATCGTCTCGAGTGTTATGAACCCGGACGGAATCATGTAGTCGGGAAGCAGCCCCTTCAAATAGCCTCGCAATTCAGCGGTCGTCGGCGACTGCGCGGGTTTGTTTACAATGTAAGCGACCAGTTGTTTTTCTCCGGCCCGCCCTTCACTAATGGTCACCACGCAGTCGGCTATCCCAGGATGTCGGACCAATGAAGCCTCGATTTCGCCCGTCTCTACACGGTAACCGCGAATCTTGATTTGATGATCGATTCGGCGGAGGTATTCAATGGTCGCGTCCTTTCGCCGCGCAATGTCGCCGGTTCGATAAAGGCGGCTGCCGGGAACGGCGCTGAATTGATCTGGAATGAATTTGTCGGCGGTCAATACCGGTTGATTCAAATATCCCTGAGCAACCCCCCGCCCACCTATACAAATCTCGCCCACAACTCCAGCCGGAACGAGTTCCTGGCCCTGGTCGAGTAAAAAGATGTTTGTGTTAGGAAGAGGACGCCCGATGGGGGTCAGAGGCTGTGTTGCATTGCCGGCATCGACGCGATGAATGGAAGCCCACACAGTTGCTTCAGTGGGCCCGTACAGGTTCAGCACCGGCACGTTCCATTCGAGCGACTTGCCGGCGAGCTCCCCCGGCAACGCTTCGCCTCCGCAGAACAGCAGACGAAGCGCCAAATCGTGATCGGAGGTCGCGCTTTGATTCCTGGACTCCTCGCTCGCATTGATCAGGTGTCGCAATGCCGAAGGGGTCTGGTTCAGGACAGTGACGCGTTCCTCCTGAAGCAGGCCGTAAAAAGCAGCCGGTGACCTGGTCATCCAGTCCGCGACAACGATCAAGCGCGATCCTCCCAATAGGCACCGCCAGATCTCCCATACCGAAAGGTCGAATGCATAAGAATGAAAGAGAGTCCAAGTGTCCTTTTGCGGTTCGTTGAAGAGGCTGTCTGTTGCGTTAACCAGCGACACGACGCTGGCGTGAGAAACAGTCACTCCTTTCGGCCTGCCGGATGAGCCGGACGTGAAGATCACATAAGCGGGTTGATCGGGATCGCTGGGAACTCCGCTCGGCAAAGAGCTTTCCCGGCCGATGACCGCCCAGTCTGCGTCGAGCCTCACGAACCGCGCTTCAACCGTAGTTAAGAGTGCGCCGCTCCGCTCGTCGCCGATCACAACCGCGGCTCGTGAATCGGTGATCAATTGTGCAAGCCGCTGTTCGGGATACGCCGGATCGAGCGGAACATATGCTCCGCCGGTCTTCAGCACTCCGAGCATCGCCAGTATCAATTCGTTTGATCGTTCGAGACAGATGCCAACTCGCCGGCCCGGTTCCACTCCCAGTTTGCCGAGGTGGTTCGCCAGTTGGTTGGCTCGCCGGTTCAGCTCTCCGAACGTCAGGAATCGCTCCTCACAGATCACGGCGGTGGAGTCCTCAAGCTGAACGGCTGCTTCTTCAAACATCTGATGGATGGACTTACGCGGGTGCACCGACGCCTGTAGGTGATTCCAATCGAACACCTGCATGTTCCGTTCAGCCTCGCTGAGCAACGTCAGGCCGGCGATCCGTTGATCCGGATCCGACGCGATGCTTGCGGTCAGGTTTTGAAAGTGGCTGAGCATCGCCGCCGCGGTTTCACGATCGAACAGATCGGTGCTGTATTCCAACGATCCGGATAACCCAGAGGGGTTCTCGACCAGCCAAAGCGCAAGATCGAAGCGCGAGGTCGCAGCCGGAATGCCGATCGGCTCGAGTTTTATTCCTGGAAGGCTGATTGTCTCTACGGGAACGTTCTGAAGCGCAAACAAGACTTGAAACAGCGGGTTCCGACTGAGATCGCGCTCAGGCTGCAAGGCTTCCACCAGCTTTTCGAAAGGCATATCCTGATGCTCGTATGCACCGAGCGCCATCGTTTTTACACGTCGAATCAATTCGCGGAAGCTGGGATTTCCGCCGGCGTCGGTTCGCATTACGAGAGTGTTTGCAAAGAAGCCTACGACGTCCTCGATCTGCCCGTGATTGCGATTGGCCGAGGGCGATCCAACGGCGATATCGTCACAGTTCGAGTATCGGTGCAGCAAAACCTGAAACGCGGCCAGCAACACCATGTACAGGGTGGCGCCTTCTGTCCGAGCTAACGCACTCAACTTCTCTACCGTGACTGCCGGCAGGGTCAGACCTTCGCGAGATCCTCGATAACTTTGAATCGGCGGCCGCGGCCTGTCGGTGGGCAGGCTCAGAGGTTCGACGCCTCCGAGAAGCCGAGTCCAGTACTCTAACCGCGATTCCATGACTTCACCGCGCAGCCAACCACGCTGCCACGCTGCAAAGTCGGCATACTGGATTGCAGGCTCAGCGAGCATTACAGGTTCGCCTCGGCAGACGCTCGCGTAGATCGCTGAAAGGTCGCGCACCAGTATTCCGGTCGACCAGAGATCCGAAATAATATGGTGCATCGATATCAGCAGCAGGTGCTCCGCCTCGCCGGATCGAAATAAGCGGATCTTGAACAAGGGGCCTTCCGACAAATTGAAAGGTCTTGCCGCTTCTTCGCAAGCGAGGCGAATCGCCGCGCGCGCGCCTTCATGACTCGCCGGCATTCGAAGCTCAGCGACTGCAAAATCAACCGTTGAGCCGTCATCGATGATTTGAAAAGGCTGCGCCTCGACTGTTGCGAAGCGAGTCCGCAGCGATTCGTGCCGGTGAACAAGCTCCGAGAAGCTAATAGCAAGCGCCGGCATCGACAGTACGCCTTGAACCCGGACCATGACCGGCAGGTTGTACGCAGCGGAGCCGGGCTCGAGCTGATCCAGAAACCACAGCCGCTGTTGCGCGAATGAAAGCGGCGCGCGGCCCCTTTCCTTCCGACGGGAGATCGGTTGTTGGGCCGTCGTTCCGCCTTCACGGCCCTCTGCCTCGCGGCCGATAAGACGACAGAACTCGCCGAGCGTCGGGAAGTCAAAGATGCCGCGGAGCGGAAGCTCGACTTGAAACACTTGAAGTACTCTGTAAACCAGAGTCGTCGCGCGCAGTGAATGGCCGCCAAGATCGAAGAAGTTGTCGTCGACACCCGGCCGCTCTACGCGCAGCAGGTCGGCCCATATATCGGCCATTGTCTCCTCGACCGGCGTACGCGGCGCCACATACCGCGGCCGCGCCGACGAAGCGGAATCCTCCCGCAGCATCGCGCGATTCACTTTGCCGTTTCTCGTAAGCGGCATCGCTCTCAACTCTACAAAGGCCGACGGAAGCAAGAACTCGGGGAGATGTTCTCTGAGAAAAGCGCGCAACTCAGCCGGTCTTGGAGCGTATGCGCGATCCGGCGTGTAATAGGCCACGAGAGCCTTCTCTGGCCCATCGTCCTTCGCAACCACGGCGACCTCGCGAATGGAGGGATGCCGCCCGAGCACTGCCTCGATCTCGCCAGGCTCGACTCGAACGCCGCGAATCTTGACCTGATGGTCTTTTCTGCCCGCCAGACTTACATTCCGGGCGGTCGTGTAATACGCGAGGTCGCCGGTGTTGTAGACGCGGGCTCCAGGCTCCACGCCGAGCGGATCGGGAATGAATCTTTCCGCGGTCAGGTCAGGGCAATTCATGTAACCCCTGGCCAGACCAACACCGCCGATCTGAATCTCACCTTTGATGCCGGGCGGAGAAAGATCAAGCCCTGAGCCGAGCACGAAGAGGCGCGAGTTGGGAATCGGTCCGCCGATCAACACCGGTCCCGGCTCGTTGTCGTTATTCGTTACGGCGTGATAGGTCGAAGTCATCGTGCATTCGGTCGGCCCGTACTGGTTGACTAGCAACACCGCGGCGCCGAAGACCGCTCGCGCGTTCACGCAATCGGCTGTGTAGAGCGGTTCGCCGCTCAGCAGGATCGTTTGAACCGAATCGCAGGTTCGCCCGATTTCCCCGGCCGCGCTTACCAGATTCCTCAGCGTAGTCGGAACGATGGCGAGCATTCGTGTGACTGCATTGCGCTCGATCAAATCGAGGAGAGCCGCGGGATCGCGCGCTTCTTCCGCGGTCGGTACGATCACTCTTGCGCCGGCCGTGAGCGGGCCTATCGAGTCGCGCACGGACGCATCGAAAGTGAACGAAGCGAGCTGCAGTACCGTGTCGGAATCGTTCAGAGAATAGGTCGCGTTTACGTATCGCAGATAGTTTGTGACACCGCCATGAGTCGAGAGAATTCCCTTGGGTTTTCCAGTCGAACCGGATGTATAGGCCACGTACGCAAGGCCGGCAGCGCAAACGCTTGACGCGGGATTCGAATCAGACTCCAGCTCGAGCAAGTTCCGATCGCCATCGAAACAAATCGACGATCCTTCAAAGCAAGGAAGGTGTTTAGCAAGCCGGTTGTTAGTCAAGACAGCTTGCGGTTTCGTCTCCTCGATCAAGTACGCCAGCCTGGCGTCGGGGTAGTCCGTGTCGAGTACCACAAACGCGCCGCCTGCCTTCAGCACCGCAAGCAATGCGATGACGATTTCGGGGCCGCGGTCCAGGAATATTCCAATCGCGGCTTCCGGCCCGATGCCGGACCGCTTTAGATGCCGCGCGCATTGATTGGCGCGCCTGTTGATCATTCGATAGCTTAGCTGCGTTTCTTTGCAGCATACGGAGATGGCATCGGGCGCCGCGGCCGCACGTACTTCAAACATCTCATGAATCGACAGCATCGACACCTGGGGCGGCGCGCTACCTTCCGTGCCAGAAAAATCGGCAAGAAGTTGGACTCGTTCGGCGGCGTCTAAAAGATCTAGCGCGGATGCAAGCGGGTCGTCCGCTGTAAGCGCACTCTTAACAAGCACGGAGAATCTCCGTGCGATTGACTCGGCGGCGCTACGATCGAATAGACGAGCATCGTATGCGAGCCGAGATTTCAACTCATCGTCGCAGGCGATGAAAGTGAGATTGAGTTTATGAGGCTCGATACTGATATCGCGGCAGAGAAGCGAAGCCTTCAACGAACCGACGCGATGGGCTGCGGGCCACGCGTAGAATTCGAATCCGAGTTGAAAACCAGCGGGCGATTCACTCGTTTCGACGCGTCGGGTATCGAAATATTCCTGCCACGACGCGGCCTCGCGTATCGCTCCGTCGGCCAGCCGCAGCACCTCGCTGAATTTCAAGTTTTCAGGATGATGCCTGATGGGGAGTGTCTTTGAGAATGGCCCCATTGACACCTCCATCTCGGCGCTCTCTCGGGCATGGCAAGTCCATCCGATCGTGATCTCCGGCGAGTCGGTTAATCGCCATATGAGAACTTGCCAGCAGGCGAAAAGAAACACTTCGGAGGTAGTCGAATGAAGGCCGGCGGCTTTGTTAATCGCGCCGGTAAGCGATTGGTCAAATATCCAATCCACCGAGTTGTGCACAAACGCAGTCTCGGCTCCGCTCTTTTTTTCAAACGGCAGACGTTCCAGTTGAGGAGCGGCTCCATTCCTCCGCCAATACTCCTTAGCGCCCTCTGCATCACTCTCGCTGAGCAGTTGATTCTGCCATTCGGCGAAATCGGCGTATTGAATTGGTTGAAGCAGCGAAGCCGTTGCGGAGACGCAAGCATTGCCTTCGTAGAGTTCGAGGACGTGGCAAACCAACTGACCAAGCGTGCACGTGTCGGCGCACATCGCGGCGATGGTTACAACGAGGATGTGTGTGTCGGCGTCTAGCCTCGCTGCTGCCGCGCGGATGAGTGGTCCTTCACGATAATCGAATCGCCGGGCGCTTTCTTCATTCAACAGCCCGTCGATTTCGGCCTCGGTGAACTCTTCCACCTCTCGCCACGAATAGCAGCCTATCTCCGATATCACTTGAACCGGCAGCTTCATCCCAGGCGCGGTTTTGAAAGTGGTTCGCAGAATTTCGTGCTCGTCGATAACGCTGGATAGAGCAGTTCTCAACAAATCGCTGTTCAGGTTTCCTTCAAGCAGCAACGCGCATTGCACGAAACAATGCGTGTCACGCTGCTGAAGCTGCCAGCAACGGGTCTGTTGAGGAGAAAGGCTGTAGCCTTGAAGTGCGGCTTGACTCATTTTCAGTTGCGCACGCGGAGGTGAATCTCCGCCTCGAAGCACGCGTATTCAATCAATAGAAGCGCCGCCCGATACGGCGTAGATAATGTTCAACCAGGTGAGGGTTTTGGATTCGGTTGATTGGAGACCATGTCAGATCGTGATCGGTGAGCCCATTGCGACCAGTACCTTTCGCGGTCCTGTATATGGCATTCGTCCGTGCGCTACCAGCATATTGTCGATCAGAAGGACGTCGCCTTCTCTCCACGGAAACGCCACTGTAGCCTGTCTAAAGACGCCTCGAATGTGGTCGAGAGCCTCAAGCTCGATGGGCGAGCCATCGCCATAATAAGCATTGATCGGGAGGTCCTCTTCGCGCGCAACCGAGCGCAGCGCCGTAGATACTTCGCTCGCGAGATTTGATGGGTGCCACTGATCCGCCTGATTAAACCAGACCCGCGCCCCCGATCTTAAATGAGTGGCGAGGGCCGGCCGAACTTGACTCGTGCGCAAACTACCATCTTCGCCCCAGGAAAAATCGATCGAGCCTTCCCGACAGTAGGCTTCGACGACCGAACGGTCAGTCGTCTCGAATACGCTTTGCCATGAGAGACCGGCCCCGCGATCGCCGTGAAGCCGGCGGACGTACCTGACGCCTTTGCGATCGAACCGCTCCACTATCGTCGGATCCAGCCGCCGGAGCACTTCTCTGCAATCAGCGATAGCGGTCTCGCCTCCGCGCGACGGCGCTGCCGCGCAATAGAAAAAAAGATAACCTGGCCATTTGTGAGCGTAAGACAGCTCGTTGTGTAACGAGATGAAATATTCCGGCGGATACCCCGTTGACGTGTAGACCTTGTCCAGCAGCCGGACGCGAGGCGATGATCCCTCAATGTAATTCACCAACTCGGGAGTGACGGATCGAGCGAATCGCTCGAACGCCGCGGTAGAATCAACCTCGAAGCCGCGAAAGAGAATCGCGCCATACTTCGACAACTCGGCTTCTACGAAGTCGAGATTGGCAGCGGCCCAACTCGCAAGATCGATCCCGTCGCCCGCCGGAGTGATCAACAACGGGAGCGTTTGACCCTCTTGCAAAAAGCCCGTCTTTACCATCGCCTCGGACGAGAGGTTAACCGCTCTCCTGCGCGAGGTGATCAGTCTCTGGAGATTGGCCTGCTTCCGCTCGGTGTCGATCATCGCCGATTGTCCCCTCTCCAAATTTGCGGACCTCACAAGCGAGCCGAGTCTAGCACTCGAGTCGGAAGCCGCGGTTGTTAATATCGCCCGGTATTGCCGGAGCATTCCTTGAATGGTCGAGCGATCAAAAAGATCGCTGTTGTAAACCATGGACGCGGCGATCGTGTCCCCATGCTCCTTCAGGTACAACGTGAGGTCGTACTTCGCCGTCGCGGTATCAACCGGGACCGGCGTTACCGTCAGCCCGGGCAATACCAGCTCCGGCAGCGGCGCGTTCTGAAAATTGAAAACAACTTGAAACACCGGCGCATGATCGCTTCGTCGCTGCGTGTGAAGCGCATCAACCAGCAGATCGAAGGGGAGATCCTGATGCGCATAAGCGGCGAGGGCCGTATCGCGCACCTGGCTAAGTATCTCTTTAAAGGTTGGATTGCCGGAAAGGTCCGTTCTCAGCGCGACGGCATTGATGAAGCAGCCAATCATTCCTTCGGTCTCGCTTCTCGTACGCCCCGAGACCGGAGAACCGATCACTATGTCATCCTGGCCTGAGTGGCGCCTCATCAGTACCTGGAACGCCGCCAGCAGGGTCATGAATAACGTCGCTCCTTCAGCACGGCTGAGAAGCCTCAGATTATTCGTGAGCGCGGTGTCGAGCATCGCTCCTTCGGTTGCGCCTCGATCGGTTTGAACCGGCGGACGGGGCCGATCCGTCGGGAGCTTGAGCAAAGTGGGTGCGCCCGCGAGTTGGCGTGTCCAGTATGAAAGATGCTTCTGAAGCACATCGCCCTGCAGCCAGTTGCGTTGCCAGATCGCAAAGTCGGCGTACTGAAGAGACGGTGATGCCTGTGGCACAGGCGCCTCGGCTCGCGCTGCTTCATAGAGCTGCATCAGTTCGGAGACCAACACGCCCAGGGACCAGCCGTCGGAAATTATGTGATGCATCGTCAGGCAGGCGATGTGCTCTCGTTCTCCCAAGCGAAGCAACAGCAGGCGCCAGAGCGGCGCTCGCTCGAGTTGAAACGGTACGCAGGCGAATTCCGTGAGAAATCGGCGGCGCCCAGTATCACGCGCGGCTTCGATCAGGCCGCTCAAATCAGCGAAGGATAAATCTATTGAGGCGTTTGAAATGATCCTCTGCACGGGCCGGTCGCCGGCCGCCGTGAAAAATGTTCGAAGCGATTCGTGCCGCCTTGCTATTTCACGCATGCTCCACTCGAGCGCTGCTATGTCGAGTGATCCCTCCAGCCTGACCGCGATCGGCAGGTTCTGCGAAACGCCGCCCGGCGCCATGCGGTCAAGCACCCACAGCCGTTCTTGAGCAAACGAAAGCGGCGGATCATCACATCTATGGGCCGATTCAATAGGCGAATACTCAAGGCCGTCGTTGCTTCTCATCGCGGCTTCGACGGTTTCGGCCATAGAAGCGAGCGTGGGTGAGTCGAAGATGCAAGCGAGAGGCAGATCTATCTTAAAGACTCTTCGAAGTCGCGAATTGAGTTGAGTGGCAAGGAGCGAATGGCCGCCGATGTCAAAAAAGCTGTCGCTCAGAGACACCGATTTGACGTTCAACAGTTGCTGCCATATCCCGGCGATTAATTCAACGATCGGCTGATCGATCTGCCGGCTCGAATCGGTCACGGGTGAATCGAGGAGATCCGGCAAGCCCCTCCGATCCACTTTGCCGCTCGGCAACAGCGGCAGCGCATCGACGAAGATAAATGCCGACGGTCCCATATAAGCGGGCAGTTTCTTGGACAGGAACTCTCGAAGCTCGACAGTAGTCGGCCGCTTTTCAGTTTCAGAGACGAGATACGCTGCCAGCTCGACGCCGTTTTGATTGTCATCTCGCGCAATAACCGCGGCGGCGCGAATCTGCTTATGCTCAAGCAAGACAGCTTCAATTTCTCCCATCTCGATTCTGAACCCGCGTACTTTAACCTGATGATCGGCCCGGCCGCGATATTCGATCAGGCCGTCGGGACGGAACGAGCCAACGTCTCCGGTATGGTAGAGCCGCGCACCCGGCGAATTCGAGAATGGGTCGGGCAAGAACTTCTCCGCGGTCAAGTCGGGCCGGTTCAAATATCCGTGCGCGAGCTGCGCGCCGCCGCAGTAGATTTTTCCCGGCGCCCCAACGGGCACGGGCTGCGATTGCTGATTCAGTATATACACTCGGGCGTTTGCAATCGGGCGGCCAATAGGAACGGAGGCGCTCAGCGATTCACTTACAATGCACCAGGTCACGTCGGCGCCGATCTCCGACGAGCCGTACAGATTCATGAGAGTGCAGTGAGGCAGACGCGCTGAGAACTGCCGCGCCAAATCAAGTGAAAGCGCTTCGCCGCTGGAGAAACAATATTTGAGACCCGCCAGCTCTCTTTGAGGAAATGGATCGAGTTCAAGTATGGCGCGGAGAAGCGAGGGCACGAGCACTATTCGAGTGATCTTTTCATCGTCGAGTAAGGCGGTTAACTGCGCGGGGTCTCTTACTCGAGCACGCCCTTCGGTCTTCCTGTCGATCCCGATGTATAAATGACGCTGAAGACGTCTTCAGCGCCGGGTCTGGCAGTCTCCTGAAAATGTTTCCGAGCGTCGTCTTGAGATTCCTCGAGTTGATCGACAGGGACAAGCGCGACGTTGGCGCCGCTCGCCGGCTTCTCGAATCTGGAATCGGTTAGCAATACCCGTACGCCGGCATCCTCGAGTATGAATCGCAGCCGTTCTTCGGGATACGATGGGTCCGCGGGTACATAAGCCGCCCCTGCTTTCATCACGCTAAGCAACGCGGCTGCCATCTCCGGCGAGCGTTGAAGGCTAACGGCAACACGGTCTCCATGCGAGACACCCAGCGCACGCAGCCGCTTCGCAATAAGATCAGCTCTGCCGTCGACCGCACGAAAAGTAACCATCGCGCGGTTGAAACATAAGGCAATTGAGTCGGGTGTGCGGCTCACTTGCTCCTCGAATAATTGATGTATGCATTCAACGCGATAGTCCGCGGCGGTGTCGTTCCATTCGAAAAGCAATTGCCGGCGCTCGTATTCGTTCAGGAGATTCAGTTCACCAAGACGCGATTCGGGGTACGCAATCAGGTTCTCCAATAAACCTTGCAGGTGATCGAGCAGCCGTTTCCCCGCATCACGATCGATTCGATCGCGGTCGAATGAGAGCTGCAAAAACAGATTGCTGCCCAGGGAGGCCGTCAACGTGAGCGGATAATGCGTCTTTTCACGTACCTGAATGCCGGTGACCGTGAAGCTTCCGTGTCCAAGGCTCTCGTCCGTAGGATAATTCTCAAACACTATCAGGGTTTCGAAAAGCGGTTGTCTCGGAGGCAACTCGCTCCACCTCTGGATCTGGATCAGCGGGCTGTATTCGTACTGCCGTTGCTCTGCTTGACTGTTTTGAAGGTTGCCGAGCCAGTCTGTCACTGAGATCGATGGCGGCAGGTGCACGCGCACGGGCAGGGTGTTAATGAATACGCCGACCATTGAGTCGATTCCACTCAAGCCGGCGGGCCTGCCCGAAGTTGTGGCGCCGAAAATCACGTCCTGCTCGTCGGAATAAATGCCGAGCAATAGCGCCCACGCCCCCTGAACAATGGTGTTCACCGTGAGCCGATGACGGCCCGCAAACGCGCGCAGCTCGGAAGCGTTCAATCGTGAGGCGCTGACGGTCTCATTATCGCCGTTTGAACGATCCGCTCCACGAGCGCCCATCGCGCTCGCCGCGGGCGCCGGAGTAGGCGATGTGAACCCTTTGAGCGCCTGCGACCAGTAGCGTTCGGCTTCAGATAGACTCTGTTTCGTGAGCCACGCGATGTAATCACGGTAAGGGCGCGGGCGGGGCAGCACCGGCTCTTTGGCCTGTCGCAAGGCTTCGTAACAGGTGAGCGTCTCTTTCAGCACGATCGCCGCGGACCAGCCATCAGAGATGAGGTGGTGATGCGTCCAGATAAACTGAAAAGCTCGATCAGACAACCGAACCAGCGTGAGCCGCGCGAGCGGAGGCGCCGCGAGATCGAAGCCGCGTCGGCGGTCTGCATCGAGCAATGATTGGAGATTGCTCTGTTGCAGTTCGTGCGCGAAGCCGCGCCAATCAAGCTCTTCGAAGTTCAAGGCGGCGATCTTTAGTACGATCTGAAGCGGCTGTTCAAGCTCCTCCCATACAAAAGCGGTGCGCCAGATCGCATGCCGCTTCGTCGCGCGGCTCCAGGCTTCCTTGAACGCGGCTACGTCGAGGACGCCTTCAATCCCGTAGCTCAGTTGATTCAAATAGAGGTCATTCGCCTCGGAATAGAGCGCATGAAAAAGCAGTCCCTGCTGTAACGGCGATGCCGCATAGATGTCCTCTATAATCTCGAAGCGCGAGGCGAGGATATCAAGCGTTTCCTGCTTGAGGCCAGCGAGCGAAAAGTCGGACGGCGTGAAGCAGAGCGGTGCGACCCGGCAGTGCTCGGCCAACCGAGCCAGTGATGACTGGATGGCCGCGCTCAGTCGCTCGATCGTACCGGCGTGATGCAATGTCGAGTTATATGTGACGGAGACGCCAAGGCGCTTGTTTATCACCAGGCCGGTGACGTCGATCAGATGTTGTCGTTGTTCGTTCAAGCCCGATGTCCGGCCCGGCGACTCGGATGCCATGTTAAAGATCCCGCCGCCGGAGAGCGTCTGATCGAACTGGCCGAGATAGTTGAGAATTATCTCCGCGTCGCGAACCTCCGACAGGCGGGCCGCGACTGACGGTTCACTGGTGAGATACCGAAGCACGCCGTAACCGGCTCCCCGGTTCGGAACAGCCCGGAGTTGTTCCTTTACCGACTTGAGCAACTCTCCTGGCTCGTCCGAATCGGGCAGCGACAACACGACGGGAAAAACCGAAGTGAACCATCCGACGGTTCGAGAAAGATCCGCGTTCTCGACCAGCTCTTCTCGACCGTGTCCTTCGAAATCGATAAGCGCATTAGAGGCGCCCGTCCAGGTTCTGATTCCGGAAGCAACTGCCGCGGCCAGAGCATCGCTGACCTGAGCGCGATACTTTTCGGGAAGCAGTGTCAACAACGTCTCCGTGTCTGCTTCATTCAGCTCGAAGCGGAACGCGCGAGCCGACGCGACTAAGTTGTCTCCGCGGGGCTCATCCAGCGGTAGCGGCGCGACGTCTCTTCGGCTCTCTTGCGTCCAATATTCCAGTTCGCCAAGCAACCGCGAAGAAGCTGCAAGGCTCTTCAATTCTTCAGCCCATCGTTTGTAGGAGGTGGTCTTTCGCGGAAGAGCGGCCGCCTCGTGCCGCAAGAGCTGATCGTAAACGGAGCGAAGGTCTTCGAGGAGAATCCGCCACGACACTCCATCCACCGCGAGGTGATGGATTATCAGGAGCAGCCGGTCAGGTTGGTCTTCGCGGAATCTGAAATAAGCCGCGCGAATCAACGAACCGGACTCGAGATCCAGGCTCTGTTGCAGCTCATCGGCGCGGCGCGCGATCTCCTGAGATCGTTCCGACTCGGCAACATCGGAAAAATCGACAATTGCCAACGTGGACTCCGAATCGGCTTCGGGAATGCCGCCGCGGAACTGGCTCCACCGGCCGCCTTCGTGTCGAAACCTCAACCGAAGCGCATCGTGGTGTTGAATCAGAAATGAGATAGCCTGGTTGAGTAGTTCGGGATCGAGCTTTGCTTCGAGCAACAGGGCCTGGTTGTAATGATTGGGATTGAATGGAAGCGAATCGAAGAAGCGCTTTTGAATCGGCGTGAGCGGCGCTTCGCCGATGACAGGACCCTGTTCTTCTTCGACGAGATCAGCGAGGCCGGCGGCGGCCGCGAGCTCGGATACGGTCTGGTGTTGAAAGAGCTGTCTGGGCGTCAGCCGCAGCCCTTCGCGGTTCGCACGGTCGATGATCTGGATGCTGATAATCGAGTCGCCGCCTAACTCGAAGAAGTTGTCGTGAACCCCTACTCGTTTGAGACGAAGTACGCCGGCCCAAATATCGCACAGCGTCTTCTCTTGCGGGGTCGAAGGAGGAGCGTAGTCTCTGGCGCAGCCGGAGCCGATGTCGATTCCGGCGAGCGCGCGCCGATCGAGCTTGCCGCTGGTCGTTACTGGAAGCGCATCAACAAAGAAGAACGCCGAGGGGATCATGTACTCGGGGAGTCTCTCACCCGCAAAGGCGCGTAGCTCGGTTGTGTCCGGGTGGGAATTCGCCGCCAAATAAGCAACCAGGCGCTTCTGCCCTTCACCCTCCTGAACAACAACGGCCGCTTCGCGGACCGATGGATGCTGCTTGAGCGCGTTCTCGATTTCCTGAAGCTCGATTCGGTGTCCACGGATCTTCACTTGTTGGTCGGTGCGGCCGAGGAATTCGATGCGGCCATCCGGCAAGTACCTTGCGAGATCGCCGGTCTTGTAGAGTCTTTCGCCCGGCGCTTCGGAGAAGATCTCCGGGATGAATTTCTCGGCGGTCAGATCCGGTCGATTGAGATAGCCGCGGCCTACCTGGACGCCGCCGATATGAAGCTCGCCCGCAACGCCTATGGCTACGCTATGCCGCGAGGCGTCGAGCAACTGAATCTGAGTGTTCGCTACAGGGCTTCCGATCGGAACCCGCCACAACGGATTTCGACGCCCGCACTGCGAGAATGTGACGTCGACCGCGGCTTCTGTCGGACCGTAGAGATTGTGCAGTTCTGCTTTCAGGCATGATAGGAACCGATCGTGCAGCTCGACCGGTAGTTCTTCCCCGCTGCAGAACACTCGCTTGAGGCTGCCGCAGCAACTAAGCGCGTCGCCTTCCAGCATCACACTCAGCATCGACGGAACGAAGTGAATTGTCGTGACTTGTTCGCGGTTGATCAGATCGACCAGGTAATCGCGATCTCGATGTCCATCGGGCTGGGCCAGCACCAGACGCGCGGAATTCAGCAGCGGCCAGAAGAATTCCCAAACGGAGACGTCGAAGCTGGAAGGGGTCTTCTGAAGCACGCAGTCATCACTCGTCAACCGGTATTCACTCTGCATCCAGAAGAGGCGATTTGAGACAGCTCGGTGAGTGTTCATCGCCGCTTTTGGAGCGCCCGTCGATCCGGACGTGTAGATCACATACGCCAGGTTATCTTCGATAGCGAGGCTCCTGGGGCATTCGCGATCAATCCGATCGCCCGCACCCAGCGCATCCTGATATATGACGCGCGCCGGCCAGGCCGGAGCCCGCTCGGTCAAACGAGTCTGAGTCAGGATCACTCGCGCGCCCGCGTCGGCGAGCATGAATTTCAGCCGCTCCGGCGGGTACTCGGGATCGAGAGGCAGATAAGCGGCGCCGGACTTGAGCACCCCCATCAGAGCGATTACGAGTTCGGGCGAGCGGAGCATATGGACTCCGACTATGCTCTCGGGTCCTGCCCCGAGATCGCGCAGTTGTGACGCCAGTTGATTCGCCCGTTCGTTCAGCTCTCTGTAAGTGAGCCGCTGGTGGTCGTAGACAATCGCGATCGCATCAGGCGAGTTTTCGGCCTGTTCCTCAAACAACTCGTGAAGACATCTTGATGCGAAGCCGGCTGCCGTGTCGTTCCATTCGACCAGCATCTGATGGCGCTCATTTGCGCCGAAGAGCGCCAGATCATCTATGCTTACATCAGGCCTCGCGATCGCGTCTTGAAGAAGATTCTGAAAGTGACGGAGGAACCTTGAGGAAGTCGCATCATCGAAGAGATCGATGTTGTACAGAAGCGCGATAGTTATTTGTCCGGCGCGCTCGTGGGCGTGAAGCTCGATTTCAAATCTGGTCGTGCCCGGATCAAAACCGAGCGGCTCGATCGCGAGCGTTCCCAGGCTCAGTTCTTCTTGCGGTACATTCTCGAAGGAAAAGCTCACTTGAAAGATCGGCTGTCGAGCGAGATCGCGCTCGGGTTGCAACTCCTGAACAAGCGCCTCAAACGGAACGTCCTGGTGCTGGTACGCTTCAAGCGTCGTCCGACCTGCTTGTCCGAGTAGCTCCGAGAAACTCGGTCCGCCCGATAGGTCGCCGCGCAAGACGAGCATATTGATAAAGAAGCCGATGAGGTCCTCGAATTCGGGCTGGTTTCTCCCCGCTATTGGCGACCCGATCGCGACGTCGGTTTGACCGGTGGAACGCGAGAACAATACCTGCAGCCCTGCCAGAAGCGTCATGAACAACGTCACGCCGCGGCGTTGGCTGACCGCTTTCAGAGATCGGCTAATGTCCTCGGCAAGAGTGATGACCCTGGCCGCGCCTCGGTAGGTGAGTGATGGAGGACGCGGCCGATCGATTGGAAGCTCGAGCGGAGTTAAATCCGCAAGCCGTCCTTTCCAATAGCGCAGTTGGTCTTCGATCGCCGCGCTCTGGGCTCGTGTTCTCTGCCATTGGGCGAAGTCGGAGTATTGCGCCGTTAGTTCGGGTAATGCCGCGGGCTTGTCATCTACCATGCCGCTATACAGAGCGCCGAGCTCGCGGATGAGCACAGCCATCGACCAGCCGTCGGCAACTATATGGTGGACGGTCATCACCGCCGCGTGTTCTTTCGGTCCGGTCCGAAGCAGCGTTATTCGAATTAGAGGAATTCGCGACAGATCGAATGGCCGGCCGATCTGTTCGAGAGCGGCCTTTCGCAGAGTGACCTCGAGGGAATCGATGGGAACTCCCGCGAGATCGATCAAGGGCAGCTTGATGGTCAACGACGGAGCGATGACTTGAACGGGATTGCCATCGATAAGCCCGATGCTTGTCCGGAGCGCTTCGTGCCGGCGCACTATTTCGTTTACGCTGCGCTCAAGCGCGATGATGTTGAGCGGGCCTTTTATGCGAACGGCATTGGCGACATTGTAGAACTCGCTTCCCCCCATGAAGCGATCCAGGAACCAGAGTCGTTGTTGCGAAAAAGAGGTAGGAGAGATCTTCGGACCGACGGCTCCCGCCGGTGATTCCTTTGTGCGCCGCACCGCCTGCTTGAGAAGCGCTCGCCTCTCCGCGGGCGAAAGCCGATTGAGCTGTTCGATACTCTGGCTGCTCTGGCTCATGAATCGGCTTCCTCGTTTTGAAACAACTGACTCAGGAGTGAGCTGACCTGATCGTCGGAAAGCGAGTCGATCCCCGCCGCAATCTCGTCAGCCGCATCCTCCGATGGATCACCGGCGATTTGTTCGATCTCGCCTGCATCTTCGGCTTGCAGTTGAGCGATGGCTGCCGCGAGACCCTCAACGGTCGGGTGCTCGAAGATCACGCGAAGCGAGAGCGGCGCGTTGATCTCTTGCCTCAGCCGGGAAACTACTCGGGTTGCCAAAAGCGAGTGGCCTCCAAGCTCGAAGAAGTTGTCCCGAATACCGACGCGCTCGACCCCCAGCAGCTTTTCCCAGGTCTCCGCGATCAGCTTCTGAAGCTCGTTCTGAGGGGCTGCATACTCGGTGCCCGGAGTGGCGGCGGCGGGCTCATCGAGATCCACGAGTGGTTCGGCCTCCGCCGTTCGGTCTCCACGGATCCATAGGCTCAGTCGTGCGTTGAGGTCGCCGGTCGAAACTACGATGTGACCTTGCCGCGCCGTTATCAGCCGGAAAGCCTCCGAGGCTTCGGCGGCCGTCATTGCATAATCGTCGATGCTGCGGCGTCTGAGCAGGCGGTCGGGCTCCGGCTCATAAGGCCACGCGTCCCAATTCGCGCTGATCCAGCGCGTGCCGTTGTTCTCGCGCCCCGCCGCATAAGCATCCATGAACGCGTTGGCGGCGGTATAAGCAGCCATTCCCAGGCCGCCCAACACCGCCGCATTCGAGGAGAAGAGCAGACAAAAATCGACTGCGCGATCGGCTAGTAGTCTATCGAGTGTGTAGACCGCTGAAACCTTCGGCCTGAATTGCGTCTCGGATTCATCGAGCCCGACCTCGGAGATGGGCCGCAGCACCGACGGCCCGGTTGTTACGCCTGCCAGGTGGATCACTCCATTCAACTCGCCAAACGTTTCATCGATTGTGTTGAACACCGAAAGCATTCGACCGTAATCAGCGGCGTCCGCGCTTGCGATGATGATGTCGGAGCCAAGCTCTTCGATTTCGCGAAGCTTCACGATCTTGCGACTTGTTGAATCCGCCGGGTGTTCTTCCAACCACGAATCCCAGTCGGCTTTTGCCGGAAAATGCGAGCGGCCGACCAGCACCAACCGCGCTTTAACAGCGCGAGCCAGATACTCGGCAAGCTGAAGCCCGATCGATCCGAGGCCGCCGGTCAACAGGTACACGCCTCGCTCTCTAAGCCCTGCAAGCGGCGCTCGATTTTCTTCAAGCCTGACAGGCTCGAAAGACTCAACCAGCCGCCGCGCTCCTCGATACGCGATGATGCGATCGCTGTCCTGCACTGCCGCTTCGCTCAAAAGCCGGTCGGCCAGCAGCGCTCGGTCGGCTTCCGTATTTGGAACCCCGACGTCGATCAAACGGCACGAGATATTGAGGTACTCCTGAGGAATGACCTTGCAGGGTCCGAGCATAGTCGCTTTTTCCGCGCGGGCTTTTTCGGCGCCGCTTACGTCAAAGAGTTCGTTAGAAGCTACGAGAATCTTGATGTCGTGTGAAATGCGATTGGAGTCAATTGCACGCGACAGAAAAAGCAGGCTGTAATAGCCGAGCCGTTGAGAATCGATGAAAGATTCCTGAGTCGATTGATCTTGCTTCGGCGAAAGGCTCCACAGGTGAAGGATCGTCGCGGGCGTATTACCTGACGATTCCAGCGACCGGAATAGCTGTTCATAATCACTGCCTCGGTCCGGGCTTATTGAATAATAGGCGTCGCTCGCCATCTCATATGTCGCACCGGCGCGAACCAGGGTGACGTGTTGATTCCTATCGAGCAGGTTCTGTCGAATAGCTTCAGCCAGACCATGTTCATCCGCGAAGATGAGCCAGTTGCGCTGCTCTGATTCGAGCGCGCCAGCCGCGGACGGAAGCGGCATCGTGCGTTTCCACGACTGTATGTAGAACCAGCTTGAAACATCGAATTTCTTTGCGAGCCCGGCCGGCTGGGCGACTGGAGAGCGATCCAGCCAGTAGCGCCGGCGCTGAAAGGGGTACGACGGCAGCGGTACCCGGCGTCTTGTTTCATCCCGATGAAAGGCCTGCCAATCGATGCCTGCTCCGGCAAGCCACAATTGGCCCATCGCCTTCAGCAATGAAATGCTGTCGGGCTCCGCGTTCCTCGGATGGCCCAGCGAAGCGATTATCGACTTCGCGGAGCCTGAACTATGTTGTCTCGCCAACGTAGTCAGCGTGGTTCCCGGACCTACCTCGAGCAGAATAGCGCTCTTGTCGAGCAATAGCCGTACGCCATCCGAAAAGCGGACCGTCTGTCGCAGATGCCGTGTCCAGTACCGCGAATCGGTCACGTCGCCTGCCCATTCACCGGTCAGGTTCGAAACGTAGGGAATCTTCGGCGCGCTGAAATTAATTCGATCGACAAGTCCGGCGAATCGATCCAGTATCGGCGCGACCATCTCGGAATGCGCCGCTACCGATATGTGTATAGGTGAGTTCTCTACATCGCGAGCCGAGAGCGACCGCCGCAATTCCGCGATCGAGCGAACTGAGCCGGACACAACACAAAGAGCGGGCGCATTCACGGCGGCGAGCCAGAGATCGTCGCCGAGAAGCGGTGCGACCTCCGATTCGGGAAGCGCGACGCTGAGCATCGCTCCTTCCGGAAGCTCCTGGAACAGACGGCTCCGCAGCGCGACAAGCGCGACCGCGTCTTCGAGACTGATGACTTCCGAAAGACACGCCGCGACGTATTCGCCGAGACTATGGCCGATCATCGCGGAAGGCCGCACGCCCCAACTCATCCACAATTTCGCGAGTGCGTATTCGGTTGCAAACAGCGCCGGCAGCCCAATCGAGGTCTGAGTCAGATCGGCCTTCGCTTGATCTCCGTGAAGAGCCTGCCGTAGGTCGAAGCCAAGATGCGGCGAAAACAATTCCAGGCACCGGTTCACATTCTCGCGATAAACCGGTTCTTGGGCATAAAGTTCCACGCCCATGTTCGAGTGCTGAGCGCCGCCTCCCGGAAACATGAAGAACACCGGCGCCTCGCTGGTTTCGACGGATGCCGTGTAGCTCACTTCTGGTGATCCGAGCAGCCTGATCGCTTCTTCGCTGTCGCCGCAGACGACGAAGCGGCGATGCGAGAAATGCTTGCGCCCGACCTGAAGCGTAAACGAAACGTCGGCGAGACTCGGCTGTGGAGTGAGCTTGAACCAATCGGCAAGTTCTCGCAACGCTGCTTGGAGAGCTGGTTCAGTCCGCGCCGACAGCAGCAATAGATGACTGACACGCGAGCTTGAGCTGAGCGAGGCAAGCGGGGCCTCTTCGAGAATGACGTGTGCGTTCGTGCCTCCGAGCCCAAGCGAGTTGACCGCGGCGCGGCGAGGAGACCCGTGCGCCTCCCATTCCTTCGAAGCGGCGCTTACATAAAATGGGCTCGCTTCGAAATCGATTCGCGGATTCGGGCGCTCGAAATTCAGGGTGGGAGGTATCAGTTTGTTTTCGAGAGCCAGCACCGTTTTGATCAACCCGGTCACTCCGGCGGCGGCGTCGAGGTGGCCGATGTTTGTCTTGACCGAGCCGATAGCGCAATAGCCCCGGCGACTGGTTCGGGCGCGAAATACTTCGGTCAGAGCTTCGATTTCGACCGGGTCGCCGAGCGCGGTTCCAGTTCCGTGGGCTTCGATGTAAGCGATGCTCTCTGGATGAACACCGGCCACGGCCTGGGCGGCCGCGATGACCTTGGCCTGTCCGTGAACGCTTGGCGCGGTGAAGCCGACTTTGACGGAGCCATCATTATTTATAGCTGATCCTCTGATGACGGCCCGAATGTAATCCCCGTCCTCGATTGCGTCTGAAAGCCGCTTCAGGACAACCGCTGCAACACCGCTGCCGCTGACTGTTCCGCTTGCGGCAGCGTCAAAAGCGCGGCAATGCCCATCGGGAGAAAGAATGCCGCCTTCCTGAAAGAAATACCCGGCGCGGTGCGGCAGGCTTATCGACACTCCTCCCGCGAGCGCCATATTGCATTCGTAATAAAGAAGGCTCTGGCACGCGAGATGAACCGCGACGAGCGAGGTCGAGCACGCGGTTTGAACCGTTACGCTCGGCCCTCTCAAATTGAGCTTGTAAGAAGTTCGCGTGCTCAGAAAATCTTTGTCGTTAGCTATGACTGCTTGAAAGCCGCCTACCAGATTCAGAATCTCAGGGTTCGAGTAGACGTTGATAAGATAGGTATTCGTGCCGCAGCCCGCGAACACGCCGGTCAGATCGGGACACGCTTCCGGGTTATAACCGGCGTTCTCGATTGCTTGCCACGCACACTCGAGAAAGAGCCGCTGCTGCGGATCCGTTATCTGAGCCTCTCTCGGGTTGAAGCCGAAGAACGACGCGTCGAATGATTCGACCTCGTCCAATACGCCTTTGGCTCTGACATAATTCGGATGATTCATCGCTTCGGGGCTTACGCCCGCGGCGAGCAATTCCTCATTGGTCAGGGTGGAGAGGCACTCGACGCCGTCTCGAAGGTTCCGCCAAAACTCGGTTATGTTTTTGGATTGTGGGAAACGGCCGGCCATTCCTACGATGGCTATCGCTTCCATGGAAGACGGTGTTTCGGTCGGCATCGATTATCTCCGGCCTGCTTCATTGGCGATCTGTCTTCGGCGTTCGATCGCCTGCCGTTGCTTCCGCGCCTGTTCTTCTTCCGCCGTGAAAGAAGGCGCTTCTTCACGTTCGGAACTCAAGTATTCGGCAAGCGCGCTCACGGTCGGATACTTGAACAGGTCTATTGTAGACAGGTCTCTGTCGAATTCCTTACGCAGCTTCGCGTGCATCTGAAACATCAACAACGAGTGGCCTCCGAGGTCGAAGAAATTGTCCAGCACTCCAACTCTTTCGACTTGAAGCACCTCCTTCCAGATTTCCGCCAGAATGCGCTCGCTTTCATTTCTGGGCGATACAAAGCCGACCTCGAGTTCCGGTCTGAGCGCCTCCATCTCGGGCAGCGCTCTCCTATTGACCTTGCCGTTCGGAAGCAGTGGAAGGGATCGGAGCAGAACAAAAGTCGATGGAATCATGTAGTTGGGCAACGATTCTTGCGCATAGTTCCGAAGCTCGGTGAAGGTAGGCGCGCTCCGTTTACGACACACCAGGTAGGCCGCGAGATGAGATTGGCCGGGCGCGTATTCGGCCGCGGTCACGATCGCCCCGCGAATCGCGGGATGCCTGTTCAGCACGGCCTCGATCTCTTCAAGCTCGATTCGAAATCCACGGAACTTCACCTGGTGATCGAGACGGCCGAGATACTCTACGACCCCCTCGTGTGTATAGCGGGCCAGGTCGCTCGTACGATACAGGCGCGCGCCGGGCGCATCGCTTAATAGATCGGGAAGGAATCTCTCAGCCGTGAGGTCGGCGCGGTTCAGATAACCTCGGCCGACACAGATGCCTCCGAGGTACAATTCGCCCGCCATGCCGATAGGGACGTTGTTCATCAGGCGGTCGAGCAGGTAGACCTGGGTGTTGGAGATCGGCCGGCCTATCGGAACCAGGCGAGACAGAACGCCGCGTTCACACTTCCACACAACGGTCTGAACCGTTGTCTCCGTCGGGCCGTAGAGGTTGACGAGCTCCGCATCCAGGCGCGCGAAGTCCCTGTCTTGCAGCTCCGGCGTCAAGGCCTCGCCGCCGCAGAAGACAGTTCGTAACGCGGTGCAGCCTTCTATCGCTTCTTCTTCGATGAAGAGGTCGAGCATTGTAGGCACGAGCTGAATCACGCTGATGGATTGCTCTCGCACCGCGCGCGTCATGTAGCCGCTGTCCAAATGGCCGCCCGGCTTCGCCATCACAAGCGTTCCACCGGCGAGCAGCGGCAAATAGAACTCCCACACGGAGGCATCAAACGTATACGGCGTCTTCTGCAGCACGCGATCCCGCGGAGTAAGCGGGTAGTCGCGCTGCATCCAGACCATGTGATTGCAGAGTCCTTCGTGATTGACCATCACGCCTTTCGGCCTCCCCGTGCTGCCCGAAGTGAAGATCACGTAAGCGAGCTTGTCCGTTGGAGATGGACGCGATGGATTCGCCTGCCTTAACAACGGCGAGCATGGCGATGACCAGATCAATCGACCGCTCGAGGAAGAGGGCTGCAGGGACATCAGGGCCGACACCGGCTCGCGCAAGATAATTGGCCAACTGGTTGGCCCGTGCGTTCAGCGCTTCATAGGTGACGTGCTCGTCATCAAGCGAGACGGCGACGCTCATCGGAGAGCGGGCGGCTTGCTCTTCGAACAATTCGCGTACGGTCTTTGTCCGTGGGTACGGCACGCGCGTCGAATTGAAGTCATGTATCAGACGTATTCTCTCGTCGTCTGAGACAAGATCCAATTCTTCAACCTTGCCGTCCGGCGATTCGAACATCGCGCCGAGGATTCCGGCGTAATGGCCGGCAAAAGCCTCGATTGTCTCCGGGCGGAAGAGACGCTCGTTGTATTCGATTTCGCCTGACAGACGGCCGGCATCGATGTTGAACGCCAGTGTGAGGTCGTGCCTCAGATGTCGAATGTTTGCACGGTTATTAATGCCGTCGATCAATACAACAAGGTTGAATAGAGGGCATTGGCCGGGGGGTGCGGCGATGCTGAGAATCTCGATGATTCTCTCGAATGGGTATTTCTGATTTGCGTATGCCTCGCTGAGTGAGTTCTTTACCGAGAGCAACAATTCTTTGAAGCTCATCGCGCCCGCGACTTCGGTTCGAATGGGCACAATTTTATTTAGCGCCGCGAGGTCGGCGTGCTCTTCATGTATCGGCGTTCCTACGACGACGTCCTCAATGCCGGTGTATCGAAACAGGCAGAGTTGTGCGGCTGAGATGAGTGATGCAAGGACAAGCGTCGGGTTGTTGTTGCAGACCCTGAGAACCAGTTCCTGGGTCTCGCGTGGGATGGCCGAAACAAACACGCCGGTTCGACCGGCAAAGACATCATCTCTCCTGAAGTCGCCGGGTATACCCGACGGGGCGATCCCTCCAGACAGCTTGTCCAGCCAGTAGCGTTTCTCGCTTGCAAGCTCGGCGTCGACAAGCGCGGCCGGTATGACAGGTTCTAAAGAGTCTCGCATTTTTTTCGTATCAGATATGAGCGGAATCGATCGGGAGGTTCCAGGCCCGAACGGTTTCCACCAGGTTTCGCATGTAATCCCTCTGAAGCGTTTGCTTCTTGTGAGGGGGTACGTATGCGATTCCGAGCGACAGCAAACGTCCGGCTTCCGCCACGAAGTCTCTGAACTGATCGAAGGTGAGGCCCTTGCCGATCAGATATGGAATCGTCCAAAAGTCGAATGACCATTGCGGCAGCCACAGGGACTCGGTGACAGTCAGAAAGATCCTTTCGACGTGATCCATTGCTTCGCTGCTGTCCATGGTGGCATGGCTCCAGACAAATCCTTCGCCTTCGATCTGATATTTTTCCTTCTGTTGAAAGATCGGCGTGCCCGGCTCGCAATACCACGGCTGTACGCGGTAATAGTCGAGGCCGTTGTTCTTGATGAAGTCGAGGGTCTCGCCAATGGTATCTTCGGTCTCTCCGGGGAAGCCGATTATGAACGACCCAAAAGTGAGCACGCCCCTCTCTTTGAGCATGCGGATGCCCGCGGCATATTTCTCGATCGTGGCGGCTTTATCCATATTCTCGAGGATCGAGGGCGATCCGGACTCGATGCCCAGAAAGACCCCCTTGCATCCGCTCCGGGCCATCAGGTCAATCGCCTCTTCGTCGGAGTTACTGCACCTGAAGTAAGAGTACCAGCCGAACTGGTAGTCCTTCTTAATCATCAGCCTGCAAATTTCTTTGAATCTGGGAAGCGGCACGTTGAAGGTGTCGTCGATGAAGACGACCGCCTGGACTGTTCCAAGCTGCTTCATCGAGTCGAGCTCCTTTTCAATCGTGTCGAGGCTTGCCAGAGCAAGCTTGCCGGCCCGAGTCGGGTAGTTACAGAACGAGCACTTGAAGGCGCAGCTTCGCGCCGTGCGAGTCTGTATGACGGGTCCGAGATGCTCGCGGCCGAAGCTGCTCCAGTCGATGAACTCTTCGTCGAGCGAGCTGTTCTCCGGCGCTTCGAACGTCGAGCGGAGCCGCCCGTTCTCCCAATATGCGAGGTTGGGAATTCGATCGAGGCTGCCGCCTGTTTTGAGAGACTCAACGATCCGCGCCAACGCCATCTCTCCCTGCCCCTCAATCACGTAAATATCCGCTCCGATGTCGGCAAGGGCTGAGGCGAATTCTTCACTCTCATAACGGGGCGCGAGGTTGACTACCGGCTCGCATTCGGTCTCGTGATGCGTTCTGTAGTTCCTGGCGTGATTCGCGATGAGCGGTCCTCCGACTATTATTTTCACCTCGGGATTGTGCCTTCGTATGAACTCGACAATTTGTTTTGCCGGCAAGTTCAGTACGTACAGCGTCGTGGTTATCGCCACGCAAAGAGGTCCTTGTCGAAGATAGTCGGCGAGCTCCTCTTTCTGATGTTGAAAGAGATTTATGTACCTGGCGCTATAACCTCTCCTGGTAAGGAAACTCGCGAGGTAGACGGCGGCGAGATTCGGGATGTCTCCTGCTTTGAAGAAGTCAGAGGCTCGCGGCTCGCGGACGTCGGCGGCCGCGCTGAACACATGGTTCAAGAGACCCACATAATTCAGCTTCTGGTCGCCGATTTCGATAAAGCTGTGCTTAAGATCGCGATACGCCTCGGAGTGCGGCCCATAACGCAGTATTAACTGCTCGTATTCTTCGAACGGAATATCGTTATAGCCTATGACAATACAATCAACATTATGGTTGGTGTTCATAATCACTCAATGTGTCGTCTCTTGCCGCCGCCCCCGTGTTTGTTCCGCATCCCGAGCCCCGAAGGGGCGGAATTCAATAGCCGGGGGCAAGCGTAGCGCCGCCCCCGGATGATGTGTTTGTTCCGCATCCCGAACCCCGAAGGGGCGGAATTCAATAGCCCGGGGCAAGCGAAGCGCCGCCCCCGGATGATGTATTTGTTCCGCATCCCGAGCCCCGAACGGGCGGAATCCAATAGCCGGAGGCAAGCGTAGCGCCGCCCCCGGATTATGCGTTTGTTCCGCATCCCGAGCCCCGAAGGGGCGGAATTCAATAGCCGGGGGCAAGCGTAGCGCCGCCCCCGGACGCTGCGTTTGTTCCGCATCCCGAGCCCCGAAGGGGCGGAATTCAATAGCCGGGGGCAAGCGTAGCGCCGCCCCCGGTATCCGTAGGAATGTTTACCGACCCTTGTAAGGGTCGAAGAGCTTCCTTCAATCAATCCCATAAATATTTGTCGTTGTACTCGATCCCATACTTCGTTAGCAGCTCGATCAACTCTTCTTCGAAGGTCTTTTTAACGTGATGCTCCTTCTGTCTCCCTATATAAGTCTTCAGGGCTGGAATCTGCGATGCGCCGATCGAGAATGCGCCGTAACCATCTTGCCAATGAAAAGCCCGAAACTGCGTGCCCTGCGTCTTGATCCATTTCGATGATCCCGCCTTGATCTTCTCGAGGAGATCGCTCAGCGCGATTGTCTTGGATAATGAAATGAGCAGGTGAACGTGATTGGCGGTGCCTCCAGCGGTTAAAAGGCGAGATTGATGGGTTCGCGCAATGCCGCCCAAATACGCGTAGAGCGACGGCTCGATCTCTGCTGTGATCAGCGCTTCTCGGTGCTTTGTCGAGAAGACTATATGGACAAGCAGACTGACTAATGTTTGTGACATTCCTGTACCTCGCTGGGCTTTGTAGCCCGCTCATTGACGCGCGTTCCCTTCGGGGAACAATGAATCCGCATGCTGGAACACCGGGGGCTGCGCTTCGCTCACCCCCGGCTATTGACGCGTTCCCCTCCGGGGAACAAAACGTCTTTGGAACAAACGTGCATCGGCCTCCAACACCGGGGGCTGCGCTTCGCTTACCCCCGGCTATTGACGCGTTCCCCTCCGGGGAACAAAACGTTTTTGGAACAACGTCCTTCGGCCTCCAACACCGGGGGCTGCGCTTCGCTTACCCCCGGCTATTGACGTGTTCCCCTCCGGGGAACAACCAATCGGCATGCTGGAACTACCGGGGGCAAGCCAAGCGCCGCCCCCGGATGATGTGTTTGTTCCGCATCCCGAGCCCCGAAGGGGCGTGTTCCCCGAAAGGGAACGTTGCGCGCGGCGTTATCATCGTCCGCGTGTTAATCGCGATATGCGTTCCGTCAAAATGAAAACGTATCTTCGAGGTCGGTCACCGCCGATGGACGATTCAGCAGAGCACGTTCCTTCTCTGAAAAGACTTCTATCTCGCCGAGCGTTGAATCGAGCCGACCGGGAAGCGAGGACAGCAAACTCTCGAGCCGAAGCAGCATCTGCTCTATGGCTATATCTTCAAATCTGCGAGGGTCGTAACTCGCCATCAGAGCCAGCGAGGCCCCGGGCATTGCCACAATCGCAAGCGGATAATTCGACCGCTGAACGCTGCGAACATCTTCGATTCGCAGATCCCACTGATAATCCTTTATCGACGAATAGACCGGATAGTTGTCGAACGCCAGTATGCTTTCGAACAACGGGAGACCTTTTGGCGTGTCCGCGCATGATTGGACCTCGATGAGAGGTGTGTACTCATGCTGGAGCATCTCGGCCTCTTGCATGCGAAGCGTCTCGAGCCAATCGGACACCCGCAGGTGCGAAGGCAAGCGCACCCTGACCGGCAGAGTGTTGATGAACAGCCCCACCATGCTCGTTATTCCCGGCAATTCCGAAGGGCGCCCGGATACAACCGCCCCGAACACCACGTCGTCCTCATTCGCATACCGGCTGAGCAACAATGCCCACGCGCCCTGCACCAGCACGTTAACCGTAAGGCGGCGCCGGCGAGCGAGCGAGTACAACTCGCTGGTGATCACCTCCGGCAACATTCTCGATTGCCTGCGATACCCTTGCGGTTCACCGGCGTCAGGCCGAACTGGCTGTCCCATCGCAAGCGCCGTAGGCCTTTTGAAACCTCTGAGGAGGTTTGTCCAGAACACCTTCGCCCGCGAAAGATCCTGTTGATGAAGCCATCGAATGTAGCCGCGGTAAGGCGGCGATGGCTCGTCATTCGCAACCGTTCCACGTCGAAGGTTCGCGTAACAGGCCTGTACATCGTCCAGCACTCGGGCGACCGACCAGCCATCGAGCAGCAAGTGATGATGAGTCCAGACGAGATGATGTATCTCGTCGCTTGTTCGTATCAATGTCACCCGCATCAGAGGAGCGGTCGACGGCGAAAACCCGCGATGGCGGTCCTCGTTGAGGAATCGCTCGATCCGTTCTCTTTGCTCACGCGGCTCCGAACCGCGCCAATCAAGTGTAGTCAGAGGAAGCCGCACGGTTCTCTTTACGACTTGAATCGGTTTGCCGAGTCCCTCCCACAGGAAACAGGTCCGAAGCACGGCGTGACGCTGCATTACCCGCTGCCACGCTTCTTCGAAGAGAGCGGAGTCAGGACTGCCTCGCAAAGAACAGCTCAACTGAAAGACGTATAGATCCGGCTCATCGCCATAGACGGTATGCAGGAGCATCCCCTCTTGCATCGGCGACAGCGGATAATAATCTTCGATGTTCTCTTTGCTAATCCGCGCCTGACTCATTGCTCAAAGACCTATCGATGGCGGCCGCTATTTCGTCGAGGTTTGCCTGTGTCCACCCAAACGCGTCGGCGTCGGGCGCCGAATGAAGATCAGTGTCGGCCGGCTCCGCCTGCGCAAGGGAGGCAAGGCCGGCCACGGTCGGATGCTCAAAAAGCTCTCGCGAAGTCAGCCGCAGCCCTCTTTCATTGGCGCTCGCGATTACCTGTATGCTCAATATGGAATCGCCGCCCAGCTCGAAGAAGTTGTCGTTGACTCCAATAGGCGCGACCCCGAGAAACTCCTCCCAAACCTGGGCGAGAATTCGTTCGCCTTCCGTGCGAGGCCCGACATATACCTGATCCATCTCCGGCCGGTCCTGTTCGGGCGACGGCAGCGACCGGCGGTCCACCTTTCCATTTGGCGTCATCGGCAATTCGGCCATCATTACGAATGCCGCGGGAACCATATGATCCGGCAGACTCGCCCTGGCATATTCGCGGAGTTGTGGAATCAATTTCCGGCTGAGCATTTCGTGAATAGGCTTGTTCGCGCAGGCGCGAAGCGAGGGGACAACGTCCGGAACGCAAGCGAGGCATGACCGAGCATGTTGTTCGCTGCCCGGTTTCGAAAATACCAGGTCGTACGAGCCGTCTTTATTCTCGCCGTCCCATGTAATGTCCACGTGGTAGCCATGCGACGCGCCGAGAGACCGCATCCGTTCGGGGTCTATCGCGGAGCCGCTGGTTTCCAGAGCGTCTCTGATCTCGCGCGTCGTCTCCGGGCCTTCGTCGCTGTTGATCAAAGCAGCAGTCTCGACATGCGCCCGTACCCGGGCATTCGGCGCCGATTTGATAGCGACGATTGCCTCGTCTCCAGAACGCAGAAGCCCCTCGATCGAATCAAAGGTAAGCGCATCTCGTGTCCAGTCCAGCCATGAGACCGGTTCAACGTTGTTCCTGGCGCCTCCGACTTCGATTACGACATCGTATCGAAAATTCGTCAGCTCGTTGTGATGATTGCCGCGCTTGAGCCTGCATTGCGCGCCGGTGATTTCAGGGACTCGCGCGCTCAGAGTCAAAAAGAACTTCGGCGTAATGGCAAGCTCCTGCTCCATCGCGATTCGCTTGTGAATACGCTGTCGCAGTTGACTCTTATCGAGCCGTTGATGAGCCTGATGTAGCTGAACCGATGCATGAAACGCCTCAAGCAGCGGGAGACTTCGAACATCGCCGATGAAGATGCGGCCGCCCGGCTTTACCGATCTCGCCGCCTGCTCGATCGTCCTCAACAAATATTCGATGGTCGGGAAGTACTGCACGACTGAATTCAGCACGACTAGATCGAGACTCCGCGGTTCAATGCCGCTGAAGTCATCCGCCTGTCTGTGAAGCAGCTCTACCGGAAATCGACTCTCGCCGCTCTCGAGTTCACGCCGGACGTATGCAAGCGCTTCGCGCGAGAAATCCGAACCCTGGTAGAGATCGCAATGCGGCGCCAGGCGCAGAAGGATCAGGCCCGTGCCGCAGCCTATCTCGAGCACCCGCTTCGGCCGCAGCGCGAGAATCTGATCGACGGTATGACCAAGCCATTCGCGCATCACTTCATCGGGAAAAGGCGAGCCGGTGTAGCTGTCATTCCAGCCGGCCAGATTGAATCCCGCATCCGCCGAGTCGCCCGCTCTCTGGTAGAGAAGATCGTTCAACGACTGCCAATGCGAAACGTGTTCACGTTCGACCTCCGAAACCTGGGCGCTTGTGAATTCGAAGTCGAGGTCAGCCGCCGCGTATGCGACCAGCCGCTTGTCACCCGGTCTGTCCTCTCTGGCCGTGACTACGCATTCGCGCACGGCTGGATGGTTTGTGAGCCACGACTCGATCTCGCCCAGCTCGATGCGATACCCGCGAATCTTTACCTGTTGATCGAGCCGTCGCAGATATTCGAGGCAGCCATCTTCGGAGTAGCGCGCAAGGTCGCCCGTGCGGTACAGACGGGCCCCGGGTTCGTCGCCAAGATGGTTTGGAAGAAATCGCTCGGCCGTAAGGTCCGGCCTGCCCAGATAGCCGCGGCATAGCCCCGCTCCGGCCAGATGGAGTTCGGCTGCGACTCCGAGCGGTGCGAGGCGCATCTCAGGGTCCAGAAGGAACACACGCGTGTCGGCAATCGGTCGACCGATCACCGGTTCGCGCCGCTCGCGCTTATCAAGCAGCGCCCCGGTTGAATAGGTCGTGTCCTCGGAGGGCCCGTAGAGATTGAATACTCGATCGACGTTAGGAACTGAATAGAGATCATCAACCAGGCTTCTTTGAAGAGGCTCGCCCGCCAGATTCACCGTTACCACCGATGAAGGCAACGCGTTAAGTCTGAGCAGCTCCCGCGCGGCGGATGGAACCGTGTTGATCAGTGTAACCTGGCCTGCCGCCGTCGACTCGGCGAGCTCGAGGGCGTTGCGCACGATTACGACTTTTCCACCGGTCGAAAGCGGCGCGAATATCTCGAACACTGAAAGATCGAAGCACAACGACGTGGAAGCCAGTACGGACGCGAGCTCGTCCGGGTTGAATACGCGCCTGGCCCAGTCGAGGAAGGCCGCCGTGTTGCGGTGCTCGATTGCGACCCCTTTCGGCATGCCCGTCGATCCCGACGTGTAGATTACATACGCAAGGTTCCGCAGCTCCGCGTTAGCGGGGAGATTCTCATCATCGAGCCGATTGATTGCCTCAGACTCGTCCATGAGCACGATGCCGACGGCATGACCGAGATGCTGATTCTCCAGCCATCCCTTTTCTGTGATGAGCACCGCCGCCTTCGAGTCTCGGAGCACGAACGCAAGGCGGTGAGCGGGATAATCAGGATCGAGAGGCACATAAGCGCCGCCCGATTTAAGAATGGCCAGGAGCGCAACAACCATCTCCACGCCGCGACTCAGGCATACCGCTACTTTGGTTTCCGGCGCGACGCCGAGACCGCTCAGATGCCGCGCCAGTTGATTCGCCTTCCGGTTCAGCTCGGCATACGAAACGGTCTCCTGCTCGTGAACCACGGCGATCCGATCCGGCGTGAGATAAACCTGACCCTCGAAGAGCTGTTGAATCGGAGCAAGAACGCGATTCTCATTCGAAGTGTCGTTCCACTCTATGAGCAACTGACGGCGCTCGGATTCGGTAAGGATTTGAATATCTCGCACCGGCGCGTTCGGAGACGCGATCATGTCCTGGAGCAATGTTTCGAAGTGCGCGAGCATTCGCAAGACAACGCACGCATCGAACCAGCCCGTATCGTAGATGAGGCGAATCGATAGCCGCGCGGCCGGACTGACTATGAGCGTGAGCGGATAGTTGGTTTGTTCCTTGGCGCGAACGCGGATCACATTGAGCTGGGCTCGACGTTCGATCTCCTCGCCCAGCGCCAGGTCGATTGGATAGTTCTCGAACGCGAGCAGCGAATCGAACAGCCGATCTCCCGGAGTCGCGCCGCACCAGGATTGAATTTCGGATAGCGGGGTGTGCTCGAACTGCCTGACTCCCGCTTGACGCCGTTGAATAGCCCTGAGCCATCGGTCCAGCGGCTCACCGCCGTCGATTATGATGCGAACCGGAAGGGTATTGATGAAGAGACCGACCATGCGGTCTACGCCTGCGAGAGGGGTCGACCTTCCCGACACCGTAGCGCCAAAGACTATGTCCGACTCGCGACTGTACCGCGATAGCAGCGCCGCCCAGGCGCCCTGCAAAACCGTGTTCACAGTGACCCGAGAGCCGCGCGCCATCGCCTGGAGCGACGCCGTCGCTTGCTGTGAAAGAAGCACGCGTTCTTCATTGTATGCGCGATGAAGCGAGGCGGCGCCCGAGCCTGCGCGGCCGATGTCGAGCGCGGACCGGCCGGTGAAACCCTTCAATTCGAGCTGCCAGAAACTCTTCGCCGAATCGAAGTCCTGTCGGCCAAGCCACTCGATGTAAGCCCTGTAAGACCTGGTCGGCTCCAAATCAATCTCGGAGCCGGTTATGTATCCGTTGTAAACCGCGAACACTTCTCTGACGACGATCGGGGCCGACCATCCGTCGAGCAACAAATGATGATGACTCCAAACCAATTCGTGCTCATCATCCGCGAGCCGGATAAGCGCGATCCTCATAAGCGGCGCTTCACCGAGCGAGAATCCACGTCGCCGGTCGGCTTTGAGAAAGTCATCGAGTCCGGCGTCTGCTTCGTCAGTGAGACGGGTGCGCCAATCGATGTCCTGCCATTCAAGCGTCACTCGACGCATAACAATCTGGGCGACGCCGCGGAGGTGTTCCCAGCAGAACGCGGTTCTCAGAAGAGTGTGCCTGTTAACAACTCGATTCCAGGCCTTTCTGAAAATCTCCGGCTCCAGTTTGCCGCGCAGCCTGCAACTGAATTGCTCGAAGTATTCCTCCGTGCCCGGTTCGTGCAGAACGTGGAACAGCAATCCCTGCTGCATCGGCGACAGAGGGTAAGCGTCTTCCAAATCGGGATAGCGTCGCAGCAGCCAGTCAGTCTCCTCCTGGGTCAATGAGGTGAGCGGAAAATCAGAAGGCGTATAGCCTCCGGCCTCCGGCGAAAGGCAGTGTTCCAGGATTTCTCGCAGCGCCGATAAATTCATAGCGGCCAGGCGCTCGATTGTATCGGCGCGATGCCGATTCGCGCTGTATGTGTACGCGATCCGCAACCGTCCCTGGACCACCGCGGCGTTGATCTCGATCAGATATTCACGACGGCGTCCGGGGCTTCGTTTCAATCCGTCGGACTCGGTTGCCCGGGAGAAGAGCGAGCCGCCGGCCAGCACCTGATCGAACTGGCCGAGATAGTTGAAACAGACTTGCGCCGGCTCCTGTTGGCCAGGATTTATCCCAGGAGCGAGGCGCCTCAGGAGGCCATACGTGAAGCCCTTGCGAGGAACCGCGCGAAGTTGCTCTTTGACGCTCTTCAGCAGGTCGCCGGAGTCACCGGCTCGGCTCGCTTCAATTGCTACGGGATGAACCGTCGTGAACCAGCCCACCGTACGTGAGACGTCGAGGTCTTCGAATATCTCCTGCCGCCCATGCCCTTCGACGTCGATGAGGATGTACTGGCGGCCGATCCAATCGCTGAGAGCCGCGGCCGCGGCCGCTATCAACACATCGTTTATTTCGGTGTGGTAAACGGGCGGTACGCGGTGCAGCAAAGAGTCGGTCTCTTCCGCTTTCAGGGTTACAACCGTCGTCCGCGCCGACTCTTCGATGTTGGAGCCGCTTTCAAAATCGATCGGCAAGTCGGTGCACACTTCAGGGCTCAGTTCAGACCAGTATGCCGCGTCCGCCGCGGAAAGTTGCGATAGAGCAAACTCGCGCACGCGTTCCGACCACTGTTTGAACGAAGTGGTCTTAGGCGGCAAAGCGACGGCCTCGCCTCGAAGCGCTTGCTGATAAGCGGCGGTGAGGTCTTCCAACAGGATTCGCCACGAAACCCCATCGACAGCGAGGTGATGGATGACGATCAGCAGACGGCTCGCGGCGTTTCCGAGGCTGAACAAAACTACTCTGATCAGCGGTCCGGACTGTAGATCGAGACTGGTTTGAACTTCCTCCGCCGCGTGCTCCAGCACCCGGAGCGGTTCGGAAAGCGCGGTCAGGTCTACTTGAGAGAAGACCCCGGGGCCGTCAATTCCGGCTTCCCACTGCAGCCATTCCGATCCTTCACGGCGGAACCGCAGCCGCAGCGCATCGTGATGCGCGACCAGCTTTCCCACCGCGCGCTCGAGGCAGCCGGAATCAAGCGGCTCACGCGCCTCCAGCATGACCGATTGATTGAAATGGTGCGGTTGCGGAGAGCCGTGTTCGAAATAGGCCGCCTGGATCGGGGTCAACGGCGCCGGTCCCGTTACGATGCCTTGCTCAGCCTCGATCGATTGCGCGTCACCGGCCGCGAGCGCCAATTCCGCTATGGTCTGGTGCTCGAAGAGCTGTTTTGGCGTCAGGCGCAGACCGGCCCGATTCGCGCGCGCGATGATCAGGATGCTGAGGATTGAATCCCCGCCCATCTCGAAGAAATTGTCATTGGCGCCCGCTTGCTCGACGCCCAACACCTGACACCAGATATCCGCAAGGAGTTGCTCGACGCGGTTTCTCGGAGCGAGATAGTCAGTACGGATGCTTGCTGATGCCTCGTCCGGTAACGGCAGGGCTCGACGGTCGACCTTTCCGTTCGGCATCAACGGAAGGCGATCGATGATCACGAACGCGCCGGGAATCATGAAGGGAGGCAGCGTTTGTTTGAGATATCGCCGCAGATCCTCTTTCAACGCTTGATCGTCCCGCGGTGCGACGATGTAAGCGACGAGGCGTCTCCGTCCCGCCGCGTCATCGGTAACCATCACAAGGCTGTCCTGTACCAGGTCATGCCGACTCAAAGCCGCTTCAATCTCCGCGGGTTCGATTCTGAAACCGCGTATCTTGACCTGATGATCGATTCGGCCGAGAAACTCTATATTTCCATCGTCGAGGTAACGCGCAAGATCACCCGTGCGGTAGACTCTGGCGCCGGCATCCGAGCAGAACGGACCTGGAACAAATTTTTCGGCGGTCAGATCCGGCGCGCCCAGATAACCGCGAGCCAACTGCGCTCCTCCAATCTGCAGCTCGCCGGGAATTCCGAGAGGCATAGGCTCCAGGTGCGAGCTGACAAGGTAGGTCTCGACATTGCCCGCTCCGCGTCCGATCGATACCAGCCCGTCCGGCCTCGTCTCGCACGGCCACAGCGTCACGTGCATCGCGGCTTCGGTCGGCCCGTACACATTGCTTAGCTTTGAGCCAAGCCGCGAGTAAAACTTCTCGATAAGAGCCGGGCTCAACGCTTCGGCGCCGCAATAAACCAATCTCAGGGATTCGCATCGATCGAACTCGGGCTCGTCGACCAGCAGTTGAAGCACCGAGGGAACGAGCTGGAGAATCGTGACGCCGCGCTCGATGACGAGCTCGACCATGTAGCCGGATTCAAGGTGGCCGCCGGGCCGGGCAATGACCAGGGTCGCTCCCGTTACCAGAGGCCAGAAGAACTCCCACACGGAAGGGTCGAAGCTGAAAGGCGTTTTCTGAAGCAGGCTGTCCGAGCCCCCGATTTGGAACATCTCCTGCATCCACAGCACGAGATTGTTCATCGCGCGATGCGAGATCATCACGCCCTTCGGCCGCCCGGTGGAGCCCGACGTGTAGATTACATAAGCGAGGTTCTGAGAATCGGCGCTGTTTGGAGGATCCGCATCGCTTTGTGCGGCAATCGCTTCACGCTCGCTATCGAGATAGATCGTCCGGCCGCCGAAGCCTGAAACCACGCCGAGAAACCGCTCGACCGTCACCATCGCGGATAAGCCGGCGTCGTCGATCATCGATTTGAGACGATCGACCGGGTAATCGGGATCGAGAGGCACATAGGCGCCTCCTGTTTTCAATACTCCGATCACCGCAATCAGCATCTCGAGACCCCGGTCGAGACAGATGCCGGCCAGTTTCTCCGTCCCAATCCCGGCCCCGCGCAGATGGTGAGCCAGTTGATTGGCTCGGGAGTTCATCTCGCGATATGTGACAGAGTCGTCTTCGAAAACCAGAGCGATCGATTCAGGGGTTCGTTCGGCCTGCTCCGCTATCATCTCGTGTATGCACGGGTCGAGCGAGTAGCCGGCTTTGGTGTCGCACCAATCTACAAGGAGCTGCTGTCGCTCGGAGCGAGTCAGAATCGGCAATTCGGAGAGCGGCGCATTCGGCCGCGATCGCATTCCATCAAGCAAGACTTCGAGGTGCGCGAGAAGGCGCCGCATGCTCGGCGCTTCGTACAGGTCGGTTGCATACTCGAGTGTAGCGAAGAGATTCGAGCCTGACTCGGTCAGGGACAAGACGAGATCGAACTTCACCGAACCATCCTCGAACGGAATGCTTTCGATCTCGAGTCCGGGAAGAGCGAAAGCGGACGGCGGTGTGTTCTGGAGTATGAACATGACTTGAAAGAGCGGCGCCGTGCTGAGATCGCGTTCCGGCGCGAGCTCGTCGACCAGCTTTTCAAACGGAAGGTCCTGATTGTCGAATGCGCCGAGTACGATTCGTCTGCAATCGGCCAGGGCCTCTCCGACAGTGGTTCGCGGCGAGAGATTCAAGCGCAGCACCAGCGTGTTTACGAAAAAGCCGATCATCTTCTCGGCTTCTACGCGTGTGCGATTCGCGATGGGCGATCCGATCGCGACGTCTTCCTGTCCGCTGTACCTGTGCAACAGCGCGCAGAAACCGGTTAGCAGCGTCATGAATAGAGTCGCGCCCTCGCGGCGGCCAAGGTCTCTCAAACCAGCGGTGAGATCCGAAGAGAGGGCCACGGACTCTCGCGCGCCGAGGTTGGTTCGAATCAAGGGCCGAGGTTTGTCCGTGGGCAATATCAACACCGATAGCCCGTCGAGCTGCTCGCGCCAATAGCGAAGCTGCGCTTCAAGTAGCTCGGGCTCCAGACGGGCGCGCTGCCAGGCGGAGAAGTCCGCGTATTGAACTCTGATCTCCTCGCACGGCGCCCCCTCGCCCTCCTTGAAGCCCTTGTATAAAGCAGCCAGCTCGCTTGCGAATACCCCGAGTGACCAGCCGTCGAAAACGATATGATGCGCCGCGATGATCAGCACGCTCTCATCGTCGGTTTGTCTGACAAGATGCACGCGAAACAGCGCACCCCGGTCAAGGCTGTAGTTCCTGCCGAATACGCTCTGGATGAGTCGACTCGTGACGGTTTGCCGGTTGTGTTCGGATAGCGTATAGAGGTCGGCTTCGTGCAGCGAGAAGCCGGGGCGGTGAAGCACGACCTGGGCGGGTCCACCATCGATTATTCGAAACGTTGTCCGGAGCGTTTCGTGACGCCGCACGATCTCGCTCAGCGATTGGTCGAGCGCCGGAAGGTCAAGGGCGCCTCGAATGCGAAAGGCAAAGACGCTCTTGTAAGCGTCGCCGTCGGGTTCAAGGTGATGAAGAAACCAGAGCCGCTGCTGCGCGTATGAGAGCGGAAATGCGGAATCACTCTGATTGCGCGGCACTGGAATAGTTTCGATTGCGAGGCCGTTCAGCTCATGCGCATGTTTGAGCGTCTCGATTCGCGCGGCAAGATCGGCGATTGTGGGCGGAGATTCGAACAGCACCCGCAACGGCAACTCTACGCCCAGCTTCTCGTGAATCCGCGACAGCAACTGCGTACCGAGAATCGAGCTTCCTCCGAGGTCGAAGAAATTGTCGTGGACCCCCGCGCGTTCGACTCCAAGCACTACCGTCCAAATGGAAGCCAGAAGTTCTTCGAGCGGCGTTCGCGGCGGCGTGAACGCTTGTGCTTCGGGCCTCGCGCGCAGCCTTTGCGACTCGACCTCTTTGTAAATCTGCTCTATGTCAAAAAAGTCGGATGCGATCTGGTTGAAGATGTCCGATCTCGAGCGATCGCTCTCAGACATTGCAAGCTCCTGAGTAAAGTAGCGAAGAAAAATAGTAGTCAATACCAGGCGAAGCGCGGCGCCAGGCTTTCGAATGTCGCGCCTTCAGCGCTCGGGGCATTGCTGCCGGCGTGTGGCGGTGTTACCGGGCCGGCATTCCGCGTGACCGGGGGCGGCGCTGCGCTTGCCCCCGGCTATTAACGCGTTCCTCTCCGGGGAACACTGGAGTTTGGCCGTTAGAGGTTCTCGGCGCAGAGACGTCGATCCCGTAGGGATCGTCCGAACGTAGCCCACCGATTCATCGGTGGGTCCCAGAGCGCTGCGGCGATCTAGTCCCGAAGGGACGGCTGATTTAGTTCGTATGTGGAGGCTTTGAACCATATCGGAAATCTGCAATATGCATGTGGTCCTCTGGCTGCGCGCTGAAACAACAAGTCAGCCGTGCCTTCGGCACTTCTCGATCAAATTACCCGACCAACCCACCAGTGAACTGGTGGGCTATTGCCGATTGTCCCTTTGGGACAATTAGTCAATCCCGTAGGGATCGTCCGAACGTAGCCCACCGATGAATCGGTGGGTCCCAGAGCGCTGCGGCGATCTAGTCCCGAAGGGACGGCTGATGTAGTTCGTATGTGAAGGCTTTGAACCATATCGGAAATCCGCAATATGTATGTGGTCCTCTGGCGGCGCTCTGACAACAACAAGTCAGCCGTGCCTTCGGCGCTTCTCGATCAAATTACCCGACCAACCCACCAGTGAACTGGTGGGCTATTGCCGAATGTCCCTTTGGGACAATTAGTCAATCCCGTGGGGATCGTCCGAACGTAGCCCACCGATTCATCGGTGGGTCCCAGAGCGCTGCGGCGATCTAGTCCCGAAGGGACGGCTGATGTAGTTCGTATGTGCAGGCTTTGAACCATATCGGAAATCTGCAATATGTATGTGGTCCTCTGGCTGCGCGCTGAAACAACAAGTCAGCCGTGCCTTCGGCACTTCTCGATCAAATTACCCGACGAACCCACCAGTGAACTGGTGGGCTATTGCCGAATGTCCCTTCGGGACAACTACATCAATGATCCGCAATATGTATGTGGTCCTCTTGCGGCGCTCTGACAACAACAAGTCAGCCGTGCCTTCGGCGCTTCTCGATCAAATTACCCGACGATCCCACCAGTGAACTGGTGGGCATCGTTCCCCTCCGGGGAACATTGCGCCGGCATTTCGCCTTACCCGCCGGGGAACATTGCGCCGGCGTGTGGCGGTGTTGCCGGGGTCTCATGGAGAACGGCTGCATAGGCCGCTGGAAACCTGAACAGGAAGCCTTCGCCCAATGGTTGCTTGAGCGCGCCGGCCATACTCTCAAGGAATTCGAGAGCAGGCTGATTCCGCGCTGAGCGCACGTAAGGCACGATCACCTCACTCAGGCCGCGCTCGATTGCGCATCGACCAAGCCATGCAAGCATTCTTCTCTCGGCATTTTTGCCAAGCGCGCGGCAGCTCAATAAGAATGTGTCGATCTTCAGCGACTCGGCTTCCGGCTCGAAGATCAGCGCGCCAACCAGCCCATAGTCGCCGAAGCGATCGCTCATCCGGACGACATGGCATTCGAGGCTTCCGGACTCGTGAAGCAATTTAATCTCTTGAGCGGTTCGCCCGCGGCCCGTCACATTGAACTGGTTGGTTCGATAGGTCAACTGTGATACGCGGTCGAGATCGTCGGTTTCAAGTCTCGAAATATCGACACAAAGCTCTAACCCGGCAAGGAACTCCGCGAAAGTAGGAGCCTCTCGCCGCGACCCTTCGCGCTCACGCTCCTGGCGATAGAGTGTTGTCCGGCGGCGGTCCTCGTCAGTGGCCTTGACGTGGTCGAACGCCCAAACGTTTTCCAGGAACCGCGATATTAATTCACGCCGCTCCGGAAGCTGAAGGGTCAGCACTTCGGGACACGTTGCTCTCACTGCCGCGCATTCCGCTGGATCGTCGTCGATGAATATGAAGGAATCGAGACCCAGTCGAAGTTCGTCCGCCAGCGCCCTCAAGTTATGAGCCTTCGGACTCCAGTTTATCCTGCGCGCGACTATGTGGTCCTGCTTCAACCGCATTTCAGAATTGCGCTCGAATACTTCAAGGACATCGGCCTCGTTGTTCTTGCTGCAGAGACAAAGGATCATTCCGGCATCGTGCTGCGCGATCATGAATTCATGCAGGGACCGGCAGGGCGGGTCGATCCTGACGGCCTCGGGCCCGTCTTCTCCGCAGACTCCGTTCCACAATGTGTTATCGCAGTCGAGAGCGATTACTTTGTAGGGCGAGCCCTGAATGGCGTTGAGCTTTCTCGCGATCATCGTCCCGAGAGCCGTAAAGAATTGCGGAGTGTAGGGCACAAGTCCCAGCTCGTCTCCGCGGTGGTCGTAGTAGTCCGCGACTGGATATTTTGAGTTGAGCTCGCGGCCAGTGATGACGTGGAGACCGCTCGTCGATTCGATCTCGGCCTTCAGAGACTCCTCCCACTTCGTAATCCAATCGATGTCGCTCTCCTTAACAAGCAACGACGGTGATGCCGGGCAGAAACACACTACACAGGGCGTGGATGAGCGCCGGGCGAGCGCTTTCAAAGCGCTGACCATCTCCATCGTATCGCGTTCGACAAGCGCCGTCATATCGATGAGGTTCTTTGACCCGTTAGAAGATTCCGATTCGGATGGCTTCCAATCCTCGAACCTGAGGAGAATGACGTTGAGGCCGTTTCGATTTCGCGAGAACAGGCTCGACGGATCGAGCAGTTGCTGGAAGAGCTGGTTGAATGGCGCGAATTCGATTTCGCAATCAAGAGCGAGCTTCTTTGTCCAAAACTTCAACGCGTCTTCGACAGGCTCAGCGGTGAAGGTGGAAGCGATCGCGATCGTAGCCGGTTTTATTGTGTCTTCCGAGCGGCGAGCCTGTTCCACGAGACCTTCGCTCAAGTGATATTGCGAGAGGCTCGCGCCGGGTTCTTCGATCATCTCGAGCAAAATATCCGGGTAGCAGCTCAGCAGTGAATGTATGGTGTCAGCTTCGAACAGCTCTGTACTGTACTCACATAAGAGCGTTATTCCATCGGCTGTTTCGTGCGCGACGAATCTCAGGTCCAGCAACGACGTCCCGAGCTCTACGGTCTCGTATCGCGCCTCCAGATCTTCTATTTCCGCGGCGTCGACCCGGGGCAGGTTTTGAAGCTGGAACACGACATTGTAAATGGGATTGGCGTTTTGCGCGCGATGCGGTTTTACCGCTTCGACTATGAGATCGAACGGACAGTCCTGATGATGGTAAGCGTCGAGCACCGTTTTCCGGGTTTGTTCAAGTACATCAAGCCCGCTGTCGCCCGTGGAAATTCTCACCCGCACCGGCAAGAAATTGATGAAGCATCCGAGCACGCTTTCCGTTTCCAGGCGGTTCCTGTTAGCGATAACAGTACCCACGACGAGGTCTGACTGTCCGGTCCATTTGAAGAGAAGGATCTCGAGCACGGACAGCATAGTCATAAACAGGCTCGATCCATTTTGCCTGCCCAACCGAACCGCACGATCGCTCAACTCGCGATTGATGAGGACCGAGCCGATCGCGCCTGTATTCCTGGGCTGCGCGGGCCGCTTGCGGTCGAATGGCAACGCGATCTCCGAAGGAGCGCCTTCGAGTTGGCGACGCCAGAAGCTCAACAGCGACTCGACGAGTTCGCCTTCGAGCAAACGGCGTTGCCATACCGCGAAGTCGCCGTACTGAAGCGCCGGTTCGGGCAGCGGCGGCGCGCCCGTTCGCATGCCGCGATAAGATCGAAGAATCTCTTTCGCGAGGACAGCGCGCGACCAGCCGTCGACTATTATGTGGTGCATCGCCATCAGCAACAGATGCTGATTGGTCGAGAGCCTTACCAGCGTCGCCCTGAATGAGGATTCGCGTGTGAGGATGAATGGCCGGCACGCATCGGCCGTCATTATCCTGTCCAGCTCGCCGTCGCGCCTTCTCTCCGGAATCGCCAGGAGGTCGATTATGCGCAGCCCAAACTCACCGGGATCGAGAGGTCGTTGAACCGGATGGCCATCCACAAGCGGAAAGGCCGTGCGCAGTACCTCGTGGCGTTTGACGACCTCTGACAGGCCGCGGTCAAGCGCAAGAACATCGAGTGCGCCCGCGAGGCGGACTGATAAAGGAACGTTGTACGCGTGCGACTCCGGATCGAGTCTGTGCAATATCCACAACCGCTGCTGCGCGAATGAAAGTGGAAATACGGAACCGCGCTTGCCGCGCTCGATCGGCGGGATTCGCAATTCGCGCTCGGATCTTGTAAGCGACTCCACCTCAGCGGCAAGCCCGGCGATAGTTGGGTGTTCGAAGAGCGTTCGCAGCGGAGTGCTGATGCCGAGCGCCTTGTCTAACCGCGATGCGACCCGCGTTGCCAATAAAGAGTGGCCGCCCAATTCGAAGAAGTTGTCGTGAATCGAGATCCTGCCGGCGCCCAACAGATCCTCCCAGATCGACACTAAGACTTCTTCGACCGGAGTGCGGGGCGCGACGTGCTCGAGCTGTTCGATGCCGATGGGCCGGCCCGATGAAGCGAGCGCTGCTTTGTCCACTTTGCCGTTCGGCGTGACTGGAATCCGATCAACTACTACGAACGACGACGGCGCCATGACCGCGGGCAATCGGGCCGCGGCGAACGCGCGGAGTTCGGCGCCGAGGCCTCTCTCATCAGTTGAGGGAACTACATACGCTTTGAGTGAGACTTGATTCGCTCCGTCCGTTTGCGCCAGCACGACACAAGAAGCGACCAAAGGGCTCTCCGACAGAACAGCGGCGACTTCTTCAGGCTCGACTCGGACTCCGCGGATCTTGATTTGATCATCCAGCCTGCCCAGGATTTCGAGCGAGCCATCCGCCCGATAGCGCCCGCCGTCGCCGGTGAAGTAAATGAGATCGCGCGGATCGTCGCGAAAGGGATTGATCACGAATCGCTTTTCATTCGCGTCGGAGTCATTCAGATATCCCAAAGTCCGAAACGGCGTTCTGATTACGATCTCACCGAGTTCACCGGCGCCGCAGAGCGCGCGTCTTGAATTCAACACGAGCGCTTGTGTCTCGGGAAGCGGCCGGCCCACCGGTTGAATGCCCTCCGAGATGTCGTCCGGTACAACATAAAAACACTTCGCCAGTGTCGTCTCCGTCGGCCCATAGAGATTGACTATGTCGCCTGCTTCGGGGAACGATTCCCGCCACCGCCGAACGAGCGAATCGCGCAGTGGTTCGCCCGCAAAGAAGACCCACCGCAGATGCCCGAGCGAAGCTTCAGGAGGCGCCTCCGCCAGCCATGTTTCAGCGAGCGCCGGCACCGTGTGCAGCGTCGTGATGCGTTCGCGGTCGAGCCAGAGGACTATGCGGTCCGGCCTCGATTCGTCCTCCTCGTCAGGCAGGCAGAGGGTTGCTCCGCTAGTCAACGGCAAAAATATATCTCTCAAGACCACATCGAATGAAAGGCCGGTCAACTGCGCCGCGCGATCCTCTTTTCCGATGGCGAAGCGGGTTCGCTGCCATGCGAGAAAATGCGACAGCCCTTTGTGCGTCCCAAGCACGGCCCGCGGCTGACCAGACGTGCCCGAGGTGAAGAAGATGTAGCATGGATCGCCGGGAGATATCGTTGGAAGCGCGGTCGCTTCGAATTCATGTGCCTGCCCGATTGGGGCTGCCGTTTCCGGGTCGACGACCGTCACCGCCGGACCGCTTTCCTCATTCAGCCAATCATCATCTTGTCGGAGGGCGCCGACATAAAGCACGCGCTTCGCGCCTGCGAGCGAGATCATTTGTCTCAGGCGGCGCGACGGAAGAGCCGGGTCCAACGTGAGCAGCACTCCGCCGCTGAGAAGCGCCGCCATGATGCTTGATATCGTGCCGAAGCTGCGCGATCCGAACACGGCTATCACGTCTCCGCGTTGGACTCCGCCGGCGATTAAGTGCATGGCCAGTTCGCGAGCGCTTTCGGCCAGTTGCTCGTAGCTCCAGCGCTCGGCGCCTCTGCTGATCGCGACTTGCGAGGGCGTTTGTGCGGCGAGGCGCGAGAAGGTGACCGTTATCGGTTCGTAACGAGGCTCATCCAATTGTTCGCTCGGGTCGGGAAGCAGGGCCGCCATCTCAGGAGTTACGAGCGAGTAGGCGCCGGCGGGTTTCGAAACATCAGCCGACGCCTGTTCGAGCAAGAATCTGAACTGATCCAGGAGAGTCGTTATGAATTCTCGAGAGAAGAACGATCGTTGATAACGCGCTGTCAGCGCGAGGGTCTCGCCCGTTTCCTGTGCGTAGACGGTGAGCGGAAGCTTCGACTCCGCCTCTTGCGGATGGATTGAGCTGAGCGAGATCCCCGACATCTCGAGTGTCTGAACGGGCGTATTGACGAAGTTGAACATCACGTCGAACAGAGGATTGCGGCTCAAGTCACGATCGGGCTGGAGCTCCTCGACCAGCTTTTCGAAGGGAAGGTTCTGATGGGCGAACGCGTCGAGCGCTATCGCCTTCTCCTGTTGAATCAAGTCGCGCATTCGAAGATCCGGATTCATCCGGCTGCGAAGCACGAGGGTGTTCAGAAAAAATCCGATCAGTCCCTCAAGCTGAGCCTGACCGCGGTTCGCGATCGGCGTTCCCACCGCGATGTCGGTCTGGCCTGTATACCGGCTCAACAGAACTTTGAACACCGCCAGCATCGACATAAACATGGTCGCGCCCTCGCGGCCGGCCATTACCTTCAGTGAAGCAGTCAGGGTGCGGTTCAACTGAAGGCTCGCGATGTCTCCGCTCTGATTCTGATGACGGCGGCGCCCCGCGGATAGATCGAGAGGCTGGATGCCCGACAGGTGGTCTCTCCAGTATTCAACCTGCTCTCCAAGCGCGTCGCCGCTCAGCCATTGGCGTTGCCACACGGAATAATCGCGGTATTGAATCGGCAACTCCGGAAGCGAAGATGATGCGCCGCGCGAGTAATCGCGGTAGAGGCGTTCCATTTCCGAGATCAACACCGACAACGACCAGCCGTCCGAGATTATGTGGTGCATCACTACAGCGACTATGTATTCCTGCCTGCTCAGGCGAATCAGCGTGATTCGAAAAAGAGGCCCTCGCTCCAGGTCGAACGTCATTCCCGCTTGTTGATTGATCGCGTTCAGTGCGGCCTCTTCAACATCGGACGGAATAAGCCCGCTCATATCGATGAATAACAACCGTGAGGACGAGACGCCCTTTATGATCTGGATAGGCCGGCCGTCGAGATTCGCAAAGGTGGTTCGCATTGAATCGTGTCGCCGGACTATTTCACTCGGGGCTTGGCCCAGCGCAACAATGTTGAGGGCTCCAGACATGCGTACCGCCGTCGAGATGTTGTAGGCGGAGGTATGCGGTTCCAGTTCGTTGAGGAACCACAGGCGCTGCTGCGCGAAAGAAGTTGGAAAGGCTAAGACGTCAGTCATTGGAAAGATTCAATATTAGAAACAGGCGAAGCGTTGCCTTCAGGGAACACCGCTCTTGTTGAGCGAACAATGGCCAGGCTCTATTCCGTTCCAAGGACTCTTCGTTTGAGAGCGTCCGGAATTGTGATCGAGCCTTCTACGACAACGGCGCGGTACTGATCGATGGAAACCGGCGCAAGAGGCGGCGGAAGCGAGGCGGATGTCTCGGCCCGCGACGCATCCAACCGTTCAGAGAACTCCGCCACGGTCGGCGATTCAAACAGAGTCCTAAGCGATATCTCGATGCCGAAAGATTCCCGCACCTTTGATACGACTCGCGCCGCCATCAGCGAATGCCCGCCAAGCTCAAAGAAGTTCTCTTGAACACCGACGCTGTCTACGCCAAGCAACTCGCGCCATATTCTCGCGATGCTCTCTTCAGTAGCCGTGCGCGGCGCAACGTATTCCCGCGATCTGGAACGCGAGCCGGGGTATTGCAAACCATCGCGATCGATCTTGCCGTTCCGCGTCAGAGGCAACGCGGCCATCCGCATCACGAGAGACGGAACCATGTAATCCGGCACGCGCTTTCTCAGGTATGTCTTAATAGCTTCTTCCGCGCTTCCGTTGACGCCGCCCTTCAAGGCTACGAACGCCACGAGTTGCTTTTCACCCGAGGCGTCTTCGAATACTTTGCAGGCTGCTTCGGCGACCGACTCGTGCGAACGAATCAGGTTCTCGATGCCATCAATCTCGATTCTGAATCCACGCAGCTTGAGTTGACGATCAACACGGCCCTCGAAGCGAATGGCGCCATCGTCGAGATGTCTCCCGAGATCGCCACTCCTATAGACGCGTCCCCCTTCGGTTTTCGAAAAGGGATCGGGAATGAATCGCTCGGCCGTCAGATCGGCGCGGTTCTGATAACACCTCGCAAGACCGTACCCGGCAATCAGGATTTCGCCGGTCACCCCGGCCGGAACATGGTTGAACCGCCTGTCCGAGACATAAACCTGCGTGTTCGAAATCGGCCGACCTATCGGCACGCTGATATCGAGATCGAGCGAGCCGGTCACCTCCTGGCAGCATGTGAATGTTGTGTTCTCGGTGGGACCGTAGCCATTGATCAAGACCCCCTCATGAGGGCCGTCGAGGTATCGCTTGACGTGCGGTACTGACAACACGTCTCCGCCGGCGAGCAATTGCCGAACGCCGCGAAGCGCTTCGGGATTCTCATCCACCATCAGGTGGAACAGACCGGCGGTCAGCCAGAGCGTAGTAATTTGATGGCGCGCGAGCGCCCGGCCCAACTCGAAAGTCGATGGCTGGTGCGGCGGCATCACAACCAGCGTGCCGCCATTGAGCAGACTGCCCCAGATTTCCAACGTCGAGGCGTCGAAAGAAATGGGCGCCAACTGCAAGAACACGTCGTCGGCCGACAAGCTCGCATAGCCGGGATTCTTCACGAGCCGGGCGACTGCGCGATGAGTGACCGCGACGCCCTTCGGGGCGCCGGTCGATCCCGACGTGTACATCACATAGGCAAGGTGCTCAGGCTCAACTCTCCGCAGCCGACTGTGCGCATCATCAAGGTCGGCGTCGTCAAGGTCGGCCGCTTCAATATCGAGCGATAAGACTGATGGAGCCGCGCGGCCGACCTCTTCTTTGAATTCGTGTTGCGTCAGGACGATTTCGGTCCGCGTGTCGTCAAGCATGAATGCAAGGCGTTGTTCGGGTTCGCGCGGGTCAAACGGCACGTACACGCAGCCTGCTTTCAAGATTCCAAGCAGGGCGATCATTAATTCAATGGAACGTTCGGCGCAGACGCCCACGGGCGTTTCGATTCCTGCTCCCCCTTCCCTCAAGCGGTTCGCCGTATGATTGGAGCGTCGATCGAGTTCCTTATAGGTGATGAACGCCGCCGGAGAGGGTAGAGCCTCAAAGACGAGCGCGACTTTGTCGGAACGCATCGCAGCCTGCTCTTCAAAGAGTGTTGCGATGCCGCATTCGGGATATTCGCGTCGAGTGTCGTTCCAATCGACGAGCAATTGTCGGCGTTCGGCATCCGAAAGGAACTCGATTTCGCCGGCTCGTTGATCCGGATTGCGCGTGATCGATTCAAGAAGATTGCCGTAATGAACGAGCATCCTTTGAATTCGCTCCAGGTCGAACAGGTCGCTGCTGAACTCGATCTCCGCGATCAGCGTCTCGTCGGTTTCAAGGATCGACAAAGCGAGATCAAACCTGGAACAGCTTTGCTGGTGATCGATTCTCGTTACGCGAACCGCGCCCCAGTCGGGCAGTAACACCGGCGTCCGGTGCTGCTCAAATCTCACTCGAGAGAGTCCCGACCGGCCGAGATCTCCACCAGGTTCCAGGTCTTCGATTAACTTTTCAAAAGGAACATCCTGGTTGAGGTGAGCGCGAATCGAGAGCTGCCTCTCTCTCTGGATGAATTCGCGCATAGGATCGCGCGGCGTGAGCCGGCTTCGCATTACCAGTGTGTTTGCGAGCGGACCTATCAACGCAGCCGTCTCATCTCGATCTCGATTGGCTGCCAGCACGCCAACGGCGATGTCCTCCTGGCCGGTGTACCTGTTCAACAGCACTTTGAATGCGGCGAGCGCCAGGATTCGCGGAGTTAATCCTTCGCGCCGGCACATCTGTTTTACGGACTGCGCAAGCGATACGCCGAGATCCAGGCGTTCTCGACGGCCCTGATAGCTTGTGACCTGAGGCCGAGGCCGATCCGCGGGCAGATCGAGCCGAGCAATGCCTTCCAACTCCTCTTTCCAGTATTGGACTTGTGCGCCGGCTCCATCACGAACCCACTCTCGCTGCCAGACCGCGAAGTCGCGGTACTGAATCGGCAGGCTCGTGAGCGGCGATGGCTTATTATCCGCGAGCGCGCCGTAGATCTCGGACAGCTCATGAGTTAACACATCCAGCGACCATTCGTCCGAGATGATCCGATGCATCGTCAGGATCAGGTTGTGCCGATCATCCGCCAACTTCACCACGCCGGCTCTCAAGAGCGGCGGACTACCCAGATTGAATGGCTTTGTTGTTTCGGCATCTATTATCCCGCGCGCAGCGGAATCGATATCGCGGGCGGCCGATTCCGTGCTCAGGTCCGTTAGAGGCAACTGAACCTCGATCTCGGCTGCGATCGTTTGTACAGGCCCCGCGACCGACCATCCGAAGCCGCTTCTCAGCGTTTCGTGGCGGCGGACAATTTCATTAAGCGACTGCCGCAGCGCATTGATGTCCAGGGCGCCTTCAAGCGCGAGCACTCGGCTAATGTTGTGCGCGGGGGTGATTGGATCGAGTTGGCTGAGCAGCCAGATCCGTTGTTGCGAGAATGACAGCGCCCATTGACGTCGCTCCGAGTTCGGCCAAATGGCCGGCGCTTCGACCGTGTCGTCCGCCGTCCTGCTTGTTTTGCTTGGTCTCGCCTCCCACTTGGTGCGGCCCGAATTTATCCCGTCGCGTTGTTCTTGTCTTATGTACTCCGTTAGTCCTCTGATAGTCGGCGACTCGAATACTTTGCGTAGAGGAACGTCAATGTCGAGTGCCTCGCGAATCTCGGAGATGAGTTGGGTTGCAAGCAGGGAATGACCGCCGAGATCGAAGAAGTTGTCATACTGCTTGACACGATCAACGCCGAGCACTTTGGACCAGATTACCTGAAGCTCGGTCTCGATTGCTCCGGCCGATTCCTGCGCGCCGAGGTTCTCCTCGTCATCGGCGCCGGGAGCTGGTAGACGGTTCCGGTCCAAATCACCAGCTTCGGTTAAAGGCAGAGACTCCAGAAACACAAACGCGGACGGGATCATATGGGCGGGCAGTGTTGATTCCAGATAGCTCCGCAGTTCGTTAACGGCGAGACCGTGATGTTGCTGAGCGACTACGTAGGCGGTGAGTGTCTCCGGTGACGAAATCGCTGCCGCGGCCTGTCGTACTGATGGATGCTTGCTCAAGACGGCCTCTATCCTGGTGGGCCAAACACGCAATCCGCGCACGCGGGCTGTCGCATCAAACGGATTCACCAACTCGATTGTGCCGTCCGGCAGACGGCGCGCGAGATCCCCGGTTCGATGGAGACGGCCGCTCGGTATTCCGGCTGCCGAATCCGGAATCAACATCTCGTCGGTTCCATCATCGGTTCCATCATCCTTGTTCAAACTTTCGCCTAGTAGGATCGCGCCTTCTGAATACAAATCGCCGATGACACCGGCCGGCGTCGGCTGCAGATTGGCATCCAGCACGAACAGCCGACCGCGCGTCCTCACGCGGTCGTCCGAGTTTGCCGGAGACTCGTGCTCATAAAAGAGCGCGAGCTCTTCGGGCGTTAGAATCTGTAAATCGGAGATGGGCTGGGCCGGGTCCTTAATGATCTCGGCCAACAACTGTTCGAAATGCGACGCGAGACGAGAGATCGTAGGACGGTCGAAGAGTTCCGTGCTGTATTCGAAGATCGCTTCGAGCCGATCCTCGGCCGCGGTCATCAGAACGGAAAGGTCGAACTTGGCTGTGCCGCTGTCAACATACTCTACGTCGACGTCGAGTCCAGAGAGGCGAAGCGCCGGCATCGGAGTATTCTGGAGCGCGAACATGACCTGAAACAGCGGATGGCCGCTCGTCCCTCTCGTCGGACGCAGCGCTTCCATGATCTTCTCGAAGGGCGCCTCCTTATGCGTGTACGCCGCCAGCGTCGTGCTCTTGACGCGCTCAAGCAAAACTCCAAACGTGTCGCGATGCGCGGCTTTGATCCTGATCGGAAGCGTGTTAACGAAGAATCCGATCAAAGGCTCGATTTCGGCGAGATCCCGATTGGCGACCGGCGTCCCGATTACGATGTCTTGTTGCCCGCTGTATCTGGCCAACAACGTGTAGAAAGCCGCGAGCAGCACCATAAACGGCGTTGCATTGCGGCTCTTCGCTAGACGGCTCAATTCGCTGCTCAAACGCGAGTTCAAAACGAGGTTCAACGTCGCGCCCCGGTGGCCCATCGCGGCGGGATGCAAGCGGTCGGTCGGCAGGTCAATATGCGTTGGAGCGCCTTCGAGCTCGCGTCTCCAGTAGTCGAGTTCTCTTTCCAGCCGCTCGCCGCGCAGCCAGTCGCGCTGCCAGACCGAATAGTCGCCATACTGGATCGCGAGCTCCGCCAGATCCGCGCGCGTCTTGTTGACCCGCGCGTCGTACAGGGCGCACAGCTCACGCACCAGCACCCCCATGGACCAGCCGTCCGAGATTATGTGGTGCATCACCATGACGAGCAGATGATGGGTGTGAGACAGCTTGATCAGCGTGAACCGAAACAGCGGCGCTTGCGCGAGGTCGAAGCCCCGCGATGCTTCATCGGAGGCGAGCTTCATCGCTTCACTCTCTCGAAGCGTTTCCGGATGGCCCGACAAATCGACGGAGGGCATCTCAATCTTCAATGTCCCGCTGATGACCTGCGCCGGTTGAGTCGAAAGAGATGGAAAGCTGGTCCTCAACGCTTCGTGCCGCGCAATCACATCGTTGATGGAATCCCGCAGCGCTTCGACGTTCAGGTCGCCTGTGAGCCGCACCACGGCGGGCATGTTGTAAGAGGGATTGCTGGGATCGATCTGGTGTATCAACCATAGTCGTTGCTGCGCGTACGACATCGGCAGCAGCGTTGCGTCAGGCCCGGCCGGCGTGCGATGCGCGCGGGGAATCGGAGCGGCCCCGGAGAAACGGATTGCGAGTCCGCTTGATTCGGTCATCTGGTCAATGTGATCGGAAAGCCGGGCTACTGTCGGGCGCTCGAGGATGCTGCGAATCGTCACGTCAACCCTGAGCGATTCGCGGAGGCGCGTTGCTAATTGAGCCGCAATTAGCGAATGGCCTCCAAGCTCGAAAAAGTTTTCGGCGATGCCTACCCGCTCGATTCCAAGCAGAGCCGCTAACGTCTCGGCAATGAGTCTCTGGGTCGGCGTCTCCGGCTCAGCAACTGGAATTGACGGATCGCGCTCCCAACTCGGCGCGGGCAGCGCACGCCGATCTATTTTGCCGTTCACGGTTCGCGGAAGTGACTTCAACCTCACAAAGACATCGGGGAGCATGTAATCGGGCAGATCCCGCTTGAGAAACTGTCGAAGGGCGGCGGCATCGGGCGGCTCGTCGCCAATCGGCGTGAGATAGGCAGCGAGGGCGATCTGTCCCGGCCGCCGTTCACGAGCGATGACGGCCGCATCGCGGATCTCGGGATGTCTTGTGATGGCGGCTTCGATCTCCTCGATCTCGACGCGAAAGCCTCTGATCTTGAGTTGCTGATCCAGGCGGCCGAGATATTGAATGGTTCCATCGGCGAGAAAGCGAGTCAGGTCGCCTGTTCGATAAAGGCGGCTGCCTTCGCCGTCGAATGAATTCGGGATAAACGCGGCGGCGGTCAACTCGGAACGTCCTATGTATCCCCGCGCCAGACATTCGCCTCCAAGACAAAGCTCGCCGACAACACCTGTAGGAACCGGCTGGAGCAGGCGATCAAGAATGTAAGCTCTCGCGTTTGAAACGGGCCGCCCGATCGGGATCGGCGCCGATTCACCGCGTCGGTCGCATCTCCACGAGATCGTGTCTATCGTCGCTTCGGTTGGTCCATACAAATTCCGCAGTTCAGCCGCGCAGCGGGCATGGAAATTTGCCTGGAGATCCGCCGTCAGAGGTTCGCCTCCGCAGTACACAACCTTGAGCGTATTGCATTCCGCGAACGCGCTCTCTTCGACGACAAGCCGGAGCATCGATGGAACAAATTGAGCGATTGTAATCGACTGCTCCGCCATCACCCGCGACAGATACTGCGCATCCTTCTGCCCGCCCGGCGAAGCCATAATGAGCTCAGCCCCCGTCATTAAGGGCGCAAAGAACTCCCAGACAGACGCGTCGAACCCAAACGCGGTCTTCTGGAGGACTCGGTCATCTTCGCAAAGAGGGCAGTCCTCGACGAACCAGCGCATATGATTGTGAATTGACCGGTGCGTAACGCCGATGCCTTTGGGCCGCCCGGTCGATCCGGACGTATACAACACATATGCGAGATTGTCCTGAACGGCGCCTGAAACAGAATGGACAGGAGCTTCTCCGGATATCACATCAGTCGAACCGTTCTTAGACAACGTTACGATCGATTGACCGGAGGGCAAAGCTTCTGCCAGTTCTTCCTGAGTCACTACGACGCCGACTCCTGCATCTTCAACTATGAACCGGATGCGTTCGGCGGGCAGCGAAGGATCGATCGGGAGATAAGCAGATCCGGCTTTCAGAATGCCGATCATTCCGATGACCATCTCGAGGGACCGCTCGGCGAATAACCCCGTGATCGCATCCGGCCCGATTCCAAGCGATCGCAGCCGCCGTGCTATCTGATCGGCTCTCACGCTCAGACTCATGTAGGTTAGCGAACAGTCGGAAGTGGTGACCGCGATCCGGTCCGGAGTTTTGTCCGCCTGTGCCTCGAATAGCTGGTGAAGAAGAGCGGCGTCACCGAAATCCCTGTCGGTCTGATTCCAGCCCTCGAGCACCTGGTTGCGCTCGGCCGGCCGCATCAGGTCGATCTCGTCAACTACCGCTTGCGGGCTTGAAACAACTGCTTCGAGCAGTGTTTGGAAGTGCCCGATCATTCGATCGATCGTGGAGTGGTTGAACAAGTCGGTGCTGTATTCGACCGTGCCTTTCAGCCTGCGCTCAGACTCTTCGAGCGAGAAGGTGATCTCGAATTTCGAAGAGGCGCTCTCAGTCTCCAGCCTGCGCAACGTCAGACCGCGGAGCCTCAGCTCCGGAAGCGGAGCGTTCTGAAGCGTCAGCATCGTGCGGAACAAAGGCTGGCTTCCATGCATTCTGGCCGGCTGAACGGCTTCGACTATTTTCTCGAACGGCGCGTCCTGATGCGCGTAGGCGTCGAGCGCCGTCTCCTTCATAGCAGCCACGCGGTCTTGAAAGGTCTCGCCCGCATTGCCTTTTAGTCGAAGCGGCAGCGTGTTAACGAAGAAACCGATGAGGGGTTCCAGCTCGGCGCGATTTCTGTTCGCAATAGGAGTTCCGATCGTAATGTCGTTTTCACCTGTGTATCTCGACAGCAGCGCGTGAAAAGCGCTCATCAGTACCATAAACAATGTTGCATTGGAGATTCGCGCTACATCGTTCAGCCGCGCGCATAATAACTGGTCAAGCTCGAAGCCGGCGCCCGCGCCTCTTTGGCTCGGGACTGCCGGCCGCGGATAGTCGGTTGGCAGCTCCGTAACAGGAGCGCCCGCAAGTTTCTCCTTCCAGTAATCAAGGTCGGCAGCCAGTCGCTGCTCGAGCCATTCATGCTGCCACAGTGAATAGTCGCCGTACTGAAGCGCAAGCTCGGCCAGCTCCGACGGCCTTCCAAGCGTCGCGGCATCGTGCAGCGCCGCAAGCTCCTTCACCAGCACGCCCAGCGACCACCCATCGGAAATGATGTGGTGCATGACCATAACCAGGAGGTGCTCCGAGTCTGAAAGCTTGAGCAGGCCGAACCGGATTAACGGCAATGCGGAAAGGTCAAAACTCGTTTGCGCTTGCTCCGTGGCTAGAGTCATTGCCGCGGCGGCTCGGTCGGAACTCGCGAGACCGCTCAAGTCGATCAAGGGGATGACGGCGTCCAAACGCTCGGCCACGAGTTGTACGGGATGTACGCCCGAGTATGGGAACGAGGTCCTCATCGACTCGTGGCGGCGCACCACTTCGTTGATCGCGGAATGCAACACCTCCGGGTTGAGCGATCCGTCGAGACGGATCACGGCGGGAATGTTGTACGCGTGATCGCCCGGCTGCATCTGGTCGATGAGCCAGAGGCGCCGCTGCGCATATGATAAAGGCAATGTCCGGCGGTGCGAGGCCGTTGTCGGAGGCGGCTCGCCGCGTGGCGACGGCCCGCGAAGCAAAAGTTCAATGGCCGCTGCCTGCTCGAATAAGACCGGGCTTTCGAATATAGCCTGCAACGGCAAATCAACGCCGAATACTCGTCTGACATGCGATGTCACGCCCGTAGCGACAAGCGAGTGACCGCCGAGCTCGAAAAAATTGTCCCGGCGATCCACATGCTCGAGCCGGAGCAGATCGGACCAGATGCCGGCCAACAACTCCTCCGGCAGTGAGAGCGGACGCGCCAGACTCGTCTTGTGACCGCCGCCGTTGGAGGCTGGGGCCGGGAGCGCCTTGCGATCGATCTTTCCGTTAGGAGTCAGCGGCAGCGATTCCATAACGACGACCGTCGCCGGAATCATATATTCGGGCAGGCGTTGTCGAAGGAACGACTTTATTGTTGTTCCAAACTGTTTATCCGATGCTCCGTCCACCGCCGCGTAAGCGACAAGCTGTTTCTCGCCCGCCGAATCCTCGATCACCTTGCAGGCTGCGTCGATCACCGATCTCGCGGATCTCATCAGGTGCTCGATCTCTTCAAGTTCGATTCTGAAACCTCTCAGCTTGATTTGCTGATCGGCTCTGCCTTGAAACTGAATTCGCCCGTCCTCGCGCCGCCGAGATCCATCGCCGGTCCTGTACATTCGGCTGCCCGCGTCCAAAGCAAATGGATCAGGCAGAAATTTTTCCGCCGTAAGCTCAGGACGATTCAGGTAGCCTCGAGCCAGGCCGGCGCCGCTGATTACCAGCTCGCCGGTCAACCACGCGGGCACTGGGCAGAGGTTTGAATCGAGAATGTAGACTCGCGTGTTTGCGATTGGACGTCCAATCGCCGGAGCATCAGTCGAGGATCGCTCGATGACTTCGAAAGTTGAATACGTCGTATCTTCGCTCGGCCCGTAGAGATTGATCACACGCTCAACCGAGCCGTGCTCGTAGAGTTGTTGAACGAGCGCGGCGGAGAGCGGTTCGCCGGCAAGGTTGACGATAGCCGCCGACTTCGGCAGTCCGCCCAAGCGCAGCAATGCCGCGGCCGCGGAGGGCACCGTATTGATGAGCGTTATGCTCTCGGCCGATGGACAGTGGGTCACTTCAAGAACGTTGTCGACAAGTACGATGCTGCCGCCCCGGCTCAATGGAGCGAATAGCTCGAAGATCGACAGGTCGAAGCAAATCGATGTCGATGCGAGCATCCCGGTGAACGACTCCTGTGGAAATGCATCACGGGCCCAGGCGAGAAAGGTCAACGCATTCCTGTGCTCGATGCATACCCCTTTCGGCCTGCCGGTCGAACCTGAAGTGTAAATAACATACGCCAGATTTGAGGGTGAAACCTTGACGGCCGGATCGGTCGAAGCGTGCGCGACGGTCGCGGCGCGATCGTCATCAATATTAAGAATCCGTACTCCGGCGCCTTCGGCCGCTGATAATGTGGCCTGTTGTGCCACGAGAATTCGCACATCGGCGTCTTTCAATTGAAAAGAGATTCTCTCGCGTGGATATTTCGGGTCCAGCGGCACATAAGCGCCTCCAGCTTTCAGAACGCCCAGCAGAGCGACAATCATTTTGTCTGAGCGATTGAGGCATATCCCGACGCGAGTTTCCGGTCCGACGCCTAAGGTCAATAGGCTACGAGCCAGTTGATTCGCCTGCCTGTTGAGTTCCTCATAGCTGATGGAGTCGTATTCAAAGAAGACCGCGATTCTATCCGGAGTGGCGCGAGTCTGAATCTCAAAGTCTTCATGCAGTCCACTCCGTTCGAAGCGCACCTCCGGTATGTCATTCCACTCGAGAAGCAACTGGCTGTGCTCGGCACGGCTCAAGAGAGGCAGGTCGGCAGCGAGCGATTGCGCGTCTTCAGTCACACCTCTGATCAGACTCCTGAAATGGCCGGCGATCCTCCCGACGGTCGGCGCGTCAAACAATTTAGAGTTGTACTCAATCGAGACTGCCAGTCCGTCACGAACTTCGGCAACGACGAATGAGAGATCTACCTGAGCGGATCTTATCGGCAGATTCATAGACTCGAGCAACAACGGGCCGACCTTCATGAAGGCCCCGGCTTCACCCAGCGCAAAGGCGGATAGTCCCTTTTCATCAAGGCGGCGAGACTTTTCAAGCACCAGCATTATCTGAAAGATCGGCGGCCTGCTCAGGTCTCGGGCCGGAGCAAGCTGTTCGACCAGCAACGCGAAGGGATAATCCTGATGTTCGAGCGCTTCGATCAGATCCAGCCGGCTTTCATCCAGTAAGGCTTCAAAAGAGCGACGCGCGCAGACTTGAGTGCGAACGGCGACGGGATTGACGAAGTATCCAGCGACGCCCCGCCATCGCGCCTGAGCGCGGCCGGCCGCGGGACAGCCGATAACGATGTCGCTCTGCCCAGTGTAGCGATGAAGCAAGGCTTGCAGACATGCGAGAAGAATCGCGTGCGGCGTTGCGCTTCTTGAACCGGCGAGCGACTTCAAAGCATCCGTCACGCCGGGCTCGATCTCGATGAGATAGGAGGCGCCTCGAAAGGTTTGAACTTTCAGTGACGGGTGGTTTTGCGTGAGCGAGAGTACCGGCAACTCTCCGGCAAGTTTTTTGTGCCAGTATTCCCGATGTCCGAGACCTTCGGAACCGCCGATCATCTCCGCCTGCCAATCTACGAAGTCACTGTAGCGCGCTTCCACCGGCGAGAGACGCGCTGATTTTCCCGATACCGCCGATTCATACAATTCGCCAAGCTCGTCGACAATGATGGCAAGAGACCAAAAATCGGCGACGATGTGGTGCACCGAAAAAAGCATCACGTGCTCATCGTCGCATTGTCTAAATAAGCTGATGCGGAACAAGGGGCCGTGCGCAAGATCAAATGCCGTGTTTGCTCTCTCGATCAGGCGCGCGCTTATCTCTGCCTCATTCAACGCCGACGCGTCTTCGAAGGTGAACCAGACCGGGGTCTCTTCGCTGATGCTTTGAACGGGGCTGCCGTCATTGTCGTGAAACGTAGCGCGAAGGGCGTCGTGCCGGTCGACCAGAATCTCAAAGGCAATTCGTAAGGCCGCCGCGTCGACTGCGCCGCGGATTCGCACGGCCCTCACGATGTTATATGCGGAGCTTCCGGGAGCCAGTTGATTCAGAAACCAGAGTCCGCGTTGACCATAAGAAAGCGGGAATTCTCGCGGAGGACTGTCACAAAGCGACGCTGAGACTTCCCGCGCTAGAGACGCCTCGTTCATTTCGCCGAGTCGCGAAGGTCGCTGCGTTTCTCTTACCTGGCGAATGATCTCAGATGCGGTCGCGCCTCGCAGCAAGCTCGAAGGCGATACCTGTGCGCCGGTTTCGTCGTGAATCTTCGAGGCCAGCTCGACCGCGAGCAGCGAGTCGATGCCATATCGAATGAGCGGTTCATCGCCGTGAAAGCCGGCCGTATCGATCCCCAGCGAATTCAGCAGCGCGGCGAACCAGGCTTCGACATCGCGTTCTATATCCGGGACTGCACCGCGGGATGACGTGAAGCCCGGCGCGGCTTCAGGCAGCCTCCATCTTGTTACGACCTTCAGCTCTTGCTGAAGCAAAGCTGTCCTGCACGCGGTTCGTTGAATCTTTCCGCTGGTCGTCTTCGGAAGACTGCCGGCCTTGATCAACGCAATGTCGCAGACGGCTATTTCATGCTCGCGTGCGACGGCCTGGCGAATCGCGCCGATGATCGCCGCATGTCCTTCGGTGTCGAGGGAATCCGGCGCGTCGACTTCTGAAACGATTGCAAGCGTCTCTTCTCCTCGATCTTCGACCGAGAACGCGGCGGTGCAGCCTGGCCTGAGGGCCGGATGGCTCTTCTCGACGGTTAACTCGATATCCTGAGGATGATGGTTCAGCCCTCTAATAATGATCAGGTCTTTAAGGCGGCCCGCGATGAACAGCTCGCCGCCTTTAACGAAACCCAGGTCGCCCGTTCGCAGAAACGGTCCATCCGCCGAATCCCGCGGACGGGCCTCGAAGATCCGGCGGCTCTCTTCATCGCGGCCCCAGTAGCCGCGCGCGACGCTCGGCCCCGAAACCCAGATCTCACCCACAACGCCCGGCACTGACCGGGTCTCGGTATTCGGATCGACTATAATCACTCTCTGCCCGCCGAGGGGACGTCCACAGCTCACGAAGCTCCGAGCGGATTCAGGCAATTTCGAAGACGCTTTGACAAGGTTCTGATCGAGGGCCGCCGCCTGACCGGCAGCGTACGCGGGGGGAGAAGTTTTTTGACCTCCCGAAACCATGAGCGTTGACTCGGCCAGGCCATAACAGGGATAGAAAACTTCCCGCCGAAATCCGAAGGCGCCGAACCTATCGCTGAATCGTTCGATCGTCTCTTTGCGAATGGGCTCGGCTCCGTTGAACGCCACGCTCCAACTTGTGAGGTCGATGCCCTGACACATCTCGTCGGTCAGCTTGCGAACGCACATCTCATAAGCGAAGTTCGGACCGCCGCTCGTAGTAGCGCGATAGTCGGAAATCGCGCGCAACCAGCGTATCGGTTGTTCGAGGAACGCCGCAGGAGATATCAACACTGCCGGAATTCCGGCGAAGAGAGGCTGCAGCACCCCGGCCATCAAACCCATATCGTGGAATGTAGGCAGCCATGAAACATAAGAATCACCCTCTCCATGCTCTACCGCTGAATAGACCAGCGCCGCGTTGTGAAGGAGATTCGAGTTGGTGAGCATCACGCCCTTGGGACTGCCCGTCGATCCCGACGTGTACTGAATGAACACGACGTCGGACGAAGAGCGTTCTTGAGGCGTTTCACCTTCGGCTTCGAAGTTAATCGAATCCGTTGCGAGCCATCCGGCTGGATGGAACTCGCGCATTTCAGGAAGAGAATTCGCGGCCGACAGCAAGCGTGAAGTCGATAAGACTACCGCGGGTTGGAGATCGTTTGTGATCGCAAGCAGCCGCGGCAGCGTCCGCGCGATGCGGGAAGGATCGGGTGGGTAAGCCGGGGCGGCAATGGCCCCTGCGTAGAGGCAGCCGAACAGGCCGGCTATGAACTCGAGACCTGGCGGGTAGAGAAGCAGCGCGGGTTGCCCCGGCTGCGCGAGTTCTCTCAGAGCAGATGCGATGGCGCGAGCCCTGCGGTCAAGATCCGCGTAGGTCCATTTCTCCTGCTCGGTCTCGCCGTCGGCCAGGAAGGTATAAGCAACCTGGCCCGGAAGGCTCGATGCTCTGGAGCGTAGTAGCGCAGCCAGTGTTTGAGGTGTTCGATAATCGTCAAACGGGCTTGCGAAGCGATTCTTTTTTGGATTCATCGGCTATGGAGGCTTCCAGGCATCGGCGTTTGCTCACACGTCGCCTGTATAGCGTTGAACCACGATGGGAAGCTGCCTGGCAGCTAGAGAGCACTACAATTCTCGGGAAGCTCGCGAATCGGCTTAGACCCGTTTCGGCTTTCCTGGGGCCTTATGTGAGACCGGCCGATTTGCCAACGGACGCCTTGAATGGGAATTCATCGGAGTCAGCGACGAGCTTGTCATACTTGGACAAATGCGTCACGCAGGCCTGGCGCTTTTGAGCGCTCGAAGTTGTATCAGGCGTTAAGACTAAGACCCTTTATCTGTTCGTGAGGTGCCTTGCGATTATTCGAGGACCTGATTGGGCCGCTCCGCACGATTTAGCCGTTCGACGCCTACTGCCTGAGTTATCAGGCCGTTCAGCGCCTACTGACCGTTCATTCCCATCGCGCGATAATTATCACCGCCCGGAATCTTACTCTCAGGAGCGGGGCCTGCCAAGCACAAGGAGGATGCCTTAAGCGGCGAAGCGGAACGCCCTGCATCCTCAAGATGTTCGTTGACGCGCGACAATTCATAAGGGTCTGTTGGTTCAGGCTTGCCAGACACCACCGACGTTGATAAGTTTGCCGCTCGCCTCTCAACCGTCAGTGGATTCATCGACTTCCAGTTCTTATCAGGAGGAAATGCGATGCGTGACACGCGCTTGGTGGTCCGAGCTTTCTGCCTTCTTTCGCTTCTTTCGGCCTCTTTTCCGTGGATACCGGTTGGTTTCGCGCAGGACGGTGAATCCGCTTCGACTTCGCCGTTTGCTGGATTGCGATTTCGTGAAATAGGTCCAGCATCGCCTTCCGGCCGCATCGACGATTTCGCGGTGTTGGAAAGCAACCCGGCGGTTTTCTATGTCGCAACGGCGACCGGCGGTTTGTGGAAGACCGTCAATCAAGGCACAACCTTTAGCACCGTCTTCGATAATGAAACGACTTCATCAATAGGCGATGTCGCTATTGCGCCGGCCGACGCAAACCTTGTCTGGGTAGGCACTGGAGAAAACAACAATCGCCAGAGCTCTTCGTGGGGTGACGGCGTTTATAAGTCGGTGGATGGCGGCAAGAGCTGGAAGAACATGGGACTGCGGGACTCCAAACATATCGCCCGCATCATCGTCGATCCCGTCGATAACGACATAGTTTATGTCGCCGCTCTTGGCAGCCTCTGGGGCGCGGGCGGCGAACGCGGAGTATTCAAAACGACGGATGGCGGTTTGACGTGGGCAAACGTCCTAAAAACTGATGAGGACACTGGCGCTACTGAACTGGTGATGGATCCTTCGAATAACAAAGTCGTCTATGCGGCGACCTATCAACGGCGCCGCGCTACATGGGGATTCAATGGCGGCGGCGCAGGCAGCGCGATCTATAAAACCGCGGATGCCGGGCGCACGTGGACGAAACTTACAAAAGGCATTCCCGAAGGCGCCAAGGGACGCATAGGGCTTGATGTATATCGCCGCAATCCAAACATCGTTTATGCCCGAATCGAACACCCGAAAGAGAGCGGCGTGTATCGTTCGGAAGATGCCGGCGCAAGTTGGACGAAGATGGGGAACACCAATCCGCGCCCCATGTATTTCAGCCAGATTCGCATTGACCCGAATAACGATCAGCGCATTTATGTGCTCGGCGTCCAACTGCACATCTCAGACGATGGCGGCAAGACTTTTCGCAATGACGGCGCACAGAAGATCCACGTTGACTTTCACGCGGCGTGGATCGATCCCGCGAACTCGAATCACATGATGATCGGCGGCGACGGCGGCGTAGGCATCTCTTACGATAAGAGCAAAACGTATGTGTGGCTTAAGAATATGCCGCTCGGTCAGTTTTATCACGTCGCTTACGATATGAAGACGCCGTTTACGGTGTGCGGCGGTTTGCAAGACAACAATACCTGGTGCGGGCCAAGCAGCGTGCGTTCGGCAAGCGGCATCGGCAACGATGAATGGTTTGTTATCAGCGGCGGAGACGGGTTTCAAGCGCAGATGGATCCGTCCGACCCTCGCATCCTCTATGCTGAATCGCAGGACGGACGCATGACCCGGATTGATCGCACGACCAACGAGCGCAAAGCGATTCGGCCCGAACCGCCCGAAGGCGAAAAACCTTATCGTTGGAATTGGGATACACCCATGGTGATTTCGCCGCATAACCCCTCGACGATTTTCGTCGCCGCAAATCGCCTCTTCAAGTCAACTGATAGAGGGCATTCGTGGAAACCGATCAGCGGCGACTTAACGACTAATACCGACCGCGAAACGCTTAGCTTGATGTCTGTTAAAGGCAAAGAGATCACGCTTGCGAAAGACGATGGCGTAAACTCATACGGCAACCTCGTCACCTTTAATGAGTCGCCGAAGAAAGCCGGCTTGTATTACACCGGGTCGGATGACGGCGTAATAAGTGTGTCGCGAGATGACGGCGCTAATTGGTCCAACCTTACATCGAAGGTTCCCGGTTTGGGAAAGGGTGCGTATGTTTCACGAGTCGCGCCTTCGCGTTTCGAAGAAGCAACGGTTTATGCGACCTTCGATGGTCATCGCCTTAACGATTTCAGCACCTATGTTTATGTCAGCAATGACTACGGGCAGAGCTGGAAGTCCATCGTCGGTAATCTGCCGAAGGGTCAGGCGGCGCGCACCATCACCGAAGACCTGAAGAACCCTGAAGTGCTTTATCTCGGAACGGAGAGCGGCCTGTTTGTGACATTTGATAGAGGCAAACAATGGATGCGCGTAAAAGCGAATCTACCGACCGTGCCGATTTACGAAATCACGCTGCATCCGCGCGACAACGCAATGATATTAGCGACGCACGGGCGCGGCATATGGATTCTCGATGATATGACGCCGCTTCAACAGTTTGCTAAAGCGCGTTCAACGGACGCACATTTGTTTGATATTCGCCCGGCCACGCAGATGAATGCGGCAGGAGACCGGTCGCGCGAGTTTGAAGGCGACATGCAGTTCCTGGGGAAAAACCAGGATATCGGCGCTGCCTTCACTTATTACTTGAAGTCACCCGCTAAAAAATTGACGCTAACAGTGAAGGACTCCTCCGGCAGCATTGTGCGTGAGCTTGGAGGCGACGACGTCAAAGACAAGACCGCGGCCGGTATCAATACCGTCATCTGGAACTTGCGCGTTAAGCCTTTGCCGCGTCCGCGAGCGCCTCAAGCTGGCGGCGGAGGGGGAGGGGGAGGCGGCTTTGGAGGCGGCGGTCTTGATGGGCCGTTCGTTTTACCCGGCACGTATCAGGTAACCCTAAAAGTTGACGACAAGGAATCGGCTGCCAATTCAATCACCGTGCAAGGCGACCCGGAAATTCAAATCTCCCCAGAGGACCGCAAAATCTGGTTCGACACGGCGATTCAACTGCATGGATTGCAGAAGACCATAAACGAAGCAGCGGATCGCTTGAATGAAGTGAATGACAGGATCAAAGCCATTCAGCAGGCATTGAAAGATAATGCCGGCGCCCCCGCGGCGATAAAGACCAAGGTTGAAGATTTCGCGAAGAAATTTGAGCCCGTAGGCAGACGCTTTGGCATCGGGGCGGAAAATCCCTTTGAGACCGGGAATTTTGAGCGTCTCAATGAGAACCTGCGTTTCCGTTTTGGCGGGCTGAAAGGCGGTATTATGGGTTCAACCTCAAGGCCTACAGAAACGCAGATGAGACAGACTGTTGAGATTCGTCCGCTGCTGGAAAAAGCCGTGCAGGAGGCAAACGCGCTGATTAACGCGCTGCCTGCTTTGCTAAAAGAGCTGGCGGACGCTGGTATTTATCCTGTGCCCGTGAAACCTATTGGACAGTAGACGAGGCATGGCGATCGCGCCAACGTAACGCGCTCAAAATCCAATGAGGCCCACGACCTGAATCGAACGTTGCACGGGGAAGCTGCGGCTTCCCCGTGTTGGAACACGGAACGACAACCTTGACGCAGACCGGTTACACAAAATCTTGAACACCGCTCTCTTTTTGTTCCGGGTTATATCTTCGCTCAGTTAAGACCGCAACACTTTCAGGGTTTCCACGAATCGAACACGCCTTTTCTTTTAGCAAACTTCCACGAGTATAGCCGCCGCCATGATCTCCCTGACTGCCGCAGCCAACGCGCGTACTAATACGCTGGGGCGGTTCGCCCTATCTTAATTGGGTCTCATATCGCTAATCGCAACAGTCAGAGTAGGTCGATAAGATACAATGACCGGTGCTGTTACCCACACTTAGATCGCCGGAGAGGTTCCCAACTAAAGAGGGCCTGTCGATTGCAACAATGAGGCTCGGGTCCCCAGAGTTTTGAGTGAAGGGAATTATATGGGACATGCGATCTTTCGCCCCGGATTAGCTTACTCGCCTTACTTTATCGCAAAGACATTTATCGTTGCCGGATACACGGACCATTTTCACTACTAGATATTCGAGCTACTCAGTCGGTGGCTCTAATTTTTTCACCCGCACCGGGACGGAGATACCGAATAGCGCCCGCCCGTTGCGTTTCCACTTCTTCATAAGTCCCCAAATATCAAAGCCCGACGAAGAGAGTAGGAGTCCAGTTCAAATGAGGCATAACGTGGGATTCTCTAAAACAATGATGAAAGGGCTCTTGCCCCTAATTTGCGCGGCACTAATCGCCGTCGCTCCCGTCCCCGGCGATATCTATGCGCAATCAAGCTCAAGTACAGGACGGCTGCAAGGAGTGGTGCAGGACCAGGACCGAGCGGTCATCGCACAAGCGGAAATCCGCGCGCTGAGTGAGACGAGCGGCGCTGAAGAAAAGCAAGTCTCAGACGCCGAGGGGCATTTTGTATTTCTTGCGCTTGAGCCGGGCGCCTATCGGGTCACCGTTTCTAAAACCGGATTCGAGCAGATGGTATTCAATCATGTCGCGATCAATGTGGGAACGACAACAACTCTCCAGCCTATGATGGGCGTTGCATCACAGCGCCAGGAAGTCACGGTAGAAGCTACGTCCACAACCACCGCGTCGGTGGACACGGCGACTTCTTCGATCAGTACCGTCATTGGCAACCGGGTGATCGGAATAATTCCTCTGAACGGCCGCAGCTTCACGGACTTTGTCTTGTTGACGCCTGGATCAACGACGGATGGGGATTTCGGAATGGTCAGCTTCAATGGGATGGCTGGCAACTATAACAACTACACGGTGGATGGAGCGAACGACAACAATGCCTTCTATTCCCAGCAGATTGGGCGCACGAGCATTCCTTTCCAATTCAGCGAAGATGTAATCCACGAATTTCAAGTTACAAGCACCGGCTTCAAAGCAGAATTCGGTCAAGCTGGGGGCGGTCTAGTCAACACTGTCACCAAGAGCGGCGGGAATGCTTTCCACGGAGATGGGTACTACTACGTGCTGGATTCCTCAATGAACGCAAATGACTCGATCAACAACAGCGCAGGCATTAACAAACCGGAGAACCGCAGGCAGCAGTTTGGAGCTACCGTCACCGGACCGCTAAGGAAAGATCGACTCTTTTATGTAGCGAATTATGAAGGCCAGGTTCGGAGAGAACCTCTCGTGGTAAACAATGCGCCGGCGCATCTGGATCAGCTACCGGCGGGCTTCTTTGCCGCTAATCCGGGATTGCAACAAGCGGTGGCCGCCGCTTCGGGATCCTTTCCGCGCACCTTCAACCAGAATGCCGCCTTCGGAAAAGTAAATGCAAAACTGAGCGAACGAAATTACTTGATCGCGACTTACAACTATCAGCGTTTCCGCAGCCCGCATGGTTTCTTTACCACTCCAACATCGACGGGAGACGGTCTTTCGTTGACGGACGGCGCTACAAGCCACTTTGTCCAGCTCAGCCTGGGCAGTTTCATCAATGCTAGTACGGTCAATGAGTTTGCCATCCACTTTGGAAGAGATACTCATTTCGATTTGCCTGCCACGCCGCCTACTTCTCCGACTATCACGATTCAAAATCCGGACACCGGATTCGTCCTTGGAGGCAATCGCGTCCAGTTGTCTGAGACTGACAGCCGCTATCAGGCGCGGGACGGCTTGACCAAAGTGATTGGCAAGCACGAGGTCAAAGTAGGAGCGGATTTCAACTTGAACCGTGAGAACAACTCCTTCATCTATGCGCCAAAAGGAGAATACAGGTTCGCGGATCTTGAAAGCGTTGCAAGCGGCGCCTTCGAACTGTATCTCCAATCATTCGGTCAACCCACCGTCAAATTTCATTCTCCGAGCTACGGATTATTCGCGCAGGATGATTATCGAGTTACGGACCATCTGACTGTGAACTATGGAGTGCGTTGGGACCTGCAAGTGATGCCCCAGCCCAAGACCTGCAATCCGGCTCTTCCGCTGACCTGCAATATTCCGTACAGCCGCGCGAACATTGCTCCGCGGGTGGGATTCGCGTATGCGTTTGGCCGGAGCGGCAAGACAGTTTTAAGAGGCAGCTTTGGCTTGTACTACGTTCCCGAGAATTTGCTGGACGTTGCGCAGGCGTTGGCGGCCAATGGAATTGCAAAGCCTTTTCTGGTTGCGACCGGACCTGGATTCGGCAACAACAACCCGATCGTTACGTTTCCAAATAGCCTTACCGCATTCCCGAGCGGGGTTAGCGGCACGCCCTCAGTCGTGGTCTTTTCACCGGATTTCCGCAGTCCTTATGTTGAACAGGGAAACATCGGATTGGAGCATCAGATCGGCAAGCATCTAGTGGTGGGAGCGACTTATGTTTACAGTCACGGCCTCGCGCTGCTTGGAAATTCCAACGGAGTCACGAGGCAGGCAAACGGTAACTTCGGGTTCGATCTGAACCTGGTTCCCTCGCAGTTTCAAACCGCCTTTGATGGCTCTTTCACTACGGCTACTGTCAATCTGCCGAACGGACAATCATTCGTCGTGCCGGATTTCGAGGCCATCGATGGATTTTTCAATCCGAACTTTGGAGCTATCAATGCGATCGACAACTCCGGCAAATCGGTCTATCACGCGTTGCAAACGTCGGTTCGCTACGTATCGCCCCAGTTCTACGGACTGATTGGCTATACGCTTTCCAAGAATACCGACCAGGGAACGGGCTACTTCAATCAATTCGATCAACGGTCGCAGCGCGGCCCCTCCCTGCTAAACCAAACAAACAGGTTCGTACTCAGCGCGGCGTGGCTGCCTCAGATGCGCGGGCTTAAGGGCTTCACCTTCGCTGCGGCGGCGAACTTTGCCGGCGGGCGGCCCTACACCGCTGTCTTTGATACGCCTCAAGTGAACTTCTCAATAGTTCCGGGGCTCGGCTTCAACTCTTTCCGAAGCGCGGGAGTGGAAACTATCGATTTCAGCGTTGCCCGTACAATCAAGATAAAGGAAGGAGTATCTCTGACCTTTGCGGCTCAAGCGTTTGATCTTTTGAATCACGCAAACTTCCAGCAAGGAGCGGTCGACAATGTGAAGTACACTCTCCAGCAAAGGACCGACAACGATGGAAACGACTCGGCCGTTTGGGATGCAACGGTGAATCCGTCATTCGATCAACCACTCGCGGCCGCGCCGAGATATGGCTCTCGCAATCTGCAATTCTCAGTCCGGATCAGCTTCTGAATTAGAAGACGATCTCCGACAGAATTAAGTAACGTTTGAGTCGGCCTCTGTTTAAGAGAATCCCGCGCAGGCGCCAGTGCGCGGGTTCATGTGCAGCGCGAACTCTATTTGTTCTTGTAGAAAGAGAGGGTGTTGAGTCGTGAACCCTGAGAATACATCACAGCGCGGGCCATCAGAAGGCGCGTGGCTTTCTAAGGTAATTCAGACTCAGCCGTCTCGGAAGCAGGTCACAGGAGTCTCGGCGGTTATCCTGTTCGTCGTGTATGCAGGCTGGCTGGCTTTTGCTAATACACCCTGGCAACTGCGGTTCTTCGATATTCTGCAAGTCCTTGCAAATTCCGTTGCCATCGTCATTTTATTCGGTGCTGCTTACCGGGCTCGAGGTCCTGCTCGCCTGTTCTGGCTGCTGGTCGGGATCGCCTTTGGACTCCATCAGGTCGCGGATGTAGGATGGGCCGTTTATCATTTCTTCGATATCCCGGTCACCGACGGTGTCTCGTTCTTTCCATCGTTCTTTTATCGCTTGGCCGCGGCGGCGTTGGCGATGCCCTTGTTCCTCTCGGATGATTCCGAATCTACTCGAGTGGAGACAATTCTCGATGGCTGCGTTGCCGTCGCCCTTGTAAGCTTGGGCGTATACCACACGAGGTTGGCCGAGATAGCTCCGCATGACGCTGATGTATTCACCAATGTCAGCATAAGCGTCATTGTAAACGCCGTACTTCTTATCTCGACAATCGCCAGATTCACCTTCGCTTCGCGCGGCCCCATGCGAGGTTTATTCGGACGTCTCGCTGTCTACCTGATCGTTCTCTGTTGTGTTCACGCAACTACGACATACATGGAGCAGTTCCAGCCTGACTTGGCGGAATACTCTGATCGATTGTGGATAGTTCCGTACCTGGCGGCCGCGGGACTGGCGACGAGATGGCGTCCTGCGCCCTTTGAAAAAAGGAATAGTCATTCCAAGTTCGGCTCCAGGCGCACCCGGTTGCTTATCTTCAATATCGGCCTCGCGGTGATGGTTCTCGGCAGCGCGATCCTGGGCCTGAGCATCTACGGCGAGTCTCGACTGGTCGGCCTCGCAGCCATCGCCGTCGCGATGCTTTCCTTCGCGGTCCGGTGTGCTCTGATGCAGAGTGCGCAGGAGAAGCTTGTTGAAGCTCTTTGGGAAAGCAATGAGCGATTCAAGTTCGTATCGCTGGCAACCAACGACATTCTTTGGGACCGAAATCTGCAAAATGACAGCGTCTCCTGGAATGAGAGCATTCACACGGTCTTTGGTTATCCGCACGACGCGGTAGGCAATCTTGCGTGGTGGGTGGACAAAGTGCATCCGCTGGATCGGGAGCGAGTGCAATCCGGCATTCGGGCCGCGCTCGACAGCGGAGAGCAATCCTGGAGGGATGAATATCGGTTCGAGAAAGCGGATGGATCCTATGTTTATGTAATGGATCGGGGCTATGTGATACGTGACTCGTGGGGCGCTCCGCTTCGCATGGTCGGAACGATGTTGGATTTGACGCTGCGCAGGGAGATCGAAGCGCAACTGGAAAGGGCCCGCGAGGCGGCTGAAGCAGCCGCGCGAAGCAAGAGCGAGTTTCTTGCCAACATGAGCCACGAAATACGAACCCCTATGAACGCAGTCATCGGTATGACTACTATTCTTCTCGACACTTCTCTCTCTCACGAACAGCAAGACTGCGTCGAGATCATTCGTACCGCCGGCGACACCCTCCTATCCGTCATCAATGACATTCTCGATTTCTCGAAGATAGAATCCGGCAAGCTCGAACCGGAACAACATCCACTCTCAGTGCGCCATTGCATCGAGGAAGCTTTTGATCTCGTCTCTTCCAAGGCTGCTGAGAAGGGTCTGGACGTTGCCTATCTGGTTGACGATCACGTTCCTTCAACCATTGTCGGAGACATCACCCGCCTCCGCCAAGTACTGGTCAATCTCTTGAACAACGCGATCAAATTCACTCACGAGGGCGAGGTCGTTGCGTCCGTATCTTCGCGGCAGTTGGATGACACGAGAGTCGAGCTCGAGTTTGCGATTAGGGATACCGGCATCGGCATACCGCGGGACAGGATAGGCCGATTGTTCCAATCCTTCAGTCAGGTCGATCCTTCCACCACTCGTGAGTACGGAGGCACCGGTTTGGGGCTGGCAATCAGCAGCCGGCTGGCTGAGATGATGGGCGGCAGGATGTGGGTCGAAAGCACGGAACATTTTGGTTCTACCTTTCTCTTCACCATCGTCGCCCGAGCGGCTGCCGCGGAAGCGCAGGACACCTTTGTCTTCCACCCTGACTTCTCGGGCAAGCGAGTGCTTGTGGTGGACGATAACGCCACAAACAGTAAAATTCTCGCGCGGTATGTTGAGTCGTGGGGAATGATTCCGTACGCAGTGTCGTCACCCGCGGAAGGACTTCGTTGTCTGCATGACGAGCCGCCCTTTGATGTCGCGATCTTGGACCACCAAATGCCGGAGATGGACGGCGTGACGCTAGGCCAGGAGATTCGCAAGCTCGATCGGTGCACCACGCTGCCGCTCGTGCTGCTTTCCTCCAGCGGCATAAGCAGAACAAGGCGGCCGGAGAATGGGCAACAAGCAATATTCGCTGCCTATCTGACCAAACCGATCAAAGCACCCGACCTGCACAATATTCTCGGCGAGGTCCTTCTAGGAGTGACCAGGATCAAGACAACTCGCGGAGAGAAGGAATTCGATAAGGAGCTTGGGGCGCGCCATCCGCTTAAGATTCTTCTTGCCGAGGACAATGCAGTCAATCAGATGGTTGCTTTGGCGCTGCTGCAAAAGATGGGATACCGTGCTGATCTGGCTGCCAACGGCCTGGAGGTAATCGATGCTCTCCAGCGGCAGCCTTACGACGTGGTATTAATGGATATGCATATGCCTGAACTGGATGGACTGGAAGCCGCTCGGCATATCTGCCAGGCATGGCCAAAACAGGGCAGGCCGCGGATCATTGCTATGACCGCCAATGCAATGCAGGGCGACAAAGAAAAATGTCTCGCCGCGGGAATGGATGACTACGTGAGCAAGCCGATAAAAGTTGAAGAGCTTCAATCCGCTCTTCGACGAACGACCCGACTTGCACAAGACGAAATTTTGAGTCCTGCCGGTACGTGAGGCTCGCTTGGAGTCTCCGATCCATGCCTTCATTTGTCTGCTCTATCTCAGTCCGCAAGCGCTCCCTTCAGACTGTGCGTCGCTTGATCGCTTGTCATCTCGGTTAGCGCCAGCTTCAGCTTAGTCAGCTCCCATTCCAACGCTCTAAACTGCTCGTTGGCTTTGCCTAGCTCGCCTGAGCGAGCGTTCTCCTCCAGCGTCAGAATGGCGCTAACGACCGCGGTCCCTTTCATATGCCCGGCGGCGCCTTTCAAAAAGTGCGCGGCATCATCGAGCTTCTTTGCGTCCCCGGCTGCGATCGCTTCGCGCATATGAGAGGTCGACTCGTCGCATGTTTTGAAAAACGCCTGAACCATACGACGCAGAAACTGCACGTCTCCATCCAGAAACGCCAGCAACTCCGATCGGTCAAGCACCTGGTCGGCTGAGACAGTAGCCATGCCGGGGCGACGCTTTTCAGCCCCGCGATCTTGTTTTGCATAGCCCGACAGCAGGTTCCTGATAACCCGGAGCAGCGCCTCTACGCTGATCGGCTTAGAGACATATCCGTCCATGCCTGCTTCAAAGCATCGCTCCCCCTCGCGCTTCGTGTTGTATGCCGTCATAGCGATAATAGGGATTCGTGATGAGCCGGCCTGCTCTCTCAGCCGAATCGCGGCGGTTGCTTCAAGCCCATCCATCTCAGGCATCTGCACATCCATCAGTATCAGATCGAAGCTTTCGGCTTCCAATCGTTCCACGGCGAGCCTGCCGTTGTCCGCCACTGCGACCGAGTGCCCTCGTTTTTCCAGGAGCGTGACCACAAGCTGCTGATTGACGGGGTTGTCTTCCGCCAACAGGATTTTCAGCGGCGCTTGGTTTTGCTCACAAGACGGCTTAATCGAGTTCGCGCCGCCAGCCAAAGGTGAAGCCCCAAGTGCGCCCGTGATCGCCTCCAACAAGCTCGCCTGTGACAGGGGCTTCGTTAGATAAGCGGCTACCCCTAATGCGCGACATCGAGCCGCATCGCTAGTTCGGCCGCTCGAGGTCAACATAATTAAAGTGGAACCCGCAAACTCTGGAGTCTTCTTTATCTCTTCGGCTACCGCGAAGCCATCCATATCCGGCATATGAGCGTCCAGCAGCACAAGCGGCAATGCCTCTCGGGATTCGCAGGTCTTTCTCAGGGCTGCCAGCGCCGCTTCCCCGCTTTCCGCCACAATAGGCTTCATACGCCAATTGATCAGCATGTCTCTGAGCAAACGCCGATTCGTGGCGTTGTCGTCCACTACCAGGACCGGCGCTCCCGCCATATTGATCAACGTCGTAGACTCGCACGTTCGGCTAGGTTCCTTCGCCACGCCGAACCTGGCGGTGAAGTGAACCACGCTCCCGTTCCCAGGCTTACTCTCAACCCAAATCTCGCCTCCCATCATCGATACATACTTCGCTGAGATAGCCAGACCGAGCCCTATGCCGCCATAGGTATGTGTGCCGGAGCTGTCGGCTCGCACAAGAACGTCGAACACGTTTTGCTTTTCCGGCGCAATACCTGATCCGGTATCAGAGACGCTGAAGTGCAGACAGACTTCTTGTTTTTCCTCGTCTCTAGACTCCAGCTCGATTCTCGTTAAAACTTCGCCCGAATCAGTAGACTCTATGGAGTTCCCAACCAGGCTTAGCAGTATCTGCCTGACGCGGAGATTATCTCCGACTAGCCCGTCAGGCACGTCGAATCCCACCTCCGAAAGCAGCTCCAAACGCTTCTGGTCGGCCTCCAGCGCTTTCGTCTTTATGGCGGTGTTAACCGTCTGTCGAAGACTGAACTCCGTCGACTCCAGCTCGAATGTGTCAGCTTCGATCTTTGATAAATCCAATATGTCGCTGATCACGATCAGCAACGACTCAGCCGACGTTTTAACCAGGCTCACGTATTCACGCTGCTCGCGGTTGAGCTCGGTTTCGAGCGCCAGGTCGGCAATGCCGAGTATTCCGTTCATCGGCGTTCGAATTTCGTGACTAATGCTGGCCAGGAATTCGCTTTTGGCGTGATCGGCTGACTGCGCTGCCTCTCTCGACGAGGCTTCGGTTGCCAACTGGCGGGAAATAAATTCCGTCTGCCGCCCGACTCGTCGTCTCAACACGACTACCCAGATGAGCGCCGCGATCAGACTCAACACTGTCGCCAACAATCCTATGCGCTCGAGCTGCCACAATGCTCCGAGTGTTATCGGAGATACCACCAAAGCGATGACGTAACCAGTATGGCTTACTTCGGCCGAGATAAAGGGAAGCGCTTTCAGGATCGATGATCTCCAATTTCTATCGAATGAGGAGCGACGGTTGTCGAGCAAGGTGCGTGCCGCCCTAAAACGATTAATTGTTTTCTATGTCGCTCAAAAGTGATATTACTTGGTCCAACGATTAAGTGTTTTCTACGTCGCTTAAACCCGCTATTACCTGGTCCCTGGCGATCACCGCTTCAGCACCTCGCGGCGGCTCACTCCGAACGCGACTCTGTTTGCGATACATCCTGAAGAGATATAGCTAAGAGTAATCGAGCATAGACTTATTGGAGCGCTTCACTCCATAAAACGTTCTCATCAATAACTCGGGATGCTATGTATCCGGGATGCTATGGATTCGGGATGCTATGTATATCGATACGCCCAGTCGGAGCGCAGAGCATTTGAGAGGTCAAAATAGTTGAAAGGGTCTGTTACCAAAGCAACGCGTTTCCGTGAGGGCTGAGTCGGCCGGATCGATCAATGACCTTTGGCCTGGAGGGGCGGAGACCTTTGGCCTGGATGTGGGCGAAACCCCCAATTCAAAGAGGGAATTTCGCCCCACAGCGGATCAAACACGCTAAGACTGGTTCGCGGAAAAGGCTGCGTTAGACTAAATAGGTTGGAAGGCTGTCCCTGGCCCGCTTTACGAGACTGTTCAATATAACCCTCATCGTTTCGCAGTCTCTCGATGTCTTCCAAACACCTCCCCCCGCTCATTACGTTGTACGCCATGTTCAATATGTGATCTGATTCGTGGTACGGCACATGTATCTTCAACAGCTTTATCGCCTCATTGAGCGCTTCATCCAATCCTAGCTTACATACCAAATTGTGTATCGCTCCGATCCCTCCATATCCCATCGCTTCCACCCGCCCTCCCATCTCATAACTGATCGCCGTCTGCTTGAACATCGCTTCCGCTTGATCCTCGTACTGCTTCCTCTCAAGCCGCTTCGCCAATCTCCGCTTGCGCTTCATCATTCTCTTGTGGTCTCTTTTGTTCACCTGAAATGTGTTCCTTTCTTGAATCGCAGATTTCTTTATTTACACTTGAAACTACGTTCAGGAGCACATTTCAGCTACTCTCTTCTTTTTCAATACTCTTTAATCACGCTGCTTTTAGGCCTAGTCGGGCACGTCTCTTTTCGCGATCTCACCTAGAAAGACCTCAGGTGGTACGATCCTTAGAAAGCGGAACCGTTTCTGGAACTCTCGGCCCGCCTCCGTCTCCCAGTTCATCAGATCGAGGAGGTCCTTGTCCCGGCTCAGAACATAATGCGCCTCCACTTCAACCGCGAGATTGATGTAAGGCTCATCCTTTACGTCGCGTTCCTCATAGGTAAAGGGCCTTGGGACTGCTCTAATGAACTCCGAAGCATTTCGTAGGCGCTCAAGAAACGCGGTGACGGTTTCGTCGGTGAGTGTCTGAAACCTTGCCCGAACATAACCGCGCGATAATACGTTCTGCACCTCTCTGAGGATGTCTCTACTAATGAAGAGCCGAATATAGCGATTCTCAGCCAATCGCAAACAAGCCGCTGCAGGACTCTGATCTCTGGCAGCGGCTTGTAAGCAAACCATGCAATCTAGGACGGCTCGCGGTTTCTCGGTACTCAACTATGATCCATTCTGCTCGCGAGCGTAGTCCTGTCTTGCTCTTGTGAAGAGACCGGCGAGCTCGTCGTCTGTCAGACCACTCTGTTTCACTTCTCGCCGAAAGGGTGCAAGGATTTCATCAAACGTCTTTTCGCGTCCAGACGTAGATAGCCCTTGTATGATGAGATGAAGCGCGTATTCTTCAGGGGTCTGACCGGATTCGTCGGCTTTTTCGACCAGCGCCTGCATCTTATCTTCTGGTACATTCTGAATCTGAAGCTGGCTCATAAAATCGCTCCTGGCATCTGAAAGCAGCGCTTTAATCTTATCCTTTGACGATAGCATCCTTTTTGGCTGTTGGTCATCTCATCCGCAGCCACTCATCCGCAGCCACTCATCCGCAGCCTCCTTCAGCACGAGAGCCGGCGATATTAAGTGCATCAGGTTATCCGAGCTCACTCATCTGTCCTTTGGCTCCTGGAATGAATTGAGGAACTCAAGCGCCTGTGCCTCCAGTCGAGCTTCCTGAAGATCCAAAAGACTTTCAACTGGATCAGCCCGCTGAAGCCCTATCAACCTGAAAGAGGGAAGCGGCCCGGCGAATGCTATGAACAACGTGGATAGGATAGGTGATCCCGGGCTAGCAGTATTCTCTGGGGCTGGATCGAACTGGTCGACAAAATAAAAGGTCCAGAGACTCTGCCTGCCGAATGCACCGATAGATCGAGACGCGGAGCGCCGACTACATCTATAGAAGGCTGATAGCGTCTGGCTCCGGCGCTCGCGAGAAATGTACAGGGGGTTGCCCGCCAAAAGTGACCCCTTCGATCGATCCAGATGTGCACGCCTTAGGCGCGGATGATGTTGCTGAGGCTCCTCTTCGTCAGTGCTGGGGCTGCTCTAAGCCGTGCCCTTCGAGTGGATCACTGTTCAAGAGCACAAGTAGCTCACCGTTGCCTGGCGTCGAACACGTCCCCTACAGCGATATCCTCGCGCTGGAGGTTACGTAAGCGCTTCAGTAGGGACTCGGGTGAGCGGTCATGATCCTATTGATCGCTCCTGAGTCAATCGAGAAAATCTGCCCGGCGAAGCGTGCTTTCAACTGAACTTCGAGCCATGTCTCCAGGCGAGTCCGCCGTTTGCCTTGGGCTAGGAGCGCGATGGCCTTTCGGATCTCACCTAAGGTAAGAACGCTCAGTAGTCTGACTAGTCATAGGCTATGTAAGCGTAGAGCCTATTGTCAATGCGCCATATTGCTAATGACACCACCTTTTCAAGTGTTTTAGGCTAAAGAATCGGGCATGAAAAATACGTAGCCGGCACCGATATCGGCGCGCCACTGTCTATGTGTTTTAGCTGCACCTGAACCTGATCGGGCAATTCGGAATCCGCGCGATTGTTCCGGCCAGTCAGCATCCTTTGTGTTCCCTCGCATGCGCGATCTCGGAGCCTATATATTAAACCTGCCGATGCCATTGTGGTCGTGAACCGGATCCATATTTCATGAGCGGCGGATGGAGAATCAATCACGCCGGTGGGCTCAGAGGCTTGTGCTCTTGCGATGCCGTGCGCTTGCAACGGTGAGGTGAATCACAAATTTCTTGACTTCAACGGTAAGCTGATCGTATTATGCGCGAGCGCTTTCTTTTGTGGTTCATGGAACTAGATTACTGGTGTTGTTCAGGTGATTACTGGGCACGGGAACCGGGCCAATCACGACCGGTTTTGCAGTGTAGTCATTTCGCTACCCTCTTGAGGGTGAGGGGTCTAGCGTGCTGAGCTTGCTGCTCAGCCGCTGATGACGCTAATTGTCTAGATCGTCTGTTCTTTACTTCCCGGAGAGGCTTATGGTGAACGCTTCTCGGGCTCCGAATCCGTGAACTCAATATGTGCACCTCGATCGTCAACTCCCGTCGCCGGCTTCTCTTAGCCGTCTTGGTTGCAGCCAACATCCTCGTCGCTGGCTATCTGTTGGCACGTAGAAGCGGCACTGCTAAGGCGATCGGTCCTCTGCCTCTGGCTTTGACTCAGAGCTTGCCCCTGATCGAGTTGAAAGATGACGCCGGCCAGGCCATGCAGACGTCGACCCTTCTCGGATCACCTCTATTCGTTCAATTCGTCAATCCATACGTTGAGCCGCAGATCGCTTCGTTCCTGCGAGTTCGCGGACAGAACCTCCGGCGCCCAATCTCGTGGGTGATTATTACCAGGGACTCCCGCGAGTTTAGAAGGAGGATGCCGAAAGATGCCGGCGATCTGATCGTCGTTGAGGATAATTACGAGCGATTGAGCGATCTCTTCAATATTCCAAAATGCTGCGAAGAGTGGCGCCTTTTCGACGAGACCGGAAGACTCCGGGGTTGGGCCAAGTATGATGAGGGCGACGCAGTGGGCTCATTGCTCCACCTGGTGAATGGAGACGCGCCTTTCTCTCGAGATATGCTGCTGGCGACGATTATAAAGATAAGCGATGACGGTTTGCTCGAACAACTCCATTCCAGGGCGGCGCGCTCGAAGCGTGGCAAGGCCGTGGGAGTGATCTTCTCGCAAGCCTGTACTGGCTGTCCCGAACATTACCTGATCGATCTGCTCAGGGCGCGTGCTTCAAACGACCAGGGAATCGCTTATCTGGCCTTGCTCCCGAACTCGTTTCAAGCCTCTGACGCGGACAATTTCAAAACTAACCTGGACATCTCTTTCGATGTCGAGCGCGCCAACCCCGAGCTTTCCCGTCGCTGGTCGATTCTGGACCAGACCTACGGAACAAGGCTTATAAACGGGACGGTTATTGCTGTCAGCCAGGGTAAGGTCGTATCGATTGAAACCGAATTATCGGAAACCAGAGAGATGTTGAGAAGGTTCGCTCAATAGAGGCTCCGAGCATCATGAAAATCATCCGCAAAATAGCGGCATTAAGTCTTACCGCCTTCGCGATGCTATATGCAGGCTGCACGGGCAAGTCGGTCGGTGAGAGCTCCGGCTCCGCGCCGAACTCCGAAGCCGGTCGCGATGACGTTGAATACCAGGCCAAGATCTCAAGTAAGGGCTATACAGGAGACGTAAGGCCTTTAACCCAGATCCGCCGGATTGAGTCGAGTCTGGGTGGAGGCGGTGGATGGGTTTATCCCGTTTCGTTGGCTGCGTCTGACCATGGCCCGCTCTTCATAAGTGACAACAATGCGCACCTGATTCACTATTGCCGGCCGGATGCGGATTCTATTCAGACGTTGTCGCTGCAGGGTTCGGCAAAGCTCTCCTGGCCCGGGACAATCCAGATGTGGCGAGACCGGATACTGATTTCGGATAACGACGGCCTCAAGTTCTTTGCGCGAGACGGCTCATTCGAACGATTGGCGCGAGTCTATTATCAAATTCATCACTTTGCCGTGCGGCCGGACGGAGTCATCTACATAAATCCCATGTTCAGGAAGCAGAAGGCGTCCGATCCGCTGATCGTTGAAGTCGACGGTACCGGAAAGCGACTGAAGTCTTTCGGTGCTCGTTTGAACAGAGCCAATCTGCTTGGGTTCGACGATCAAGTCTATCTTTGCGCTAAGGCCGATGTGGTCATCGCTGCTTTCCAGCATAGGCCGGTTGTGCGCATCTATTCCACGGCGGGCGATTTCATCCGCGAATTCAATGTCAGCCATCCGTCCTTCTCTGGCTTGGACACCCTGGGCAAGGACCAATCGTTCAGCCATCCCGGCCCCGACAAGTACCGGTTGCCGACATACCTGTCCGGCGCTCGCATAATCGGCGAGCGGCTCTTCATTTTATTGGATCTCCCGCAACCTGAGATCGTCGAGTTCGATTTTAACGGGGCCGAAATGAACCGTTATCGCGCGGCACTCCCGTCATTAGCAAAGGCGTACCGGGGTTTTGATGTTCGCCGGATAAACGGCCGATACGTATTCTGGCTGATTGCTTCTGATCGGCAAGATTCAGCTTCGCTCATCGAACTTGCGTCGTAGCGGCGTTAGACATAATTCTGCTGCGACGCTAAACATTCACGTAACCAATAAACAGAGGAGGAAAAGTATGAAGAAGTCTTGGATCGTCATCAGCCTGCTCGTGCTTTCACTGGGCGCGCTCACCGATGCCGCGTTTGGAGGAAAGACTGTATTTGCCTCGCTATTCTGCAACGATCTCCGTGGATGCTCAGGCGCAGTAGGGTGTCAGAACTCAGGATCGAAGAGCGGATGCACTATCACTTGTGATGATGGCAGCATCGTTACATGCGCCGCCGACACCAAGGGGGGCGGTGGCGAAGAGTAGTTGTTTGTTGATTGCGAGGAAGGACTAGCTTAGCTTAGCTAAGCTAGACAGCGTTGCGGGCACGAGTTCGCCGCGGGCCGAGTCTGGAGCTGAGGAGGTCGAACTCGATGGGTGGAGAAGTTGACAAACCATCAAAATCGCGCTTCGACTCGACTTCAGACGGAGCTCCGCGGCGAACCTGAAATATGGAATTCTCTCACTCTTCGGAGCGCTTCCCACACCGACGAGAACCGAAAGCCGCGGGCGTAATAAAGACAGGGGGCTACAGTGCGAAACGGCATATACAGAGCTTCCAGATGGATCAAGGCCTGGTCTTCGCTGGCTGCGGCTTTGATGACTCTTTCATACTGCGCCGCAAGCCCACAATCTTCTGGGGAAACACCAGACGCTAGTAAGCAGAACCAGGAACAAAAGAGTAAAGGAAAGACGGCTCAGCAGAACTCGCTCGCGAAACCGGAATCAAGCGCTCATCGATCGGCTGAAATCGAGCAGTTGGTTTTTCTCCTTGACCAGTTGAGCGACGAGGCGCGGCGTCTGCAGAACGAATCGATGAGGCCAAAGGTGATGGCTGAAATAGCCGACGCCTTCTGGAGCGTTGATGCGACCAAGTCAGCCGACTTGTTCACTTCAGCATTGGAAGCTGCTCTGGCTCTTAAGCCGGGAAAAGAGGCGAGCGAGGCGATTCGCGGGGTAATCGCTATGGCTGCAAGACGTGACGGCGCCCTCGGGGCTCGTCTCAATCAGCGCCTTACCGAGCAGCGACAGAAAGAGGGCCGTTCGGTTTCAGAAGCGGTTGGGGCGGCAATCGATCTTCTGAAGTACGATTCCGCTCGAGCAGCGCAACTCGCGGAAGCGGCCGCGCCATCGGGCCTGACGAACGATTCAGCGGCACATCTGATCTTCCAGCTTGCCGAACAGGATATTGTTGCAGCCGAAAAGGTCTATAGCGCCTATCTCAACAAGTGTGCCCTGAATGCCAACATTCCTCTGGGTCAGGTCCTCTGGCTGGCGGGGTTTGGTCTTGGATATGGCGAGGCATACGGCTTCTCGAACAACGATCCAGCCCGGTTTATGGGTTTCGGAGGGCGCAATGTCGGTGGACTCACCTCGAATCCTGCGCTGGCGCGGACATTCCTCGACCTCGCGCTTCGATCGGTGACCGACACGCTCAACCGCGCGAACAACTCGGCGGCCCCGGTCAGGTCCGCCCTGAGTGGGTTGGCGCTCTTCGCAACTACGTATCTGTTTCCAGAAGCCGCGCGATATCAATCAGAGCGATTGAGCGAGTGGAAGGTGCTAAACGACCAGGCCGTTGGAGGCGCTTCTGAAGCCCAGCAACAACAAGCCGCCGGGCAGATTCAGGTTGTGCTCAACAACAGGCTTATCGCTATGAAAAAGCGACAGTCTTCTGAGGCAAATTCGAGCGAGAGAATTGACGTAGCGATCGAACGGGGAGACAAAGCGCCTGAGGGTTGTGAACGAGACCGCGCATACGCCGAAGCGGCGATCTCGATAGCTTTCTCGAAGGAGAACATCCGAGCCCTGGGCGTCGCCGGAAAAATTAAGGATACATCCCTAAAGGAGAACGTTCATCAATATCTCTACTATGACCTCGCGTGTGCCGCGATCGAGAGAGGTGATTGGCAGACCGCGCAGGGATACGTTGAGCGAGTGTCAGCGAAAGATAATCGCACGCTTCTGTACGTGAAGCTTGCGCAATCGGCCGTCAACAGAAAGGACCGAACAAGGGCTAACGAGTGGCTCATTGAAACTCGGCGTCTCGCTGAGGGCGTCGCGGATTCCGAAGGCAAAGTCGCTACGCTGTTGGCCGCGGCCGCCGTGCTGGTGCAGTTCGATAGAATTCAGACTGAAGAGGTACTGAGGGAGGCCATCAAGGCATTAAACCGATCCGAAGCTGTTAACGTCGATAAGTTCTCAATCCTGCGCCAGATCGATCTCGCCTGTCAGAACGATGTGAAAGGCCGCTTCTTCGGAAACTCGGATCAAGCTGAACGTTTCAGCCTGTTGGACACAATGGCTCTGTTCTCCGCCTCTGATCGAGACGGTTCGATAATGCTGGCTCGGGGCATTCAGGAACCTGCCACGCGAGTTCGGACACTCACCGCGATCGTAAAAGCCCATCTCGCACATCAGGAAAGCGAGAAAAAAAGCGCTGTGAACTGAAAGTCCTGACTCGCGCCAGCGCATCTGTGTTACGTGGTGTCAAAACGCCCACAAAAACGAAGGGCCACGGTTCGGAGTGGCTTTGATTCGTTTTCGTGGAACTGACGGGACTCGAACCCGTGGCCTCCTGAATGCGAGTTCCCCAAGGAGCCAAATTCCTGCGATTCCTCAGCTTTCATTTAGGTTCCCCTACTCTATATTTTAGCCGCACCTCGCATCATATGTTTTCCCGCCTCTGCTCTCTTTTGATAGGCTGACCTTTGCAGGTTGCTGTCAGTGACTTCATCCACCACCGCCCATACCGGCACTCTAGGTCTCGCGAGCTACAGCCAACTCGTTAGGCTTCACATCAAACCGCAACTGGGACACCTGGCCCTTCGAAGCTCCGGCCGGAGCATGTCCAGACATTTCTTAACGACAGGCTCGCGCGCGGCGCCGTGAAGAAGAAAGAGACAGATCCGATAAAAGGGCTCGCCCCTCGCACCGTTCAGTATCTTCGAGCCGTTCTCCGGCGTGCCTTGGGGCAAGGCTCATAAGTGGGGCCTCGTCGCTCGCAACGTAGCTACCCTGGTTGATCCCCTGCGCACCGTCAAACCCGAGATACGACCCATGACCGTTGAGCAAACGAAGGCGTTCCTCACCAACTGCAAGAGGAACCGTCTTGAAGCTCTATTCACGGTTGCCCTTGCCATCGGACTACGTCAGCGCGAGGCGCTGGGCCTGCGGTGGGAAGATGTAGACTGGGAGGCAGGCGTTTTGCACGTTAGACACTCGTTGCAGCGTATCAATAAGAAGCTCGTGCTCAGTGAACTGAAGACCAAGAGTAGCCGTCGCGACTTACCCCTCATTGACGTGATTGCCGCCGGCCTGCGAGCGCACAGAAGCCGTCAACTTGAGGAAAGGCTCGCTGCGGGGAAGGACTGGCAGGAGAACGGGTTTGTCTTTACGACCAGGATCGGGACGCCGCTCGATGCACGCAACGTCGTGCGAAAGTATCACAAGGCGTTGACGGACGCGGGACTGGACCTTCGTTGATTTCACGATCTGCACCACGGCTGCGCGACTCTCCTGCTCGCTCAGGGTGTGCCCCTCAAGACAGTGTCAGATATTCTTGGTCACGTCAGATTAGCATCACCGCGGACATCTACGGCCACGTCGTATCCGAGACACACCGCATGGCCTTGGGAATGATGGACAAGGTCTTAGAGACAGATAAGTAATTGCTCGCGAATGCAATCTCTCGTCTTAGCCAAAGGGGATGCGCCACCTCCCTCCAGTGAAGGCTAAGCATAATAATCTGGAACGAGCCCGCCCGGCAGCGCGTGGGCCGCTTCTGGAAACATTGGCGCACCACGGGACGGATCGTAGAAACTAACGCCTGCCTTTGACATGCCTGAGAAGATCGGATCGGCTGCCACCCCGGGACACTCAAGCCACGTCTTCTGATTTGCTTCATACGCCAACAACCAATGTTGGCTTGAAAGTACATCGGGTTCGTTAACCACTGTTGCCCACAAACTCCGATCCAAGGTACCCGGAGGGAACAAATCGCGATAGTCTACATCTAGGGCTAAGAGAGCGACAATATCGTCATCCATCTTGCTTACGAGTTTCGCCGTTTCTTCACTCAGAGGCACCGACCACGCAAGCGCGCCCCACAACGCCCAGGCAACCTCGCTTCCTTCTGCTCGGGGCGCGTGTCGGTGGATCACGCTCTCGAAGGTCTCTGCGAGCGCAGTTTTGAAGACTGTGTGGCCACCAGCGTTTGCTACCAAGTGGAGAGTTCCCAAGGCCCCGGCCATCGTTGAAGGATCTGCACCTGCTGCGTTCAAGAGGCAGTTCTGAAAGGCACGCCATGCGTTGGCATGAACATCTAAGCTTCGCACCCGCCCGACTGTGTACCTAAGTACTGACTCATGCGGATGATCTTCAGCGAATTCGAAGGCCCGACTAAAAAGCGCCAATATATCATTTCGTTGTCCCTTAGGACTCGATGAATCGCGGAGGTTGAATCGGCCAAGATCTATAGCCCATTCATCGTCAAGAAGCTTCGGTAGTTCCTCAATCTTGGTCTTGCGTGGGTTAAGAATCAATTCGTACTCTGAAAGCAGACCTTGCAAAGCTGTGAGGACCGTTTCGGCGTCACTCAAAGTCGCGAACGATAGCTCGTAGTCGTCCACGTATCGGAAGCCCCGAAACAACGAACCGTAGTCTTTGATGAGGCACTTGTCCACGGCGGCCAAAAGCGTCTCGGCTAATAGTAACGAACTGTCCGGGCCGATGGGTATTCCGTGCGTCTGTCCCTCGTTCATAGCTGCGAGTGCGGCATCAACAACGGCACCCAAAAGAGGCATTCCCTTCTTTTTCTTGAGAGCAGCCTTACACACGCTCTTAGTGTGCAAAGCCCAAGGAATGGTGTGCGTATAAATAGTGGAATAGAATTCAGCAATGTCAGTCCGCAGGAGATAACGCGCTCCCCTTCTCCTCAGAGCGCGTAGGCGTGGGAGTTCACGGTAAGCGTACCGCGGCACGACCGCGCGAGGGCTGTTCTTCATGACATAGGGTCTAGTAAGCGAAACCCTGACCGCCCAGGTGTGATTTCTCAGCGCCTTCCAATTCGTCACCAATATCTCAGCGAGTTTGAAATATGACACCGGATTCGGGATTCTCAGGGGTCGCCGGAGACCCCCAGGTCTAGCGAGGTTGTGTCGTACAAGAGCGGTCCACCTGCCATCTGGCCAAGCAGTACCCGTGCCGACCGCATATGCAGCGAAGGACTCTGTGTGAAATACAGGTGGCAACTCGCGCGGGAAATAGCCCTTCCCAAGCAGAAGAGGAAGTGTTGGCGCTCTTGGTGGAGATTTTGCAGGGCCTATTACCGTAGCCATGTCGACACCTCACAGATGCGGACCGGATCGGATCGTCTGCTCCCTCAGAACTGCGAGTGAAGCCCCATCGTTTCAGACTCGGTTGCTGTCAAACCACTCAAAAACACGTCGGGCCACGCGCTCGCGTGACCCTAAATATTTGAATTTATTTGATGAGCCGTGCAGGGCTCGAACCTGCGACCCGCTGATTAAGAGTCAGCTGCTCTACCAACTGAGCTAACGGCCCGCGAGACTGGTTATTCTACTTAGATCTGCACTGTTGTCAATCCTGGCGCCGATACCTCCGATACATCCAGCAATACAAGAATGTATCTATACCCAATCTGTACCCAATCTATACCCAATCCGTACCCAATCCAGAGCATCTGCTCTCCCAAGACAAACACATCTCATTCTCTAAGACGCCGAAGAGTTACCAGCTTGCATCTCTCAAAGGAGGGCTTGGGGTTGTTGATTGGGAGGCCTCGTGCAAAAAACAAGCCCTCCGTGATCGACTCACCGGAGGGCTTCAATCGAAAAGAGCTTTTTTTAAGCTTAAAGATCTCTTCTTGAACTTACTGTTTGACCAGTACTTGGTTTGGCGCGGCCGATGCCGAGTTGCCGCCGATTCGGTTGCTTCCGTCGGAGGCGACAATTGCGCCCGCCGGAATCACGGCGATGCCTGCCGTATTATGGTAGATGCCGTTGTTGGCCACTCGAATGGTCGTTCCGCTTACGCTCGCATTCACGCCGTTGTTGTTGAAGGTGATCTGCGAATTCTCAACATTGATCACCGCAGACGCCGCAGACGCGAGAACGCCGTTGCTCGTGTTGGTGCTTATGTTCGAATTGTTGATCTGCATGAAGGTGCCGGCAGCGCCGACGTTAACACCGTTAACCATGCCTTCGAGACGAACTTTTTCAAGCGATGCTGTTGCGAAGCCGGTCGCGGCTACGGTCATCCTTACGCCTGTGTTGCATTCGGTGATGTCCGTGTCCTTAATGAAGGTCGTTCCGCCCGCTACCGGCAAAGCGATTTCGACTCCGTCTCCCGTGAAGCCCCAGATGTTGCAAGCTTCGACGGTGAGCTGTTTGCCTGAGAGAAATCTGATTCCATCCAGGCCTGTGCCCGCGCCGTTGATCTGCAGGTACTTCAAAACAATCTTATCAGTCGACGCCGCATTGATAATGATAGCGTTGGTTCCCGCGGCAAGAATTCCGGCGAGCGTCCCAGCACCGTTGATCGTGATCGATTTTGTAATCGTCACAGCTCCGAAGCCGCCGGGATCAAGCACAGAGATCTCGCCGCCAGCGGCTGTCTTTGAGATTGCGCCCGCGAAAGTCTTGCACGGCGCGGTGCGGCTGCAGGGATTCGCATCATCGCCTACTCCTGATACCCAGGTTCGCGTCGCCTGTGCATTGGCGAGCGTGCTGCACATCAGGCACACTATTGAAACGGCGAGAAGGTTTAACGTTAATCGGATCTTCCTCATTTACTAATCTCCTTTAGAATTAAAGTGCCAGGTCGCGAGTATTTTTTTCTCTCGTCCCCTATTTCTCTTTCGAACTTCCACTAACCCCATGGACGAAAAATCAAAGCGCGTACTTCGATAAAAATCCAAGAGCACTATAGAAAGAGCAGTAGAGCCGATTTCTCGGTTACCTACATTACGAGTGCCCACGCTTGATCTCCGTCTTCCTCCGCGAGGATAATGGATGCGCCCGAGATTCATTTCATTCGTACGCGCCCGAGCTTGTAATACGGGCGAGCGTATCCGGCCTTACCACTAGGGTGAATCACATGATTTTCCTTCGAATTCCTTGATATCCGCGAGTTCGGCTGATTCTGAAGCTGTAGTTTGGATCACCAGACCGGGTGGTGTTTTCCCTGCTCTTCAGACTCGACTCGCAGGTCCCGCGCTCCAGGTATTATTGCGTCATAGCCCAAAGGCGGTTCTCAGGACCCTGAGTTTCTCAAACGTAGGGCCAGACAATAGACCCTAAACAACCGCAAGTCAAGGAAAAAGAGCGTAGTTCTTTGGTAGTTCTCGATGCAGCGAAAAATCCGGCTTCTCGGCGATCGGGTTCGATTGAAGGCACGATAACAGCGGGCGTTGGTGGTAACCGCACGTTTCAACGGCGACTGGAATCACGAATTGAATATCCGACGCAGGAGGTCAGTGCTACCGGCAAGCCCCAGGGCAAGCATGACCTTGATACGGGCTTTCTGACCTGACAGGAAATCGGCGAAGATCACACCCATGTCCAGCAATCGTTTTCCACCTCCCTCATAACCGTAGCTCTGGTACACGCGTCCACCGAGGCAGCGCGATGTCAGCACAACGGGTATTTCTAACTCTAGAGCGCGCGCAATTCCCGGTACGATTTCCGGAGGAACATTACCTCGACCGAGCGCTTCGAGGACGATTCCTTTCGCGCCTGCTTCGATGCAGGAGTCGATCAACACGCGATCGACCCCGGATGCCAGTTTGAGCAGAAACACAGGCTCGGCAACCGCCTCTGCCGGAATTTGAAACCGCGCTGTACGAGGGCGGCGGATGATCACCGCGCCTTTGTCGATAACGCCGAGAGGTCCAAATTCAGGACTCTGAAACGAGTCGAATGATTCGGTGTGAGTTTTTGTAGCTTCCGCCGCCGATAGGATTACCTCGTTGAGCACGACCATCGTGCCCAAACCTCGCGCCATTTCCGAAGCGGCGGTCCTAGCGGCGGAGAGGATGTTGGAAGGCCCGTCATATCCCAGTTCCGAGCTGTTTCGCATCGCTCCCGTAAATACAACAGGCTTGTCGCTCGAGATAGTAAGATCGAAAAGGTAGGCAGTTTCCTCGAGAGTATCGGTGCCGTGAGTCACGACTACTCCGGCGATTTCATCGCGGGCGATCGTCGCCTTAACTTGAGCGGATAGCTCCATCATCCGTCGGGGGGTCATATGCGGCCCCGGAAATCTACCGAAATCGATGATCTCGTAATCGATTTCTTCAGCGAGTCCGCGGACATTCCGGATTATTTCATGGCCAGACAGCGCGGGAACCGCGGCGCCGACCTCCGGGTCGTACTTCATGGAGATGGTTCCGCCGGTGAAATAAATCGCGAGCTTTTTTTTCATGTTGTATTAGCGAACGAAGTATTGCCGAGCGAAGCGTCACAGAGGACCGAGCTGAGCCGCGCTCAGTTCGTCAATCCTGAGACCGCGATCTTGATTGCGTCGTCGACCTTATCGACGTTCGGCCCGCCTCCTTGTGCTAGATCGGGTTTGCCCCCGCCTTTTCCGCCCAACGTCGCGCACGCGGCGGAAAGGAGCTGCCCCATGTTGATATCGATGGAGGCGGATCGCGCGAATACGAGTCTCGCCATCCCCGGCTCCTTTGAGCCGAGCAAGGCGACAGCCGCTTCTCCTTCGATCAACCGATGCGCAAGCAGCCGCATCTCCTCCACGTCTCTTTGATCAAAGACCGCGGTGACGAGCTTAAAGCCATTAACGCTGTTTGCTGACGCTAAGAGCTCGGCGGCTTCGACGCGGGCGGTAATCTCGGTCAGTTCGCGAATTCGTTTTCGCTGCGACTTGCCTTCCTGAACTAAGCGCGCGACGGCTTCGGCCGATTCTTCGCGTTCGACGCTCAGCATCTTTGCCACGCTTAAAGCGGTCCGGTTCGCGAGCCGATAATCGCGCAATGCGCGGCCTCCGCACAGAAACTCGACGCGGGTCAAACGCTTCGCTCGTTCGAATGACTTGATCGTAATGAGGCCGATTTCTCCGGTTCTATTTGCGTGAGTTCCGCCGCAAGGCGACCAGTCGAAATCCTCGACCTCTATAACACGAATCATTCCCTGCACCGCGCTTTCTTTTCGCAGTGGAAGCCGCGCCGCTTCGTCTTCATCAACCAGATGAACGCGCATCGGCCGATTTTCAAAAACGATCCGATTGGCGCGTTCTTCAGCGGCGCGCATATGCTCGTCGGCAGGCGAATCGAGAGCGATGTCAATGGTAGAGCTGACAGATCCGAGATGAAACGAGCGAGTTTCCGCGCCGCAGGCTTCAAGAAACGACTGAGAGAGAATGTGCTGCCCGCTGTGTTGTTGAAGATGGTCGCGTCTGCGATCCGCATCCACAAGACCGTGGAGACGGTTTCCGACCGCCAATCCGGCAGCATTATTTACAACGTGAAGGATGGTTCCTTCGTCCGTCTCGCTTACGTCAATTACCTGGAGACCGTCGAGCGTGCCCGTATCGTGAGGCTGACCCCCGCCAGTTGGGTAAAATGCTGTTCGGTCAAGGACGACATGAAAAGAATCGTCGACGGGACGAATGTCGAGGACGGCTGCGTCGAATTCGAGGAGGGCCGAGTCGGTGAAATAGAGTCGTTCGGTGTGCAATCGAGTATTCTCTTGAATGGCAAAACTAGCGTCGTATCAGGCTTCCTGAAGCTGGCCGTCGGGCGCGACGAAGCGCGGCTTGGGTTCCGCCTGCAGTACGCGAGTGCCGGGCGCTACAGACTCGGTCAGCCACACGTTCCCTCCGATTACGCTGCCCTCGCCGATGATCGTATCGCCGCCCAGTATGGTCGCCCCGGCATAGATGATCACGTTGTCTTCGAGAGTCGGGTGCCGTTTGACTCCTCGAATCAGCCTGCCTTTTTCGTCCTTTGGAAAAGATAATGCTCCCAGTGTCACTCCTTGATAGAGCTTTACGTAACTGCCGATTATGGTCGTCTCGCCGATGACCACTCCGGTACCGTGATCTATAAAAAAACTGCCGCCGATTTGAGCGCCCGGATGAATGTCGATGCCGGTTCGCGCATGAGCAAGCTCCGTCAACATCCTGGGCAGCAGCGGAACGCCCAGTCTCTCCAGTTCGTGCGCGGCGCGATAAGCAGTGATGGCATAAGTAGCCGGATAGCTCAGGATGATTTCATCAAATGATTTGGCGGCCGGATCGCCGTCGTAAGCCGCCTGAATATCCTTGGCAAGCCTTCCACGAAGCTCGGGTATGCCTTCAAGGAATGAATATGTACACTCTTCGGCAACGGAGTCGCAGTCATCGCACAACTCGCCATCCATCTCCTTCGTATGACGGAGGCTTTTGAGAATCTGGTCGCGCAGTTGTTCGAAAATCCATCCGATCCGCTCCTGAACCCTGTAGAAAATTCCTTGATGAGTGACGCCGCCGGCGCTGTAGTAGCCGGGATAAATGACTTCTTCAATCGCCTCCATGATTCCGGCGGCTTCTTCGCGAGATGGAAGCGGCCTTTGATCGAGGCGATCTATGCGGGGGCTCGCGCCGTCATACGAAGCAACGATGCGATCCATAATGTTCGCGAGCCTGTTTCGCTGCATTCCGATCACTCTGCTATCCATGAGGCGTCGTTATTATTCAGCCTTTCTGATATGTATGAGGCCTTCGTATGTTGAAGCTCGGTATTTTCAAAGTCAAGGAGCTTACCGTATAGCTCTCTCGACGACCAGTCCTATGGAATTACAATCCATCTGGCCCTCCTCAGCAATGCCTCATCCGGGGTTTCGAATCTCCTTTTCAGGTTTTCAAGGGTTACCTCTTCTCAACCGGACAACACAGGCGAAGAACTGCTCCAAAGTACGTTCGACCTCGCTCCTGAAGTTAAACTAGATCCGCACCATAAGAAGACGCTTTCAATTCCTCTCCTGGCTTTTATGGGGGAGCCGTACGCGTTGACGGTTAGAGTACTCGGAGTGAGATTTATGGACGGAACTGTTTGGGGTTCCTATCCCTTGGGACCACCCGCGGGCCTGCGAGGAGGGAAACTGCAAAATGATGCGGTTGACTCAGAGCCTGTCATGCTCAATCACACACGGCCAATGTACACCGAAGAAGCCCGGGCGAATAAGGTGATGGGTGAGATGTCGCTTTCGATTCTCGTAGGCGCGGATGGCGTGGTGAAGGCGGTGAAAGTGAGAAACGGCTTCCTGACGGCCTTACGCGGGAGGCGCAACGCTCCGTCATGACACTCAAGTTCAAGCCCGCGATGCGCGGTGGGAGTCCAGTCGACTACGGGATGAACATCGAGTTGTCATTCTCGTTGAGATAGGCGCGGCAATTAACAGTAGCCGGAAAGGCGCTTGATCCATTTCGAGCCTATCTTATGCTTTGCACCTCTCGAGCTCCTGTTGCTGTTCGTTCCAGCGCCAGATTGGACTTCCTGATTTCAGGTGAACGCCGCCGAGCCACATATTGATTGAGTTGATGTCCAGGTAATCCGCTTGATTCGCAAGAACTGCTCCTCCGTCATCCGTGATAGTGATTGAGGCATCTTTTGGGATTTCAGAGCTGATGATTCCGCTGATGTTGAGCAACGGCCGGTCTACTGTGCTTAGCCGCCTTATGTCATTCCAGAACTGAGCGTCGCCGAATCCGTATATGGGTTCCGCATCCCAAAAACCTCGAAACAGGTGGCCGAAGCTTGCGGCGCCCGCGGCTACGAGGTTGAGCGCGGTCGCTTCAACTCGGCCCAGACCGTTTTCTACCGACGGGAATCTCGCGAGGTGGCGCATCAACGCGGCTTTCAGAAATGGAAGGGACGAGGTATCGGCTGTCAGAAGAGATTCAATAGCGGTTGGATCCGGAGAGCAGTACGCTCGCCACGCAGCGGCTCCGATCTTCAGTACCTCCTCGGTGATTTCGGAGCGTGCGGGGAAGAGCGTTTCCAGCTCGGCGGCGGTCAGCTCGCCGAGTCCGCGAAATTGACTCTTGCCGGAAAAGCGGTCTATGCAGACGAGGCTGAGTCGATTACCGGCCCGATTTTCCGCGAACCAGCCAAGCAAACTGATTAGATTGATCTGACAGAATAGATCGTGCTCGAACCATAGAACGACTTCATCATAGCTCGCGGAATCGCGCAGCGATCGCTCCAAGTGCTCGCTCTCTCGTTTTGCATCGGCAAGGCTGATACCGTACGCCTCTGAAAGATGCTGAGCTCGCACTTGAACCAGATCCTCCGACCGGAGGCCGGCCGGAGTTGGGCCTGCGACGAGTGCTTCGGTCCAGGCGGCCTGATCACCGTCCAGGGTCGTCTGCTCCAGAGTACTTGAAGTAGAGCCGCCGTTCGTTATATGAAACATCGTCACCTATCAAATCTCCTCTCGCTATCTGATGAAGTCGCCCTTGAAAGTATATCAGTACGAAAAAAGATGGTGACCATTTTCGCAGAGCCGGAGCATTGATTCGAGCCGCTCAGTTTGATAGTGTCAGGCATCCGTTATGCGGAGGCACCTGCCGGAATGCACAGCCGGCGCCGCAAAAGGACATCATCAATAGGCGGGATCGTTGGAGAGGCGCGGTTTTGTAGGCGCGCTGAACCCTGTAAACGGCTCGCATCTATCACATTTTGGGTACATTTTTGGGAGGTCCTGATGAATACGAATCCGAAAGCTCCGCCTCGATTGTTGAGAGGCGGTTTTAAGGCATATCTGAGCGTGCTGCTTACGCTCTTGTTCATCATTAGCAACGTACCGGCGCAATCCGGAACGTCCTCAATCAACGGCAACGTCACCGATCCTCAGGGCAAGGCAGTTGCCGGTGCTACAGTCAAACTCAAGAACGATGCTACGAATTTCTCGCGAGTTCAAACAACCAACGAAAGCGGGGGTTACACCTTTACGGGAATACCGCCGGGAAACTACGTAGTTGAGGCGGAGGCGGCGGGCTTCAAAAAGAGAGTGGTAAACGCCGTCAAAGCGCTCGTCGACAAGCCGGCCGAGATCGATCTTCAGCTCGAGGTGGGCGACGTCTCGGAATCCGTAACCGTATCGGCCGGAAGCTCAGAGACGTTGATGAATACCCAGGACGCCAGCATCGGCAATAACTTCATCAATCAGCAGATTGTGCAACTGCCGCTCGAGTCGCGGAACGTCGTACAACTGCTCAGCCTTCAACCGGGCGTAACTCCATCCGGCTACGTAACCGGCTCACGCGCCGATCAGGCGAACGTCACTCTCGACGGCGTGGACGTTAACGAACAACAGACCGGTCTGGACATCGTCGATCAACTCGCGTTTGGCCGGGATACGGCATTCGCGAGCGTTCTGCGAGTCACTCCGGACTCGATTCAGGAATTCCGCGTGACCGTGACGAATCCGAATGCGTCACAAGGGCGTTCTTCGGGAGCGCAGATTTCGTTGATCACCAAAGGCGGCACAAACGCCTTCCACGGATCGCTGTACGAGTTTCACCGCAATACCGTTACTACCGCGAATGATTTCTTCAACAATCGCAGCGGCGTCGAACGGCCTTCGTTGATTCGAAACCTGTTCGGCGGCTCGATCGGCGGTCCTATAAAGAAGGACAAGCTCTTTTTCTTTTTCACCTACGAAGGCAGGCGTGACGCAACTCAAACCAGCGTTGTTCAGACCGTGCCGCTGGCCAGCCTCGGACGCGGCGAAGTCTCGTTTCCAAACTCGTCGGGCGGCGTAACCAGATTGTCCGCCGCTCAGGTAAACAGCCTGTTTCCCGCTGTAGGAATCAATCCGGCCGCAATTGCGGTTCTTGCGGATGCGGCGACCCGTTATCCCGCCAACGACAACTCTGCCGGCGACGGGTTCAATACTGGCGGATTCCGCTTCAACGCTCCAACGCCGCTCAGGTGGAACACGAACATCGTCAGGCTGGATTACAGTCTCAATCAGAACCATCTGCTCTTTCTGCGGGGCAACTATCAGCAAGATCGAATCTCGGGCGCGCCCGCTTTTCCGGACACGCCGATCCCGGTTTTGCTGACTCATCCAGTAGGGATCGCCGCGGGAGACACCTGGACGATCAACAGCAAACTCGTGAACAACTTCCGGTATGGATTGACTCGCGAGTCATTCACCAACGTGGGCGACTCGACCGCCAACGACGTCAACTTCCGTTTCGTCTTCGATCCACGGATACCGTCCTACACGCTCTCGCGCATTACACCGGTTCACAATTTCACCGACGATCTGTCGTGGATCAAGGGCTCTCACAGCCTGCAGTTCGGGACCAACATTCGCTTGATTCAGAATCGCCGCCAGACATTCGGCAATTCGTTCGATCAGGCCGTGATCAATCCATCGTTCTATGATTTTTCAGGAGCGGTGCTCACCGATCCGATATCCGGAATAGCTGATGGGTTCGATTCAGCGGTTAGAACGGCGGTCGCATCCGTGATCGGCCGGTTCTCACAGTATTCCGCTAATTTCAATTTCGCCCGCGACGGCAGCGTTCTGCCGGTCGGCTCGGGAATTGACCGCAACTTCGCGACTCAGGAATACGACGGGTACGTCCAGGACGTGTGGCGAGCGAAGCAGAACCTCACGCTGACGCTCGGCTTACGTTATGGCGTCAGCCGCCCCGTGTATGAGACAAACGGCTTGCAGGTTAAGCCGACCACGAGTCTGAACAATTATTTCGAGCAGAGAAAGGCCAGCGCCGCCGCTGGAATGCCGTTCAATGACCCGATCACGGTTGATCTCGCGGGACCGGCCAACGGTCGCCCTGGTTACTATCCATGGGATCTGAATAACCTCCAGCCCCGTATCTCGCTTGCCTGGTCTCCGTCGTTCAAGACAGGGTTCCTGCACAAGCTGTTCGGCAACGAGGGCGATTCGGTAATCCGGGGCGGATTTGCGATGATCAACGACCACATAGGTCAGCAGTTGGCCGTGCAGTTCGATCTCAACAGCACGCTGGGATTCTCTTCCAATCAGACGATTGCGGCCAATACTTTCAACGTCACGGATCGGCCGGGCCCGCGATTCACGAACTTCGGCCAGAACGTCCGCACGTTCCCCGGTATCAGCGTTCCTGGACAACTCATCTTCCCGCTGGTCACTCCCGCGGATGAGGCTCAGCGCATCGAGTCATCTCTTGACGATAAGATCACGACGCCGACGCATTACAGTTGGAACGTGTCGTTCGGTCGCAAGCTGCCGGCGGGTCTCTTCGTCGAGGCCGCCTACATCGGAAGGAAGGCCAGAAACCTGCTCGCCACGCGCGACATCATGGCGCTCAATGATCTGGTCGATTCGAAGTCCGGAGTCGATTGGTATCACGCGGCCGGGATGCTGACTGATCTCCGCGCGGCGAACACTCCGATCTCGAAGGTGAAGAACATCCCATACTTCCAGAACCTGTTTCCACATCTTGCGGACAATCTCGGTCTCGATCCGAGTTTGTCCTCTACCCAGGCTGCTTACCAGTTGGTCGCCCGTGACGGGGTCGGTGGGTTTGATATTGTCGACTACACGTTTCTGCAGGTGATACTGGACGATGTTGGAATAGTTCCGAACCTGTTCTTCCAGCCGCAATACGCTGCGTTGGCTACTTTCAGCACGGTCGCCAGCTCGGATTATCACGCTGGAACGCTTTCCATTCGCGAGCGCTACAAAGACCAGTTGTCGATCGACTTCAATTACACGTTATCGAAATCCATTGACGACGCGTCGGGTTTGCAGAACAGCAACGTGTATGGCGCCGCGTTTATACTGAATCCGCTTCGGCCGCATGACAACCGGGCCATTTCGGACTTCGACATAAGGCATATCATCAACGCCAGCAGCGTGTGGCAGCTTCCGGTCGGCCGCGGCAAGCACTTCCTCAATAAGATTCCGGGACTCGCCGAAGGTCTGCTGGGAGGCTGGCAGTTGACGAGCATATTCAGGTGGAATTCGGGACTGCCGGTTCAGACGCCTTTCGACGACTCGCGCTGGGCGACTAACTGGAACGTCCAGAGCAACGCCGTTCGCATCGCTTCGATCCAGACTTCACCGACTCGCGGCGGGGCGGCGGCGCCGAATCTGTTCTCGGATCCGCTAACCGCCTATCGAAGCTTCCGGAACGCGCGCGCGGGCGAGACTGGCGACCGCAACGTGCTCCGGCTTCCGGGCTACGTTTCAATGGATATGGGACTGGGCAAGTCGTTCACGATGCCTTACAACGAGAACCATAAGCTCCAGTTCCGATGGGAAGTATTCAACCTGACGAATACGCAGCGGCTGACGCTTGGCCCGGTGACCAGGGACAATCTGGGGATCGGCGAAGATGCGCAGCTCGGAACACCCGGCCCTGCATTCGGCAACCTGAGCCAGATTCAAGGTACGCCTCGAGTGATGCAGTTTGCTTTGAGGTACTCGTTCTAAAACTGTGTATTAGCTTTGCGGTTTCGAAATCGCAAAAATGGATGGGCGGCCTTTGGGGGCCGCCCATTTTCTTTGAATCAGATTGGTCTTAGTTAAGAGGGGAGGCCATGGACTCCCTGCTACATTGAATTTATGACGCGCCTTGACGCCCGTTTTATGAGACGGTACACGGGATAGCTTAAGGCAAGCGCTCCAAGTGCGTACTTCGTATTGCCCAGGTCCGCCTTTATCGCGCCGGCAAGAAAAAAGACCGATCCTATCAGCGCGGCTCCAGTAGTCCAGGGATAGCCCCACGCTCGATACGGCCGCGGCCGATTCGGTTCTTTGCGCCGCAGCACGAAGAGCGACAGGAATGTAACCGTGTAGTTGGTAACGAAGAAGAAAGCCAGCACCGCCGTCACCTGTTCAAAGGTCCCGCTGAGCACGAATACGACCGCGACGCCGGCGCTCATAAACAAAGCAAGCGCCGGTGTACCTCCCGGATTAACCTCGGCGGCGCGGCGCCAGAACAAACCATCGCGGCTCATAGCGAATAACACTCGCGTAGCCATTAAATGAAATGCGTTTATGCCGCTCAGCATCGATACAATGGTTATTGTTCTGAAAATTGTATCCCCTCGCGCGCCAAAGACCGCTTCCGCTGCCTTGCCCAGGGCAAGATCTTCGCCCGCGATCGAAGACAAAGGAAGAATGTAGAGAATGGCCGCGTTCACGAGTAGATATATCACAATGATAGCCGCGACTCCGCCAAACAGAGCGCGGGGCACATTCCGTCCCGGATCACGCACTTCTTCCGAAAAATATATGACGCCGGTCCAGCCGTCATATGTATAAACAACAGCCTGAAGCGCAATGATGATCGCTACAAATAAAGCAAGCCCGCTGGGAGACGCAGGCTGAGGCGCTGCCTCCGAGCTTGCCCCTCTCGAGCCGACAATAAAACAGGCGGCGACGAGAGCGATGAACGACATGGTCTTGAGTACGCCGGTCACGTTCTGGATGCTGCTTCCCCACTTGATCCCTCGCCATTGAAGCAACGCGAAACCGAGAACGATCGCCAGCGCTATCGATACTCTCAATGCCGCCAGCCTTGGGAAGAGATGGCCGGTGTATTCGGCTATTGTGATCGATACCGCCGCCGTAGTGCCGCAGGTAGAAATCCAGTCGCTCCATCCGACGATGAAACCCGCGTAATCGCCGAGGGCGTGATGAGCGAATACATATTGTCCGCCCGAGCGCGAAATCGTTGCGCCAAGCTCGGCTACCGAAATCGCGCCAAGTAATGCGTAGAGCCCTCCCAGCAACCAGACCACAATAAAGAGCCACGTGGAGTTGAGGTGAGCGGCGACCTCACCCGGCGTTCGTAAAATTCCGGCCGCGATCGTATTTCCAACAATGACCGCCAGGCCGAACCCAACGCCAAGCACGCTGAGCAGGCGTCCGCGATCTGATGTTTTTCCTGTGCTCTCCGTAGGTGTTCTCCTCCGGAGACGCACTCTATCATCAAATAGAATGAGTGAACGAACTGTGATTGTGTTCGCGATAAGCTGCGAATTTAAATTGGCAGGTAACGTCCAAATGTCACGTACTCAAACTCCCCTCAAACTCCTCTGGCAAGGCATCGACGCCTTGAGTTACCTTACATGAATCCAGGAGACTACTTGAACTTAGACTATTTCCATCCAGCTACTCGGAACTGGTTTGAAAAGCATTTTTCAGCGCCGACCGAACCTCAATCACGCGCCTGGCCCGCAATAAAAGAAGGCCGGCACGTACTTATCGCCGCACCTACCGGATCAGGTAAAACGCTGTCGGCGTTCTTATCCGCCATCGACGATCTTGTTCGACAAGGGCTCGATACCGGACTCGAGGATGTGACGCAAGTTGTTTATGTCTCACCCCTCAAAGCGCTCAGCAACGACATTCAAAAGAACCTGCAAGAGCCTCTCGAGGGAATAAGAGAAGAGCTGAAAAAGCTCGGGCTTCCCGACATCGGCATTCGTACCCTGGTGCGAACCGGAGACACCAGCTCGGCCGACCGCGCGCGAATGATCAAGCGTCCTCCCCACATCGCGGTGACCACTCCAGAGTCGCTTTATATTTTGTTGACCAGCGAAGGCGGCAGACGAATGCTGCGAAATGCCCGCACCGTCATCGTGGATGAAATACACGCGCTGGCCAATAACAAGAGAGGGTCTCACCTCGCGCTCTCGATGGAGCGGCTCGACGCGCTCACGGGCGGGAAGCTTGTTCGAATAGGTCTATCCGCAACTCAACAGCCGATAGAAGAAGTAGCAAGGTTCCTGATCGGAACGAACTTCATCGACGAAGGCGGAACGCCGGACTGCACGATCATCGACACCGGGCATAGGCGCAACCTTGATCTGGCCATCGAAGTCCCGGGCTCCCCTCTCGAAGCCGTCATCTCGGGCGAAGTATGGGAAGAAATATACGAGAGAGTCTCGACCCTGATCGTGCAGCATAAGACTACGCTCATCTTCGTCAACACTCGGCGAATGGCTGAGCGAGTCGCCCGCCATCTGGGTGAACGAGTAGGCGATGAGAATGTCACGTCGCATCACGGCAGCCTTTCGCGCGAGCGCCGCCTGCAGGCCGAGCAGCGGCTCAAGTCGGGCGACCTGCGCGCCCTGGTCGCGACGGCCTCGATGGAGCTTGGCATCGACATTGGATCAGTCGATTTAGTCTGTCAGCTTGGGTCCACGCGATCGATCTCGGCGCTGCTTCAACGCGTGGGACGAAGCGGCCATTGGATTGGAGGCTCTCCAAAAGGCCGCGTGTTTCCCACAACTCGTGACGAGCTGATCGAATGCGCGGCTCTGTTCGATTCCGTGAGGAGAGGAGAGCTGGATCGGCTGTGTATTCCCGAGAAACCGCTCGACGTACTCGCTCAGCAGCTCACCGCCGCCGTTGCCTGCGATGAATGGACTGAGGACAACCTGTTCAACCTGATTCGCGGAGCTTATCCGTATCGTCATCTGACTCGCGAGGAATTCGACTCGATTGTGAAGATGCTGGCGGAAGGGTTCACCACGCGGCGCGGACGTCACGGGGCCCTGATTCATTACGACGGGATAAACCACAGACTGCGCGAGCGCCGCGGATCGCGATTGATTGCCATAACAAACGGCGGCGCGATTCCAGATAACGCCGACTACGACGTGATTCTGGAACCAGGCGAGACCTTCATCGGAACGGTCAACGAGGACTTTGCAGTCGAAAGCCTTCAGGGCGACATCTTTCAACTGGGCAATGCCTCCTGGCGCATAACCAGAGTCGAACGAGGGAAGGTTCGCGTAGAAGACGCGCACGGCCAGCCTCCTACCATGCCGTTCTGGCTCGGCGAAGCGAACTCGCGCACGAAAGAACTATCCGCATCGGTATCGCGCCTGCGGTCTGAAGCGGCTTCCCTCATCGGAACCGAAGCCGCGCCGGATTCCATCTACGGCAGCGCCGCTCTTGCATGGCTCGTCGAAGACGTCGGCATCGCGCAGGCAGCGGCCGAACAGATCGTCGAGTACCTTGCGATGACAAGGGTCGCTCTCGGAGTGATGCCATCCCAGCAAACCATAGTGTTCGAGCGCTTCTTTGATGAAACCGGCGGAACTCAATTAGTGATCCATTCGCCTTTTGGGAGCAGATTGAATCGGGCGTGGGGGCTCGCGTTGCGCAAGCGCTTCTGCCGCAAATTCAACTTCGAGCTGCAGGCCGCCGCAACCGAAGATTCGATAGTGCTGTCGTTTGGCGCAACCCACAGTTTTCCCATCGAAGATGTATTTGGATATCTGCGATCGACCTCGGTTCGCGAAGTTCTAATACAAGCGCTGCTGGCCGCACCGATGTTCACGACGAGATGGCGCTGGGTAGCGAACCGCGCGCTGGCCGTGTTGCGAAGGCGCGGCGGCAAAAAGATTCCAGCTCAATTCCAGCGCATCGACGCGGAAGATCTGCTCGCGGTTGTGTTCCCGGATCAGCTCGCGTGCGCCGAAAACATCTCCGGCAATCGCGAGATTCCCGATCACCCGCTGGTCAATCAGGCGATTCGAGACTGCCTGGAAGAAGCGATGGACATAGATAGCCTCGAGGCTCTGCTTGCTTCCATCGAACGCGGAGAGATCGAGCTGCTCGCCCGAGAAATGACCGAGCCTTCGCCGCTTGCCCAGGAGATATTGAACGCCCGCCCGTATGCCTACCTGGATGACGCACCTCTGGAAGAGCGGCGAACTCAAGCGGTCATGAGCCGCAGGTGGAGCGGCGTGGATAGCGCGAGCGATCTCGGCACGCTCGATCAGTCCGCAATCGATCGCGTTCGGGACGAAGCGTGGCCGCTCGTGGAGAACGCCGACGAGCTACACGACGCGCTAATGCAACTCGGCTTCATAACAGAAGAGGAAGGCCGGCTCGGAGCGGCGCTTGTGACTCCGGATGAAACGGGCGGCGGATGGCAAGGCTGCCTGGATCAGCTCGTCGTCGACCGCCGCGCGCTTGTGATTGAAGGCGGCAACCATCGGCCATTGTGGATTGCCGCCGAGCGCGAGCCGCAGATCAAAAGAGCCTTTGATGGATCGAGCGAGGACTTGCGCGAAGTTCTGCGCGGCCGGCTGGAAGGCATCGGCCCTACCACGTTGGAAGCGATAGCAGCTTCAGCGGGCCTCGCGACAGGTGATGTCGACATAGCGCTCGCAGCGTTGGAAGCGGAAGGGTTCGTCATGCGCGGCCGGTTCACGCCCGGAGTCGACACGCTCGAGTGGTGTGTTAGAAGGCTGCTCGCGAGAATTCACGGTTATACGCTGAACCGATTGCGAAAAGAGGTCGAGCCGGTTTCATCAGCCGATTTCATGCGGTTCCTTTTCGATTGGCAGCGAGCAAGCGAGGAAAACCACGCGGATGGACAGGAAGGGCTCGCCGCCGTGCTGGAACAACTCGAAGGGTTCGAAGCGCCTGCCGCGGCCTGGGAAGGCGAGATTCTGCCCGGGCGAATGCCGGACTACGATCCAACGTGGCTTGACGCGTTGTGTTTGTCGGGCCGGATCATTTGGTCGAGGCTCACGCCGCCCAAGCCGGGTCCCGAACGCGGTCGAGCCGGTCCAATCAAAACGACGCCGATCACGCTTCTACAGCGAAAGAACGCGGCTAACTGGAATAAGAGTTTTCCGATTGCCACTCGGGACGAGATCAAGCTGTCAGCTCTCGCCGAGCCCGTTCTCGATCATCTCGGCAAACACGGCGCAAGCTTCTTCAATGATCTTGTAGAAGGAAGCAGGCTGCTGCCCGCTCAGGTCGAAGACGCGCTTGGCGAACTGGTCGCCTTCGGCCTTGTGACCGCCGATAGCTTCACGGGTTTGCGAGCCTTGCTTACGCCATCCAACAAGCGGCTTAGCTCAAGCTCCGGTCGTAAGAGATCCCACGCTCCGTTTGGGATGGAGCATGCGGGTCGTTGGTCTCTGTTGAGGAAAGAGACGTTCGAGGCGACGCGAGGGCCGGTGAGTGGAAACGCGAAATCTCCGAGCTATCCGGGTTACGATCCCGAATCGATCGAAACAATAGCGCGAACGCTGCTCAAGCGCTGGGGAGTTATATTCCGAAAGCTGCTCGATCGAGAGGGCCTTTCGCTTCCGTGGCGAGAGCTGATCAGGGTCTATCGCCGATTGGAGGCCCGAGGCGAGATACGAGGCGGCCGGTTCGTCGGAGGCCACTCGGGTGAGCAGTACGCGCTGCCGGAAGCGGTCGGCATGCTTCGCAGCATTAGGCGGTCGGCTCCATCGGGTCTGCTTGTTTCCGTTAGCGCAGCCGATCCCCTCAATCTGGTTGGATTGATCACGCCCGGAGATCGGGTCACTTCCGCATCCGCGAACAGAGTCCTTTACCGCGACGGCGAGGCGATCGCAATACTGGAGTCAAAGGAGATCAGATTCCTGACCCAGTTAGAACCGGCCTCGGAATGGAAAGCACGTAACGCGCTTGTGCAACGCCACATCCCGCCCGAATTGCGTGCTTATCTTGGGTATTCAGCCTGAGGGCTCAGTTCTTTCCCACGGCCTTTGCTTCGCATCGGGGGCTGCGCTACGCTGACCCCCCCGCTATTGACGCGGTTCCCTTTCAGGAACAAGTTGAAGATATTCAAATTCCTGCGCTCGTTCGGGAAACAAATCCTGCTTCGCACCGGGGGCTGCGCTGCGCTGGCCCCCTGCTATTGACCCACGACCTCGTTATCCCGCGGGCGGTTTGCGCAGACTCGCGCTGTTCACATCCAGCGAGCCTATCGGAATGACTTCCACCGATTGAAATCGCTTCCGAAGATCTTCGATGAAGAGCTTTGAATCTCCGACGACAACGATGCTCGTGTTCTTGGGATCGATGTGCGCGGAAGCGAATTGCCGGACGTCGCTCGGAGTCACCGACGAAACGCTATTCACATAGCCGTTGATTTGATCGAGAGGGATGCCGTGCAGCGCGAGCGCCGCGCATTGCTCGACTATTCCATCCGCTGTTTCCAACCGGCGGCCGAAGCTCCCGATCAACACCGCTTTGCGAGGCGTTAACTCCGATTCAGGGGTAGGCTCGCTCGAAAGCCGCGCCATCTCCCCAATGATCAATGAAGCCACTTCCGGCCCCGACTCATTCTTCGTCTGAGTCGATGCTACAAACCAGCCTCCATTGCGGTGAAGAACGAGGCTGCTGTTGGCGCCGTAGCTGAGCCCTCGTTTAATCCTGATCTCCTGGTTCAAGCGCGCTGAATACCCGCCGCCAAGAACCGTGTTCGCGACTATTCCGCGGAAATAGTCCGGATCGGTTCGCTTGATACCGGCGTGAACCGCAAACACAGCCGCTTGACCCGAGTCCGGCATATCGATCACGACTACGCGCGGCTTCGAATTGGCAGCCGCGGATGCTGCTGAAACCTCGATCGGCGCCTGCGGTTTTGCCCAGTCTCCGAAACGGCTTTCGGCAATCTTGAATGCCGCGTCCGCCTTGATGTCGCCGCCTATGACCAGAATCGCGTTGTCGGGCCGGTAGAACTTCGAGTGAAGCTGAACGATGTCCGCGCGTTTGATTCGAGCAAGCGATTACGACGTGCTTGAAAGAGTATGGCCGTAGGGCGAATCCCCAAAAATGAGCCGCGCGGCCGCGTAGTTCGCAATCGAGCTTGGCTGCGTGAGCGAAACTCCGTAGGCATCGACATACTGCTGGCGAAGGCGTTCGATTTCATCTTCTTTGAATGCAGGATTGCGAATTACATCCGCAAGGATCTCCATTGCCGCGCCGAATTTCGGCGATAGCACATTCACGGCCACCTGTGAGTAATCCCACGCCGCGCCGGAGTTGAGCGTTCCTCCCAGCGCTTCGATCGCTCGCGCGATCTCGGGAGCGCTTCGCGTGCCGGTTCCCTTGTCCAGCAATGACGCTGTCATATCCGCCGCTCCGCTTAAGGCCGCGGGATCGATCTCACCGCCGCTCTTTATTACTAACTGGGCGGAAACAAGCGGCATGTTCGCGAACTCGATCACGATTACGCGAAGCCCGTTTTTGAGAGTCCTTTCGACCGGCTTTGGTATGTTCGCCGACCGCGGCGGCCCCGGCGCTGGAGGCGTTTCCTGAGCCCGCGTGAATGGCGCGACCGCAAGAACGACGGCGAGGCTAGCGGCGAAAATGGAGGCGCGTCGAATAAGGATATTTGCTCCGATGTTCATATTCATCTCCGGCCCTCCGATTCGGCGAGACCACCGCCGGCCGGTTTTGAACCGGTGCGCGCCGCCTCCGACAGATAGTGAATCACCACTCGGCTTGAGTCAGTAAAGCGCTGCATGGCCTTTTGAACATCCGCCGCCGTGACCGCATCGATTTCCTCAATCACCGTGTTCACGCGCTTAACATCGCCCAGCAGAACTGCCGCTGTTCCGAGCGCGCTTGCCTTGCCGTAATTGGTCTCGCGCTGGCGAAGCTGTGAAGCGATGATCTGATTCTTCGCCTTCTCGAGCTCGGCGGCGCCGACCGGTTGCTGCTGCAGCCGTTTTACTTCAGCCGCCAATGATTGCTCCACCTCCTCGGGCTTCTTTCCACTGGCGAGAATCGCCCCGACATAAAATTGCCCCGCATCCTGCAAGAGGTTTGAGGTTGCGAAGGTTTGCTGCGCCGATTGTTGCTCGTAGACAAGCGCCTGATACAGCCGCGAAGAAGCGCCCGCGCTCAGGATCGATTCGGCGACTGCAAGAGCCGGAGCCTCGGCGCTCGAGATCGGCGGCGCTGGATAAGAGATAATTACCGCGGGAAGCGGAACGTTCGGCGCATACTCCACGAATCGCTGTTCGGATGTTCGCGGAGTCTCCTTGATCGTGACTCGCGGCATTGGCGTCGAGGGCCGGGACAATCTTCCAAGGTATTTGTCGATCCACTCATCAAGCTGCTTCTGATCGAAATCGCCGGCTACGAGCAGCGTTGCGTTATCGGGTCGATAGAATGTCGAGTGGAATGCCTTGACGTCGTCGATGGTCGCCGCCGTCAGATCCTCGATGCTTCCGATGCCTGGACGTTTATATGGATGCTTCACGAATCCACGCGAGCTGAGAAACAGATAGAAGAGTCTTCCGTAGGGCGATGCCAGCACCCGCTCGCGATATTCTTCCTTAACCACATCGCGCTCGGATTTGAAGATGGCGTCGTCTACGACCAGCCCGCTCATTCGATCCGATTCCGCCCAGAGAAGCGTTTCAAGATAATTCGAGGGAATGACTTCGAAGTAAGCCGTGTAGTCGTCGAAGGTCTCCGCGTTATTGAAACCGCCAACGTCTTCGGTGAACCGATCCATCATCTCGGCTTTCATGTTCTTGGTCTTTTTGAACATTATGTGCTCGAACAGATGAGCGAATCCGCTCCGTCCTTCCGGATCGTCCTTCGAGCCGACCTTGTACCACACCTGAATGGAAACGGTTGGGCTGGTTCTGACCTGTACGCTGTAGATCTTGAGGCCGTTTGCGAGAACGCGCTCGCGATATTCGAGCGGCGCGAGTTTGATTTGCGCCTGTGTGCGCGGAGTGTACACGGCGCTAACGGCCATGCTGATGCAAAAGAGCAAGAATACTGTGATGATCCTACGAAACACTTAATCCACCTCCAGCGAAAACGGTCGGGATGGCGAAACAACAGTCTCAAGGGATTCGCATCGACGAGCAGATCGGCGCGCTTGCCGACTTCGACCGTGCCGGCCTCGTTTAATACGTTCAGAAATTCGGCTGGGTTACGCGTGGCGGTCTCGAGCGCGGCATACGGCGGCAACCCGCTTCAACCGACAATTGCAATTCCCAGTGCAGCGCGAATCCGACTACTTGAAAGAACCGAGGCGAATCAGAGCCCGCCAGTAGCTTCGCTCCGGCATAATATAATGCTTTGACGATCTTGTCGCGCACCTCCGGCAGTATCTTATTTTCCTGTGGAATACGATGACTTTCTTGCTGAGAGATCCGGCCGAGCGAATGCGCCGCCGAAAGGCCCGCGAACAATATGATTGTGAATATGAGAATTAAGCGCCATTTCGGATCGTCGTGATCAGCGAGGCGCTCGAGAGTCGATCACTCCGTGATTACGAGTTTGCAGGGAACGACTATTTTTGGTTCGTTGGAATCGTCGGTGTTGATCTGGACGCTGCAATCGTAGGAGCCGGGCTTGAGCGTCGTGCCGTCCACCGAAACCCTGATGACATAGTTTGTACCGGGAAAGATCGTCTCTGCTTCAGCCTTCAGGAATGGATGCGAAGTTTGGACGGAAGTGATTTTTATCGACCCGGCGACTCTTCTGATCCCGATGCGCGTTGAGATTACTCGTCCGTTTTTCAGATCACCCATCGAGACACGTCCAAGATCAATCTTCTCGCTCGAAAGCAGAGTCGCCCGTGAAATGACGAGTACCGTTACATCGATAGGAACTTTTTGGCCTCCTACAATCGGCGCCTCGATCCGCCGAATATAGGTCCCTGGTTCGGGAATTGGACCTATGTTCAAGTCCACCCAGTAGTCGAGCCCTTCTTTTCTGATCTTCGATGAAAACACAGCCGGATCGTCTGGCAGCGGTTTGGCTCCGCTGTTCCCGCCGTTGAGTGGAATAACGATGTCAGCCGTGGGATTCACGTTTATCGAGTCGCTTGACTCCGGCCTCAGTCGAATCGCGCCCGCGAATTGCTCACCCCTCTGAAGTGTTATCGAAGGATGCGCGGTCGGCCACGCGCTCACCGGCCCGATCCGTTCTCCGTGCGCGAGATCCACTCCATTGATGCGGCTAACATAGGCCGGCACGGGTTTCACGTTAGCAGTCACCGCCAGCTTGATAAGCGGCTGGGCGGGGTCGTTAGTGCGCAACTCGTATGCACGATCGAGGGCGCCATTTTCATCGGCGGTATAGGTTGTAATTCGGACGATTCCCGCCTGACCAGGCAGGACGACTCTCTCAAAGAAGAAGTCGCCGGCGCGGCATCAGCTCGGGGCCGCCAGAGCAATCGATCGACGCTCAACGACGTAGCTCACTTGTCGAGGTTTCAAATAGTCGCTCGACCGCGTTCGCCAGGCAGCCATGCCTGAAGGCTTCGGTTTGTTGGGAGCCTTCTCAGACGAGGGCGGCGATGCCGTTCCCGATTCCGACAGCTCGAGCGTTCCTCCGCCCATATTGCGAACATTGAATATGCAGGTGAGTACCTCTCCGGCAAAGACTTCTCCGAAGTCATGACGCGTCTTATCAATTTGAATGCGCGAAGAGGGCTTGGAGTTCTTTTGGGCGAGAGCAGTGTTGGAGCCGAGCAGGAAAAGCGAGACGAGAAAGATGTATCCTGAACGAAGGATCTTTCTTACTACAGGGTAAGGCATACGACGATTTAGTGTAGAGGCCGCGTTATTATCTTTCAAACGCCTCTTCAAAGATATTGCCTCTCGAGTTTTCTGATACGCCGATACCGATGGAATGCCTCTCGCTCGGCTTCGAGTCCAAGGATCGTCTTCAGCGTCACGCCTCGAAATGTGTGGGAGAACATGCGCCGCGCCGTTTTGATTATGAAAAGCGGGTCGTGAGCAAGGGCCACGGGCATATGCCGCACCTTCATCCAGCGGTCTTCGCGCCACCGCATGAATTCGATTTCTTCGGCAGAGAGGTGTTCCGTTCGTACGACCGCGGTTGTTCCGTCGTACTCCTCGACGTTCTCGTTGATGATCAGGTTCCGCTCTCGAAACTCGGAATTCATCGGGGTCTTTGGATAAGGCGTCGGATGCTGAATGTATGGCCAGTCGACGTATTGCTTCGCGAAAGTGAGATTGGCTTCGATGGACTCCCTGGTATCGTCAGGATTTCCTACGATCAAACCGCCTACAACGTACATTTTGTTTTTGTGAAGGTAGTCGATAGCCTTCAACGTAGCGTTGCCCGCTGACTGGCCGTTCTCTCGCTTCACATTCTTGGAACGGGCGCGGAGGAACTGCAGATCGTCCTCGAGAATGTTCTCGATGCCGAGAAAGATATATCTAAAGCCCGCTTTTCTCATCAGCGGGGCGAGCGTCTCTCCGTGATTGGCGATCGCGGAGGTCATCCCCTGAACGATGTAGTCTATGTCGTTGAGCCCCGCGTCCACGATGGCCTGACAGAGCGCTTCGAACCTCTTCACATTCAGAGTGACGTTGTCGTCGACGATAAAAATTGATTTGGCGCCGTGTTCCTTGGCATCTCGAATATCGTTGAGTACGCGCTCAAAACTGTACGTGAAGAAATTCCTTCCACGCATTTCTATAATCGAACAGAAGCTGCAATCGAAGGTACATCCTCGCGAGGTTTCGATTACGTCGACCTTGCGGCCCAGCATTGTGTAGTCGGTCAGCAGCCGAGCCCCGCGGTTCGGCGGATGAATCTCGTCGCCTTCGAGACTGGAGACGCCGCGATCAGGATTCGAGTAAAAGCGGTCTCCGCTTCGATACGACAGCCCGCGAATATGGTCATAGCCGGTCTCGTCTTCCAGCGCGCGAATAAGCTCTCGAAATGTGATCTCGCCTTCGCCGCGCACGATGAAGTCGATGTCGCTATCGGCCGCGGCATACTCCTCGAATGCCAGGCTTGGGTCATAGCCGCCCACGACTATCCTCGCCTTTGGAGCAAGCGCCCTGACAAGCTCGATGATCCTGCGAGCGGTCTTGCGCTGAAAGGTCATTATCGACAGGCCGACTACATCAGGCGGCTGTTTTCGAACAAGATCCTCGACTGTTTCTCTGACCTTTTTTTGAGCAAGGATAAGATCCACAATGCGGATGTCGTGATGTTGATCGACGTTTCCGGCCAGCGATGCCAGAGCTCCATTCGGCATCCGTATCGCGACGGACGGCATATGCTCAAACGAGTCGGGCATCGAGAGAAGTAAAATGTTCATAGCAGAATTATACCTGGGAGAGTGAGTTCGCAAACTGGCGAGAACGATACTATGCCACGATTTAGACCGGATCAAGCGGTTTCAGGCAGGGGTCAAAACACAGGCGATCTCCTAATTTTTAATATTGCTAAGTCTTGCTATATAGTATTTGTATGAGAACGACCAAAACTCTTTCCGTCACCCTTCCCCCGGAGATGCTGGCCCGCGCCGAGAAACTCGCCAGAAAAGAAAACCGCACTATGAGCGAGCTTGTACGCGAGGCGCTGCGCAACTATGAGAGGTATCGCTGGTGGGACGAGATGAATGCTTACGGTCGGGCGAAAGCCGACGAGCGCGGCCTGACGGATGCCGATGTCGTGCCGCTCGTGAAGCAGGTGCGCAAAGAGAGGCGATCACGACAACCGCAGAAGCCCCGCCCATGATCTGGGTTGTCCTTGACAGCAACATTTACGTCTCCGCTTTGGTTTTCGGGGGCACACCATCTGTCGTGCTCCAACTGGCCGAGGTCGGTGCGTTTCAACTCGTCGTTTCTGAGGCGATCAAAGCAGAGGTGATGGAAACCCTCACGACTAAATTTGGATGGTCTCAGGAGCGTGTTGAGGATGTTGCCACGCATCTCTGGCAATCCGCTCAAATGGTTCACCCGGTTCAGCCCATCTGCCGGCTTCTTACCGGACAAGGCGGCACCTTGGTTCTAAGGGAAATTGATTAGTAAATACGCATCTCCCTCCCCTACTCCGAGCCGATGGTTACAGGTCCAAATGGGTCTAAGACCTCGGTAATTGGTGGGATGTTCCCACTTGAATTTTGAGATGAGGCGTTCTATGTTCTTCTTATGGCGACCCTGATTAAAGACGAACACTTTGAACGCTTGGCCGAAGGTGTTAAACCTGATCGCAAGAAACGCATCCTCTTGTCCAAGATTCTCGAGATGCCGGGAGTCACTTTTGATGTCTATCAGAATCATCTCGGCCAAATAGTCCTCGATCCGCGCCAGAGCATTTCCGCTTATGAGGCGTGGCTGCTCCACAATCCCAAGGCATTGCGCTCTTTGATCCGCGGACTCAAGCAGTCCGGTGAAGGAAAGACTAAAGACCTAGGTTCCTTTGCTGCTTTTGCCACGGATGACGACGATGAGAGCGCATGAAACGCAAGCTGCTTTTCACGCTTGAAGCAGCCGGCCAGTTGGAGGCGCTCAAGAACAATCCTCATGAAGCTGGCTTGTTTAAGCAGGCGTGCAAGACATTGGGGTTCCTTGAAATCAACCCCCGCCACCCTTCCCTCAACACCCATGAGTATTCCTCACTGGCCGGGCAGAACGAAGAAAAGGTGTGGGAGGCTTACGCCCAAAACAAAACGCCGGGAGCGTATCGTGTGTTCTTTCACTATGGCCCGGACGTTGTCAAACGAGGCAGTCGCATTGCAGTCATCACCATTATAGCCATCACATCCCATCCATGAACGCCTAGGCTCGAGAATTGACTGGCGGTCTGACCGTAAAACGGCGGCGCAGTTCCAGGCGGGCGTGACAGGCTTCGGCGATCGCGAGAAATATACTGGGTTCGTTCGTGAGAAGTGACCCGCTCGACCGAGCGAGCATGACCGCCTGCTTGAAGAACGGCGGACGCATCGAAGTGGCTCAACGGATGGCCGGGCACTCTGAGCGAAGACCACGGGGCTCTACGATCGCCGCTCCGATGAGATTAGCTTGGATGAGTGGAGAGGATTGTGATTTGAAGATACTTGGCATTGCACACCCAGCCGCTACGCAGATACGAACGTTAAAATGGTTTCTGTTTTCATTCGCTTGCCCAAGGGATCGCGTTATATTCATTGGAGGCGGCAAATATCGGTTTTGTGCCGGCAAATCCCGCTCGACTTGATACTGCTGCGATGCATCCGGTAAAAACGTGCGGGTTCACGGGGCCAAAGAGAATCATCCTCGATCATTTGTCCAGCTACTTCTTAACGTCTGCGGCTACTTCTTAACGTCGGCGTTATAAACGAGCCTGCCGTTTATGAACGTCTTGAGCACCCGAACGTTCAGCCACTCGGCGGGCGAGCTCAGTTTTTCATTTCCGGATATGACTATCAAATCGGCGAGCTTCCCGGGTTCTATGCTGCCCTTATTGCGCTCTTCGAATTCGGCGTAGGCCGCTTCAGTTGTGTAACCCTTCAGCGCTTCCGCGACCGAGAGTCTCTGATCGGGATACCAACCGCCTTCGGGTCGGCCGTCGGGACTTTGACGCGTGATCGCCGCATAAATTCCGTAGAAGGGGTTCAGAGTCTCTCCGGGAAAGTCCGAACTCAGAGGCAGGTGCGCGCCGGTTGCTAAAACCGAACGCCACGCGTATGCGCCTTGAATTCGCTTCGGCCCGACCCGCTTCTCGGCCCACGCCATATCTGAAGTACAGTGCGTAGGCTGCATTGATGCGATGACGTTCAGCCTGGCAAAACGCGGGATGTCCATCGGAGCAAGAACCTGAGCATGCTCGATTCGCAAGCGAGTATCTCCGGCTTTTGGCTCTGCCTTCATCGCCTGTTCGTACGCGTCCAGCGCCATATGATTCGCGCCGTCGCCGATCGCATGCGCAGCGACCTGGAATCCGTGTTGAAGGCATCGCCGCGTCAGCTCGAATATCTCGGATTGGGATGTAGTGACGACGCCTCGCGTGCGAGGCTCGTCTGAATACGGCTCGAGCATCGCCGCTCCTCGCGAACCGAGCGCGCCGTCGGCAAACACTTTTACCGACCTAATAGTGAATAGATGGTTCGCTGAGTCGATCTCCGGACCTCTTGCCAGCCATTCATCGACGAGGGCTTTATCCGCGAAGTCGAGCATCCCATAAACGCGCAGTTTCAAGCGATGTTCTTTTACAAGCTCTCGAAACGCCTGGATCATCACGCGAGTCACTCTGGCTTCGTGTACAGAAGTCAATCCATTGCGAATACATTCGTCGGAAGCAAGCTCAATCGCCCGCTTAACCTGCGAGATGTTCAAAGCCGGAATATGTTTTTGGATCAGTTCCTGCGCGCGATTGGTTAATATACCCGTAGCTTCGCCGGTTTTCGGATCGCGTATGATTTTGCCGTTATCCGGATCAGGGGTTCCGCGGTTTATGCCCGCGAGATCGAGAGCTCTCTTATTCGCCCACCCCGCGAAACCATGAAGCCCCGTAAGAAAGACGGGATTATCGGGCGCCGCTTCGGTGAGCGAGCGATAAGTCGGATAGTTAGCGGCCCACGCGCCTTCATCCCATCCCCATCCAAAAATCCATTCGCCCCGCGGCGTTTCGGAGCTTCGGTGTTTAACCAGAGCGGCAACGGCCTGTTCTGTCGGAATGTCCTTTATATTCAATTTCAGATAGCTTTCGCCGAGAGTCATCAGGTGAGTATGGGCGTCGATGAATCCCGGGAGCACGGTTGCTCCGTTGAGGTCGAGCGTCTCACGCGAGTTGCCGTACAGACGCCTGGCTTCCGTGTTCGCGCCGATCCAGAGTATTCGGCCTCCCGAAATCGCGACCGCCTCCGCTTCGGGCCGGCGTTCATTCATCGTCACGATATGCGCGTTGATGAGTAAAAGGTCCGGTGTGATTGATGTCACCGCGGCAGGTTGAGCGAGCGGCAGTAGTACGAGGATTGTTGCAAGCGTGAACACACGAATCATGGCGGCCTCCATCCAATACTCTTATGACCGGAGCGGGGTATTCTGTCCGCGTGTTACGCGGAAATCAACCTCACCGGTGTACCAAAAGGCAATATTATTGACACACTAATTCTTTGATGTTAGTTTACGCCTGAGTTGTTCTTAAGGGTCGTGAGCCCCGATGAAAAGCGGTATGCTGACGAAAAATCGGATTACCTTTGATAACCGAAAGAAGGAGATCCTTGGAGCGATAGTGAGGAATCACATCGCTACTGGCGACCCTGTAGGCTCCCATGGCCTGGCTCGCCAATCAAGAGAGAAGCTTTCGTCGGCGACGATCCGCAATCTTTGCGCGGAGCTTGAAGAGAGCGGCTATTTGACTCATCCCCATACCTCCGCCGGCCGAGTTCCTACCGATCGCGGATATCGCTATTACGTGGATAACATTCTCGGCCCTGCTCGGCTCTCCAAAACAATAACAGCCAAAATAGAAGAGCGCCTCCTCGACGAGGAGTCTCTTTCAAGCCCGCAGCGATTGATGGTGCGGACAAGCAAACTGCTTTCGCAGTTATCAGGCAATGTAGGGATTGTAGTGCCGCCGTCGGTCTCCCGCGAAATTCTTCACAGCGTCGAGTTCGTGAAATTATCCGAGCAGCGCATTCTTGTTATTACGGTTTCGAGGAGCGGCCGCGTTCAGGATCGGGTAATCAGGGTCGACGTCGATTTTTCGCAGGATGAGTTGAACTCTACCGCGCGCTTCCTGGTGGACAGCTTCAGCGGGTGGACGCTGGAAGAAATACGCGACGAGATGCTGCGACGGCTCAGTGAAGAGAGGGCCTATTATCGGCGCCTGCTCGAGAACGCGATTCTCTTGTGCAGTCAGAGTATTCAGGAAGGCGATCAGCCGGATGTGTTTATCGAAGGCGCCTCGAATATCATCGCGAAGTCGGACTTTTCAGACTCCGAGCGCATAAAGGCCATCTTGAAGATGCTGGAAAAGAAAGACCGCATAGTCAAGATTCTCAACGAGTGCGTTGGGCTGTCGAACGACGCAGCGGTAGCGGTCAGGATCGGCAGTGAAAACAGCGCGGCCGATCTGCATGAATGCACGGTCATTGCCTCCTCTTGTTGCTATGTTTCGGGTAAGGCGATCGGCCGGATCGGTGTTGTAGGGCCGACGCGAATCGAGTACGGGCGTCTGATCGGCCTGGTGGACTACATAGCAAGACTATTTGAACGCGTTCTGAACGATGGCGGCGTGCCGGTTATGACCTCATCTGGTATCGACGCTGTGCGATTTCGTGAACTGAGTTAACTGATATCCTCGATCGGAGAAAAGTGGGCATGCCATGGGGAGGAAGAAAGATAGGCCTACGGAGATACCAATCAAGTTTGTCGGCCGGGATGATACGCCCGCGGAAACAGAAGCAGGGAACGTGGAAGAGTCGGAACAGATAGAGCAGGACGAAGCCATACAGCAACAGGTAAGTGAGGACATCGATCCTCCCGTGATCCCGGAGGGGGGCCAGCCATCACACGCCGCCTCCAATCAGGAATCGGAGCTGAACAACTTCGCCAAATTCGCGCTGGAGATGGCGGAGGTTCAGGATAAGGTCGAAGCGCTCACCCGTGAGAAGGCTGTCCTGTATGATCAGGTCCTCAGGCGGCAAGCCGAGTTTGAAAACTTTCGGAAACGAGTCGACAAGGAGAAGACCGAGTTCTATCAGCGCACGAGGGCCGAGATCCTGCTCGAACTGCTCCCGGTCCTTGATAATTTCGATCGTGCGCTGCTGAGTCTAGGCGACAGCGAAGGCGACCGCGAATCGCTTCGCCAGGGTATAGAGTTGATCCATCGGCAGTTCAGCGAAGCCTTGAAGAAACTCGGCCTCCAGCCTGTCGAGGCTATTGGGCAGGTGTTTGATCCCCACATTCACGAAGCCGTTACAGTGGAGCCGACCGACAAACACGAAGAGAACACGATTATTGAAGAGTTCGAAAGAGGCTACCGAATGGGTGACCGTTTGCTGCGTCCGGCAAAGGTAAAGGTAGCCGCCGCCCCCGAGAACTAGCCCCGAATCCCGGCAAAAAAAGACGCCGGAGAAAATAACGCAAACTCTTGTTATTGGGTTTGGGCCGTCATATAATGCGCCGGTAGCAAACCATCGCTCTCCGGGTTTCGCTGACGCCACTGCCTCCCTAAAGCCCCTATACTTCCCACAAGCCCTGGCTGGAAAAAGGGTCCACTTCTACAGCGACTGCTTGTGGATGCCTTGCCGGTTCTAACCCGACAGGAGGAGTGCTTCTAATGGGCAAAGTAATAGGTATAGACCTGGGGACGACTAATTCCTGCGTGGCAGTGCTCGAAGGCGGTGTGACGCAGATAATTCCCAACAAAGAGGGTGGCCGGACCACTCCTTCCGTCGTCGCCTTCACCGAAAAGGGTGAGCGCCTGATTGGGCAAATCGCCAAGCGGCAAGCCATCACCAACTCCGCGAACACAATCTACGCGGTGAAGCGGCTGATGGGCCGAAAATTCAACTCGCCCGAGGTCCTGCGCGCGAAGGATGTTTGCTCCTACGACATAACCGATGCGCCCAACGGAGACTGCAGGGTTCACGTGCGAGGCCGCGACTATTCCCCGCCCGAGATTTCTTCGATACTGCTGCAGCGGCTGAAGCTTGCCGCCGAAGAGTTCCTCGGCGATGAAGTCACCGAGGCGATAATCACGGTGCCTGCGTACTTCGACGACATCCAGCGGCAGGCCACGAAAGACGCCGGCAAGATCGCCGGTCTTAACGTGCAGCGCATTATCAACGAGCCTACGGCGGCCGCGCTGGCTTACGGGCTCGGAAAGAAAGACAGCGAAAAGATCGCGGTCTATGACCTTGGCGGAGGCACGTTCGATATTTCGATCATGGAAATGTGCGACGGAGTATTCGAAGTGCTGTCCACCTGCGGCGACTCGTTCCTGGGCGGCGAGGACTTCGATCAACGCATCGTCGACTGGATGATCGATACGTTCCACAAAGAAGTCGGAATCGATTTACGCGGAGACCGCCTGGCTCTGCAGCGGCTGAAGGAAGCGGCCGAGCGCGCGAAGTGCGAGCTTTCAACCGCGAGCGAATCTCAGCTCAATCTTCCCTTTATCGCGGCGGACTCAACCGGCCCGAAACACTTCAACAAGACGCTCACCCGAGATCAGTTCGAAGGGCTGGTCAAGGACCTGGTTGAGAGAACCGTCGAGCCTTGCCAGAAGGCTCTGCGCGACGCCAAGCTCGGGCCGTCCGACATTACCAAAGTTCTGCTCGTGGGAGGCCAGACCCGCTCGCCGATAATCATCAATCGCGTACGCGACATCTTTCAACGCGAGCCGTCGATCGAGATAAACCCCGATGAAGTCGTCGCCATCGGCGCGGCGATTCAAGCGGGCGTGCTGACCGGCGAAGTCAAGGATCTCATTCTTCTCGACGTCATTCCGCTGTCGCTCGGAATCGAAACGCGCGGCGGGCTGTTCACAAAACTGCTCGACCGAAACTCGACTATACCGATCAAGAAGAGCCTGGTATTCACGACGGTTGCGGATATGCAACAGGTCGTCGAAGTACACGTGCTCCAGGGTGAGCGCGAGATCGCGTCCGGCAACCGCAGTCTTGCGAAGTTCGAGCTCGTCGGCATTCCGCCTTCACCGCGAGGAGTTCCTCAGATTGAAGTAACCTTCGAGGTAGATGCTGACGGAATCGTCTCGGTAGGCGCGAAGGACAAGATGACGGGTCTGGAACAGGCCATGCGCATAACTCCTTCTTCGGGCCTGTCCGCCTCTGAAATCTACGACCTGATCGAAGAAGCCGGCCGTAACTCGGAGCACGACCGCAAGGTCAAGGAAATGATCATTACCCGCAATCGACTCGAGGGGCTTTTGCAGAACGCGGTGAGATCGTTCGCGGAGTTCGGATGGATGCTCTCTTCCGAGAATCAGAACTTCGTTCGAAACGCGCTCGAGCGCGCGCGCTCGGCTTCTGCTTCCGAAGATGGCGGCGAAGTGCGAAACGCGCTGGAAGATCTCGAGCGAGCTGCGAGAATGATCACGGATGCGATGTTCAGACCGACCTCCGTCTCGCCGTCGGACGCCAAGGCCGAAGACGAGTTGGACACCATACGATTGTCTGAAGCTTCGTAGTATTTGCTATAATCTCTGCTCGAAATTGCGCCCCCGGTTCCGCTCGGGCTTTTTGACGGCTGGTTCATATTCGTGTACTCGGCTTGAAACCTGAAGCGGCCGTCACTACCAAATTGAGGTGAGCAGAGATTTGAGCAGCAAGCGTGATTACTACGAAATACTCGGCGTCACTCGGGACGCCGGCGATCAGGATTTGAAGCAAGCCTACAGACGGCTTGCGATCAAGTTCCATCCCGACAAGAACCCCGGCGATCAGGAAGCGGAAGAGAAGTTCAAGGAGATCGCCGAGGCCTATCAGATCCTTTCCTCACCAGATATGCGCGCGCGCTACGACCGCTATGGCCATGCCGGCATCGGCGCGGCCGCCGGCGGCTCGCCCTTTGGGGCCGGGTTCGGCCAGGGCTTCCCAGGCTTTGAAGACGTAATCGGAGATCTCTTCGGCGACTTCTTCGGGCAGCGCTCGCGGCGAGGCGCGCCCAGGCGAGGCGCCGATCTCGAATACCATCTGGAGATGACCCTGGAAGAAGCAGCTTCCGGGCTCAAAACGAAAATCAGAGTGCCTCGCAGAGAGCGATGCGATTCCTGCAAAGGCACGGGCGCGGCGGAAGGCGCGACGCCTGTTCGCTGCGCGACGTGTGGAGGGAATGGCCAGGTTCGCTATCAACAGGGATTCTTTTCGGTAAGCAGAACCTGTTCGACTTGCAGGGGAACCGGCCGCGTAATCAAGGACGTGTGCAAAGAGTGTCGGGGCGAAGGCCGCATAGAAAAAGAAAAGACTCACGAGATCAAGATTCCGGCCGGCGTCGATTCCGGCTCGCGGCTCAGACTCAGCGGCGAGGGCGAGGCAGGTGAGCCGGGCGCGCCAAACGGCGATCTTCACGTAGTCCTGCACGTCAAAGAACACGAGATATTCGAACGTCGAGACTCAAACCTCTACTGCTCCGTACCGATCTCATTTACTCAGGCCGCGCTCGGCGCGGAAGTTCCAGTTCCCACCTTGAATGGTTCCGAGCGGTTGCGCATTCCGGAAGGAACTCAGTCAGCCAGTGTATTCCGAATGAAAGGCAAAGGGATGCCCGGCCTTGGCGGACGCGGCCAGGGAGACATGTTCGTCGCGGTCAATCTCGTCACTCCAACCCATCTCACGCGCGAGCAGCGCAAGCTTCTAGACGAGTTATCCAAACTCGAAGCATCCACCGATCGCGGCTCAAAGAACAAAACGAAAGACAACGTCAACTAGCGCAGCGCGTCGGAAATATCGCATACAATTCACTACTCACCTATGACGGCAATGGAGCCGAGACGTGTTCGTGAACTATTAGCCACTTTCCGTTTCGAAGTTCCCAGATTGCCGTGTGCCGCGCGTCCAATTCCAGCGCGCCGCCGCTCTTCAATTTGCCCATCAGGTGAAAAGTCACCGTGGTCCATACGATGTTTCCGCGTCGGGTCACCTTCAGATCGTCCTTTGGAACAAGGCTCCCGCTGCCGCTTACGACATTTTCAGTGAAATTCTTCTGCACTCCTGATTTGTATTCGGCCCAGCCGTTGTACTTGAGCGGAGCGATATCATAAAAGGGAAGATCCGCGTCTTTTGCATAAAACTCGGCGGCTTTATCCGGATCAAGCGTGCTCCACGCGGCATAATAGCGAGTGATTATGCCCTTAAATTCTTCATGGATCGACGGCTTGGCGGCTGGCTTATTCCTTGTGTGAGCGGCGGCGGTAATAGCGGTTCCCAGGCAGAGAGTTATGGCGGCGGTGAGATAAAAGGCATGTGTCTTTTTCAATGTTATGTCCTCCCAAACAGGATTGATTTGATCCAAACAACAGGATTGATCCAATCAATACGATTATTTCCGACCAAATGGATTTCGATGCAGCGGAGTCCCCGGCGCTATTCTTCGTCCAGGGCTGCATCGTCTCTGGCGATATCAAGGAATTCGTTGAGGGGACTTTGGGGCAGGTCGGCGTCTCTATCGTAGGGAGGATCTTCGTGCTCGGGCATTTTGTAATCCGGAAAGTCTCGCAGCCAGTCTTGTCTTCTATCATCGTTGGCGTAGTACTTCATATAGAAATAGGTATCTTCTTCGTCATAGCTGCCGAGCAAATCGATGTGCCATGCGGAGTTTCCGCCGAACGAAAACGCCATCGTCTCTTCCCGAAGCACTTCATTCCACAGCGCGATGTATAGCGACCGGTCGTCGAGATGGTTCGTCTGTTCGAGGTACACACCCATTCTCGCCAGCCTGTAAATTACTTCCCACAATTTAACTTTCAACTCCGAATCGTTCAGGCTCTCGGGAGCAGGAAGCTCGACGCCGGCCTCCTGCAATTGGTTGAAATGGGTCGTACTCGGAGCTTCCTCATAAGCGACGATTTGTTTCCAGAACTCCTCCGCGATTTCCGGCGGGCAATCGTCCCCATGCCGGATTGTAATCTGACTGTCCGTCGATTCGTTCGCCGTTCGCTCGAGATCGTCGACATTCTTGCGCAGCGCCGCGTCACGGCCGTTGCCCGACTTCTTTGTCATTTCTGCTCCTCTTAGACGAGAATGAGGCCGCATTCTATCTTTCCAATCTCTGTCTCGCAAATTAAGCAGCAACGCGTTTGCTTGCCGCCGCCGGATGTATGTTATCGTCACTCTCTCGAAGCTTCCGCAAATGTCCAAAGTTCTAAGAGAAGTAACAGATGAATTGAGGCGGATGTTTGACTCCGCGAGGAGCATTGTCGTGTTGACCGGCGCCGGAGTGTCTGCCGAAAGCGGCGTGCCTACCTTTCGAGGAGGAGGCGGCTCTGAAATGTGGTCCTGGAGAGGCAGGCCGATTACCGAGCTGTCTTCAGCCGAATTACTCGCAACCGATCCCGCGCTGGTCTGGGAATGGTTTGATTACAGGCGGGGGTTGTTGAAAGAATTGACGCCTAACCCCGGTCATTTTGCCCTCGCGGAATGGGAACGCAGGTTTGAGAGCTTTGCACTCGTCACGCAGAACATCGACGACCTTCACCGCGTTGCAGGCTCAATGAATCTGTTCGAATTGCACGGAAACATCTGGCGCGCTCGCTGCCTTCGCTGCGCCAGCACCTTTGAAGCTCGCGAGACGCCGCTGGAGAGCGCGCCCGCCTGTTTTGTTTGCGGAGGAGCCTCGCGGCCCGATGTCGTGCTCTTCGGGGAAATGCTGCCGGAGGGAGTATTTGAACGTGCCGAGGAAGCCGCTTCTCGCGCCGACATCTTCTTTGTCATAGGTACGTCGGCGGTCGTATATCCGGCGGCCTCGTTGCCGATTCTTGCAAAGCAGACAGGCGCTAAAATCATAGAGGTCAACCCTGAACAAACCGACATATCGTTTCTAGCTGACGTAACGGTGCTCGGACTCGCCGGTGAGATTCTTCCACAATTCATCAGCGGAAGGGCTCACTGACTTCGTGTCGGGTTCATTGTTGCGGAGAGGGGAAATACCGAAGGCGTGTCTGCCGTATCGATTCTGTGCCGGATAAATCGAGCAGCTTCGATTGTGCGCTACAGTTCGCTCTTTCTCGGACCGCTGCTCTCACGCGCTTTATTTCGGATCTTCCTGAGCAGTCGCTTTCTGGCCTTTCGCAGACGCAGGTAACAATTCAGGGCATCCTCGATCTTACGCTGCCCTCGATTCCTATCAAGGTCGGTCTCGAATTTGGAGTCGATTGTCTGAGTGTAAATGCGAACAGAACGTTGGAGCGCTTCAAGCTTATCGCGCGCAAGCCGGTCCACTATAGCGGCGTGCTTCTCTAATCTTTTTCCCATTCGGTCCTCGCGTCTCAAAAAGTGCGGGGCCCTCCTGCTCGGCAAATCCCTTGGCTCAGCAATTATATCCGCGCTCGGATTGTGCGACGGTAAACCTAACCTTAAGTGCTCGTTAACATCAAGCGGTTTTGCCATACCGCAATAACGCACGGGTTTCTTAGAAGAGACCGTCGCCTGAAGATCTCGCCGATGCTGCCCCGCGGTATGCTGAACCGAAAGGATGCCGAGTCTCACGATTTTCTCCATTGAAAATACCTGAGCGAGAGGTCTATTTGCTGTTCTGCCCGGCGTAAAAAACGGTTAGAATGAGCCCGTAGCAAATGCGTTTTGGGGATCAATTCGAGTAAATGCACATCGCGGAGCAAGTCCATTGTGTAATCAAGCTCTGTCGCGGTGTGTGCCTGGAACGTAAGCTGAACGAAAGCGGCATCAGTTTAGAGAATCGTGGAACGGAGCGGTCATAAGGGAGACCTATGAAAATTGCAACGGCCTTTCTCCTGTTGGTTGGTATTGCGGCAGCCTCGATCGCGCAGAATCCCGCTGCTGAACGGAGCCAGTTTATTCGCGTTGAAGCTCCCGTCGTAGCCCTGACTCACGTCCGAATAATCGACGGTACAGGCGCCGCGCCTCGTGATGATCAGACAATCATAATTGCGGACGGCAAGATCCAATCGATCGGGGCAGGCGCGGCGAGCGTTCCGGCGAATGCGCAGACCCTGGATTTAAGCGGGTATACGGTGCTTCCCGGCCTGGTGGGAATGCACGATCACATGTTTTTCCCGCAAGGGGGATCACCGCCGATCTACTCCGATATGGGCGTGAGCTTTCCCCGCCTGTACCTGGCTCTCGGCGTTACGACTATCCGAACCGCCGGCAGTATCGCACCGTTCACCGATCTGGAAATTAAGCGGCTGATTGATTCGGGCCGGATGATCGGGCCTAAGATGCACGTCACCGCTCCGTATCTCGAAGGGCGCGGGTCATTCACGCCCGTAATGCATGAGCTAACGGGTCCGGACGATGCTCGGCGCATGGTTAACTTCTGGGCTGACGAAGGCGCTACCTCTTTCAAGGCCTATATGAATATTACGCGCGCCGAATTGCGCGCGGCGGTCGAAGAAGCACATAAGCGCGGGCTCAAAGTGACCGGACATCTCTGCTCGATCGGTTACCGCGAAGCCGCCGAGATCGGCATTGACGATCTCGAGCATGGATTGTTCGCGGATTCAGAGTTTGTTTCAAACAAGCAGCCGGATCAGTGCCCTGGCGGAGCAGTCAATACCAGTCTCAGGCAACTCGATCTCAACGGCTCCGCCGCGCGCGACACGATAAATACACTGGTGTCGAAGAATGTCGCCATAACTTCCACGCTTCCGGTCTTCGAAGCCGGGAGCGCACCGCTCGCTCAAAGCGGTATAGGCGCCGCCTCCGCATTACTCAATCCGCGAGTGCTCAACGTGATGTCCACCGATGCGCGAGTGCGTTATCTGACGGCGCGCGCCCGCGTCCCATCCGATCCCGGCAACGTAGCTCTTCTCCGAAAGGCGATGGATTTCGAGCGCGCATTCGTGAAAGCCGGAGGCCTACTGATCGCTGGTCTGGATCCTACCGGCAACGGCGGGATCGTAGCCGGATTCGGCGACTTGCGTGAAGTCGAGCTTTTGGTCGAAGCCGGCTTCACTCCTCTGGAGGCGATCAAGATAGCCAGCTTCAATGGCGCAAAGTTCCTTGGCGAAGATGCGCGTATTGGCTCGATTGCAATAGGCAAGCAAGCCGACCTGATGGTTGTGAGAGGAAACCCGGCCTCTAACATCAGCGAAATAGAAAAGATCGAAATCGTTTTCAAGGATGGAGTAGGCTACGACTCGGACAAACTGATCCAATCAGTTCAAGGCCTGGTGGGAATCCGATAAATCGTTCGACGAGACGCAAAAGTGACCGTGGTCTAAACACTCATCGACCAGTCGTATTGAGTCCAAAAAGTATGCTCACGATGTCGAGTCATTCCAAACTTATCGCACTCGTGAGTTGAAGAGCGTTTCGGATTGCGTCGATTCAGATCACTGGTTTGTCCTTGATGCATCGTATCTTCCGTCTACTAAAACAACTGACGTCTCAACTTGTCGGTCGGGAATATTCCAGTATTTCTTTAGCAGCCGGTTCTTCTCCTCTTCGTCCACGACTCGGAAACCGTGCTTCTCATAAAAACGGATCGCCCAATCGGCGGCCTTCCAGGTTCCTATCAAAATCGGCCTCGTTGTATCTCTTATCAGCTCCTGAAGGAGGAGCGTTCCGATGCCTTTGTTTCGTTGCTTTGTTCTTACATATGCATGGCGAATCAACTCTACATCGACCTTATCCTGAATCCCCATAACTCCGACGATTTCATCGTCATCGACGTAACATGAAAAGCGCACGCCATCTTCGATTTCGATTTGTAGTTCTTCTTTGGTCATATAAGGCTCATGCCATCGATCTGGTGGAATCACCCCCTTGTAGGCAATTGCCGCGTCATTAATAATAGTGAAGATTTCCTCAAAGTCTTTATCAGTTCCCTCTCGTATCATAAGGTCCTCCGCGTCTCGTCGGATTATTCTCCAGCTCGGCCATACCTTTTATCCTCCGTACCGTCTCCGACCGAGATCCGATATCTTCATATAATACGCACGTCTTCTGACTATAAGACGCACCCTTCTGACGGCGGATGAAACACAATAGAGCACAACGATGCGCGCATTTTCGTTCGATGTCCGGATTTGAAGATTAAGGTTCGGCTCCTATGAGCCTTGCAGGTCGCCAATCGCTTGCGGCAACCGGACGTCTGTGGCGGACGTTCGAGAATTCACGAGTGCGAATTCTCGAACGGTGACACATATGTCGGTATTGAACGTCAGCCTTCTTCAACTAGAGCCAACCGCTCATATCCAAATTCACGCGTCGGCGCAATCGAGGTGTCGATATGCGCAAAGCGCTTTCCAATGATGGCGGTCATGCTCGATCAGATCATTGAGATATTTTGAGGTTGAGCGCTCCGGCGCCCACAGGTTCTCATCTTCTGGAAGATCATTCACAATGGTAAGCAGCTTCTTACGCGTTTCGTTGAATTCCTCTCTGATTTCCTCGACGCTCTTGTCCTTCCGTTTAGCTGCTTGCGCGCTGTTCCACGAATCATAATCCTTAATGTCGCCGACGGTCGGGCGCTCACCGCGAGCCTTTTGCTCGAACGCGTTTACTACTTCGCCTTCCCAGGCGGCGAGATGACCAAGGGTATCCTTGACGGACCATTTGCCTTCACCCATTGGCTCATTCATTTCGTCATCGCTGATGCCTTCGATCGCTTTCAAGACGTTTTGTCTTTCTTCCAACAACTTTTCTATGATCGCGTGTTTGTCCATTGCCTGCTCCTTGAAATCTCGCTCTGTTATGCGACTTTTACTTCGACTCGATGCTCGAGATCTTCGATAGGAGCTGCTTCCCATCGAGCTCCGGAGCATTCTTAACGTTCAGTTGATGCATCCAGTATTCCGGTTGCGGCGGGGCCTCGCCTTCCCATCGCGCCGCCGGACCATACACCATATAAACATCCCATGCATCTTTAGTAATGCCAAGAGCCGGTCTATAAGATCGCAGCAGCAATCCTTCTTCGTCCCAATAATGAAGAGCCCGCCGGTCCGCTACCAATCTTGTGGCGGCGTCCACATCCGGCTCGCGAGCGCCGACTTTGGGCACCCACACAACGTAAGCGCGCAGATCCGAATTTGAATCGTGCTCCAACACTTCGTGTTCTACTTCGGAGACCCCCCGAAGACAGACTCCTCAGGTAGGCGAGACAAGCATCACGATCCTGAGTTTGCCGATGTCCGCGTTGAATGCGTCGCGCAGGCTTGCGGCCTCGGAACCGATCGCGGCATGAGTCGAAATCGGGCCGGCGGATTCCGGAATGTGCGATTGGTTAGGAGCCGCAAACAATATCGCCGAAGCCATCCAGAGAGCGAAGGAACTCCACAACACCGTCTTCAGGGATTTTCCGGAGCGAATCGGGCAGGATTGACCCGCCGACATCGAAGGCCGATAGAGACGCCAGAAGCCTATGGCCAAGAAACAGAGCGATCCAAATAGAAGATAGGGCCTGAAAGGAGCAAGTCCGGCGGCTACAGCCGCGCCTCCTGCCCCAATGAGCGCAAGGACCGCCGGGCCCGCGCAGCACAAGCTCGTGAACAGCGCCGCTACGCTGCCCGCGCTCGCCAGTATCGAACTGCCAAACGCTACTTTCTTTTCTTTCATCGAGAGCTTGTTTACATTGCGAGAGAGTCAAAAAGCAAGCTGAGGCTAAAAGGAGCTATCAGCGGTCCGCTATCAGCGGTCAGCTATCAGCAGGCGGCGGATTCTTCGTGAACCGGAGGATTGTCTGTATGATTCACTGGTGCTTGTTTCCGATTTTGATTTTGAGCTGCCCGATCGCTTGATTGCTCAGGAACCGGCCGCCCGACGCGACTCATCGAAGCTACTGATAGTCGATCGCGACCGGGAATCTCTAACCGATTCGATATTCACTGCGATTCCCAGTTATTTAAGACGGGGAGACGTTCTTGTAGTCAATAACACGCGGGTCTTTCCAGCACGCTTGATCGGGCGAAGGTTGCGTACCAGTCCGCGAGGAACCGAGTTGCTTGGAGGCCGCGTTGAAGTGTTCCTGGTCAAGCGGCTCGAGCCGCTGGTGTGGGAAGCGTTAGTCAAGCCGGGCAGGTCGCTTCTGCCGGGCGCGCGAGTCGAGTTCGCCCGTGGAAAGCTGACGGCTGAAATTCTCGAATGGCGTGAGAGCGGCAGACGCGTCGTGCGGTTCGAATCCGCCGATGACTTCGACAGCATCATCGACCGGATCGGACGGACGCCATTGCCTCCTTATATAAAGCGCGATGAAGAGGACCGTCTCGATGCACAGAGATATCAAACCATATTCGCGAAGGAACGAGGCGCGGTCGCCGCGCCGACGGCCGGACTTCATTTCACTCCGTCGCTCCTCAATGCGATTCGTGAAATCGGCGTGGAAATAGTCGAGATCACTCTTCACGTCGGCTATGGGACTTTTCAGCCAGTGCGGGTAGATCGAGTAGAAGATCACTCCGTCGAACCCGAGGTCTACGAGATCAGCGAAGAAGCTTCCGCCCAAATCAACGCCGCGCTCTTTGACAACAGACGAGTCATCGCGGTAGGAACTACGACGACACGCGCGCTGGAATCGGCTGCGCTTGTCGAGCCCTCCCGACAGGGCCTGAGCCGATCCAACGGCCCAACGACGACCGGGCTGTTCATCTATCCCGGTTTCGAGTTCAAAGTAGTGAAAGCCCTCGTGACAAACTTTCATCTTCCCAGATCATCCTTGTTGATGCTGGCGTCGGCGTTTGGAGGCCGCAATCTCATCCTTCGAGCCTATCGCCATGCGATCGAGCTGGACTATCGATTTTATAGTTACGGCGACGCGATGTTCATCGCTTAATCGTACGGCCGGCATCATCGAGATCGAGACCGAGGAGAGAGTATGAAGCCCTACATAATTGCGAGCGTTTTCCTGTGGACTTTGATCGGCGCTGCTACCGTGCGCACGCAACAGGCGCCTCCGCTTGCCGCATTGAAGCGGATGCCCGTCAAGGAGATTACCGTATTCAAGGACGGTCACGCGTTCGTTCTGCACGAAGGCTCGATGCCGGTCGACACGTCAGGCTCGGTGCAGATGGATTATCTACCTGAGCCGGTTTTGGGCACGTTCTGGCCTTATTCCGCGAATAAGAACGTCAGGCTTGTAAGCGTGGTGGCCGGTAGGCGGAGAGTCGCGGTTGAAGAAACGGCTCTTCATCTTGGCGCGCTTCTCGAAGCGAACACAGGCGCGGAAGTCATCATCACCGAGAAAAGCCCTGCTCCCTCTCAGCCCGCGCCGCGATACTCCGGCACTCTGCTCGGAGTTCCGATGCGCAGTTCCGAAGAGATCGCCGGCACGGCCAGCCCTGGCGCAGCCGAAAGCCTTCCGGAGAAAGGCGACATCATTCTCATTAGAACCGGCGATGGGGTGAAGGTAGTTCTGATTCAGAACATTCAAGACGTCACTTTCAAGTCACCTTACAAAGCGAAAGGCTCGAATGAAGAATTTCGCAACCTGCTTTCACTCAAGCTGGATTGGGCCGGCAGGGCTCCGGAGAAAACCGCCGACGTCGGCCTCGTGTATCTCCAGAAGGGCGTGCGATGGATACCGAGTTATAAGGTGACCGTCGACGGAAGCGGCGCCGCTACAGTCAAGCTCCAGGCAATGCTGATCAACGAGCTTACGGACTTCGAGGACGTAAACGTCAATCTCGTGATCGGCGTCCCGGCTTTTGCTTTCAAGGACACGCTTGATCCGATCTCGCTGCAGAGAACGGCTACTCAGTTGAACCAGTACTTCATGGCGGGAGACCGAACGAATATGTTGACGAATGCAATTGCCACTCAGACGGCTCGGATGTCCGAGCGAGTCGCGGAGCCCGTCGATTCCACTTCGCGCGATCTGGGTCCTGAGGTAACCGATTCGTCAAAAAATGAAGATCTCTTTGTCTTTAACGTGAAACACGTTTCGCTCAGAAAGGGCGAGCGGATGGCTTTGCCGGTGGCGGAATACAATCTGAAATACAAAGACGTATACACGCTGGACTACCCTTTGCGCCGCCGGCCGATCTTCGAGTCAACGTAAGCACGGAACAGCAGGCCGAGATCGCTCGACTTCTGAGCGCGCCAAAGGTCACGCACAAGATTCGAATCGTCAATCAGAACAATCAGCCTTTGACGACCGCTCCGGCGCTCATCATAAGAGGGGATCGCGTTCTCGCTCAGGGAATGATGACATACACCGCGCCCGGCGCTGTGACTGATCTCGAGATCACCAAAGCAGTAGATATTCAGGTGACAAAGAACGAGAGCGAAGCCCGGCGCGTGCCCAACGCGGTCAAGTGGCAAGACAACGAGTACGCTCGAGTCGAGCTCGAGGGAAAGATAACGCTGACGAACTATCGAGGAGCGCCGGTCGATCTAGAGATAACGCGGCATGTTCTAGGAGTGGCTTCCGCGGCGGATCACAATGGATTGATTACGAAATTGAACCTGCTTGAAACCGGTCCTATTGAACATCCGGTCTGGTGGAACTGGTACAGTTGGCCTTCGTGGTGGAATCAGGTAAACGGCCTCAGCCGTGTTACGTGGAAGTTGTCGTTGGAGCCCGGCAAAAGCGTCGAGCTTGGATATCAGTGGCACTACTTCTGGAGGTAAGCTCCGCGAGACGGCGCTCAATTGCCAGGCATTTGTACTCCGGGGCAAGCGAAAGCCCGGTGAGTCAAATGCAAAAGCGCGGACGAAAGCAAAGGTAAATAGGAATATCCCTGCTTCCACAATTTCAATCACGAAAACTTGACGCGCCGCCCACGAAGCCCCCACGAAGCAAAGGCCCTTGTTTGAAGCAAAGGTCCGTTGGGACCGTTTCTCTGTTGTGTTACGATTCGGCACTGATCTCAATCGACGAGGATATTAAATAATGATTCACGCATTCGCGAAACGAGTAGCTATCTTGCTATCTCTCTTCTTGCTCTTCTGCGTTGGAGCGCTCGCACAATCGAAAAAGAGCGGCGATACCAAGAGGCAGCCCGGGGCCGGCTCGCAACAAATCGACGAGGCCTATACCAAGAAAATCCGCGAGTACACTACAGAACCGTTCTTCAACTCGCCGCTCACCGATCATCTGCCTGCCTCGAAGACCGTACCGACTCCCGAAGCCGTGCTTGGCGACATAGCAGGCGCGCCGGGCAAGCTGCCGTATACCGCGGACGTTCATCGCTATATGCGAATGCTTGAAAAGGCCACTCCTCGCGTCAAAGTAGTCTCGATCGGAACAAGCGAAGAAGGCCGTGAGATGATTGCCGTAGCTGTCGCGTCTGAAGCGATAATGGCCAAGCTTGACGAAAATCGAGCGCGTCTGGCCAAGCTCGCTGACCCTCGGACCATTAACATGAATGACGCGGAGGCCGATCGCCTCGTGGCCGACTCGATTCCGATCTATTACATAACCGGAACCATCCACTCTCCCGAGACCGGAGCGCCCACCGCTCTGATGGAGCTGGCTTACAGGCTGGCCGTCGATGAGAGCCCTTATATAAAAGGTATTCGCGATCGAGTCATCACGCTTATCACGCCCGTGGTCGAAGTGGACGGACGCGACCGAATGGTCGACGTATACAAATGGCACCTCGCGCATCCGAAAGACAACTGGCCCGGTCTAATCTACTGGGGCCACTACGTCGCTCACGATAACAATCGCGATGCGATGGGGATGACACTCAAGCTGACCCAGAACGTCTTGAACACATATCTCGGCTGGAAGGCGCAGGTGCTTCACGATCTGCATGAGTCCGTGCCTTACCTTTACGACAATACCGTTGGCGACGAGCCTTACAACGCGTGGCTCGATCCGATACTCACCGACGAATGGCAGATGATGGGCTGGAACAATATTTCCGAGATGACTAAATTCGGAATGCCCGGCGTATTCACTCACGGCACCTTCGATACGTGGACGCCGGGATACCTAATGTTTCTTGCGGCGACGCACAACGGAATCAGCAGGCTTTATGAAACATTCGGGAACGCCGGCGCCGACACCGTGGAACGTACGCTCTCGCCGCAAGAGTATGCGCGAACCTGGTATCGCCAGAACCCGCCGCTGCCGCACACCAAATGGTCGCAGCGAAACAACAATAACTATGAACAGACCGGCCTGCTAATCGCACTCAACTACTTCGGGTCGAATGCCAAGCTCTTTTTGAAGAACTTCTATTTGAAGAGCAAGAGATCGATCGAGAAGCCGAAGTCCGCCGGTCCGTCCGCATATGTATTTCCCGGTGATGACCCGCGACCTGGGGCCCAGGCGGAGTTGTTGAGGATTCTTCAGAAGCAAGGCTGCGAGATCTCTCGAGCCTCGGCGGCCTTCTCGGTCACCCTTCCCGTAAAGAAGAAGCCGCAGCCGGAGAAGCAATCGCCCAAACCGGCTGCCGAAGCCGCTGACGGAGGAAGCGCCGACGGAGCGAAAGCCGAGCAGAAACCCGACCAAAAGAAAGACGAGCCTTCCACTCGCCAGTTTCCAGCGGGCAGCTATGTAGTCCGGATGGATCAGCCTTATTCGCGCATAGCCGATATGCTTCTCGATCATCAGTATTGGAGCCCCAACGATCCCCAACGAAATCCATATGACGATACGGGCTGGACGTTCGGGGAGCTGGGCAATGTTCAGGTCGTTCGCGTCACTGATGTAAAGGTCCTTGAGACTCCGATGGAGAGAGTGTCCGGCGACGTGCGCGCCAAGGGCGGCGTGACCGGTTCCAGTTCGATCTTTGTCGTGAACCATAACACCGATACATCTCTGGTGACTTTGCGCTATCGGCTGAAAAACGCATCCTTCGAAGCAGCGGAAGAGCCCTTTGAAATCGGAGGGAAGAAGTTTAATCGCGGCTCGTTCCTGATCCGCAACGTTGATCCCGGCGAGTTGAATCGCGCCTCCTCTGAATTGGGCGTTCAGGTGCTCGGCGTAGACTCAGCCCCGCGAGTCAAGACTCATCCCATCAAAGCGCCTCGCATCGCGCTGCTTCACACGTGGCTGAGCACTCAGGACGAGGGATGGTGGCGTCAGGCGTTCGATCAAGTCAACGTGCCTTATGACTACATCAGCACTCAGGATGTGGCGAACAATAACAACCTCGGTGATAAGTACGACGTGATAGTGTTCGCGCCTGTAGGGCGTCCGCCTCAGGCGATCATCGCGGGCATGCCGATGTTTGGCAATCCGCTGCCATGGAAGACCACCGCTGAGACTCCGAATCTTGGAAAGCTAGCCTCTACCGACGATATGAGACCCGGTCTTGGCTGGACCGGTCTCGACAACCTGCAGCGATTCGTAAACAGAGGCGGGTTGTTGATCACGGTAACGGACACTTCCGATCTCGCGGTGAATTACGGACTGACTCAGGGCGTGTCAATCGCCAGGGCGCAGCGACTCAAGATCGTGGGCAGCGTTCTGCGATCGAACTTTGTCGATCGCGAGAGTCCTATTGCTTACGGCTATGGCGACCGGCTTTCGATCTATTCTTTTGATGGTCCCATCTTCAACCTGAGCAATTTCTCAGGCGGACGCGGAGGCCGCCGCAGATCCCCGGAAGATCGAGAGCGCCCGACCGGACGAGGCACGATGGAAGATCCGGACACGCCTCAGGATCGGCCGCCGGCCGACGCGCCCGAAGAACCTAAGGCGGAACAATGGCAGGCAGTGCCGTTGACCGAAGAACAGCTTCGAAACGGAGTTTATGTCATCCCTCCCGCACAACGGCCGAGAGTAATACTCAGGTATGGAGACGCAAAGGACCTGTTGGTGTCGGGATTATTGGATGGGGGCGGAGAGATTGCTCAGCATGCCGCTGTGATCGACGTGCCCATCGAAAAAGGTCATGTTGTCCTGTTCTCAAACAACCCGATATGGAGAGGCGAAACCCAGGGAAGCTACTTCCTGGTTTTCAATGCGATCCTCAATTTTGACAACCTCAATGCGGGCCGCAAGCTCGACGAGAAG
>QHVH01000048.1 GCA_003222245.1 Blastocatellia bacterium AA13 | reverse complement strand
GCCGACGTGGGCTCAAGGGTGTGGAGCTGCCTGGTCTTGACAGTGACAGCCAATACTGGCTTCGTCTCGAAAGGCAGTAATCTTGGCTCCCGGCGAGCGCGGTCGAACAAGCGCATGCACCCGAGCCTGCGGAGCGGATTTCTTATGATATCTCGGAGGGCCAGGCGCGGGCCGGGTGATGCGCAGCGTTGGACGTTGCTTCGAGTTGTATCGTAATGTCCGAGCCGTCGCGCCGAATCGGTCGCTCGCATTTGATATTTGATCGTCTCAACCAATAGAGTTCGCGCGTGGTTGAGGAGTCGGGCGCCGTCGAATCGAGAGGAGCGGGAGGCGGTCCGTCACGGCGCATCGCCCAACTCGGCGATTCACCGAGCGCGCGAAGTTGGTTCTTTATGAATCGCCCACTTGCATCTGAGTTTGATGGTGTCGCGCGCGCCGGGTGATCGCAATCGTTAGCAAGACACGATCTGGAGGATCCGCGATGCCAGATGAGAATGATCAGAAATCGCCTTCACGAAATAGCCACATATTCATCTCCTACAGTCGGCGCGATGCCGATGCCGCGCAGTCATTAGCCAAATTCTGCACGGATACCGGTGCGGAAACTTGGCTAGACCGCCGGGAGGTACGTCCTGGCGAGAACTGGCGAGAAAGGCTCGACGAAGCCATCCGTCACGCCAACATCGTTCTCGTGTTGGTAAGCAGCGCCGCGCAATCGGATAGGCCGTGGCAATCGAGAGAATGGAGCGCTATTTGCGAACGCAAGTGGATCCGGCCGGATGTAAGGATTATCCCGATTCGCCTTGACGAGTCCGAGATTCCGGCATTTCTGAGCGGGCTAGAGGCCCTAGATGGTAGCAATAAGGCAAAGTTGGCCCGGTGCGTTGACTACATAACAGACTACCCCGCGGTGCGATCAGTTCCGGGGCTAGCTTCTCTGCGCGACGAAGAGCGCAAAGAAGTCGAGAAGAGATTTCGGGAATTATTCCAGGCTCTCTCAGATGCGTTGGCTACGCCGGTCGACGCGCCGCCGGAGGAGCGCAGCCATGACTGACCGAGATCGCATCCACTTCGGGGCGGGTGTCTTAGGGGCCCACCGCCATCTGTCGGTCTTTATCAACTGTCCCTACGATGACGAGTATCGACCGATCTTCGACGCGATCGTGTTTGCTGCAGTCTGTTGCGGCTTTCTCCCTCGTTGCGCGATTGAAACCGGCTATACCGCCGTCCCGCGAATGGACCGGATCACGCAGGCGATCCTCTCTTCGAAATACTCAATACATGATCTATGTCGATGTCGCGGTGAGGGAGACGCGAATCTCGCACGCTTCAACATGCCCGTCGAACTCGGTGTATCCATGGCACAGCGTTTCGGCCCGGACGGCGATGGGAATCATGATTGGTTGTTGCTCGTCCCTCGAGGAAGCGCATATGTCCGATTCCTATCAGACTTAGCGGGGTTTGATCCAAAGCAGCACGACGGAAGTACTGAGACAATCGTGCCAGCGGTGATGTCCTGGCTCGCCACACGTCCAGATGCTGTGCGAGTACCAACACCCAGCGAAGTTCTCGATGTGTTGCCGACATTTCGAACGGAGAAAGAGCGCCTCGACGCCGCATGGAAGGGTGAGGCGCCGTGGTCAGACATTGTACTCCTCGCAATGCGACTGGCTCGCGATAGCTCTCTGGCACTTCCTGTACCAGCGGATGCTGCTAACTTCCCGCATGCACTGTAGCCGCAAACTGCGCGGCACAGTGATGCGGAGCGTTGGGTGGCCACTTTACGGAGTTCGCAATGGACGTTGAATCTACTCTGAAGGACGAGTATCTCCGACCGATTGCCACGACTCTCGTTCCAGGTTCGATAGCTCTGGCACCGTACGTCAAACTCCTCTCGCGGTACATCTCCGGGGTAGACGCGTTTCTCCACGAATATCCCGCGGCATTCGTTGTGATCTTCGTCGTGTTTGTTGTGGCGGCCGGTCTTATTCTCGAGGACCTTAGTTCGCAGATCGAGGTCAATTGCTTCGACAAGCCGATGCGGAAGAAGGACTCCACGCATAGGAAGCGATGGGAGGACTACCTCAAGTTGTCGCTCAGCGATGCCGTCGTTGGTCAGCAATACCTAAAGACCGTCCTCGTCCGGTTCAAGTTCGAACTCTCGATGATACCGGCACTCATTGCGTTTCTGATCGGCATTACGTGGCTGCAGGCGACGATTCCATTCCTCTCAAACACGGGATTTGCTGCACTTGTCGTGTTCGTCGTCGTCGTGCTTGCCTATGTTTACTATGAAGCCCGGTCGAGCGCGCAGCTTCTTGACGACGTACGCAAGCAGATACTCCTTGCTTCTACGGCTGCGGTGGGCGGATCAAACGAAGTTGACTCACTCGAAAGCAGGAAGCGCACAGTTGGCGGTGACAACGTAACGGGTTCGATGCGAAGCAATCCGTGGCAAAGTCAGTCTGGTTCCTTCGGTCTGGTCGCGAAGGTCGACCCTCGCTGCCGCGGTTGGTTGGTCACTAAAACTCGGTTTCACTGTGTGCGCGGTTGCTATCAGCACGCAGCCGAGTGTCCGGGCTACATCGCAGCGCACCTGATTCGAAAGGCCGCTGTTGCGAGGCCGTGGGAGCATCGTAGTTCACGGGTGGCTGAAGCGCCGTCACCTCGAAGTCAATTCCGTAGGGCAAGGCGGCGGCCAGGCGTTACGGTGACATTGAGAAGTTCGCTTTCGGGATGCGTCGGTAGCGAAGCGGGGCGGTTCCATTCAGCGCGGCCAACTCGGCGATGCACCCGAGCGCGAAGTTGGTTTCTTATGAATCGCCCACGTATATTTTGAGTTGATCGTATCGCGCGCGCCGGGTGAACCTTTCGTTAGACGTACCTAATGTCATCAGCTTACTGGCAATTTAATATCCATGACCATCTCTTTGCTCCAGTCTGAGGTTGAAGAGTAGAATTGCCTCATGCCGGAACTGAGCCGCTTCTATGGAATAATCATTCGCATGTACTGGGAGGTGAATGCGCCGCATCACCGACCCCATTTTCACGCTTACTATCAAAATGAGGTTGCGGTTTTCAGCATTGACGCAGTGGAGTTAGTCGCTGGCTCGCTACCCAGGCGACAACAGCGGCTCGTTGAAGCGTGGGCCGAACTACACCAACAAGAGTTACGAAATGATTGGAAGCTCTTACAATCTGGGCAAACGCCGGAGCCGATAGACCCGTTGAGCTAAGGGGTAGTATGAACCATCCGATCTATCGCGTAGAGTCATTTGAGGTCGTTGCGCCTTACACCCTAAAGGTGAGATTTGATGACAACACGGAACAAACTATAGATTTTCAACCCGTGCTGGCCGGGCGGTTATACGGGCCATTACAGGAGCTGAGTTTGTTCAATCAGGTTAATATTGATCCTGAGGTAAAGACGCTGGTATGGCCGAATGGAGCTGACTTTGATCCTGCAACGTTACATGATTGGCCTGAGCAAGTCGAAGCCTTGATAGAGGCGGCTCAACGCTGGAACCTAACCCCCGCATAAAGCATAGGCATCCGAAGCACGTCTAAGAAGGCGTTGCGGCGGAGGCCGCGCAGCACAGTTCACGTGGTTTCTCGCAGGGCCGTTCGCGGCCCCGCTGAATGCGGGCGTCAGACGGTCGAAGCCATCGAAGCCGTGCCGCAACTTCCAGTACTTCGACCCTCAGAGTAATCTATTCATGTGCAACAATTCTCAGAGTAAAAGGCTATAGATTCTTCTTCTTCAGCCGAGAAGGCCAAGAGCCGCCTCATATCCATGTGGAGCAGGCCGAGAGGTATGCAAAGTTTTGGCTGAACCCGGTAGCTTTGGCAAGCTCGCGGGGCCTTCGCAGTGGAGAGCTATCGGAAATCCAGAGAATTGTTCGACAAAACAGAGACCTATTTGAGGAGAGATGGCATGAGCACCTTATCAATCAGCGTTGAACCGCTCGCAGTGAATGTAACTTGCACAGAAGACCGGCTGCAAATCGTTCTGGCGGATGGGCGGGAGGTAGCAGTCCCGCTAGTTTGGTTTCCTCGTCTCGAGAATGCGACGCCAGAACAGCGAGAAGGGTGGCGTTTAATTGGCGGAGGAATAGGGATTCACTGGGAAGATGTAGATGAGGATATATCTGTCAAGAGTCTCCTTGCCATCAAATAGCTATTACGAAAAGCCCGTCTAAAAGGCGTTGCAGCGGAGGCCGCGAAGCACAGTTCGTATAGTTGCTTTCAATGCCGTTCACGGCCCCGCTGAACGCGAGCGTTAGGCGGCACGGCCGGCTCGGCAGTGCCGTCGTGTGTGTTTGGTGTTCGAAACCTTCGTGGCATGGCGAAAGGAGAACAAGATGCCAGACGTGGTTCCGTTTTTGACGTATGAGGACGGCGTTGCCGCCCTAGAATGGCTGGCCAAAGTGTTTGGATTCACGGAGACAGCTCGCTTCACGTCTTCCGATGGCAGGCTTTCTCACGGAGAAATGTCGATTGGGGATGGACTAGTCATGTTGGCCAGTCCGTCGGCGGACTATGAAGGCCCCAGGCGACATCGCGACAACTGCGAGATTGCCGCCTCATGGTCCGCTCTGCCATGGATCATTGATGGTGTTCTCGTCTATGTTGATGACGTCGACGAGCACCATGCTCGGGCTAAGGCCGCAGGAGCCGTTATCTTGTCTGAACCGGAGGATGGGCCGCCAGCGCGACGATACCGAGTTGAGGATCTAGAAGGACATCGATGGATGTTCATGGCACGAAACTAGCCCCGCACGCCATTCACAATCGCAACGGGAGTGGAACGCGGCGCCGCCTCGCGATTCAGCTATTGAGTTACGCTCAGCCGGTCTGATCGCGGTGACGGAAATCCGCTATTAGCATTTCGCCGTCTTGCGTTTCTTGCCTATTATCCCGCGCTGTTCGGCCTTCCGTATGTAGTCCGGAGCGAATGGGACGCGACAAGAGGTATTGCCGACGTCTACCGTGACGGGACCGATCTCCTTGCCGACTTGTGCAGCCAGGTTTGTCAGCGATGAAACGTAGCTGCCAACCGCGATGATGAATCCGTTCATTTGAGCGCGAGCTTTGTTCGGCGCTTCATGAATCGTCGCCGGCAGACGTTCCAATAGTTGTTTCAATCGGCCGAGGTCGAGATCGGAATCGGCTTTGATAGAGACCAGGCTGCTGAGTGTCGCCCAGCCTGCCGCCGCCGATATCTCCTTATTCGATTCTATCCATTCCAACGCTAGATCCCATCCATAGCGGCTTTCGGCCGCGACCCACGCCACAGTGGAGGTTGCCAACGGAGGGCAGGCTTTCTTCAGCCATCCTCTCAAATCACTTTTTGTCATCTTGGCGTCATCAGCGATGAGGCCGGCCAGATACATAGCGTCATAGACTCCGGTGTCGTAGAGATCGAGCGCGAGCTGATAATCCTTCTTGATCCGCTTCTGGATTTTTTTCAACTCTTCGATCTTGACTCCGAAACAGGGCCCCGTCACGCCATGATTGAAGAGAACCTTTTTGTAGCCCTCTTTGCCGAGCGGCTCGATTTCCTTGAGGATGGCTTTTGCGGTTGTTGCCGGCACGATTGTCGGACCTCCTTCTGTATTATCTCACCATTCTTTTCAGCATCGCGATTGTGATCAGGCGTGACGCCGATCTCGATTTACTATTAAATCCCGCATTGATGCTCCATCTTACATTCTTGTGTTTCTCAGGCCGTCGAAGGCGCTACGTTTCAAATGAGAATACAAACCACGGCTTTCCCTCTTTTTCCACGGAGACAGGATTGATTTCCTGGCTGAGAAAGTCGCCGATGGAGCGGGCCCAGAATTCTTTCGCGCTCTTGTTCAGACCGATAATGCGCACTTCCCATTTTCCGGGCAGGGTCCGCCAAATGTGATGCGCGGCTCTTGTGCCGACTCCGGATCGCCGAAAACTCCGAGTGATGAAGAACTCGGCCATATCCCATACGTCAGCGCTGCCGGAAATCGCAGAGCCTCTGGCAACGAATACAAACCCCGCCAGATGATCGTCGGCCATAACTATGAATGGATGCCGATTGGGATCCTTCCAGTACAGAGAAAGGTTCTTATAGCCGCAGCGGCCATCGGCGCCGAGTTTGACATCCAGAAACTCGCTGAAGTCGTAGACATATAGCTCCAGGAGATTAGCCAGTACAGGCTCCTGGTCTTGCGATGCTGGAATGACGTCAACCTTTATGGCCGAAGGTTTTGGAGCGATTATCATAGCTGATCATTTTATCAGCCTTCTGTCGGAACCCGCTCTGTTATCTTCGTCAGCTCCGCGGATAACTCTTCGACTCTATTGCGAAGCTCGCTAAAGAGGCTTCCTGCCGTCGCAATATCGCCGCGGCGCAGAAAACCTTCAAATGCCGCGGCGACCTCGAATGCCGCGGGCGCTCGCATGCTCCCAATTGAGCCTTTGAGCTTATGAGCTATTTCGTAGGCCGCTTCCTGTTCGCCGCGCTGTATCATATCAGTCAAGGTCGCCATCTGTTTTGGATATTCCTGCAAGAAAATTTCTACGATCTCTCGAAGAAATTCCTCATCGCCTTCGGTGTCTCGCAGCAGAGCATTGTGATCCAGCACGACTAAGGAACCCTGGCCGGCGCTATCGCCGACATCGTCCCCGGAAATTATCCGCGGATCGGGAACGAGCTCTCGTATAGCTTTGAACAGATCCGCCTGATTGATCGGCTTGGACACATAACCGTCCATTCCCGCGCGCATGCATTCCTCCCTGTCGCCTTTTATAGCTCTCGCCGTCATAGCAATGATCGGAATTCGTGTGTGCAAGGACTTTTCAATTTCGCGAATGGCGGCAGTAGCTTGAAGGCCGTTCATCGTGGGCATCTGCACGTCCATCAGAATCAGATCGAACAGTTCTCTCTCAAACATTGCTACGGCCTGAATTCCGTCCGTCGCCGGAGTCACTCTATGGCCGCGGTTCTCGAGTAGTTTCAAAGCGAGGCGGCGATTGATTTCATTATCATCGGCGATCAGTATCCTCAGCGGCCGCTCGCGAATCTCCTCTTTGGACCGATCGGGGGGCTCCTCAACTCGACTGGAAGGCGGAGTGTTCTCGATAGCTTGATTGACGGCGGTGAGCAGGGCCAACTGTGATATCGGCTTTATCAGATAGCCGCTCAGTTGCAGGTCGCGAATTCGTCTCGCGCTTCCGTGCTGCGCCGTTGAAGTCTGCATTATGATCCTGACTTCGGATAACTGAGGATCGGCCTTCACATATTCGGCAACGGTGAAGCCGTCCATCCCGGGCATCTGATGATCCAGGAGCATCAGAGAGAACGGCGTTCCGGCCGCGGCAGCCTGTCGCAATGCACCCAGCGCAAGCTCTCCGCTCTGTACGCTCGTGACCAACATTCCCCAGTCCGTCAGATTGATCTCGAGCAGTTTCCTGTTGGCGGCGTTGTCATCAACCACAAGCGCCCGCAGCCCTCTTAATTGGACCTTTGTCTTTGTCGTGCGGTTTCCGTCATCGGCCTGAGTCTTGAAGCGAGCGGAAAATCCGAATGTACTTCCATTCCCGATCTCACTCTTAACCCATAACTGGCCGCCCATCAGGCGGACCAGCCGCGACGAAATAGATAGGCCAAGTCCCGTTCCGCCGTATTTTCGGGTGGTAGAGGCGTCCGCCTGTTCGAACGCTTGAAATATTTTCTCCTGTTGAACCGGAGTTATCCCGATACCGGTATCGCAGACTTCGAATGCAATCCCGGCTTCTCCCGTTGATTCCGATTCCATTCTAATTCGGAGTACGACCTCGCCTGCGTCGGTGAACTTTATAGCGTTGCCTACAAGATTGATTATAACCTGGCAAAGACGCCCGGCATCGCCGACGAGCAGCTCGGGCACGTCCGACGTTATATCACAGATCAGCTCGAGCCCCTTGCTGTGCGCGCGTACGGCAAGCACTTTCATAGCGCTGTCGATGTTTTCGCGCAGACCAAAGACACCTTCGTCAAGATCGAGCTTGCCCGCTTCGATCTTCGAGAAGTCGAGAATGTCGTTGATTAAGGTGAGCAACGAATGAGCGGAGCTTTTGACCGTGCTCAAGTAGTCTTCCTGTTCGTCTGTCAGATCAGTCTCCAGCGCAAGCTCGGTCATTCCAATGATGCCGTTCATCGGCGTGCGAATCTCGTGGCTCATGTTGGCGAGGAATTCGCTCTTGGCTCTGCTTGCCTGCTCCGCGGCTTCTTTCGCGTTTCTAAGATCGACCTCCGCCTTCTTGCGCTCGGTGATATCCAGGTACATACCGTAGAAGCCGTCGTGTGCGTGCCCAACCGAGATCGGCGCGACATAGATTTCCACGGGAACCATGCTTCCGTCCTTGCGGCGCCTGACGGTTTCCTTCATTGGCCCTTCGCCGGCGAGCGTTCTTCGGGTCAACTCCGACGCTTCCTCAATCAGTTCGTACGGTACAATCAAGTCGTTGATAAACCGAGATCGTATTTCTTCCGCATTGAAACCGAAAATGTTCTCAAAGCTTTTATTCAGACTGATGATATTCTCGTCTTTATCCAGCCTTGCAATACCAACCGGAGCATTCTCGAAAAGCTGTTGAAACTCTCTCTTTTGAGCCTGCAGTTCCGAAGTTCGATCGTGAACGCGCATCGCAAGCTCGCGCTCGCGCGCCATCAGATGTCTTACGCGCATTCGATAACCGCCCACCACGGCGAATACTATCGCGAGAGCGCCGAGACCATAGAACCAGGATGTTTGGTAGAAATGCGGCGCCAGATAAAACTCCAGGGCCGCTCCCGTCTCGTTCCACACGCCGTCGCTATTGCAGGCGAGAACTCTGAAGCTGTACTCGCCGGGTGGAAGGTTCGTGTAGTAAGCGGCTCTTCGAGTGCCCGCATCGATCCAGTCCTTATCGTAGCCCGTCAATTGATATTTGAATCGCACTCGCTCAGGAGCGGAGAAACTGAGACCCGTGTATTGGATCTCGACTTCGCCTGGTCCGGGCGCTACGCGAATCTTTGGACCCCTATCTTGAACTTTTCCTCCAATAGTTATCTGCTCGATTACTACGGGCGGCGCGAGATTATTCAGGCGTGTTTCATAGGGATTGACGACTACCACGCCGTGTATAGTCGGGAACCAGAGCTTGCCGTTGCTGGTTTTGCAGCCCGCGGCCTGGTTGCCGCCGTTGCACTCCTGGCTTCTCATCCCGTCGGCGGTGTTGAATACCTGACAGCGCAGAGGCGGAGAGTCCGGCCGCCAATTATCCATCGATGCCGCGCTGATCCGATAGATGCCTCGATTGCAACTCACCCAGAGATTCTTCTCGGCATCTTCGAGAATCTCGATCACCGCGTCATCAAATAACCCTTCCCTGGTTGTGAAGGATCGCGCTACGCCGTCACGCAGCCGGATTATTCCGTTGTTGACCGAGCCAATCCAGTAGCTCGACGGTCCGTCCTGATGGATCGATATGATCTGTGCATTGGCAAGCTCACCGTCAAGTATGGATGGCTCGAACTTGCCGTCCTTGTATCGAGAGAGCCCCCCGTTGGTTCCAAGCAACAGCGCGCCATCCGCTGTTTCGCAAATGGCCCGTACCGCGTTTCCACCGAGACCCTCGCTCTTGGTGTACACATCGAATCGCCCGTCCTTCAGGCGATTCAGTCCGCCTCGTTCCGTTCCAATCCACAGACTCCCGTCCCTGCTCTCGAGGATCGCCTTGACGAAGTCATTTGAGAGTCCGTCTCGCGTCGTGTAGCTCTTGAACTTTCCATTGTTCATGCAGCTCAAGCCCGCGCCGGTGCCCACCCATAGGGAGCCGTCCCTGGCTTCGAGCATTGTTCTAACGACGTTGTTGGCCAGGCCGTCCTTTGTTGTATATTTCGTGAATCCGCCGTCCTTGAACCTGTTCAGTCCTCCGTCAGTTCCGATCCAGATACTTCCATCTCTCATCTCGTAGATGGTCCATGCTTTGTCGTTGGAGAGACCTTCAAGCGTCGAATAGGTATAAAACTTGCCGTCTCTGACCAGGTTCAAACCGCCTCCTTCGGTGCCGACCCAGAGGTTTCCTTCGCGGTCCTCGCGGATTGAATCCACATTGCTATTGGAGAGGCCGCCATGATCCGTCAGCGCTGAAAATTTCCCGTCCTTCCAGCGATTCAACCCGCTCTGTGTTCCGATCCATAGGTTGCCGTCTTTATCTTCGCAAACCGCCTTGATGACATTATTCGATAATCCATCCTTGATCGTGTAAGTAGTTATGCGGTTATCTCTGAGGGCGCTCAGTCCCGTGGTAGTGCCGATCCAGAGCGCTCCATCGCGAGTCCGCTTGAGAGTGCTGATATTGTTGTTCGCTAATCCATCGGCCGTTGTATATGACTTTGTCTTGCCGGTGGAAATTTCATTCAAGCCTCCCAGAGTACCTACCCATATGCCTTCCGGTGATACTTCGAGCGATTGAATGGAGTTATTATTCAGCCCGTCGCGCGTTGTATATGAACGGGCCGCGCCGTTTTTTATCGAGAGCAGTCCTTCTCCATACGCGACCCAGACTGTCCCGTCGTCCTCGCCGGAGATGGCCGATACGCCTCCGCGGAGATTGAAATCACCTCCCGCATAGGCGTTGAATTTGCCGCCCTTCATATTGCACAAGCCGGCCCAGGTCCCGATCCACAGCACTCCGTCGCGGTCTTCATAGAGCGATGTGACATAGTTATGAACGAATCCGGGCGAATTGCCCTTATTGAATACGGTAAACCGGACACCGTCGAATCGGCACAGGCCCTCCTCAGTTCCACACCACAGATATCCGTCGCGAGTTTGTATTATGGCCATTACCGTGTTCTGAGGCAGACCTTGCTCAGCCTGCCAGTACTTGAGGTTGTATTGAGTGACTGCTTTATTCGAGTCAAGCGCCAATACACGGCGGGCAATGAATGAGGACGCACCTGGCAGAAAAAAAAGAAAAACAAGGGCGATTCTTAAAATAGATCTTCGCATAAGGGTACCAGCGAGCTTGGCGCTCACACCTCTCACAGTCTTTCGCGGCTTGGCGGCTGTCGGCGCATTAGATCCAGTACGCGGTAGAGGGGAATGCCGGTACACAATGGGGCTCTTCTCCGCGTCGACACCGGACAGAATCGAGATCAATCGACGCGGTGGAGATGAAGAACACTCGCGCGCTCCAGTCGCAGCTATCATAAGTCGTAATTTCTCGTGGGGGTTTGAGAGTTGGCTAACTTACTGGAGGAAACGGCTGCCTGAAAGAATATCTGACGCTTCCAGGCATCGAATCATAATGCAATTCATTATCCAATCCTTTGTCGCTAGGAAAGCGCTTTGGCGTCGGCAAGAAAAACGTTTGGATGTGTAGCGAAAATCCCTTTCGCCGGACCTAATGGCCATTGCGTCGGTAGGAAAAACAAGCGCGAGAAGGATCAGAGTCTACCTGTTGAGGTATGGATCTAGCGGCAGTCCTCGACAAAACGCTTGCTGCCCGTAAGGAGATCGGGCTGCAGAAACTGCCACGGATTGCACAGACGTGGGCTGACTCCCTGGCAGGTATTGCGAACACCCTCGAGCGCAGGCGCTCGCCGCAGTCAGATCAATGCTGAGCTTGAGTTGGAGCTTTGCGCGCTCCGCTGGAAGGATATGCAGGCAAGAGGCGAGGAAGGTCAAGCGAGGATATTGCGACGATATTGATTTCACAGTCTTCTTTATGCAATTAATGGCATCAGGGCAATTCAGGGGTCCACAATCAGACTTGATGACAAGAAGTTGGATGGCCGAGGCCAGGACCAGCGGACCGGACCGGACGCTCTCCAGGAGTGAGGGAACGGAACGATTGGAACTGTCGGCTCGTGAAAACCTGAGGTTCTTCATTCAAGCAGAGTAGTGAGAGCAGCGACATGCGTCATTCTTCACTGGTAGACCTCTTGCGGTTTCAGTCAGAGAGACTGTCATCCGAGATTGCCTATACAGTGCTTGAAGACGGCGTAAATGAAGGCCCTTCGCTGACCTACGAAGGCCTGTCCCAGCAAGCCAGAGCGATTGGAGCGAGGCTCCAGCAGATAATACCGAGGGGCGAGCGAGCGATTCTGCTCTACCCACGCGGACTGGAATACACGGCCGCCTTCTTCGGATGTTTGTACGCCGGGGTCGTACCGATACCCGCATTTCCCCCACGCATAAATCGGAAGAACGAACGGCTCACCGCCATAATAGATGATGCCGGAGCGGTGTTGGCCCTGACTGTCTCCGCGGCAAAAGGGAAGGCTGAAGCGTATCTTTCATCGACGTATGGAAAGGCCGCTATACCAGTTGAATCCACGGATGATGTCGTTGAAGGACTGGCGACTGAATTGACGGAATTCAGTCCTGGACCCGACGATTTAGCCTATTTGCAATACACGTCGGGCTCGACTGCGTCGCCTAAAGGGGTGATGATCAGCCACCGAAACGTCCTTAGCAACCTGGCATATATAAATGACGGCTTCGAGCACGGTTCGGAAAGTGTCTCTTTGACCTGGCTTCCCCACTTTCACGATATGGGATTGGTCGACGGACTCTTGATGCCTCTTTATCGGGGCTTTCGGGGTTTGTTGATGACGCCGGCCCAATTTCTGCAACGCCCAATCCTTTGGCTCGAGGCGATTACCAGGTATGGGGTAACGCATAGCGGGGGGCCTAACTTCGCTTACGACCTGTGCGTTAGAAAGACGACCGACGAGCAGCGCGCTGGGCTGAATCTTCAGAGTTGGACTGTCGCCTACAATGGCGCGGAGCCAATCCGGCGCGAGGTGCTCGAACGGTTCGCCGAAGAATTCGCACCTTTCGGCTTTCGGTCATCAGCATTCTATCCGGCCTACGGACTGGCCGAGGCTACGCTTAAGGTCTCCGGGGGCAGGAAGGGCGATCCACCGGTTTATTGCGCGGTTGTCAATGACGCGTTGGAACAGAAGAAGGTGATAGTCGCCTCGGACGATGCAAAGGATGCGCGTCACGTGGTTAGCTGCGGCGGCGTCGCGAGTGGTACGGTCGTCGCGATCGTCGATCCGGAAAGCGAGGCCGAATGCGATCCCGACACGATCGGAGAAATCTGGGTCTCGGGGCCAAGCGTGGCAAAGGGGTTTTGGAATCGTCCGGAAGAGAGCGACCGGGTGTTCCGGGCATTTACTACCGATACGCATAAGGGGCCTTACCTGCGGACGGGAGACCTGGGTTTTCTCAGGGAGAACGAGCTTTACGTCACGGGCCGGCTGAAGGACCTGATAATAATCCGAGGCCGCAATATATATCCGCAGGACTTAGAAGCGACGGCCGGCCGGAGTCATCGCTCGCTTCGTAAGGGCGGGGGCGCCGCGTTCTCAATAAGTGAAGGAGATGAAGAGGGCGTCGTCCTGGTTCACGAGCTTGAAACCCGCCGGATAAAGGATATCGACGAGATAATGGCGGCAATCCGTCAGGCCGTTTCCGAGACCCACGAACTTCAACTCCGGAGCATTGCATTGATCAAGCCTGGCAGTCTGCCGCGTACCTCCAGCGGTAAGGCTCAACGGCAAGTGTGCCGGCGGATGTTTCAGGCGCGCGAGCTTGATATTGTCGGCGAGTGGTCGCTCGACGAGAGTAAGTCGGAAAGCGCGGAAGATAGTCTCGCGGGGGCGATGGAGTTTTGTTTCGATGAAGTGCACGATGTTTCGCTGCTTTTGCGCCAAGTCATAGCCGACAAGCTCTCGGTTCCCGCCTCCGCCATTTCGCTGGATGAGCCCTTGTCTCGCCTGGGGCTTGATTCGCTTGCCTCCATAGAAGTCGCGCACACGATCGAAACAAGATTGATGTTGACGATTCCGATGGCTGATCTCCTGGCCGACAGGTCAATAAAAGAGCTGGCCGCCGAATCAACCTCGACAGCGGCGCGCGCCGGAGTAAGCCTCATCAGGAGTCTTTCAGAGAAAGGACCCTCGGCGGAATTCGCGCTCTCACGCGGCCAGCAAGCGATCTGGTTCATCCATAAAATGGACCCTCTTAACACGGCATATAACCTGACCGGCGCCGTTTCGATAACCAGCGATTTGAACACCAATTCTCTTCGGCGAGCCTTTCAGATGCTTGTCGATCGGCATGAATCGCTTCGGACTATTTTTAGAGAGGTTAATGGAGTCGCTTACCAGCACGCGATTTCCGGGGCTGAGGTTTGTTTCAATTTAGTTGATGCATCAGAATGGAGCGACCAATTTCTAAACAGCAGAGTTGAAGAAGAGGCCGCCCGTCCTTTCGATTTGGAAAACGGCCCGGTCTTTCGGGTAACACTCTACCGAAGCGCAGTCGATCGGTATGTGCTGCTCATCGCAGTCCACCATATTGTCGCGGATTTCTGGTCGCTCTCTCTGCTGATACACGAGCTAGGAAAACTGTACCGAAATGATGAGACCGCGACTCCCGATGATCTCCCCAATCGAATCGCATCGTATGCCGGATATGTCACCAGCCAGGACAGGATGTTGAGAAGCGGAGCGGGCGAGGATCATTGGAAGTACTGGAGCCGGCAACTCGGCGGAAACTTGCCGCTAACTCTTCCGCTCGACAGGGAAAGACCGCGAGTTCAAACCTATCGCGGAAGCCGGGTCTCCTCTTCCATTTGCGCCGAACACATAGAAAGGGCGAAGGCGCTTTCCACAGCGGGACAGACTACACTGTTCGTTACTTTGCTCGCGGTATTCCAGACGCTCTTGTGCAAATACGCCGGGCAGGAAGAGATACTGATCGGGACCCCAACATCCGGCCGGCTCTCCCCGGATCTTGCCGGAGTTGTTGGTTACTTCGTCAATCCAGTCGTGATCAGATCATTTATTCACGCGGGCGATAGCTTTTTAGACACGGTCGCGAGAACCAAACAGACCGTAATCGAGGCTTTCCGTCATCAGGAATACCCGTTCGCCGATGTCGTCAAACGGCTGAATCCCGGCGGCGACACATCGCGTTCGCCGTTATTCCAGGCTATGTTCGCTCTTCAAAAATCGAACCTTGACCCCACCGGAGGTCTTGCGGCTATTTCACTCGGCGATCCGCGCGCCTCGCTTCAGGTTGGACAACTGGAGCTCCGCGGATTCCCTGTTCAACAACGCAGCTCTCAGTTCGATATAACTCTCGCGGTTGCGGAGTACGGGAATGAAGTAAAGGCCTCACTTGAATACAACACGGATCTATTTGACGGAGCGACCATTGAACGGATGGCTGCTCATTTCCTCGTTCTTCTGGAACGGTTTGTTTCAAACCCATTCGCTCCGGTTTCGAGCGTCTCATACATCACGGCGGCCGAGCGGCATCAGTTGCTTGGAGAATGGGGTGACAACTCGCGCGACTCGTCTGAATTTATCTCGATTCATCGAGAGTTCGAACGACAGGTCTCGTGGATTCCGGACTCGGTCGCTATCGTTGATGGAGACTCGAGCCTGACCTACCGCGAGCTGGACATCAGGGCCAACAAGCTATGCGGCTATCTGCGTTCCGCTGGTGTGAGCCACGAGACCGCGGTCCTGTTGATGGCGCACCGATCCGCGGAGACGGTGATCGCGTTGATCGCTGTGTTGAAATCGGGCGGCGCTTACGTTCCGATAGATCCCTCGACTCCGCTGAGTCGGGTCAATGCGATCGTGCAGGACGTCCGACCCTCCGCGGTGCTGGCGCATTCTGATCTCGCGAACAAGATCCGCGATCAGGGAGTCGAACCGTTTTATCTCGATCGTGACTGGGCGAGGTTGGACCTCGAGCCCGACTCAGGAGTCGCGGTCGATGTGGATGGAGACGCGATCTGCTACGTCATCTATACGTCCGGATCGACCGGCATGCCGAAGGGAGTCGCGGTTCGTCACTCTTCTCTTACGCAATATCTCCATGCCGCTCGGTCCGACTATGCAATCACTCGCGAGGAGCGAGTTCTACAGTTCGCTTCACTCTCATTCGACGCAAGCGGAGAGGAGATATACGGCCCGCTAACATCAGGAGCAACCCTGATCATTCACTCCGACTCCGCGGCTGTCTCCATGTCGGCGCTTGTCGAGTTTTGCAGGGAGCGCATGATAACGCTGTTGTCGCTTCCGACCGCCTACTGGCATGCAATGGTGTCGAGTCTCTCCGCTACTGAATGGCGCTCCGCGACCTCGGTGAAGCAGGTCGTGATTGGGGGGGAAGGCGCCTTACCCGCGAAGATGGACGAGTGGGTAAACATCGCTGGAGATAGGGTCCGGTTAATCAACAGCTATGGTCCAAGCGAGACGACCATAGGCGTCACTTCATGGAGCCCGCCCCGTCGAAACTCCGGCTCTCCGAGTCGCGTGCTGATAGGCCGGCCCATCGCGGGCTCGCTCTTACGGGTGCTCGATATTCACGGCCAGCCATCGGCCTCCGGGATCGCGGGCGAGATCAACGCCGGCGGCGCGGGGCTCGCCAGAGGGTACTTGAACGATCCCGCAAAAACGGCTGCGAGCTTCGTGCCTGACGCGTTTGGAGAACACGCCGGCGCGCGGGCTTATCGTTCCGGCGACCTGGGCCGCTTTCTTGCCGATGGGAATCTCGAGTGTCTTGGCAGGATGGACAGGCAAGTGAAAGTGCGCGGATACAGAATTGAACTGCAGGAGGTTGAAGGGGCCTTGAGCCATCTTCCGGGAGTTGCAGAAACCGCTGTGACTGCGATCGATGACGGGCGAGGAAATAAGCGGCTGGCCGCATACGTAGTGCTTCAAGAGGGCTTGAATTGCAACGCCGATCTGCTGAGGGACTCGTTGCGAGAGATTCTGCCGCAGTTCATGACGCCGCACCATTTTGTTTTCCTAAAAGAGCTTCCCAGAAATGCCTCGGGCAAGGTTGATGTACGTTCGTTGCCGCCGGTGCAGTTCGAGCCACAACTGCTTCGAAATGCGGAAGGCGGATTGCGCTCCGGTGTCGAGCAACAGATCGCCGAAATTTGGAAGCAACTACTGGGTGTCCCCGGCATTGGGCCGGATGACAACTTCTTCGAGCTTGGCGGCGATTCGATACTCAGTCTTCAGGTAGCGGCGATGGCCCGCGAATGCGGGATCGTAATCACGCCGAAGCAGATATTCGAGAACCTGACAGTGCGGGGACTGGCGGCGGCCGCTTCCAACGCGCCGGCTGATCGCGCGCTGCAGATTTCGATCAAAGGCCCGGCGCCGCTTACGCCGATTCAACGGTGGTTCTTCGAATGCAATTTCGAAGATAAACACCATTGGAATATGGCGGTGCTGTTACAGATCAGGGAGAAGCTGAGCATCGAAGTGATTTCAAACTCCTTGTCGAGTCTGATAGATCAGCATCGCGTGCTGCGGTCGACATTCACCGACGAAAGCGGTGAATGGCGCCAGAGATTCGGTTCGGGTCGCCCGCCAACGACCCGCGAGATGGATCTGACCGTACTATCAATGGGTGAAGAATCAGCCGCGATCGGATCGGCCATTGCATCCGAGCAGGCCGGGTTGGACCTGAACAACGGTCCGCTTCTCAGGTTGGTTCTTTTCAAGGACGGCCCCGGCAAAAAGGATCGGTTGCTGATCGTAGCGCATCATTTGATCGTCGATGCTATTTCGCTTCGCATCTTGATCGAGGACCTCGACCGATTCTGCGCCCACTTAATCGACGGATCGGGTAATCCGCGGCCCGAAAGGCCCGCGACTGCTGAAGCGGGTCTGTGGGCGGTGGAACTGGAGCGGCTGAGGGCGGCGGACAATCTTCAGGCGGAATTGGGGCATTGGTCGCGAGACGACTACGCGAATGCCGCGGTGCTGCCGGCGGATTTTGCCGGCGCGAATCTTGAAGCGTCCGCGGTCACATTTGAAACTCGCCTGGATCGCGTTCGGACCGAGGATCTCATTCGAACGGCGCCCGAAGCCTATCGCGCGAAAGTCGATGAACTGCTGCTTGCGGCGCTGGCCGAGACTCTGTGTGACTGGACCGGCGCGGAAGCTGCGCTGATCGAGTTGGAACGTCACGGCCGCGAGGCGAACGCGATCGATTTGGATCTGTCGCGATCTATAGGATGGTTCACCTCTACGTTTCCACTGTTGATTCAAGCTGGCTCACGGTCGAACCGGCTTGATGCAGTGAGGGCCGTCAAGGAATCCCTCCGCAGCTTGCCAAACGGGGGGCTTGGCTTCGGTATCCTGCGCTATCTGTCCGTGGACCCGAAGGTGAATGACGAGATGCGCAAGGCGCCGGAGCCGCGGGTGTCCTTCAACTATCTTGGTGATCTCGATGCTTCGTTTGGACGCTTCAGGTTTTTCGAGTCTCCCGAGATTCTCGTCGCGGGATCAAGGTCTTCCAAGGCGGTGAGGCCGTCGCTTCTCGAAGTGGACGCAGGCATCAAAGATCAAAGCCTGGAAGTACATTGGAGATTCAGCACCGACATTTTCAAGCTGGAAACGATCGAGCGGCTCGCGAATTCATTTACCGACCGGCTCCTGTCGCTTATCGAGCGTGGTGTTAGCGGCGGGGCCGTCGCGTATTCAACATCGGACTTCCCGTTGGCAAAACTCAGCCAGGATCGATTGGATCAGTTGACCCGATCCGATCCAATGATCCGGGACATCTACCCGCTGTCTCCATCTCAACAAGGAATGCTGTTTCACGCCGTCTACTCCGCTGAAGAAGATGTTTATGCGGGCACGTTGTTGCTTTCGATTACCGGCAATCTCGAGATGGGGCCGTTTGAGAAAACCTGGGAACAGATTGTTCGCCGGCATTCGATCTTCAGGACTTCATTTGCGTGGGAGGAGATGGTTGAGCACGTTCAGATCGTTCACGCCAACACAAGCTTGTCGGTGAAGTTACTCGACTGGAGTGATGTTCCCGAGCAGACCGCGCTCGATCGTCTTAAGGAACTGGCCGCCGAGGAACGGCTGCGCGGATTTGACTTGAGCGCGGCCCCTTTGATGCGCATCACCCTGATTCGACTGTCGGACGAACGTCACCTCATGGCGGTGACATTGCATCACTTGCTTGTCGATGGTTGGTCCATTTCGCTGCTCTTCGGCGAGATGCTCACCGGGTACGAGTCTATCGTCACAGATACCGGCGTTAAAGATACAGGTGTTCTGGAACCGGACCGAGCAAGATCGTTTGGTTCCTACATCGGATGGCTCAGGCGGCAGGACCGCCAGGCTGCCGAGAATTTCTGGCGAGAAGAATTGAGAGGAATCTCATCCCCGCCGACCTTGCCTATTTATCGCGCCGGTTCCAGCGCGGCGGGCGAAATGACTTCGCGTCGCCGCATTCGGCTCTCCGAATCCCTCACCTCGAGCCTGGTTTCGTTCGCGCGTCAGAACCGATTGACTCTGAGCACAATGGTGCAGGGAGCCTGGGCGGTACTGCTCGCGAGATATTGCAGCACAGCCGATGTTCTGTTTGGAGTGGTGACAGCGGGCAGGCCGCCGTCTCTGCCTGAAAGCGAAAAAATCATCGGGCCATTCTCAGTAACGATTCCGGCTCGCGCTCGCCTCTCTCCGGACGGGCCGCTCGGAATCTGGCTTCCGGCATTGCAGGATCGGCAGATGGAGGCCAGGCGATTTGATTACTGTTCTCTCATAGATATTCAGGGTTGGAGCGAGGTCGCCCGCGGACGGCCCTTGTTCGACTCGATCCTTGCATTCGAGAACTACCCGTTGGACAAGGAGAGTCTAGCCCCTTCTTCGTCCTTGAAGCTCGAATTAATAGAGTCGCTGGAAAGCACGAATTATCCGCTCACCCTCATTGTGTTTCCCGGAGATCATCTGTCGATCGAGCTCGTTTATCGCTCCGATCAAGTTGAGGAATCAGCAGTCGACCGGCTTCTGCGTCACTTCGAAGTTCTCCTGACCGGATTCCCGGATCACGCGAGCTGTGCCGTATCAACGATCCCCATGCTAACCGGAGAGGAGTATCGTCAGATTCTCGGCGAGTGGCGCGGCCACGCAACCGCTTATCCAGGAGACAAGACGATCGTCGCTCTTTTCCGCGAACAGATCGATCGCGCGCCCGATTCCATGGGAGTGGTTTTCGCGGACCGCCAGGTTTCCTATGCCGAGCTGTACCGCCAGGCTGGAACGGTCGCGACGTTTCTTACCAGCCAAGGCGTGTGTCCCGAGACTATCGTCGGGGTTTCGACTGAGCGCTCAATAGAAATGATAGTCGGGATTCTGGGGATCCTCGGTTCCGGAGCAGCCTATCTCCCTGTTGATCTTTCATATCCGGAGGAAAGAATACGTTTCACTCTGGCTGATTCCGGCGCGGCGCTGGTATTGACTGTGCGGCCGGTAGAGATTGCTCCGGAAGATGGGTCGTTCGAGTTCATATCCGTGGAAAGTATTCTCGATCAATCCTTAGCTTACACGAACGCGGCGGAGGCCACGGACGGCCCGGTTGTAGGAGACGTCTTAGGGAAGCGCTTCGGCGATCCGGAAAACCTCGCTTACGTCATATACACCTCGGGCTCTACCGGAACGCCAAAGGGGGTCGGTATCACCAATCGCGGTGTGGTGAGGCTTGTCAGACAGACAAACTACTTCGACTTCAGCGCCGACGAAGTATTTCTACAATCTTCCACCCTCGCGTTCGATGCTTCGACATTTGAAATTTGGGGCGCGCTTTTGAATGGGGCGAGGTTGGTGATTATGCCTCCCGAGACTCCGGCGCCGGCTCAGATCAGCGCCGCTCTCAAGGATCATCAGATAACGGCAGCCTGGTTCACGGCGGGGCTTTTCCACCTCCTGGTTCAGGATTGCGTCGAAGACTTTTCAGGGGTCAAGCATGTACTGGCGGGCGGCGATGTCGTAGCGATTGAGGACGCGCGAGCGCTGTCCATTAACGCCCCCCGGTGCTCTCTGATAAACGGATACGGTCCGACCGAATCGACCACCTTCGCTGCCTGTTACAGAGAAATGGTTTATGACCGCGCACTGTTGCCCATCGGCCGGCCGATTTCAAATACCTTCATTTATGTATTGGATGAAGATCTGAACCCAGTACCAGAAGGAATCCCCGGCGAGCTGTACATCGGAGGAGACGGTCTGGCGAGGTGCTATGTGGGTGCGACGGAACTCACGGCGGAAAGGTTCCTGCCCGATCCTTTTGGCATCGACGGCGCTCGTGTATACCGAAGCGGAGATCTTGGAAGGTTCCTGCCTGACGGCAACCTCGAGTTCTTAGGGCGGCGAGATCGCCAGGTCAAGTTGAGAGGATTCAGAATTGAGCTTGGAGAGATAGAGTCAACGCTGGCCCTTCATCCCAGGGTTCGGCAGTGCGCGGTCGTCGCATCGGACGAGAGGTTCGGCGATAAGAGACTCGTTGCTTATCTCGCGCCAGCCGCCGGGACAGAGTTGTCCGCGGACGAGGCTCGAGAATTTCTCCGAGCGAGACTGCCGGCGTACATGATCCCCGCCGCATTCGTCTTCCTGGATACATTGCCGCTGACGCCGAATGGAAAGATTGATCGCGCGAATTTACCCGCGCCGGAAGGTGCGCCGCCGGCTGTGACCGGTTACGTTGCGCCTGGCAACGCCGTTGAAGAGGTGCTTGCGTCCATATGGGAGGAGAACCTTGTTCTAGACAAGGTCGGCGTGCGCGATGATTTCTTTAAGCTGGGAGGGCATTCGCTTATCGCCATGCGGGTAATCTCGGCAATCCGCTACATCTTCAAGGTTGACCTGTCGGTCAGCAAGATTTTCGAGTCGCCGACTATTGGGCGTCTGGCGCGAGAGCTTCAGGCTGTTGAAACCAAATCGGGTCAGATGGAGAGAATCGCCGCTGTCGTCCAGCGAATCAAGAACATGTCCCCCGAGGAGAGGGCTGAGAAATTGCAAACCAAATCACGGCGGAGCGTATGAAGAACTCGCCAGGGTCGTTTGATTTATTTTCGTCGGATCGCGATCTCTTCGAGCTTTTGCTCGAAGAAGAAGGCGTGTCGGAATCAGCAAGCGCGTCGGCGATAAAGAGGAACAGTCAGATCAAGGCGCCTCTCTCGTTTGGCCAGGCGCGATTGTGGTTTTTCGAGCAGATGGAGCCGGGTACTGCCGCCTACAACATGCCCGGCGGATTGCGGATTGAAGGCGCTTTGTCAGTCGATGCATTGGCCGGCGCGTTGTTGGAAATCGTGCGCCGTCAGGAGTCGCTTCGGACCTGCTTCGAGAACGTCGATGGAGCCGGCCAACAAGTCATCGAACAAGTGGAATCCATCTACCTGGAAAGCTCGCGCTATTTTCTAAGGGTAGCCGATGTTTCAGATCTGCATGAATCACAGCGGCTCGATCTCATTCAACGGCTGGCCATGGATGAAGCCAGGAGGCCATTCGATCTTTGCAAGGCGCCGCTGTTTCGGAGCTTGCTAATCCGCTCCTCCGGTCGTGAGTCCTTTCTCCTGATCACGATGCACCACATCATCTCGGACGAATGGTCGCTTTCGATTTTTCTAAACGAACTGACGGCGCTGTATGCCGGATTTGTGGGCGGCTTTCCGTCCGGTCTCGAGGAACCCGCCATCCAATATTCTGATATTGCAATCTGGCAGCGAGAGTGGTTGCGGGATGAAACATTGGAGCAGGGGATTGAGTTTTGGAAAACCGCGCTCGCGGGCGCGCCTGCATCAATCGAGTTGCCGGCCGACCATCCGCGGCCCGCGGTGCTGAGTTATAGCGGCGGTACGATCACTCGAGATTACCCAGCCTATTTGAGCGAGGCTCTGAAGAATGTCGCGCGCCAGCGAGGGCTGACGCTCTTCATGCTCTTGCTGGCGGCTTATGAAGTTCTGATTTTTCGATATACGGGACAGGAAGACTTCGTAATCGGCACGCCTATAGCCAGCCGCGATCGGGTGGAGACCCATGGATTGATCGGCTTCTTCGTAAACATGCTCGCCATCAGGGCCGGTCTTTCAGCCGGCATGCAGTTCCCGCGGCTTCTTGGCCGTGTCAGAGAAACAGCGTTGGCCGCGTATGCAAATCAGGCCGTGCCTTTCGAGGTCGTGGTGGAAACGCTGCAACCCGAGCGAGACCTGAGCCGGTCGAGTCTCTTCAATGTCACTTTTTCTCTGGAGCAGGGACTTCCGTCGGCGATTGCCATGCCGGGGCTGGTTGCCGCTCCTCTGGCGGCACAGACGGGAACCTCAAAGTTCGATCTCATCCTTTCCATCGTTGATTCTACCGGCGGTCTGACGGCGAGCATCGAGTACCGCGGCGATCTCTTCGACCCTGAGACGATAGAGCGGATGATGGGTCACTTCAATGTTTTGCTTGATGCAATTGCCTCCGGAGCTGAAGGGAGAATTTCCTCGTTACCGCTTTTGGCCGCGCCGGAGACGCATCAGCTTCTGCAAGAATGGAATGATACCGATGCCGACTATCCCGCCGACCGGTGCATACATAGCTCATTCGAGCATCAAGCCGAACTGAGACCGGACGCGGTGGCGATCGCATTCGAAGACGCGCAACTGACCTACCTGGATCTCAATCGGCGCGCCAACCGTCTTGCTCGTCACCTGATCAAACGCCGCGTCCGCGTCGATCGATATGTTGGAGTGTGCCTGGAGCGATCGCTCGAAATGGCCGTGGCGTTGCTGGGAATAATGAAGGCGGGAGGGGCTTATCTTCCACTTGATCCGAACTACCCACAAGAGCGGCTCGGCTACATGATCTCCGACTCCGGCGCCGGATGGGTCATCGCCGGGCGAGAACAGATCAGTCGCCTGCCGGAAACTGCCGATAACGTCGTGAACGTCATTAATCTGGACGATGTTGCCGGTGAAATCTTTCTTGAAGATGATGAGAACCCGAATTGCGGCGTCACTACCGAAGACCCCATCTACATCATCTACACTTCGGGTTCAACCGGAAAGCCGAAGGGGACGGCGGTCCCTCATAAAGGACCGCTGAATTGTATCTCGTGGTTGCAGGAGAAATTTCAGTTTGGCGCGCGCGACCGTCTTTTGATGAAGGCCTCTCTTAGCTTCGACGCATCGGTTTGGGAAATCTTCTGGCCCCTTGTCACGGGCTCAACCGTCGTCATGGTCGTTCCCGGCGGCGAGCAGGACAGCGCTTACCTCGTTAGTGCAATGTCGAGGCTACAGGTGACGAGCTGCCATTTTGTGCCTTCAATGCTCAGGCCCTTCATCCAGGAGCCGGGCTTCGCGGACTTGCGGTGCCTCGAACTGGTCTTCCCGGGAGGCGAGGCTCTTCCGGTCGAAACGATGGAAGACTTCTTGCGACTTTCGCGCGCCGAGCTTCACAACTTCTACGGTCCGACTGAAACGTCGATGGGATGCATGGACTGGCTATGCCTGCCATCCTGGAACCGTACCTCGGTACCGATAGGCCGTCCTATCTCGAACATTCGCGAATACATTCTTGACGCGCAATTGTCTCCGGTTCCGATCGGCGTTTCAGGTGAACTATGCATATCAGGTGACGGAGTCGCTTTCGGGTACGTTGGCCGCCCCGATTTGACAGCGGAGAAATTCTTACCCGATATGGTCAGCAAGCGCGAGGGCGCGCGAATGTACAGGAGCGGAGACCTTTGTCGTTTCCTCGCTGACGGCAACATCGAGTTCCTCGGCCGGATCGATCATCAGGTCAAGATCAGAGGTTTCCGAATAGAACTTGGCGAAATCGAAGCAGCTCTCGCGCAACATGAAAGTGTCCGCGAGTGTATTGTCCTGGCCCGGGAAGGCATCGGACGAGACGACAAGCAACTGGTCGCGTACATCGTAGCCGCGGATGGCGATGACGTGTCGCCGGCGGTTCTCAGGTCGTTCCTCAAAAAGATGCTGCCCGCCTTTATGACGCCCGCATACTTCGTTCAGCTCAAAGGGCTGCCTCTAACACCGAACGGCAAGGTGAACCGCAAGGCGTTGCCGCTCCCGGACGCGTCGGCCGTACTCACCAATGAGTTTCGCCCGCCCCAGGATGCGGTGGAAGAGCTTCTGGCTGATATCTGGCGTTGCGTGTTGGGAGCGGACCGCGTGAGCAGAGATGCGCAGTTTTTCGAGCAAGGCGGTCATTCTCTGCTGGCGACCCAGGTGGTATCGAGGATTCGCGATACGTTTCGGGTCGAGCTTCCAATTCGCGCACTATTCGAACATCCGATCTTGTCTGAACTCTCTCAAGTAATTCGGAGCGAAATCTCGGGAGGCGTCAGCCCGGTAATAGCGCCGATTGCGAAAACCGAGCGTGGGCCATTCGTCGCTCTGTCGCACGCGCAGGAGCGCCTGTGGTTTCTTGACCAACTCGAACACGACCGCGCTGTTTACAACAGTGTTGCCGGATTGCATCTAATCGGGCCGCTCTCGATTTCCGCGCTTGAAGAAGCTGTTAGCGAGATTGTCAGGCGGCACGAGTCTCTGCGGACTACCTTCGAGGTTCACGATGGTGAGCCGGTTCAGGTAACGCATCCCTTCGGATTGACGACGGTGCGCATCGTCGATGTAAGTGGGCTTGCGGAGACAGAGAGAGAGCGCGAGATCTTGAGGCTCGCCCGGCAAGAAGCTTCCAGGGTATTTGACCTTCAGCGAGGACCGCTGTTGAGAGTGAATCTGTTCAGAGCCGGTCCGTTGGATCAGGCTCTCATCGCCTTCCTCCACCACATCGTGAGCGACGGCTGGTCGATGGGTGTATTGACCGAGGAGATCGGAGCATTGTACGGAGCATTCGCAGCCGGGAATCCATCATCGTTAAGTGATCCGCCGATTCAATACGCGGACTTCGCGCTTTGGCACCGCCGCTCTTTGAAGGATGACGCGCTGACGAGCCAACTCGACTATTGGCGCGGGAAACTGGCGGGCGCTCCGCCCGTTCTCGAAATGCAATTCGACAGGCCGCGTCAGGCCGTTCAAACGTTTAATGGGGCCACGCATTATTTCGAGCTATCCGAGTCGCTGACACTCGATCTTCATTCTTTGGCCAGGCGTGAATCAGCGACCATGTTCATGGTTCTCCTGGCGGCATTCCAAACGCTGCTTCACCGTTACAGCGGACAGGACGACATCTGCGTCGGATCGCCTATCTCTAATCGCACGAGAGAGGAGATCGAGAGTCTCATCGGCTTTTTCGCCAATACGCTGGTACTGCGCGCTCAGTTTGACGAACGTCCATCGTTTCGAAAACTGCTCGGACAAGTCCGGGAAACGATGCTCGAAGCATACGCTCATCAAGACCTCCCGTTTGAGATGCTGGTGGACGCGCTTCAACCGGTGCGGGATCTCAGGGATTCTCCGCTGTTTCAAGTTTTATTCGTCCTGCAAAATGCGCCGCAACGCGATCTCGATCTTCCCGGTATTTCGGCCGCTCCACTGGCGCTCGACGCAGGGAAGGCGCACTTCGATCTGAGCCTGTCGATGATGGAGGACAAAGGCGCTTTGCAGGCGGCCATCGAATACAACACCGATCTCTTCGACGAAGCCACCATCTCGCGTTTCTTTACTCATTTTGAAGTGCTCTTGAGCGCGATCAAGGATAATTCCAGCCTCGCCATCTCCGAGCTGCCGGTGCTGACCCACGCGGAATTGACGCAATTACTCTATGAGTTCAATGACACTGCCTGTGAGTTCCAACGAGACGCCTGCGTCCACGAATTATTCGAACGCCAGGCAGAATCCGCGCCGGACGCGATTTCGCTCGTATTCGAAAGCCATCACGTCAGCTACGAATGTCTCAATGTGCGCGCCGAACAATTTGCCGCGAAGCTGCGCGCCGCCGGAGCCGGTCCTGATGCTCTGGCCGGAATATGTGTGGACCGGTCGATTGAGATGATAACGGCTGTCATAGCCGCATTGAAGGCAGGAGCGGCCTATGTGCCGCTTGACCCGTCTTATCCGGCTAGCCAGCTCGCGTGGATGATAGGAGGACTCGATGTACTTATCGCCCAGCCCGATCTAGCGAGTTCTCTGCCCGCTCATAATGCCCGGGTTTTCGATATCACACTCGACTGCGTGGAACCGTTCGGTGATGCCGCGAACTCGAAACCAACGCCCGACAACCTCGCCTACGTGGTCCATACATCGGGCTCCACGGGGAGGCCCAAGGGCGTCGCGATGAGCCACCGTTCCGCGGTGAAGATGGTCAGTTGGCAGTGCAACAGCTCAGAACAATCAATCGGCGGCAGAACGTTGCAATTCGCATCGTTGAGCTTTGACGTTTCCTTCCAGGAAATATTTTCTACCTTGAGCACCGGTGGAACACTGCTGTTGATCTCCGACGACCACAGGAAGGACACATCGCGGCTGCTCGCGACGATTCTAAGCGAACAAGTCGAACGCCTTTTCGTGCCGGTTGTCGCGCTGCATCAACTATCGGAAGCGGCGGCCGAGAGTTGCCCGGCGCCGATCGCGTTGCGGGAGATCATTACCGCCGGCGAGCAGTTGAAAATCACCCCTCAGGTCTCTGCGCTGTTCGCGGGCCTCCCGGCTTGCAGATTGTTCAATCACTACGGGCCGTCCGAAACGCACGCGGCTACTGCTTACACGATGCCTGACGATTGCGGCCTCTGGCCCGAGGCGCCCTCGATCGGCACGGCAATCGACAACACCAGCGTCTACTTGTTCGACAAAACGATGCGTCCGGTTCCATTAGGTGTTATCGGCGAAATATACATAGGAGGCGGCGGGTTAGCCCGGGGATATTTGGATCAGCCTGCGATGACCGCCGAGCGCTTCATCCCTGATCCCTTTGGCGAAAGATCAGGCTCGCTGCTCTACTCTTCGGGCGATCGGGCTCGTTATCTGCCGGACGGAACTATCGAGTTTCTCGGCCGCTCGGATCATCAGTTGAAGATTCGCGGTTATCGCGTCGAGCCCGGTGAAATCGAAATGACGATGCGCGAGGCCGGTTGGATCAAGCAAGCGGTTGTTGTCGCGCGCGAGATCGGGCCGCGTGAAAAACAATTGGTCGCCTACTTTGTCGCCGGGGAGGACAGCCAACCGGATCTCGCGGCGTTGAAGGCTCTCCTAAAGCAGCGACTCCCGGCATACATGTTCCCGGCCGCCTTTGTTCAGCTCGAAGCGATGCCGCTGACGGGAAGCGGAAAGATAGACCGTCGCCGCCTGCCGGCACCTCAGGACGAGCACAGCGCTCCGGACGGTCCGGCTGAACCATTTAGCAATTTAGTCGAGGAAGTCGTAGCCGAGGTCCTTTGCTCCGCGCTCAGAATTGACCGGATCGCGCTGGACCAGAGTTTCTTTGACGAGGGCGGCAATTCGCTGACCGCCGCCAAAGTAATTTCTAGATTACGATCGGCGTTCAATATCGATTTGCCGCTCAGAAAGATTTTTGATTCGCCGACAGTCGCGGGGCTGGCTTTGTGTATTGAAGATGAGATCAGAGGCGGCAAGCCCGCGGAGACAGCCGTTATTTCTCGGCTCGATCGCACCGGAGCGATACCGCTGTCGTTCGCGCAAACACGGCTCTGGTTCCTGAACACGCTGGCCCCGGCAAGCGCCGCGTATAACATATCCGGCGCGGTTCGAATTGTCGGAGCGCTCGATGACGATATTCTCGAGCGGGCGATTAACCGTATAGTATCGCGACACGAAATACTCCGAACGTCTTTCCAGGAGGTCGACGGCCAACCAACCCAGGTGATTCATCCCGACGCCGTATTCAAACTCGAAAGAATCACAATAGAGGCCGCCAAGGGTATGGAAGACGCCTGGACGTTGGCTCTTGAGCGAGCATCCCAGTTTGCGCTGAATGTCTTTGATCTCACTAAGCCAACGCTGCTCGGCGGGCTCTTGATCAGGCTGGATGAAACGGACCACCTGCTGGTGCTTTCAATGCACCACATTGTTTCCGATGGCGCCTCGATCGATCTTTTCTTTCGCGAGCTGTCGGCATTGTATGACGAGCCGTCGTCATCCGGCGCCGTCGCATTGCCTGAACTGAAGATCCAGTACGCGGACTATGCGGCGTGGCAGCGCGAATGGATTCAGGGCGAAAGGCTTGAAAAAGAGAAAGACTACTGGAGGCGAATGCTGGCCGGCGCCGCCGACTCGATCCAGGCGCCGATCGACCGGCCGAGGCCGCTCACGCAAACCTCAAACGGCTCGACCATAAAGTTCAACATTCCCGCCGAGGTTGAACGCGCGGCCAGGAGACTTTGTCGAGTCGAGGGCGCGACCATATTTATGACTTTCCTCGCGGCTTTCCAGGCGTTGCTCCATAAGTACAGCGGCGAGTCTGATTATTCCATTGGAGTACCCGTGGCCAACCGGGGTCTGCCGGAGATCGAACACCTCATAGGATTCTTTGTGAACACGGTCGTGATAAGGGGGCGCATCGAGCGAAGCCATAGTTTCAACGATCTCTTGCGGCAGACCAGGGAGCGCGCGATCGAGGCGTATATTCATCAGGAGGTTCCGTTCGAACAACTCGTGGAAGACCTGCATCCGCGGAGAGACCTTCGCCGCTCGCCTCTGTTTCAAGTTGCCTTCGCGGTATCAGCGCCGTCGCGCATTCCCGATTCGCTGGGAGGACTTCGCGTCGAACAGATCGAGATTGAATCGAGGACCGCGAAATTCGATCTGTTCCTTTCCATCGAAGATGCGCCGGAAGCGATGACCGGCGTGATCGAATACAACACCGACTTATTCGACCGCGGCACAATCGACCGGCTCGCTCATCATCTGAACGTGCTAAGCGAGGCGCTGACGGCTCAGCCGGAAAAGCCCTTGCGCGAAGTCTCGCTCTTGAGCGATGCGGATGTCGCGCAATTGATTAATGAATGGAATGACACCGAGCGCCTGGGCTACGACGATTGCGCGTTCGCCGAATTGTTCGAGGCCGTTGTCGAAAGTTCACCGGATGCGGTGGCGCTCGTGCACGGTGACCTCGCCCTTACCTACAGGGAACTCAATAAGAGAGCGAATCAACTCGCTCATTATCTGGCCGGCGCCGGTTTAGGTCCGGAACAAACGATCGCTCTCTGTTTGAACCGCTCGGCGGATCTGATCACGGCGATGCTCGCGGCGCTGAAGGCCGGCGTCGCCTACCTGCCATTAGATCCGCGGAATCCGGGAGATCGGCTCAAGATGATCGTGGATGATTCCAGGACCTCGTTCATCATAGGCGAACAGGATGTCGCAGGGTTTGCTGATGGAGAAGTACCGTTGCTCGGGGCGGATGCGATTACTCAGCGCATCGCGAATTACCGCTCTGATAACCCGGGCCTCAAGCCGCTTCCGGAGACCGTCGCCTATCTGATGTACACGTCCGGATCAACCGGATCTCCCAAAGGAGTCGCCGTCGAGCAACGCAACCTGACGAGCTATGTCCGAGCCATTATTGAGAAGCTCGAGCCGCGTGCTGGAACCTCATTCGCGGCTCTGGCAGCCCCATCCGCGGATCTGGGTTATACCGCGCTATTCCCGGCATTAGCCGCCGGCGGATGCCTGCATATCATTCCCGAAGACCTCTTTCTCGATGCCGATGGGCTTGCAGATTATTTTGATCTCCACTACGTCGATTACTTGAAAATCGTGCCATCCCATCTGGCAGCGCTTCAGGCGGCGGCGAAGCCCGGCACTATTATGCCTCGTACAACGCTTGTGCTGGGCGGCGAAGCGTCGAACGCGGAATGGGCGCGGTCGCTCGGCGAGGCATTCACGTCGGTGTCTATTGTGAATCATTATGGTCCTACAGAGACAACGGTAGGCGTATCCACTCTTGCTCGCGATAATCCGTTTTGTGAAACGCAGTCGAACACACTGCCTATCGGAAGGCCGCTTGCCAATTCCCGATTGTATATTTTGTCTGAAGACCTGGAACCCGTGCCGATCGGAGCCGGCGGCGAAATTCATATTGGAGGCCGCGGCGTCGCCCGCGGTTATTATGGCCACGCCGGCGCGACAGCCGAGAAATTCATCCCAGATCCGTTCTCACCGGAATCCGGCGCCCGTATGTACCGATCTCACGATGCTGGGCGTTACCTGACCGATGGAACGATCGAGTTCCTTGGTCGGCGCGACGATCAAGTGAAGGTGCACGGTTACCGGATCGAACCCAGAGAAATCGAGCATCAATTGCTCGCGCACCCGGACGTTAGCCAGGCGATAGTACTGCCGGGACGACGAGATAAACAGTCGCAGGAAATCGAGCTATGTGCCTACGTTGTTGCGAATCGGGCACGAGCACGTACGATAGCCGGGTTTCCGCGGTACAGCCTTCCCAATAACCTCGCGATCGTACACATCAACAAAAATGAGACCGATTACATCTACCGGGAGATATTCGAGCTTCAGGCATATCTTCGATTCGGTACGAGTGTCGGCGAGGGTAGCGTCGTCCTGGATGTCGGCGCCAACATCGGGCTGTTCACTCTATTTGTCACCCAGCGTCACGCGTCCGCGACGGTGTTAGCGTTTGAGCCGAACCCGCGCGCCTTTGAGATGTTGAAGATAAACGCGTCGATCTACGCTCCAAATGCTCGCGTGTTCAACTATGGCCTTGGAAGTCGCGAAGGGGTTGCCGAGTTTACCTCATTTTCTGGATTCACACTCTTCTCCGGCTTATACGCGGACCCAAAGACCGAGAAACAAGTCGTGAGGCGATTCATGGATAATCAAGCAGCCTCAGCCGGAATAGAAATCTCCGATCTCATCGAATCTTCAGACGAGCTGCTGAATGAGAGGTTTGAACCGGAGAGATTTTCCGTCAGACTGCGAACGCTTTCCGATGTGATCGACGAAAACGAGATCGATCGCATCGACCTCCTCAAAATCAACGTCGAGAAAAGCGAACTGGAAGTGCTGAGAGGAGTCCGGGACGAGCATTGGGCCCGCATCCATCAGATCGTTCTGGAGGTCGATCTAAAAGAGAATCTGTCGCGGATAACCGAAATGCTCAATCACCACGGTTACGAGATGAACGTCTTACAGGATAAGGTGCTCGCCGGCACGGAGCTATCGTATGTTTATGCGCGCCGCTCCGGCCGCGAGACTCAAACTCGAGTGAACGAGAACAGGAGCTTTGAATCAAAACCAAACCTCCCGAACCCTTTCCTGACGCCTGAGGAGATAGAGACCTTTCTGGCCGAGAGGCTTCCTGATTACATGATGCCGCGCGCGATCGTGATCCTCGACAGCATGCCGACGGCCCCCAACGGAAAGATCGACAGGGCTGCGCTTCCCGAGCTTGATGAGATTCGCATGGGGAGGGAGGAAAAATTCATCCCGCCGGGAAACTCTCTCGAGCGCGCGGTCGCCTCTGTATGGCAAGAGGTGTTGGGCGTAGAGAATATCAGCGTGAATGCTGATTTCTTCAGCTACGGCGGTAACTCTCTGCTGCTTGCGCAGGTCTGCAGCAAGCTCCGGAGAGCGATCAATCCGGAGCTTACTGTCATGGAATTGTTCAGGTATCCGACGGTTCACGCGCTGGCAAAGCACCTGTCCGGAAATTCTCAGACTATTTCGAACGACTCGCCGCAACAAAAACGGGGTCTCGACAGAAGGAGCGCTGTGGGTTTAAGGGGAAGCCGCCGGCGGAATTTATAAATGAGTCAAAGCTGTCTCGCGGGTTGTTGAAGCCATCTCGTCGCCCGTTGATGACGGCAGCGTCAAGGATTTTGTATAAACGATTGGTCCATTGAATCCGATGCGTTCCTGGACAGGTCGGTAAGGGAACTCGCTCCCGCTCTTTTTTATATAAGGCCGTCTTCATTGAAATCTCTCACATCTTCGTAAGTACGACTGAACTGTGAAGAATCAAAAATCGAAGTCAATCTGCCGATATTCACCCCGAGGGAAATGTTTGATTCAATCTAGGAATCTACGCAATCCATCAGAATCTTATCGTTCACAGAGTTGGAGATTTGACTGATGTTGATATGAAAGAATTCGATGCTTAGCTGTGGTTATTGTTGAGATGGTAAAACCAACAAACCAGAACGCGTCTAACGTATTGAGAGCTCTTGTGCCGTGAAGTCAGGCTGACTTGAAGGAACGAGCCTAGCCTTGAGGAATCGTGTATTGTTTCACTCGCCACAACAGGATTCACAACGGTGAGTTCAAGCTGTAAAACCTGTCTCTTCGTAGGTGAATCTTTCGCGGTCGAGAGTCTCGGCGTTTAGGAATGGGCTAGCTGCCCAGGTCCGGACGACCCGTCGGTCTTCGGGTTAGGATCAAACCCGATGCCGGCTTTGCTCAGCGAGCGCAGGTTATCATGAGCGTTAAATGACTACCTTTCGTTAGCTGAAATCTTTATAAGGAGTAAATATGTTTCAATGTAACATTTTCAAAATGGCGACTTGTTTCGCGCTCCTGTTCTTTTGCCTATCAACGGTTTGCCAGCCCTTGGCGATATGCGTCCAGGCGGGCGATAGCGGCCAGGAGTTAAAGCAAAAGGCGACTGAGTTAATCAAACAGCAAAAATACACAGAGGCTTTACCGATCTTGGAGAAGCTCTCGATAGCCGAGCCTGACAATCCCGAAACACACTTTTATCTCGGATTTGCTTTAATCGCACAGGCAAATATCACAAGCGATGGCGCTGCGCGCAAGTCACTACGCATTCGTGCCCGTAACGCTTTCATCAAGTCCAAAGAATTGAGCATCGAGAATTCGGTAGTTGACGCACTTATTCAAAGTATTCCGCCAGATGGATCGGCGGGCGAGTGGGGGTCGCAAAACGCCGCCGCGAACAAATTAATGGCTGAGGCCGAGGCCTTTTTCTCACAGGGCAAGCTCAACGACGCACTCAGAAACTACCAGGCGGTATTGCAACTCGATCCGACATTATACGAAGCAGCGCTTTTCTCTGGCGACGTTTATTATCAACAAGGTGATTTCCAGCAGGCCGAAACCTGGTATCAAAAGGCCATTGCAATTGATCCAAATAGAGAGATAGCCTACCGCTACTCAGCAACACCTTTGATGAAGCAGGGCAAATACGATCAGGCGCGTGATCGATACGTCGAAGCCTACGTTAGTGAACCCTACAGCCAATTTTCCGGCGCCGGCTTGATGCAATGGGCGCAAGTGACCAACACTAACCTGGCACATCCGCAAATCGATATCCCGACCAATCTTGTTTTTGACGAGAAGGGCGATGCGAAGATTGATTTAGACGCGAGTGCGCTGTTAAGGGGCAAAGACGATGGCTCTTTTGCATGGATTTCCTACGTCGCGACTCGTGCGATCTGGCGAAGGGAAAAATTCGCAAGAACATTTACGAACGAGAAAACATACCGTCATAGCTTGGCCGAGGAGGCCGACGCTCTGCGAAGCGTTCTGACGCGGGCTACCAGCGACAAGAACGTGAAGAATCTCAATCCGGCGCTGGCGAAATTGAAAAAACTTAATGATGAAGGGTTGTTGGAAGCATATATTTTGGTGTCTCGACCTGATCAGGAAATCGCGGCAGATCATCCCATATACCTCAGACAAAATCGAGACAAACTGCGCCGCTATGTCGTCGAGTATATTTTAACCGGCGGAGGGAAATAGGGGCTTACGGGCGCTGACGAATCTATGGGCGCGCGCTTCTCAGCCGAGGAATTAAGCACTAGATGTCACGACCCCTTTGATCAGAAGGGATAAATGGGCTCATGTGGTTATCACTCATGATAGTCAAACTTGGATGCTGACAGCATCGGGCCGATTGGGATATATATGTACGGCACATGTCGACAGAATCCGTGCCGAGCCCAAAGCCCCAGGCCAACAGCGAATATGCCCAAAGAATCGATTGGGTCATTGATTATCTTCGCGGGAACCTGGATCGCCAGGTGGGGCTGGCTGAGCTTGCCAGTGTTGCCTGCTTCTCGGAATTTCACTTCCATCGGATGTTTAGAGCGGTTTCCGGCGAAACCCTGAAAAATTTTACGAATCGGCTTCGTCTTAAAAAGGCCGCTCGGCTTCTTCGTTACTCCGAACAGAGCCTGACCGATATAGCCTTGGATTGCGGCTTTTCGTCATCGGCCACGTTTTCCCGCGCCTTCCGAGCCGGCTACGACACTTCGCCAAGGCAGTATCGAAAAAGCGGCGAGATCAAAAAGAGCAAGATTTGCAAAGAACTTTTCCCGGAAGACGAATATGGTCTTTCCATGAGCGCGGAGGAAAAGCGAGCTGCCTTTCCAGTGAGATTGATCGACATTCCCGAAAGGCAAGTCGCCTATATTCGGGTTACGAATGCCTTCGAAATGGACAGGGTGCTTACCGCCTTCAAGACGCTGATCGAATGGGCCAAATCCCAGGATATTTTTTCGGAGGGAATTCTTTTCGGAATGACGGTAGACGATCCGCACGTGACCCCGAAGCATCTCTATCGATATGAGGTCTGTCTTGCGTCGTCTTTTCCCTTCGAGTGCATGGAAGGAATGTCGAAATTGAAAATGCCGGCCATGCGATACGCGGTCATAAAGGTTTCAGGAGATTTACATAAGGTGGCTACAGCCTGGGACTACCTTTACAGAGATTGGCTTATCACTAGTGCCTACGAGCCCGAGCACGCGCCGGCGCTTGAGGTTTTCCTGGACAAAGAAAGCGCGATGGATTGGTCGCATTTTGAATTGGAACTATGCCTGCCGGTTCGGAAACATGCAGAGATGAGGAGCTAACATGAAATTTATGAGGATGATTCGAGCTATGGCGATTCGAAAAATCTATCTTGCCGTCCCGCTTGTTTTTCTGTCGATGTCGGCGTTTGCCCAATCGCCAACGGCGTCTCAGTCGCCTGGGGCGAAAATACTGTATGTCGGCGCGATCTCGATCAATCCATGCCAGGACGCGAAAGTTCTTGCCGACTGGTATTCGCGGTTTGGGATCGAGACGAAGGAATTCAGGGGAGGATATTACGGCAAACTCAACACCGCCGCCGGCCTGTTTGCCTTTGGCATTCATCCTAAAAAAGCAGATGCTCCGAAGAAATGTTCAGCAAGTGTTTCAGTCGTATATCGCGTCGAAAATTTCGAGAGCAGCTTGTCGGCTCTGAAAAGTAAAGGACTCGTGCCGGATTCGACCGAAAAAGATCCGGATCAAGGTCAGTTTGCGCACTTTCACGATCCAGACGGCAACGAAGTGACTATATGGGGAAAATAATATGAGCTTAATTAATGGCATCGGCGGAGTGTTTTTGTTCACCAACAATCCCAAGCGGTTGATTGAGTGGTATCGCGATTGCCTCGGAATAGTTCCCGAGGGCCAGGATAGTGAGTGCAACTCGGTCTATACATCATTTGAATATAGGGATCTTGAAAATCCCGAGATCAAGAGAACGACAGCGTGGGCGATTATGTCCACTGATCAGGACATCACGGATAAGCCACGAACGGGTCGGATTAACTACTGCGTAAAGAGCATGGCGGAAACTCTTTCTCATCTCCAGTCGAAGGGCGTGGCTATTGATAAGACTGAAGACTACGAAGGATATGGGAAATTCGCATGGGTGACGGACCCGGATGGCAACAAGATCGAGCTTTGGGAGCCATCCAAGAGCGACTAGAAATCTCTGATTTGGGAGCATCGTTACATCATCATCTGAGAGTCGCAGGAACGGCGACTATTGATGGTATCGTACACAGAAGGAAATGATCCGATCATTCGTTGAAAGCATACCTCCACTCACATTACAGTCGTGGAGCACGCGATTGGATAGCTCTTGAGAAATTACCAGTGAGTTGATTCCAGTGAGTTTGTTAACGAACCCTAGCTTTGAGTATTGCTCACAATCTCTTGCCGACATTCGTGTCGCGACAATAGAGGTATGCCCGCAAACCTGGGACGCGCTCCAATACCTCCACAATCGCATTGATCTTCATGCCTCACTTTATGCTCCTTCACTGAGCCTGGGCCGCAAAGCTATCGCCCATCAGAGCGAGCCGGTCCTGCTGGAGCGCTCTCGTCATCTTCAGCCCGATTGCAAAGCAGATTCAACGCCCATATAATCCCGCCGCGGTTTAGTCCAACGGGTTCTTTGCGCGGTGTTCGCCGCCGAATCCAGCTCGACTTTGTCATCATAGTTCCGCACGGCCGCGAAACCACGCAAAGAATCTTTTACGTTAGACAGCAGGAGTTTGGAGGTGGCGAAATGCGAAGAACCAAGCAGCAAAAGGGAATGAAGTTTAGTGTTGTTCTACTTATACTCTCTTCTTCTATTTGCGCATCTGCTCAGGTCGACAGAGCTAAGACAGATCGCAAAAAGATAATTGCTGCATTGCATAAGTGTTCAACGAAAGCCAGTACCTCAGACTGTGAAGTTGCCGCTGAACAAGCTATTGATTTATTCCATCGAGGGGATAAGCAAATTCTGGCGTCGTTGCTCGATCTCGGACTCAAAAGTGATGGCGATTTAGCTGAGTTGATTGGGAGCTTTTTGGGAGAAGACGTACTTTGGAAGAATCCGCGATTATTTCTTAACGCTATAGTGTCTCGGCCTCGAAGGCAGCAAGAAGAATTATCTTTCTCGGCAGGAGCGATGGATGGGTCTGGAATGCCAAAGGAGATATTGCGAGGCGTTCGATCAAACCTTCGCCGTATGTCGAGACAGCAGAATGAACCGCTTGCTGCTATTGCACGGCTGTGTTTATCAAGAGTAGAAGCCGCAAATAGGGCAGCAAGAAATTGACTGCACGCGAGGAACTGCTGTCTAACAATCGCGTAAACCGGAGCGCGCGAAGCGGGCTTTGCATGGTGGCTCGGAGTGTTGGCGCGCGCCCGGTTACGCGGGGCGTTAGACGCCTGCACTTGAGCAGTTCATGTCCAAACTGTAAATCAGGTAAAATGACTGCGGAGGCAGATAATGATCAAGACTATTGAAGCAGTGATTGACGAGAACGGCCAAATTCGGCTTTTGGAATCCATAAACTTGCCGGCTGCCAGGCGCGCACTTGTAACTATATTGGAAGAGGAACCGGCGACGAGCATCGCTGAGACCGCCCTGCTGAGTGAGTCGGCCCTTGCCGAAGATTGGAATAAGCCAGAGGAGGATGCTGCGTGGTCACACCTACAACGGGCGCAGTAGTTCTTGTGCCATTTCCCTTTTCTGACCTATCACAAACAAAACTGCGACCTGCTTTAGTGCTGGCGGAGGCGGGCCGAGGCGATTGGGTTTTATGTCAAATCACGAGTAAACCGTATGGAGATGCAAAGGCAATAGAGGTCAAGGATGACAGCCTGCAAACAGGAGCGCTGCGGGTAATCAGTTATGCACGGCCAGGGAAGCTATTCACCGCTAGTGACAGCTTGATTGTTACTCAGGTCGGAACTTTGAAGGCAGAAAAGTTCAAACAAATCATTGAAGCAGTCACAGACTTATTTCAAGGGGGTCTTAAACCATAATTGATCGTCCGCCGTTCAATGGCGTCTAACAACCAGTTGCAGCGGAGGCCGCGAAGCGCGATTCTCACGCATTCTTTGAGTGCCACTCGCGGCCCCGCTGAACGGGAGCGTTAGCTGTCTGAAGCCATCACGCGTATAATCAAGTCGGAGGCCAGAGAATGAAATACAAGATCGCGTTGTACAAATCCGACGAGGGATATAGCGTGTCCTGCCCCGGTTTACCTGGCTGTTGGTCTCAAGGGGCAACTGAAGATGAGGCTCTCGAAAACATTCAAGATGCGATCAAAGAATACCAGGCCGCCGTTGATGAATTGGTTCAGGATGGTGAACTGCGAGAGGTAGACGTTGCGGTCTAGGGCTAGGTACAAACGATAGTCAGACCTAAGGAGCACCGCGCCAGTCCTCGATCCTACCTTAGTGGACTAGCAGGCTGCTGAAAAAGGCTCGTTTGGTTTGGGAAATGGAGCAACCTGGTTTGAATTAGAACGTATATAGAAGGAGCAGGTGAAATCCAAAACAAAATAAACGAGGGACAATGCGAGGAGACGATTTTCAGCAAGCGGCAATGTACAGCTACCTATCGCCGGAACAGAGGGTGCCACAAGATCATCCGCTGAGGCCGATCCGAAAAATGATCGATGAAGCGTTGGGGAAA
>QHVH01000090.1 GCA_003222245.1 Blastocatellia bacterium AA13 | reverse complement strand
ATAAAGCAGATCCGGGACTCTGGAGGTCATCCACCGGGCAGTGGATCATCCCGACCTCGTCTTCCAACTATACGACCAACATTTTCGCGCAGTGGGGAGGGCAGGCGGGAGACATCCCTATAGCAGCGGATTTCGACTGCGACGGCAAAGCCGATATTGGCTATTACCGGAATGGATTGTGGGCGATCCTGACCTCGTCGTCCAACTACACCAGTGCGCAGTTCTACAGTTGGGGAGGGGCGGGGTTGCAGCCGATCGTGGGCGACTTCGATGGAGACGGAAAAGCGGATCTGGCCTACATAGTTCCACCGGCAGGCGGACAGAGCCAAGCCTATGCGATCTTGAAATCAAGCACGGGGTACAACGTAACCCAACCCCAGTTTGTACCCGCGGGTTGGCCCAGCCTCGGAGACACACCGGTAGTCGGCGACTTTGATGGAGACGGCAAAGCGGACCCGGGAATCTGGCGGAGTTCGGACGGCACATGGATCATCCCGCTGTCATCGGGTGCCTACACGACATATTTGTTTTCGAGCTGGGGCGTATCCGGCGACACAGTGTTGCCCAATCGGCTGACACAGTACTGAACTCGGTTTAGAAAGGGCCTGAAGAGAAGAGGGAGGATTGCGAGCGTCTTGCGACGAGCGGCGGCCTGGCGAGGCGTTCGAATAGAAAGAGAAATCGCGCGCGAAGGAGCAGTCGATGAATATCAAGCGTCGGGGAATGAGAACACTGGCGGGTGCGTCGATGTTACTAATCGGGATGGCTGTGCTGCCGTTTGCGATGCGTGCACACAGTCGCAGCGTGAGCAAGGCAGCGGGCTCGGCTCGATTGTCTTCCACAATGAGCCTTCAGGCAGGTTTGCGGAAGATTCGATATTTCGAGCGATTGGCGCTTCAGCCCGCTGCAAGTCTAATGGGAAGGCAGCTTGGACCCAGGTTTGTAGGTCCCGGCCGAGAGGTTACGCAGGCAACAGGAACGCTGGCCATCGGGTCGGATCATCACGCGATCGCAATAGTACGTTCTCGGGATGACGATGGCGAAAGACTGGCAATGGGCTTGGATGGAGGGCCGCTGAGCTATACCTGGAGCGCCAAGGATGGCGCTCAGGCGCAGGGGAAGATCCCTTCGCCTGCTGACCGGTCGTTTATCGAGCGCGTGACGTTCGACTCTCCAGATCAGTTCGTGCTCGCGCAACTCAGAGGCGCGAGCTACTTCACAGTCGGCAGAGGTGTCAGGCCGCCCGAAGCGGCCAGCTTGGAAACCTACAACGGTCCGACCTGGGATGTAATCCAGGTTAATGAGCCGCCTGGACTCGCGACCAAGCCTGAGAGCCCGGGGCGGCTTTACTACATAAACAACGCGACCGGTTTACTTGATAAGACTCTGGCGAGTGATCAATTAGGCAAAATTCAGACAAGTTTCTCAAACTGGATCAATCAGAGCGGCGATATGATTCCCGCTCGCGTTACCTGGAGCAGGAGCGGCCAGGTGATTATGGAGTTGTCGTTGGGCCAGGTAACCAATAGTCCGCGGAACTGACCCCGGCCGCTGGCTGCCGAGTGTCTTTGGATCCGACTGCCTTGATTTCAACCCGAGAGGTTTTATTCATCAGGAGACAAGTCGAAATGCGGTCTGTCAATAATGCGACCCTAATTGAGGAACTAATCAGGTATGTTGTTGATTATCGGAGAGTATCGATGAGTGTTCGCCTGATGATCTTCTTGTGCATGCTGTTTTCATTTAACTCTGATGGCTTGGCGCAAACAAACGCAGCCAGACCGGATCGAGGGATTAATCCGGGCGGTTCCTACTCCGTATCGGACATTGAGAATATCAATATGACCAACGGTAACGTGAATATTTCGATACCGCTGGCGTCACTCCCTCCAGTGGCCGGCAGCAAGCTCGGTTTCACGGTGCGGGCCGTTTACAACAGCAAGCTCTGGGACGTTGTAAGAAATCAAATTCAGCCGGATCCATTGAATCCTGCGAGCGCCTATCAGACAAACCAACTACAGACGGCCGACTCCAACGGAGGTTGGACAATTGGCGCCGCCTATCGAGTCGACTTTATCGACAGCCGGGATGATTTTAACTGGCCGGCGCCTCTTTCTGCTCAGGTGGACCCGGAATACGATTTTCTAATCAGTCATCGCTTCGTCAAGTGCTTGCTAACCACGCCCGACGGCGCCCAGCACGAGTTGAGGCCGTTAGATTTTTCTCCATACCCGGATGTGCTGGGACATCATACGAATCTTCGCGGCTATTACACGGACTATCCTGGCAACAAGAGCACTTCTTTGAGGTACTACTCATTCGATGGAAGCTATCTATGGGTCGTCATCGATCCGATGTCGCCCGCGGGAGGTCTAACCCCGACTAGCTGGGTCATCTACCTTCCGGACGGAACCACGGCCAGCAACAACAATGGACTTCAGAAGATCAAAGACACGAATGGAAATATTATCAAAATCTTCACAACGGAGAATATAAATGACGACGATTTCACTACGCACTATCAGGATGACCAAACCGGCCGAGAGATTCAATACGTATATACGCAATTTCTTGACAGCCCGCCAAGCTTCCAGCTCAAGTATCAGATAACAGGCGGCGGCTGGGCGACAATAGATGTTTTATTCAGGCCCGTCTCGGTGACAGGCTGGCCCTATCTTATTGGTGACGCGGTCTGCCCCGATGCAGCACTGCTCGCGGATATGACTTTTAATACCCTCGCTTCGATTGTCCTTCCGCAGACGGAACAGGGTCAGACGCGCCGCCAGTTTACTTTCAGCTACAACGCCGATGATACAATTGGCGTGGGCTTTACGTGGAGGCAAGATTGTTCAAGCCCTCCCATTACCCTTGCTGGAAGTACTAAAGGGCTCGGATCGCTAAGCGGCTTCACTATGCCTGGTGGGGCAACGGTCGACTATATATATGCCAACGACCTAGATACGAGCAGCCCGCCAGTCGGTCCCCTTCAGGATGCAAATGACGCTGCGCGAGACCGGATCGCCAAGAAGACACTAACCCATGACGGCGTGACTGACGTATGGAACTACTCGATCGGGAGTAATTCGATCACGTCGTCCGTAACCGGTCCTGACGGCGCGGTTACGACCGACACATTCTATGCTCACGACCCAAGCGTTGCCCGGTACTACGGCGGCGTAGAAGCAACGCTTCAGGGGAAAGGCGGGCTGGTCTACCGAACGAATCACTCTGGCAAAATCATTGTTGAACGGCACTGGATCCATAATTCATTCGGGTCAAGTGCCGGAGGCTCTGCGCAGGCAACCGGCGCCGCGCAGTCCGCACCGTTTAACCCGGTGGTAGACTTCGAGTACACCACCCTGACCAATGCACAAGGCACGCCTTCCAAGATTTCCACTAAGGCGATGCAGTATGATTTCAACGGCAATCTCAAATCCGTAACCGAATACGACTTCGTCGATCTCTCTCAGGTCACGATAGCTCGTGACCCGCAGGGGATACCAATAGGTGTGCCTACAGGTTCGGTAGCGCTTCGTACCACGACCAACACTTACTACAATCCCGCCGATACCGGAAACTCGGCCAATACTTATGCGAAGCGCGCGCTTGCCTCAGCGACGCCTTTGATTCTCAACGCGATCCAGGAATCCATTACCGGACCCGCTCGATCGCAGTTCAGTTACGACAGCCAAGCGTACGGTACGGCGCCGATCGCAGGGAACCTGACCAGAGAGAGCCACTGGGATGGCGGCAAGTTCCTGGATACGATCCATACTTATGACGCTCGGGGCAACCGAACCAAATTAACTGACCCGCTCGGTAATGATACTTTGTTCGAATACGACTCATCGACTCACGCTCAGGTGACAAGAATCACGGTCGACCCGAATCCAAACGTTCAGGGCGATGAGCACGTGACAAACATCGTGTACGATTTCTGGACCGGACTGGTCATTAGCTCGACAGACCCGAATGGGAAGATCACAACAACGAATTACCTCAATCAGCTCTTAAACAACCAGGATCCGTTTGGCAGGCCCGGCGTTGTCACCGACGTTATGGGGCGGAAGACGGTCACTAAATATTTCGACAGCGCGCGGCAGGTGGAAGTGCTGTCGGATCTGAGGGCGGTAAATGACGGAAAGATCAGGAGCCGAGTAACCGCCGACCAGTTGGGCAGACAGATCAAGCACGAGACCAGCGAAGACGGAAACACCTACCCGATCTTCTCTGAAAGCGTGTACAGACAAATGGGCCGGATAACGTTCATCTCGAACCCCAAGCGCAGCGTCGCCGCCGATACCGACGGGTGGACTCGCACCACAAGAGATGACCTGGGCCGAGTCATCGATGTCACAACGTTTCCGGGCGCAAGCATTCCAACGGACGCCGGCGTCACCGGCTCAACCGGATCGCTCACAACCAGCTACGACGCGAATAAGACGACCGCGATCGATCAGGCAGGCAAAGCCAGAAGCAGCGCCGTCGACGGTCTGGGAAGACTGGCCAGGGTCACGGAAGACCCCAACGGATCGGCCCTCGATATCAGTTACAGCTATGACCCGTTGGGAAACCTGACTTTTGTGTCACAGGGCGTCCAGCAACGGCAGTTCATCTACGATCCCTTGTCGAGACTGACCAGCGCCAAGAACCCGGAGCAAGTCAACCAATCGGGCTCCATGGTCGCGACGACTTATCTCTACGACGACGATTCTAACCTGCGCACCAAGACCAATCCCAACGGGAGCAGCATCACGTTCACGTATGACGGAGTGAACCGCCTCAGCACGAAGTCTCTAAGCGGCGGGCCCGTGTTCACCTTCACCTATGATGCACCGGGCTTCAAAGGGCGGCTCACATCGGTAACGCAGATCGGAGGCGACGGCTACTACTACGACGCATACGACAATGCCGGCAGAGTCACGTCCTGCCGGCAGAAGACAACCGTGTCAGGAACTCAGTACACCTATCCGATGAGCTACACATATGATCTGACCGGCAATCTGCGCAGCGAGACATACCCATCCGGCCGGATCGTGGAATCCGAATACGACGATGTGGGACGATTGGCTGGAGTAAAGAAGGGAGGAACTTCGAACTACTATGCGGGCGCCGCTCCAACCGATGCCAATCGCATCGGCTACACGGCGCACGGGGCAATGTCAACGATCAGGTTGGGCAATGGGAAGTGGGAACACACGTTGTTCAACTCCCGCCTTCAACCTAGTGTAGCGTCTCTTAAATGTCTATACAGTCGAACGGTAAAGTGATATAGTCCGGGGCTGTGAAATCGACGCAGGGACAAGTGATTCTGACTGAGGCGGAGCGCGAGGTGTTATTAGCGATCACGCGTAGGGGTAGGGCAGAGCAGCGGGAGGTGTTGCGAGCGAGGATTGTTTTGCTGGCTGCGGCGGGTCGGA
>QHVH01000089.1 GCA_003222245.1 Blastocatellia bacterium AA13 | reverse complement strand
CCGCTCCGCATATCGTCGCGCAGATCGCTATTATCAGTATGTCTATTAGCTTATGCCGCTTTGTTCGATCTATCCGTGGATCTCTGATTGTGCTCAGGCACTCTGCTAAGCTCTGTGGCCGGTCTTCCATTTGCAGGATATTCCCTTCATCGATAGTTCTCCTGCTTCTGGGGCTACTCAGCTTCTACATTCTATTACTTTTAAGATGCGTTTGCCCTGGGAGCGCCGGAACGTAGAGTTTTGTCTTTGCTATCAGGATCACGTGGTCAAACGATTTCAATTTGACAACGCAGAAGATCACGAACAACACCAACAAGACACCGACGACTGCAGATGCTAGAGTCGCCGGTCTGAGTTTATGTAGTACTAAACCAATAAACACCCGTACGTAAATAATGGCGATCTTCCTCTCTCGCAACGAGGAAGGAGTTCGCCTTTTTTACTTTATCCACACGCTGACTCTTTACGGCTTTCCGTACTTTGCTACAATTAAACAGGAATCAGAAAACTACATACCTCCAAACGAAGGGGCACTCCGCAGAAACAAGTACGAGCCTTTAGGCGCTTGCTTCTCCCCGCGACAACCCGCTGTTCGGAACCCGCTACTTGAAAGAAATAAGACTTAAAACAGAATCGTAAATGTCCCCCCTCTAAAATTCAACACAACTCCTCCGAGGAACAGCGAATGAAAAGGTATTCCTCGAGTACTACCCTAAATTCGTTCCCGGAGTCCTTGTGTTCGATAAGCAGATGAAGACTCAAGCGATGTTATAGAGATGCAGATCGCTTGCCGAAATCCTCAGGCAGCACGCCTATTCAGATGCAATAGTCATTCGAGGCCGAGCACTCCGATCTTGACCAGGAGCCGGACATAATCCATTACGTCATCGACCGGAAGCGGGCCATATGCGGCGGTGAGATAGTCGTGAATGTCTTTCACGCTTCGCTTGCCGTCCACCAGGTTCAGGATTTCATATCTGATGATCTCTCCGTGCGGCATCGCGTTCAATTTCTCGACGGGTTTGAGATCCTCGCCAGATGCCCGGTCCGCGATGTAGTCGTAGTAATAAACATCCATAGGGCCGAGCACTTTTCTCACCGGTATTACTCTCGCCGCCGGAGAAGAGGGAGCCGGCGCGGGCTCTTTGTCCTTCCTCGATTTGCTTTTTGCATCGCGCGGTTTCGGCTGTTCTTTGGGTTCCAGCACGAAGAAGATACGATTGCCCTTATGCTGCTGCGAAAACTGCCCGGTCAGCAGCAGCCACGCGCCGCTGAGCTGATCTACAAGCCCTTCAACCTTCGCCTCGAGACTTCGATCAGTAGGGGCAAGCATCGTCACGGAGGATAATGCGGCGGCATCGGTCTCGAGAGAATTGGAAATCAAGCTGCGCGCTTCGTCGCTTGCTCCCTCGCGTCCCCTCGATTCCAGGTTCGCAGCTCGCGCGTTGATTCGTGGAAGCCTCGACATCGCCCTCGCGAATACGAGATCGGCGAGCCTTGCCGCGTCCGCGGACCCTGCACGCGCGAGGAAGTAGCCTGATGCCGCGGCGATAAACGACGACCGCTTGATCTTCGTAGGATCGATGTTCGACGGCAGATCGTTGTTCGTGTGAATAAAGACATCGGGCCAATCCGCGAGATAAATCGCAGGTATTCGGAACGTGCCTTCCTCATAGACATCGTGATCCGAGCCCATCGTGTACGGGCCCATATCGGCGAAAAAACTCTCCTTCGAGCCTTCCGGCGATATCAAGGCATCTTCGAATCCGCCTCCCGCGGCTGCGCGCTGGCTGCCTTCGATGACATACTCGGTGAATACATCGGCCACGGCGTTGACGCAGCTCGGAAGCGACGCGGGTGTGTGCGTCGTGTGAAGGACGGCTTTTGTTATTGCGTGATCTCCGCCCACCATATCGAGATGGATGACGGCCTTCATGCGGCTGACTATATCGGGATGAAATGCAAGATAAGCGACGGTGCCCGCTATTTCAGGAGGCCAGATGAATCGAATCGTGCGCCGAGGCTTCTCAATATCCCCTCGGTTGATCAACGTCATCAATGTTCGAGCGATTTCGAGAATCGCGGCGGCCCCGGAAGCATTGTCATTCGCTCCGGGTTTTTGATGACAGAGATGGCACGAGAAAACGATCTCTTCTCCGGCGAGGTCGCTCCCCGGAATAACCGCGGTGACAACGTCGTAGTTGCTCGGTTTCATCTCGGCTTTGACGAGAGCGTGAAGAGTTATTTTTTGGCCGGCCGCCAGCCGTTCGCGGAATTCGCGGGCTTGTCGGAGCGAAATCATGAAGGCGAATTTGTTGCTTGAATTGTAAGGAGACAGATGACCCCATCTCACGTTGTCGACGTAGTCACCCGACCATGCGGTCACCTGATTCTGCATCGAGCTGAGCACGCCGGCCGCCCCGCGCTCGTCGCAAGCGAGCTTGTGCACCGCGGCAACGCTGCCGCCCGCAAGCACGATCTTCCCGCGTACTTCCTTACCTTCATAGTCGAAGGGGGAGGCGCCGGCGCCGACGTCGATCAACTGCCCAACGACATCCGCGCTCTGCGAGTAATCCGCGAGCGCTACTCGCATTTCGTCGTAGTCGGCGACCTTCGCCTTATTCGGCGAGGTCTCCCACAACTCGGCGCGTTCGACTTCCCACCCAGGCGTTGATTTTAGAGTGTAGTAGGTTTTCTGGCCGTCGGCAGGGAAATGCTCGATCTGTACATTCTGCAGTCCATATTCGCGAGCCCGAGATGCAATGTATCCGGCCGCGCGTGCAAAGCCTGAGGATGCCTGCACGCGATGGCTGCGAGCCAGTTCGGTCACCGTGTCTTTTGCGATCACGCCGCTGATCTCGTCCGCAAGAGCCTTGATCTCCTTGTCGGAAAGGAGAGCCGTCTTTGGCCCCCTGGCGCTGTCCGCCGAAAATACGACGGCGGCGGCGGAGAGGAGCAGGATTAAAGTGGCGGCAATAGAACCGGCCTTTCTCATATATGCCTCTTTGATCAAAGTTACGCAGGACGGGCGGCTGCTCAATGCGTCCGGCTGCGCGTCCGGGACTATTTTCGATTGCCATTCGTGCGGCGAAGACTTATTCGACCCTGCACGATTGACATCACCGCCGCGTATGCGTATCCGAGCAGGTAGATCAATAGAAAGGGGAGCGTAGCAAATATCTGGCTGTGTACCGCGTACCAAACGGTAAAAATAAAGTAAGCCGTGAACAACAGCTCGATCATCGGCAGGGCCAGCCGCCGCGGCACGTAGCGCTTGCGCAGCCAGGAGGAATCCGTCTGGTTTTCGATTCCGTATTTCGGCGTGCGAACAAACGGCGTCTTGACGCCGCAGATCGCTTCGAGCACCGCTCGCGCGTTCGAGAACGTGAGCGCTATGCCCATGCTCATCACGAAGGGGAGATACTTGAGCGATTTCCAAAACCCCTTTGGATGTAGATGTCGCTCGGAAACAATGTAGTACACGATTACGGAAACGGTCGAGAACGTCAGTACGGGCACGTCGAGTACAAACAGATGAAAGAAGCCTTGATTGTAGCGGACGATGAGGATCGGCAGATTTATCAGGGCCAGCACAATGACGAGCGGCGCGGCAAGATTGCCCGTCAATCTGAAGAATTGTTCCAGCTTGACTCGAAGCGGGAGCCTCGGATCGCGCCTGATTCGCGGTAGCATCTTGAGGCCGACCTGAACTACGCCCTTTGCCCATCTCTTCTGCTGGGACTTGAACGCATTCATCTCTATTGGAAGCTCGGACGGCACGTCCTCGTCGAGCAGGTAAACAAATCGCCAGCCCATCAATTGAGCTCGATAAGATAAATCGGTGTCTTCGGCAAGCGTGTCGTGCTGCCATCCACCGGACCATTCGATCGCTTCGCGGCGCCAAATTCCGGCGGTGCCGTTGAAGTTGAAGAATCCGCCGCAGCGGCTTCTGGCTGTCTGCTCAATGACGAAGTGCGCGTTGAGCATTATGGCCTGAACCTTTGTGAGCAGCGAATAGTCGGTGTTGATGTGGCTCCATCGCATCTGAACCATGCCGATGCGGTCGTCGGTGAAATAATGAATCGCTCGCCTTATGCAATCGGGCCGAGGCACAAAATCGGCGTCGAAGATCAGGATGAACTCTCCGGAAGATTTTTTGAGCCCAGCTTCGAGCGCACCCGCTTTGAATCCGTAGCGGTCCTCGCGATGGTGATACGTTATGTCGTAGCCCTGATCGAAGTACTTCTTCACGACGGCGGACGCGATTCCCACGGTGTCGTCAGTCGAATCGTCGAGCACCTGAATCTCGAGCAATTCACGAGGATAGTCCAGCTTGACGACGGATTCGATCAATCGCTCGGCTACGTACATCTCGTTGAACAGCGGCAACTGAACCGTAACCCGAGGCAATTTATCTTCTGGGAATTTTGATTGTGGCCGCGGCGCGAATGTTTTATATCGCAAGAAGAGGTAGACCAGCCGATAACGGTAAACCCCATAGACCGACAGCAGCCCGAGGATTCCGAAGTAGACGAGCATAAAGTAAAGGTCCTGCTCGTCGTTCAAATTCAGATAGCTGATGTTTCCCGCGGGATATCGGCCTCCCTGAGACCATTGGGAAGCCACGTATTTATCTATTGCGGCATTTCCGGTCGGCTGGATGGCCACCGCGCTCAGTTCTACCTGCGTGACCCTGCCCGCCTGAGCCTCAATCAACTTGACGATTTTCTCGATCCCTTCGCACTCGGTTATGAGCGTGTATGAGCCTGGTTCTACTTCGTCAAACGCGAATGCGCCCGTCGGTCCGGCTGTGGTCTCGTAGCGCGCGTCGATGTCCCGTCCGATCGCGATGACATTAAGCCCGCCCATCACGTACTCGCGCTTATCGACAATGTTGCCGGCGATCGCTCCTTTGTCGGCGGCAAGCGCCGTCGCCGTCAATAACAGAAAGGTCAGCAGCGTAAACCCAAGCTTAGATGGAATCTTCATATCGGTTCATTTTGCCGCGGGTTTTAGATGCTCGAGGTTGTGGGCTGGGGTTTCATGGTCGCGTAGCAGTATATGGATGGCCTCTCGCTTATGCAAGATCACTAACTAACCCAAGAATCGCGATTGAATTGAGATGACACGAAGCGATTGGTCTGAAGGTCGCTTTTGTTGGCCACTGAGTCGGGACTGTGGGCGGCTACGGAGCAGCTACGGTCGAAATCGGCGGCACCCTGAGTTTTTCCTCCTTTTTGCAGGCACTGTCTAGACAGCTTCGCCACGCCTCGCTCATCGGCGTC
>QHVH01000047.1 GCA_003222245.1 Blastocatellia bacterium AA13 | reverse complement strand
TGTGCAGGGTTTCTTCCGTGCAAAGGGCATCGTGACTCATCATCACCGCACCCTTTTATATTAGTCAGCCCTCACGAACTGCACTCAGACCTACTGTAGTTGTAGTTTTGATGGGGTCTCTTCTGAAGTTCTAAACACCTGGTGGGTCATTCCTCGATAGCACAGGCGGGTCACTTCTCGCGAGCGCCGAAGATCCATCAGGGAACCGTCAAGTAACACATTAGAGAGCAGCTCGCTCTATTTGGTGAAGGCTGCCGTGCCCGAGCAGTTTCCTATTTCAGAATCAATGCGCCATTGGGCAAAGGAGAAAGCGCCCGATATCAACCTTGCTCGCGAGACTGAGAAGTTTCTGGATCACCACCGAGCCAAAGGCTCAATCCTCAAGGACTGGGTAGCAGCCTGGCGTAACTGGATGCGCCACGCTGAGGACTATCGTCAGAATCGACCTGGAAATGGTGCGGTTAATCGGCAACCGCCCACCAATGGACTGACTCCAGAGAAACGTCGAGTCGCGGATTCATTGTTCCGGCGAGAGGAGGGTCAAGATGGAAATAGACAGAATACCCCAAGCGTTAGAAGCTGAGCGGTCAATACTAGGAGCGATCATGCTCTCCAATGGAGATCTTCTCGATGAAGCTATTGACCACAATCTAACACCGTCTGATTTCTTCAGCCGCAAACATCAGACTGTATATGGCGCTATGCTCGCGCTCCGTTCGCGGCGGCTCCCAATCGACTTCACGACTCTAAAGGACCATCTCGCGACTGCAAACCGGTTCGAACAGGCAGGCGGGGCATCCGGCTTGAGCGCCCTGATTGACGGTGTGCCGCGATTGGACACCTTAACGTACTACGTTGAGCTAGTGAAGATTGCCGCTAAGATGAGGCGCTTGATGCAAGTATGCAGCGAGGTTGCCCAGTTTCTCGCAGAGTCTCAGCCGGACCAGGATTCTCTTTTCGAGGCTCAACAGCGCCTCCACTCGGCGTGCGCTGCAACCGTACCCGACCGATTTAGACGCATCAGCGACATAGCAACCGAGTACCTTAATAGCGTCAAGACGAGAGAAGAGGACCCTGACAAAGTCGGGATTTTCACTGGTTTTGAAGACTTGGATGAGCACACTTTGGGTCTTCAGCGAGGCGAGGCGTTGATCATTGCGGCCCGACCTTCTCAGGGCAAGACGACGTTCGCAATGAACATATCGGAGAACGTCGCGCGAGCAGGAAAACGGGTTGCTGTTGTATCGCTAGAAATGACGGCGTCCGCCCTCAGCGAGAAATCGCTCTCACGAGGCGCAATGATTGACTCGTACAAGATGCGCTCAGGCCGCCTGACTAGCGAGGATTGGGCGAGGTTGGTTGCTTCTCTTGAGGAATTGGGCACGTGTGAGCTTTGGGTATGCGACGAAGCCGCTTTGAAGGCCGCCCAGATCAAGGCGCGCGCGGCCTTGCTTAAGCGGTCGCACGGGCTCGACGTGCTAGTGGTGGACTTTTTGCAGCTAATGAATGGATCGGCACGATCTCAAAGCCGATTTGAGGCTGTTAGCGAGAACGTGCGTGAGATGAAGAACCTCGCAAAGGAACTCGATGTTGCAGTGATCGTGCTTTCGCAGTTGAGTCGGAGCGTTGAAAGCCGCGCTAATCCGGAGCCCCAATTGTCTGACTTGCGTGAATCCGGTGAGATTGAGCAGGTCGCTGATGTAGTCGTGTTCATTTATACGTCAAGCGATAACCCCGACATGTCGTGCGTGAAGATAGGAAAAAACCGGAACGGACCGGTTGGGTCGTTTCGATTGAAGTATGAACGAGAGCTTAATCGCCTCAGCCGGAGCTGAAGCGCCAAGCAGTGAGAGTTTTTGGGAAAGAAAAGAGTAGGCAGGTTTGGGGAGCGTGATGGCGACAGCCACTCTAGCATCAACAGGAACGATGGGCGGTACGTGCGCGAGCTGTTCGCATCTTGAGTGCATCGCTGCACGCCAAATTGCGGCCGAGCCCTGCCGCCTGTGTCGAAGACCGATCGGTTTCGTGCCCTTCTATAGCGAACCTGATGCGAAGGTTCATGCGGACTGCCTGGAAAATGAGCTGGCTAAGAAGCTCAAGGCGGGATTGCCTCAGACACAAGTGAAGTTTCTGACCGTCGAAGAGACTGCGGAGCTGCTGCGTGTCGAGCCGGAGACGATTCGGAATTGGGTCTCGCAGAATCGAATCCCGTTCAGAAAGGCGGGCGCCAAGACGCTGTTCTTGCTGGAAGAGATTCTCGAGTGGACTATGCCGGCGAACAAGAGGCCACGGCGGACTAGACTGTTAGCCACACGATGACTATCATCGCAGCCAACCTTTCCGGCTGATGGCTAAGAGATCGAGAAAGGGAAGCAGAATGTCAGTGAAGAAACGAGGTGGACGGTGGCACTTCGATTTCATGATCCGGCGACTCAGGTATCGCGGCACGCTGGCCGAAGCGAGAACAAAGCAGGACGCCAAGGACGCTGAGGCAGCGATTAGGCGGGAGGTGTATGAAGGAGTCTATGGCAAGCCGAAAGGCGAAGGCTCGTTCATCGAATACGCTGAGCAAGTATTCCTGCCCTGGTCGAAAGCGAACAAGCGCTCCTGGAAGACGGATGCAATCAATGTCGAGGTGCTGAAGCAATACTTCGAGGGAAAGAGTTTTCGAGAGATCACGCCGATGGCAATTGAGAAATTCAAGAAGTTGCGGTTGCAGGAGCCGACTCGGGGTAAGGGACAGCGTAGCGTAGCGTCGGTTAATCGCAATTTGTCTTGTCTCTCGAAGATTTTCTCTCTTGCGATTCGTGACGGCGAGGCCAATTCCAACCCTTGCCGTCAGGTCAAGAAGTACGATGAACACAACGAGCGCAACCGCTACCTGCTGGCTGAAGAGGAGGACCGGTTGTTCGCCGCTCTAACGGGACGAAGGGCGCACCTTCGGCCCATCGTTGAAGTCGCTGTCAACACGGGTATGCGTCGAGGTGAGATCCTGGGAATGCGGTGGTCCTGGATTGATCTTGCTCGGGGCTACTTCCACATTCCAAGCAGCCTCTCGAAGAGTGGCAAAGGGCGTACGGTCCCTATGAATCAAACCGTTCGCGAGGTGCTGCTAATGCTCGGTGGCGGGCGGACGAGTACAGAATTGGTGTTCGGCAGCCCTAAGACCGACGGACCATTGACCGACATCAAGCACGGGTTTTCGGCCGCTTGCGTTGAAGCGGGTTTGGAGAACTTTCACTTTCATGACCTGCGTCACACGGCCGCGACTCGCCTCGCTGATGTGGGCGCCGACCCATTCGTCATCGCTGAAGTGCTCGGCCATGCTGATCTCAGAATGACCAAGCGCTACACTCACGCGACTGATCAGCGCAAGCGAGAAGCGCTGGAGCAGATCGCGCAATACGGCAAGAAGGCTGGGAAGGTCGACTCTTCTCAGCAAAATTGTCACAAGATTGTCACAATGGAAACCCGAAAGGTCGGATAAGTGGTGGAGCTAAGGGGGTTCGAACCCCTGACCTCTTGACTGCCAGTCAAGCGCTCTTCCAGCTGAGCTATAGCCCCACAAAGATCATTGAGCGAACGCTCATTTGCCCGGTGAATATAGCAAGAGGCGCCTTTTGAGTCAATCAACACGTCAAATACATCAAATACAAATTCAAATTCAGTTGAGTTCAGATCAGTAACTCCCGCAACTGCCAAGTCGACTCCCGCAACTGTCAAGATCATTCGCGCAACTGCCGAGACGACTCTCGCAGCGGTCAGATCGACTCCCGCAAACGCCGAGACGATTCCCGCAGCAGTCAAGTCGACTCCCACAGCCGTCAGGTCGACTCCCGCAACCGTCAAGTCGACTCCGGCAATTGCAAAGACGATTCCCGCAGGCGCTAACATCATTCTCGCAACAAAGCGTCGATGTCGCGCCTACAGCGCTTGAAGGCATTGGGGCTGGTACCAGGGGCGACGCGCTATGCGCTTGCCCCTGATGGCTATTGAATAGTCGGCCTTTCAGGCCTTACCTCGAGCATGGTTTTTCGCGTCAGGTGAGAGACGAAGGTCCAAACTCGATAAGCGTCCACACACTAATACTCCACCTCCCCCTTGCAATTTGTCGAAGCCCTACAATATATGCTTGCTTGAAAATTATTCTTCAACACATACTCTACCGGCGAAACTCTCAGAAAGCTCCCAGAAGCTCTCAATCTCAGACGCTCTCATATGATGCAGATCAAAATATCAACGCCGCGGAGTTTTAATTTCGTCAGGACTGTTTTCAGCCATGGCTGGAGTGAGCTTGTTCCGTTCGAACTCGACCAGAAGAAGTGGCGGCTCCTGAGGGTCATAGACCTTCCTGCGAGGCCGCCTGTTTCAATCACGATCTGCCGCGCTAAGGGCGGGCTCCGAATCGAAGCCGGCGAAGAACTGAATGAGGCGCAGGAGGCTGCGATCGCGAAAGCCGTTCGTCACATGCTCCGGCTCGACGATGACTTGAAGCCGTTCTACGCGGCGGTAGGCGGCTCCGAAAATTTCGAGTGGATTGCTCGTGAAGGCGCGGGCCGTCTGCTTCGGGCTCCAACGGTATTCGAAGATCTGGTGAAGATGATATGCACGACCAATTGTTCGTGGGCCCTCACGGATAAGATGGTCAACGCGTTGGTGAGATTGCTGGGCTCCGAGACTCCGGATGGACGCAGGTCGTTCCCGAGTCCGGAGGCGATGGCGGCAATGCCGGTCGCGTTTTATTCGAACGAGGTGCGCGCCGGTTATCGCGCCGGTTACCTCAAGGAATTGGCCGATCAAATAGCCTCCGGCGCGGTTGATGTTGAAGGTTGGCTGACAACCGAGCTCGCGACGCCTGAGTTGAAGCGCGAGATGAAGAAGATCAAGGGCGTGGGCGATTACGCCGCGGAGAACGTATTGAGATTGGTCGGCCGATACGATGGTCTCGCGCTGGACTCGTGGATTCGGTCCAAGTTCAGCCGAACTCGGAACAAGGGGCGCACAGCTTCAGATAAGAAGATCGAGCGCTACTATTCGAGCTTCGGCGAGTGGAGAGGGTTGGCGCTCTGGTGCGATATGACGCGAGATTGGCTCGATGGGAATAAGGCCGCCGCTTCGTGATTCTTTGGGGGCGGAATCCGAGCGCGCGGCATTGCCGGCTTTCCGGGCTATTCTACGGTCGGTGCGCGTTCGGCTATTAGTGTTTGAGAACCTCGTATTCGAGTGAGTTCGTTGACACTGTTTTGAGCCTGCCGATATACTTTTTTTTCACCGACAAGCATCGATCTCGAATATCCGTGACATCTTAGCGATTCAACCGGAGGCTTCCGAAATATCCATGCATAGCTTCAATGCGGCGATTCGCGCGGCGGCAATCTGTCTGGTTTCATTATTAAGCCTGGCCGGCGCAATGGCTCTTGCTCAAAAGGCAGCCCCGCCTACATCCGGGGCAAAGAAACCCGATCAATCAAAGACCGCGGCCCCGACTGCGGCCCAGGATGATAAGCCCCAGCGCATCGGCGTTCTTTCAGTTCGACTCCCCGTATCAGTAAAAAACAAAAATCAGTTTGTACCGGACCTCACGAAGCAGAACTTCGAAGTGTACGAAGACAACAAGAAGCAAGTCATTGACTCCTTTCAGGCGCCAAGCCAGCTTCCATTGAGGATCGGCCTGCTGGTGGATACGAGCGAGAGCGTGAAGCTCAAGTTGAAGTTCGAAAAGGACGCGGCCGAGGATTTCGTTTCAGACGTCACCGCGCATCGGAGAAAAGATCAGATATTGCTTGCGAGCTTTGATTCGAACGTCGAGCTGCATCAGGACTTCTCGGATGCGCAGGAGCCTCTGATCGGAGCGCTCAGAAAACTCAAGGCCGGCGGATATACGCGGATGTACGACGGCGTCTACAGAGTGATCGAGGAGAAGATGGCGAGCCTCCAGGGCTCGGACGCACGGGCCATAATCCTTATAATCTCGGACGGCGCGGATACAGCCAGCGAGCGCTCGTTAAAAGAGACCATCGAAATTGCTCAGCGATACGACGTGACGATCTTTGGAATCAGCACGAAGAATTTCACCGGGATTACAAGCGGGACGGTCGAAGGCTCCGACGACCGCGAACTGAGGCGCTTGTGCGAAGAGACTGGAGGGCAGCTTTTTCTCCCGTCTCAAAAGCTCGAGCTGTTCAGCTCCTTTACTCAGATCGCGAAGGATCTGCGGCACGAGTACGTATTGAACTACCGGCCCGATAAGCAGGATAAGACCGGCAAGCGGCGCTCGATCAAGGTCAAACTAATAGCCGCGGACGGCCATCTGTTTCACAAACAGGGTTATTCCTACTGACAGGCGAGAATAAATATGAAATCGGCTACAGCAGCAGCTTTGACGGCATTGATGCTTTTGTTATCGGCGGCGGTCGCTCAGAGCACGAGGCCCGGCCAAAAGCCTTCCGTGAAACCCGCTCCTCAGCAGAAGGCTCAGGACAAGAGCAAGACCGGTGTTCAGGACAAAGATGACGACATACCTGTCTCCGATCAAACGCTGCATCTTGGAACCGAGCTCGTCAACGTGGTGTTCAGCGCCGTGGACCGCAACAATCACATCGTCGGCGATCTGCGGCAGGAGGATGTAAAGGTGCTGGAGGACGGCCGTCCGCAGACCGTCTTTACGTTCAAGCGCGAAGTCAATCTCCCGATTCGCATAGCCATTCTGATTGACCTGTCAGGGAGTCAGGAGTTCACCTTTCCACAGGAAAAGATGGCGGCCGCGTACTTCCTTCACTCGATAATCAGGGCGAGCAGCGATCTTGCCGCAATCCTGACTTTTAGGGAGGACGTGGATCTGGCGCAGGGCCTCACCTCACGAATCGAAACGGTGAACAGAGCGCTGGACCAGATTGAGTTCTCGAGAAGATTTGCTTCAACATCGCCTCGAAACCAGGCGACCGCGCTCTATGACGCGGTCTACATAACGGCTGATGAGATTCTGGGCAAGGATGAGATTCGCCGCTCGGGCGATGAAGCGAACGCCCGCCGTGCAATCATTCTTCTGACCGACGGCGTTGATAACGCGAGCAATAGAAAGTTGGAAGACGCGATCGATCGCGCGTGGCGATCCGGCGTCATGATTTACTCGATCGGCATCGGCGACCGCTTCCGATTCGAAGGCGTGCGTGAAGACGTGTTGCGAAAGATGTCCGAAGAAACCGGAGGAAGGGCTTACTTTCCTCGAAACTCCGAGGAATTGCTCGGAAATTTCCGCCAAATCGAAAATGAGATGAGGAGCCAGTATCTGATTGCCTATGAGCCTTCAAACGCGGCGCGAGACGGCGCGTTCCGGCGCATCGAGGTCAATATAGCGGGCCGTTCGGATGTTCACGTGATCCATCGACGAGGGTATTACGCTCCTCTCGAAGACCCCAAGAAGTGACAAAAATGAAGTTTATAAAAATTCTATTGGTAATAGCATCGCTCGTTTCGCCGGTTCTGTTGCTGTCGGCCAGCGCCGGTCAATCCAAAGATCAGAAACAACAAACAAAAAAACCGGAACAGGAAAAGAAGCCCGAAGAGCAGTCGCTCAAACTGGGTACTTCACTGGTCACGGTTCCTTTCAACGTAACAAACAAGCAGAACAGGTATATAAACGATCTCACAAAGGACGACATCGAAATACTCGAAGACAACAAGCCTCAAGAGGTGTTTTCATTCGAGCGGCAGACGGATCTGCCGATCACAATCGCGATGCTGATCGATATATCTCTCAGCCAACAGTACACCCTGCGAGACGAAGTAATGGCGGGGCAACAGTTCTTCCGAAAAGTGCTCAGGCCAAACAAGGACACGGCCGCGGTGATCACGTTTGAGAATGAGGCCGATCTGCTGCAGAACCTGACTTCGAGTCTGGAAAAAGTCCAGCGAGCGCTGGAGCGCGTCAGAATCTCGGCAGCGGCGGGCAGGCTCGGCGGGGCGGGGACGCCTCCAATAAATGACTCCAATGCCGGATCGACGGCTATGTACGATGCGATCTACGCGGTGTCCTCGGATCTGTTGAGGCGCGAAGCGGGCCGTCGCGTAATCATCCTGGTGACGGACGGGGACGACACATCCAGCAAGATCAAGATGAAAGAGGCGATCGAACAAGCGTGGCGAAGCGAGATAATCTGTTACGCAATCGGTATCGGCGATCCGTATCACTTTCACATTGCGACCGGTGTGCTGAAGAAGATCTGCGAAGATACCGGAGGCCGCGCCTTCTTTCCGCGCACTCGAGAAGATCAAGACGTGGCTTACGCGAAGATCGACGAGGATCTGCGATCTCAATATGTGCTCGCTTACGAGCCGAGCAATGAGACCAAGGATGGTTCCTTCAGGACTATCCAGATGCGAATCAAGAACCAGAAAGACCTTACCGTAAGGCATCGCCGAGGATATTTCGCGGCGAAGGAGAGTTAAGCTTCCAATATTCTTGTTGCGCTGTCAGCTCTTGCCTATAACCGATAGAAGTCGACCGACCTTCGACGGCTGACCGTTTCCTTCGCGGCGATAGGAAAAAAACAGGTCGTTGTTATGCATTGTGCAGTGCGGCGCGACGTGAATTCGATCCTCATCGAATCCGCAAAATTCGAGCTGCTGAATATTGGCCGACTGAATATCCAGATGGGCTTTTCCATCATCCGTGAACTTCGATAGAAGATACCGCCAGTAGCCGAATTCTTTCTTGTATAGGTCTATCACGTGGGAGCCGATCTCGTAGCAATCAATGCAAGCGCACGGGCCGAGCGCTGCTATGGAATTGCGGGGATCGAGACCACTCTGCATCAGGCTTGCTACGGCGCGCTCGGTGATCCGCCCGGCTGTTCCTCGCCACCCGGCGTGAATAGCGGCCGCCGTTTTTGTCTTCGGATCGGCTATCAAGATCGGCAAGCAATCGGCGGTTTGAACCCCGATCAGGGTGTGGCTCAATCGCGTGCTCAGCGCGTCGCAATCGAGTCCGTCCTGGCCGGCTGAGTCTATCCGGCACAGTTTCGTCGAGTGGGTTTGGTGAGCGGTTACAATCGCATGCCGTTCAGCGCCAAGCGCCTGTAAGAACCGCCGCCGGTTCTCCTGAACGTTCTCTTTCGTGTCCCCCTTGAACAACGATAGGTTAAGCGAGTCCGACGGCAATGAACTGACTCCGCCGGTTCTCGTGCTAAATGCATTTATGAATCCGGCGGATTCGAGGGGTTCGCAAATGAGGTAGGAAATCACCGCCTTGCCCGAGGCCGCATCGACCTCACGGCTTCGCATTTCAAACGGGGCCTCAAACGAGCCTTCAGGTTCAATTTCCATAAGCCCAGAATGCTAGCGAGGGCGCTTGAGCGGCGCAACCGCTCCGAGCGCTTGCGGTCACCGGGGGTGAGATTATGAAGCGAGTTCCGGGATCGCGGATTTTCGACCCGCTCGGGAGGCGCTGTAGACGGTAATTGCTATTTGTTCGGAGTCGATGACTGAGTCTCTGCGTTCGATTCCGCCGCGCGCTCGTAATATTATCTGGTGGGGCTGGAAGGGAGCGCGATTGAGCATACCGACAGTGCACCAGACGGACGATTGCCTGCGGCGCTACGCCGAGGGAGACCAGTCCGCGTTTGCCGATATCGTACGCGAGCATCAGTCAATGGTATACAGCATCGCATACAACTTTTTGCGGGATCGCGCTTCCGCCGAAGACCTTGCGCAGGACGTATTTCTCCATCTCTATAAGAATCTTTCCGCGATGAAATCACCGGAGCATCTGCGATTCTGGCTCCGCAGAGTCGCGAGCCATCGGTGCATCGATCGCGCGAGAAGAAGCAGTTTGCGGCCCCAAGTGAGTATAGAAGAGATCGCGGAGCCGTCCGCGCCCGAACGTCTGAAAGATCCCTTGATCGAGCGGATGCTGGGGAGGCTGGTGGAAACGCTGCCGGAGAAACCCCGTCTGATAGTTATTCTCCGCTACCAGGAAGATATGGAGCCTTCAGAAATAGCTGAGGCGCTTGGCATGCCCGTGAACACCGTGAAGAGCCATCTGCGCAGGTCGCTGATTCTCTTGCGCGAGAAGATGGCTCGCCTGGAAACAAAAAGCGTGGAGGCGAGAACGTGAATATCGACGATGAACTGAAGTTGGCATTGAAGCGAGTTGAGCCGCCCTCGGGTTTCGCCGAGCGACTGATGCTCAACATTCCAGCCACGACACTCTCGCGGGAAACAGAGAGGCCGTCGTTTTGGATGAGGCTGATTTTGCCGTTCAAGATGCACTCGGTTCGCTGGGCCGCGGCAGGCGTGGTGGTGTTTTTGGCAGCGGGAGGGTTGATGCTCCGATTTTCAGAGCAGCGTCGGGAGGCCATAGAGACCGAAGCCGCCGAGGCTGCTAAAGAGCAACTGCTGCTGGCGCTTGGCGTAGCGAGCGAGAAGATGAACGTTGCACAGCGCAAGGTGACGGAGATCGGCAGCCAGGGAAAAGAGAGCGAATCTCGCGGCGAAACCGATCAGAACAGGCGGGCGCCGAGAATTCGTAAGCGCCAGACGAGTCAGGGCAATCGCGCCGCGTCCGATCTGTTCGCGGCGCTGCACGTCGCTGCCGAAAGGATTGAGAGGATTCAGGCGCACTTGAATGATCAACGCTCAGGCGACGCGATATACATCGATAATTAAATGAGAAGAAATGGAGGAACTATGAAACGCATTAGAGAGGGCTTATTGAAAGGGATCGGGCTTCTGATTTTTTGCCTCGCGATGGCCGAAGCGCCAGCGATGGCTCAGGCGGCGAAGTTACAGTTGCCTAACCTTGACCATCTTCGCGACAAGGCTACCGAGGTTGTGGATGTTTCGCTCGATGGAGCGCTGCTGCGACTGGCTTCCAAGGCTCTTAGCTCCGATACGTCGGGCAACGGGGCCAAGATTCAGGAGATGATCCAGGGACTGCAGGGCGTTTATGTAAAGAGCTACGAATTCGACAAAGAGGGTCAGTACTCCAAGGAGGATGTGGAAGCCATTCGCGCCCAGGTGATGGGAGGCGGCTGGCAGCGGGTTGTCGGCGTCCTGAGCAAGCACGATGGCGATAACGTCGAGGTTTATGCGATGAACGAAGGCAATCAGGTCACCGGGCTTGCAATCATCGCTGCCGATCCAAAGGAGCTGACTATAGTCAACATCGTGGGCCCGGTCGATCTGGAGAAGCTCGTCGAGCTTGGAGGGAAGCTCGGTATTCCCAGATTGGAAAAGGGAAAAGAAAAGAAATCAAAGAAGGAGTAGACCTATGAGACTACAGAACAAAGTCGCGCTCCAGTTCCTGATATTCATCACGGTGATTTCGGCGGCCCCGGCTACGGCGGCCGCTATGGACGGCGGATTCAATGAGATCGTCCATCACATAGAGTCGTACTATCACGCAAAGCGCACTCGGATCCCCTTTCTTGGAATGGCGAATCTCTTCGTGAAAGGGGCCCGGCCGGGCGGCGTGAAGGAGTTCAAGCTGGCCGTCTTCGAGGATCAGGATTTCGGAATCCTGCCTGACAATGCACGGTTCACGTCCGATATAGAGAGCTCACTTGGGTCTGAATGGCATCCGTTAGTCCAGGTTTACTCTCATCCTCAAAACGAACTCACGCGAATCTACGTCAAAGAAGACGGAACAGATGTGAAGCTCTTGTTGCTGACGATAGAGGCCCGTGAAGCAACCGTGATTCAGGTTAAATTGGACCCCGAGCTCCTCGTCCAATGGTTGAATCATCCAGATAAGATGGGCGATATCTCCAAAGGCAACCGCTCGGTTACCATCGACTGACGAATCGTCAAAAGAACCCGCGTTTTCTGCTCCACCACAAAATCAACAGAGGGAATGGGCTTCAACCGGGGTGCTCCTTTGGTTGCGGCCTGAATTTGAGCTCGGCCGTCTGAGCATTTCTACAACAACCCCAAGGGGGTGCATCGCGAAGCCCTGGGTTGGCTAAGCCGACCCAGGGCTTTTAACTAGACAGGGATGTCTATGATTTCCGCAATTTCAATCACGCGAAAACTTGAATAGATCGGCTGGACTGGACCGGGCTGCAACACAACTCAGTTGAAACTCGGAGTTCTGTTTTCTCGCTCGCTACATTATCTGCGGCGATGGTGCGTGGCGTGGTGAGACACGCGACCGCCTCGGCGTGCTTTGATGGATACGGCGCTAACTTCGCGATAGCGTCCACTTCGGCTTGCCTTGGCTTTGACCGGAACGCGAATGGTCTGCCCGTTACGCAGAGAGCCGCGGCTGGACATCTTGTTGAGCCGCGCAATGTCCTGAACGGAGCAACCATAGCGATGTGAAAGCGCCTGAAGCGTATCGCCTCGACGAGCGTGATAAGAAACTACCTGAGTGCGGTATCCGGATCGATATCCTTCCGCAATATCGTCACGCGGGATCACTATTCTTCGAACCCGCTGCTCCTGCGGGAGATTCGAGTAGGCGACTTCGAAGGCCTTCTTTGTGCCTTTAGGGATCTTCAGAGTGTATTCACTTGGCGGCGTTACTCCCCGTCGCAACTCCGGATTCAGCTCCTGAATTGCCTCATAGGGCCGGCTGAGAAGATCAGCAACTACTTTGAGATCGGTCTGCGACGGAATCGTAGCAAGGTCGTAGGTCAGCGGCGCGTCGGCCTTGACCTCAAAGCCGTATCGCTTCTGATTCTTGCTGATGATCAATATCGAGAGAATGATGGGAACGTAGTTGCGTGTTTCCGCCGGCAGCATCCCACGCTTTTGCAATTCCCAGAAGTCCGCGTAGCCGCAGCGAGCGATAGCATCATCGACTCGATGCTCACCCGAATTATAAGCGGCGATGGCAAGCAGCCAATCACCGGCGAAGTGCTCGTGAAGCCACTTCAGATATCGAGCGGCGGAGCGCGTCGATTTCTCGGGATGGGACCGGTCGTCAATCCAGGCGGTCTGCTCGAGCCCATACCTTTGCCCGGTGCCGGGCACGAATTGCCATATGCCCTTCGCGGCCGCGCGCGAAAGCGCGTTTGGTTTCCACACCGACTCTGCCTGGGCCAGCCAGATAAGATCGAGTGGAACCTTTTCTTCTTTAAATATCTTTTCGGCCAACTGACGGTAGCGCCCCGACCGTTGCAGCCCTATCTCCATGGTGGAGCGGCCTCTGCCCGAAATGAAGAAATTCATGAACTGGAGCACCGGCGGCGCGACGGTGAAGTCGATGTCATAGCTGCCGTAAATCTTGACCCCCTCCGGAGTGATCGTGGCCAATTCGGACTCTTTGATTCCCGCAAGCTCGTCAATGACGGCTGGCGCATTCACTTCGGGGTGCTCGTCTCCCGGCTGAGCCTCGTGCTTGTGAATTCGCTCGAGCAGATCACGATAGTAGGCGTCCAACCTCGAGTTGGATCGAAGGTCTATGCCGGACTGGAGGACGGCATCTAAAGCCTGATCGAATAGTTTGCGGGCCGCTTCGAGGCGTCCATTGCCGAATTCGGCCTCGCCCTGCCTGTAAAACGCTTCGGCGCGGGTGACAACTGCGTCAGCGTCGGCCGCGGTGGATTGCGGCACGCTTTGGGCGAATATGGTTGTTAGATTTGAGGTTCCGAATGATATTGCGAGGATTGATACAAGGAGCACACGTAAGGGAGATCTCATCATCCTTTAGTTTACCTCTCTGTTCATCCTATGCCGGCGTTGATTACTACAAACTCGGTTGGGGCCTCGCCGGCGATCTATTGCACTCAAGCAAAAAAGCTTTCAGCCTTATATCACGCGGTTTTTGAAGCAGTCAATGTTTTAACCTCTTCGCAACACATTTGAAACAATTCTAACCACAGGGAAGGTTTGAAGCTGATGTCGCGCCTTCAGCGCTCGAGGGCACTGGGGCGGGAACCAGGGGCGACGCGCTATGCGCTTGCCCTGGCTCATTTTATAGTCGGCCTTTCAGGCCTGAATAAGCACGAACTCTCTCATGCCCGTTGCACGCGAGTCGAAGGCCCAAACCCACGGGCGCGCGGTTTCGTGGGAAATCCGAGTTAGAGAGTTCCGAACGCTCTCTCGATAGGTTTACACAAGAGCGGTTTTCAGAACCTGCCTGATTGAATCGACAAAGATAAACGTAATCTCCTTGAGAAGCTCTTTTGGGATTTCTTCCAGGTCTCGTCTGTTTTGTTGTGGAAGGACGATCGTGTCCACGCGGGCCCGACGAGCCGCCAGCACTTTCTCTTTAACGCCGCCCACAGGAAGCACGTTGCCGCGAAGGGTGATCTCGCCGGTCATCGCCACCGAGCGCCTGACCAGTTTTCCCGATAACGCGGACACAAGCGCTGTGGCCAGGGTGACGCCGGCCGAAGGCCCGTCCTTCGGAATAGCTCCTTCGGGTATGTGAATGTGCAGGTCGAATTTGGTGAACTTCTCTTCGTCGATGTCGAGCTCTCTCGCTCGCGCCTTTGCCCACGAGAACGCCGCCTGAGCGGATTCTTTCATCACGTCTCCAAGCTGGCCCGTTAACAAGAGGGTTCCTTTGCCGGCCATAGGCAGCGCTTCGATAAACAGGATGTCGCCTCCCGCCGGGGTCCAGGCGAGGCCGGTTGCGACTCCAATCTGATCCTTCTTTAGTATTTCGTCCGGAGGTATATGCGGCACGCCGAGCGATTCGTGCAGGTTCTTGACGGTTGTTCGAGAGATGCCGGAGTTGCCTTCCGCGACGCGGCGCGCAACCTTGCGGCTGATCGCGGCGATCTCACGCTCAAACTGGCGCAGTCCCGACTCGTGGGTATATTGAAGAATGATGGCGCGAAGAGCCGATTTTGAAATCGCGAGGTGTCGCGACGTGATGCCGTGGGCCTCCATCTGTTTTGGAATGATGTGGCGCCGCGCTATCTGTATTTTTTCTTCCTCGGTGTAACCGGCAAGCCTTATGACTTCCATGCGGTCGAGAAGCGCCGCGTGAACCGTCTCCAGCACATTAGCCGTAGTCATGAACATGACGTGGGATAGATCGAAGGGCACGCCGAGATAGTTGTCGCGGAAGGAAAAATTCTGCTCCGGATCGAGAACTTCCAACAGCGCCGATGACGGATCGCCGCGGAAATCCGCTCCTACCTTATCGATCTCGTCGAGCATTATCAGCGGATTGTTGGTTCCCGCTTGCTGTATCGATTGAACGATGCGGCCGGGCATTGCTCCAATATATGTGCGCCGATGACCGCGTATTTCCGCTTCATCATGAAGGCCGCCCAGGCTCAGCCTCTGGAATTTTCGATTCAGCGCGCGAGCAACCGATCTGCCGAGGCTGGTTTTGCCGACCCCGGGCGGACCAACCAGACAGAGAATCGGCCCTTTAACTTTGTCCTTGAGTTTTCGGACCGCGAGGGACTCGATTATGCGTTCCTTCACTTTCTCGAGACCGTAGTGATCTTCATTGAGGATGGCTTCGGCGCGCCTGAGATCGAGATTTTCCTCGGACATCTTCGACCAGGGAAGGGAGACCATGACGTCAAGGTAATTGCGCAGAGTAGCCGCCTCGGCGGCGTCAGGGTGCATCCTCTCGAGCTTCTTTATCTGACGGTCTACTTCTTCTTCGACGCTTTCGGGCATCTTTGCTTCGACCATCTTCTCTCGATAGTTTGCTATCTCTTCCGCGATCTCATTGCCTTCGCCGAGTTCCGATTGAATGGCCTTGAGCTGCTGTCGCAGAAAGAACTCTCGCTGAGTTCGATCGATCTCGCCTTTTGCCTGCGTGTTGATTTCCTGCTGAACGAGTAAGACGTTTATCTCTTTTGCCAGAAGCTCGTTGACTTTTCGGAGCCGGTCCGCGGAATCGAGTTTTTCAAGAACGCTCTGAGCATCCTGGACTTTCAGTTCCAGGTTCGATGCCGCGACGTCGGCTAGTCGTCCGGGATCGTCGAGATTGGCTACTATGGCCATTACTTCGGACGAAATGTTCTTGCCGAGCGTTATGGCCCGCTCGAGCGAAGATCGAACGTTTCGCGTCAAGGCTTCCATCTCGAGCTCTTCGACGTCGGGTTCTATGTCGCTGAGCGGCTGGATATGAGCCTGTAGATGCGGCAGTCCGTCGTCGTAACGGGTTACGCGCGCCCGTGTGAGCCCTTGCACGAGGATCCTGAGCCTTCCGTCCGGCATCTTGAGCATTCGCATGACGGTGGCCGCGGTTCCTACGAGATAGAGATCGCCTCCGGAAGGTTCTTCCTTATCGAGGTCTCGCTGCGCGACGAGAAGTATCGTGCGATTTTCGGCGAGCGCCTGATCGACCGCTCGAATGGATCGCTCACGCTGAACGAACAGCGGAACGATCATGAATGGAAAGATGACGATGTCTCGTAGAGGCAGGACAGGCAGCGTATCGGGTATTTTGGTTTGTTCGTCTGTAGGCTCGATACGGATCGCCTCTGATTCAACGACTGTTGGCATCAACTGAGAGTCTCCTCGTAGTGTGGTCATTTGGTGCGATTGGACTTGACCAGCGATGTTAGCTCACTCATGAAATCCGAAACATCTTTGAAATCACGATAGACGGACGCGAATCGGACGTATGCTACCTGATCCAACTCCTTCAGCCGTCTCATAATCATCTGGCCGATTTTTTCAGTAGACCGCTCGCGATCGCGCGACTCCTGTACGTACTTTTCTACGGCGTTAACTAGCGCTTCAACTTTTGCGGTTGGTATAGGCCGCCTTTCGCAGGCTTTGAGGACTCCGGTAAGCAGTTTGTCGCGGTCGAATGTTTCGCGCCGGCCGTCCTTCTTCACAACCATGTAGGGGATTTCGTCTATGCGTTCGTAGCTTGTAAACCGGCGCTCGCACTTCAGGCATTCGCGGCGGCGGCGAATTACTTCTCCTTCGCGGCTTTCGCGCGAGTCCACGACCTTATCTTCGACATGGCCACAGAACGGACATTTCATGAGCAATCCCTTTGGCGGTTCTCTATTCTTTTATCCCCTGGCCGCGACGGCCTCTCCTTTTTTTGCGTCAACAAACGAAGCCGCGCCAACCTCGGTCATGGCAGGCGCGGGACGCGGAGCGCCTATATCGAGACTGAGCGGCTGCTTTCCAATTCGCATTAGTCGCGCGAACGATAACCCATCCTTTATTACATAGAAAAAGCCCAGCAGAGTGGCAGGCGCAAAAATAACAAGATGTAAGATGATTGCCACCGACGCTGCCTTGTTGTGACCCATTCCAAGAAAAGCGAGCGACGCGGCTGCTGCTTTATGAAAGGGACCGGTCGAGCCGCCCGGCGTCGGAATCACGGAGCCCAGCAACGACAGGCCCATCACAAATACGGCTCCGCTCACCGGTATTTCGGCGGCGCTCACGCCGAAGGCTCGAATCACGAGCACGTGAGTCGCAACAACCAGTATCCAAAGCGCGACCGTGTAGCCGAGCGTCACCGTGAGCGCACGCGAGTCGTGAAATACGCTCAGGCCTTCCGAAATAGTCGTCAACAAGCTCATCACGGCTTTCGAGATTCGTGCGGGCAGCCATTGGAGGCGTCCGTCAACAAAGGATAATGCTCCCTGCCTGCGCGATCTAAACACTGAAAGGCCGTAGATTCCAGCCGCCGAAACTCCGAGCAGCAGGACGCCGGTTATCCGGATGACTCCAAACAGGTGCATCGCGTCGACGTCGCCGGAAACATATTCAAAGAACACGAGGTTGACCGCAAAGAAGATCACAACCATCACCATATCTAAAATGCGATCGATGATCACGGTAGCATAGGTTGCCGAGGGCGGGATCTTCTCCTTTATTGAAAGCACGGCCGGCCGAATGATCATTTCGCCCGCGCGGCCCATGAGGAAGAGGGCGGTGAAGCCCACGACGGTGGCCCGCAACAGCGCTTTGAAGGAAGTGCGAGCGAGCGGCGCCAGCAGCGTCTTCCAGCGGAGCGAGCGGATTACGTAAGTCAGTATCTGTGACGCTACGGCCAGGCCGAGCAGCCTCCAATCGGCTTCGCGAACTTCGAGCCAGACCGAGCGCCATTCGAGCTTATGCGCGAACCAGTAGATAAAGAGCGCGCCGATCGCTAAGCCGGAAATTGTCTTGAGCTTACCCCTCACCGTTTCTGGCCGGTCCTCATCTTTGCTATAGTAGATGCAAGAAAACGAAATTCGTGTTTGAAGATGTATTCACTGTACTGACCCTAGCAGCACTGACCTGCTAAGGGAAGATCGGGAGGGATTCTAACACAAAACCGGAAGTCGTCACATCGATGAGAATGGTTTCGATCAGGATGATTTCAAAGACTGGATTTGTGGCTCGAAACTCCCGGTACAGACAGTGTTTTAAAGGATGGGAACATTCAAACTCGCGCTCTCGTTTAGCGTGGAGACAGAAAGGCAGGTAGGAAGCCGAACGCGAACAACAGCGAAATTTGAGCTTCCGGGCGGAGGGCACGAGTGGGAGCACTAGCAGCCTTGACACTAACCGATGCCGAACTGGTCCAGCGATGCCGGCAAGGCGACGCGCAGGCATGGTCCGAGATAGTCCGCCAGTTTTCACGACGAATCTACAATCTGGCTTACCGTTTTACTTCCAGCCACTCGGCGGCCGAGGACCTGACTCAGGAAGTATTCATTCGAGTCTACCGGTCCCTCGAACAATACGATTCACACCTTGGTGATCTTGCAAACTGGCTCATGCGGCTCGCGCGGAACCTCGTCATAGACGACTACCGCAAGCGTCAGAGGACACCGACCGACGCGAGCGACGATCTGGCCGACCACGAATACCGGTTGCCTACTACCGGAGATAATCCACAACGAGTGCTGGAGCGTCAGGAGCGCAAGCTCCAGGTGCTGGCGGCGATCAATAAACTCACTCCCGACCTGCGTGAATGCGTGATCCTGCGCGATATCGACGAATTGTCATATCAAGAAATAGTCGGCCTTTTGAAGATACCCGAAGGCACGGTAAAGAGCAGAATCAACCGCGGTCGCATCGAGCTGGCGAAGGTTTTGAGAAGGATGAAGGTAGTATCAGATTAAGGGAAGCAGTCCGGCTGGCGAGCTTTACCGGCTCTCCCAAATTGAGAAGATCGATAAGAAATGGTTTTGAATTCTATATGGCATTTGAATGCGAAAAGTTTGAAGCTCTGCTCGGCGACTATATCGGCGCCGAATTGGAGCGCTCCCAGTCCCGGGAGGTTGCCGCTCACGCCTTGAGATGTTTACCGTGCCGCGGGCTTTTGGACGATGTGAAGCTTCGGCTTTCCAAAAGCGAAACCTGGGTCGAATACGGCGCCGAGCTGGATGATGAGTTTGATCAGGCTCTGGAGGGCATCCCGATTCATCATTCGCGGTTCGGCTGCGATGGATTTCAGGCGCTGATTACCGAGTTTCTCGACGGCTACGTTTCGGCGTCGATGTATCGCCGCTTCGTCGAACACGAGGCCGTATGCGGAGGGTGCTCAGCGCTGCTGCCCGGAGTAATATACGCGGTAGCCGCCTGCCACTCCGTTCACACCTTTGAAGAAGTCGATCCGCCCGCTTCGCTTACCTCGCGCCTTCTGGCGCTTCCGTCAACCCTGGATGAAGTCAGCGCCGCTATGAGGGGCGAGATTCCGTCGGTGAAGCCGACCATCCGCATTCAACACGGCCTGAAGCAGGTTTCCGACCGCTTTCGAAACCGAACCGCTCGGGTGCGGCGCATGAATCGGGCGGTACTCGCGGGCGCTATTGCCGCCTCGTTTATCTTTCTGGTCGGCAATTCTTTGAGGGGTGGAGCGCTTGGCGATGTGTTCAGAAAAGCTCAAGTGAAGGCCGGAGACGTCTACGAAGAGGGCGCGGAGATCTACTCCCGCAAGGAGGAGATGGTTACCCGCTTTGAGATGGTTGGATCGAGGTTCAACCGCGTGTGGAAAGCGCTGGAAGAAGATAAGAGCGCCGATCCGGGAAATGACGCCGATCTGGAAAGTAACAACGACAAAAACGGGTCCACCAATTCGGTTCAGGCGGAGGGCAATAAACGTAAAGGAGATTCGCCGGGCAAGCGGATTGAGCGGCGGCGTTGAAGAGTATGTACTGCACTTATCATCCTTCTAATAGCGCTCGAGTGAAGTGCGCCAGTTGCTCGAGAGCGTTGTGCACTTATTGCGATCATCGTATAAAAGGCTATCCGTACTGTCAGGATTGCATCGTCACCGGAATCGAGAGCCTTTCCAGAACAGGTTCGGCGCACGAAGGATCAAAGGCCAGGGCGGGAATTGCTGCTCTATGCGCGCTTATTCCCGGAATGGGCGCCGTCTACAACCGCCAGAATGTAAGGGCCATCGTGCACTTCGTGGTTACGATGGGCTTGTTCCGGCTCTCTTCAATACACGAAATGGCGGGCTTCTTCGCCTTGGCCGGCTTCGCGTTCTACATGTACACGATAATCGACGCTTATCGAACGGCGAACATGATTGCCAATGGGGAAGATCCAGTAGCTCTCGACGAACGATTTCGTCGTTCGTTAATCAAGCGCGTTCCGTTGCTCGGAATCCTATTGGTGATCGCCGGCCTCGCTCTCTTCGTGCAGATTGTTCATCCATTTGCATTGGGAATTTCACTTCTCAAGCTCGCGCCGGTCGCGCTGATTTTCCTCGGCGGTTATCTCATTGTTTCTTATCTGAAACGCTCGAACGGCGGAAGCAGCGCCGACTATGCGAAGCCGTCGTCGGTTGTCTATTTTTCCAAGAGCGGCGGCGAGCGCCGGTCGTCGGATAGCGGGCGCTACGTAGCGGACCGTTCCGACTTCATGAGGTAAAAGGGGATTGGCTTCAAAGCGCGTATCAGGAACATTCTGGCTGTCAATCGGATTGATGCTGATTGCGGCCGGTCTCCTGTTCGTTGGCATCAAGAGCAGCGGCTCCGTAGCCTCATGGCTCGCGCAATTCTGGCCCTTCTTTCTGCTTCTCGCCGGAGTGATTCGCATAATCGGCTTTGCCGGATGGCGACGGCCGTCCAAGCCTCTTGGCGGTATGCTGCTGATCCTGATAGGCGCAGTCATTCTTGCCGCGCGGGCTAATGAGGGGATGAGCATCGTCGAGCTCTATGGCCGGTATTGGCCGACGCTTCTTTTATTATATGGCGGCATCGAGCTGATAACATTCTATTCCGACACGCGGACGGATCTCCGGCCGCCCAGGGTCTTTTCACCGTTGCGCGTAATCATCGTCATATTCATAATCACCACCGGGGTAATCGCCAATCGAGTCGCAGGTCGGCTTATAAGAATATCGGCGGTCCATATACTTCAGACAATCGGACCGAGGGCGGCCGCCGCTGCGAACTTGCGTATGTGAATATCGTATTAATTGATTGAGTCGCTAAGAAAAACCGACGGTCTGGAGGAGTGAAAGTCATGCACGTGATTAAGTTTTTCCTGGGTGTCGTGGGATCGATCCTGGCGTTTGTTGTAGCAATCAAACTCCTTGGATTGCTGCTATTTCTGGTGGGGCTGGCCGTGAAACTGGTATGGCTCGCCATAATCGTAGGCATTGTGACGCTCATAGCCTGGGCTCTCTACAAGCTGTTATTTCCAAATCAAGCCGAACAGCTATGATGACACCCGGCGGGGGAGGAGGCCGCCCGGCATCCTCCCTGTGACTGCGACTACATATTTGTTGCAAATTTTCTTTAAATCTCATTCGCCGCCAATTCGCTGCCTGTGAACTATTGCCTTTTGAAATCCCCTATGATAGCCTGCCGCTTCCGTTGAGCAAGAACAGCCAATCTTCTGTTAAAACAAGAATCTGGGTAGAACTCTAAGCAAGTCTAAGAAGTTTGCAGCGAGCTGTGTGGGCAGTTCTCAGGGTGTTGCCGTGGGACTTTCGCGACATCCCCATACTCTGATATCAGAGCCAAGGAGCAAGCCGAATGTCGAGGGATAAGCGTCTGTATACGTTCCTCTTCGCACCAACTTCAACCTCCAGAATGAAAAAGCTCAGTGTTCCGCGATCCTTCGTGAAAGCGGGAGCAATCGTCGTGTTGCTCGGCCTAGCGGGGGCCATTTATGGAGCGGTGCGTTTGATGAACGTGGAGTCGATCAATATCAAGTATCAGTCCGCCAAAACCGAAAACGAGAAGCTCAAGCGCGATAACGACGTCTATAAGAACTCATACGCGAAGTTGAAGGGGCAAATCTCGTTTATCGAGGACATGTCAAAAGATCTGGCCAGACAGGCCAACATGGAACAAGTCAACGAAACGGATCAGAAGGTTGGATCGGGCGGGCCGGAGACGGTAACGGCGCTCGATAAGGCAGCCGACAGTCTGGAGCAGCAAGTGAGGCTAATAGGAGATCGGCTTCGGGCGGACCACCTCAGGTTAACTTCGATACCTTCCGGATTCCCGGTTCAAGGCTATATAACGGACGGCTTCGGAATGAGACGCAATCCGATGGGCGGTGGATCGCACGAATTCCACGACGGCATTGACCTGGCGGTCGACTTCGGAACTCCTGTGGGCGCGACCGCGGACGGCCTGGTCGTATGGGCGGCTCCATACTCCGGATATGGCAATCTTGTAGCGGTCTTTCATAGCAACGGCGTCACAACCCGCTACGGCCATCTTTCGAGAATTACGGTAGAGCCCGGCCAGCGAATTAAGCGAGGAGAGCAGATCGGCTACGCGGGAAGCACGGGACGATCAACCGGTCCCCACGTGCACTACGAGATAAGACTCAACGATCAGCCGATCGATCCGTCGAAATACGCACGCCAGCAATAGCGCTCTTCGGATAAGTTGAGAATAGTTTCAGCGAAGCTTGAAAGAATAATGTAGGGGCGGCCATCTGTGGCTGCCCCTCTTCGCGTTATGTGCTCTGCGGGGAACACGCGCCCTCTTACGTTACGTGCTATCACTACTGATCAGGTAAGAAGATCCGACACGATGTTGATCAGATCGGAAACAGGGCTGTCGCTCCTCTCACTGCGGCGCAGAATGGTCTGTCCCGCAAAAACGGCGAGCGTTTCTTTCTCGTTTCGGTCCGTCACGACCTGTCCGGAGATCTTTTCCACGCGATGAAAGTCCTCGTCCCGCGCCTTCAGAAATGAATCCGGCAGACGCCGCCCGCAATAGCTACAAGCCGGACTGCCGAGCGCAAGCAATGTCCGGCTGCAATAAGGACAGTGCCTGAAATCCGCCGGCTCCGCAGCCGCCAAAACCGGCGCCCCGCAGTGCTCGCAGCTAGTCGCTGCATCAATGTTGGCTCCGTGGCAATAGTCACAAATTGAAGACATTAGAAAGTATCCTGATCGACGGTTGATAAGGGGGAACGCGGGTCCAGATGCTACTAAATCGACCCTGCGCGAGCAATACTTTTTAGTACTCTGTGGTCGATCGTCGGGAACAGACGAAAGAAAGAGCACTTCCTTGACACGAATTTTCGCGATGAACTAAGATGCCCCTTACTTTGAAGATGGCGGTTCATCATGTAAGCCGCCGCGCGCCGTGGAGACCTTCGCCAGATGGATCAATCCGGAATCGCGAACTACATTCCCATACTAATCATCTTTCTTCTTGCGATCATTTTCGCTTCGGCTGCCATTGTCTTATCGAGGCTGGCGGGGCGAAACCGCCCCACCTCCGTAAAGCTTATGCCCTATGAGTGCGGCGTCGAGCCGGTAGGCGCCGCAAGGGAGAGGCAGTCGGTGAAGTTTTATCTTGTAGCGATGATATTTCTTCTATTCGACATTGAAGCCGTGTTCCTTATTCCATGGGCCGTAGTTTTCCCAGGTGTACTGCGCGATCCCTCGCTCAGGCACCTGAGATTTATTTTCTACGGCGAGATGATGCTCTTTATGGTCGTTCTGTTCGTTGGCCTGTTCTACGTCTGGCGAAAAGGTGTCCTGGAGTGGAACCGCTGAAGCGGATTATGCTCCCCAATCCTGACTCAATATGACTGGTCTCCTACTAGAATGGCTCATCAAGATAGCAGTTGTATTCGCTATTCTCCTGACCGCGGTAGCCTATCTGAGTTATATGGAGAGGCGCGTCGCCGGATGGATACAGATTCGCGTTGGACCCAATCGCGTAGGTCCACTGGGCCTACTACAGCCGCTCGCCGACGGCCTCAAGTTCATCTTTAAAGAAGATATCGTTCCGCTCAAGGCGAATAAGCTCTTATACATAGTCGCTCCCGCGGCAGCCATAATACCGGCCTTGATGACCTTCATCGTCATTCCTTACGGAAGCGAGGTCGTTCTGTTCGGTAAACAGATAGCCCTGCACGTCACCAGAATCAACGTTGCATTGCTTTACGTGCTCGGACTCACGTCTTTAAGCGTCTACGGCATCGTGCTTGCAGGCTGGTCCTCCAATAACAAGTACTCGTTAATGGGGGGGCTTCGAGCAAGCGCCCAGTTGATAAGCTATGAGCTTGCGCTTGGAATGGCGATCATAGGAGTGCTTGTACTGACGGGCTCGCTTGATCTGGTCAATATAGTTGAGGCTCAACGAGGTTACTGGTTCGGCTTTTTGCCGAAGTGGAATATCTTCCTGCAGCCTGTTGCATTCGTTATCTTCTTCCTTGCAGCGCTCGCTGAAACCAACCGTGTGCCCTTTGACCTCCCTGAAGCGGAAGCCGAGCTTGTAGCCGGATACTTTACCGAGTACTCGTCGATGAAATTCGCGATGTTTTTCATGTCTGAGTACCTGAACCTGATCACCTCCTGCTCGCTGGCGACGACTTTGTTTTTCGGCGGATGGACGGGTCCCGGTGTAAACAGCTATCCGTGGCTGAGCATCGTCTATTTCGTGATCAAGGTATTTTTGCTCATCTTCCTGTTTATGTGGATACGGTTTACGTTTCCGCGTTTTCGATACGATCAGCTTATGCGGCTCGGCTGGAAATTCCTGCTGCCGACTGCCATCGCAAACGTCGTGGTCACCTCGACGGTGTTGCTATTGGTGAACTGAGAGCGATGGAAAAGGCCGTCTTCATCATATTCGCTATAGTCGCGGTCGGAAGCGCCCTCAATCTGATCGCGCAGCGCAACCCGCTTTATAGCGCGCTTTCCTTGATCGGAACGCTCGCATCGCTGTCCGCGCTTTATGTGACTCTGCACGCGCAGTTCATCGCGGCGATGCAGATCATCGTATACGCCGGCGCGATAATGGTGCTGTTTGTGTTCGTCATCATGCTGCTCAACACTCCGGAGGACCATCCGGAGATCGAAAAGCAGCAATGGCTTCGCTATCTTGCGATTCCGTTCGCCGCGGTTCTGATCGGGGAAGCTCTTTACGTTTTTCGCGAAATAAGAAATATCACGCTTCCCGCTCAAGGCGAGGCCGAGCACGCGATCGGCACGACCTGGAGCATCGGCACTAATCTATTCACGCAGTATCTGCTTCCGTTCGAAGCGACCTCGGTTCTCATTCTCATGGCGATAATTGGAGCCATCGTGCTCGCCCGCCGCGAGGAGAGCTAGAAGAAGCCGTAACGTTAGGAGAATTGGACGCGATGGTTCCGCTATCCTGGTACCTGATTCTGTCGGCGGCGCTGTTCACTATCGGCGCCGTCGGAGTGATTGTTAAGCGAAACGTAATCGCGATATTTCTGTGCATCGAGTTGATGCTTAACGGCGCGAACCTGGCTCTGGTGGCTCTATCGGGGTTCTTTGGAGACATAGGCGGACAGTTGTTCGTCTTCATAGTGATGACCGTGGCGGCGGCCGAAGCCGCGGTCGGGCTCGCGATCATCATTTCGATTTTTCGAACAAGAGAATCTCTCAACGTGGATGACGCCGATACGATGAAGCTCTGAGCTTCGTCGTCGGCGTGAAGAGGCAGCCGGTGAACGCTCTCACACTAATAGTCCTGGCTCCGCTTGCCGGTGCGATATTCCTGGGCCTGTTCGGCGGAAGGCTCGGAGAACGGCTCATCGGGTTCGTAGCGAGCGCGACCGTTTTCATCTCAGCCGCGGCGTCTTTTTACGTGTTCTTCGCGAGGCTGCTGCCTCTACCCGAAGAAAGCCGCGTGATCCACGACTACCTGTTTACATGGATCAACGTAGGCGCTTTCAGGACGGATGCCGCCTTATTGCTCGATCCGCTGTCGGGCATCTATATCCTGTTCATCACGTTTGTAGGATTCCTGATACACGTCTTCGCGACCGGCTACATGAAAGGTGAACGAGGCTACTGGCGCTTCTTCGCATACCTGAATCTTTTCATGTTCATGATGCTGGTGCTCGTGCTCGCGGACAATTTCCTGCTGATGTTCGTCGGGTGGGAAGGGGTAGGCCTCTGCTCGTACTTATTAATCGGCTTCTACTACGATAAGACATTCGCCGCGGACGCAGCCAAGAAAGCTTTCATCGTAAACAGAATCGGCGATTTTGGATTCGCGCTTGGCGTAATGCTGCTGTTTTTGAAAGCGGGTACGATTTTCTATTTTGACGATCCGGCGCGAGGTATCGGAGGCGCTTTTAACTGGGCGATGCAGCAGCCGTTTGAATCGCTGACCGCGGCGGCGATTTTCGGCGGCGGACTGACTACGATCGCGGCGCTGATGTTCATCGGCGCAACCGGCAAGAGCGCGCAGCTACCCCTGTTTGTCTGGCTGCCTGATGCAATGGCGGGTCCTACGCCCGTGAGCGCCCTGATTCACGCGGCTACGATGGTGACCGCGGGCGTGTACATGGTGTCGCGAGCCAGCTCCATCTTCATTCACGCTCCGGCGGCGATGTTGATAATCGCGGTCGTCGGGGCGGCGACGGCGATCTTCGCGGCGACGATCGGGCTGGCTCAGTGGGACATCAAGAAGGTTCTTGCCTACTCGACGATCTCGCAGCTTGGCTACATGTTTCTCGCCTGCGGAGTGGGCGCGTTCACCGCGGGCATTTTTCATGTCTTTACTCACGCGTTCTTCAAGGCTCTGTTGTTTCTCGGATCGGGCTCGGTAATCGTCGCGCTTCATCACGAACAGGACATGCGAAACATGGGAGGGCTGAAGAAGTATTTGCCCGTGACGTTTTGGACGATGGTATGCGGTTGGTTGGCAATATCCGGAGTCCCGCTATTCTCAGGTTTCTTCAGCAAAGACGAGATTCTCTTTAACGTGTATTCGTCGACGCAATTCGGTTTGGTGTGGGCGCGCGTTCTCTGGTTTGTCGGAGCGGTCACTGCGCTGCTGACGGCAGTTTATATGACGCGGCTGATGGTCCTGACATTTTTTGGAGAACGGCGATCGAGTTCAGGCCATTCACACGGCCATGACCATTCGACGCCGCATGAATCGTCGAGAGCGATGACCGTGCCGCTGATAATCCTCGCGATAGGGGCGGTGGTAGTCGGCTACCTTGGAATTCCCGAAGGTCTGTCGGGCGGCGGGATACCCAACTACTTTGAACGCTTGCTCGAGCCCGCTATAGCTACACACGCGGCGGTAAGAACGGCGGGTAACGACGTGGAAGCGGGCCACAGCCTCGAATGGATTTTGACTGTAGTATCTTCGGTCATAGCAATCCTCGGCATCCTTGCCGGTTGGCGCTGGTTTAGAACAAAACCGCTCTGGGAGCCGCCCAAAATCCTTGAAGAGAAATACAGAGTCGACGAGGCATACGATGCAGCGGTCATCCAGCCGATCAAAGCAGCCTCTACGGGACTGCTCTGGAAATTCGTCGACGTCAGGATCATCGATGGAGCGGTCAACGGCGCGGCGCGGCTGGCGGCGGCAGTCGGAACAGGGTTGAGATATATGCAAGGCGGACTGGCGCGAGCTTATGTTGCGATGGTCGTCCTTGGAGCCTTGTTGATCATCGGCTACTTCGTGACGAAGTAACTTCTGACTTGAATTGAATGGAAAGCTATCTGCTCACAATCATTACGCTGCTGCCGCTCGCCGGGGCTATTCTCTTGCTCGTCGTCAAGCCAAACGAGAATACTCTGCGTTGGACGGCTCTCATAATTTCATTGGCGACGTTTGCGTTATCGCTTGCGTTGCCGATTGGATTCCAGTCAGGACGCGGACTCCAGTTCGAGCAAAATGTCGAGTGGATCAGCGCCTTCAATCTGGGTGTCCGATATCACATCGGCGTAGACGGGCTCAGCCTTTGGCTTGTTTTATTGACTACCTTTCTCGTACCGCTCGCTCTCATCTCGTCCTGGAATTCGATCAGGTTCCGGCTGCGGGAATACCTGATTGCGATACTCGCGCTCGAGACCGGGATGATCGGCGTGTTCATCGCGATGGATCTCTTCTTATTCTATCTCTTCTGGGAAGTGATGCTGGTCCCGATGTATCTCCTCATAGGGATCTGGGGCGGCGAGAGAAGAGTATACGCGGCGGTGAAGTTCGTCATTTACACCGTGCTTGGATCGCTGTTGATGCTGGCTGGAATCATCGCGCTCTACTCTATTCACGGACAATTCATGGATCGGCTGCATGGGCCGCTGGCCGGTAATTATACGTTCGACATAGCCGTAATCACCGCGCACGCGAAGGACCTTGGATTTCTGTCGATGAGCGCGCAGCGATGGCTGTTCTGGGCTTTCGGAATCGCGTTCCTCATAAAGGTGCCGCTGTTTCCGTTTCACACCTGGCTGCCGGATGCTCACGTAGAGGCTCCCACAGCCGGTTCCGTGATTCTTGCGGGCGTGCTTTTGAAGATGGGCGCCTATGGCTTGATGAGGTTCAATCTGCCTCTCTTTCCGGATGCGGCGCGAGCCTATGCGCCCTTGATCGCAACGCTGGCCGTAATCGGAATAATCTACGGCGCGCTGGTCGCGATGGTCCAGCCCGATCTCAAGAAGCTTGTGGCGTATTCATCCGTAAGTCACCTCGGCTTCGTCGTGCTTGGAATCTTCTCTTTTACTGAGATGGGGATGCAGGGCGCTCTTTATCAAATGCTGAATCACGGCGTATCGACGGGCGCGCTGTTCGTTGTGGTCGGAATGATTTACGACCGGCGTCATACGAGGCTCATAAGCGAGTTTGGAGGACTTGCCAGGATCATGCCCGTCTACTCGACGCTGTTTCTGATAGTTACTCTGTCTTCGATAGCGCTTCCGCTGTTGAACGGGTTCGTGGGCGAATTCCTGATATTGATCGGAACATTTACTTCGGCGGACCTTCCTCACGCGAAGATGCTGACATCATTCGCCGCAACCGGAATGATTCTCTCGGCGGTGTATATGCTCTGGGTGTATCAGCGAGTAGTCTTCGGAGAGGTCACGAATCCGGAGAACTTGAAATTGAGCGATCTTAGCGGACGCGAGAAGCTGGCGCTGGCGCCGCTCGTGGCGATGGCCCTGGTGATGGGTGTCTATCCGAGTTATTTCCTGGTGAAAAGCGGAAACGCCGTGCGCGCGGTCAGATCGGCCCTTGCTCAGGCCAAGCCGCTTCGCGCCGCCTCATCAACCGTACCGCCGCGGACCAATGATTGAGTCACAAGCTAAATGGACACAAGCTCATTAGGAATAAGCTACCACGCGATTTTGCCTGAGCTGATCACGGCGACAGCCGCGATCGCGATCATGGTAGGCGACGCCGTCGCTCGCAAGATCTCCCGCCGTACCGCGGGACTGCTTGCTCTGGCCGGATGCGCTGGAGCGGCAGTAGCCGTCTTTTCTTTATGGGGCGAAACAGGACCGGCCTTCTACGGCGGAATGATCATAAACGATCCGTTGCGGCTCTCATTCGCAATCGTGTTTTTGGCCGTCAGCACGCTCACGGTTTTGATTTCGATTCGATGGATTGAAGATGAAGGGCTGCCCGCTGGCGAGTATTTTGCGCTGTTGATGTTCGCGACCACAGGCATGCTCTTGATGGCCTCGGCCAATGATCTGGTGATGATTTTTCTCGGACTCGAGATTACGTCCATCTCGACCTATGTTCTGTGCGGCTACCGCAGGCAAGACATTCGCTCGAACGAATCCGCGGTCAAGTACTTCATACTTGGCTCTTTCTCTACCGCATTTTTGCTTTATGGTATCGCGCTGATTTACGGAGCGTGTTACATATCGGGAGCGCATCCTGCGGCGACTACGAATCTGCAGTTGATCCGGGAACGAATTGCGGACGGCGCGTTGTTTTCTCCGCGGATGTTGATGGCAGGCGCGGCGATGATGATCGTCGGATTCGGATTCAAGGTCGCTACGGCGCCATTTCACATCTGGTCCCCGGATGTCTATCAAGGCGCTCCGACGCCGGTGACGGCTTTCCTTTCGACCGGCTCGAAAGCCGCGGCGTTCGCGTCCTTTTCGCGCGTATTCATACTCACGTTCGCGGCGGCTTCGGTGATGGGTTCGCCGGAGCTCAGGGAGCTTCAATCCGCTTGGACCGGAGTCCTGGCGGTGATGGCCATACTGACGATGACGATCGGCAATCTCGTCGCTATCGTCCAGACGAATATAAAACGGATGCTGGCGTATTCGTCGATAGCTCACGCCGGTTATGCCTTGATGGGTATCGTCGCGCGCGATTGGCAAGCCGTGGCGTTCTACATGATCGGCTACGCGGTCATCAACATCGGCGCATTCGCGGTAATCGAAGCAATCGCCCGTCGCGGGGATATTCGAACCTCTCTTTCGGATTACTCCGGGATTGGATTCAGGTCGCTCGGACTAGCATCGGTGCTCTCGCTCTTTCTGCTCAGCCTCGCCGGAATTCCCGCAACCGCTGGATTCGTCGGAAAGCTGCTCGTATTTAAATCGGCTTGGGGAGCCGGTTTTCACATGCTCGTTGTGATAGCAGTGATAAATAGCGCGGTTTCCTGGTACTACTATTTGCGAGTGATCGTCCTGATGTTCTTCTCCGAGCCTGCGGCCGAATTCAATCCTCCCTCGCTGACGAAATCGCTTGGGGTCGCGCTGGTGATCATGGCGATCGCAACGTTTTATCTAGGTCTGTTGCCCGGCCGCGCTCTTGCCCTGCTCGAAAATGCCAAGAATCAAGCTACGATGATAGTCGCAAAGTAGCTCTTCGGCTGGTAGAAAGGCCTCCGTACCGGGTTTAGTCCGGCCGTCTTAGTCTATCTTGACCGCGCTCGCTTGATCGTTGGAAAGAACACCATAGTGACGGAGTTCAACCTAGCTCACCTTTCCCAGAATGCCCGGACGGTACGGGCTGAAGATGTTTGTCGCGAGGTTCGCGAGCAACTCGGGGATTTCAGCGTTGATTTGGTCTACCGAGACCGGATACTCACTCAAAGAACCAGACGCTATGAACTGCACGCGGCGGCGCGGGCCTCGAACGTCGAGATACTGCACACACTCCTGGGGGTCGAGCTCAAGATCGGGCGGCGTCGTCTGTTGTGTCCCGATCTCGCGACCGCAAGATATCTCTCTGTCTTCGCCAGAGTCGGCTGCGAAGCGATCGCGATTCCGTATGATATAACGCAGGTTTCGCATGTCGCGGACTTACTGGAATCGGGCCTGAGTAGAATGCTGCTGCTTATTGCACACCTCACCGAGGGCCGAAGCTCCAAGCTGCGCCAGGCAGTGGCGCGCCGGCTATTCGAGGAGATCAGAGGCAACATAGCCAGTCTTGGCTCCGGCGCGAGAATCCCTGAGTTCAACCAGAATACCCGCCAGCGAAGATAGTCAGTGCCTTGAGACCTAATAGCATTTGCCAAGCTAAAATTTGCCTCTGCGATGCTATACTCCTGTGGTACGTCATTGTCTATGGACTCCAAAGAACAACTTGAAATCGAGGACTTCCTGACCATCAAGCACGCGGTTGTGGATGTTCGCCCCTTTACGATTCTGATCGGACGCGAAGCTACCGGAAAGAGCGTTATTGCAAAGGTGCTCTACTTCTTTCGAAGTCTCTTGTCGGATGGTCAATTTATCGATTCGATTGGAAGGCAGGACTCTTTCTCGAGATTTGAAGAACGATCATTGGAAAGATTCGCTGAGATTTTCCCGAAGTATGCGTGGGAAGATCAGAAATTCAGCCTTACGTTTACGACAGATCGGTGGGAGTTGAAGCTCCTTCACACGCCAAGCTTTGGGCAGAACTCTGGTCTGACCTTGTGCTGTTCAGAGGGACTCATTGATCTCTTTAATAGGGCTCAGGCTGAATACAGAAGATTCCGGGCAACTGAATTTGTTGATAGTCATTCTTTCGATCCTCAAACTCATCGCGATTTCTCGGAAGTCCTTAGGGATATGATTTCCGACGCAGGACTCGAAGCCGTCTTGAATAAATCAGTATTTGTTCCAGCCGGAAGGGCCTTCTTCGCGAATTTCCAGAGAAACATTTTCTCATTTCTTGTAAAGGACATATCTCTCGACCCTCTGATAAAAGAGTTTGGCTCGGCCTATGAAACGATGAGGCCATATTTCAACTTCTATCCTAATACCGGGTATTTCAATCAAAATGAGGCCATCCGGGATGAGGTCAGAGAGATATTGAATGGCGACTATTTGCACGCCGAGGGCGAAGATTGGATTGTGTCCGAAGGTAAAAGGACGGGTCTGGCGCATGCATCATCGGGACAACAGGAAGCAGTTCCGCTATTATGTGTTTTGTCTGCTTTGCTTCATCGGTTCCAGGGAGTGATCACTCTATTCGTCGAGGAACCCGAGGCCCATTTGTATCCGCCGTCGCAGCGGAGTGTAGTCAACATCCTCTCAATAGCCGCGCGAATTGCTGGAAGGAGAGCCAACGAATTCATCCTGACGACCCATAGTCCCTATATTCTCACTGCACTTAATATTTTGATCCTTGCTTCAAACATCAGCGAGAGAAGCCCTGAAACTGCCGAGAACGTGGAGAGAATTATCGCTCCGGGAGAGCCTATAAGATTTGATGAAGTCAGCGCGTACAAGATCGAAAGTGGGCGGCTTTGGAGCATTATGGATCATGAATCCAATCTAATAGGAGATAGCATTATCGATGAGGTCTCTGACACATTCGAATCAGTCACAAATGAGCTTTTGAAGCTCGATCTGAGCAGAGCGTCTTGACGCTCACACGACTATGGATTTCGAACGATGCTCTATACGAATAAGAGACTCATTGATCGTCGCCGAGGAACGAGGTCGGAAACTTCGCATAAAGAATGCCAAGCGCGTTGAAGTTATTAGGATCGAAGTTGACGGGTGTTTGATTGACGATGAAAGGCTGCGTTGCGATTACGTTTTTGAAATCGGCGCTCATTGCGCTATTTATCTTGAGCTGAAGGGCAAGGATGTGAAACACGCTTATCAGCAATTGGCAGCCACGCTCGGATACCTCGAATCAAGACACGTGAGGATCGAAAGAGTCTGCCATCTCGTTGCATCGCGAGTTCCGAGGGCTACCCCGGGCGTTATTGGATTGAAAGAGAAAATGGCCAGAATGCACGGAGTGCTGCTGGAGATTCATACAAGAGAGGGAGCTGTCGACTTGAGCAAGCCTCCTTACCTGGCCATCGATAGATCGGCCTAAAAGATTGACTGGGCAGGCCGGTGAACCCTGATTATCAGATATCGTGCCCGAACTACCTGACATCACTGCTTACATTGATGCCCTTGAAGCTCGAATTCTTCATCAGCCCATTCAGCAGATTCGCGTACCGAGCCCGTTCCTTCTTCGGTCTGTCGATCCGCCTATCGATCAAGTTGTAGGCAAGAAAGTGCTGGGCCTGAGGCGGCTGGGCAAGCGGATCGTATTCTGTCTCGAAGCAGATCTCTTCCTGATAATTCATCTCATGATTGCCGGCCGCTTTCATTGGAAGGAGCGGCCGTTCAAGCCCAACCGACAAACTCTCGCGATCTTTGTATTCCCGACCGGTACTCTGACTCTGACGGAAGCCGGCTCAAAGCGGCGTGCTTCTATGTATGTAGTCCGCGGTGAAGCCGCTCTCGCCGAACACGATCCAGGCGGGCTCGAAGTTCCGGCCGCGGATCTGGCTACTTTTCACGAGGCATTGACTCGCGAGAATCACACGCTGAAACGCGCTTTGACCGACCCCCATTTGTTCAGTGGAATCGGCAACGCTTATTCGGATGAGATCCTTCATGCGGCCGGACTGTCTCCTCTGCAACTGACCAGGCGTATGGATGAGGCGGCAATACAACGGCTGTACGAGGCCACACGGGCGATGCTGCGGCACTGGTCCGATAAGCTGCGCGCGGAGGCAAGAGAGGTATTTCCGGAAAAAGTTACCGCCTTTCGCAGTGATATGGCAGTGCACGGGAGATATGGCAAGCCCTGTCCAAAATGCGGTACGGCGGTTCAGCGAATTTCGTACGCGGAGAATGAGGCCAACTACTGTCCAATCTGCCAGACAGGCGGAAGGCTGTTGGCGGATCGCGCTCTGTCACGCCTTCTAAAAGAGGACTGGCCGCGCACGGTAGAGGAACTCGAGCGCCGCCGCTCAGAGCGAAAATCGGCGCCTTGAGCGGAATCTCCCGTTGTCGCGATGAGCCCCACTGGTTTTTGTCGGTGTAGCGAAAATCCGACCCGCGAGCGAGCTGCCTAAAGAAAGGTCATATAATAATGCGTTTAATAATGCGTCTTTTTAGACCTTCAGAGGCACGTCCCTTGCCTCCGCCTATGTTTACCATGAGACAAGAGCATGAACTAATTCTTAAAGATGACAGGTCGCTGAAGGAAGCCGATCAGGCATGCCTGTGTGAGCCTGCCAGAAAAAAAATCCTCATCGTAGAGGACGATGCGTCGACGCGGTTTCTGGTGCGCCAGATTCTCAAGTGTGCCGGCTATGACACTCTGGAAGCCAACGACGGCGAGGCGGGCTTACGAATGGCAACGGAAGAAATGCCCGATCTCGTGCTGGTCGACGGTCTCCTTCCGCGGATGCACGGCTTTCTTGTTTGTAAGGCGATCAAGGCGTTGCCCAACCCGCCGCACGTGATTGTTCTGACAGCCGTCTATAAAAAGATCACCTATCGATGGCAGGTGAAAAGTGAATACGGGGCTGACGAGTTGTTAGTAAAACCGGTTTGCGCCGCCGAACTCATCTCATGCATAGAAAAGGTGTTGTCGGAGCCTGAGATTGATACGCCGGCTTTCGCGCTTGGCTCGAACGAGCACGCAGCCGCGGCTCCGCGAAGCTTTCAGGTAAAGGCCTGATTTACGGATTTCGGCGAGCCGTCATACCGGTCTCTTGAATCCTCGTTCGATTTCTCTCAAACCCATTCGCATAATTATCGGCCTTCCGTGAGGACAGGTCATGCGGTTCCCAGTCTTCATAAGCTCGTCAATCAGCCACTGCATCTTTTCCATCGTCAGCGGCATGTTGACCTTGATCGCGGCCTTGCAAGCGAGCGACGCGGCTAGCTGATCGCGCAGGTGATCTACCGAGAAGCTGCGGCGCTCTGCTTCTACGACATTGATTGTATGGCGCACGATCGAGACCACGTCGCCTGGAGCAAGCCCTGCCGGAGCTGTCTTCACGGCTATGGTTCGTCCGGATAATTGCATCACTTCAATGCCGATTCTTTCCAGCTCGTCGCTCACTGCTTCGAATGCTTCGGCTTCGGCTGGGCTCAGATCGAGCGTTTCGGGAATCAAGAGCGGTTGAATCGCATGGGGCCGCGACAACTTGTCGTCGCGAAACTGTTCGAAGAGGACCCTCTCGTGCGCCACGTGCTGATCGATCAGCAACAGTCCCTCTTCATCCGTGGCCACAATGTAACTATCGCGTATTTGGCCGAGTGGTTTAATACCGTGCCCAGGCCACGGCAGCGGCGTATTGGCCTCGATCTCAGCCGAAAAGATCGATTGAATGAGCTCGGGTTCCGCGCCTTCGCTGCATAGGCCCGCTGAATTCGTGTCTTCGGCGTCTCGCGATTCGATTTCAACCAGAGGCGTCGAGGCTGCCGAAATACTCTGATGTGATTCGCGATAGCTCTCTGCTCGCTCAGGTTCCTGCTCGGAATCAGAAAAGCTCAGAGAAAGCGGAGATTGTTTGACCTGTTGAGCGCGCGCAGGCTGGGGCGATAACTCGAAATCGATGTCACGAGCAGAGGCAGACGAAATCTCGACCTCAACAGCATCGCGCGATTCGGCAATGACGGTCGTGGCCAGCATCGGAACCCTTGTTACAGGCCGGGAAGAGGTGAGCGCTTTAGCGACCACGTCGCGAATTGCGAGCATGACCGCGCCTTCGCGTAGAAAGCGCACTTCGGTTTTGGCGGGATGAACGTTCACATCGACTTCACCCGGCGGTAGATTGATAAAGAGAACCGCCGCCGGATACGCGCCCGAAGGCATCATTGAGCGATACGCCTCGGATAGTGCGCGGCCGACTAGTTGATCGCGCACGAACCGCCGATTGACAAATAGATATTGCGCGTCGCGAGACGACCGTTGCTCCTGTGGATTCGAGATCCAGCCGGATATCTTCAACTCGGCGCTTTCGTGATTGACTTCGATCAACTTCCCCAAGAGCGCCGAGCCAAGAACTTGATATGCGCGGTCGCGGCTGGAATCGGTCTCAGCGACTCGAAGGCTCTCGCGCCCATCCTTGATTAGAAGAAACGCGACGCCCGGATTCGCCAGCGCATAATGTTGAACGAGATTGACTATGTGATAGCTTTCGGTTGCATCCCCTTTCAGGAACTTTCGCCGGGCCGGCATGTTCAAGAAAAGATCTTTGACTTCGAGCTCGCTTCCGCCCGGCCAGGCGATGTCACGAACGGCGATGAGCTTGCCGCCGTTGAACTCAACTTCGGTTCCGATCGCATCGGGCGCTGTTTTAGTCCGGAGGATCAATCTTGAAACAGCCGCGATTGAAGGAAGGGCTTCGCCGCGAAAGCCGAGGCTGGTGATTGCTTCGAGGTCCGAGGCGGTTCTGAGCTTTGAGGTAGCATGTCGCTCGAATGCGATGATCGCATCATCGCGAGTCATGCCTTCGCCGTCGTCGATGATCCTGATCAGCTTTTTTCCTCCAGTCTCGATTGCGATATTGATTCTGCGGGCTCCAGCGTCGAGCGCATTCTCGAGAAGCTCCTTGACTACGGATGCGGGCCGCTCGACGACTTCTCCTGCCGCAATTTTGTTGGCCAGGGAGTCTGGAAGGACTTTTATCTTGGACATTCCGTTTCTCTTTCGAATGCGAAGAGGTGGATACTACCACAGCGGGATTACGCTAAGCAGTTCAAACACCGGGCTACAGGGCAAGAACAGGGCAGGGACCTTTCTTGACCCGTCGGCTGGCGTGAAATATCATCGCTTTTCGGTCCGCCTCAGTTTCACCACTGGAGGTTTAATAATGAGGAAGGCAGTTGCACTCGCTTTACTCGCCGGAATCACATTGTGGTCGCTTCCCGCTGCCGCCCAGGAAGCCCGTACAGCCACTGTTGAGCCGGAAACAAAGGCTCGGATCGTACTTCAATCTCATCTCAGCTCGAAACTCAACGAGGCCGGCGACACGATTACCGCGGTCTTATATGAACCCGTACATGTCGACGGCCAGCTAGTCATGAGCCGGGGCACTGAATTCCATGGCCGAATCGCCAGCGTGAGTCCGGCTAAGCGGGGTCAGAAGAGCGCGCAGATGACCATAATCTTCGACAAGGTCGCGATGCCGTGGGGGGAAGAGCCGGTGTCGGTTGTAATGACATCCATCGACGACTGGGCGAGGGATGAAAAGCTGAAAGCGGACGACGAAGGCAAGGTCAAAGGCGGACATCGCGGCGAGAAAACCGCCGAGAACGTAGAGCGCGGTGCAAAGATCGGCGGAGGAGCGGCTGGAACCGTGATTCTGGCCGGTGCGGCGGCTGGAGGCGGTGCTGGAATACTCGGTGTTGGCGCGGCTGCTCTCGGCGGCGGTATGCTGGCGGGACTGCTCCTAACAAAAGGCGGAGAGGTTCGACTGCAACCTGGAACGATCTTCCGGATCAAATTCGTCAAACCCATCACGCTGCCCGTGATTCAACAAGCGGGCGCCGCTCCCAGACCGATACAACAGGACGATAAACCCGAGAAACCCGAGAAGCCGCCTGTCAGTTCCGCAAACTGATAGGCTGTACAGATTCGAAACGAGCCAAGAGCAGCGCGCTCGATATTCTTGAGCGCGCTGCTTCTTTTGAAACTACCGCATCCGACAAGTACAATTTCGCAACGAATCCAAATTTCATATACGAGGAGCCGCTGATGCCAGAGACCCCTTCGACAATGCTCGCGCTTGGAACCATCGCTCCCGATTTCACGCTGCCGGACGTGGTCAGCGGAGAGACCGTTTCTTTGAATAGCTTCAAGAGCAAGAAGGCCTTTCTTGTGATGTTCATCTGTCCGCACTGCCCCTTTGTTAAGCACGTTCAGAACGAGCTCGCTCGCATAGGCAGAGACTACGAAGACTCGGGTCTCGGAATCGTAGCGATCAGCTCGAACGATGCGGAGGCCTTTCCCGACGATGCACCTCCGCGTTTGAAAGAGATGGCTGAGAGCCTCGGTTTTCGCTTTCCGTTTTGCTATGACGAGGACCAGAAGGCGGCGCTGTCCTACCAAGCCGCCTGTACTCCGGATTTTTTCTTGTTCGATTCCTCGCTAAAACTTGTTTATCGCGGTCAACTGGACGACAGCCGCCCAGGCAACGGAGTTCCCGTAACCGGAGGCGACCTGAGAGGGGCTGTGGATGCCGCTTTGAGCGATCACGCGATCGATGAGCATCAGAAGCCGAGCATCGGCTGCAACATCAAATGGAAGCCCGGCGCCGAACCGAACGCGTGAGGCCGGACTCAAGATAGCAGGATAGACCGCTACTTGTTCTCCTTTGGTTTCAATGTCGTAGACCACAGGGCGTAGACGACTTGGAACAATTCCTTTGTCTTCACGGAAGCAACGCTCACCGGGTCCGCCGTTGAGTCTTTGAAGGCGAGAAAACCATATGCTCTGCCGGGCGCTTCAACTCGAAACGCCATTGCGTCCGTGGGACCATTAATGCCCGAAGGTCCGACGCCGGGCACCGGACCCCACGAACGCGATACCGACTTGAGTTCCTTGATCGGCAGGTGAAAGACGTCATCGGCCTTTTCGGACTTGTAATCAAGCGCCTCCGACGAGACGGTGATGACGCCCACGCAATAGCCGAGTCGATGCTGGTGCATGACCTTGAAGTCTACCGGTAAATCGGGAAGTTTCGCGGTCAGTCGTTTCATCACGGCGAAAACCGAAGCGGCCTTTTGCGCTACTACCTGTACCTGCTCGATGTGATCTTCATAGCCCTCTTTGATCAGCATGAGGCGGTGAACACCCGCGGGAATGTCTTTGAGTATAACCGGAGTCGCGCCGGCTTCTTTGTCGTCAAGAAAGACTTGAACGGCGGTCGCGTCTGATTTAACTCGGATCGATCCGGTGGAATTGTCCTGAGGGGTCGCTGCTGATGCCGGTCGAGGGTCGTTTCCGTAGGAAAAGCAAACGAAGAAGATCATCGCCGCGGCCGAACAGACTGGCGCAAGTTTATTTTGTTTGCTCACGAGTTCCTTTACCTCACATGTTGGCGCTTCGAATTTCGGCGGCAATCTTGGCGCAGAGTTTTTCGAGAACCTTGTTAATGCCTTCCTTCAGCCCTTTCTGGTTGTCGGCCTGAAGCTCGGTTATTTTCCCGTTGAGATCGATTCTCTCGAATAGCTTCTTTTCCCAGAGCTTTTTGTTGCTCGCTCGCTCAACAAGCCTGAATCGCGCCTGCAGAAAAAATTTATCCGCGGCAAGACTCGCCGTGAACGCACCGTAACCTTGAATCTGAACCAACAGGATCCGGTCGGCTTCGATCTTGGGCGGCTGCACCTTTCGATCCCACAGCGCCGGGACATCAATTACTTCGGTGGAGTCCGACTTTCTCCACGTCATCCGCTTGTCTTCAGTAAGAGCCGGGAGCAACTCGTCGGTGAACGCCGCTTTGAAATCATAATCGGTCAGCGGAATGTGTTTCACTTCCGACTTGTTGTAAAAGACTCGATACTTGAACTCCATCAATGTGAAGTCGGGTGAGTCGAGCTGCACTGCTACTACGACACTCGAGACCGGCGGAAGCGAATCGATTCGAGATTCTTCAATTGGCCCCGGGCTCGCGAACGGCGCGATGCAAAAGAGCAGAATTATCGCTGCGAGTTTTTTGATTCTGAGATACATCCTGAAGTCCATCTTGTAAGTCCTCCTGGCAGAGGTGCAGATCAAGAGGTGCGCCATTCAATCGGTTTATGCTTTCAATTTGTATCTGCTTGGTGACAGACGAGTTCTTGAAGGGGATGGAAGTATGTTCTGGCGGGGACAGTAGCCAATGCGGATACTGAGGGGAAGGATAGGTCGGCAACAATCCTCGCGTCTTTCGAAAAGGTGTAGCGGAGGCGGCTACGATCAGGCGCCTCTCATTCAGGATTTGGTCCGGTTCAACATTTTGTGAAGAGTAATGCGATGCACACCGAGTTGTTGCGCCGCCCGGGTGATGCTGCCGCCGCATTCATTGATTACTCGATCGATCAATTCCCGCTCTCGCTCCGAGAAGATTCGATCTACCGCCTCCTTCCTGTTTCTTAGGTCTTCAAGGTCTTTGAGAGGGCGCTTGAGCAGGCGCTCGTACGGATCCCTGGCTACACTGACGCGCTGCGTCTCAACGCCCAAAACCTCCGCGGGCAAGTCGCCCAACCGAATCGAGTCGTGCTCGGCCAGCGCCACAAGTCTATGAATTATGTTCTCAAGCTCGCGTACATTTCCTGGAAACGAATACTCGATCAGACAGTCGTATACCTCCGGGTCGCACCGAAGCGTCACGCCATAGACCCGCGCGAACTTTTCGAGGAACCAGTCGACGAGCAGCGGTATGTCGGATTTGCGCTCACGCAAGGGCGGCAGTCTTAGCGGAACCACGTTGAGTCGATAGAACAACGCATCCTGAAACCGCCCTTCCTCTGAAAGCGATTTGAGGTTCTTGCTCGCGGCGGCCACGACCCGGACATCGACTCTGGTGGATTCTTTACCGCCGAGGCGGTCAAACTCGTTCGACTGGAGGAATCTCAGGAGCTTGGCCTGAAGGGGATAGGCGAGCTCATTCACTTCGTCGAGAAAAAGCGTTCCCCCGTTTGCCTGTTCGAGTCGGCCCGCGCGCCGCTCAAGCGCTCCGGTGAACGCCCCCTTCTCGTATCCGAAGAGCTCCGATTCGAAAAGACTATCCGGTATGGCCGCGCAGTTGATTGCGACAAACGGCCTGTCGGCGCGGGAGCTCTGATAATGCAATGCCCTGGCGACCAGCTCCTTGCCGGAACCGCTTTCGCCTTCGATCAGAACCGTTGCCATCGAGTCCGCCAGCCGCGAAACCTTCTCAAGGAGCTTACCGATCGCGGGATCGCGGCCGACAATCTCGCGCGAGGCTTTGCTCGAATCGAAGAATATTCGACTGCTTCGTCCCAGCTCGACGGGCAGGAGCCGAGCTTGATGGAGATAAAAGACCGCCAGCCTGGAAGCGAGCTCTAACAACAGGCGGTCGCTTTCATCGAACGCGGCGGCCTGTGTGCTGTTCTCGATGTAGATGGCGCCGACCGGGCGCTGCTTGAACACCAGAGGGACGGCCAGCACCGATTTCAACTGAAGCTGGATCACGCTTGCTTCCTGTGAAAAGCTCGGATCCTGCGAGGCATCTTCAAGCAGTAACGCTTCTCCGTTGCGGAGCACGCTCGACAGCACGGATCGGCTAAGGCTGTATTCTTCGAGCGCCAGAGCCTTGCGAACGATGCGCTCGAGCTCCAACGGCGTATCTTCGCGAAAGGCGCTCATTGGCGGCGGTTCGCCGTTCAAAATTGATCCTATGAGCCCGCGTTTGCGATCGGCTTCAAAGGGACGGCGGCCTGCAACCATTTCATAGATCAAAACACCCGCGGAGAAGAGATCGGTTCTTGCGTCAAGGCTCGCGGCTCTAAGCTGCTCGGGCGACATGTAGGCGAGCGTGCCGGTGACGCCGTCGCCTTCGGATTCCGACTCCAGGCTCGTCGTGTCTGCCGAGTTTGATAAGACAAGCTCATGGCCTTCATCGCAAAGCCGACCCTTGTCCTCAATTGATGTCAACTTCGCCAATCCGAAATCAAGCACCTTGATCCCGGTCCGGCAGAGCATTACGTTCGCCGGCTTAAGATCGCAATGAATCAGGCCGGAAGCGTGGGCCGCGTTCAGCGCGTCCGCAATGCGGATGCTGATGTCGATGGCTTCTTCGAGACTGAGCGGTCCCTCTTCGAGTCTTGTCGAGAGTGAGCGTCCTTCGACGTACTCCATCACTATGTAGAGCTTGCCGTTCTCCTGATTGAGGTCGTAAACAGTTGCGATGTTGGGATGATTGACGCGGGCAGCCGCCCGAGCTTCTTCGATAAGGCGCCTATCCGAGTTAATGATGACGGCAGCCGAGGTTACGAATTTTATGGCCACCTCGCGGCCCAGCCGCAGGTCCAGCGCTTTGTGGGCTTCGCCCATGGCGCCCGCGCCGAGAAACTCGAGCAGCTCGTAGTGAGCAACCCTGCTTTTTATTGAATCCATCATCCCACTCAGCGGGCGCGCGAGCGCGCTTCCTTGATGGTTTTTACTCGACGGGGCCCTGAAAACTCATACTTGCGAGCGGCGCGATACTATCGGATCTCGATTTGTTCGAGCCTCTCATTTCGCGGGTTCAGCTACAGCTTCCGGCGCAGTCGCTCGCCGGCGCTTGCCGATTACAACAAAAATCAGAACCGCCAGCACGTTCGTCATAATTATCAGGCCGGAGATTTTCACGGCAAACATGACTCGGCTCTCGACCTGGACTATGGGAATGATCGACAGCGCTACATAGAGCAGCGTCATGAGGAACCCACTGGCCGCGGCCAGCTTCAACCAGAGCGGCGGCGCAGGTTCTACGCCCTTGAGACCGATCATCGGTATCGCGAACATCACGAGATAGGTCAGCGCATAGAATACGCCCGAAGCATTCCACAGAATCTGGAACGCCTCCTGCTTTCCGACACCGATCAGTCCCGCGATGCCTAAGGCGAGCGTGGCCGCTCCAACAAACAGTATCGAATTCACCGGCGTCTTGTGAATGGCGTGCAATCGCGTGAACCAGTCCGGCAGCAGCTTGTCCCAACCTGCCACCATCGGAAGTCTAGTGTTGCCGCTGAACATCACGCTTGATTGCGCTACGCGAATGCACAACAGAGCCATGATGGCGATCGGGGCGATGGATGCCGCGACGCCGAGCGGGCCGAAACCTTTGCTCAATACCTGAGGAATCGGCGCAATGAGATCGATCTGATCTATCGGAACCAGCGCGAGAACCGAGCTGGTGCCGAGGATGAACATGATTGCGATCACCGGAGCGGCAAGCCAAACGGAGCGGGTGATTGCCCTGACTGGATCACGGCACTCGCCGGCGTGAATCGCTACATACTCGAAGCCTCCAAGCGCGCCGAATCCCATTTTCCCAAGGAGGTTCAAGCTCATAATGGAGAGAACCGGCATTTCAGTCGCGAGCGGGTGATAATCGCTCAGCGATCCGTTGGCTCTGTTTAGCAGAGGCAGCAGCAATATCGCCGCGAAGGTGATGAGCATGAGCGCTCCGCCTGCCTTATGCACCAGCTTCCCGACGCCGAGTCCAATCGCCGCAATCGTCACCAGCAGCGCCACGGTAGCGGTGCTTACGGCGCCGATGAACCACTTGTTCGCGGTCAGTCCTTCTCTGCCCGGTCCGATGACATAGACCAGATACTGCGTAATCTGAAGCCCTATTTCCGATGTATTCAGGATCGCGAATAACCAGAGATTCCAGGCGACGACGAAGCCCATAAGCTCGTTGAAGCCAAGCTTGCACCACTGATAAAGGCCGCCCTCGAGCGGCATGATCTTATTGAGATAAATCACGACGACGGCGGACGGGATGTAAAAGAAAAGCATCGCCAGAAGCCAGAAGATCACGTGCGAAGGGCCTTGCTTGGCTGCCACACCGATCCATGGGAGACCCACGATAAATAGCACCTGTGTGAGAGCCAGGTCGGTCAGCCCCAGTTCTTTCTTGAATACCGCGCTGCGCGCCTCGACGCGTTCCTCTTCGAGGCGAAACTGCTCTTCAGCAATTTCGTTCTGATTGTCCATCGTTTTGCACCGAGGTTAACCGGGACCAGCGACTGCCAGAGCCTATTTCAACGCCGTTCTTAATGCAAGGAGATGATGATAGTTCTTCAATAACCTGATGAATTAACTTCGTGCTTGACGCGGTCGATACGAGCCTATACGATACGACGCGAAGTTCTCAGTTAGTAGTGAAGTATACGGAATTGCTCCCACGACGAGCGCGGATTGCGCGCCCTCCTGCGATTTCTTGGACCTCTGCAATTGAGGTCTCGTGCACCAACCATCTCCCCTTTTTTAGTCAGTGGTTTTGACAATCGGCCCAAGGAAATGCGGGTCAGGAGGAGAACTGAATGAAAAGCTTCGTCTATCGCATGAAGCAGTTTACCGGAATCAGCATAGAGATCGCGCTTGGCATATTCGTGCTCGTGATGCTTGCCTCGGCATTGCAAGCGAAGGCAAGTTCCGTTGATCAACCTCTGGAGATGGCGACCGCAGGGAGTATGGTTGCGCCCATTCCCGGAACAAGCTGCCTGCGTGACAACACGTCGGGCAAGGTGCTCACTTTTGACAACACCAGCGGAGCCTACACGTTTTCGGACTGCCTGGGCTTCACATTGAGCGGTACCGGCATTGTATCGGTCCAGAACTCGATCATACTTCTGAGCGATCGTAAGCCGGATCGGAGCGTTTCGGCCGGGTTCAACACGGGCCAACGCACAGGCACGGCAACAATCACCTTCCAACCGGTTCCAGGCGGTTCCTGGCAAGTACTTCGGATTTACGACACTACCTCTTTCGGCAACGTCTGCAGTTGTCCGCCGTAAACCATAAAGAGTTTTCCGGGTTTGACTGCAAAGGAGAATTCCGGCTGGAAAAGTCTCGGATCCGCAGGGATGGCGTCTCACGCGAGCCGCCATCCCTGCGCAACAAGACACCAGGGACTGCGCCCGGCTACCGAAGCCGGGTCATTTCTTTTCTGACGCCTTAAGCTGTGTGTTAAGCTATAGCGCCTGAAGCAGCAGCGGGATCGCCGGTCATTCGCACCGGCCGCATCTCCAATCTACCATCATTAGGAGTCAATCTAATGCCGGCCCGGCCATCGATCTGCGGCAACATACTCGAGGCGATTGGACATACGCCGTTGGTACGGCTCAACCGCCTTCCTTCGCAAAACTCAGCCGAGGTGCTGGTAAAACTCGAATCCTTCAACCCCATGCGAAGCGTCAAGGATCGAGTCGGATTCGCGATGATTGCGGCCGCGGAACGAGACGGACGGATCTCACCGGGCAAGACCACGATAATCGAGCCGACTTCAGGAAACACCGGGATCGGATTGGCGATGGCGTCGGCGGCGAAGGGATACCGGCTGGTGCTTACGATGCCGGATTCGATGACCGCCGAACGAACTCGCGTGCTTCGCGCTCTCGGAGCCGAAATAATATTGACGCCGAATGCGCTGGGTATGAGAGGGGCCATTGAGAAGGCGGAACAACTTTTGCGCGAAACACCGGATGGCTTCATACCTCAGCAATTCAACAATCCTGCCAATCCAGCGATGCACCGCGCGACTACGGCTGAAGAAATTCTCGAAGATACCGCGGCGAAGCTTGACGCGTTCGTTGCCGGGGTCGGCACCGGCGGCACGATAACCGGCGTTGGCGAAGTGCTCAAGGAGAGGCTCAGGGATGTGCTGATCGTAGCGGTGGAGCCGAAGGAGTCGGCCGTGCTTTCGGGAGGGCCGCCCGGACCTCATCCCATTCAAGGCATCGGCGCCGGTTTTGTACCTCGCGTGCTGAACACCGAAATCATAGACCGCATAATTCCCGCCGAGTACGATGATTCCAAGAGGATCGCAAGGAGGCTCGCTCGCGAAGAGGGAATTCTCTGCGGTATATCGTCGGGCGCGATCTGCTGGGCTGCGCTCAAGATCGCGGAAGAGCTTGGTGTTAACAAGCGAGTGGTCGCCGTTCTGCCCGACCTCGGTGAGCGGTACCTTACAACGGACCTTTTCGCTTTCGACGAAGAAAAGCAGCAGTAACTCCCGCCGTATCGACGCCTGCATGAATTCAATTGCACAACCTACAGTAAGAGTCTGCGCGGCGATAACCGAATCGACGGTTGAAGGGGCGCGAGCAGCAATGCAAAGAGCTGCCGCCTGCGCCGATATGATCGAGCTGAGGCTCGACTATCTTCGCGATCTCGATTTCACCAGAGTCGAAAGTCTACGGCCGTTGATTGAGGATCCTCCGCTTCCGACGATCATTACGTGTAGAGCCCTTGATGAGGGAGGCCGACAGGCGATCGAAGATAAGATCAGGCTGCGGTTGTTGATTGATGGGGCCAAGAGGTATTCGGTCTTTTGCGATGTGGAGGCCGCTCACTACCACACCGCTGCATCAATGGAACCCGATCAATCGCGGCTGATCGTCTCGTATCATAACTTCGCCGAGACTCCTCCGGATTTGGAAGCGGTTTGGGAGATCGTCGCCGCTCTTCCGGCAGCCATTCATAAGATAGTCACTATGGCGAGCGACTCTTCCGATTCACTGGCGATGTTTAGACTCCTGGATCGTGCTCATCACACGAATAGGCCCGTGATTGCGATGGTAATGGGCGAAGCGGGCGTTGCAACGCGAATACTGGGGCCGAGCCGCGGCTCCTATTTGACCTACGGCTCGCTTGCGCGGGGAAGGGAATCGGCCCCAGGCCAACTCACCTGCGAAGAACTGCGGGAGGTTTATCGAATTAATCGAGTCTCCAGGAATACTATTATCACCGGAATTATCGGCAGCCCGGTGATGCACTCGGTATCTCCGGCGATTCACAACGCGGCATTCAACGAATTAGGGATGGACTACGTATATCTTCCGCTTCAGGTCCGAGATCTCGGTGAATTCATCGCAAAGTTCGTCAGCCCTTCCTCGCGAGAAATGCACTGGAATGCTGGAGGGTTCAGCGTAACCCTGCCTCACAAGAGCGCGATTATCCCATACCTGGATGTTATTGATCCGGCGGCTTTGGCTATCGGTGCAGTGAACACGATCGTTGTGAAGGAAGGCAGGCTCGAAGGTCACAACACAGACGCGGAAGGGTTCATCGCTCCGTTGTTGAAAGTCGCCTCTCTCCTGGGCAAACGATGCGCTGTGTTGGGAGCGGGCGGAGCCGCTCGCTCGGTTGTTCATGCCTTGAAGGCGCGCGGAGCTATAGTCACGCTGTTTGTTCGCGATGAGAAGAAAGCGTCCGACGTCTTTGCCGCGTCTGAGGTAAACATTGAGCCGATCGGGAGCTTTCCGGATTCACACTCGGAGATTGTCATCAACTCGACTCCTATTGGGATGCGAGGACACAGCGAAGGCGAGAGCCCGGCGCCATTAGGCTCGATGCACGGATGCGAGATTGCCTACGATCTCGTCTACAATCCGCTGTCAACGAAGTTCCTTGAAGATGCGGCTTCGCAAGGATGCTATACGATAAGCGGTCTGGATATGCTAATCGGTCAGGCTGTGTTGCAATTCGAGCTTTGGACCGGACGAAACGCTCCAATCGAGGTGATGCGTGCGGCGGCGCTTGCCAGTCTGAACCCGTGAAACCCAACCGACAGGGGTCGTCCATTGACCGTTCGGAATCCCGATGATTATAGTCGAATGAAATGCGTCCTCGTACGTTGCCAATCGCCGAAAGCTCCGGATTTGCGCGGCCCATCAGGGAATGGATAAATCTTGCCGAGGCAAAAAAGGCCGAGCTTGAAATATTACTCCAGAGAAAGGGCGTGGCGGAGGCTAGGGGCTGGATCGAGCGGGAGTTTGTGGATGCCGCGGGTACTCAGATTGGAATTGATAGTAAGGAAGACGCCGGCCTTGTTGACGCCTTGCGCGAGGCAAGGCGACGGGCTGACGAACGACAAAAGTTAACGCCCGACCTGCTCCTTCAAATCAATGCTCTTATCAGCGGCAATGAGACTCAGTGGAACAACTCGAGAGCTGAAATTGCATCGAGACTTGCTTGTGACTGGTTCGAAGCAGATTCATTTAATGAACTGCACGCGCTGGAACAGGCCGCTACGGTATATCTCAGACTGTGCGAAATTCAGGCCTTCGAACGCTTCAATCAGGTCACGTCCTTGCTCGCGGCAAGCGTGTTTACGATGCGAGCCGGGTTCCCGCCAATAATAATTCCGTCGAGCATGGAGGCGGCGCAACGCGCTGCTTTTAGTGAGGCCGCGCGGATGAATACACGGCCTATGGTCGAGCTAATGGCAAGCGCAATGATTTTGCTACTGACCAGTTTGATTCGAGATATGGAGCGTTAAGGGTTAAAGACTTTGAGAAGCTTTTTTCGGATTCGATCGCTAAGGGACAGCGGGATAAGGAAGGTAAAAAGTATTCCGGTTATGGAGAACAATATAGTAAATATGGCCCAGAAGCTCCTCAATTGTTGCTCTGTGGCGTAAGATCGCGAGGTCTGGTAGATAAAAATTACGATCATCGCAGCAAGCGTGGTTAATAAGGCAGTTCTCAAATATAAGGAATACAGCCGAAGAAAATTACGCACTCTCAACCTCCGGTCTTTTGAAGCCTTTGACTATTTCAAAAAGGAACTTGCTGATTATGACGATATCGCCCACGTCCGTTAACCAGCGTATTGGAATTGTATCAAAGAATTTTACGTCGGCTCCGAGTAGACGAACCAGCACCGAATGTATCAACCATATTGATAATAGGGAAAGCACCATTGCGAGCGTATGACTGCAGATCTCAAAAAATATCAGACTCAATTTCGCAAGAGCACGATTGTCTAGAAGCTTGGTAAGCGCAGAGCGAGACTTGATCGACTCTTTCTGCTTTTGCGTGGCGCGCGACACGGGCGCAAAGATACTACTCTCATTTGTGGAATGTCAATCACACCTCTGGTTATGATCGCGGTCTCGATTGAAAGATAGGTACGCTTCGACCGCGATGCGCAAAATATTGATCTGGACGGAATTAACAGGCATCGGCAGGCTCCGACGTTGCCTGTTAGGTCTCATTGATGGAGGTTAGGAAAGCGGTCTATTATTTCCTCTTATGAGGAGCTTGTCTGGATGATGCTCGGCGGTTGTAATAAATCTTGGGGCTCAAGCGTTTCACCACGAGGCGATTGTTCTCTCTGATCGTCTGATACTCGATAGGGACGGTCTTGCCGTGTTCATCCAGTTCCCGAATAGTGAAGCCCTTCCTGCCCGAAGCGGTAGTCAGCGTAACCGGCAAGATGCCGTGAAGGCCGTCTTCGATATACGGCCCGCCATAGCGGCCGTCCTCCTTTGAATAATTCAGAACCCAGATGCGCGTAAAATCGATCGGTCCTTCCGTGCTCAGGCTTTTCATCAGGCCAATGTAGTTGTTCTTCATCTCGCCGTTCTTGGCCCTGGTTTGATCCAGCACTACCCAGCCCGTGAATCTGCGGCCATCGCCTTCCAGGTGCATTATCTCTTCGGGGACATCGAGATCGACCTGCTGGGCGCCTACCCAGCCCGCGCGGATAACTTCCGCATCGGGAATTCGAATCTGATACCAGAGAACCGTGCGCGTCTCCGGCTCTTCCACTGCCTCATCCGAATCTTCAGAGGTTTGCTGTCGTTCGGATTTTATTGTCGTGCGCGCCTTGCCTACTATGTCGACCATCGTGCCCCGGCTGAGCATAGTGACGAGATCGCTGCCGGGATCGATTCGCAGCCTCGTTTGAACCTTGAGACGGCCCCTGCCTTGAGAAATGACGTCCTTGGACTTTTCGAATAGATCGGAAATCTTGTCGACTACTGCCTGATTTATGACGGAATGGGATTCGACCCACCCGATGACCGGGTTTGGAGCCTTGGTCCGCACCTTATACCATTCTTCGACGCGGGTGGGAGTCTTGACTTCAGAATGATCCAGAATCTCGAGCCGGTCTCCTCGTTTCACCTCGGCGCGCGGAAGGGCAACCGCCGCGGTCGACGACCTGACGATCAACTTATTGGCGATCACAACCCCGTCGCCGATCTTTGTTTCTCCGCCGAATATCGCGCAGCCGGATTGCAGTACGGCCAGACCAACACAGAAGAGAATTCTCGAGGAGTTGAAACTCAGAGAACGCTTGTTAGGATTAAAGTGCTCAGGCATGACTTGAAGTCGCGGAAAGCCTAATTTAGGCGCGAGGCCGTGTCAAGGATAAGGTTGACACAGGATAAGGTTGACACACGCTGGAACGCCCGATATATGATACGAAACTCTCAAATCCCAAAAGGTGCGGTATCGACTCGCGGAAAGCAGTAGACCTGCTCTGAGCCTGGCCTGATGAGCAAACGAGAAACTCGGTCCAAAAAGGACGCCGATGCTAGACCGGCGGCTGGTTTCAACATCTCCAGAAAATGGGTTGTTCGAATCATACTCGCTTCAACTTTTCTGGCTTTTTCCAACACCGTGTTCAACGGGTTCGCCTACGACGACACGACCCAGATCCTGAAGAACGAATTCATTCGGAGCTTCGCCAATCTACCAAAGGCAATGGTAACCGAAGCGTGGTTCTGGCGCGCCCAGTTAGATAAGGATCCGGGCGAGCAGGATAAGCCGACGACTCCGTATTATCGTCCGGTTTTTACGGTTTACCTGATGGTTGGCTGGGCCATCTTCAGGGACTCGGCGTTTGGCTGGCACTTTGCGAATATCGTTCTTCACATGCTGGCGGTTTATTTTGTGTTTCTGTTGTTGGAAAAAGTGACCGCCGACGTCGCTCTGTCCGGATTGGCGGCTCTGCTGTTTGCGCTTCACCCATTGCGCAGCGAATCGGTGGCGTGGATTAGCGGGCTGACGGATCCACTGCTGGCGATCTGCCTGGTTCCGTCGTTCTACTTTTATGTGTTGTTCAGAGAGGGCGGCAGGCGCAAGCACCTCTTGTACTCGCTGGGTCTTTTTCTGCTGGCGGTGTTCGAAAAAGAACCAGGTGTGGGTATGCTTCCGCTCATAGCCGGATACGAGCTCTTCCTCTTGAATCGCGAAAAGAAATTCATCGAACGCCTGAAGCCGGTCGTCCAGTATGGAGGAATGTTTTTGCTTGTTGCGATCTTCTATTTCGCAATGCGTTTTAATGCGCTCGGCTTTGTGTTTCAGGACAGCCGATACGTCAAACATACGCTGCTTGACGTCGTCCTTACGATTCCCATCGTGATTTGGAAGTACCTCGGTTTGTTGGTCTGGCCGGTAAACCTGAGCATCTTTCACGCGACGCCGATTCAGACCACTGCTCTGAGTGCAAGATTCATCATTCCGGCGGCGGCTCTGATTCTGGTTGGCTGGCTCTTAAGAGGGATGTGGAAGTCTGTTCCCGGCCGATTTGCTCTGGTGTGGTTCATAGCGAATCTTATTCCTGTTTTGAATCTCGCCGCATTCGACGCGAACTTCCTCATCCAGGAGCGGTACCTCTACCTACCGGCTATCGGCTTTTCGCTTCTTCTTGCGATGGCTCTAATGAGCCTGAAGAATCAGGAGTGGATTGAGTTCGGCAGTCGCGGAACGGTTCAGGCCGCTGCGACGGTTATTTTGTGCGTTGTGCTCGGGGGTAAAGCGCTGTCCCAAAACGCGGTTTGGAAAGATGACGAAACGCTCTACAGTCATGGCGCCGAAGTCGCGAACGACCAGATGATGCCTCACTATATCCTGGGCTTTCAATACCTGAAGCAACAGCAATGGTTGAAGGTCGTACCGGAGCTGGAGGCTTGCAACGACCTCAGCCCGAATAACAAGTTCACGCTCACAAATCTCACTGCCGCCCATCTGCAGGTCTTCGAAATCACCAAAGAGCGATCGCATCTGGATCGGGCCATCGCACTGGCGGAACAGGGCTTGAGAATTGACGATCAGAATCCGCTGCTTTGGGATTCTCTCGGAAAGGCATACGCCTACGACACGGATCTGAAGAACCTGGATCGGGCGCGTTCATTCATGATGCGAGGCTACCGTTTGCAGCCCGGCAACGCGATGATCAATTTTCACGTTGGAGCCACGTTTCTGAAACAGGGAAACATAGACGCCGCTTTGTTGTATCTGGAGCAGGCGCGCCAACTCGCGCCCGGTTTGCCTGACACCTATAAGTCTCTGGCTTATGCCTATGAAAATCGCGGCCGGTTGAGCGATGCCGTGAACAGCCTGGAGAGCTACTGTCTAATGCAACCGAATGCATTGGACATCGAACATGAAAAGACCCACCTCGAAACACTGCGCGCTGTCTCCAACCATCTCATACACGTTGGCAGGACAGAAATTCTGGCAGGGATTGCCGTACTCGACCGTGCAGCGATCCACGCAGATATTCAAATCCATTACCTTCAGGTGACAGGGTTGATCCTCATTGTGCTCGGTGCTGGAGTAATACACGTCGGTCAATTTATTAATCGTCAACTTGTCGTCGTACTTGAGATCCGCATAGCGGCCGTCGCCGTTCTTTACTCCAAGCTCCGCAAGCTTCCGCATATGATTATGTCCGGCCTTGATCGGGAGCCGCCTTGGCAGCGCTCCTCCCGTCACCGTAGAGATTCCCGCCATAACCATCCCGAGATTTCTGCCGTGGTCGAACGCCTGATGGAAGTTTCGAGACTTGTACAGCTCCTTGCCGATCAAGCCCTCTTTGACGCGAGTCTCAAAAATTGAGAGCTTCTCGGCGGAGTAGTCGCCGGCTATTAGAGCTTTGAGAATCGTTTCGGCCGCGATCATTCCGGCGTTGATGGCGAGATGAATTCCTTTCAAGCGCTCTCCATTCAGCATAGCGGCGGAGTCGCCGATTATAAGAATGCCGTGCGAGAAAGATTGCGGCATCGTGTACCATCCGCCGACCGGCATGGCCTTGGCGCCATAGCGAACCATCTTGCCGCCTTCCAGAAGCTTCGCCATGAATGGATGAGATTTGAATCGCTGAAGCTCATGATGCGGATCGATGCGCGGATCGCGATAATCGAGACCTACTACACAGCCGAGGTCCAAAATTCGGTCGCGCATGCCGTAGACCCAGGTTCCTCCGAAGGTATGTGAATCAAGCGGCCAGCCAAGCGTATGAATGACGGAGCCCGGCGCGAAGCGATCGTCGGGCATCTCCCAGAGTTCCTTCACGCCTATCGAGTACACCTGCGGGTCGCGATCCTGGTCGAGGTTCAGCCGCTTGACCATTTGCTTTGTGAGAGAGCCGCGGACGCCTTCACCCAGGACCGTTACTTTAGCCTGAATGTCTACGCCGGGCTCGAAGTTCGCTTTAGGCTCGCCGTTCTTATCGATCCCTTTGTCTCCGGTGCGCACCCCAATGACTTTATCTCCGTCATAGAGCATTTCAGCGCCGGGAAATTCGGGAAAGATATTGACGCCCGCGGCTTCGCACTTTTCCGCGAGCCAGCGCACGAGTTTATTTAGCGAGACTACGTAGTTGCCATGGTTTCGGAGGGGAGGCGGAATGGGCAGCGAAATCTTACCGCTCTCGGTGAAGAAATAAACGTGTTCTTCGCCGACGGGCGCTTCGAACGGAGCGCCCTGCGCTTCGAAATCAGGCATCAGCTCCCGCAGGCTTACCGGATCGAGCACGGCTCCCGAGAGTTGATGCGCGCCAATCTCCGCGGCCTTTTCAATGATCGCTATATTGATCTCGCCCAGACCTCCTCCACCAGATCTCGCCTCGCGTTGATTGTGCTCGCCGATGAGTTTTGAAAGGTGAAGGGCGCAGGCCAGATTGGCGGGACCGGCTCCGACCAACAGGACATCCATCTCGAGGATTTCGCGTTCAGTCACAGGCATTGATCCTTTCTGGTTAAGAACCTCCTAGCCTAAATAGCAGGCCGCAAATTGGCAAGCCCATCCGATCTTACCGGATGTACTTCCGTCGTCGTGCGAGCTTGCTTATAATTACGCTGCGATTGATGGAGTCTACTAATACGAAATCAAACGATCGGAGACGCCTGATGATGAAGAAGTCCGCAGTGGTTCTGACTATCATAGTGTTTTTTTTAACGGCTTCGGTTATTGGAGCTTCACCTCTTGGGGCTTCGGCCTTTGGCTATCGCGCGGTACCCCTTCCGCAAAAGGACAAAGAGCCGCGGAAGGAAAAAGAGAAGAAGGAAAAGAAATCCGAGGGGGATGACAAGGAAAAAGCCGATTCGGAAGATGACAAGGCCGGACCGCCGGCCCTGTGGGAAGACCCCGGCAACATCGAAAACCTTGATATGGTCTACGGTCCTGGCGGACGTGAGGGCTCACCTGAGACGGCCAGCCGGTTTACCTTCATTCGCAGATCCACGACCGGTACTTCGGAGAAGATTATCGTGAGCGATGAAAAGGGCAGGGAATGGACCGTCAAGTTTGGCTCCGAGCCCAGGCCCGAAACAGCCGCAACCCGATTCGTGTGGGCTGCCGGTTATCACGTCGATCAAGACTACTTCCTCAAACATGCGCATATCGAAGGACGCGGAGGCTTTGACGTCAAGGACGTCAGATTCGAGAGAAGAAAAGACGGCTATAAGGATCTCGGCATATGGTCGTGGCACTCGAATCCGTTCATGGGCACTCGCGAGTTGCAAGGACTGAAGGTCCTGATGGCTCTGTTGAACAACTGGGATTTGAAAGACATCAACAACAAGATAGCGCAGGCCGGAAAGAAGAGTGGGGTCGATCGTGGAAAGCGCATCTATTATATCGCCGACCTCGGCGCGACCTTCGGTTCGACGGGCTCATTCTTCAGCAAGCTGCCGTTCTTTGGAGAGGCGCCGGCGGGTTCAAAGGGAGATCCCGAAGCATACGCAAAGCAAAGCTTCATCGAAGGTACACACAACGGCCAGGTCGTCTTTCATTACAAAGGCAAGAACCCTTCCGTGCTCGAGGGCGTGACGGTAGAGAACGCCAAGTGGATGGGCAATCTCATCGGACGGCTCTCCGACAAACAGATCAACGACGCATTCAGGAGCGCGGGGTTTTCCGATGCTGACGTGCTCACGCTGTCGAGAGCGTTCCGAGACCGCGTAAATCAGCTTAAGAGCCTCAGGTAGCTGCCAAAGATCGATGGCCCGCGAACCATAAGTCCTTGGGCGTGATGAAGGGTGACAGCAGATGCAAGGTGACCCCTTCAAGCTCGGGCCGATATGCTACGAAGCTGCGGCGATGAGCCAGAAAAGCGCACGGCGCATCTTCTAATAGAAGGCCGGTGACCCTTTCGTAGATCTCAGCGCGTTGCTCTCGATTCATTACGGAGCGCGCTTCTTCGGTGAGCCGGTCCACTTCCTCGCTCGCGTAGGTCACGGTAAAGAGATTCTGATTCTTCGAGTTGAATAGCACGTATGTGAAATTGTCGGGATCAGGGTAGTCCGCGTACCAGTCCCGTCCCGCGATAGGAACTGTCTTCGATCTCAGCCCGCGCTGCATTTCGGCGGCGGAGACATATCGGAATTCCACGCGGATGCCGATTTCAGCGAGATCGTTTTTCAAGCACTCGACTGCGCTGTTCACTGTGTCCAGCCACCATATCTCGGTATCGAAGCCCTCGGTATAGCCGGCCTGATCGAGCAGGTCGCGCGCGCGGTCCACGTCGCGGGGGTAACCGGTTTGAGAAGGATCGTAGCCCAGCAAGCCGGGCGGTATAGGACCGGTCGCCGCCTCAGCTATTCCTCCATATACATCTTTTAAGAATTGCTGCTGATTGATGGCGTAGCAGATTGCCTGGCGCACTCGCACATCGGATAGCGGCGGGCGTTCACAATCGAAGATCAACATTCGCGTTTGAAGCTGAAGCGCTTCGAGCAGGTGCACTTCGCCGGTTCGCTCCTTGAGCTCGGTGAGATAGGTCAACGGGAGGTCGCTTATATAATCGAGGTCGCCGTTAATAAACGCGTCAAACGTCTCTTCGGCGGTCATGCCAAACCGAACGGTGAGGCTGTCAATATAAGGAAGGTCGGGATTCCAGTAGCCTTGAAACCGTTCCATATGAACCGCATTTTCAGCGGCTGGTTCGACGACGCGCAGAGGACCGCTTCCGATTGGACGCCGCCCGAATTCAGGAACCGGCCGCTCAACGTCTTCGCGAGGAACGATGTAGCCGTAATCCGTGCATAGCGTCGATAGAAAGAACGCGACCGGTTGAGTCAGCTCCAGTCGCAGCACCTGCTCGTTGATTACCTGTATGCCTGCAACCGACTCGTTTTCGCCCGCCATGAACAATTCGGCGCCCACAAGAGGACGAAAGACCCATGCGGCTGCGTCCTCATTCTGGCGCATCTGCCGCTCGAATGAGTATTTCACGTCGTCGGAGCGAACACGCCGGCCATTATGAAACTTGGCCTGCTCGCGTAAATAGAAGGTGTAGACTCGGCCGTCGGGCGAAATCTCCCATCGTTCTGCGACTCCGGGCCGAATCTCTGCTCGCTCACCGAACTGAACCAGCCCTTCGAACACGTTTGCAATGACCTCGACGCGAGAAATCGAGGACACGCCGACCGGATCGAGCGACATCTGCGAAGCGCGCAGGGCGAGTCGCAAATGGCCCCCGCGTTCGGGCGTCGGCAGCTTGAACGCTTCGACTTCTCTATTGAGCAGATCGGCTTCGCGCACGAGCAGGTCGACCGCGCTGTTTATTCCCGAAATAGAAGCCTGGTTGCGCGCCGCCACTTCACGGATTATCTCGACCGCGCGAAGCACCTGACCGGCTCCGGAAGCCTGTTCCGCGGAAGCGCCCCTGATCTGCTCGACCGCGCTGGTGAGCTCTTTTACAGCTTTGGCGATGTCCTTCGAAACCTGCGCCTGTTCGCCGGCGGCCCGGCGGACGCGCTCGGTGAGCTCGCTCATATGGACCGCCCGTTCGCCAATTCGGCGCGAGGTCAAAGCCTGTTCGCCGGCGGCCTTCTCTATACCTCTGGCTTGGCGCCGAACCAAACTCGCGGCTTCAAGAACGGTATGGCTTTCGGAAGCCTGGATCGCGGTGGCGTCAGCTATCGAGCGAATACGGTCGGAAGATGTATTTGTCTTTTCGCGAATCTCGCTGAGCAACTCGGCGGCTCGCGAAGCGAGCTCTACGCCGCTCGAGGCGCGCTGCCAACCCACGGCTACTCGCTCGATAGTCTCGGCTACATCTTCGCGAACCCCCTTTATCATGTCTTCGATTTCGCGAGTCGAAGCCGTGGTGCGCTCGCTCATCTCCTTGATCTCATCGGCGACGATTCGAAAGCCGCGGCCTTGAGATCCAGCCTGCGCAGCCAGGATTGCCGCATTCAAGGCCAGCATATTCGTGCGGTCGGCTATTTCGGTGATGACGTGAGTAACTTCGCCGATGTGGTCGGATCTCTGTCCGAGCCTCGTAATAGTTTCAGTAGCAGCGTCGATGGCTTCCTTGATCTTCGCCATGCTTTCGGCGGTCTCGGCGACAAGCTGGCTGCCGGAATCCGCCGATAGAGCTACCTCTTCGGCAAGCACGGTGGTCTCGTTAACCGACTCGCCGATGTGCCGGGTCGAAGCATCAATCGCTTCCATCGCACGCGCCGTTGTTTCGGCCGACTCCGCCAACGTTTCAGTTGATTCGGCGACCTTTCGAATGCTGGTGGCCATTTGCTCGATGGCCAGGGCGGTTTCATCGACGTACTGCGCGAGCTCATCGGAGTTCTCGGAAACGTTGGTTATCGAGGACGCCATGTCGATGATCGATCGCGAAGTCGACTGGCTAAGCTCGGAGAGGGTGTGAAGGCTTTCACCTATCGACTGCATTGACGAATTGATTTCGGAGATCGAGCGTGAGGTCTCTTCAACCGATTGGCCTTCGTCCAGGACACCGATCGAAAGCGCCTGGGTTCCCCGCAGCACTTCGCCTACGCCGGTTTCGATTGAATCGGCCGCGCGCTGTAGCCGCCCTACTATGTACCGCAGGCGTCGCGCCATCTCGTCGACGTTCAGGATCAACTGTCGCCGGTCGGGCGATAATCCCTGTTGTCCGTTCTGCACGCGCACGCTCAGATCGCCCTGCGCGATGCGGGAGAGTGCTTCAAACACAATTTGGCTGGCCGGATCCTCGGCACGCGATTGATTGGCGGAGTTATCGCCGGTCCTGATCTTTTGAAGAGAATCGCTCATAATGGCGGTGAAGCGCTCTTATCCTATCCGCGAAGGCATATTGCGTCAATCTCGCAATCCCCACAGCATTTAACATCTCTTATTTTGGTTACTCTTGCGGTGCCTTTCTTTTCGATTTACAATGCGTGCTTGTCGGCCCCCAAACCGTAACCTGCGCTCCCTTGGACCTGCCCCGAGGCGGTCCCGATCAGAAAGCTCGGATATTGAAGTGCAGGGTCAACTAGGCGAGAAGCTCATCTCTAATTTAATTCGTCAAATCGCCCATAAGAATGGGACGGGATTGCTTCGCCTGACGAGCGGCAAAGCGATGAAGGCGATCTTCTTCGAAACGGGCAATCCTGTATTCGCGATAAGCAATCTTAACACCGAACAGTTGGAGCATAGACTTCTTAAGGAGGGCTGTGCGACCTTTGAACAAATTCAACAAGCCAAACAAGCGGGCCAGAAAGCGACGGAGCTGGCAAAGACGCTCGTATCTTCGGGAGTGCTGACCGAAGACCAGATGCAGAAGGCCGTCAGAGACCTGGCCATAGATATTGTGTTCTCGTTGTTCGAGTGGGACCGAGGCGACTACACTTTTGATGAGCGCATAAGAGCTTCCCACGAAGTGCGATTCGACTGGTCCGCGGAGGACTGCATACTCGAGGGAGCGAGGCACGCCGCGCTCGTAGAGAAGATCGCCGATACGCTGCTGCCCGAAGATGCCGAAATCGAACAAGTCAACCTTAACGGTAAAAGGCTCGACTTCAGCGGAAAGCTGAATCCCGTGGAGAGTTATGTCTTTTCGAGAGTAGAGACGGCTACCGCGCTTGACGATTTGTGCCTTCAGACTGGATTGGGCGAAGCGGCAACCAAGCAGGCGGTCTGCGCGCTTGTAGCTGTCGGACTGTTGAAGAGAGTAGGGGTCGACGACGACGACGAAGCTAATGCAATGAGCGCGGAGCAGGAAGAAGCGATAGAGGACCTGCGCAAGGAGATATCGCGAAGGCTGCATTTTTATAAGACGGCGGATCACTACGAGGTACTTGGAATCACGCGACGCTCGACGGCCGCGGAAATGAAGTCCGCCTACTATAAGTTGGCGAAACAGTTTCACCCCGATCGCTACAGGCATCACGAAGAGCTTCGCCTGAAACTCGAAGCCGTTTTCTCAAAGATCAGCCAGTCGTATGAAGCTCTAAGCGATCCCAGACAAAGGGCCGAGTACGACGAACATCTTCGAAAGAATCCGGTGCCCAAAGCGGTAGCAGAGCTGGGCCATGAAGCTGCTCCAGCGCCGGAGATAAAAATTCCTGTTTCTCAGCCGTTGCGCGTCAGCACGCCATTGTCGAGTATTCCAATGGCTCAGCCGAGTGCGGCTCAGCCGGCTGATATTCCGATTCCCGCCGCCAAACCGGTGAGTACCGCGGCTCCTCATGCCGCCGTTGCCTCCAGCGTCGGCTCGGGACAAAGCGCGGAATATTACTATCTCCAGGGCAGGGCGAGATTCGATCAGCGAGATTACTTTGGCGCGGTTAATTTGTTTCGCGAAGCGGTCAAGCGAGACCCGAACCAGGCGCATTATCACTACCACCTCGGCAACGCTCTGGTTCGAAATCAGCGTACAAGACGCGACGGCGAGCATCACCTGCTGCGGGCGGCCGAGCTCGATCCATTCAATCCGCATATTCGCGTCAAGCTGGGCTTGCTTTACAAGGAAGCCAAGATGGCCAAGAAAGCCGAGCAGTTCTTCCGCGAGGCGGTGCGTCTCGATCCCGTCAATCGCGTGGCCCTAAAAGAGCTGAAGACCAATGAACCCAAAGACGACGGGGGCATTTGGAAGTCGGATCTCGGTTCGGTCGCAAAGAAACTCTTCAAAAAATAATAGGATTGGTCAGGGTTTCTGATCGGTGCTTACACTGAACGGACGATCCATGAACCAGGCAACGCGCCTGCAGCATCCGATGATAAGAACGGCTATCGGCGGATAGACGAGAACTCCGGCGAGCGTTGCCGGACCGAGATACGAGTCGTGCGTGAAATGCGTTAGCCTGCTCAATACAAGTCCCAGGCAAAGCGAAACCAGATATCCGCAGATCAAGAACACCAGACCGGCCTTGCGGCTTATCTGTTTATCCCGTGGGGTCTCAACCTGAAAGACTGACGTTATCCGATCAGGAATGTGATAGGTATAACGGCCAAGGACAATCCCGAGGTTCTTGATCAGGTAACGGAGAGCGTAGCCGGAAACGGTAAGCAGCAGGAGCTTGCCGATCAGATTCATATCTTCGATGAATTTGGGTTTCGCGAGCGCCACATAAAAGGCCGATAAGAACAACGGAACGACGATCGATACGGCGTGGCTTCTCGCAGCCGTTTCCTGGCGCTCACGCGCGATCATCTCGTCCACTATTCGGTCGAATTTGCGCTGGTAGGCGACGATCTCAGCGTCTCGCGATGCGTAGTATGCGGCCCGCGCATAGACGGTTTGGCCGCGGTCGTACTGTCCTCGAAGCATGGGATCGCTCAGGATTCTGTATGCTTCGCTCAGCATCGCGAATCGCGCATTTGCATCAGGAGAAGATGACACATCCGGATGCAGCTTCCTTGCTCTTCTCCGGTATGCGGATCTGATTTCTGAAGCGCTGGCGCTTGGTGAGACTCCAAGCACGCGATAGAGGTCCGTCATCACTTCACTTCCGTCCCAGACTAGGCGCTCTACCCGTGAACCGCGGCCTATGCCTCGCGGCTCATCCTGGCTCGCAAGCTGAGCCAGTGGCTATTCTACTACTCCGGTGAATTCCTGCTCAAGAATAGCATCACTGAACCGCGCATGCGGAATTTCATGTGCTACTCAGGGGCCTTTTGAATCCCCCGCAGGATATCCTCGTACGCGCGACTTACTTCTACGTTAAAACAGACAAAGAGCACCTTCGACAGGCTTTGGTTTTGCGCGAAGAAACGGCTGGTTTCGCTTACGGCGATTGAAGCCGCCTGATCAATTGGATAGCCATAGATGCCGCAGCTTATGGCGGAGAAAGCGATCGTCTTCAAATCATGTTTCACCGCGAGATCCAGGCTCGATGCATAACAGGAAGCAAGCAGCTCGGCCTCTCTCGCAGCGCCTCCGCGCCAGGTTGGCCTACGGCGTGGATGACGTATCTGGCGGGCAGCTCGTAGCCCTTCGTGATCTTCGCCTGACCGGTCTCACATCCTCCGAGCTTTCGACACTCTTCCAGAAGGCCTGGCCCAGCCGCCCGATGAATCGCGCCATCGACTCCGCCCCCACCCAAAAGCGAGCTGTTCGCGGCGTTCACGATTGCATCCACCGACAACTTCGTTATGTCGCCCTGGGTGATCTGCATCCTCTCGTAGGTTGTCGATTGGATTTCCTTCATCCTGAAATCAATTATTACCTGCTCTGCCGAACTCGCGTTGCGAACGTATTAATGTGGCAGATCGCTGCCGCCAGGGCGTCGGAAGCATCAAGCGGCTTGGGTGAGCTTGTGAGTCCGAGCAATAGCCGAACCATCTCCTGGACTTGATGTTTTTCAGCCCTACCGTAGCCGACCAATGCCTGCTTGATAGCAAGCGGTGAATAGTCAAAAACCGGAACGCCGTTCCGAGCAGCCGTTAGAAGTACGGCCCCCCGAACTTGTCCAAGACTAAGTGCGCTTTTAACGTTAGTCGCAAAGAATGTCTCTTCGACGGCGCACGAGAAGCTTGAGATCGCAAGGGGAAGTGTTTGGCTTGGCTACAGACAGCTAATGTTACTCCGCGCTGAAACTTGCGGCGGTCTAATTAGAGATCAGCCGGCAGCTTCCATCTCTTCGGCGGGCATGTCGAAATTGGCCGCGACGCTCGCGACATCGTCATGGTCTTCGAGCGATTCCATCAAGCGGAGCACTTGTTGCGCCGTGGAACCTGATACCTGAACCGAATTCGAGGGACGCATGACAAGCTCTGCCGACAGAGGCTCCAGGCCCGCTCCTTTTACTGCGTCCAGCACAGTCGTGAAATCTTCAGGCGCCGTCACTACTTCCCAGGTCGATTCGTCTCCGCTAACGTCTTCGGCGCCTGCCTCCAGCGCAAGCTCCATGATTTTCTCTTCCGCAACGCCGCCCCTATCGAGTATCACGCTGCCTTTTTTCTGGAACATCCATGCGACGGAGCCGGACTCACCGAGGTTGCCGCCATTCTTGCCAAACATATGTCGAAGCTCGGCGACCGTACGGGTTCTGTTATCGGTTTGGGCTTCGATGAAGACGGCCACTCCGCCGGGGCCATAGCCTTCATAAGTTATGTCCTCAATCGCCGCTCCCGCGATCTCGCCCGTGCCGCGTTTGACCGCGTTCATCATCGTGTCCTTGGGCATGTTCAGGGCCTTGGCATCATCCATTGCCTTGCGCAGCCGCGGATTGCCGACTGGGTCGCCCCCTCCAGCTCGCGCCGCCACTGTCAATTCCTTGATTAGTTTCGAAAAAGCCTTGCCGCGCTTGGCGTCAATGGCCCCCTTCTTGTGTTTGATCGAATGCCATTTGGAATGTCCAGACATTGGATGATCGCTCCTGATCCGTAATTAAGTTAATAGCCCTGTCGATGAATTCCCCGAGATTCTGAATGAGTTCGGGGTTTTATTGCGATTGCAGTATACGTTAACACCTGCCGCTCATCAATGAGCCCACGCTTCGAGCCGCTACGAGGCGATGGGACGACGCGACGGTAGAGACCCGTTCATAGGCCCAGCTTCTCGCGAACTCTCTTCGCGTCCACGTTGAACACCCGAACGACCTTGCTCCTGGACGAATGACCTGATTTGATCTCGACCTCTCTCGTTGACACGCCAAAAAGGCTCGACAGAAACCGCACGCATTCTTTGTTAGCTTTGCCGTCTACGGGAGGAGCCGCAATCTTGAGTTTCAAAGCGCCCTCTCGCTCGCCGGCCGGTTCGGTTGCACGCGCGCCGGGCTGAGCCCACACGCGAAACGTAACCGCCCCATCGGTCTCGGTAATTTGAATCATCGACGTCGGAGTTCAATGTATGCTATCGAGCAGAACCTTGGTCACAAGCTGCACGATGAGCAGAGCTACAAAGGGCGAAAAATCAAACATGCCCGCGACAAAGATACGTCTGAGCGGCTTCAAGAGCGGTTCCGTCATCCTGAAAGAGATCAAGAAGATCCTGCTTCGATAACCGCGGCCAAAGAAGGGAAGAAACACCCTGATAAGAATCGCCGCCACATAAGCGATGCTCAACAAACCTATGACCGTGCGCGCGATAAAACCGGCCGTGATCGGTCCGGCGGATTCCAACGTGTATATGACATCGCGGACGATGGAGGTGAATTGCCATATGAGACTTGCGGCGAATGATCCTACCAGCACGATCATTACGCCGACTACGAGCGGCATCAGGTCGAAACGAAAATAACGCCCGCCGAACTGCTGCCGTATCGGCACGACCATAGGCTCGGTAATTCTGCGAAGGTTATAGGCAAGCCAGGTAAACGGATTCGAGCTGATCCACGAGACCAGCACTCTCAAGAACAGCAGGCCGCCGACAATTAACGACAACGTCAGAACCGCATAGCCGATCAGGCCCAAAACAAGAGGTATCAGCTCCAATCAGTCACCTCGTTTCCGGAATGTCGCTTGACTCGTTGACCGCGGGTCTACTGCGCGAGGGCGGCTCGGCTCCCGAATATCGCAGTGCCTACTCTCACCATCGTCGCTCCCTCTTCAATCGCGATCTCGAAATCATGGCTCATACCCATCGAAAGCTCCCTTAGCTGAGATTCCGCGGGCCGGTTCTTATTGATCGCTTCCAGGATTTCCCTGAGCCTTCGAAAATACGGACGAGTCGCTTCCGCTTCATCGAAGAACGGCGGAAGAGTCATCAAGCCGCGGAAGATAAGATTGGCGCAGCCGTCAAGCGCTTCAACTATTTCGGGAATATTTGATTCATCCGCGCCCGACTTCGTCGCTTCATGAGCCAGATCAACCTGGACTAACACGGACGGTCGTCGGCCCGCTTCTCCAGCAAGCCTGTCCAGTTTCTTAGCGAGATCCGCGCTGTCTATGGTGTGAATAACGTCGAAGATGTCGACAGCGAGTTTAGCTTTATTTGATTGCAGATGGCCGATCAGATGCCATCGAATTCCGGCTCCGTGTATTTGCGGCGATTTACCGGCGGCTTCCTGAACGCGATTCTCTCCTAGATCAAGAGCACCAGCGTCGACCGCTTCCTGGACAACTGCCGGTTCGAATGTTTTTGAGACGGTTATCAGAGTTATATCGGCTGGGCTCCTGGCTGCCCGCGCGGCGGCGCTTACAATGCGTTCTCGCACGCGCGAAAGCCGCTCTCTAATATCGTGACTCATCCGGCAAGCATATTATCAGAGCGGTTCGCGGTTGAGGAACCGGCTAGCCCGTCGCGTCCTGTTTCGCACCGAATCCGCCGCCGCCGGGCGATTCGATCCTGATCCTGGCGCCTGCCTTTGCGCTGACCGATTCCTTCCCTTTGAGCTCGGTTGTAACGCCGTTCTGAATCAGGTCGGTGCGTCCGGCAGCTCCGGCGGCGCCTCCGCTCAAGCCGTAAGGCCGCGTCACTCGGCGGTCACTCAACACCGTGACGCGAGCATCGGTCAGCAACTCGATCTCGCGCACCGCGCCGTCTCCTCCCTTGTACTTGCCCTCGCCTCCCGATCCGCGGCGTATCGAATATCTCATTACGCGCATTGGGTAGGCATACTCCATGGCTTCGGCCGGGGTATTCAGAGAATTGGTCATGTGGGTATGAATCGCGGAAACTCCGTCACTCTGGGGTCTCGCGCCCATGCCGCCCGCTACCGTTTCGTAATAGGCGAATTGACTGCCGGAGCGAGTGTCGGCGCCTCCTATAGTCAGGTTATTCATAGTGCCCTGGCTTGCTGCTGGAATGCGATCCGGCACGGCCTGCGAAAGCGCCAGCATCAACGTATCGACGATTCGCTGACTTGTTTCCACGTTACCTCCCGCCACGGCGGCAGGCGGCCGCGCGTTTACAATAGTTCCTTCAGGCGCAATGACGGCAATCGGATCAAGGATCCCCCAGCTCGCGGGCACATCCGCGCGAATCAAACATCGAAAAACGTAGTAGACGGCTGAAACGGTAATCGCTTCGACCGCATTGATCGGGCCCCGAACCTGCGGCGCGCTTCTGCTGAAATCCACGATAGCTGAATCGCCGTCGATCGTGATGCGTACGGCTATTCTCACGGGCTCGTCTGAGTAGCCGTCATTGTCGAGATAATCCTGCGCTTCGTAGACGCCGTCCGGTACGGTTCGCAAAACGCTCCGCATTATTCGGGCGGTGTAATCGATCAGGTGTGAGGCGTACTGATCGGCTTCAGGAAATCCGTAGCGCTCTACTATCTCGAGTAATCTCGTGCTGCCGGTTGTTATCGCTCCGAGTTGCGCGGTCAGGTCGCCCGTTCGCTCTTCAGGCAAACGAACGTTCGCCGAGATCAGACGCATTACATCGTCGTTGAGCCACCATGGTGACATCGGGCAGGTGAGTGCCTCCCGCGTAAGGATCGTTCAGAACCACAATATCGCCGGGCTTGAGATCCACTGTTTCGAGCGCCGCGCGGACGGACATCGGCATCGATCCGAGGTGCACGGGCATATGATCGCCTTGCGCTATCAGCACTCCGTTGCGATTGAACACCGCGCACGAGTAATCGCGGCGTTCCTTGATGTTTGGAGAAAATGCCGATCGCCGAAGACTAATGCCCATCTCCTCGGCTACGGAGGCATAGAGTGACTTGAATATTTCGAGTTTTACGGGGTCCGCTTTCATTTTTGATGCACGGCTGAATGGACGTCTCTTGCCGTCCTTCTTTGCGCTACGGTGTGCTTGTGAACGTTGCATTTTTTGAAGAGGGGCGGTCAGAGGCGGCCGCCCCTGCAGTAAGCCATCTACTTGGAGGATCGTCGGAACGTTTAGTTCGAGCGCGTGGGCCGCGTTTGCCGATCTTTCCGCTCCCGATTTCAATGGATTCCATACGGCGGCGCTTCTCCGAGAGCTGATTCATTCTGGACAGCAATTGCCCGCGCGTCATCTTCTGGCGTGTATCAACGCGATAGAGTTTTGGCGAGACATCTTTGGATTTCTTAATGAAGGCAAAGAGTTTCATCTTTCAATCCCCCCTTCCCACGAAATTGGAAAAAGCCGGCTTGCCAAGAGCAAGCCGGCTCGGAGGAATATCGATGCAGCCCTCTTTACCCGCCGCTCAGAACAAACCGCCGCGCAGCATCCGTACACACTGAGGAATCGCGCTCAAAGGTACTATTGCTACAACTGTCACACATAAGATCTAAAAAACATTTCCATTATCCACGACCAGCCGCTCCAGTCAATAACAGGAAAAAATGACTTAAATAGTTGGTCATGCCGTGAGCGCGGCATTTTCCGTATCGACCTCCGCTGCGACCGCTTCTTTGTAGTCGCAGTCCTCGTTGCGGCACACCAGCTCTCGGGTACCATCCTTCTTGAACTTTTCAACAATGAAACGGTTTTCGCATTTGGGACACGGTTGCGGAAGCGGTTTGTCCCAGAGCGCGAACTTGCAAGTCGGATAGCTGGCACACCCGTAGAAGGTCTTTCCACGCTTGCCTTTCTTCACGACAAGATCACCGCCGCATTCGGGGCAAGCTACTCCAGTGGTCTCCTGTTTGACGAACTTGCAATTTGGATAGTTCGAACACGCGGTGAAGGGACCGAAACGTCCCTGCTTGATCACGAGGTTCTGACCGCACTGCGGACAGTTTTCTTCGAGCACAACGTCGGGAGCCGCGAACTGGCCTCCCTTTTGAATCTTTCGAGTAGTCTTGCACTCGGGGTAGCCCGTGCACGCGAGGAACTGACCGAATCGGCCCCGCTTCAAGACCATTGGCCGTCCGCAGTTATCGCAAGTCTCTTCGGCGGCTTCGGCGTGCGCTTCTTCGCCCGCCTCGTCGTGAGGCTTTGGAATGTCGCGAGTGGTCTTGCATTCGGGGTAATTCGTGCATGCCAGAAACTGGCCGTAGCGGCCGAACTTTATCGCCATCGCCGATCCGCAGTTCTCGCATTTCTCGTCGGTGATAATCTCCTGCCGCTTCACGTCCCGCATATGCTGCTTGGCCGCTTCGAGATCGACCGTGAACTTGCCGTAGAATTCAGCAAGCGTATCGGTCCACCGCATCTTGCCCTCTTCGATTTCATCAAGCTCTTCTTCCATGTGAGCGGTGTACTGGACGTTGAAAAGATTGTTGAAGCTCTCGACCAGCAGGTCGTTGACGATGAACCCGAGCTCCGTCGGAAAAAAGCGGCCTTCTTTTCGCGCGACGTACTCGCGATCCTGAATCACCGTCATTATCGATGCGTAGGTAGACGGTCGTCCGATGCCTTGCTCTTCCAACGCCTTCACGAGCGTCGCCTCCGTAAATCGCGGAGGCGGCTCAGTGAAATGTTGTTCCGGCGTTACTCGATTCAGCTTCAGTTGTTCGCCTTCCTTGACGATCGGCAGGCTCATCGCTCTTTCGGCGTCCTCTTCGTCTTTTTCGTCCTTGCCCTCTTCGTATACCTTGAGGAATCCGTCGAACTTGAGCACCGATCCGGTTGCGCGAAGCATATACTTCGGCCCCGCTGCAATTTCGATAGTCGTCTGATCGAATACGGCCGGCAGCATTTGCGAGGCGACGAAACGCTGCCAGATCAGTTTGTAGAGCGCCATCTCATCCTTGCCGAGAAATCGCGCCACCGATTCGGGTGTTCGCATCGCCGAGCTGGGCCGAATGGCTTCGTGCGCATCCTGAGCGTTCTTCTTGGAACGGTAGTGAATCGCCTTCTCCGGCAGATAACCGCTTCCGAACTGGGTTTCGATCAGTTCGCGCACTTCGGAGAGGGCCGTGTCGGAAACGCGCGTCGAATCGGTTCGCATATAGGTTATCAATCCAACGGCGCCTTCATCTCCCAACTCGATGCCCTCGTACAACCGTTGAGCTACCTGCATCGTCTTCTTTACGGGAAACCGGAGCTTTCGCGATGCCTCCTGCTGAAGCTTGGAGGTGATGAAAGGCGGAACCGGATTGCGCTTCTTTTCCTTTGTTGCTACGGACGAAACTATGAAGGATTGTTTTTCGAGATCAGCCGTTATACCTACCGCATCGGACTCACCTCGAATGTGAATCTCAGTATTCTTCAGGTCCTTTCCGAAGTCCCCCGCTTTTACCGTTTTGTCCTCGATCTTGATGAGCCTTGCGTCAAACGCGGGCGGCAGTTGGGCGGACAGGTTGGCGGCTATCGTCCAATATTCCGTCTTTACAAATCCAAGAATATCGCGTTCGCGCTCGACCACGAGCCGGAGCGCCACGGACTGGACGCGGCCCGCTGAAAGGCCTCTTCGCACTTTGTCCCAGAGCAGAGGACTGACCTGATATCCGACTATGCGATCCAGAAGCCGCCTGGCTTGCTGAGCATCGACCAGCCGTTGATCGATCTCCGTGGGATTCTTGAAGGATTGTTGTATCGCCGACTTGGTAATCTCGTTGAACAGCACCCGTCGAATCTGTTTCTTGTTCTTGCCCCGGCCCTGGAGCTCTTCTTTTATATGCCAGCCGATAGCCTCTCCCTCGCGGTCGGGGTCGGTTGCTACATAAATTGTGTCGGCGTCCTTCGCGGCCGATTTGAGCTCCTTGATGACCTTCTCTTTGCCTGGAATGGTCTCATAGGTTGGCTCAAAGTTGTTTTCGAAGTCGATGCCGATCCCCTTTTTTGGAAGATCCTTTATGTGTCCGACGGACGCCAGAACTTTGTAGCCGGACCCAAGATATTTATTGATGGTTTTTGCTTTGGAAGGTGATTCAACAACCACGAGTGCTTTTGTCATAACAATCTACCAGATGAGTAACCGGCCGCTTACATGTCGCCTCTTCGAGGACCCGACCAAATTTTCGACTCTACTCGTGACTTCGAAAACGTGTCAAGAACCCGAAAAATTGAATTCGTCTCTGTAGCAGTTCCGCTCAGTTGGGGGACAGAGCGAAGCTCGTACTCGATGGAAGGCATCCAGCAGCTTCAAATCAAGGTCACGCTGGAGGCGAGATTCCCGCTTTTGATCCAAACAGGACCACCCTTGAATTCCTCCGGCCGGGCAGCCCGATCAGCACGCCTTTCGCGCTTACGGGGCATTCTAGTCCTTCCCGCAAGATCGTGCAGTTCTGATTTCGTACGCATGCTCACAAAGCTCATATCGTCTTAACTACAGTCTTCTCACGAAGCTCTTTCCTGGAAGCTGCCTCACGCGCTCGAGCATTTCGAGTTGCAGCAACGCGCCCATCAATTCACCGGATTGGAGCCTGCTCTTAACCAGGAGTTGATCAATGTGAACGGCCTCGTCAGGTTTCAAAAGCGCAAGCACTTTTTGCTCGGAGTCCGACAGCGCGACTTCGTCGAGCGCCAACTGCTCAGTTCTTGTCCTGTTAGCCTGTTCGCTTCTCTCGCCGGAGAGAATGGCGGCTTTGATCTCGCCTGGAAGCTCTTCGACGACATCGCGCCAGGTATGAACGAGCTTAGCGCCATCTTTTATTAGATAATTCGGCCCAAAGCTTTTTGCGGAGGTGATGTTCCCCGGTACCGCGAATACTTCACGTCCCTGCTCATAAGCCATTCGCGCGGTGATAAGCGAGCCGCTGCGTTCGGCTCCTTCGACTACAAGGACGCCGAGCGAGATCCCGCTGATGACGCGATTCCTGAAAGGAAAATTCTGCGACAGCGGCGGAGTACCCAGCGGAAATTCGGTTACGAGCGCGCCCTGAGCAGCGATTTTCTCGGCCAGCTTCAGATTTTCGCGCGGATAAACGGAATCAAGACCGGTTCCGGTTACCGCTACGGTAAGCCCTTTGCCGTCGAGCGCGCCGCGATGGGCCGCGGAATCTATTCCGCGAGCAAGGCCGGAAACGACCGTGACTCCGCGCTCGGCCAGATCTCTGGCGAGCATTTCTGCTGCGTTGCGTCCATAAGTCGAGCAGCGCCGCGAGCCGACAACGGCGATGGCCGCCTGCGAAAGCGCGCCGGTAAGATCGCCAAGAGCATAAAGAACGATAGGCGGATCGTATGTCTCGCGGAGCAGCGTAGGATAATCCTCGCCTGCAAGCGTCAACACTCGGCCGCCGAGTTTCTCCAGCGCGGCAAGCTCCTTATCGGCCTTCGCGATGAGCTCCGTGTTCTTTATTGATCTAATTGACTCGGACTTGACACCGGCGCGCTCGAGCGCGGCATCCGGAGCATTCAGAACGGCTGTTGGAGCGCCGAATCGGTCGATAAGCAAAGCCGCGGTGCGCGAGCCGACTCCGGTCGCGAAGCTGAGAGCTATCCAATCGCGCAATGAGCCTTCAGGCATACAAGCCGCTTGATCTTTCAATCTCTCTCCACAAAAGATGGGCAAAAAATGAACGGAAAACCCGAAGCGCGCGATTCTATCGTGTCTGAGCCGAGAGTCAAGAGGTTTGTAGCATGGCTTAAGCATGGCTCAGATGGCTTGAGATGCTTCAGGTTCTTGGATGATTGTGCATCAAGTCGAGCCGTTCGCTTGAACCACCTTAACGCCTCGGCTATACTTCCCCGGTCTTAATCAGCCGTTCTGCTGGCGCGGAGAAGTCGCCTAGTGGCTGAGGGCGGCGGTTTGCTAAACCGCTATAGGGGCGTAAACCTCTATCGAGGGTTCGAATCCCTCCTTCTCCGCCAATTCCATCCTTCCAAGATATTTTTTCACGTACTTGATCGAAAGATTCGTGCTCAGGTGCGGACTGACAGGCCAAGCCAAAACAACACGGGGCAAACGCTAAACGCGTCGCCTCGCTGGTCACGCGCCAACACTGAGCGCTGAAGGGCTATATATAGGCGTAGTGGCTTAAAGGTGTGTGGGTCGTAAGCCCTTTCTCTGATTCCACTGATTCCGTTCAAGGAATCTATTGACAGGAGAGTGATACCAATCTCATAATCCGAGGTGCTCAACTGTAATGCTGAAACAAGTGAAGTGTCCAATGCCGCAGTTATTTAGGTTTGACCCCAACAAGGCTCTAGAAGTCCTATTGTATATTGCCAGCCGTGCTCCGCACCCCAATATCTACTGGGTTCTGAAGATTCTATATTTTGCTGATAAGGCGAGTCTCCAACAATGGGGCAGATTGATTTGTGGGGATAGCTATGTGGCAATGAGTAAGGGGCCGGTGCCTAGCGGCGCCTATGATATTGTCAAAGAAGTTCGATATGGTATCCCAACCACATGCAGCCATGCTGGCGATGCGTTTGAAGTGCGAGCCGATCATAGATTTGTACCCTTTCGGGATGCAGACTTAGATCTGCTTAGTGAGTCAGATATTGAATGCCTTGATCAATCAATTGTCGAAAACGGGCGACTTACGTTTGGTCAACTCAAGAAGAAGAGCCATGACTCCGCTTTTGATGCAGCGGATGAAAATGATTTCATCCCCCTCGAAGATATTGTTGCAACCTTACCAAACGCCGCTCTGGTCAGCGACTATTTAGCTCATAGGGATACTGTTCTGCGATGAACTCGCGTCATGAGTTTCGGTGATTTCTTCTCACCCGCTGCAAGACTAGAATCCATTCGTCGCCAGTTAATTTCGGGCCAGATACTTTACCTGTATTGCGATTTCACTATTCCCGACCCGAAGAATAAATATCTCGTCCTGGCTTCGACAGAGCCCCGCCTTCTCTTTCTCGTAATCAACAGCGACCAACGTGAGTTAGTTCGGAGCAATCCGAGATGGCAGCAGGCTCAAGTATCAATCTCGACTGTAGACTATCAGTTTCTTGATCATGAGTCTTGGATTGACTGTACTGACGTTCAAGAGCTCTCTCAAGAAGAAGTCGAGAGTCAGTTAGGTCGGGACATGTCCCGAATTAAGGGACAACTGTCCCATGACACTCTAGCAGCGGTCATCGATGCTGTTGCTGAAAGTCCGGGCTTGATCAATCGGGAGAAGAGATGGATCTTGGTTGCATTACATATTGCTTTGGCCCGACTCGATTTAGCCGAATGACTGCGATCGACCCACACAGGATTAAGACCTCTCCGACATAGGCGCCTCGCTGATACCCGAGCAAGAATTTAACAACCTTCTCACGAAACGCTTATTTTGCACTTTGCTCGTAGCGGCTATTGTTCGATACCCAGAACAGGGCGGCGTCCTGAGCTTTCAGATCCAAGGCCGTGACGATTCGGAGACGCAGGGACACAAATTCTGCTTTGCTTCTGAAATATCAAACTCCAAAATATCAAACTCCGAGTTTCCCTTTGGGAAATTTTCTCTCGCAAACTCTCCACCGAGAGCCGCGGTTGCGCTTCGCGCCCCGGCTCCCTGAGGTATTTCCACCGCGCGGAACAACTGCTTGATAAACGGGATCTGCCTCACTATTCTCCTGAACTGTCGTCGTGATCGGAACGGACAGGCAGGTTTGCTATGGAGAAAATCAGGAAGCCAGGCAGACAACGGAGAAGAGAGGATATCGCTCGCACACGGTTCCTGAGTACCTGTGGATGGTGCGGGAAGAAACTGGGCTCGAATGAAGAGGTGTTCACGGTCGGCGGTAAGATGAACGAAGCTATCGATATGGAGAACCTTCAAGGAAAGGTGCTGCCATACACGCTTCCTAGCCAGCATCGCACTCTCACCGCCTACGCGCCTACGTCGGCCTCTCTCGCGAAGCAGCAGGGTCAGGACATCGTATTCATGCTTTGCAGCGAGACCTGTTGCCTGGAATTGAAAAAGGCCATGGCCGGGGAGAGGCGCAAAGCATCTCGAGAAGATTTCTCGAAGTCCGTGTCCATGAAATCCGGCGGCTCAAAAGACGCCTCCAAACGGCGCGCGAAGCGCTGATTTTCAGCCTCGGTTCTTTTAGGGCGCGCCCAATTATCTGGATTACAATGTGCTTTGCCTTGAATGAATACTGAAAACAGTATTGTCCTTTGACTCACGGATATGCCCACTGTAAGATTTTTGCTCTCGGTTAGCTTAGCGTTCCAAACCTTCACAAATGATCTTTCCGGTTTGATTCGCGCTCGTTGTGTGAAAGGAAACGAATGAGTATCGAGAGCAAGATCGGCGATAGCATAGTCACGACAACCATCAGTCATCTCGCGAATTGGGCAAGAAAAAACTCTCTCTGGCCGATGCCGTTCGGGACCGCCTGCTGCGCGATCGAGTTCATGTCCGTAGTATCCTCTCACTACGATCTCTCCAGATTCGGCGCTGAAGTAGTCCGATTCTCTCCTCGCCAGTCCGACCTCTTGATGGTGATGGGAACAATCACCGATAAGATGGGTCCGGTTCTTAAACGAATCTACGAACAGATGCCCGAGCCCAAGTGGGTCCTTTGCATGGGGGCCTGCGCCACTTCAGGCGGCTTTTATCGCGCCTATCACGTAATGCAGGGCATCGACGAAATAATTCCAGTGGACGTATACATTCCAGGATGCCCGCCTTCTCCGGAAGCGGTAATGCAGGCCGTCCTGATGATCCAGCAGCTCATCGAGAAGGAATCGATGGTAGACGCGGACGCGCGCCAGGATATCCGTGAAAAGCTGCGGAAAGAGATCACTGAAACTTCTCCGAAGCCTTTGTTGATGGCCGAACAGCAAGCGCGCGAAGCAGTGCGGCTTGTTCAGCTCGTCAGGGAGAGCGCCAAGCCCGACAATCCGATCGTATCAATATTGAAGAGCCGATTCGGCGATCAACTCCAGGATATTAATGATTTCCGCGGCGATCTCACTATTTCCGTCAAACCGGACAAGATCAAAGAGATTTGCTCGGCGCTGAAAGACGATTCGTCGACAAAGTTGGATCTGCTGAGCAGCATCACCGGCCTCGATTATTTGGGGTTCCCGGAAAAGAAGCGCTCCGAGCGCTTCAACGTTGTCTATCATCTCTATTCTATCGATCACGGTCATCGGCTCAGGTTGAAGGCGGCGCTGCCGGAATCCGCTCCGGAAATCGATTCGATTTCATCGGTCTATAATACCGCCAATTGGTGGGAGCGAGAGACCTTCGACATGTTCGGCGTCACGTTTCGAAATCATCCGAATCTTCGCCGAATCCTCTGTCACGAGGAATTTCAAGGTCACGCGCTCAGAAAGGACCACGAGCCCGGCGCGCGAACACCGCTTTCACGCGACTATAAACTCCCCATCGAATACGAAACGGAATGGCGCGACGACGAGAAGCATGACCGCTTGAGTGGAGAGCCTACGATAATCAACATCGGGCCTTCACACCCGGCCACGCATGGTACCTTGAGAATCGTTGCGCGCCTTGATGGCGAGAGGATCACCGATTCCGACGTCGAGATAGGCTATCTGCACCGCTGTTTCGAGAAGATGGCCGAAACGCATCAGTGGAACGGAGTGATCCCATATACCGATCGGCTAAATTATATGTCCTCGTTTTTGAACAACGTAGGATATGCCCATGTGGTCGAGAAGCTGCTCGGGATCAAGGTTCCCAAACGAGTCGAATACATCCGTGTGATCCTGGGCGAGCTCTCCCGCATAATGGACCATATGGTCTGTATCGGAACGAATCTGGTAGACATCGGCGCGCTGACCAATTTCTGGTATACCTTCGAGCCGCGCGAAGAGATTTACGACCTGCTTGAAATGACTTCCGGCCAGCGAATGATGGTCAGCTATGTTCGCGTAGGCGGGCTTTCGGCCGATCTCCCGAAGGATTTTGTTCCTCGATGCCGCGAAGTGTTGGGCCGCCTCCCTCAATATATAGACGATGTGCATAAGCTCAACACAAACAACCGGATTTTCAAACAGAGGGCGATAGGCGTTTCAGAGATCAGCGGACGGGATGCAATCGACTGGGGATTCACGGGCCCTTGCTTGAGGGCGGCGGGTGTTTCCTACGACGTGCGTCAGAACCATCCTTATTCGAGTTATGATGATTTCGAATTCGAAGTCCCGATAGGGAATCGCGGCGATCTCTATGATCGATACCTGGTCCGGATGGAAGAAATGCGCCAGAGTCTGCGCATTATTAATCAGGCGCTCGAAAATCTTCCCGAAGGACCGTTTCAGGTGGATGACCGCAGGATAACGCTTCCACCGAAACAGGGCGTCTACACGAACATTGAAGATTTAATGAATCACTTCAAGCTTGTGATGCACGGCATCCAGCCGCCGCCGGGCGAGGTCTACGGCTATACCGAAGGCGGAAACGGGGAGCTTGGCTACTACATCGTCTCCGACGGTTCGATGCGGCCGTGGCGAGTTCACGCGCGCGGACCGTGCTTCCCGCTCTTCTCCGCTTTTCCTAAATTGATTGAAGGCGGCTCCATTTCGGACGCGGTCGCGGCGCTCGGAAGTTTCAATATAGTGGCGGGGGAGCTTGACCGATGATCGAGTTTAGTCAGGAAGCGAAGCGCCGCTATAACGCTATAGTGAGCCATTATCCCGAGAAGCGCGCGGCTCTGATTCCGGTTCTTCATCTTGCCCAACGCGAATTCGGGTGGATTTCTCAGGAAGTAGCCGATTACGTCGGTGAACTTATGGACTACCCGCCTTCGGATGTTCTCAGCGTGGCCACGTTCTACACGCTGCTCCATAAAAAGCCGGCAGGTAAATACCATATGGAAGTGTGCCGCAATGTGAGCTGCTGGTTGATGGGAGCGTATCGATGCGTGGACGAGATCAAGAGCCTCTTGAGGATCGACGTAGGGGGCATGACTGAAGACGGAAGATTCAGCCTCAACCTGACCGAGTGCCTGGGCTCGTGCGGGACGGCTCCGGCGATGCAGGTCGGCGACCGCTATTACGAAAATCTCACTCCGCAATCCCTCGCGGAGATAATCGAGAAGCTAAAGAATGACTAAGGTACTGCTGTCGAACATAGACAGGCCGGAGCAGGTGAAGCTCGAGACCTATCGCGCATCCGGCGGCTATCGCGGGCTCGAGAAGGCGCTGAAGCTCGATCAGGCTGCCGTCATCGAAGAGGTCAAAGCCAGCGGACTGCGAGGACGCGGCGGCGCCGGATTTCCAACCGGAATGAAGTGGGGATTCGTTCCGCGGAATTCGCCAAAGCCGACATACCTCCTGTGCAACGCCGACGAAAGCGAGCCCGGCACCTTCAAGGATCGGCTCTTGATGGAGCGCGATCCCCATCTTCTGATTGAAGGCATGGCGATCGCGTGCTACGCACTCAATTGCCATTTGTCTTACATCTATCTGCGCGGCGAGTACGAGTTCATCGCCCACATTCTTCAGAAGGCGCTCGATGAGGCGTATGAAGCCAAGATTCTCGGACCATCGTTGATGGGCCGCGATTTCGCTCTGGATATTTTTCTTCATCTCGGCGAGGGGGCCTATATCTGCGGCGAAGAAACCGCGCTTATAGAATCACTCGAAGGCTATCGCGGATATCCCCGGTTGAAGCCGCCGTTTCCGGCCGTCTCCGGCTTCCTCGCTTCGCCCACGGTCGTCAACAACGTCGAGACGCTTTGCGCGGTTCCCTGGATCATTCAGAACGGAGCGGCGGCGTACGCTTCGATGGGAACCGAGAAAAGCAAGGGCACGAAACTGTTCTCGGTTTCAGGCCACGTAAACAAACCGGGAGTCTATGAAGTTGAAATGGGCTACCCGCTGCTCGACTTCATCAAAAATGAATCGGGCGGAATTCCGAACGGCCGAAAACTGAAAGCGGTCATACCCGGAGGCTCCTCCGTGCCCGTGCTGACGGCCCAGGAATGTGAATCGGTAGTGCTCGATTACGAGTCGCTGGCCAAAGCCGGATCGATGCTGGGCTCGGGCGGAGTGATTGTCTTCGATGAGACGACGAAGATGCCCGAAGTTCTTTCCGTCATAGCCGATTTTTATGCTCACGAATCGTGCGGCCAGTGTACGCCCTGCCGGGAAGGAACCGGTTGGGCAGCAAAGATCCTGAGAAATATAGTAGCGGGGAAGGGAAAGCGCTCGGATCTGGAACTTCTCCTGAAAATCGCCAATATGATGGAAGGCAAGACGATCTGTCCTCTTGCCGACGCCGATGTGATGCCGATTCGCAGCTTCGTTAATAAATTCAGAAACGAGTTTGAAGATTTCTGCAACGGACATTGATTAATGCCAAAGCTCACCATCAACGATAGAGAAATCGAAGCCCGCGACGGCGCGATGATCATTCAAGCGGCCGCCGAAGCCGGTATTGAGATTCCGCACTATTGCTATCACCAGGATCTCCCGGTCGACGGCAACTGCCGCATGTGTCTTGTTGAAGTCGAAAAGATGCCTAAGCTGACTCCGGCCTGCGCCACCTCGGTGAGCGAGGGGATGGTAGTCAACACGCACAACGAGCGCGTGAAAGAGGCGGTCAGAGGGGTGCTTGAATTCCTGCTTGTGAATCATCCGGTTGACTGCCCGGTTTGCGATCAGGCAGGCGAGTGCCGCCTTCAGGACTACTACATGGTGTACGGCTTGCACACGAGCGAGATTCCTCTCGAAATGAAAGTGCGCAAGCGCAAGGTAATCGATCTTGGTCCGATGGTCGTGCTCGACACCGAAAGATGCGTGCTGTGTTCGCGCTGCATAAGATTCTGCGACCACGTTACAGGCACGGGCGAATTGCAGTTCTTCGGCCGCGGCGATCACGTTGAAATCGGAACCTTCGAGGATCGGCCGATCCTGAATCCATACTCCGGCAACGTCGTTGATATCTGCCCGGTCGGCGCGCTCACCTCGCGAGACTTCCGATTCAAATGCCGGGTGTGGTTTCTGCACAGCACCGATTCGGTCTGCGCGGGCTGCTCGACCGGCTGCAACGCGAGGATCGATCATCGGGATGGAGCGATTTTTCGGATGATACCCCGCCGCAATCCGGACGTGAACAAAAGCTGGCTGTGCGATGAAGGCCGCCTCAGCATACACGAGATCGGAAGGGGCGAGCGCGTTCGGCGCGCTTTGATAAAAGGGCGCGATGGAATGCAGGCGCCCGCCTCCCTTGGCGAGGCGCTGGACGCCGCGAACACCGGGCTTAGAGAAGCGGCCAGAAAATATGGCGGCGCCGCAATTCTGGGAGTCGGGTCCGCTTCGGCTACAAACGAGGCCCTCTTTCTGCTCGCTCGCTATGTCAAAGGGCAGCTCGGCGGAGATCAATTGGAGTTTAGGCTGGACTCCGAGGATCGGAAGGCGCTCGAGCCCGAAGACAAAATATTACGGCGATTCGATAAACATCCCAACTCAATGGGCGCTCTGGCGCTCGGCTTCGCGGGCGACGAAATCGGGGGAATAGAAGGGGCAATTTCGAAGGCCAGGGAGGGAAAAATCAAAGCGGCGGTCATCCTTTATTATAAGCCTCTTGTCACAAGAGAGACCGATGCGCTCGCTGAGGCCAGAATCGCGGAGCTTGTCTCGTTGCTGGAATTCTCGGTGTTGTTTGCCGCGCACAAAGCAGACTGGCAGACCGATGCGGGCGTCCTCTTGCCGGTAGCGGCATGGACCGAAGAAGAAGGCACCTATACCAACTACCAGAGCCGCGTGCAGGCGGCTCTCCAGGCGATCAATCCGCCCGGAGACGCCCAGCCCGCGTGGAGCCTCCTTGCGGCATTGCTCGAAGCATCGGGCGATACTTCGGTCTGGTCGTCGTCCACCGACGTACTATCGGACATGAAACAGGCGGTATCGGCATTTGCAGGCATTGACCTCGACTCGGTTTACTCACAGGGAGCTTTGATTTCCACCAACGGAGCGCTATGAAAAAGCAGGCCAAAGTAGTCAATGTCAGTGACCGAGCCCAGCGCGAATCGTCGTTCGCGAAGGAAGTGCTTGGGCCGCTCGTCGGCATGAAATTGACGATTTCGCGAATGGCGCAGAATCTGACCGGCCAAATCAGCCCCACTATAAACTACCCGGAAGAACGCCGTCGTTATTCGGATCGCTATCGCGGCGCTCACATATTGACCGCGCGACAGGATGGAAGCCCGCGATGCGTGGCATGCTATATGTGCGCGACAGCCTGTCCAGCCGACTGCATTTACATCGAGCCAGGAGAGCATCCGGATCCGCTAATCGAGAAAGTTCCCACTCGATTCGACATCGATATGCTGAGGTGCGTTTTCTGCGGCTATTGTGTAGAAGCATGCCCCGAAGAGGCGATTATCATGTCGAAGGAGAGCGAAATCTGCGCTCTTGGACGTGAAGAGACGGTATGGGGCATCGAACGCCTTATGCGGCGTCCGGAACTGAAGGAGTTCGGCCTCGGATTCCGCCCCAATGAGAAACTGGTCGACAGCGTCCTTGCGGTTACGCCCGAAGCCAAGCCTGCTATCCGAATGGCGGGCCGCATCACTCTAAAGGAAAATGTGGAGATGATCCCCCATGTCACCTTCGAGCCACAGCAGGATTGAGAGTGACTCGCTCGGTAAACGCGAAGTTCCTTCTGATGTCTACTGGGGTATTCAGACGCTAAGGGCGATAGAGAATTTTCCCATCTCCGGGTGGAAGCCTTTTCCCGAACTCGTAATCGCAACCGTCCAAATCAAGAAAGCGGCGGCTCGCACAAATCGGTTCTTGGGTGTGCTCGATCAGAGATTTGCGGCCGCGATCGAAACGGCAGCCGATGAGGTGTTGTCCGGCAGTCTGCTTGATCAGTTTGTGGTCGACCCGTTTCAGGCGGGCGCCGGGACCTCCCACCATATGAACACAAATGAAGTCCTGGCTAATCGTGCGATCGAGATACTGGGCGGCAGCAAGGGCGACTATTCAATAGTGCACCCGAACGATCACGTCAATTACGGGCAATCGACGAACGACGTGTTTCCGACGGCGATGCGACTGGCGGCGTTCAATCTTGTGTCCCGGCTGATTCCTGAGATCAACCAGCTAAGCCATTCGCTTGCCGAGAAGACGGTCGAATTCGATGACGTGATAAAGTCGGGACGAACTCATCTTCAAGATGCGGTTCCTATCAGGCTTGGTCAGGAGTTTGGAGCATATGGGGCCGCCGTCGAGCATGGAAGCACGCGAATGGCGTCGGCAGCTTTCGAACTCCTGGAAGTGGGCCTCGGCGGAAGCGCGGTTGGCACCGGATTGAACACTTCGCCGGAATATCGCTCCAAGGTCGTAGAAGAGTTGCGGTCGATTACCGGATATGACCTGCGCGCCGCCGGCGACTACTTCGCCGCGATGCAGAGTCTCGCGCCATTTGTGAATTTGTCCGGAGCCCTGAGGGTGCTTGCGATAGACCTCATTCGAATCGCGAACGATCTGCGCCTGCTCAGCTCGGGTCCAAACACCGGTTTGGCGGAGATCAACCTGCCGCCGGTTCAGCCCGGATCATCCATAATGCCGGGCAAAGTCAATCCCGTGATGGCCGAGATGCTCAATATGGTTTGTTTTCAGGTAATCGGAAACGATACTGCCATCGCGCTTGCGGCGCAGGCGGGCCAGCTCGAGCTCAACGTGATGATGCCCGTCGTTGCGCTTAACCTTTTAACGTCGCTCAGAATACTGACCAATGCGATCGCCGTCTTTCGGACACGTTGTGTTGAGGGCATCACGGCGAACCGGGAGCGGGCGGAGTGGTATGCCGAGCACAGTCTGGCTTTGGTGACCGCATTGAGTCCCAAGATCGGCTATGCGAAAGCGGCCGAGCTTGCGAAAGAGTCGATTAAATCAGGTAAGACGATACGGGATCTGTTGGTCGGCGATGATAGCTTCTCGCCTGCTGAAATAGACGCGCTCCTCGATATTCGATCCATGACCGAATGATCCGTAGAAAATCATCACGCGTTGTGAGTTGGGCATTGACTCTTTTTCAAAAATCGGCGAAATTAACCGGGTACCAATCCTTTGCAATTCAATCTGTGGCCCAGCTTCGAAAAGGAGGAACTTGGAGAGAACATGGCATATATAATTGCGGAACCCTGCATAGGCACGAAGGATACTGCATGCGTTGACGTTTGTCCGGTTGACTGCATTCACCCGCGTAAGGACGAAGCAGATTTTGAGACCGCGGAGATGCTGTATATCCACCCGGATGAATGCATCGATTGCGGAGCTTGCGAGCCAGCGTGCCCGGTGCAGGCGATCTTTACGGAGGACGACACGCCCGAACAGTGGAAGAACTTCATAGCTATAAACGCGGATCATTATAAATAAATCAATAGCGAATTAACTAATAAACGGCGAGCGGTGGTGTGGCTTACGTAATCTGTCAACCTTGCATAGGTGCGAAGGAACTCGCGTGCGTGGATGTTTGCCCGGTCGATTGCATACAAGGCGGTCCCAGGGAGGATCAAATGTATATTGATCCGGCGACGTGCACGGACTGCGGAGCTTGCGAGCCGGCGTGTCCGGTGTCTGCCATCTTCATTTCATCGGAAGTTCCGGCGAAATGGGAAAGCTTCATTCGCAAAAACGCTGATTTTTTCCAGCGTTGAATAACTGAAATTGATGATCCTGTTAAAAGCCCTCAGGTCGAATGTGGACGGCCGCGGATCATAGCATTTCACGAAGCGCACGCGCCGCTCTGAAATGAACGGCATTTTTCTCATCCGGCACCTGGCCGGGGGCGAACAAGCCGTCAACCCACCTCAGGTACTCTCCGACCGCTCTCTTGCCGGCAATCTCCACGCGGGGCCCTTTGCCGTGTTTTGTCACTCTTAGGTGATAGACGAATCCGTCGCCGGCATAATAGACACAATTCTCCCAGACGCCTTTTCTCACCTGATTGCCTTCAGCGCCGAGAAGGTTTCCCGCAAGCGCGGTTGTCAACGCATCGATAGCAGGTTTGGCCATTGACTAGGACCGGATCACTCTTCTTCGAGTCTTTCGAACAGGTGACCCATCTTGTTCTTTTTGGTTTTAAGATAACTGAGCGTCTTTGCGTGTGGAACTACTTCGATCGAAACGCGCTCGGCGACGTCGATGCCTGCCGCGCTCAGAGCGTCCACCTTTGCAGGATTGTTTGAAAGCAAACGAATCCGCGAAAAGCCCAGTTGCCGAATAACCTCGGCGCAGCACTCATAGTGCCGGAGATCCGCTTCAAAACCGAGAGAGAGATTGGCTTCCACGGTGTCAAGACCGGCGTCCTGCAGCGCATACGCCCGAATCTTGTTCATCAAGCCGATGCCGCGTCCCTCCTGATGTTGATATACCACGGCTCCCACTCCATACTCGTCGATCGTCTTCATCGCCGAGTGAAGCTGGCTTCCGCAATCACATCTGAGGGAGTGGAAAACGTCTCCGGTAAGACATTGAGAGTGAATTCGAACGAGCGGCGGTTTGTCCGAACTTCCGGATTTCACCAGCGCGACGAATTCCTCGCGGCTCACTTCGTTTATAAAGCCGATGATTTTAAAACAACCAAACTCGGTCGGAAGATTGGCCTCGGCGATTCGGACTATGCTAGGGCATTCCTTATATTTTCCTTGAGTCTCTGATTGCATGAGTGCCTTGTTGGTATCCACTATACCTCCGATATCGATTCTATGGGCGCGTACCGTCAGCGTCAAGAACGTGAAACGAGAACAGAACGCTGAAAGAGAACGAGGAACGAGGTACGATTGCGTCGATTAGGCAGTATTGATATATTCTGAGCCCGCAAGGAGCCTGTAATTGGACGACGCGGAGCGAACAGTAAAGCTCGACCTTCGAGAAGTTTTGTATTCAGGAGCCAGGAGGCCGGTTCTTGTCGTTCTCCAGGGACAGTCCATCGGCCTGTCGGTTGAACTCAAGCAAGAGCGCACGGTGATCGGACGAGGAAGCGGAGCGGACCTTGTTCTAAGGGACGAAATCGCTTCGCGCCACCATGCGGAAATTATCCGATTGACTACTAAAGAAGGCTTCGCCGAATACTATATGTCCGATTACGACTCCACGAACGGAACCTTTCTGAACGGCTCGGCTGTGAAATCGCAGCAGTTGCTCCAGGATGGAGACAAGATCAAGATCGGCACGCATCTTCTCAAATTTGCAATGCTCGATGAGTTCGAAGCGGAATTTCAGGATCGCTTACATCAGATGATACAACGCGACGAGCTGACGGGCCTCCGATCTCGTCGCAGTCTCTTCGCGGATCTTGACAGGGAGATATTGCGGCAGGTTTCGAGCCCTGTGCCTGAACTGGTATCCATATTAATGATGGATCTCGATCATTTTAAAAGGGTCAACGACGGCAAGGGGCACCTGGTCGGCAGTCAGGTGATTCGCGAGGTCGGCAGAATCATTGGAGAGACTGTGGGCAGCGATATGGCCGCAAGATATGGCGGCGAGGAATATCTGGCCTACCTTAAGCAGGGTTCTGATAGGGCTTTCGACGTGGCGGAAGAGATTCGTGAGAAAGTCGCGGAGACTGAGTTTCCCGCGTCTACAAGCGACCCTTCGCGCACGATGAGAATAACAATCAGCATTGGAATGGCTTGCTTTCCGAAGGACGGAAACCGGGCTCTCGAATTGGTCCAGAAAGCCGACCAGGCGTTGTACCGCGCGAAAGAGGCGGGACGCAATAGAACTTGCCTCTATGACCCTGCGCTTGATGTGCTTGCGGAGGTTCAGGAGATCGACCCTTCTTCAATTATGTACGGTCCGGCCGACGCTCAATAATATTGCGGAGCGATGAAGCTTCGTGAAAAAGCGTTAAGTCGCAATTGAATCTGAAATGAGACTTGAATTCACTTGGACACTAGAGTGCCAATAGCTACTGACTACTCAATTTGCTGGAAAGAAAGTATACCACCTTGATTTCCATTATCGGGTTTGAAGAGCGCTCCAAGGAAGCTTAAGCGTAGTGATTAAATCTCTTAGAAAAAGAAATTTAAACTTCCCCTTTTATTCAGTATTGGCACGTGGAATGCACCGGCGTAGATTCTGTTCTGGTTCTATCTACTTGTAATGCAGGTCAGCATATTGCAGGTATTGTTTAGTAAAGTAAATCAACTGAAAATGGGACAGGCCCTTTTGATGAATTTCGGTTGGGTTTGTAAGCACTGGTAAGCTCCTTAACCCTGCGGGGGCCGACTAAGCGGTTTCTGCTCTTGGCTGTGTGGTCGAGTTCGAATCTGGAATGAGTTTCAAATCTGGAAGTTTCAAATCTGGTCTGGGAGTCCAAATCTGGTCTGGGAGTTTTAAATCTGGATCGATGCTAACAACGGAGAAGCGATAATGAAAAGAAGAAGGCTAGTAGTAACTTTGATGGTGGCACTGTTGGCAGTGAGCGCGCCAATAATCGGCCTGAGGTCGGTGGGTGCAGCCAAGAAAGCCAACGAGTACGCCGGGAAGGCGGCGACGACGGCAGGGATGCCGGCGGGGCCAGTGGCGCCGGAAGTGACGGCGGAAGCGGCTGGGCCGGACAAGAGGATGGAGGAGCTCGGTCAGTCTACGGAGGTAATGAGCAGACTGGGCTTTGATCGGCCGGCCGGCGTGAAGGATATGACGGCATTCAGCCAGCAGGTAGCGACGTCGGCGACCCAGGGGCTGGCGCGAAGGTTATCAGGAGCGAGTGGAGAGATCGCTCCGCAGGCTGGGGAACCGGAGAACATAAACGCGGGGTCGGCTCTGTCGGCGGCGATAATAACGACGCTGGGGGGAAGAGACACGCAGTTTGATGAAGTGAGCTTGTTAGGAGATTGGGACGGGCTTGAGGATCTGGCGGCAGACCACTCCGGGAAAGTCGATGATTTTTCGGGG